>NZ_JBWYGY010000002.1:0-1166152 GCF_056713205.1 Mycetocola sp. Y719 | reverse complement strand
CGGTTGGAGTTCCAGCCCGCCCCAGACGGGATGGCGTGGCTGAACCTCTACACGACCGCACCCCAAGCAACATCGATCTACACAACCATCCGCGACCGGGCCGTGGCGTTGAAGAACCCGGCCGAACCGCGGACTCTTGCCCAGCTCACCGCCGACGTCTGCACCGACGCACTCTCCGCGGCCTTGTCCGGAGAACTCACGTCCAGCTCGGCCGGAGTGCCCGGAAACGCCGGTGTCGGATCGCCGGCTTCGAGGTCGACCTCGACCTCGACTCCGAGCACGGCCGTCGGGTCCGGGTTCGGTGCCGACCCCGCCAGTGCGTTCCGCCGGATCCGTCCCACCGTCACGGTCACCGTCCCCGCGCTGACACTTCTCGGTATCACCAACGAACCGGGCACCCTGGAGGGGTATGGGCCGATCGACCCGGACACGGCACGACGGCTCGCCGGCCAATCGAGCACCTGGTTCCGGATGCTCACCGACCCGAAGTCCGGAGCACCGCTCGCCCTGGATTCGACGAAATACCGGCCGTCGAAATCGATGAAACGGTTCCTCGCCTACCGGGATGGGACCTGTCGGTTCCCGGGCTGTAACCGGGCGGCCCGGCACTGTGACATCGACCACACCACCGCGTTCGCGTTCGGCGGTCCGACCGAGTGCGAGAACCTGTCCCACCTCTGCCCGAAGCACCACCGACTGAAACACCAGACCACCTGGCACACCAGGCAGCTCGGCAACGGCGTCCAGGAGTGGACCTCCCCCGGAGGCCACACCTACGTCACCCAACCCGAGGTCCTGCTCACAGCCCCAGACCCGCCGCCGCAGTTTGCTGAACCGTACGCATCGCAGCCGCCGAAGGCGCTGCGAATCAGCCCAACCGACCAGCAGCCGCCGAAGGCGCTGCCGAGCGAACCAACGCAATCGCAGCCGCGGAACGCGCTGCCACCGTTCTGACGCACAGCTGCACATCCGGAACTCGCGGTCGACAAGAGGGCTGGATGAGTGTTTTCGGGGTGTCGAGTTATGAGGGGTGAGGCCAGGGGCGTCACCCGGGCGTCATGATCCGCGCGGCTCGGCGCCCCTGGCCTCACGCCTCATTGTTTGAGCTGAGGAGAAAATTCTCATCCAGCCCCGACACCCCAGCCCCGACACCCCAGCCCCGACACCCCAGCCCCGACACCCCAGCCCCGACACCCCAGCCCCGACACCCCAGCCCCGACACCCCAGCCCCGACACCCCAGCCCCGACACCCCGACCGCATTCCACCCCGACCGCACCCAGCCCGACACATTCGCCGCAGCTTCAAGCCCCAGCCCGAGACTCCTCAGTAGACAAACCGCAAAGCCAGGGCACACCCGATCGTCTGACCAGTGATCTCCGAGTAGTCGAGCACTTCCCCCGTCGACACTTCTTCCCGGGCATCGAACAGCTCAGTCGCCCTCCGTGCCACAAGGGATGTGTCCACAGTTCCGGTGATGTCCACCGCATTGATACTCAGGTTCATGCCGTACTCGTTCGTCGCCTGCCGGCTGACCCTGGTGATTACCGACAGGATCTCCTTGTCCATCCGCGCCTTGTGCGAAGCATCCATTCCGCGTGCAAGAACAAGTACTTGTGCGGGCTGCGCGAGGAGGGGGAGCAACCGGTGAAGGGTCCCGGACAGCTTCGACGCCAACTCCTTGCGGGCGGTCCGCTCAGACAGCGCCGCTGCATCGATCGACAGGACGACGCCGGTGGCCTGGTTCTTGCGCAGCGAGTCCACGCAGGCCGACACATCAGTGGCACGCACTGTGTCTACTCCATGCTGTGTAAGCCCATCGACGATCGCCGCGAACGTGGCGTCTTCGTCGCCGAGCACAAGGACGCGTGTCGCCGTTCCGGCGTAGCCCGTGCCGCCTGTCGAGGTGGCACGTTCAGGATGTCCCGTCGTCATGCGGCTCCAATCAGCCCAGTCGAGCAACCCGGTCGAGCATACACATCAGCACTGCAAAACCAAATGAACTGAGGATGGTTCTCTCAGGTACCGCAGGATGTCTGCTCATAGGATCGAACAGCTGGATTCAATCTCTGGAGGACCATCGTGAAGTGCCCCATCGACTCGGCAACGCTCGTGATGAGTGAGCGCAGCGGCGTGGAAATCGACTACTGCCCCGAATGCCGTGGCGTCTGGCTGGACCGCGGCGAACTCGACAAGATCATCGCCCGCGTCGAGTCCGAGCTTCCGGCCGCTCCTGCGACCCCGCCCGCCCCCGCAGCTCCTGCAGCCCCAGCCCCAGCAGCTGCTGACTGGGGAACTCGCGCCCCCCAGTACGGTGTGCCCGCCAACGACGCGTACCGCAATGGCGGCTACGACGAGCGCGAGCGCGGCTACGGAGACCGTGAACGCGGGTACGACGGCTACCCGCGCAAGAAGAAGAAGGAAAGCTGGCTCAGCGACCTGTTCGACTGAGCCGTCTCGTCAGGCTGCCGCTAGTTCGACGGAGCGGCCTGTTCGGCCGCTTCGGCCTCAGCGATCGACTTGCGAACCTCGTCCATGTCGAGACCCTTGACCGCGGTGATGACCTGGTCGAGCTGGGGCGGGTTCAGCGCGCCCGGCTGGGAGAAGACGAGGATCTGGTCGCGGAACACCATGAGGGTCGGAATCGACGTGATCCCGGCCGCCGCAGACAACTGCTGCTCGGCTTCGGTGTCGACCTTGCCGAACACGATGTCCGGGTGCGCTTCGGATGCCGACTGGAACGTCGGAGCAAAGGCACGACATGGGCCGCACCAGGCTGCCCAGAAGTCGACGAAAAGGATGTCGCTGTCTTCGACAGCGGAATTGAACGAGGTCGTTGTCAGATCGATGGTGGCCATGGCATCTGTAACACCGACCGGCTTTCACGGATTCCTCATTTCTGAAACACTGCTGTCATCGCAGAATTGCGATGCGGCGGAGGTGGACCCGCAGAGATGGGGAGTTCATGCCTGATCCGAACGTGATCATCGTGGGAGTCGTACAGCGCCAGCCGGCGTATGTCCTTCAGCAGGCGGCCGAGTTCGCCCTGAAGTTCGACGCCATGCTGGTCTGCGCTTCGGTCGACCCGAGCCGCTACCTCGTCGAACGGTTCTCCGACGGCCGGTTCACATCGATGCCGGTCGACCCGGAGATCCAGGACCTGCGTGTGGAGAGATTCGACGAGGCCCTGCGGGACAAAATCGCCGCGATCCTCGAGCCGACCGGAGTGCGCTGGAGCGTGCGCCCACTCGTCGGTGACCCGAGCCACGAGCTGATCGCCCTCGCCGACCGGGTGGATGCCGTGATGATCGTCGTCGGCACACGGTCCCCCGGATTCCGCGGCTCGATCCAGGAGTTCTTCAATGGCTCGGTGGCCGCGCATCTCGCCCACCGGCAGCACCGGCCGGTCGTCGTCGTGCCGCACGCGTCGACGTCGCCCGCGTCACCGCTGCCCTGGGAGCGCACCGAGTGAGCTCGGTGCACCTGCGACCGTCGTTCATCGCGCTCGTGATCATCGGCGGCGCCCTCGGAACGGCCGCTCGGGAAGCCGTCACCCTTGCGGTTCCGCCGATCGGCTCCCTCCCCGTTGCCATCTTCGCGATCAACGTTCTCGGCTCCTTCGCGCTCGGCCTCCTCCTCGAAGGCCTGGTCCGGAACGGCGAAGACACCGGGCGCAGGCAGCGCCTCCGCCTCTTCGCGGGGACCGGATTCCTCGGCGGCTTCACCACGTACAGCGCACTCGCGACCGACACGGACCTTCTGTTCAGGGCAGGTGACGTGGGCACCGGCATCCTCTACGCCGTGGGCTCTCTTCTCCTCGGCCTTGTCGCCGCCTGGGCGGGCATCGCCATCGCCGCGTGGCGCCACCGAGACAGCACGGCGGCCGGCGCATGACGCCGCTGCTGTTCATCGCGCTGGCGCTCGCCGGTGGGCTCGGCGCCGGCGTCAGGTTCGTCCTCGACGGGCTGATCCGATCGCGAGCGACGTCGGCGTATCCGCTGGGAACGTTCACCATCAACATCACCGGCTCGTTCCTCCTCGGACTGGTCACCGCCCTGGCACTCTCAGCGGTGCTTCCGCCTGAGCTCCAGCTCATCCTCGGCAGTGGATTCCTCGGCGGCTACACGACCTTCAGCACGGCCAGTGTCGAGTCGGTGCGGCTCGTGCAGCAGCGCCGCTACGGTGTCGCGCTCGCCAGCAGTGTCGGGATGCTCGTCGCTGCCGTCCTGGCCAGCTCGGCCGGGTTCCTGCTCGGCGGGCTCTGAGCCCACAGCCCCGAGCCCAGCCCGAGGCCAGCGCCTTGAGCGACGACTGTCACGGCGTCAGGCGTGTTCGTTCCGCAGCGTCTGTTGCGCCGGAACATACCGACTCTCGTCGAGGAGGGAACGGCCGAACAGTCCAGCGCAGAGTGCGCCAAGGCCGCCGGCGGCGAAGTCCGCGATCGTGTCGTCGTAGCCGACGAAGATGGATTCGTCGATGTAGGTGTGTCCCACCCACTCCGCCAGTTCCCACAACACCCCTGCGGCGAGTCCGAACGCCGTGGTCAGGGCAACGATCGCCCCGAGCGGGACGGGGGTCTTCGTCGGATCAGGCACGATGTCGAGGCGCACCGCAAGGATGTAGCAAACGGCGGCGGTGAGGCCGTTGAGGAAGAAGTGCACGACGAAATCGAGGTACTCGATCGCGTCGTACAACTCGAGCAACGCACTCCATGCGGCGATGAGCACAATGACGCAAAAGGCGATGTCGAGCCCGGGCCGGATTCCGAGGAAGCGCGGCACGACCAGCCCGACGAGCGCGAGGGCGAACACGGCGACGTCGACCCACGGCCAGCCGATCAGCGCGACCACGATGCAGACGGCACCGACCAGTCGAAGGCCGTCGGCGATCACCTCTGCGGCCCCGCGGGGGACCCGCAGAAAGGTCTGGATCATTCCCCCAGAATATCCACTGGGGGCTCGTCCGACAGGGGTTGCGCTCAGGCGATGACGTCGAGTGTGGCCCGCACGATGCTGTCGACGTCGATCCCGTGATAGCGGTAGACATCCTCGACATCGCCCGCCTGCCCGAACCTGCTCACCCCGAGGTTGCGGCTCTTCACCTGGTTGACGCCGGAGAGGAACGCGAGGGTGTGCGGATGCCCGTCGAGCACGGTGACGAGAGGAACGGCCCGGTCTCGTGGCAGGATCTGGTCCAGGATCCAGCTTGGTGCTGAGTCCTGTCCGTTGCGGCCCTGGACCGCCTCGAAGAGGAGACCGGGGCTGGTCACACAGATGACGTCGACGGGAGAACCCTGCGCCTCGAGCCGATCGGCTGCCGCCAGGGCATCCGTCACCATGGCCCCCATCGTGACGATCGTCGCGACCGGCTTCTCGACCGAACGGAGGGTGTACCCGCCGGCGACGACCTGTCGGCGGCGGCGTTCACGCGCGGCGGGGTCGCTGGGCACCTGCGCCAACTGCTGGTCGACCGGCTTCGTCGACAGACGGAGGTAGGCCGAGGTGCCGCCCTCGCGACCCAGCTGGGCCATGGCGGCGAGGAGCGTCCACTCGACGTCGATCGCGAATGCCGGTTCGTAGCTCGTGCACCCCGGCTGCTCCAGACCGATCGACGGCGTCTTGATCGACTGGTGCGCTCCGCCCTCAGGGGCGAGGGTGACCCCTGACGGAGTGCCGACGAGGATGGACTGCCCGCCCGCGTAGATCCCGTACGACCACGGCTCCAGGGCACGCTCCACGAATGGATCGTACAGAACCCCGATCGGGAACAGTGGCTGCCCCCATCTGCTCCACGTCGCACCGAGTTCACCGAGCAGGCAGACGAGGTTGACCTCGGCGATACCCAGTTCGATGTGCTGCCCGGTGGGCTTCTCGCGCCAGTGCATGATCGTCTCGGCGTCGTCGCTGAACCAGTCCTGACGTTCCTCCGTCGACCACACCCCCACCTTGTTGAGCCAGCCGGCCAGGTTCGTGCTCGAACTCACGTCAGGGCTCACCGTCACCACGCGACGAGCCGCGTCAGGCGCCGCCCTGGTGAGGTCGAGCAGCGCACGGCCGAGGGCCGCCTGGGTGGTCGCCGTCCCCGATGGCGTCCTGCCGAACTCGGTGGGAACGGCCGGCGGTGCGACAGCGACCTCGTCCTCGCGCCTGAGGGCATCGGCCGTCGACGCGCACAGCCGGCCGGCGGCGCTGTCTGCGTCGAAACGTGACCAGGGAGCATTCGGATTCTCGTCCATTCCCGCCGCGAGCTCGCGGTATTGCTCCATGGTGAGGAGAGAGGAGTGATTCTGCGGGTGACCCTCCGTCGGCAGTCCGTGGCCCTTCACCGTGTAGGCGATGATCACCGTCGGTTTGCTGTCGTCGATCTGTGCATACGCCTCGCGGAGGGCGCCGAGGTCGTGTCCGCCCAGGTTCCTGATGGCGGAGACGAGGGTGGTGTCGTCGACGGTGGCGATCACGCTTGCGATCGCGGCACTCTCCTCGCCGGCACCGGGGAGCCGGGTCCGAAGCTCACGTGCCGTGCAGCGCAGGAGGCGCTGGTACTCGGGATTGGACATGTCGACGATGCGGCGACGGAGAGCGTCTCCGCCGTCCAGTGCGAAGAGGTTCTCGAGCAGACGCCCGAAGCGCACCGTGAGGACCTGCCAGCCCGCGGCCGTGAACAGCGCTTCGATCTTTCCGGCGGCGATGTTCGGCACGACCCGGTCGAGGGACTGCCTGTTGAGGTCGACGATCCACACGATCTCGCCGAGGTCGGCGACGCTGGAGTCGAGCACGGCCTCCCAGATCGCACCCTCGTCGAGTTCGGCGTCGCCGACGAGCGAGTACTGCCTGCCACGACTGGGAACCCCGCTGACCGTCTCGGTGTACCGGCGCGAGATGGCGCCCCAGATCGGAGCGGTCGCGCCGATGCCGACGGACCCGGTCGAGTAGTCGACCTCGTCCGGGTCCTTGGCGCGGCTCGGGTAGCTCTGAAGGCCGCCGAACTCACGGAGTGTCGTCAGGTACTTCTCATCGAGTTTGCCGAGCAGGTAGTTGATGCTGTGCAGTACCGGAGACGCGTGCGGCTTGACCGAGACCCGGTCTTCCGCGCGCAGCTGGCCGAACCAGAGCGAGGTCATGATCGACACGATGGAGGCGCTCGACGCCTGGTGTCCGCCCACCTTGATCCCGGACGGCGTCACGCGCACCCGGTTGGCGTGGTGGATCATCGAGGTGGCCAGCCAGAGCACGCGCTTCTCGACGGTGGCAAGCGTGTCGAGCTCGACGTCTCCGTACGGCGATGCGTCCAGCGTCCTGCGGTCTTCGAGAAGTGCGTCCATGATGATGTCCCGGCTGTTCGGAAAAGCGCTGCGGTGCGCATTTCTGCCCTAGAGTCGACCATGAGACATCCTGTCGCGCAAGAGAGGTCACTCGAAATGCGCAGAACGTCCTTCACTCCTTCCCATTTCCCCAGCCGAGGTGAGCACAATGAGCACGAAGCGAACCGCAGACGCGATCGACACCCTTCTCCTGAACGCCCTGATCGCGGATCCGGATGCCACGAACGTCGCGATCGCCGAAACGACCGGCCTCGCCAGGAACACCGTGCGCGCCAGGCTCGCGCGGTACGCGGAGGAAGGCACGCTCCGCTCGTTCGACCGGAGGATCGACCCGGCGTTCCTCGGCTATCCGCTCCGCGCCTACGTGGTGACGAAGGTCACCCAGCGCAAGCTGGCCGCCGTCGGTGAGGCCCTCGGCGCGATCCCGGAAGTACTCGAAGTGCACGGGCTCACCGGCGTCACCGACCTCCTCATCCACGTCGTCGCCCGCGATGCCGACGATCTCTACCGGATCGCCGGACGCATCCTCGGGATCGACGGCGTCAAACGCACCGCGACCGGCTTCGCCATGCAGGAACTCGTGGGCTACCGGATCGGGCAGCTGAACAAGCAATAGGCGCGCGTCAGAACCGGATGCGCGCCTGCACCGGTTCGTGATCGGATGCCGCTGCGCCGTCGAAGCGCACCGCGTTGATGGCGATCGACTCCACGGTCACCGACTCGGTGACGAGGAGCCAGTCGATGCGCCTCCCGCCCTCCTTGGGTGCCCGATAGCCGGAGTACGTGGCCCACGCTGGCGTCAGTCGCTTGCGAGCGACCGACCAGGCATCCAGGAGGAAGCCTGGTTCGGTCAGGGCGCGATACGGGACCGATCGCACGCCGGAGTTCATGTCGCCCATGACGATCGCCGGGGTGCTGAGGCCTTCGACGAGGTCGCTGAGCATCGCGGCAGAGCGTGCCCGAGAGGTGCGGGAGATGTGGTCGAAGTGGGTATTGAGGACGGAGAACTGGATGCCGGTGGCTGTGTCGGTGAAGTCGGCGACGACCACGATGCGCGGGAGCATGTTTCCCCACGATCGCGACCCGGCGATGCGGGGGCTGTCTGACAGGGAGAGCTGACTCCAGTCACGCAGAATCACCCTGGTGCTGTCGTAGAAGACCGTGCACTCCTCGCCCTCGCCGTCGGCGTTCCTCCCGCGGCCGATGCGCCGGTAGGCGGCCCCGAGGGCCTGCGAGACGAAGTCGACCTGCTCGGGGAGTCCCTCCTGGATGCCGAGGATGGCCGGCCGTTCGAGCTGGAGGAGCTTCTTCAGAAGCGGTCGCCTGCGGGCCCACTGGTCGGGGCTGCGGCGGGGGACGCGAGCCATCCGACGCCGGATGTTGTAGGTCATCACATGCAGCTCCGGTGCGGCGACCGGGCCGATCATGGCGGCATCCGTCATCTGTCCAGCGTAGGGCGTGAGCGTGCGCACACCCGCGCGCACGCTGTTCACCGCTCCGTCGGCGTGATCAGACAAGGGGGTTGTGGCCCGTCACGGCGCCACTTATACGGTGGGCGGATGAGTCGCGTCTGGATCGGAACATCAGGGTGGAGTTATGACCATTGGAACGGCGTGCTGTACCCAGAGGGTCTCGCGCCGCGGGACCGGCTCGCCCACTACGTCCAGCGCTTCGACACCGTCGAACTGAATGCGAGTTTCTACCGCTGGCCGCGGGAATCATCCTTCGCGAGCTGGCGGAAGCGTCTGCCGCACGGGTTCCGCCTGACGGTGAAGGCGCCGCGCGGCCTCACCCACGCGAAGAAGCTCTACGCGCCCGAGGTGTGGATCGACAGGATCGCCCGGTGCTGGCACGAACTCGGCGACAAGCGCGCCGTTCTCCTGGTGCAGCTTCCGCCCGGAATGGCCAGGGATGACGCACGGCTCGGCTACTTCCTGGAGCGGATGCCCGAGTGGATCCCTGTCGCCGTCGAGTTCAGGCATGAGAGCTGGAACAACGAGGACGTGTTCCGCCTTCTCGAGGCACATGGCGCCGCCTATTGCGTGATGAGCGGCGCCAATCTTCCCTGCATCCTCCGGGCGACAGCGGGGTTCGCCTACGTCAGGATGCACGGCCCTGACCACGACCACCTCTACGGCGGCTCGTACTCGGACGACGATCTGAGGTGGTGGGCCGATCGCATCACCGAGTGGAGGAACAGCGGGACGGATGTCTACGTCTACTTCAACAACGACGGCGGCGGCAATGCCGTGCGGAATGCCGAGACGCTGAGGACAATGGTGGCCTGACGCTCAGCCGGCCTTCCCATTGCGTCAGGCTCCGGCGAGAACGACAACGACGAGCGTCGAGAGGCCCATCGCGAGAACCACGGCGGAGCCGCCGACGCTCAGGGCGCGCTGCCCTGTGCCGGTCAGACGGCCCCCGAGGACCGCGCCGACGCCGACGAGGCCGAGCTGCCACAGCCCGGAGGCGACAGCGACCCCGACGACGAACGCCGCGAGACTCCCATCCGGTCGAAGCGAAGCGTTCAGGGCCGCGGTGAGCGCGGCGAAGTACAGGAGTGTCGACGGGTTGATGGCTGTGAGCCCCGCGAAACGAGCGAAAACCCCTACGACCGACGGGGCGACAGGTGTATCGGACGCGCTCGGTGCCCCGATTCCAGATTTCCGCAGGCCGGCAGCGCCGAGCGCGACGAGAACGAGCCCGGCGATGATCGTCGGGGCTGCGCCGAGCGACTCGATCCACGGGGCGGCGACGGCGCCGACCGTCACGGCGAGCACACAGTAGGCCGTATCGACGAGGGCGACCGCGACGGCGCCCGCTGCTGCGACCCGAAAGCCGACCCCAACACCTTCCCTGACCAGAAGCACGCCGATCGCGCCCATCGGCATCGCGACACCGAGGCCGGCCAGCGTACCGACGAGAAAGAGGGACATGCGTCCAGTGTCGCGCTGACCCGCAGATCGATCTGTGCATCCTGCCGCTGACCAGATATATTCGCGGTGTGGACACCGTCGACAGTGCAATTCTCGGTCATCTCCGGAGAAACGGCAGGATATCTTTCAGCACCCTCGGCGGTCTCGTCGGCCTGAGCACGAATGCGGCTGCGGCCCGGGTGCGGAAGCTCGAGAAGGCGGGGGTGATCCTCGGCTATCGGGCAGTCCTCGCCGGGGACGTGCCGGTCGGCGCTGCCGGACTGGAAGCGTTCATCGATGTTCGCCTCCGCGCGGACGGCGACTCGGATGCCTTCCTCGCCTTCGTCGAGAACCTGCCCCAGGTGCGTGACGCCGTGCACGTGACCGGTCCGTACGACTACCTCCTCCACGTCGTCGTCGATGACACCGGTCGCCTCGACGCACTGCTCCGGCACCTGAAGACGGACGCGGGAGCCGCCCAGACCCAGACGCGGCTGGCGTTGCGAGCGCCCAGCTAGGCTGGCGGCATGAGCCGATTCGGACCCCTCGAAGCTCGGGGTGACTCCCTCGTTCTCGGCGACGCTGGCGGTCATCACGCCGAACTGACGGCATCCGCACTCGTACTCCGCGAGTACCAGGAACAAGCGGTTTCGCTCGATTGGTCTCGGATCGACGACGTGTCTCTGTCGGTTCCCGAGACGCGCTTCCGGTTGCCGGGACTCGCGACGACGATCGGGTTGGGTATTCTCGGCACGCTCCTCGTGTCCTGGGACATCGGCAGCGACATCGAAGACGGCACGCTTCGCGTCTCGATCCGTGGTGCGGATCCCGTCGTGATGCCGATCACCCGCCACCACGTGGGCGGATACTGGACGACAAGCGTGCGGGCGGCGTCCGCTCTGCTGGTCCGCCTGGTAAGCGACCCGGCATCCCGTCCGCTCCTCGACGACCCTGAGCGGGTCGTGAGACTGCTTGCATCGGGACGATGACGGATGCCTCCCGCTGACGGCGACCGAATCGTGGCCGAGATCCGCACCCTTCTCGACGATGCCGTCGCCCGGCTGACGGAGGCCGGTGCGCGGGACGAGGCGCTCGCCGAGTATGTGCCAGAGCGGCGAGTGCTCGGGGTGCCCAGGAAGCCGGTGCTGCGCTCCGTGGGCAGGGTCTGGCGGCTCGGAGTGTTCCTGCTTGCGCCCGACAGCACGCTCTACGAGACCGGCCTGGCGACGCGTGCCCTGGAGCCGGGGCGTCCCGCGTACCAGTCGGCGTCTGCGGAGCAGCGGCGGGAGTACCGGGCCGCGGCGACCCGCGGACGCTTCCCGCACGGGGAGACCGTCAACTTCGATGCGGTCGAGGTCGTGCTCGACTCTGATCACCTGCGCTCTGCGGCCGGTCGTCTCTTTCTCGCCGGCGATCGGGCCCGCGTGCGCTGGAACGCCTCTGCAGGAGATGCGGACGCCGTCGACTTCGACTCCTACCTCGCCGACCGGGTCGAGCTGCTCGCGGAGCCGCCAGCGGGGGCGTAGAGGGGACTGTCCCGAACTTCGGAGATTCTCGCCGATTCGGGCGTGAGCGAGCCGTTGAGTTGGGTTCTTCGCAAGATTTTCCGCAGTTGGGGACGGTACGGAGGCCGAACGCTGGGTTTCGGGAGGAAAATCCGGGGGTCCGACGTCCATACGTCGATTGGCCTGCCGTTCTTCCTCCCGAAACGCAGCCGCGCCACGCTGACGGAACACCGCTGACGCGACACAATGAGGCCATGGACGAGATGGTGCGGTTCCGCCACGCGGTCGCCACCTGGGCGACCGGCGAAGCGGGGGTTCCCGCGCCCACCGAGGTCACGGCGCTCGCCGGCTCCGTCGCGACGGCCGTTCTCGTCGAAGGCGACAGCGACCGGGTCGCACTCGAGGCACTCGCCGAGATCCGCGGCATCGACCTCGAGGACGAACACGTCGCCGTCATCCCGCTCGGCGGCGCCATGAACATCCGTAACTACGTCTCCCTCCTCGGTCCGCCAGGACTCGGCCTCGGCCTCGCCGGGCTCTGCGACATCGGCGAGGAAGGGTTCTTCCGCCGCGGCCTCGAGCATGCAGGTCTCGGCGCGAACCTCACCAGGGACGACATGGAGGCTCTCGGGTTCTACGTCTGCAGCGCGGACCTCGAGGACGAGCTCATCCGGACCCTGGGAGCGACGAACGTCGAGAACACGATGGATGCCCAGGGCGACCTCAGGGCGTTCCGGATCTTCCAGAACCAGCCCGCGCAGCGCGGCCGTGCCGTCGACGCCCAGCAGCGTCGCTTCCTCGGCTCGATCGGCGGAAGGAAGAGCCGGTATGCGCGTGCCCTGGTCGAGGCGCTCGGCAACGAGCACGCGCCTCGACCACTCGAGCACCTGCTCGACTTCATCGCCACACCGTGACCTCGCCGCTGTGCGACATCGCCGCGGCCTTCGACGGCTCCTCCAGGAGCCCTGCGAGGTGGAATGCCGTCGGCACCGTCGCGGCTAGGGTGTCCTCATGCCTCCCGCCGCCCTTGCAACAGGATGGGTCGGGTCGGCGGCGACGCGCAGCCCACGGCATCCTCACCAGAGTCTTCTCGCGAAAGTACGGCCTCGAGTACCGCGTGTTCCTCTTCATCGAGCGCCTGACCCGGTCCGGACCCCAGGACCGGGTGAGGCTGAGGCTCACGTCCGCCCGAGGCGTCGAATAGGCTGAACCGACAGCGCGCCGCACGCCGGAGTCGGCTTCGCACCTTTCCCCCACCAGACCCTGAACGGCGATGCCTGTGTCCACGACCACGACCGAGAAGACCACGGCTCCTGCCTTCCCGTGGATCGGCCTGCTCACCCTCGCCGGCGCGATCTTCGTCTCGGTGACGAGCGAGTTCCTGCCCACCGGCCTCCTGCCGGACATGGCCGAAGAACTCGGCGTGAGCCTGTCGACGGCAGGCCTCCTCGTGACGGTCTTCGCCGGCACCGTCGTCATCGCGACCACTCCGCTGGCGGCGCTGACCCGCAAGTACTCGCGCAAAGGCCTTGTGGTCGTCGTCCTCGGCGTGATCGCGCTCGCGAACATCCTCGCCGCGATCGCCCCCACCTACGAGATCCTCGTCGGTGCCCGCGTCCTGGGTGGCCTGGCGCACGGCCTGTTCTGGGCGGTGGTCGCCGCGTACTCCGCCCACCTCGTCCCGAAGCACCAACTGGGCAAGGCCGTTGCCATCACCTCAGGTGGAGCATCGGCCGCCTTCGTCCTCGGCGTCCCGGTCGGCACGGCGCTCGGACACGCACTGGGGTGGCGGGCGGCGTTCGCGATCATCGCCGTGATCGTCGTCCTGCTCGCCTTCGCGGTCGTGAAATTCCTTCCACCGGTGAACCACCACGTCGTGCTGAAGACCGGTGAGATCGCGATTCCGCTCTACAAGGACCGCAGCATCCGCGGCGTCGTCCTCCTCTGCATCGTCATCGTGATCCTCATCACCGGTCAGAACACCTTCTACACGTACATCGCGCCGTGGCTCGTCGACGTCGCCGGGTTCCCCGACACCTCGGTGGCCTTCCTCCTCTTCCTGTTCGGCGGAGCGGGTGTCATCGGACTCGTTCTGGCCGGGTACGCGTCCGACCGGTTCCCGAAGCGCGGCTTCGCCCTGGCCATCGCCGGCATGATGCTGGCGATCGCGGTTCTCGCCGTGTGGTCGGCGAACTCGGTCGTCGTGGTCATCGCCTTCGTCCTCTGGGGCGTCGCGTTCGGCGGTGTGCCAGCGATGCTGCAGACACGGATGCTGCACACCGCCTCGTTCAGGACGAGGGACGTCGCCGCGGCCCTGCAGACGACCGCGTTCAATGTCGGCATCGGCGGTGGTGCGCTGCTCGGCGGGATTCTCCTCGACCGCACGGGAATCCACTCCCTGCCCGCAGCCCAGATCGCGTTCCTCGGGATCGGTCTCGCCCTCATGATCGGCACGGACGCGTTACGGTCCGCACGTGCCAGACGACTCCAGCACTGACACCGGAAGGAACTCCCATGGGTCACAGCCACTCGCATCTCGACATGTCCCCACAGGCGGTCGCCACGCGTCGCCGCGCGAACCGGCTCCTCGCCGCGATACTGATCCCCCTCACGCTCGCGGCCATCGTCGCCATGTTCCTCCTCTGGCCCAGCGGAACCGCGAGCGACGTCGAGGTCGGCAACCCGTACTCGGCAACGGAGGGAGCGAGCTTCCAGGTCGGAACCGTCGAGAGCACCAGCGTGGCGACCTGCCTCTATCCATCCAGCGAGGAGTCCGAGGGGCAGAAATGCCTCGTCGCCCACCTCGACCCGGATCGCGGAGGAGCGATCGTCGAGGTCGAGGTTCCACCTGAGGTCATCCGGGAAGCCGACGTGAACGTCGGCGACCGCATCCGCTTCCTCGACCTGGGCGCCGCGGGCGAAGGCGCTGTCGCCCAGTACTCCTTCGTCGACTTCGTCCGCACCGCGCCGATGGCACTGCTCGCCGCCATCTACGCGCTCGTCGTGGTCCTCGTCGCACGCTGGCGCGGTTTCCGGGCCCTCCTCGGCCTGGCCGGCGCGTACGTCGTGATCGCCCAGTTCATCATTCCCGGGCTGATCGAGGGCAAACCGCCGCTGCTCCTGGGACTCGTCGGATCGACGGTGATCATGGTGGGGGTGCTGTATTTCGCCCACGGTTTCTCGGCGAGGACGTCGACCGCCCTGCTGGGGACGATCTTCGGCCTGATCACGACAGCACTCATCGCCGCGTGGGCGACAGGCTCCGCCCATCTCACCGGACTGAACGACGAGCTGGACTACTCGCTGTCGTACGCATCCGGGTCGATCTCGCTGTCAGGGATCCTGTTGTGCGGGCTGATCATCTCCGGGCTCGGCGTACTCAACGACGTGACCATCACCCAATCGTCCGCGGTGTGGGAGATGCACGAGCTCGCTCCCGGTTCGAGTGCGAAGCGGCTGTTCGCCGGCGCCATGCGGGTCGGACGGGACCACATCGCCTCCACGGTGTACACGATCGTGTTCGCATACGCCGGGGCGGCGCTCCCGCTCATCATCCTGCTGTCCCTGCAGGATCGCCCGTTGGTCGAGACGATCACCAGCGGCGAACTGGCGGTGGAGATCGTGCGCACCCTCGTCGGCTCGATCGGCCTCGTCCTCGCCATCCCGGTCACCACCGCGATCGCCGTACTCGTCGTGAAGGCGGTCGGCACGAAGGGCGAAGGAGCCCCAGCGGAGAGCCAGGAGCCCGTCGACGTGACCGACGAGCCCACGGGTTCCCGTGCTCTCGCGTCTGAGGATTTCCCGGTGGCGGATGTTCCGATCACGAGGCGGGAACTGCGCCGGGAACAGGCATCCGATCGCACGTCATGGGGTCCAGCGGGCTGGGACGACGAAGACAACTGAGTCCGGAGCCCGCTCACCGGGAGGCGGGCACCGGGCGGATGTTGTGGTTCTGGTTGAAGAGGTTGTCTGGGTCGTACCTGTGTTTGATCGCTGACAGGCGCTCGAGCACCTGCGGCGGATAGATCAGCCCAGTGGCCTCCCCGGCTGCGGCATTCGAGAAGCCACCGTACGAACCCTGCAGGTGGGGAGCGAGCCTGCTCCACTCGTCGTGCACGCGCTGCTGGGCTGCGGCCGGAGCGTCGGCAGGCAGGAACGCCGCTGAGATGACGAGCGCCTCGCTGTCCCGCCAGGGGAAGGATGTCGCATCCTCCTGGACCCGGTTGAACGCCCCCGCGAGACTGCGGATCATGAGAACGGAACCCTCGAGCCGTCCGTAGAACCCCGTCAGCCCGGCGATGAGCTCATCGTCGAGTTCGCGCGCGAAGGCATTGTGGATCAGGATGGTCATCCCCTCGGGCGGATGAGCCTCCTCGAGGACGTCCGCGTACCGCTTCGGCTGGATATCGGCTGAGATCAGCCCCGGCAGTGCGAGGAGCGGACCGATCGCGGCGCTTGCTCCCGCCTCGTCGTCGCCGGCGAAGCACACGAACAGCTGGATACCACCAGGCATGCCCGGGAAGTCCGGCATCGAGGCGAAGGTGATGTTGAGTTCCTCGGGGGCGTCGCGCATCACGCTGCGCCATCCGGAGAGCACGGTGTCGAGGTGGTCAGGGCGGTACCGGATGACTCCCGCGTATACGCCGGTGAGTCGATGCGCCCGGAAGACGAAGCTCGTCGCGATCCCGAAGTTGCCGCCGCCGCCACGGAGAGCCCAGAAGAGATCTGGATGCTCGTCGGCGCTTGCCGTGACGATGGCACCGTCTGCGGTCACCACGGTGGCCTCGACGAGGTTGTCGACGGTCAGGCCGTGGGAGCGCACCATCCAGCCGATCCCGCCGCCGAGGGTCAGCCCGCCGACGCCCACGCTGACCGTGTCGCCTGACGTGAGCGCCAGTCCCAGGTCGCCGAGGGTGGTCGCGACGGTACCCCAGAGCGCGCCGGACCCGATCCGGACCAGCCCTGCGGCCTCGTCGAGAAGCTCGATCTCGTCAAGGCCGCGCAGATCGACGACGAGCCCGCCGGTGTTGGTGCTGAACCCGCTGCCGCTGTGGCCACCTGACCGCACCGAGAGGACGAGCCCGTGCGCGCGGGCGAACCTGATGGCGGCAGAGACGTCCGAAGCGTCGGAGGGCCGCACGACGACGGCCGGCTCGCCGACACCGCTGTAGACGGTACGTGCGTCGTCGTAGCCGTCGTCTCCTGGGAGGAGAACTGTGCCGGTCAGCGCGTCAGAAAGGTCGCCGAGTGCCCGCCGGTCGAGAAGATGTGAGGATGTCACGATCACTCCGAAATATCTCGTGTGTCCGCGACAGTCTTCTCCTGACGTCCAGGAGGGTCAAGACCCCCTGGGCAGGTCAGGCGCCGCTCGGCGAGACCTTCGAGTCCTGGATCGGGAAGACGACCTTCTGGATGATGATGATCGCCGATGCCGCAACGGGGATGGCGACAAGTGCGCCGAGGATTCCACCGATCGCCCCGCCGGCGACCGCGGCGATGACCACGATCGCGCCCGGTACGGCCACCGCGCGGCTCATGATGCGTGGGCTCAGCACGTATGCCTCGATCTGCATGTAGATCAGGTAGTAGATGCCGGCGAACAGTGCCGTAGTGGGGGAGACGAAGAGGCAGATCAGGGTGTTGATGATCGAGGCGGTGAGTGTTCCGACCAGCGGGACGAGCGATCCGAGGAACGCGATCATCGCGAGGAGGAACGGCAGCGGAGCCCCGATGATCGACAGGAAGATGAGGCTGAGGATGCCGTTGCACAGGGCGAGGCTGAGCTGACCGACGACGTAGCGGCCGACGGCGCTCGTGATCTCTTCGGTGATCTTCGCGAAGCCGACGCGGCGGTAGGCCGGAACGAACCGGAAGGCCACGCCCTTCATGGAACGGAGGGAGGCGAGGAAGTACAGGGTGAGGATGAGGACGATCGTGGCGCCGGTCACACCGCTGGCGACTCCAGCTCCGACTGCGGCGAGCCCGCCGCCGATCGCGACGAGGTTCTTCGGGTCGCTGATGAAGTCGATGGCGCCGGTCAGGGCATCCGCAATGCTCAGCGATCCGCCGAACGCGCTCTCCAGTTGCTTGATGAAGTCGCTGGTCTGGACCTCCTTCTGCAGGCGCGGGAAGTCCTCGACGAGGTTCGCGGCCTGCTCGACGAGGACGGGGATGACGGCGAAGAGCAACCCGGCGAACGTCCCGAGGACGGCAATGACGACGAGCAGGATCGCGAGACCGCGCGGGATGCGTTTCTCCAGCCAGGTGACGAGGGGATCGAGTCCCAGCGATAGGAAGATGGCGAGGCCGATGTAGACGAGCACGGTGCTGAGCTGCCCCAGGATGCCCGCGATCAGCAGCGCGGTGAGAACGCCGAGGCCCCCGACGAGCCCGATGCGGTACGCGGCGATGCTGAAACCCGCAGCACCGGCGCCGCGCTGCAGCGCGAAGTCCGGCTTCAGGTCGGCCTGGTCGACGTCGGCCGTGATGTTCTTGTTCTTCTTACGCATGGTCCCCACACCTCGTTCGAGCCCGGCGGCGGCCGATGCCCTCGACTCCATCGTGCCGCACTGAGCGGATGCCGCCGGTCGGCTCGCCGAATGCCACAAGGGGTGGCTACACTTCTTTCGCCGTTCGGCGGAGGGCCGGTCAGACGTCCTGCCCATTGCGGAGCATCCGGATGGCCGTGAGGTCGCCGCCATGGTGCCGAGTGGGGTCCCGGCTGCCATCCGGCTCGAAGCCGTTGCGACGGTAGAACGCCTGCGCCCGCGGGTTCCGCTCTGCCACCCATAGTTGTGCCGACTCATCCGGGGCGAGGACGGCATCGAGGAGCTGCTGGCCGATGCCGCTGCCGTGATGGGCGCGGAGAACGTAGAGCATCCGCACTTCGAGCTCCTCCGCCGGAGCGTGGCCCGGATGCTCGCGAGCAACGTACGGGCCGACCAGCGCGAAGCCGATGATCTCGTCGTCGACCTCTGCGACCACGAGACGTCTTCCGTCATCCTCGCGGCGCAGCATCCGCTCCCACATGCCGATCCGGCGGGCCTCGGTGGAGTGCTCCCAGAACTCCGGATCGACCAGTGAATCGTAGGTTTCGACCCAGCATTGCTGGTGGATACGGCCGATATCGGCGGCATCCTCGAGGGTTGGATTGCGCAGAACGACGGTCATGAAGGACGACCGTACCCGCTTGCGACGGAGGCGACCACCCAAACTGGGAGTGTCCTCTCAGGTGGCTTCGGCTATCCTCAGAGGTACCCGAAATCGGGCGAGGGCTATTATGTTCCCGTCCACCACTGAACATCAGCGTCAGCCTGACCGCGACACGCGCCGTGAAAAACGGTCGTGCCGGGGCCTGAATTCTGGCGCGCGGAGAATTTTTGTGATGATTGACGAGACCAGCCGAGAGCCCGAACGGGCGGCAAGCGACTCCGCAATCGACCCCAATTCGGCCCTCCCCACCCGCAGGAGCCTGCGGGAAGCAGCCGCACGATCATCGGCGCCTGTCCCAGGCTCCTCCAGCACTGCTGATGCGTCAAGCACTGTTGATGCGTCCAGCGCTGTTGATGCGTCCAGCACTGTTGATGCGTCGACGGTGACGGTGGCCGCGCCGGTTACTGTCGCACCAGCGGTCGCCGCAGCCGTGCCCGTCGCCCCCCCTTCCTCCCCATCGACCGCGTCTGTGCCCGTCGCAGCCCGTGTAGCCGGCTCGCAGCCGAAGGCATCCGCCCGCCCTGTGGCGAAGCCGTCACGGTGGAAGTCGATCCGTTCCCTCCTGATCGTGGCCGTCGCCGTCCCCGGTATCTTCGGCACGGTCGCCCTGCCCGCCTACGCGTTCACCTCCGAGGAGAGCACGGTTCTCGCGCAGACCCATGACACCGGGGCCCAGTCGCTCACGGTCCCCGACTGGACCAGGCCGGAGCTCGCCCGGGACTCCTACTCGGCGACGTCGGCCGAGGAACTGCAGGCCGCGAAGGCGGCAAAGGCCGCAGCAGAGGCTGCCAAGCTCGCCGCGAGCCGGTCAAGCCAGTCGAACGGGTACGGCGACTACGTCTACAACGCCAACGACCCCGAACTGACCGCCTTCCTCGCCGGAAAGAGCGACACCTGGATTCGTCCGGTCGCCGCAGGGATTTCCTCCCCGTACGGTCCTCGAGGTCTCGTCTGCAACGGGGCCGGGTGCTCGAACTCATTCCACGACGGGGTCGACTTCGGCGCCAGCTGCGGAACGCCGATCAAAGCTGTCTCCGCCGGACGGGTCACCTTCACCGGTTCTGCCGGAGCATACGGACAGCGCGTCATCGTCGACCACGGTGGTGGAATCGAGTCGATCTACGGGCACGTCCAGACCGGCTCCTTCACAGTGTCCGTCGGGCAGCTGATCGAAGCAGGCACCGTCGTCGCCGGCATCGGTGCGACCGGAGTGGTGAGCGGATGCCACCTCGACCTCAAGATCCGCATCGCCGGGAACTTCACGAACCCCGTGCCGTACATGGCATCCAGGGGCGTCACGCTCTAGCCTCCCGCACGACCACGTACCCCGCCTTGAGGCGTCACATGTTCGGGGGACTGTCCCCGTGAGGGTTGCTCACCCTATCGTTGGCTCCACTCTCCCGCTGGTGGTCCCGTCGCCGGCGGCGCGACGTGGCATGGCCACAGGAATGGTGGGACGTGCGCTGGCGTGTGAAAGACAAAGAGATCCTGCTCACCCTGCAGGGCGGGCTCGGCAATCAACTGTTCGAGTGGGCCTTCACCCGTGCGCTCGAGGACTCCGGACGGACTGTTCTGATCGACAGCGTGCGCTGCCGGGGTGATCGTCCCCTCGTGATCGCGCCGCTGATCAGGTCCGACCAGCGGTTCTCCCGGTTCTCCGGGCTCATTCTCGCGTTCGCACAGAAACGGGGGTGGATCAATGACGGGTCAGGCCTCCGCCTGGTCAAACAGAAGAAGTCGGGGCACGACCGCTCCGTGCTCGAACGGCTCGGCGGCCGCTCGTACCTGATGGGTTACTTCCAGTCGCCGCACTACTTCACCGCGTCGGCCGATGGCGTGCGCGAGGCCGTCAGCGGCCTGCTCGATTCCATGCTGACCCCCTCCGGGCGGCGTCTTGCCCTGGAGCTCTCCAGCGACCCCCACAGCGTCGCCGTCCACGTTCGCCGCGGTGACTACCTGGCCGTGCCGCACAACACCGCCAGGCACGGCGTCCTCGGCAAGGACTACTACGATCGCGCCCTCGCCCACCTCGACGCCCTCGGGCATCGAAACCGGGTGTGGTTCGGCGACGACCCTGAGTGGATGACGGCGAACCTCGTGCGGGAGGGTGACCGTGTCTGCCCGACGGATGCCACGCTGCAGGACGGAGGGGAGATCGCGTTGATGTCCGCGTGCTCATCCAAAGTCATCGCCAACAGCACCTTCAGCTGGTGGGCCGGCTGGCTCGGGCCGCCAGCGACGGCCGAGAATCCGGTGATCGCGCCGGCCGTCTGGTTCGCCGATGAACACAGCGATGCCACCGAGCTCGTCCCCCCCGAATGGCTCAGGTTCTAGTTGAGAGTCCCGGTCGGCGTGTCGAACTTTGTTGCATCCGTGAACCTTTCTCATTAAATCGCAGGTCGACGGTGCAATTCGATTGCATACTCTCCTATCAATCGTCGAAAAAACTGCGTTTCACACAGGTAATTGCCAGCTAAAAGCAGTTACGTTAGCTCGGTCTTTGCCCCCCACTATGGGGGACAAACCCACAGGGCCTCTCGGCTCATCCCGACGAATAGGCATACATAACTCGTGCGAAAAAAGATACTCACATCGACCATGGTCGCCGCGGCACTGACCGCCGGCTTCCTCATCCCTAACGCAACATCCGCCGCCCCGGCCAGCGCCGCAGCGGCATCCACCGAGACAGTGGTCTCGTTCAGCAGCACCGGCTGGAACTACTACCGCGGTGCTGCTGCCCCCACCTCGACCTGGAAGACGAAGGCCGCCTCCTGGGCGACGGGCAAGGCGCCCTTCGGCTTCGGCCTCAACACCGGCACCCTCGGAACGAAGCTCCCGAACAGCTTCACGAAGAAGCCGCTGGCGTCGTATTTCCAGAAGTCGTTCTCGCTTGACGCCGTTCCCGCCAAGGGCATCACGCTCACCACGTGGGCCGATGACGGCGTCATCGTCTACGTCAACGGCACCGAAGCGGTTCGCAAGAACCTGAAGGCCGGCGAGGTCAAGGACACCAGCTACGCGACCGCAGCTCCCCAGACCGTGAAGGCCAAGGCCAGCAAGATCACGGTGACCGTTCCGGCATCCGCGCTCAAGACGGGCGCGAACCTGATCTCGGCACAGGTCCAGTCCAACTGGCGCGCCACCCACAACATCAGCTTCGACGCCCAGGTCACCCTGGAGAAGTCTGCAGCGGTGACCCCGCCGACGACGCCGGCCAAGCCGCCGGTCACTCCTCCGACCACCGCGCCGACCACCCCTCCGAAGCCGACCACCCCGGTCGCTCCGACGCCTCCCACCACCCCGACGGCGCCTGACACCGGCGCCGGCGCTGCGTGGGGCACCCCGGCCTGGCAGGACAACTTCACCTACAAGAACGCGTCTGGCCAGCCGGCCATCGACCCGTCCAAGTGGAACGTCCGAGACCGCAGCAACCTCGGCCTCCTCGCCGACGTCGCGGTTCCGACCAAGGACCAGGTGACCGTCGACAACAACGGCATCGCCCACCTCAAGGCTGACTGGCTCGACACCCCGATCCAGCGCCCGGCAGGCGCAGCAGGTGCCCCGGTGCTCACGCACAAGACGGGCTACATCGACCAGCGTGTGCTGAAGAGCGGCGACATGTCGTACGCCCAGCAGTACGGCCGCTGGGAGATCCGCGCCAAGACGCCGACCGGCCCGAAGACCTACGGCTCGCTCGCTGCCTTCTGGCTGCGTAACTCCAACTCCGGCGAGATCGACATCATGGAGGCCTGGGGCTACAACGAGAAGGCTGCCCCCGGCGGCCAGAAGATCGACACCGCGACCACCACCATCCACAGCAAGACCATGGGTGGCGGAGAGAAGTTCTTCTGGACTCACTCCCAGCAGGGCGCGACCTCCAAGCCGTGGGATGGTTTCCACACCTACGCGTTCGAGCTGACCCCGACCTACGCGGCGATGTACGTCGATGACGTGAAGATCGCTACGGCAACGCCGAAGACGCACCCGATGCTCTGGAACAAGGAGTACTTCGGCTCGCCGCTGCACGTGCGCCTCAACCTGCACGTCGGCCCTTCGGCTGAGTACTGGGGTCTCCCCGACCCGAAGAACAAGAGCTGGACGCAGCCGCTGGACTACCAGGTCGACTACGTCAAGATCTGGAAGTACCAGGGCTAATCGGCCCTGATTCGGCTCCGGCCTGATCATCACAGCGAAGGGCCCCGGCATCCGTGCCGGGGCCCTTCGTCGTTCCCGCGTCCCTGCCCGTGAGCGGATGCCGGCGGTCTCCACGGTGTTGGCGGTGGCGGTGCACCGTCCTGTCGCCTAGCGTTGAGGCGAGCGGCAGATGCGGCGGACGGGAGCGACATGACCACGAATCGCTCCTTCTCTGCGCTGATGCGCGCAGCATCCGCCCTTCTGCTCGCCGTCGCGCTCGGGGTGAGCGGTCCGCTGGCGGCAGGGGCCGTGCCGGTGTCGCCGGTCGCGTCGGGTGAGACCACGGTCCGCACAGCGACGCCCACTATTCTCGGCACCCTGCGGATACCGCGCTTCGGGGCGGAGTTCGCCGTGCAGATCGGCGAGGGAATCGGGGAGCGGGACGTCCTCAACCACATGGTCGGTCACTTTCCCCGCAGCGCTGCTGCAGGCGGTCTCGGCAACTTCGCGCTGGCCGGGCACCGGGTCACCTATGGCAAGCCGCTCTACAACATCCACACTCTCGTCATCGGCGACCCGATCTATGTGGACACGGCCGAGGGGCGTTTCGAGTACCGTTTCCGCTCGTCGGAGTACGTCGACCCGTCTGCCATCGAGGTCACCTATCCGGTGCCGCACCAGAGCGGCTCAGCGGTACGCGATCGCATCATCACCTTCGTGGCCTGCAGCCCCATGGGGTCGACCGCTGAACGGGTGATCGCCTACGGCGTCTTCGAATCGTTCACACCGGCCGGCTGACCCGGCGGATCAGGTTTGCCCTCGGCTGCCTCAGGGCGCACGTCGCACGGCGCGCCCTGAGGCAGTGTTCAGGCGAGGAACGTCGTGATGAGTTCGACCATCTTGACCGGAGCCTGTTCGGCGACCCAGTGACCGACGCCGGGGATGGAGACGGACTGGACGCCGGGCGCGGCAGGGGCCAGGCCGCCACCGGCCGCGAGACCCCAGCTGTTCTCGCCCCCGATGCCGAGGACCGGGATGGTGAGCGGAACGCCGGAGCGCACGATGTTCTGCTCCAGCGTCTCCGACCAGGCGCGGTATAGCCCGAAGCTCGCACGCAGGATGTCCCTGTTCCGGGTGTACAGGCCGATGTAGTACCTGATCGCGTAGTCCGGGAGGGTCTGGCCTCCGCCCTGGACGGCGAACTCGTACCGGTAGTACTCGTTCGCGTTGCTCTTGACCATGTTGACGATCAATTCGTCGTTCACCCGATTGAATGCGATGTGCCAGAGCCTGTTGTTGTCATGCTCCGGCACGAAGTACGGCGGGCCGTACGGGTTCTCGCCGACCCCGGGAGGGCCGGGGATCTCTGCGACGACGAGCCGGTCGACCCGGTCGCGGTGGTCGGCTGCGAGCGCGTAGCTGATCACGTACCCCGTGTCGTGGCCGACGACGGAGAACCGTGCGTAGCCCAGCCTGGTCATCAGAGCCGCCAGATCGTTGGCGAGTGTGCCGGCGTCGTAGCCGCTCGCCGGCTTGTCGGTGAGGCCGATGCCACGCTGGTCGACGGCGACGACGGTGTACGTCTCCGCGAGGGCTGGCATCATGAGCCGCCACGCGTACCAGTTCTCCGGCCAGCCGTGCACGAGGAGCAACGGCGGACCGTTCCCCCCGATGACCACGTGCTGGCGGATGCCGTTCGCTTTCACGAATTTGTCTTTGAACGTCTTCGTGAATCCCGCCGGGAGCCGTGGCGCGTCTGCGACGGACCCGTGAGGGCCCCGGTTGGAGGCGAACGCTGTAGACGAACCGGTGGTGGATGCCAGCGCGATGCCGGCGGCGGCCGCGCCGCCGACCACAAGGCCGCGGCGCGAAACCCCGTTCCCGGGGGGTGACGATGCGGCGTCAGCGCCCGGTTCGGGTTCTTCGGAAGTAGTGGACATTGTGGTCTCCTCTCGTGAGACACAGGTCGGAGTGTTCAGTTGCGGTGACCGAGGCTCGGAGAAGGGCGGATGGTGCACGACCCCAGGCTTGTCAGCCTGGGCAGCTGGACACGGCTTCAGCGCTCTTGTGGGGCTCCGGGCCGCGAACCGCCCGATCAACAAGAAATTTCCGCGCGAAAGCGCTACCAAGATGCGGGGCTCGCTGTCGGGCGGGACCGATGGCGCTCTGCCTCTGCACCCAGGGAGGGAAGGCGAGGAATCCTCGGCATTCCGGAATCTACCCCTGTTGAGAGGCGACCGCAACAAGAAGTCCGAAGAGCCTCACGTTCGCCTCAATCGCCGTTTGGGGTGCTGGCCGTAGAACCATCTTCGTCAGCCGCCCGACCACACGAAGAAGCTCCTCACCCCGCAAAGCGTGAGGAGCTTCTTCGTTTGTACGCCCTGACTACCCGCAACCCGCGCGCGCGCCAGGCCCGAGCTCGGCGAGTTGATCTCGCGATCTTCACCTGTCGCCGAGACTCGACGGTGCTACTCAAGACAGGGCGATCTCGTCCACCTCGATCGACACGATGACCGGGTCCGGTACCTTGTGGCCGCTCTCATCGGTGAGGTGCACCGATCGCTTCGTCGGGAACATGAAGCCGTCGAACTCTTTATGTGCCCAGCTATAGTGCGCAGAGTCCCGATTGCTCGGGCCCAAGACGTCAGGGGAGTAGTCGTGGCGTCGAATCAGGCCGCTGTCGTCGATGTAGTAGGTCTGAACCGTGGAGTGAGTGGTCAGATGCTCCGGGAACGCAACTTGCAGGCGGCGCCACGTCTCACCGTCCTCGTCCCAGGGTTCGAGCTCTGTGAATGTGAAGCCTGGCTCAGCGAAGGTGAAGGGTTCAGTCAGGTAGTTCCACATCGCGTAGCCGGCGAAGTAGACAGAGTCCAGTTGGTCCCATGGCGTTTCCAGCACGTGTCCCGCGAAGGCCGCTCGTGGGTTGACGCGTTCCTCGATGACGTCGTCCCCAGTGGTCATGACAGCGACTCGATCTGGAGTGTAACGGCTTTTTCGCCCCGCGCCCCCGAATGGACTGTGGCTCGCGAATTGGCGGTGTAGATCGATCGAGACGGTGTAGTGGTCGAGAAGGCCGGTCTGGCCTTTGATGTCCCACAGCACGCCACCGTTGGTGACCTGGGCGGTCAGTGTATTGAACGATCGCCACCGTTCGATGTCTCCATGCGCGGCGATGACGATGTCTTCTAAATTTGTCATGAATGCTCTCCTTTCTGAGCGGGCTCCGGCGCCGGGTCGATGAATCGACCCGGCGCCGGTGTGGTCGTGAGGGCTACGAGCTAGCTCGCGTTGCTCATCGCCCGACCGTCACGGATCGGGGCGAGGAACGCGGTCATCGCTGCGAGCACCTGGTCGGGTGCCTCCTCGGCGACCCAGTGTCCGGCACCGGTGATGACCACGGTCTCCACGTTCTCGGCGACGGCCTGGAGGGCTTCGCCGACGTGGTCGCCGTAGCTCCGCTCGCCGCCGATTCCCAGAAGCGGAGTGGAGAGCTTGCGAGTGGCGCGCTCGCCGTTCTGCGCCAGTGTGGCGTCGAAGGCTCGGTAGAAGCCGAGGCCGCCGCGGAGGGAGTCGGGGTTGGAGAGCATGGCGATGTAGTAGTCGGTGACCTCGCTGGGCAGGTTTCCGCCCTGGACCTCGAACTCATAGCCATAGAAGACGTCTTCGCGTCCCTCGATCAGCTTTTCCGCCAGGTCCTCGACCCGGTTGAACGAAAGGTGCCAGAGCTTGTTGTTGACAGGGGCAGGCACGAAGAACGGCGGGGCGGGGGTCGTTCCGGGAGCTCCGGGGATTTCCAGGAGTGCTGCGCGCTCGACCCGCTCGGGGTGATCCGCGAGAAGGGCGTAGCTGATCGCGAGCCCGGTGTCGTGGCCGGCGATGGCGAAACGGTCCTCACCGAGTGCGTCCATGAGTGCGACGAGGTCGTTCGCGAGGGTCGCCGTGTCGTATCCGCCCTGCGGCTTGTCTGACAGGCCCATTCCGCGCTGGTCCACAGCGATGACCCGGTAGTTCTTCGCCAGCTCAGGCATGATCAGGCGCCAGGCGTACCAGGATTCGGGCCAGCCGTGCACGAGCAGGAGGGCAGGACCCTCGCCGCCGACCACGGCGTGCAGCTTCACGTCGCCGGCCTGGATGTACCGGCTGGAGAAGGTGTCCGCAAAGCCGTCTGGCAGGTTGGGGGCTCCGGAAACGGACCCGAGGCCCTCGGCGGATGCGAACTGGGTAACAGAGGTGTTCATTTTCTTCTTTTCCTTTTAGTGTGTGGGTTCGGCGGAAGTGTCGAGCCCGATTGGACGTTCGATTTTCGAGACGTGGTAGTGACTGATCTGCCAGTTCCCGGAGACGTTCCGGAGCATGGCGGTGAGGTGAACCGGGATCATGGTTCCATCGGGTCGGTGAAAGTCGACGTCGACGTAGGCAAGCAGGTCGTCGATCGTGACCTCTCGCAGTTCGAGGACCCGGAAGGAGGCTGTGAGCCCGACCGGCTGCTTCGCGTAATAAGCGGTGACCCCAGCGCGACCCACGGAATGTGTCTCGTCGAAGCCCTGGAAAATTGCGTCCTCTGTGAAGGTGGATGCGACGTCGCCCGGACGGTGCTCGCCGATCGCGGTGGCCCATCTCTGGAGCACACCGGTCACGATCGTGGCCCGGCCGACGGCATCCGTCTGGGCGACATTCATTAGTTGCCCGCGCTCTGGCCGCCGTCGACGTGCAGGAACTCGCCGGTGACGAACGGAGCCTGCTCGAGGTACAGGACGCCGTGCACGATGTCGTCGATGGTTCCCATGCGGCCGACGGGGTGCAGTCCTGCGTAGGTGTCGAAGGTCTCGGGCGAGTGGAGCGGCGTCTTGATGATGCCGGGGGAGACCGCATTGAAGCGGATGCCGCGCGCTGCGTACTCGATTGCGAGGGACTTGGTCACCGCTGCTGTGCCACCCTTGGTGAGGGACGCGAGAGCAGAGGGCACGTTCGTGAGGGCGTGCTCGACCAGGGTGGTTGTCACGTTCACGACGTGACCGGAACCCTGCGCGGACATCTGCGCGACGGCTTTCTGGGTGATGTGGAAGAATCCGCCCAGGTTGACGCTGAGGGCGGTGTCGAAGTCCTCGATCGTGTAGTCGAGGAACGGCTTGGCGATGAAAATGCCAGCGTTGTTCACCAGCGTATCCACCCGACCGAACGAGTCAACCGCCGCGGCGACAACTGCTTCGGCGACCGACGGGTCCGAGATGTCGCCGGCAACGGTGACCAGGTCCTGGTCGTCCGATGGTGCGATGGTGCGAGAGTTGGCGACGACGGCGTAGCCGAGTCGTCGGTACCCCTCGACGAGCCCTGCACCGATGCCTTGTGAGCCTCCGGTGATGAGGGCTACCTTGCGTGATTCCATTGTTTACTTCCTTACTAGATGGTCGGTCGTCTACCGACATAGACATTTATAGCCGACCGGTCGTATAATTGCAACATGGGAAGAAAATCAGATGCTGGAGACCGGATACTCACAGCTGGCACCAAGCTTTTCGGCCAGCGCTCGTACGGCACGATTGGCGTGGCCGAGATCGCGGCGGAAGCCCAGGTGCCGAAGGGGAGCTTCTACTACTTCTTCCCGTCCAAGCAGGCTCTCGCTCTGGCGGTCATTGACAAGCACTGGGAGAATCAGCGCGCCGAATGGCTGCGCGTCCTCACTGCACCCGGCCCCGTCACGGAACGTCTTCGTGAGCTGTTCGTCCTGACGACCGAAGTGCAGCAGCAGGCCGTGAATGGCACTGGGGCCGTCGTCGGCTGCCTCTTCGGGAACCTCGCGCTCGAGGTCAGCGGCCAGGACGACCCGGTGAGGTCCCGGCTCCAGGAGATCTTCGAGGAGCAGATCGACATCGTGGAGGCTGCGCTCCGCTCAGGGGATGAGGCCGGCGAACTGACGGTGGCAACGCCGCGCGAGGCCGCGAAGTCGATCGTGGCCCAGATCGAGGGCATGGTCCTCTTCGCCAAGCTGTTCAACGATCCCGCGCAGCTGGACGCGCTCTGGCAGAACAGCATGCGACTGCTCGGTGTCGCGGACTCCCGGGCGACAGCCTGATCCACGGAACACGAACCTCATGACGTCGCTCCTCACCGACATCGGCGCCACCCTCCCCGTGCTCGCTGCGCCCATGGCAGGGGGGCCGACGACCCCCGCGATGGTCGACGCGGCGGCATCAGCGGGAAGCATCGGTCTGCTCGCCGCCGGCTACAGGACTCCCGCGGATGTCGCCGAACAGATTCGTCTCGTCCGGAGCGCCACCTCACGGTTCGGGGTGAACCTCTTCGCCCCGAACCCGATCGCTGTCGACCCGTCCGAGTACCGTGCCTATGTTCGTCGGATGCAGGTCGAGGCCGGGCGACGCGGGATGGCGATCGATGACGGCGAGCCGCGTGAAGACGACGACGCCTGGCAGGAGAAGGTCGATCTGCTCACGCAGGACCCGGTGCCGGTCGTGAGCTTCACCTTCGGCATCCCCGACCCGCGGACGATTCGAGTTCTGAAGGCCGCGGGGAGCGTGATCCTCCTGACCGTGACATCTGCCGGCGAGGCGGAAGCAGCGATCGCGGCAGGCGCGGACGCACTCGTCGTCCAGGCTTCGGCGGCCGGAGGCCACTCGGGTACCTTCACCCCGAGGGAGACCCCGCCCGAACTGCCGATCGGCGTCCTGCTGCGCCGTGTGCGGTCCGTCACCCGGCGACCGCTCATCGCAGCAGGTGGCGTCTCCACTCCCGGCAGTGTCGTGGACGCATTGACGGCAGGGGCGGATGCCGTCGCTGTCGGCACAGCGCTGTTGCTGACGCCAGAGAGCGGCGCTTCCCAGACCCACAAGGACGCGCTCGTCGACCCGCGATTCACCCACACCGTCGTCACGCGCGCCTTCACCGGTCGGCCGGCGCGGGCCCTGCGCAACGACTTCACCGAACGGCACACGGCCGCGGCGCCCTCCGGGTACCCGGCACTTCACCATCTGACGAGTCCGCTCCGGCGGGCGGCAGCTGCCGCCGGTGACCCGCAGGGGCTTCACCTCTGGGCCGGAACCGGGCACGCGAGGATTCCGACCGGTGGCACCGCTGACGTCCTTGCGTACCTCGCCTCAGGCGTCTAGGTTCAGCGTTTGTACGGCGCCGTCCCTGGGCCGACGTCGTACCGGGCGAGTGCGTCGGCATCCTGGGCGAGCCGGGAGACGCGCCTCGCGGTGTCGAGGGCATCGACCGGATCGTCCGCCGCTTCGGCGAGGGCGAGCTGGCGCTCGGCCTCGGCGAGCCGGGTCCTGGCGTCGGGGCCGACCCGCCCGCGGTTGCCGGCGATGAACGACGACGCCACATCCAGGTGACTGCGTGCGGAGAAGAGAGCGCCGCGAAGCGCCTCCCGCGCAGAGTCGAGTCGCTGCTGCCGGCTGCGGGCGCTCGACAGCGCCGCATCGAGCCGAGACTCCGCCTCGCGGAGGGCGTCCAGTCGGGCCAGTGGGTCCGGCAGGTCGGTGCGCACTGCCGCGCCGGCGAGTGCTGCGGTCACAACGGACATGGCCGACGAGATCTCGGTTGCCGCCTCAGGCACCTCGGCGGCATCCCTCAGCCGGCGTGCCTCATCGACTGCTGCGCGCGCGCGTTCCACGGTGGTGGCGAGCTCGGCGTGTGCTGCGTCCAGGCCGGCCGCAGTTCTCGACACGCTGTCGAGCGCGTGCCGCGCAGTGAGCAGCTGCTCGGCGGCGTCGTCCAGGGCCTCGGCCGCGGTCTCCCGCTCCGCAACCCTGGCCTGTGCGCGCTGGAGCGCTGCACGGGCGTGCGTGAGGGCGCCACGGGCGCGAGAGGGGGCATCCGTCACCGAAGCGATCGTGCCTGGCGCGAACTTGCCGGCGAGCCGTTCCAGGGTGGCCTCCGCCTCGGTCAGGCGTGCTTCGGTTGCGGAGACGCCCTGATCGAGTTCGCCGAGCCGGTTCGGAGCGTCTCGCTCGATCGCGCGTCTTTCGTCGAGGCCGCTGGTCTGGGTATCGATCACCTGGTTCACGGCTGTGCACAGCTCGAGGATCCGCTCGTTCCAGCGTCGACGCTGGGAGTCGCTGTCGGGCACTTCGTCTGCGAGCTGCTGGTGCAGGCGGAACGCCTCACGCAACCGATCGCGGGCGGACGTGACAGTGGCGGCAAAGTCCTTCGCTGCTGCATCTCCGAACTGGGCAGCGGCGAAGTCGACCTCCTCCTCGGCCCTGTGCACAAGGTCGTCTGCGCGCACGAGCGCGACTCCGGCCTGCTGCTCGAGGGCGGCGAGGGTGTCAGAGGTCCCTCTGCCGAGCCTCTTGCGTCGCGCGGCGGAGGCGCGGATTCCGGCGAAGACACCGAGACCGACCGTTCCGAACACGATCAGGGACGGGAGCCACCAGAGTCCGTCAGTCATGACTCGACCCTATGGCGCAGCGGTGGGAGGACGCCGAGAACGGGGCGGGCAGTCAGCCCAGGAGGAGCTTCGAGAGCTGGTCCGCCGAGTGCACGACAGCCATCGCGTGGGTCGCTTCCGCCGGGGACCCGTAGCCCCACTCGACCATGATGGTCGGGATGCCGTGGACGGCTGCGCCTTCGACGTCGTGGTGGCGGTCGCCGACGAGCACGGTGTGCGTGAGGTCGACGCCCTTCTCGGTGAGCCGCACGATGGCCTCAGCGACGACATCCGCTTTGGCGCTCCTGGTCTCGTCTTCAGAGGCGCCGCAGATCACGGTGAAGTAGTCGAGCAGGCCGAAGTGGCCGAGCACGGCGTTGATCTGCGATTCGGGCTTGCTGCTCGCGATCGCCAGAGGGATTCCACTCGCGGCGATCTTCTTTATCAGGCCGGCGATGCCCGGGTAGACCGCGGATCCGGTCCACGGGCCGTCGACGTCGGAGATGCCGCGGTAGACCGTGAGCGCGTCGAAGGCCTCGGTCGGGGACATGCCCGCACGCAGTTCGAGCGATTCGAGCATCGGAGGGCCGACCCAGTGCAGCAGCTCGTCGTCGGAGGGTACAGGAAGGTTCAGCGCGGCGAACATCTTGGCCAGTCGCGCTACGATGCCGGGGGCTGAGTCAGTGATCGTTCCGTCGAGGTCGAAGAGGATGCACGACCAGGTGCGGTTGACGATGATGGAGCCCGTGCTCGTCAGTTCAGGAGAGGAAATAGACATAGGGACTCCTATAGTAGGCAGTTTCGCGGGCAACGCGACAATTTGTCGGGAATGCCTCCGCCCCTGCATCGCCGGCGGGCGGGAGTCAGAACAGGCGACCGTCGGCGTTGTCGAGGCCTCGCATCGCGTCATAGTCGAGAACGAGGCACCGGATGCCTCGATCCTCGGCCAGCGTTCGCGCCTGCGGCTTGATCTCCTGGGCAGCGAACACGCCCCGAACTGGGGCAAGGTGCGGGTCGCGATTCATCAGCTCGAGATAGCGGGTGAGCTGCTCGACGCCGTCGATGTCTCCGCGGCGTTTCAGCTCGACGGCCACGGAGGCTCCTGCCGAATCGCGGGCGAGGATGTCCACAGGACCGATGGCGGTCATGTACTCGCGCCTGACCAGGGTGTGGCCGTCACCGAGGAGGTCGATCTGCTCGGCGAGGAGCTTCTGGAGGTGCGCCTCGACGCCGTCCTTCTGGAGACCGGGGTCGACGCCGAACTCATGGGACGAGTCCGAGTAGACCTCGTACAGCGACACGATGAGCTGGTCACCGGTCTTCGCGTGGGTGACCTTCCAGAGCTCGAGGATGCCGGCATCCGCCTGGTCATCGTCGGGTTCGGAGACACTGAGTGTGCACGGCGGGCTCATCCAGTTGAGGGGCTTGTAGCTGCCGCCGTCCGAGTGGACCAGCAGGCTGCCGTCGCTCTTGAGCATGAGCAGGCGTGTCGCGAGCGGAAGGTGCGCCGAGAGTCGCCCGGCGTAGTCCACCGAACACTTCGCAATCACCAAACGCACTCGACGAGTTTAGCTGGCGTTGGCCGGGCGGGATGCCGCGCGGCGGTTCGTCCGTCGCAGCTGTCGGTCATGCGTCCGGAATGTCTGCATGTGCGACGGATGAACGGCGGTGTTCCCTGGCCGCGGGGCTGGCGAGCCCGGAGAGCACCACGAGGATCAGCACCACGTACAGGGCGTTGAGCAGGCCGACGTAGTCGCCGAGGATGCCGATCAGGGGCGGTCCGACGAGGAAGGCCAGGTAGCCGATCATGGCGACGGCACTCACGCGGGCAGCGGCGTTCGCGCCTTCTGCGGCAGCCGACATCCCGAGCGGGAATCCGAGTGCGCTTCCCAGTCCCCAGAGCACGGCGCCGACGACGATCACGCCGAGGTTCGGGCCGAGGATGAAGACGAGGAGGCCGACGATCGCCGAGATCGCGGAGACCTGCAACACGAGCACGCGACCGAAGCGGTCGATGAGGGGCCCGCCTGCCACACGGCCGATGGTCATGGCAGAGACGAACACTCCGAACACGAGCGCCCCTGTGGCTTCGGACTGGCCGTGGCCCTCGACCGTCGCGAGCGCGAGCCAGTCGTTGGCGCTGCCCTCGGCGAAGGCCATGCCGAGCATGATCACGCCGATGAGGATGAGCCGCACGTCTGTCCAGACCGACAGGTTGGCTCGCAGCCGTGATTTCCAGTCGCTCGTGTGGGAGTGGGTGGGGGTCTCGTCACCGAGTTCGTCGCGCAGCGGCACGAACCGAACGGAGATGACGGCCGTCACCGCGATGAGTACGGCCATGGCGATGGCGTGCCACGTCACGTCGATGTCGAGAACGGATGCCGCTGCGCCGATGGCGGCGCCGATCACGGTTCCGAGGCTGAAGCACGCATGCATCAGCGGCAGGACCGTCTTGCCGAGTTCGGTCTCGGCCGCGGCGCCCTCGACGTTCATCATCACGTCGACCGTTCCGTTGCCGAACCCGAACAGGGCGAGCCCGACGAAGACGAGGACCGGTGAGAAGACGACGCCGGCGCCGATGCCGATGAGCACGAGACCGACCGAGACGAGGCTCAGGGCCAGAACCATCCCCGACCGGGCGCCCAGGCGGACGAGCAACGCAGCGGATGCCATCAGGCCGAGGATCGAGCCGACACTCATTCCGAGGATCAGGATGCCGATCGACCCGGTGGACACGTCGAGGTTGGACTTGATCTCAGGGAGCCTCGCCGCCCAGGTCGCGATGCTCAATCCGGAGAGCGTGAAGATCACGAAGATGGCGTTTCGCCAGGCGACGAGTTCGTTCCGGGGGCGGAGGGCGGGAGAAGGAGACAAAGAAGTGGAAGCCATATCGATTTCGGAGAGGTTCTGAGAAGAGTACTGGGGTCGAATCGATTCGAGTCGACTTCGCCTAAGCTAGCCGAGAGCGCAACAACTCTCAAGCGGACCCGTCGAATTCGACGCCGCGACGGTTCGATCGAAGAAGGAGCGCATGAACGGCCAGGCAGAGGCATCCGGCGAGGGCCGGCCAGGCGCGCGCCCGACGCTGGCCGCCGTGGCCGCGCGGGCCGGGGTCTCACCCTCGACCGCGTCGCTCGCGTTCAGCGGACGCGGTCCGGTCTCCGACGACACTCGGGCCAGGGTCCTCGCCGCGGCAGCCGAGTTGCAGTACGGCGGTCCGGACCCGCTCGCCCAGTCGCTTCGGCGCGGGCACAGCGGCATCATCGGTGCCCTCATCCCCGCGCGGATCGGGGTGTCCTTCCGTGACCCCGTCCTCATCCAGACCCTCGACGGCCTGGCCGAGGAGATCAGCGCCATCGGTGCCGGGCTCCTCCTGATGCCGGACCTCGGCGACGGGCAGGTCACGGTGACCACCGCCCCCGTGGATGCCGTCGTGCTGGTCGGCTGCAATGCCGACGCGCTCGGCACGCTCGACGTGCTCAAGCGACGGAACATCCCGATGGTCCAGATCGAGGGGGCGGACGACACCGGCGTCTACACGATCAGCGTGGACAACCGGGGAGGCAGCCGCATGCTCGCGCAGCACCTCCGGGACCTCGGTCATCGCCGGGTCGCGATCGTCGCACTCGGGCTCGACCGGGACCGCAGTGTCGGGCCGCTGACCGCCGCGAGCGAGGCCGCAGCGACCGTCACAACCACGATCGAGCGGATCGCCGGTGCCCGCGACGTCTACCCGGAGATCAGCGGCATGATCGCCGGCGGCAGCCGCAGCGACGCCGGCCGGGAAGCAGCGCTCGCCCTTCTCGATGTCCCCGCCGCAGACCGGCCGACCGCGATCATCGCGCAGAGCGACCTCCTCGCCGCCGGGGTTCTCGCTGCGGCGGACGAACTCGGCCTGAGCGTTCCTGAGGATCTCAGCGTCGTCGGATTCGACGGCATCCGCGTCGACGGTCTCGAGCGGTCGCTCACGACCGTCTGGCAACCCTCACAGGGCAAGGGTGCTGCCGCGGGGCGTGCCGTCGTCGAGATGCTCGCCGGTCGTACGCCTGACCCGGTCGCGTTCGACGTGAGGTTCCAGCCTGGTGACACGACCGGCCCAGTGCCGGCCTGACGTCAGGCGTCAGACGCTGCAGGTGTGCTCGCGCGCATGATCGCGAGGATCCGGCGCAAATCCATGGCCACGGTCGCCGCGGGGCTGAGTGACGACGGAGCGAATTCGCGCTGCTCGTCGAACTGCGCGAGCAGAACGTCGAGCGTCTCGTCGGCCGCTGCGACGCTCTCGGTGATGTCGTCTCCGGCAATGCGGGCGGTCAGCACAGCGGCGACCGCTTCGACGGTGTTGCTCAGCGGCTCCCGGAGTGCCTCAGGGAGCTCGGCGGGGAACGGACTGTCCCAGATCGCTGTGGCCAGGACGCCGGTGAGATCGCGGACGTGGAAGGTGATGGTCTCGAGGTCGGTGAGATCCTCGTAGTCCTTCTGGAGGTCGCGGTGGTGCAGTTTCGCCCGCGGGTTGAGCTTGCGGCTCTCGTCGGCGTGGCTGACCGCGGTGCGAACGTTCTCGGCTGTGGTGGCGAGTGCGTCGCTGCGCCCTGCCCACTCGTCATGCTCCGGCGGCCAGCTCTCGACGAGGGCGGCCGCGATGTCGCGCAGGTGGGACGCGAGTTGTGAGCGGAAATCCGCGAGCTGCACGACGGCGGCAGTGAGGTTGAGTGGCGGGAACACGAGCAGGTTCACGGCGAGCCCGACGGCGACGCCCACCGCTGTCTGCACGAGGTATCCGGTCGAGTAGTCGTCGGCGTTCGGGCCTCCGATGATCAGCACGAACAGCGCGGCGACGGCCACGTAGTCGCCGCCGGCAGTCAGCCAGCGGCTCCCGGCGATGAGCACACCGATCCCCACGACGATGGAGATGGAGAAGACATTCGGCTCCCAGAGCAGGATGACGGCTGCCGCCAGTGCGATGCCGATGGCGAGGGCGACGATCGTCTGGACGCCCTGCCTGACCGATCCCATCAGGGTCGGCGACATGCTGATGAGCGCGCCGAGCGGCGCGTAGTACGGGTAATCGTCGGCGACACCGGGCATGAGGGGCGCGACGAGCCAGGCGATCCCGACGGCGATGGCGGTCTTGATGGCGAGGAGCAGCCGCGGGTGGAGGAGCCAGGACTTCAGGCGTGTTCCTGTGCGGTGAACGTCGGGGACAGCTGGGGGCATGCCTTCATCATCACAGGGGCGCGCTGGGAGAGCTATCCGTGAGCGGCCTCAGCCGAACACATCCGTCTGCCCCAGGTGCGAGATCAGCGCGTCGAGCACGCTGTCCCAACCGTCGTGCACGTCGTCGCCTGACAGGCCGTCATATCCGCGCAGATCGAAGGTCAAGCGCGTGAGCTCACCCAGATCCCTGATCGTCACTGTGACGAGTGGGCAGTCGTCCGGGTCGTCGTCGGGGCTGCCCCAGGTGAAGACGAGCTTCTCGGGTGGAACGACCTCGCGGTACTCTCCACCCGTCGGATATCGTTCGCCGGTTGCGTCGTTGACGATCGTGCACGAATAGCGACCGCCGACGCGGGCATCGATCCGGACGTCCTCCCGAGGGGTGCTGAATCCGGCCGGATGCCACCAGTGGGCGGTCTCGTCCGGGTTCGTCCATGCCTCCCAGATCTCGATGGGCGTCGCGTCGATGTTGCGAACGAGCGTGAAGCCCTTCGTGGTGTCGATCGTCATTCTGCGTCTCTTCTCTGTTGTCGTCGTTCCCGGGTTCGTACCTTCGCGGCCGGCCACTCCCGGTCGAGCATCGCGTAGACCCCGGTGTCCTCCCAGCGGCCCTTCACGAACAGGTCCTCGACGAAGTGTGCCTCCTCGCGCATCCCGAGCCGCAGACACAGGCGAACGGATGCCGTGTTCTCGGGAGTGAGCGACGCGAAGATGCGGTGCGCCCCCATCGTCTCGAAGCCGACGGCCATCAGCGCCAGGGCGGACTCGCTCGCGTAGCCATTGCCTGTGACGTCCGGATGGAAGACCCAGCCGATCTCGAGCGTGGCGTTCTTCGCCTTCTCGATGGTGAAGTACATCTGGCCGATGACCCGGTCGTCGTCCGTGCGCTGCACGGCGAGCTGGAGGTAGTCGCCGTCCTTCTCCAGCCGCGTCCTCCCGGCATCCTGGGCGACCTTCGCGGCCACGGTGTCGCGGTCGCGCGGCTCGTAGAGGAGGTATTCGCAGACATCCGCCCGCGACTGCCAGGAGTGGATGGCGTCGACGTCGGCATCCGTTTCGAGACGGAGGATCAGCCGCTCGGTCTCGATGGGCCCACGGAACTCGAATGCGCGCATGCCTCATGCTAGCGAGCGGTCCTCAGCGCGCGAGATTGCAGTCACGCACTTAAAATCGCGAACTCCGGGTCCGTTGGGTGCGCAACTGCTATGTCGCGGGACGGAGGGCAGGCGAGCTCAGAGCAGGCCGAGTTCGAGCGCGAGCGTGACCGCGCGGGTACGGTCGCTGACGCCGAGCTTCTCGAACGCGTGGAGGAGGTGCGTCTTCACAGTCGCTTCGCTGATGAACAGCCGCTTGGCGATGACCGGGTTGCTGTCGCCGGTCGCCACCAGGCGCAGGACGTCGAGTTCACGGGCGCTGAGCTTCGGCGGTGTCACGGCGGCACCCTGGCGCATCCGGTCGACGAGTTTCGCCGCGATGGCCGGCGCAAGCACCGTCTGGCCGCCCACGACGGAGCGCACGCCGGCGACGATCTCGTCCTGAGGTGCCGCCTTGAGCAGGTATCCGCTGGCACCCGCTTCGATGGCGCCGAGGATGTGGTCGTCGGTCTCGTACGTGGTGAGGATGAGCACACGGGTCCCAGGCACAGTGGCGATGATCCGGGCCGTCGCCGCAGCGCCGTCGAGCTCCTCGCCACCTGGGACGGGCATCCGGAGATCCATCAGAACGAGATCCGGCCGGTGTTCCTGGGCCAGGGCCACCGCCTCCACGCCGTTCGCCGCCTCGGCGACCACCTCGATGCCGTCGGCGAGCGAGAGCAGGGAGGCGATGCCCGACCGGACGATGGGGTGATCGTCGGCCACGACGACGCGGATCGGCTGTTCGGTCATTCTGACGCGTCCTTTCCGAGGGGGATGTCGACGGTGAGTTCCGTTCCAGACGTGCGGACGGCATCCGCGACGGTCAGCGTGCCGCCGACGAGCCCCACCCTGTCGCGCATGCCGCTGAGGCCGAAACCGCGCTCGTCACCGGGCTGGAATCCGTCGAGACCGCGTCCGTCGTCCGTCACGCGGAGGCTCACGGCGCTGTCGCCCTGGACGACGGTGACGGATGCCGTCCGTGCCTGCGCGTGCTTCCTCACGTTGGCGAGACCCTCCTGGGCGCAGCGCAGCAGGACGACCTCGATGTCTCGAGGCAGATCGGCCAGAGTCGTCTCAGTGGTCACGGTGACGCCGGTCTCGCGGGAGAAGCGCTCGCCGAGCCGGTCGAGGGTGTCGGCGAGTGACGCGTCGCTCGCGGGCAGGCCCGCGTTGGCTGTCACGAGGGCGCGCGCTTCGCTGAGCGCGTCACGGGCCGTGGACTCGATGAGTTCGAGCGTCGAATCGGGAGCGGGTTGCTCGAGGCGGGCGCGCTGCGCGAGCATGACGACGCTTGTCAGGCTCTGCGCGATCGTGTCGTGGATCTCGCGGGCGATGCGTTCGCGTTCTGCGGTCGCCCCGGCATCCCTGCTCATCAATTCGAGCTCGCCCTGTGCCGCCTGCAGGTCGTCCAGCAGACGCTGCCGTTCTTCGCCGTACTCGGCGATGCTTGTGATCCAGAGGCCGAGAGCCAGGCTGAAGCCGAGCGAGAGACCGCCGACGAACAGGGCCTGGATCAGCCCTTCGATGCCGTCGCCCAGCCCGATGAGAAAACCTGAGGTCATCACGGCGGCCGCGCCGATGTTGGCGAGAACGGCCTGCTTCCGGCTCAGCGAAACCACCCAGATGAGCGGGAACACGATGAACTGGGTGGTCAGCATGTTGGGTTCGAACGCGGCACCCACCCCCACCACGACGGCGAGGAGCGCCTGAAAGGTGATGCTCGGCCACACCGACGTCGGTGCCGGGTCTCTGTCGGCCGCCCCGACCAGTCCGCGGCCGAGCACGAAGTAGACGATGCACAGCAGGGCCAGCGAGATCCATGCTCCCCACTGGTCGATCCCATCGGACGCGAACGCGACAACGATGCCGACGACGAGAGTCGTCGCCGTCACAGCGACATCCCACCATTTCGGATTGTTCACGGCACTACTCTCTCGTACTCGGGTCGGCCGGCCGGCCGGGTGGCGATGCGAATCTCGGGAGGAAAATCAGGGGGTCGGTCCCCCTATGGACGACGGACCACCTGATTTTCCTCCCGAGGCAGCAACGTCAGCCGTCCTTGCGGATCCAGCGGAAGGTGAGCCGGCAGAGCACCAGGCCGACCACGCACCAGATGAGGAGGTTGACGGCGACCCAGCCGAGATCCCATGTGCCGTTCTGCTCGAGTGCGGCGAAGCTCTCGGGCAGGAAGACGGAGCGCATGCCCTGGGCGAGCCACTTGAGCGGGAAGATGCTGGCGATGTTCTGAAGCCACTCAGGCAGCATCGTGAACATGAGATAGACGCCGGAGATGAACTGCAGGACGAGGACGATCGGGATCACGACGGCCGTCGCGCTCTTTCCGGACCGAGGGACCGATGACAGCGCGATGCCGAGGACGGCGCAGGTGACGATGCCCAGCAGGTAGAGCCACGCGAATGTCGCCCACTTCTCGGGCTCCGTCGGCAGCTCGATCGAGAACACGACGCGTGCCACGAACAGGAGCAGCACGACCTGGGCGAGCGAGGTGACGAACACCTGGCCCATCTTCCCGATGAAGTAGCTGATCATCGGGAGCGGGGATCCACCCAGCCGTTTGAGGGTGCCGTCGCTCTTCTCCATGGCGATGTCGGTGGCGAGGTTCTGCACCCCGGAGAGGAGGATGCCTGCTGCGACCATTCCCGGGAGGAAGTAGGCGCCCTGGCTGATGCCGCCGCTGCCGTCCGGGTTCGTGCCGACGTTGCCTGCCGTGCTGAATGCCGTGGCGAAGATCGACAGCATCACGACCGGGAAGAGGAAGGTGAAGAACACCTGGTCGCCGACCCGGAAGTACACCCGGATCTCGTAGCCGATCCGCTTCAATCCGAGACGGATGCCGCGGCCGCGCGGGAGGGCGGGAACCGGCGACGCCGGGGTCGGCCTGGTGAGGGTCTGGTCAGACATGGGCTGCTCCTGTCGATTCGGCAGGGTCTGCGACGGTGCCGGTTGCGCTCGAGGCCCCGACGAGACCGAGGTAGACGTCTTCGAGGCTGGGTCGGATGACCTCAAGGTCGCGTGGCTCGCTGTCGCCGGCTGCAACGAGCCGGGAGACGAACGCGGCGGGGGCGTGTGTGCGTTCCTCATGGATGCCGTCACCGTCACGCCAGCGGACGACCGGCACACGGGCATCCGCCCCGCCGATGGTGTCGACAGGACCGATCTCGACCAGCCGTCCGGCCGCGATCACGGCGACGCGGTCGGCCAGCTGGGCGGCCTCGTCGAGGTAGTGGGTGGTGAGGAGGATGGTGGTGCCGTCGGCCTTCAGCGAACGGATGAGTTCCCAGAAGTGGCGGCGGGCCTCGGGGTCGAAGCCTGTGGTCGGCTCGTCGAGGAAGAGCAACTGCGGGCGACCGATGACACCGAGGGCGACGTCGACACGGCGACGCTGCCCGCCGGAGAGCTTGCCGATGCGGGTCTTCGCCTTCTCGGTCAGGCCGACGGCGGCGATGACATCATCGACGTCGCGTGGGTTCTCGTAGTAGGCGGCGAATTGCTCGACCTGCTCGCGGACCGAGACGTGTGCGGCCTCGGCGCTCGACTGGAGCACGATACCCAGTTGCGCCTTCCAGGCGAGGCCGGCCTTCTGCGGGTCGACGCCGAGCACGCTCACGTCGCCGCTCGTGCGGTCGCGGTAACCCTCGAGGATCTCGATGGTGGTGGACTTGCCGGCACCGTTGGGGCCGAGCAGCGCGAAGGTCTCTCCGCGGTGGATGTCGAAGCTCACGCCGTCGACGGCGGAGAGGGCGCCGTAGCGCTTGGCGAGGTTGCGGACCCTGACGACGGGCTCAGTGGGCTCGTGGGGTCCTGGGCTTGATGGGGTCATGGTTACAGGATGGCGCGCATCCGGCGGTTGCGACAGCGGTGGTCTGGCTGATTCCCGGGTCAACCGATCGGTGGATGCCGTTGCACCGGCACGCGCGGGTCTTCCGGCTTCGCGCGGGTGGAAAATCACCCGCGCGAAGCCGATTCGCCCGCGCGAGCGTTCCGTGAGGACTACGCCGGCGACGCGGCGAGCATCGCGTCGAGTACCGGTAGCAGTTCGGGGATCGAGCGACAGCCCTGCCGTTCGACGAAGTGACCTCCTCCGGGGATGATCGTCAGCGGCGCATCGAGGCTCCTGGCAAGTGCTGCGGTCAGCGGCGGGTCCACCGTCGTGTCGTCGTCCGAGCCGAAGACGTGCCGAAAGCGTGCTCCGGCCGCGATCGCCGCGAAGTCGACCGGCTGTGCGGTGAACGGGTTCAGCTGCGGGAGATTCGGCAACGGCTGCGCGAAGCCGGCGACGAGGACCAACCCGCGCAGGGTCCACGGCCGCGGAAGAGCGTCGAGCACGCGCAGGGTGGTGATCGAACCGAGGCTGTGACCGACGAGGATGGTGTCGTCGTCGACCTGCCCGACCGCAGACCCCAGGGTGTCGAGCCAGGCGTCGAGCTGCGGATGCTTCGGATGCGGAAGCGCAGGGACCTCGACGACATCCGCTCCGTACCGCTCGACGAGCCACGGGAACCAGTGCCTGCGCGGCGCAGCGAGGTACCCGTGTGCGACGACGATCCGTGAGGGCATGAGTCGAGTGTGCCAGTCCTGCGTGCGAGGTGACGGCTCAGACGCCGACGCGCATCCAGGCGGTCGAGCGCGCCCGCCAGCCGAGGGTGGCGGCCCTCGCGGCGATGTACCCGATCGTGAACGCCGCCGTCAGCAGGGCGAGACCCGTCGTCCCCGAGGGTGCGGCGAGCAGCACCCAGACCGCAAGGGGCACGAAGAGCGCCACGTTGAGGATGCCGGTGAGCGCGAGATAACGCGCGTCGCCCGCCCCGATGAGCACACCGTCGAGCACGAAGACGAACCCCGCCAGCGGCACGCTCACCCCGAGCACGACGAGGCTCGGCGCCAGGAGCGCGGCGAGCTCGGGGTCACTCGTGAAGAGCAGCCCGGCGACACCGGACGTCGCGATGACGACGAGCCCGAGGACCACCCCTGAGCCGACGCCCCACTGCAGGCAACGGGCGAGCACGGCGCGGACGCCGACCGTGTCAGCAGCGCCCAGGCCCTTGCCGATGAGCGCCTGGGCAGCGATGGCGAGCGAATCGAGGGCGAAGGCGATGAGAGTGAACACCGTCATCACGATCTGGAACCCGGCGAGCTCCACCGTTCCGAGATCGGTCGCCACGAACACGGCCAGCAGGATGGCCGCGCGCAGGCTGAGCGTGCGCACGAACAGCCAGCCGCCGGAGATCGCGGAACCGGAGATACCAGCGCGATGCGGCCGGATCGATGCGCCCGTCCTCCGCGCGTGGGCGAGCACGACGACGATGTAGACCGCGGCCATCCCCCACTGGGCGATCACCGTCCCCAGGGCCGATCCGCCGATACCGAAGCCGAGCACGTAGATGAACACGAAATTGAGGGCGACGTTGATGCCGAAACCCGCGATGGCCACGATCAGCGGTGTGCGGGTGTCCTGCAGCCCGCGCAGCAGCCCCGTCGCCGCGAAGACGAGGAGCATGGGGGGGAGTCCGGCCATCGAGATCGAGAGATAGATGGATGCCTCGACCGCGACATCCGGGGCGGCGCCGAATGGCGCGAGCAACAGCGGAGTGGCCAGGGCGCCGACCGCCGCGAGGACGATTCCGAGGCCGAGCGCGAGCCAGAGGCCGTCGATCCCGACGGAGACGGCGCCCGGTTCGTCCCCTGCTCCGAGCCGGCGGGCGACGGCGGGAGTCGTGGCGTATGCGAGGAAGACCATGAGGCCGATGATCGTCTGGAGCACCGCTCCTGCGAGCCCGAGGCCGGCGAGCGGTGTCACGCCGAGGTGCCCGATCATGGCCGAGTCGGCCAGCAGGAACAGCGGTTCGGCGAGAAGCGCGCCGAGGGCGGGGACCGCGAGGCGCAGGATGTCGCGGTCGACTTTTCGCACGCCTTCGAGCCTAGCCCCGGCCCCTGTCACCGGTTCGGCCGTCGCGAGGGTTGCCGCCGCACCGGAGCCACGGCTAACGTCTCCCCATGATCGGTGAACTCCGCAGCGTCGTCCTCGACTGCCCTGACCCTGACCGCCTTGCAACGTTCTACGGCGAACTCCTCGGAATGGAGCGGATCATCGACAGGGACGACTGGGTCGCGCTCAGGAAGCCGGATCGAGGTCCTCGGGTCTCGTTCCAGCGAGTCGATCCGTACACCCCGCCGCAGTGGCCAGGCCAGCTGGTGCCACAGCAGCTGCACATCGACGTCACCGTCGACGACCTCGACGAGGGAGAGGCCCAGGTGCTCTCCCTCGGTGCAACGGATGCCGGATACCGCGAAGACGACTTCCGGGTTTACCTCGACCCAGCCGGGCATCCGTTCTGTTTGTGTGTCGACGACTGACCGACGCTGCCGCGACACGCGAGGGAACCCCTTAACAACATCCGGTGCGAGGCGTAATGTCCGCAGCATGAGCACTGTCATTTCGGCGCATGACCTGCGAAAGCACTACGGTCACACGCGGGCTCTCGACGGCCTCGACCTCTCCGTGGCCTCGGGAGAGATCCATGGCTTCCTCGGTCCGAACGGCGCAGGCAAGTCGACCACGATCCGGATCCTCCTCGGCCTGGCCAGGGCGACGTCCGGCAGTGTGTCCGTCTTCGACAGGAACCCCTGGACGGATGCCGTTGCGCTCCACCGCCGGATGGCATACGTCCCCGGCGGTGTCGCCCTCTGGCCGACGCTCACAGGTGGCGAAGCCATCGACCTGCTCAGCAGGCTGAGGGGCATCGACGATCCTGTGCAGTACGCCGCCCGTCGTGCCCACCTCATCGAGGTCTTCCAGTTCGACCCGAGCCGAAAGGGCCACACCTACTCGACGGGGAACCGCCAGAAGGTCGCGCTCATCGCCGCATTCGCCACCCCGGCCAGCCTGTACCTGCTCGATGAGCCCACCGCCGGCCTCGACCCGCTGATGGAGGCGGTGTTCCGCCGTGAGCTCGGCGCCCTGGTCGCCGAGGGCGCCACGGTGCTCCTGTCGAGCCACATCCTCAGCGAGGTGGAGCAGCTCTGTGACCGGGTGAGCATCATCCGCTCAGGCCGCATCGTCGAAACCGGGACCCTCGCCGAACTCCGGCACCTCACGCGCACCGAAGTCGCCTTCGCGGTCGACGGCCTCAGCGAGACCGACCTGCAGGGGATCCCCGGCAGCCACGACCTCGTGATCGACGGCGCCCGCGCGAAATTCACGGCAGACAGCGACGAACTCGTGGACGTTCTTCCGACCCTCGCCGCTCTCCGGGTCCGAGGACTGACCGTGACGCCGCCATCGCTCGAGGAACTGTTCCTGCGCCACTACGGCGACCTGACGGCGGACGTCGCGCGCAAGACCAGGAGAGCGGCCCGCCACACCCGGGCCGGCCGATGAGCACCCTGGGAACGCTGGTCCGGCACCGGATGCGGCGTGACCGAATCCAGATCCCGGTCTGGCTGGCGTCGGTCTCGGCTCTCGTCCTCTTTTCGGCGCTCGCCCTGCAAGACACCTTCGGCAGTCTCGAGGAGCGCACCCTTCTCGTCCGGCTGGCCGCCGCCAACCCGAGCATCATGTTCATCCGCGGTGTCCCGCAGGGTACAGACGCTGACGCCGTGCTCATCTTCACCATCCTCGCGTTCATCGGCGTTCTGGTCGGTCTGATGAATACCTTCCTGGCGGTCAGGCACCTCCGTGCTGAGGAGGAGAGCAGACGCGCGGAACTCGTGGCCGCGACGCCAGCAGCCCGCTCATTCCCTCCTCTGGCAACGCTCGTCTACGGACTCCTCGTCAACCTGACGCTCGCGGTGGCGGTCGCCGGATGCCTCCTGATCGCCGGCCAGGAACTCGCCGGCTCGATCGTGACCGGCCTGTCCCTCTGCGGCGTCGGCATCGTGTTCCTCACGGTCGGCGGTGTGGCATCCGAACTCATGCCGAGCGCACGGGCCGCGAACGGAGTGGCCGTCGGCGCGGTGCTGCTTGCCTACCTGCTGCGCGGGATCGCGGATGCCTTCGGCACGGTGTCGGCGGACGGCCTGTATGTCGAGAGTGGCTGGCTCAGCTGGCTCTCCCCGATCGGCTGGGCCCAGCAGACGCACCCATTCACCGAGAACAACCTTGCGCCCCTGCTTCTGCACGTCGCCCTCGCCGCCGTGCTCGTGGGGTCCGCTCTCCTCATCATGGCGCGCAGGGACACGGGAGACAGCGTCCTGGCGAGCAGCGGAGGTCGCGCGACAGCGAGCCGAGCGCTCTCCGGCCCCTTCGGCCTGGCCTGGCGGCTGCAGTGGCCCTCGATCATCGCCTGGTGCGCCGGCGGAGCGGCCTTCGGCATCTTCGGAGGATCACTCGGAACGGCGATCGCCAGCTCCGACCTCGGGGACAGTCCGATCGCCGATCAGCTCGCCCGGCTCTCGCGGGGCGGTGACACCCTGACCGAGGCGTTCATCTCGGTCATCTTCACGATCGTCGGAATCGTTGCTGCAGGAAGTGCCATCCAGGCCGTCGTCCGGCTGCGCCAGGAGGAGTCGCTCGTCGGCGGACAGCTCGTCCTCGCCACTCCGATCTCCCGGTTCCGCTGGGCGGGCGGGTACGTGACGGTGGGGGCGATCGCCATCCTGCTCGTCCTTACCGCGGGCGCCGTGGCATCCGTTCTCGCAGCCCTCGCGGTCGGGGCGCCGGAGGAGAGCATCGAGGACTCGGTTCTCGCCGCGCTCGCTCAGCTTCCTGCGGCGCTGCTGTTTCTCTGCGCCGTGTCGCTCGTGTGGTCGCTCATCCCTCGGCTCACCTCAGGGATCGGCTGGGGTCTGCTCGCGCTCGCCGTGTTCCTCGGCGTCTTCGGCAGCCTGGTCGGGCTGCCGGAGTGGACGGCGGAGCTCTCGCCGTTCAGCCACACCCCCGTGCCGTCCGGCGAAGACACCGACTGGAGTGGAGGCATCGTGATGCTTGGCCTGCCGCTGGTCGCGGGCGCCGCGGCGCTGCTCCTCTTCCGGCGCCGGGACGTTGCCGTGGGCTGACGGGTCAGCGCATCACCGACGTGAGCAGCAGACTCGTCTCGCTGTTGAGCACGCCGTCGACCGACCTGATCCGCCCGAGAACCCGGTCGAAGTCCGCGAGACTCGAGGTGCGGAGTTCGGCGACGAGGTCCCAACCCCCGTTCGTCGAGTGAAGGGCCTCGATTTCCGGAAATCCGCGCAGCTTGCGGATCACGGCGTCTGTCGACCGTCCCTCGACCTCGATGAGCGACACGGCGCGAACGGTGTCGAGCTCGCTGTCGTCACGGATGCGCACCGAGAAACCGACGATGACGCCTGCCGACACGAGTTTGTCGAGGCGGCTGGTCACCGTCGCCCGGGAGACCTCGAGCGTCCTCGCCAGCTCGGCGACGGGCGCTCGGCCGTTCTCGCGCAGGGCCGCCAGAAGTCGTCGGTCCAGGTCGGTGAAGGATGCCATGAGCAGAGTGTACAACCGGGTCTGTCGTTGTGGCGGACTACCCCGTCAAGACTGAGCGAATTGCTCATTGTCGTTGCAGATCGTCGATCCGTAGCGTTGACAGCGAAGAAGGAGGTCACCGGAATGACCAGATTCGTCGACGTGCGAAACATGGTGCGCTGGGCCTCGGCCGCCGGCGTCGAGAGCATCATCGCCGGGATGGCGCGATACGTCGAAGATGACTTCCGTCGCTGGGAAGCGTTCGACAAGACGCCCAGGATAGCGAGTCACACCCCGTTCGGCGTGATCGAGTTGATGCCGACGAGCGACAACGAGACCTACGCATTCAAGTACGTCAACGGGCACCCGTCCAACCCCGGCAGGGGTTTCCAGACCGTCACCGCGTTCGGTGCCCTCGCCGACGTGCACAACGGCTATCCGGTGTTCATGGCGGAGATGACGCTTCTTACGGCGCTGAGGACGGCAGCGACGTCGGCGATGGTCGCGAAACACCTCGCCAGGCCAGACTCCCGGCGACTGGCGCTCATCGGGACCGGCAGCCAGTCCGAGTTCCAGGCCCTCGGCTTCCGTGCCGTGCTCGGCATCGACACTCTCACGGTGTGGGACACCGACGAGAAGGCGATGCAGAAGTTCGCCCGCAACATGGCGCCGCTCGGCTTCGACGTGACTCTCGCCTCGTCGGCGAGGGAAGCCGTTCGTGGCGCGGACATCGTGACCACGTGCACGGCCGACAAGACCCAGGCCACCGTGCTCCACGCGGACTGGATCGAGCCGGGGATGCACCTCAATGCGATCGGCGGTGACTGCCCTGGCAAGACCGAGTTGGACGCCGCCATCCTCGACACCGCCGATGTGTTCGTCGAGTACACCCCGCAGACCCGGATCGAAGGCGAGATCCAGCAGGCTCAGGCGGACTTCCCGGTCACCGAGCTCTGGCAGGTCCTCCTCGGACGCGCGGCCGGACGGTCGTCCCGCGAGCAGGTCACCCTCTTCGACTCGGTCGGCTTCGCGATCGAGGACTTCTCCGCGCTGCGATACGTCAGCGACGCGGTGGTCGGTACCGACTTCTTCGACGTGCTCGACCTCGTTGCGGAGCCTGAGGATCCGAAGGACCTCTTCGGTCTCGTCGGCGTGCTGTCCCCCGTCGGCACCTGAGGCGGCAGGCATGTCCGCCCAGGCGCCGTCGTCCGTCATCCTGATCCGGCCGAGTCGATTCCGTCCCAATCCCGAGACCGCGCAGGACAACGCGTTCCAGTCGCAGGCCACGGGTGAGGACCCGGGTGAACTCGCCCTCCGGGCGTACGACGAGGTCACCGCAGTCGCCGAGGCCCTGGACCGGGCCGGGGTGACGGTCCACCTCTTCGACGACGAGGAGCACACACGCCCGGACAGCGTGTTCCCGAACAACTGGCTCTCCACCCACGCCGGTGGTCACGTCGCGCTGTTCCCGATGTTCGCGGCGTCGAGGCGAGGGGAACGCAGGACGGATGTCGTCGAGATGCTGAAAGCCGGCTATCGCGTGCAGACGGTCACCGACTACTCCGGACTGGAACCTGACGGTGTCTTCCTGGAAGGCACGGGGGCCATGGTGCTCGACCACGAAGCACGGATCGCCTACGTCGCCCGCTCCAACCGGGCCGACCCCGTCGCCCTGGAGCGGTTCTGCACGGATTTCGGCTACGAGCCCATCGCGTTCGACGCCACGGACGAGCACGGCGTCCCGGTCTATCACACCAACGTCATGATGTGCATCGCCACCGACTTCGTGCTCGTCGGTCTCGATCTCATCAGCGTCGAGGCCCGGCGCAGGGAGGTCGCGGACCGGCTCCGCGGCCGCCGCAGGTCCGTTCTCGCGCTGTCGCACCACCAGATTCGCGAGTTCGCCGGCAACGCCATCGAACTGGAGGGGGAGGACGGGCGGATCCTGGCGATGTCGACGCGTGCCCTCGACAGCCTCGACGAGAACCAGAGGGCGGTCATCGAGAAGAGTTGCACCGTGCTTCCCCTGTCGATCCCGACGATCGAACTCGCCGGGGGATCGATCCGCTGCATGATCGCAGGCATCCATCTCGAAGCGCGCCCCGTCGCCCCCGAGTGGTCGGAAGTGGCTGGGCCCTCGTACGCGGAACTCAGCGATCCGGTCCCGGCGGCCTGAGCCGGACATCTCGAGTTCGCTGTGACGCCGGGCGAGAATTGCCCGCCCGGAAACATCCGCAGTCTCCTAGGGTGGAATCATGACTGACGCTGCTCTTCCCTCCGGCATCACCCTCGACGAGCTCGACCCGGCGGTGCGGCCGCAGGACGACCTGTACCGGCACGTCAACGGGAAGTGGCTCGACCGCACGGACATCCCGTCGGACAAGGCGCGCTGGGGATCGTTCCACATGCTGGCCGAGGAGGCCGAGAAGGCCGTCCAGACGATCATCCTCGAGGCACAGGATGCTCCTGAGGACGAGAACACGGACCCTGAGCAGCGCAAGGTAGGCGACCTCTACGCGAGCTTCATGGACGAGGACCTGATCGAGGCCCTCGGCGCCACCCCGATCGCCGGGCAGCTCGCCGCGATCGAGAACGTCAACTCGATCGAGCAGCTCGTTCGCACCACGGCCCAGTTCGATCGCGCCGGAGTGAGCGGATTCTTCCAGCTCTACGTCGACAACGACCCGGGTAACCCCGAGCGCTACCTCGTCCTCGTCGAGCAGGGCGGCATCTCGCTGCCCGACGAGAGCTACTACCGCGAGGAGAAATTCGCGTCGATCCGTTCCGCATACGTGTCGCACGTGCAGCATCTCTTCGAACTCGTCGCAGACGGCATCCCCGGCGGTGCGCAGTTCCGCAACGCCGCCGCCCGCGCGCAGCACGTGTTCGACATCGAGACGGCCATCGCCGCCGTGCACTGGGACAACGTGCGCTCCCGCGACAGTGAAGCCACATACAACCTGCACACCTGGGATGAAGCCGGCGCACTGTTCGACGGTGGGCCAGCCGGCCGTGCCCTCATCGACGGATGGCTCGAGGCGCTCGGCGCCCCAGACGGGGCGTTCGACGAGCTCGTCGTCCGCCAGCCCAGCTTCTTCGCCGGCCTGGCGCCCCTGCTCGTGACGTCGAAGCTCGAGGCCTGGAAGGACTGGCTGGCGTGGAAGGTCATCCACGGGGCAGCACCGTACCTCTCGACCGAGTTCGTGGAATCCAACTTCGCCTTCTACGGACGCACTCTCTCCGGCACCCCCGAGATCCGCGACCGGTGGAAACGCGGCGTCTCCCTCGTCGAGGGCGTCCTGGGCGAGGCCGTCGGCAAGATCTACGTCGACAGGCACTTCCCGCCGCAGGCCAAGGCGTCGATGGACGTGCTCGTCCAGAACCTCGTCGAGGCCTACAGGCAGTCCATCACGACGCTCGAGTGGATGGGCAACGACACCCGCAAGCGCGCGCTCGAGAAGCTCGAGAAGTTCACCCCGAAGATCGGCTTCCCGTCGAAATGGCGCGACTACTCCGGTCTCGACGTGCAGCGCACCGACCTGATCGGCAACGTCCGCAGGGCCAGTCTGTTCGAGTTCAACCGCGAGCTCGGCAAGATCGGCAAGCCGCTGGACCGGGACGAGTGGTTCATGACGCCGCAGACCATCAACGCCTATTACAACCCCGGGTTCAACGAGATCGTCTTCCCTGCGGCCATCCTCCAGTTCCCGTTCTTCGACGAGAACCGGGATGCCGCGGCGAACTACGGTGCGATCGGCGCCGTCATCGGTCACGAGATCGGGCACGGCTTCGACGACCAGGGATCGAAGTACGACGGTGACGGCAAACTCACCGACTGGTGGACGTCGAAGGACCGGAAGGCGTTCGAGAAGCGCACGGCGTCGCTGATCGCCCAGTACAACGCCCTCGCCCCAGCGCAGGTGCCCGACCACCACGTCAACGGCGCCCTCACCATCGGTGAGAACATCGGCGACCTCGGAGGCCTCTCGATCGCGTGGAAGGCGTACCTGATCTCCCTCGCTGGGGAGGCGCCGCCGGTCGTCGACGGACTCAGCGGGGCCGAGCGTTTCTTCCTCTCCTGGGCCCAGGCCTGGCAGCAGAAGGCGCGCGACGCCGAGGTGATCCGTCTGCTCGCCATCGACCCGCACTCCCCGAACGAGTTCAGGTGCAACCAGATCGTCCGGAACATCGACGAGTACTACGAGACCTTCGGAGTGACATCCTCCGATGCGCTCTGGCTCGACCCTGCGCAGCGGGTCACGATCTGGTAGATCGCCCCCTCGCGATCGCGGCAAGTCTGCGATACTGGGGACACGGCCACGACGCATCGCTCTCCCGTCCGTGTGGCGGACGGGACGGCATCAGCACTCCCGGCCGGGATCCAGAAAAACTCTGATCGGGACGACCGCGAGAGCGGGTGTGGGGACGCGCCGATCCACTCAACGGAGATTCATGCCAGTGGCACCGTCGACGCAACACCCGGCTGCACCGCAGTCACGAGGCAGATCACGGCAGCGTGAGCGGCGCCGCGCACGGCACCGCTCCGCTGAGCCTGCAGAGACGTTCTCGAGAAGCCTCAAGGCCCTCGGTTACCTGGCCCGCAACGGCGTGCAGGTGTCCGCGCGCGTCACCGATCTGTCGACCGGCGCCGAACTGCTCAGTGTCGACGACTACGTGGTCATGCCGACCGCGTCCATCGGCAAAGTGCTGCTCCTCGTGGACGTGGCCGCGCGGCTGGACGACACCGAGTTCGCGGCTCTGACCATCCTCGACCGCGAGTCGAACGACTCGGTCGGCGACTCAGGCATCTGGCAGCACCTCCAGGCACCGTCGCTGCCCGTCGCCGACCTCGCCGCGCTCGTCGGTGCCACGAGCGACAACCTCGCCACGAACGTGCTGCTGCGTCTCATCGGCCTTGACTCCGTGCGCAGGCGCGCCGAGTCCATCGGCCTCAAGCGCACGGCCCTCCTCGACCGGGTTCGCGACCACCGCGGACCGGACGACGCACCGCACCTCTCCGTCGGCTCGATGAAGGAGATCGCGTGGCTGTTCTCCGCGCTCGCCAGGGGTGAGATCGTCGACCAGTCCACGAGCCAGAGGGTGGCCGGCTGGCTGTCGCTCAACGCGGACCTCTCGATGGTCGCCTCTGCATTCGGCATGGACCCGTTGTCGCACCGCTCGGGTGATCACGGCATCCAGATGTTCAACAAGACCGGTGTGGACGCTGGAGTTCGAGCCGACGCCGGTGTGGTGCGCGGACCGCGGGCCGGGGTCGCATACGCGATCGCCGTGTCGTTCGCCGACACGGACCTGTCGACGAGGCTTGCCGTCTACGACGCGATGCACACAGTCGGACTGGACCTCGTCGAGTACATCCACTAGTTCACTGGTGGCCGGGCACGGCACTATCCGTGACAGGAGTCTTCTGGGGTTCGGCACCGAACTCCAGTGCGAGCATCGCGGTGATCTCCACGTGGCGCAGCAGGAACGCCCGCTCGTCGAGCCGCTTCCGCCGCAGCCACCGGGTGACCTCCTCGTTGCACTTGCTGGCATTGCAGGAGCCGCACGCCGGCGCAATGTTGTCGAGTGTGTAACGTCCGCCGCGGGAAAGCGCCAGGACGCAGTCGCGCTGAAGCGGCTTGTCGATCGCGCCGCAATACGCACAGCCACCCCAGGCCGACTTGAGAGCCGTCCACTGCGCGTCGCTGAGATCGTGCTCGACACGATCCATCCTGCGCTTCCGTCTTCGAGCGGCTCTGACCTTGCGACTGTGGTTGAGCGCCATCGTCCCAGCATAGGCACGTCGACCGCGAAGGTCGGGAAGCAGAGAGGGCATCGCGTGGTTGCACTCGTCACCGATGCAGTGAGAGGACACACGATGGGCAAGGTTCTGCAGATGCGACTCGTCGTCGAGGCCGACGATTACGACGCGGCTGTCGCGTTCTACCGCGACGCGCTCGGGCTGGACGAGGAGGCCGCCTTCGAGGGCGATGGGGACGCGCGCGTCATGATCCTCGACGCCGGACGGGCGACCCTCGAGATCGCCAACAGCGCGCAGAAGCGGATGATCGACGACGTCGAGGTCGGCAGGCAGGTCGCGCCGAAGATGCGCGTGGCTTTCGAGGTCGCGGATGCCGCTGGCGAGGCCGACGAACTCACTGCGGCCGGGGCGACGCTCGTGGCGCCCGCCACTCTGACGCCGTGGAACTCGCTGAACGCGCGGCTCGATGCGCCGGACCTGCACATCACGCTGTTCCAGGAGCTGGACCAGCCCGCGGCCCGCTGATCGCACGTCGACAGGCTCAGTGACCGGGGGCGTCGCGTTCGCAACGGCGGAGTTTTCGCGAGTCCGAGCGAGTTTCGCCCACTGATGGCGTGGGTCGACGAAATTCTCCGACGTTCGGGACGGTGAAGTTCAGTCGATCAGACCCAGCGCCGCCAGCCGCCTCAGCACCTCGGCGCCGGCGGGCGGGCACCGGTGCAGGTCCCCTGTGGTCACCCAGTGCAGCTCGCTCACCTCGGCACTCGGCTGCGGTTCTCCCTCGGTCTCGGCCGAGAACACGACCATGCGCACCTGCCTGCCGTCCGGCTCGCCATGCGCCTGCGTCACGACAGTGAACAGCTCGCGGACGGATCCGGGTACGAGCTCCACCGCCACCTCTTCGCGGGTTTCACGGGCGGCGGCATCCGCTGCGGACTCTCCGTCGTCGATCTTGCCGCCGGGGAGGTAGATAACGTCGCGGCCGCGGGCGGTGACCATGAGCATCCGGCGATCCCGGAGGAGTGCGACAGCGGCGACCTCGATGTCGGGGAGGCCGGTCACCGAATCTCACCGGAGTCTGCACCCACGGATGCCTCGTCGCTTGCCCGTTCGAGCAACGCGACGGCATCGCGGACGGCGACGAGCGTCTCCTCGCGGTGCAGGATGCGGAAGTGCCCGTCGACGGGGAGCAGGACATTCGTTGCGCCTTCGAGGACGCTTCCGTCCGGCACGTGTGGGTCGAAGCCGCCGAAGATCGACACGATGTGCCCGTTCGCGCTCGCCTGGCTGCCGAGGCTCACGATCGTCTCGTCCGTCGGGAGGAACGCCCTCAGCGTCCTGCCGATCACGTACTTGGCGTAGCGGGAACCGCCGAAGGGGGTGGCGATGGCGACCAGCCCTCGCAGGTGCAGGTCGTCGCGTCGTGACAGCAGCAGATGCTTGCCGACCAGCCCGCCCTTGCTGTGAGCCACGATCATCCGTCCGGCCGGATTGGCGGTGACCTGCGACAGGGCGCGCGCGAGACGCTCAGACGTCTCGACGATCGGCCGCCGGTTGTAGCCCAGCCCGTGCACGACACTGATCGGGTAGCCGGCCGCGTTGAGGTTCTCGGCGATGGGGCGGAGAAAGCTCCAGCGTTCGTAGACGCCGGGAATGAGGACGATGGTCGGCTTGCCCGGCTGACCGGTGCCGAACGAAGCAGGCACCCGCCATCGCAGCACCGACCCGGTGTGCACGACGGCGGCGTCGACGTAGTCGCGCGCCCAGATCCGGGCCTTGTTCAGCAGTTCGTTCATTGCCGTCCCTCCGCGTGGCGGGCGATGTGCGCGGCTACCGTCCTGCCGTTCGTCATCATCACCTCGTGTCCTGTTCCGTGCACCTCGACGAGCCTCGACCGCGGGATCACCGCGACGATCCGGTCGACCCAGCTCCTCGGACAGAGCTTGTCTTCACTCCCTCGCACGACGAGTGTGCGTGCCTTCACGTGCGGCATGGTTTTCTCCACCCGGTGATCCATCATCGTCCGCAGGGTCTTGAAGTACCAGCGCGGCCCGGCCTTGACGTAATAGACGAGCCCGTACCCGAGCACCCGGGCTTGCGCGCCCCAGAGGTCCTGCGCCAGCCGGACGGCCTGGATCCTGGCGCCGCGCTCGTCGGGGTTGACGGTGGGACTGATCAGCACGACGCAGTCGAAGACGTCAGGATGCCGTGCAGCGGCTTCGACGGCGACCTGGGAGCCCATGGAATGCCCGACGAGCACCGGGTCCGCGATCCGGAGCTGGTTGACGAGCTCCGCGATCAGATCGCCCGACTGCTGCATGTCGAGAGGAGCCTCGGGCTCAGGAGCATCGCCGAAGCCGGGAAGGTCGAGCGCGTAGACGCGACCGGTGGCGCCGAGGGCGTCGGTGAGGTCACCCCAGTATCGGCGTCCCATCCCGATCCCGTGGAGCAGGATGTAGCTCGGTCCTGTGTGCACACCGCTCTCGGCGATCACGGTCACCCGCTCGCGAGACCGGAACTCGGTGGTGTGCGGAGCAGGCATGGCGCCAGTCTACGGACGACACCTGTCCGGCGACCGGGCGTGAGCCGCGCGGCTAAGCTTGAGAAGCGTCCGTGCAGCCGGCACGGGCCCCGTTCGCATCAGGAGCCACAGTGGCCGCATCCAGCCGTCTCGACTCAGTCATCGCCCTCGCCCGCCATCGCGGATTCGTCTTCCAGGCCGGTGAGATCTACGGAGGCTCGCGATCCGCCTGGGACTACGGCCCGCTCGGTGTCGAGCTCAAGGAGAACATCAAGCGGCAGTGGTGGAAGTACATGGTCACCCGGCGTGACGACGTCGTCGGGCTCGACTCCAGCGTCATCCTCCCGAAGAAGGTCTGGGAGGCATCCGGCCACGTCGGGGTCTTCACCGACCCGCTCGTCGAGTGCCTGCACTGCCACAAGCGGTTCCGCGAGGACCACCTCCTCGAGGCATTCGAGGAGAAGAAGGGCCGTGCCCCGGAGAACGGCATGCTCGACATCGCCTGCCCGAACTGCGGTACCCGTGGTGAGTGGACGCCTCCTCGCGACTTCAACATGATGCTCAAGACGTACCTCGGCCCGGTCGAGGACGAGTCGGGCATGAACTATCTGCGCCCCGAGACCGCGCAGGGAATCTTCGTGAACTTCGCCAACGTGCTGCAGGCCGCGCGGATGAAGCCGCCGTTCGGCGTCGGCCAGATCGGCAAGTCGTTCCGCAACGAGATCACGCCGGGGAACTTCATCTTCCGGACCCGCGAGTTCGAGCAGATGGAGCTCGAGTTCTTCGTCGAACCCGGTTCGGACGAAGAATGGCACCAGTACTGGATCGACTACCGGTTCGCCTGGTACACCGACCTCGGCATCGACCCGGAGAACCTGCGCCTCTTCGAGCACCCGCAGGAGAAGTTGTCGCACTACTCGAAGCGCACCGTCGACATCGAGTACAAGTTCGGCTTCGTCGGTGGCGACTGGGGCGAGCTCGAGGGCGTCGCGAACCGCACCGACTTCGACCTGACGACCCACGCCGAGCACTCCGGCAAGGACCTCTCGTTCTTCGACCAGGGCAAGAACGAGCGCTGGGTGCCGTACGTCATCGAACCGGCGGCCGGCCTGACCCGCTCACTCATGGCGTTCCTCGTCGACGCGTACCACGAGGAGGAAGTGCCGAACGCGAAGGGTGGAACGGACAAGCGCACCGTGCTGAAGCTCGACCCGCGCCTCGCGCCGGTCAAGGCAGCGGTGCTCCCGCTCAGCCGCAACGAGGCACTGTCTCCTGTGGCCAAGAAGATCGCCGCCGAGCTGCGCGAATCGTGGAACATCGACTTCGACGACGCCGGGGCCATCGGCCGCCGGTACCGCCGCCAGGACGAGGTCGGCACACCGTACTGCGTCACCGTCGACTTCGACTCGCTCGAAGACCACGCCGTCACCGTGCGTGACCGAGACACCATGGCGCAGGAGCGGGTGCCGATCGACAAGCTCTACCTCTACCTCGCAGAGCGGCTCAAGGGCGCATAGCTTCCTTCCGCGTCAGAAGACAGGCCGCCCCGAACGGGGCGGCCTGTCTTCTTGCCCGGTTGTGGCCGGCATGGATAGGTTGAGGGACCACGAAGGAGCACCCATGGACACCGTTCTGATGATCGTTCTCGGCCTCGTCGCCGTCGGCGCCGTGACGGTCGCCTTCCTGCTCGCACGCCGTGATGCCCGGGCTCGTCGATTCGAGGCGCTGCCGGGAACGGACCGGTATCCGCCCGAAAGAGTCGAAGCCGAAGCGGCGTCCGGGGGAGCGCACATGGTCCGAGGCGGGGGCAATCCCCTCTGACCAGCGCCTTTTGTCCCGTGAAGACGGGGACAACTGCCCATGCCACACACCGTCACGGTCGTTGACACCCCATGGCGGTACTGCCAGCATGGAACCCGGCTTACGAAGGAGCACAATGACTGACAACAACACCCCGCCAGTACCCCCGGCCGGTTCGAACCAGCCCTACGGCCAGAACCCGCCCCAGGCTCCGCAGTACGGTGCCCCACAGCAGCAGGCACCGTACGGTGCTCCGGCATACGGCCAGCCCGGCCAGCCGAACCCGAAGTGGAACGTCCTCTCGATCATCACCCTGGTGAGCGCGGTCATCGGCTTCTCGCTGATCTCGATCGTCCTCGGCATCATCTCGCTGAACCAGATCAAGAAGACCGGCGAGCAGGGCAAGGTCCTCGCGATCATCGGTATCATCATCGGCGCGCTCTACACGATCGGCTACATCATCGCGATCTTCGCGTTCATCGCCCTCCTGGGCACTGCCGGCTCGATCGACTACTCGTACTGAGAACCCGCAAGAACGCCCCGCCACGAATTCGTGGCGGGGCGTTTTTCGTGCGCGGGGGCGACGGTCAGGACGCCGCTTCGTCTTCCACGAGCTCGATGACGTTCTCCTGCTCGATCTCGACCGTCAGTCCGAGGAGCGCGTCGAGCGCGTCGAGGTAGCGCTGGGCGTCTCCCGCCCGGGCGAGCTCGCGGGCGCGGACGGTCGGCGCGTGCAGCAGCCGACCCATCATGTGCCGCAGTGCCTGCTCGGCGACTCCGTTGGGGTCCCTGGGGGCGACCCGGGCGATCTCGGCCTCGAGCACGTCGTGCGCCCGCTTCCTCAAGGCGACAACGGCGGGAGCGAGGCTCTGCTCGTCGGTCACCGTCGCGAACTTGCGCGCTGCCCTGTCCACGATCTGGTGGGCGTGATCCGTTGCCTGCAGTTCCTCGAGCGGGGCGTGGATGCGGATCGTCTCCAGGTCGAGCAGGTCGACGCCGTGCACGCCAGCGACATCGGGGTCGACGTTGCGCGGCAGACCGAGGTCGATCACGAGCTGGCCGGCCGAGTGGTCGACAGGGCAGCCGGGTGTGGCGTCGTGTTCGAAGGCGGGCAGGTTCTCGCTGAGTGCTGCGCGCCCTGCGGTGAGCGCCGCCGCGTCGAGGACGAAGCCGGATGCCGTCGTGCAGGTGACGATGATGGTGGCGTCAGCGGCCTCGCGGGCGAAGGCATCCGCTTCGACGGCACGGATCGAGTGGCTCGCGGCGAATCGGGCGGCGCGGCCGGAGGGGGAGTAGACGGCGACGTCGGTCACCCCGCGGTCGCGGAGCGCGGCGAGGCTGGCGCCGGCGTATGCGCCTGTACCGATGAGGAGCACGCGGACCCTCGACCAGTCGACGATACGGCTCTCCGCGAGGTCGAGGGCCAGCCGGACGATCGAGCGGCCGGCGCGGCCGAGTGGGGTGTTGTTCTTCACCCCGCGTGATGTCTGGGATGCCCGCTGGAACAGCCGCTCGAGGTCGCTCGTGGTGGTTCCTGCTTCCCGAGCGGTCTCGAGCGAGCGCCGCACCTGGCCGGCGATCTCACCCTCGCCGACGATGACGGATTCGAGCCCGGCAGACACGGCGAAGAGATGCCGTGCGGCCTCTTCATCCGTGTGGACGCTCCAGGTCTCGTGCAGCTGACCGGCCGGGATTCCCGTTGCCGCACTGATCGCGGCCGTGGCCGCTTCGATTCCGACCTGCTGGCCGGCCGTGACCGGTTCGTCGAGGTCGATGTAGGCCTCGAAGCGGTTGCAGGTCGAGATGACGACCGCTCCCGCGACACATTCCGAGTGCCCGGTGATTCGTCGACCGACCGACTCGGCGCCCCCGGAGAGTCGCTCGAGCAGGTCGAAGGAGGCGTTTTTGTGACTCGCCGTCAGACACATGAGCACCCTCCAAGGATAGCCGCTCCCGGAGAGTGGTCATGTCGTGTCCGCCCCGAGCGGATCAGCCGCGGAGGAACACCCAGGCGATCAGCAGCATCGTGACGAAAAACCCGACGGCGTAGTTCAGCCAGAGAAAGTGCTTCCAGCCGCGGTTCGCGCGCTCGGAATCGGCGTCGCTGAGCGCGCGGTATGGCCACGCCGCGGCGATGTACGGAACGGCGAGGAGCGCCGCGAGCGGCCCCGGCCACTCCGTGACGAGCATGAGCAGGCCGGCCAGGGTCCAGGCGGCGATGGCCAGCCTGACCGTCGTCTTTGCCCCCATCACTGTGGCGATGGAGGCGATGCCTCCTGCGCGGTCGGGCAGGATGTCCTGCACGGCGCCGAACGCGTGGCTGGCCATGCCCCAGAGGAAGAACGCTCCGAGCACGGCGAACAGCGCGGGGGTCGGTACGGCCCCGGCGAGGACCAGCCCGTAGACCGCAGGGCTGACGAAGTGGATGCTCGACGTCACCGAGTCGAGGAAGGGCCGCTCCTTGAACCGGAGACCGGGGGCTGAGTACGCGACGACGGCGAACAGGCTGACCGCGAGGACGAGCCAGGATGCCGGCCCTCCGAGCAGGACGAGGACAACGAGAAACGGGACGCAGGTCACGGCCGCGGCGATCAGCGTCCAGCGGTGCAGGCTGCGGTCGAGAAGGGCTCCCTCCACACCGCCCTTGCGCGGGTTGGCGAGGTCGGACTCGTAGTCGAAGACGTCGTTGATGCCGTACATGGCGAGGTTGTACGGCACGAGGAAGAAGATCGTGCCGACGACGAAGGCGAGATCCACCGTCCCGGTGGTCAGGAGGTAGGCGGCGGCAAAGGGGAACGCCGTGTTGATCCAGCTCAACGGGCGGGAGGAGAGCAGGAGCTGACCGGCGACGTGGGCTGGGCTAGTCGTGCTCATCGGCATCCCGCCGTGAGGTCCGGCCGAGGAGCAGCCAGAGCGATGGGAGAAGCAGGAGACCGGCAAGCGGGTAGGCGAAGTCCTCCAGGGGCGCGGATCCGAGAAGGATGCCCGCGAGATGCTCCGGCTCGTAGACCATGAGACCGGTGGCGATCATGACGTTGTCGAAGATCGCCGTGAGCACCATGAGTGCGATTCCCGCGGCGACGACGGGGAGCCACCACCGGCGGATCAGGACCTTCCGGTCTTTCGCGGCGGCGAGTGCGATCGCCAGGACGGCCGCGGCGACGAGCAGGAAGACGAGGCTGAGCGTGAGGTACGTCATCGGCGGACCGCCCGTGTCCGGAAGAGGGTGTCTGCACCGGTGATCAGCACCATGGTCAGGTAGCAGAGGAAGGCCAGGAAGAAGAGCTCCTCGAGCGGGAGCTCAGGGGCGACCACGATTCCGGTCATGAACGCGGTCTCTCCCCGGTAGAAGATGCCGAGCCCGATGCCGAAGAGGTCCCAGAGCACGAAGAACACGACCCCGGTGATGAGGACGATCGTGGCGCGGCGGGCATCCCGCCAGAAGAAGAGCGTGAAGCGCCGGTCAAGGAGCACCATGCAGCCGATGGCGGCCAGCAGGGTGAGCAGGTACACGACGCTCATAGCGGCTCGGGGAGCGGGCCTGTGCTGAGATCGCCCCTGATCCGCTTGAGGACGAGCTCTGCACTGATCAGGCACATCGGGAGCCCGATGCCAGGAACAGTGGTCGCTCCGGCGTAGTACAGGCCGTCGACGTGGGACGAGACGTTCTTTCCGCGAAGGAACGCGCTCTGCCTGAGGGTGTGCGCAGGGCCGAGCGAGGTGCCGCGCCACGAGTTGAGGTCATCTCTGAAGTCTCGCGGGCCGACGGTCCTCCGCACAACGATGCGCTCGGCGAGGTCGGGAATCCCCGCCCACGTCGAGATCTGGGCGATCACCTCATCGGCGAGCTCCTCGACGAGCGGCGACCCGTCGCCGTCGTCTCCCCCCGAGCCGATGCCTGGGTCAGCCGGGACCGGGACGAGCACGAAGAGGTTCTCGCCTCCGTCTGGCGCCGCGCCGGCGTCGGTCGCGCTCGGGCGGCAGACGTAGATCGATGCAGGATGCGGGATCGACGTGGTCTCTCCGAAGATGCGGTCGAAGTTGTCGTGCCAGTCCTCGGTGAAGAACAGGCTGTGGTGGGCGAGCTCGGGGAGTGCGCCTTGCACGCCGAGCATCAGCAGGACGGCGCCAGGGCCTGGCACCCTCTTCGTCCACCAGGACTCGGGGTAGGTCTGCAACGCACGCGGCAGCAGCGTCGTCTCCGTGTGGTGGAGGTCGGCTGCGGAGACGACGACATCGGCGGTGAGCCGGTGCCCTGTGCCGTCGGCGTCGGTGTACCGCACGCCGGTCGCCCGCGCCCGCTTGCCGCCCGCCGTCGTGATCGCGGTCACCGTGGCATCCGTCGTCACGGTCACTCCGGCCGACTCCGCCAGCGAGGCGATCCGTGAGATCACCTCGGAGAATCCGCCGCGGGGGTAGTAGACGCCGTCCTCGAGGTCGAGGTGACTCATCAGGTGGTACAGGCTCGGGGCGATGAACGGCGACGAACCGAGGAAGACGGCGGGGTAGCCGAGGATCTGTCGGAGCCTCGGGTCGGTGAACGACCGGGAGATCAGGGTGTCGAGGGGCTGCAGGAGCAGGCGCGCCAGCCGCCCGGTTCGGCGCACCACGTCGCGGGTGATCGCCGTCCGGTAGGACTGGAAGGTGCTGTAGAGGAATCGTCTGACCGCGATCTCGTACGTGTCCCGTGCCGAAGCCAGGTAGCGGGTGAGTGCAGCGCGCCCGCCTGGTTCGATCCGTTCGAACGTGTCGAGGTTGGTCTCGCGGTCTGCCGCGATGTCGATCGGATCCGGGTGCTTCTCGAAGAACACCCGGTAACCGGGGTCGAGTCGGTCCAGGGTGAGTTCGGCGTCGGCCGAACTGCCCATCAGCCGGAAGAAGTGGTCGAAGACCTCAGGCATGAGGTACCAGGACGGGCCGGTGTCGAATCGGTACCCGTCCTTTTCCCAGCTCCCCGCACGACCGCCGACCTCGCTTCTGGCCTCGAGCAGGGTGACCGTGAATCCGTCCCTCGCCAGGAGGCCGGCGGTCGCGAGTCCGGCGATACCGCCGCCGACAACGATCGCCGTCCGGCCTGCGTTCGCGGCGCTCACAGCGGCCTGGACGGCATCGTCGAGCGGGCGAGGATGGCAAGCTTCGTGCGGGTCGAGACCCTGACCCTTGTGGCGAGCAGTTCGGAGGCCGGCGTCGACCGGACCCGGTCGGTCAGCACGCTGAACAGGCCGTGCGCCGCTGCCACGGCCCTGCGGCAGTCCTTCGGAAGTTCCGGGATGACGGCCCCTGCGGCATCGAGGTCGGCCTGGATGTCGGCGACGAGCCCCGACTTCTGAGCCTCGGTGAGGCGCCCGGGGTCGATGTCGGGGAAGTAGTTGCGCCCGAGCACGGTCCAATCCACGGCGAGGTCGCGGAGGAAGTTGATCTTCTGGAACGCCGAACCGAGTCGCCTGGCGCCCTCTTCGAGTCGCATGCGCTGCGCGTCGGTCATCTCGTGGTCCCTGAGGAACACCTTGAGGCACATCAGCCCGACGACTTCGGCGGAGCCGTAGATGTACTCGTCGAGTTCCTGCCTCGTGAAGTCGACGGGGCTGAGGTCCCTGCGCATCGACGCGAAGAACGGAGCGGTGAGGTCGACGCCGATGCCGCTGTCGCGTGCGGTGGTTGCAAAGGCGTGGACGACGAGGTTGGTGCTGTACCCGTCCTGGATGGCGGCCACCGTCTCGGCTTCGAGCGCGTCGAGCAGGGCCCGCTGTCGGTCGAGTCCGAGGCCCGCCTGCTCCGCTGCACCGTCGACGACTTCGTCTGCGACCCTGACGAGGGCGTAGATGTCTTCGACGCGATTCCGGATGCCGCCGGCGAGCAACCGGGACGCCATGCCGAACGAGGTGGAGTAGTCACGGATGATCCGGGACGAACTCCGATGGGCGACACGCGAGTAGAGGGAGAGGTCGCTGGACGCGGCCGGCTTCCTGGCCATCATGCCGTCCGCACCACTGCATGGCGTGCGACCTCGCGCAGGTGGGCGGTCAGGGCGGGAGGCAGCGACGAGCTCTCGATGAGATCGACGGCACGCGAGACGTGGTCGGCGATGAGCGCGTCGACGAAGCTGCGTGCCCCGCACTCCTCGAGGGCTGTGCGCAGGATGATCCCGTCGGCGTCGGAGAGACCGGGCTCTCCGAGAGCTTCTTCGATGCGAGGCCAGTGGGCGGTGGACCTGGCGTGGGAGATCAGCGGGGTCTCCTTGCCGTTGCGCAGGTCGTTCAGCACGCTCTTCCCTGTGACATCCGCATCTCCGAAGACGCCGAGCAGATCGTCGCGGAGCTGGAAGGCGATGCCGACGAGCCGGCCGAACTCGCCGAGCGTGCCCAAGGTGTCCGCGTCCGCTCCTGCGAGCAGCGCGCCGGCCTTGAGCGGGGCTTCGAACGAGTAGCTCGCCGTCTTCTGCTCGGTCATGTCCATCACGTCGGTGAGCGATGGCACCAGGACGCGGGCGCTGAAGGCGACGTCGGAGAGTTCGCCTGCGGCCGTGACGAACACGCTCCGATCGAACAGGTCGAGGAGCGGACCGCGGATGTCTTCGCCGACAGAGAGCCGTGCGATGAATCCCTGGGCCGCCTGGATGAGGAGGTCGCCTGCGAGGATCGCTGATGCCTCTCCCCAGGTCCGTGCGGCGGCGTCTGTCGCGCCGCGAGCCGAGGCATCAGCGGCGAACGCTCCGACGAGGTTGGGGACGCCGCGGCGGACGATGTCGTGGTCGATGACGTCGTCATGCAGGAGGAACGCCGTGTGGAGGAGCTCGAAGGCCGTGGCGATTCGCAGGGCCGAGTCGTCGTCTCGTCCGCCGAGGTCACGGTAGACGCCGACGACGAGGGCCGGCCGGAATCGCTTGCCACCCATGCTTGCCTCGCGGGCGGCTTCCCAGAGCAACCGGTAATTGTCGCCGTACGCGGTCGCCAGGCTGATCCGGTCGGCGAAGAAGGTGTCAAGGCGGTCCTGGACCGCGTCGTGGACATCTGTCCCCGCGAAATCGGTCAGCACGTTCGTCACCGTGCCTCCCGTTTGAACCCAGAACCGCCGAGAAGCGGGAGTTCGGCCGCCTGCAGCACGAGCCAGGGGCTGAACGCCCACGGCGTCGCGGCGATCGACCGGCCGAGGGCCGCCGGGTCGACCCAGGCCGTGTCCATCACCTCGAGCGGGTTGGGCACCGGGTCACTGTCCGCGCGCGCCAGGTAGACCGGGCACACCTCGTTCTCGACGATGCCGGAGGCATCGACGGCGCGGTACCTGAAGTCGGGGAGCGCGAGTTCGAGGCCGGTGATGTCGAGCCCCAGTTCGTAAGCGGCCCTTCGATGCACCGAATCCGCCGATGATTCGTCCGGCTGCGGGTGGCCGCAAAAGGAGTTCGTCCAGACCCCCGGCCAGGTCGACTTCCCGAGGGCGCGACGGGTGACGAGGATCTCGCCTGCTGCGTTCTGCACGTGGCAGGAGAAGGCCAGGTGCAGAGGAGTGTTGGCGCTGTGCACCGTCGCCTTGAGGTCGGTGCCGACCACTTCACCGGCGGCGCCGAGCAACACAACCCGCTCGACGGTCTCCTGAAGGTGCATGTCGTCATTCCTCATTTTTGCTAGCCAAGTGAGTAAATAGATTAGCATGAGTATTTCTCGTATGATAGCGAGATGGCTACCGACCACCTTCCCGCGCGACCTGCGGCGTGGATGCTCGATCCGAGAGTGATCGACCCCTCGCAGGAGCTCGTGGACCGTGCGTCGATGGACGACGCCGAGGTCGATTCTGTCGTCCGGGTGCTCGCCGCACTTCGCGCCTGGTCGGATGCAGAGCTGAAGATGAGCCAGGCGTCGCAGAAGCACATGAAGCTCAATGCGACCGACATGAAGGCGCTTCGATTCCTCATGGCGTCGCGCAACACGGATTCGATCGTCACGCCCGGGTTGCTGGCCGAGACGCTGCACATCTCGAGCGCGTCGACCACCAAGATGCTCGACCGGCTGGAGCGCGCCGGGCACGTCATGCGCTCGCCCCACCCGACGGATCGCCGGGCGCTGATGATCACGGTGACGGATGCGACGCGCTCAGAGGCGAGGGAGACCGTCGGCCGGATGCACGCCAGGCGCTTCGCCGCGGCGGCACGGCTCAGCCGGGAGGAGCGCGACGTCGTCATCCGGTTCCTCAACGATCTCGGCGACGGTCCCGACCAGTAGGATCGGCAGGCAGCGGTCGAAGGAGGAACGATGCTCCGCAGACTGATCGTCATCCTGATCGCCGGTGTCCTTGCCGTCGGCGCGCTTCTTGCGTACTCCTCCGGGCTGGACGTGTCCTTTCCAGGGGCAGCGCCTGCCACGGCTCCTGCAGCGCCCCCTGTCCCCGTCGATCCGGTCACCCAGCCCTCCGGGCTTCCCGCAGCACCATCCGCAGCAGCCGAGGCTGCTGTCGTCGTTCGCGTCGTCGACGGGGACACCCTCGTGGTCGACCGCGGCAACGGCGATGAACGGGTACGGCTCGTCGGGGTGGACACGCCGGAGACCGTCGCCCCGAACTCACCGGTCGAGTGTTTCGGGCCTGAGGCTTCCGCATACGTCACCGGCCTCCTCGCCGGGGCAACGGTGAGCCTCGACCCCGATCCGAGCCAGGCAGACGCCGATCGCTACGGCCGTCTGCTCCGCTACGTCTGGGTGGCGACGGATGCGGGCGGCTGGAACTCGGTCGAGGTGATGCTGCTCACCGGTGGATTCGCCGAGCCGTACCGGGACACCCACTCGCGAAAGGCCGGCTTCGACGCGCTGGGCGCAGACGCCATGGCCGCCGGGCGCGGTCTGTGGGGCTCGTGCCCGTGACCTCTGTCAGGACGGGCGGCTCTCGGCCTCGAGCGTGATCCGATTGGCCATGCCGTTGAAGATGATGCCGTGGAACGGAAGGATGGCGAACCAGTAGAGCCGCCCGGAGAGCCCCATCGGGAAGAAAACGGCTCGTTGGCGATAACGAGACCCGCCGTTCTCACCCGGCTCGATCTCCATCTCCAGCCAGGCCTTCCCCGGAACGCGCATCTCGGCGCGGAGCCGGAGGCGGCGCTCGTGCTCGAGGGACTCGACCCGCCAGAAGTCCAGAGCGTCACCGGTCTGCAGCTCCTGCGCGTGCCTGCGTCCACGGCGCAGGCCGACGCCTCCGACGAGCTTGTCGAGCCAGCCACGCAGTGCCCAGGCCAGGGGGAACGAATACCAGCCGTTGTCGCCGCCGATGCCCTCGATGACCGTCCAGAGCTGGGCGGGCGTGGCATCCGTGTCCCTGACCTTGAGATCGGTGAACACCGTGTGCCCCGCCCACTCAGGGTCGCTCGGCAGCGGGTCGCTCGGCGCCCCGACCACTGACGCGTTCTGCCAGCTGGTCTCGACGGCGCCGTCGCGCATCTTCGCGAGGGCAAGGCGCACGGCGCGGCGATAGCCGGTGAGGCCGCCATCAGGGGGAGCGATCACATCGTCGATGTCGTGCTCGCGCATGATGCAGTCGTACTGGAGCGACTCGACGATCGGCACGGCGATCGACCGCGGGATCGGTGTCACGAGGTTCACCCACTGCGACGCCAGCCAGGGCGTGAGAACCGGCAGGGCGGCGATTCCACGCTGCGGAAGTCCTGCCTCGAGGGCGTAGCCGTTCATCATCTGGCCGTAGCGGAGGATGTCGGGGCCGCCGATGTCGAACGTCCTGTGAATTTCGGAGGGCAGGTCGACGGCGGCCAGCAGGTAGTGCAGCACGTCGCGGATGGCGATCGGCTGGATCCGGTTGCGCACCCACTTCGGCGCAGGCATGTACGGCAGCACCTCGGTGAGGTGCCTGATCATCTCGAACGAGGTGGAACCCGAGCCGATGATGACCCCGGCCTGGAACGCGACGGTCGGCACGCCTGAGGCGAGCAGCGTCTCGCCGACGAGCACCCGGGAACGCAGATGGCGCGACAGCTTGGGAGTGTCCGGATGCAGTCCGCCGAGGTAGACGATCCGGGAGACCCCGGCCCCTGCGGCGGCGGATGCCACGCTCGCGGCAGCGGCGCGCTCCTCCGATTCGAAATCTCCCCTGCCGGTCATCGAGTGGACGAGGTAGTAGACGACGTCGATGTCGTCGCAGGCGTTTGCCACGGCATCCGTGTCCTCGAGCGTGCCCTCGACGATCTCGACCTGCCCGGCCCACGGCACGTCGACGAGCTTCTGCGGTGAACGCACGAGCACGCGAACCCGGTGTCCTGCATCGAGGAGCCGGGGGACCAGGCGCCCGCCGACGTATCCGGTCGAGCCGGTGACGAGTACATGCTTCGCTGTCATGCCGAGGACCATACGCCACCCACCCCCGGATCTGGCGGGAGGTGAGGAATTTGACACAATGAGTGCGTGCAGCTTTCTCAGAACCACCCGCTTGAAGCAGGACTCACCCACGATTCCCGGCTGATCACCGCGTATGGCGGCAGTCGTCCCGACGTCACCCCGGTGTGGTTCATGCGCCAGGCCGGCCGCTCGCTCCCCGAGTACCGCGAACTGCGCGTCGGGAACGCCATGCTCGATGCCTGCCTCACCCCCGAACTCGCCAGTGAGATCACACTGCAGCCGGTGCGCCGGCATGGTGTCGACGCCGGGATCTTCTTCAGCGACATCGTCGTGCCGCTCAAGCAGGTGGGCGTCGATGTCGAGATCGTCCCGGGAAAAGGCCCAGTGCTCGGCACGGCCGTCCGCACCGCTGCCGACGTCGACAGGCTCGTCTCGCTCGACCCCGCCCAGCTCGACGAGACGCTCGCCCCTGTCGTCGATGCTGTCGGGCTCACCGTCGCCCAGCTCGGCTCGACTCCGCTGATCGGCTTCGCCGGGGCTCCGTTCACTCTTGCCGCCTATCTCGTCGAGGGTGGGCCGTCTAAGGACCACATCCACGCACGCACCCTGATGCACGCCGATCCGGATGCCTGGGCACGCCTGATGGAATGGGTTGCCGAGGTCACCGGCCGGTTCCTCCGCGCGCAGGTGCTCGCAGGGGCGTCGGCGGCTCAGCTGTTCGACTCCTGGGCGGGTGCCCTCTCACTCGACGACTACGTGCGCCACGTGGCACCGGCATCCGCCCGTGCCCTCGAGCACGTCCGCGACCTCAGCTACACGACGGCTCGAGCCGAGCCTGGCGATCGCGAGACGCACAACGTGCCGATCGTGCACTTCGGAGTCGGGACGGGCGAACTGCTCAAGGCCATGCATGACATCGGGGCCGATGTGGTCGGAGTCGACTACCGCGTGCCGCTCGACGAGGCGTCGCGTCGCCTCGGTGGCGTCGTGCCCATCCAGGGCAACATCGACCCCGCCCTCCTCTCCGCCCCGTGGCCCGTGCTCGAAGCGCACGTCCGCGACGTGCTCGAGCGTGGCACGAACGCGCCGTCGCACGTGCTGAACCTGGGCCACGGTGTTCCGCCCGAGACCGATCCCGCCGTGCTCACCCGCCTCGTCGAGTTCGTTCACGCGCAATGATCGAACCCAGGCACGTCGTCGTGATCGGCGGAGGGGTCGCCGGACTCGTCGCCGCCCTTGACTGCGCCAGGGTGGGCATCCGCGTCACTGTGATCGAAAGCGCAGAAGCCCCCGGGGGCTCTGTGGCCACCGAGACCGTCGCCGGGATCCGGGTGGACACAGGTGCCGAGAGCTACGCGACCCGTGGGGGGACCGTGCGGTCCCTCGTCGACAGCCTCGGTCTCTCGGACGCCGTCGTCGCTCCGGCGGCTGCGGGAGCGTGGGTGAGACTCGCGGGCGGCCGCTCGGCTCCGCTGCCGAAGGCCGGGCTGCTCGGCATCCCGTCGAACCCGCTCGCGGAGGACGTGCGCCGCGTGATCGGCTGGCGTGGAGCGATCCGCGCCTACATGGATCGTCTCCTTCCCGTCCTCACCATCGGCAAAGAGCACAACCTCGGCGACCTCGTCGGGCGCCGGATGGGCAAGGCGGTCCTCGAATCCCTGGTCGCCCCCGTCACCCGCGGCGTCTACTCGGCGGACCCGGCCGACCTCGACGTCACCCGTGCCGCCCCTGGCCTCAACCGGGCACTGACCGTCACCGGTTCGCTGTCAGGCGCCGTCGGCCTGCTGCGGGCGGATGCTCCAGCCGGTTCAGCCGTCGAGGGCCTCCGCGGCGGGATGTCGACGCTCGTCGACGCCCTCGCCGCCGAACTGCGGGAGCGCGAGGGTGAGCTGCTCCTCGGCACGGCGGTGACCTCGCTCGCCCGCGTCGACGACGCGCCCGACGGCGACGACTCCGCGTCATTCACGCCGAACTGGCAGCTGACCCTCGATGACGAGCGCGTCATCGACGCGGACTTCGTGATCGTCGCTACCCCGGAGGCGGGAGCGCTCGAGCTTCTTTCTCCGTTCTCGGCGGAGATCGCGACAGCGGAACCCTCAGACACCCCGACCGTCGAACTCGTCACGTTCGTCCTCGACGCTCAGGCACTCGACGCAGCGCCCCGCGGAACGGGCGTCCTGGTCGCCGAGTCCGCCCGACAGTCCGTCACCGCGAAGGCGCTCACTCACTCCACCGCCAAGTGGGCGTGGCTGAGAGACGAGGCACGCGCTGAGCATCCTCACCGCCACGTCATCCGCCTGTCCTATGGGCGACAGGGGACTGAGAACCCCACCGTCGGTCGGCCGGATGCGGACGTGCGGTCGCTTGCCCTCCATGACGCATCGGAGATCCTCGGCGTCCCTCTCGAGGACGCGGCCGTCGTCGGCTTCGCCAGGACCGTGTGGAAGGGCACGCTCCCCGGCGCGGCCACGGGCCAGCGGGAGCGGGCGGAGACCCTGCGCGCCGCGACCGCCGCCATCGGCGACATCGACGTCACAGGAGCGTGGCTCTCGGGCACAGGACTGGCCTCCGTCGTGCCGGACGCGCTCGCCGCCTCTGGCCGGATCAGGCACCTCGTGGCCTCGTCCTACCTCGACTCGGGACTTCTGGGCGACGGGCATACCAGAACAGGCATGGACAAAACCACCCCGGACGAAAGAGCCGAGTAGGGTCTACGCTTGACACGCTGGTAGCGCGACGAAACGGAGTGAACATGAGGGGCAAGCTGATTTTTGTGGCCGGACTGGCCACCGGATATGTGCTCGGATCCCGCGCGGGTCGTGCACGCTACGAACAGATCAAGAAGAACTGGCTGAAGGTCTGGAACACGGACGCCGTCCAGGACAAAGTCGAACTCGTCGAAGGATTCGCCAAGGCACGCGCGAGCGAGCTTCCGAAGGCGCTTTTCGACGGAGTGAAGAAGGTCTCGACCGCCATCGGCGGCGAGGGGACACCGGGCCAGAAGCTCGACGCCACCATCGCCAAGACGAAGGATGCCGTCGACGACGTGGTCGACAAGGTCAAGCCGGAGAGCTCGACGCCGTCGAAATCCTCGAGCACGTCAACGCCACGCACCACCAAGTAAACGTCGGGAGAGTTCGACATGACGGACCGCACCGTGAACGACAAGAGCCGTGAATCGCTCATCACTCTGATCGGCAACCTGCCATCTCTGGTGACGAACCTGATCCAGGCCGAGATCGAGCAGCTCAAGACGAAGGCCAAGCACCTCGGCAGCTATGCGGGCAAGGGCGCGATCTTCGTCGTCATCGCGCTGGTCTTCCTGTTCTTCGCCATCGGCACGCTCGTCGCCGTCGGTATCCTCGCCCTCGCGCTCGTGATGCCGGCCTGGCTCGCGGCGCTGATCGTCTTCGTCGCGTTCCTGCTCGTCGCGGTCGTGCTCGCGCTCATCGGGGTCAGCTACTTCAAGAAGATGGGCGAAGACCCGGGCCCGATCGAAAGCGTGAAGAAGGACATCCGAGCCGTAAAGGGAATGGGCGAATATGACCGCTACTAATCCGGCGATCCCGTCGACCGAGCAGGCCAGGGCCGAACTCGCCTCCACGCTCAACGCCATCGAGGACAAACTCAACGTTCCCCGCAAGGTGTCCCGCGCCGTAGCGCGCGGAAAGGTCACTGTGGCACGGCTGAAGCGTGAGAACCCGACAGCGCTCGTCGCCGGGATCACCGCCGTCGCCGTCGCGGCAGGCACAGCAGCCTGGGCAATCACCCGGGCCATCGTCAACCGCTAGGAGCGGCCTTCCCTATCGTGGCGTCCGGCTGGGCGCCGTCGCGCAGGGTTCCCAGGAGATCGCACGGCATTCAGGATGCTTTCCGCGTTTTTCTCCTGATAAGCGTGTGATCTCCTTTTCGCGCGGACCTGCCGCGTGCGTACAGATTTGGGTAGGGCGAGATAAAGAGTGATGATGTTAGGTATGACTCACCCGGCCTCTGCCGAGGCACCCTCGTCCCTGAATAATCCCGAACCCGAAGAGAACCCGACCGGCTTCACCCTCTGGGCCGTTCTGCGCCGTGACCCCGATCATCGAGCGCACCTGAGCGACCACGCCGTCTTCGAACTCGACGGTGCCGTCGCCCGCGTCGAGGCCGACGGCGTGAGGGTCCGCGGCTTCTACGACGTATCAGGGCTCAAGGCAGACGCCGACCTCATGATCTGGATCCACGGCGACACTGCCGACGGACTGCAGCGTGCGCTCCGCGTGTTGCGCCGGACGAACATCCTCCGTCCTCTGCTCCCCACCTGGAACGCCATGGGCGTCCACCGCGAGGCCGAATTCAATAAGCGCCACGTCCCCGGCTTCCTCCGCGATATCGAGCCGAAGGACTGGCTCACGGTGTACCCGTTCGTCCGCAGCTACGAGTGGTACCTGCTCCCGGACGAGGAACGCAGCGCGATGCTGGCCGACCACGGGCGCAAGGGCGCGGCGTTCCGCGGCGCGATCGCCAACACCGTCTCGGCATTCGCTCTCGGCGACTACGAGTGGATCCTCCCGATCGAATCCGACGAGCTCGTCGAGCTTGTCGACCTCATGCGTGAGCTCCGCGCGACGGATGCCCGCAGGCACGTCCGCGAGGAAGTCCCGTTCTACACCGGTCGCCGCATCGCGACCAACGAAATCCCGGAGGTCCTGCAGTGAGTGAACTCGTCCTCGGCGCGTCCGACGCCGCCGCGTCCGGTGAGGCGCACGTCACCGAACCTGTCGCGTACGACGCCATCCTGCTCGCCGGCTTCGGCGGGCCAGAGGGTCAGGACGACGTCATCCCGTTCCTGCGCAACGTCACCCGCGGCCGCGGCATCCCCGAGGAACGCCTCGAGGAGGTCGCGCACCACTACCGCCACTTCGGCGGCGTGAGCCCGATCAACGACCAGAACCGCCAGCTCAAGGCAGCACTCGAGGCTGAGCTCGCCTCGCGTGGCATCGACCTGCCCGTGCTCTGGGGCAACCGCAACTGGGACCCGTACCTGCGTGACGCCCTCGCCGAGGCGAACGACCGCGGCTTCACGAAGCTCATCGCCATCGCCACCAGCGCGTACTCGTCGTACTCCAGCTGCCGGCAGTACCGCGAGGACTTCGCGATCGCCCTCGACGAGACGAATCTGTTCGACCACATCTCGATCGACAAGGTGCGCCAGTTCTTCGACCACCCAGGATTCGTGACACCGTTCATCGACGGTGTCCGTGATGGGCTCACGCAGATCCAGCGCGACAACCCGGGTATCGATCTGTTCAGCGAGGTCGAGGTGCTCTTCTCCACCCACTCGATCCCGTCCACGGATGCCGCGAAGTCCGGCCCCGCCGAGCGCGGTTTCGGCGAAGGCGGGGCGTACGCCGCCCAGCACAACGCCGTCGCAGAGGTCGTCATCGAGTCGGTCAAGCGTGAGCTTTCCCTCGACGGCGAGCTGGCCTGGCAGCTCGTCTACCAGTCCCGCTCAGGCCCGCCGAGCATGCCGTGGCTCGAGCCCGACATCAACGACGCCATCGCCGAACTGCCCGCCCGCGGCATCCGCGCCGTCGTCATCGTGCCCCTCGGTTTCGTGAGCGACCACATGGAGGTGCTCTGGGACCTCGACAACGAGGCGACGGAGACCGCCGGTGAGCAGGGCCTCTACTCAGTGCGCGTCCCGACCCCCGGCACCCACACCGCATACGTGACCGGGCTCATCGACCTCGTGCTCGAGCGGCGCGACGGGACCCCTGTCGCCGACCGTCCGGCGATGACCGACCTCGGACCCTGGTACGACGTGTGCCGCCCGGGATGCTGCGAGAACGTTCGTCTCGGATTCAAGCCGGCTCTTGCCGGACTGAAGCCATGACCCTCCTCATCGGAACGCGGGGCAGCGCTCTCGCGATGGCCCAGACCGGCGAGATCGCCGATGCGATCACGGGTGCCACCGGTGTTCCCACCGAACTCGTGCCGGTGACGACCCACGGAGACGTGTCGCGTGAATCGCTGGCCAGTCTCGGCGGCACCGGGGTGTTCGCGTCCGCGCTGCGCGAGTTCCTCCTGCGCGGCGAGTGCGACCTCGTCGTGCACTCGATGAAGGACCTGCCGACCGTCGCGTATGCCGGGCTGCGGATCGGAGCAGTGCCCGAGCGCGCTGACGCACGTGACGTGCTGTGCGCGCGCGACGGACTCACCCTCGCCACGCTCCCTGACGGAGCGCGCGTCGGCACGGGTTCACCGCGACGGGCGGCTCAGCTCGCGTCACAGCGCCCTGACCTTCGGATCGTCGACATCCGCGGCAACGTCGGAACCCGCCTCGGATTCGTGACGGACGGCGAACTCGACGCCGTCGTCCTCGCCGCCGCAGGACTGGGCCGACTGGGCCGGCTCGACGCCGTGACAGAGTACTTCGACCTCGGAACCTGGCCGACGGCCCCCGCCCAGGGCGCCCTCGCCATCGAAGTGCGGACGGCGGCATTCGACGACCGTGAAGGAAACGTCGCCGTGCTCGACGCCATCGATGCGATCGAGCACCTCGAGACCCGTGCGACGGCGACAGCGGAGCGTGCCGTCCTCAACCGACTCGAGGCCGGTTGCGCCGCGCCGATCGGCGCCCACGCCGTGATCACGGCAGGCGGGATCCGGCTGACCGCAGCCGTCTATGCGCCCGATGGCTCTGATTCCCTGACCCTCACCGGGGAGGCCGATTTCGCGACCTCAGCCGGACACGAGATCATGGGGACGGCGGAGACCGTCGGCAGTGCCCTGGCTGACGACCTCCTGGCCCACGGAGCGGCACACCTCGCACCACTCAGGCAAAGCTGAAGGCAATCATGATGTCCACACCCGCACACCCCAAACCGCTGAAGGGCTGGCGCATCCTCGTGCCCCGCGGCGGTCCGTGGGGTGACAGCGTCGCCGCCGACCTGCGCGCCCGTGGGGCGACTCCCGTCGTCGCCCCGATGATCAATTTCGCCCCGACGGAGGACCCCGAGCGGCTCACGTCCTCACTCGCTGCCCTCGCAGACGGCAAATTCGACTGGCTCACCGTGACCAGCGCCACCACTGTCGACGTCATGTACTCGCAGGGAGTCCGGATCCCCGAGCGGACGCGGGTCGCCGCCGTCGGAGAGACGACCGCCGCCGCGCTGCAGGCCGTCGGCTACCGGGTCGACCTCGTCCCGGCCAAAGACAACTCCGCCAAGGGAATGCTCAGCGAACTCACCCGCCTCGAACCGAAACCGAAACGATTCCTGACGCTGCGGTCCGAGATCGCCAAGCCGCTCCTGACCGAAGGGCTCGTCGCTGCCGGACATGACGTCGAATCCGTCGTCGCTTATCGGACCATCGGTGAACCGGTGTCTGAGAAGATCATCACTGACGTCCGCTCCGGCAGGATCAACGGCATACTCGTCACGAGCGGCAGCGTGGCGCGGCAGGTCGTCGACCAGTTCGGTGCCCTGCCCGAATCCACGCTCGTCGCCGCCATCGGACCCCGAACGGCGAAGGATGCTGCCAGCTACGGGCTCACCGTCCACGTCGTCTCGCGGCACCAGACGGTGGCTGCGCTGCTCGACACGATGGTGGCCCTCGTCGAGTCCGGCGAGGCACCCAGGGCGGTTGAGGCAGCCAGGGACGTCTGACCTCGGTCGGCCGCAGGCCACTCGGCAGGGTTCCAGCCGCGGGCGCGTAGGCTTGGCGGGTGAACGTACCCGTGATTCGCCCCCGCAGACTCCGTCAGACCCCTGCCATGCGCCGCCTCGTTTCCGAGACGCGGGTGCACCCGGCCGAACTCATCCTTCCGATGTTCGTCAGGGAGGGCGTCAGCGAACCCGTTCCGATCACATCGATGCCCGGCGTCGCGCAGCACAGCCTCGACTCGCTCAAGCGCGCTGCGGCCGAAGCCGCGGAAGCCGGCGTCGGTGGAGTCATGCTGTTCGGGGTTCCGAGCACGCGTGACGCGATCGGTTCGCAGGCGACAGACCCGAACGGCATCCTCAACGTCGCGACGGCCGCACTTGTCGCTGAGGTCGGCGACGCTCTCGTCGTGCAGACGGATCTCTGCCTCGACGAGTTCACCGACCACGGGCACTGTGGTGTGCTCGACGATTCCGGCCGGGTCGACAACGACGCCACCCTGGAGCGTTACGTCGAGATGGCCCTGGTCCAGGCCGACGCTGGGTCCAGCATCCTGGGCCTCAGCGGAATGATGGACGGCCAGGTCGATGCCGTCCGCACCGCCCTCGACGAGGCCGGTTTTCTCGACACCGCGATCCTCGCTTACTCGGCGAAGTACGCGTCGGCGTTCTACGGTCCGTTCCGCGAGGCCGTCGACTCCCAGCTGAACGGTGACAGGCGCACCTATCAGCTCGACCCGGGCAACCGGCGTGAGGGCATGCGCGAGTCCACCCTCGACATGTCCGAGGGTGCTGACATCGTCATGGTGAAGCCGGCGGGGAGCTACCTCGACGTGCTCGCAGATGTCGCGGCCATGAGTGATATTCCAGTGTGGGCATACCAAGTCTCCGGTGAGTACGCCATGATCGAGGCCGCAGCGGCGAACGGGTGGATCGACCGCAGGAGGGCGATCGAGGAGTCGATCGTCGGCATCCGGCGTGCGGGGGCCGATGCCGTCCTGACCTACTGGGCGACCGAGCTCGCCGGGTGGCTCCGATGAACAACGAAGAGCTCTTCAGCCGCGCCAAACAGTCCATCCCCGGTGGGGTCAACTCTCCCGTCCGTGCCTTCGGCTCGGTCGGAGGAACGCCCCGCTTCCTGGTGAGGGCGGCAGGTGCGACGGTGACGGATGCCGACGGCAGGGACTATATCGACCTGGTCGGTTCGTGGGGACCTGCGATCCTCGGCCACGCCCACCCCGACGTGGTGCGCGCGGTTCAGGACGCAGCAGCCCGCGGGCTCTCCTTCGGTGCATCGACGCCTGCAGAAACGGAACTCGCCGAACTGGTGAAGGAACGCGTCTCCGCTGCCGGCGTCTCGCCGATCGAGAAGCTGCGTCTCGTCTCCACAGGCACAGAGGCGACCATGACGGCGATCAGGCTCGCCCGCGGCTTCACCGGCCGCGACCTGCTTGTGAAGTTCGCCGGCCACTACCACGGCCACTCCGATGGTCTCCTGGCGGAGGCAGGTTCGGGCCTGGCCACTCTCGCCATGCCGGGCTCTGCCGGAGTGACGGCGGCAACAGCCGCCCAGACACTTGTTCTGCCGTACAACGACCTCGACGCCCTGCGCGCCGTGTTCGCCGAACGCGGCGACCAGATCGCCGCCGTGATCACCGAGGCGGCCGCCGCGAACATGGGCGTGCTCGCCCCCGACCGCGGATTCAACGCCGCGCTCGTCGAGCTCGCCCACGACAACGGCGCACTCGTCATTCTCGACGAGGTGCTCACCGGTTTCCGCGTCAGCTCCTCCGGCTACTGGGGTCTCTCGCTCGCAGACGGCCCGGTCTACCAGCCCGACCTGTTCACCTTCGGGAAGGTCATCGGCGGAGGTATGCCGCTGGCGGCATTGGGTGGCCGATCCGACATCATGGACTATCTCGCCCCTGTCGGCCCTGTGTACCAGGCCGGAACGCTCTCGGGCAATCCGGTGGCTGTGGCCGCAGGCATCGCAACGCTCGAGCGGGCTACCCCGGCCGTCTATGCCCGCCTCGATGAGGCATCCGCTGCACTGTCCGCCGCGGTCTCCGACGCTCTCAGCCATGAGGGTGTCGCCCACGTCGTGCAGCGGGCGGGCAACCTCTTCAGCTTCGTCTTCGCCGAGGAACGCCCGCGGAACTACGCCGAGGCACAGGCGCAGGAGAGCTGGCGGTACGCACCGTTCTTCCACGCCATGCTCGACGGAGGCGTGTCGCTTCCGCCGAGTGTGTTCGAGGCGTGGTTCGTCTCCGCCGCCCACGACGAGCGGGTCATCGGCCGGATCGTCGATGCCCTGCCCGCTGCGGCCCGTGCTGCTGCGTCGGCCGTGAAACCGGCCTGACCGGTTACGGCCGTGAGGACGGCGACAAGCTGGGTGTTACCTCTTTGTGAGGTTTCACGACGGCGTTTTCCTCCGGGCACCGGCAGACTAGGGTGATGGCTCGCCTCCTGCTGCATTCCGATCGTCTCGAAGTTGTTTTGTCGACGGCCGAGAAGACGCTCGCACTTCGCCGGGAGAACATCATCGTGCCTCGCTCGTCGATCCGTTCGGCCACGCTCACCGACGATCCCTGGATCTGGGTCCGTGGCATCCGCGCGCCGGGAACAGCCATCCCACTGACCCTCGCCGTCGGACAGTGGAAGTTCCACGGAGGCAAGGACTTCCTCGTTCTCAAGGGCACGAAGCCCTCAGTGGTGATTGATATAGCCGACGAGGAATTCGCCAGGGTCATCATCACCACGAAGCATGGGATGGAGCTGGTCTCCAAACTGCAGGACGATGTGAAGCCGGTGAAGAAGTCGCCGCGCGTGCGCAAGACCACACCGCAGGTGACGCCCAAGCCCAAGCGCGTGGTGAAGCCCAGGACGGATGCCGAGGCCCAGACGGATGCCGCAGCGCCAGTCACCGCAGACGGCGACGCCGTCGTGAGCACAGCCACGGCGACGGCGGCCGCGAAGGCCCGCGCACCACGGAAAAGCAAGCCATCTGCATCTTCCGAGCAGCCTCCCGCACCGGTCGACACCCAGCCAGACACGATCTGACGACGCCGGCTCGACACAGTCGGTCGCACGGCCGGGGCTGCACGCGCGGGTCTTTCGGCGTCGCGCGGGTGTTTTTCCACCCGCGTGAGGCCGATCCGCCCGCGCCACGAGGCGGGTCCGGCCGTCAGGCGTTGACGTCGACGACGGTACGGCCGCGAACGCCGCCCTCCAGGATGCGCGTGGCGGCATCCTTCGCTGCGTCGAGGGGAACGACCTCGGTCATCCGGTCGAGGAGGCTCAGGTCGAGATCGCTCTCGAGCCTGGACCACGCCTCCTGCCGGAGGGCGAGCGGGGCGTCGACGGAGTTGATCCCGACGAGGCTGACGCCGCGGAGGATGAACGGCAGCACCGTAGCGGGCAGGTCGGCTCCCTGGGCGAGTCCGCATGCCGTGGCCACACCGCCGTACCTGAGTTGCGCGATGGCGTTGACGAGCGTCGTGCTGCCGACCGCGTCGACGACGGCCGCGTAACGCTGGGATTGCATCGGCTTGCCCGGCTCGGACAACGTGGATCGGTCGAGAAGTTCGGTGGCGCCGAGCGAGCGCAGGTAGTCGCCCTGGCTCTCGACCCGGCCGGTAGACGCGACGACCTCGTGTCCGAGTGCGGAGAGGAGAGCCACGGCGACCGACCCGACACCGCCGGCGGCACCCGTGACGAGAACCGGGCCGTCACCCGGTTCGACTCCGTGGCGCTCGACGGCGAGCACCGAGAGCATGGCGGTAAACCCCGCAGTCCCGATGGCGGCCGCGCGCAGGGGACCGACGGCATCCGGAACACGGACGAGATTCGCGCCGTCGACACGTGCCCGTTGCGCCAGGCCTCCGTGGTGGCTCTCACCCAGGCCGTCGCCGTTGAGCAGGACCCGGTCGCCGGGGGACCAGTCGCCGGAATCCGACGATTCCACCGTGCCGACCAGGTCGATGCCGGGGATGAGCGGCCACGTGCGCACCACGCCCGGCCGGCCGCTGAGGGCAAGGCCGTCCTTGAAGTTGATGCTCGAGTACGCGACCGTGATGGTTGTGTCTCCGGCCATGAGGTCGTTGTCGGTGAGGTCGCGGAGGGAGGCATCCTCTTTCTCCACCCACCAGGCTTTGAACGTCGTCGTCATACGGCCAGCCTAGGCCGGGGGAGAATGGGTGGATGCCGCGCTCGGGAACCCTCAACCGGCCGCTGGCGCTGCTCGTCGCAGGCACGTTCTTCATGGAGACGCTCGACGGCACGATCATCCAGACGGCCGCTCCGGCGATCGCCGCCGACTTCGGCGTGCGCGCGGTAGACATCAACGTGGCGATGACGGCCTATCTGCTGACCCTGGCGATCGGTGTGCCTGTCAGCGGCTGGCTCGCCGACCGGTTCGGCACGAAACGGATCTTCTGCATCGCCATCGTGATCTTCACCGTGGCGTCTGCCCTCTGCGCGGTCAGCACCACCCTGCCGATGCTGTGCGCGATGCGCGTGCTGCAGGGCATCGGCGGTGCGATGATGGTGCCCGTCGGCCGACTTGCGGTGCTGCGGTCGATCGACAAGCGCGACCTGCTGGATGCCATGGCCTACCTGACCTGGCCGGCGCTTCTCGCACCGGTGCTCGCGCCGGTGATCGGCGGCGTCCTCGCCGACACCGTCGGCTGGCAGTGGATCTTCCTCATCAACATCCCGATCGGCGTCATCGCCTTCCTGGCGGCGCTGAAGTACGTGCCCGCCATCGACGAACGCTCGACGGACCGGCTCGACTGGTGGGGGTTTCTGCTCGTGGGGGTGGCTCTCGCTGCGCTCGTCCTCGGCATGGAGCAGGTGGGAGGCGGCCCGACCGACTGGCTGCTGGTCGGCATCCTGCTCGTCGTCGTCGCCGGTGTCGGGGTGCTAGCCGTCCGGCGGATGCTGCGCGCGCGGCATCCTCTTCTCGACCTCTCTGCGTTGCGACTGCACACGTTCCGCGTCGGAAACGTCGGAGGCGGCGCGTACCGTCTCCTCATCGGTGCCGCTCCGTTCCTGTTCGTCCTGCTCTTCCAGTCGGGATTCGGCTGGAGCGCGTCGCAGGCCGGGCTCCTGGTCATGGCGGTCTTCCTCGGCAACATCCTGATCAAACCGGTAACGAGTCCGCTGATCCGACGGTTCGGATTCCGCCGGGTGATCGTGGGCGCAAACCTCTGCGGCGCACTCGTCTACGTCGGTTGTGTGTTTCTCACGGCGGACACCCCGATCCTGGTCACGGCGCTCCTGCTCTTCGCCAGCGGCGTGTTCCGGTCGATCGGGTTCAGCGGGTACAACTCGATCCAGTTCGCGGATGTGCCCCCCGAGCTCACCTCACGGGCGAACACGCTCGCGTCGACCATGCAGCAGGTCGCGATCGGGCTCGGCATCGCGGCAGCCGCCCTCATCGTGAGGGTCACCACGCTGGCCGCGTCTGCTGTCGACCCGGGGCAGCCGGACCTCGGCTACGGCTGGGCGTTCGCGGTGGTCGCGGTGCTGTTGCTGTTCCCGGCGATCGAGGCGGCGCGGATGCCGTCGCACGCGGGTGCAGAGGTCGCTGCCCGGCGCTAGTTCGGCTACGGCCAGAGTGCGATACCGGGCGCGGATATGGTTGCCACATGAAACGCATCGACTACTACGGCCGCTCATTCACCGTCTCGGATCGTTATGCAGAGGCGTTGGTCGGCTACCTGAACCACCTCGTCGAAACGGGCCAGCCACAGGGACAGTTCTTCACCATGCGCTGCTACACGGCCGACCCGACCGTGGTCATCGAGGTCACCGCCCAGTTCGTGGCCGGCGTTCCGCTTCTCGTCTACCCGGCGGATGCCGCCTTCGACGGCGTTGAGGAGATCGTCGACGAACCGGGCGCGATCACGCAGTTGACCGCCTTCGCTGCGGCGTAGCCGCCCGGCCTGCATTCCGCCGCACGTTTTGCAGGAGATCGCACGGTTGTCAGGCGAAAAGTGGGGAAAGCATCCTGATAATCGTGCGATCTCCTGACAATCGCGCGGTGCGCCGCCCGCCCCGCCGTCCCGTCACGTTCCGCCGACAGCGCAAGGCCTTGCCCGCACGGAGCCCACGCGCCTAGCGTCGGGGAAAACGAAGGAGACACCAGATGAGTGACATCGAGAACGGTTCGCCCAAGAACGCCCTGCCAGACGGCCTCTCGGCCACGCCCGAGGTCGTCGACGCCCAGTTCGTCGAACAGGGCTACAGCGAAGACATCGTCTCATCGCCCGAGATGCGCGGCCAGGAGTACGGCGGAGACAACGAACTGCTCAAGGAGCACTACAACGCCGACGATGCCGACCCCGAGGCTGCGGACGAGATCCTCAACGACCAGATCGACGGCCGCACCGACGGTTAGGCCGTGACGGCCGCGTGCGTCTCGCAGAGGGGCGCCGCGGCCGCGTGCTCCGTGCACAGGACGAGCTGGGTGCGGCAGGAGGCATCCGCACAATTCTGCATGTGCTTGCTGGGCGTCCCGCAGACCGCGCAGGTGCCGACGACGGCCGCGTGGTCGGAGAAGTCCATCGACATGCGGTTGTCGAAGACGTAGAGCGAGCCCTCCCAGAGGCCGTCATCGCCGAAGGTCTCGCCGTAGCGGACGACTCCGCCGTCGAGCTGGTAGACCTCGCCGAAACCGCGGCTCTTCATCAGCCCTGAGAGCACCTCGCAGCGGATGCCGCCGGTGCAGTAGGTGACGACGGGCTTGTCCTTGAGGTGGTCGTACTTGCCGCTGTCCAGCTCGGCGACGAATTCCCGCGTGTTCGACACGTCGGGGACGACCGCGTTGCGGAAGTGCCCGATCTCCGCTTCGAACGCGTTCCTGCCGTCGAAGAAGACGACATCGTCGCCCCGGTCTGCCACGAGCTCGTGGAGTTCGGCCGGCTGCAGTTTGGTTCCCCCACCGACGACGCCGTCGGCATCCACCTGAAGTTCCCCCGGCGCCCCGAACGACACGATCTCGTCGCGCACCTTGACCACGAGCCGGGGGAAGTCGAGGCTCGCCCCGTTCGCGTCTAGCCCGGTTCCCTCCGACCACTTGACGTCGAGGTTCTTGAACGCCGGGTACTCGCGGGTCTTGCGGAGGTACTTCTTCACCGCGCCGAGTTCGCCACCGATGGTGCCGTTGAGACCGTCCTTCGACAGCAGGATCCGGCCGCGCAGGTTGAGGGACTCGGCGAGGTCTCGCTGCCAGAGCCTCACGGCATCCGGGTCGGCGAGTGGCGTGAAGACGTAGTAGAGAAGGATCTTCGAGATGGCCACGGTTCGATTTTAGCCGTTGCTCGCTGGATGCAGGCCGGGCGCGGATCAGGCCGATTCGAGGAAGTCCTTCAGCACCAGCGCGTGGTTGGCCTCCCGGTCCTTCGATCCGTACAGCAGGGTCACGGTGGGATGCGTTGCGATCAGCTCACGAACCTCGGCGGTGGCGGGGTTCTGCGCGAGCTCGGCACGGTAGTGGTCTGCGAACTCGACGAACCGGTCCTGGTGGTGGTGCCATTCTGTGCGCAGTTCGGGACTCGGCGCTACGTCCTTGAGCCACAGGTCGACCGCGGCGCGCTCCTTCGTGACACCGCGCGGCCACAACCTGTCGACGAGCACCCGGAATCCGTCTGTGTCGTCAGGGTCGTCGTAGACGCGTTTCAGCCGGAGTGCCATGGGCTCATCCTGTCAGGGCGTAGTCGATGGTGAGCAGGCCCGAGTCGTACGTCTTGCTTCGTACGAGCCGCATGGCACCGGTCGAGAAGCCGTCAGGGAACGCCCGGCGCCCCTCACCGATCGCGATCGGGCAGATCCGCCACTGGAGTTCATCGACACCCCCGGCCTCGAACAGCTGACCGGTGATCGACAGGCTGCCCCAGACGACGACGTCTCCTGGTGTCTCGTCCGCGAGCCGGCGCAGGGTCGCCGCCGCATCGCCCGCCACGATCCTCGCATCCGGATGCTCACCCCACGGCGCCCGATCGAGCGAGCGGGAGAACACGACCTTGTCGAGAGAGTTGAGCTTGTCGGCGATGATTTCGCCCCTGGACTGGTCCGTGGGCCAGAACCCCGCAAACATCCGGTAGGTCACGCTGCCGAGGACCATGAGTGAGACGGAGTCGAGCTGATCGAGCTGGTCCCTGTCAGAGTCGGTCCAGTCAGGGACGGCTTCGAAGAAGCTGACGTCGCCGTCCTTGTCCGCCGCGAAACCGTCGAGGGTCACGAGCTGCTGAACGATGATCCTGCCCATCCGGATGCTCCTTCGCATTCTGTCGTCCGGACCACCGTCTCACCGGATGCGTCGTCGGTCAAAGGGGGGATCGGGCGCTGGCCCGCCACGCGGCATCCGTCGTACGCTCGGAGGGAACCGACCGATCGGAGCACCATGTCACCCGCCGTCATCGTCGACGCCATCCGGACCCCTTCCGGGCGCGGCAAACCGGGCGGGTCGCTGAGCGGCATCCACCCCGTCGACCTGCTCGCGCAGACCCTGCAGCACCTCGTCGCCCGGACGGGGATCGACCCGGTCCTCATCGACGACGTCATCGCCGGCTGCGTCACCCAGGCGGGCCGGCAGTCCTCCAACATCGCCCGCAACGCGGTCCTGGCCGCAGGGTTCCCCGAGAGCGTGCCAGGCACGACCATCGACAGGCAGTGCGGATCGAGCCAGCAGGCCGCGCAGTTCGCCGCGCAATCGATCCTCGCAGGGACGAGCGACATCGTCATCGCCTGCGGCGTCGAGCAGATGTCGAGGCAGCCGATCGGCTACGCGAGGCTCGGCGAGGATGCGGCAGGCCCGATGGTGAGGGAAAGGTACCCGGATGGCCTCGTCCACCAGGGCATCTCGGCGGAACTCATCGCCGCCAGGTGGAGCATCGACCGGGCCGAGCTCGACGCATTCGCCGCCCAGTCCCATGCACGCGCGACGTCGGCGATCGACCGCGGCCTGTTCGGGCAGGAGATCGTGCCGGTCACCGTGACGGATGCCGACGGCAGGCTGTCCCTCGTCACCGTCGACGAGACCGTGAGGAGGGGCACGACCGCAGACGCGCTCGCCACCCTGCCTCCGGCGTTCCGCACCGATGAGTACGCGGAGAGGTTCCCCGAGATCCGGTGGGACATCACGGCGGGCAACTCATCGCCGCTCACCGACGGCGCCTCGGCCGCCCTGATCATGAGCGAGGAGAAGGCCGAAGAGCTCGGCCTGACCCCGCTGGCACGCTTCGTCGGATTCGCCCAGGTCGGCAGCGACCCGATCGAGATGCTCACCGGCGTCATCCCGGCCACCCGGCGGATCCTCGAGCGCACCGGCATCCCGACCGACGAGATCGACGTCTTCGAGGTGAATGAGGCTTTCGCCTCCGTTCCGCTCGCGTGGCAGCGCGAGTTCGACGTCGACGCCGCCCGGCTCAACCCGTGGGGAGGGGCGATCGCGCTCGGCCATCCGCTCGGTGCGTCCGGTACCCGCATCCTGGCGACGCTCGTGAACTCGCTCCAGACCGGCGGCGGCAGGTTCGGTCTCCAGACGATGTGCGAGGGCGGCGGCATGGCCAACGCGACCCTCATCGAGCGGATCTGACCCGGCTTGCCGGCGCCCGACAGGAGAAATCCGTTCAGACGCACACTCAACAGGACGAACCCGCTGATTTCCGGCCCCGGTTCCTGTCGAGCGTCCCACACCGCGTTGTAGACACGGCACAAGGGCGCCGCGGAGAGGTGGGGTCGCGACCGTCGCCGACGACAACCGGGGTGGAGCGCCACCGCGCCGCCCCCTAGGCTCGCAGCACACCGCTCAGAATCGAGAGGATCCAGCAATGAAGCTTGACGGAGCATCCGCCCTCATCACCGGGGGAGCATCGGGTCTCGGAAACGCCACCGCCACCCGGCTGGCCGCAGCAGGCGTCTCCGTGGTGATCGTCGACCTGCCGTCATCTGCCGGGGAGAATGCCGCGGCGAAGCTGGGCGCGAACGCCCGGTTCGTGGCCGCAGACGTCGCGAACGAGAGCGATGTGCAGGCCGCGGTCGACGCCGCCCGCTCGCTGGCGCCGCTCAGGATCGTGGTGAACTGCGCCGGTGTCGCCACCCCGGGCAAGGTCCTCGGGCGGGACGGCATCCTCGCCCTGGCCGACTTCAGCCGCGTTCTCCAGGTCAACCTGATCGGTACGTTCAACGTCGTTCGGCTCGCAGCGGCCGCCATGTCCGAGTCGGAACCTGATGCCGAAGGAGAACGTGGTGTCATCGTCAACACGGCATCAGTCGCCGCATTCGACGGGCAGATCGGCCAGCCCGCCTACGCAGCATCGAAGGGCGGTGTGCACGCCATGACGCTGCCGCTCGCCCGCGAATTCGCGCGGTACGGCATCCGGGTCAACACCATCGCCCCTGGCATCATGGAGACGCCGATGCTCAAGGGCCTGCCACAGGCGGCCCAGGACTCGCTCGGCCAGCAGGTGCCGTTCCCGTCCCGCCTCGGCCGGCCCGACGAATACGCGTCACTCGTGCAGCACATCGTCGAGAACCCGTACCTCAACGGTGAGACCATCCGGCTCGACGGGGCCATCCGGATGGCCCCGAAGTAGCACGCGAACCTGCGCCGGCCCGACACGCCCGCGACCCCCACGACAGACCCGAACCGAAAGGCCGCTCATGAGCGACAGCATCCTCCTGTCCGTCGACGACGGACTCGCCCACATCACCCTCAACCGGCCGCAGCGGCTCAACGCCATCAACGCTGAAGCTGCGCAGGCCTGGCGGGACATCGCCGCGGAGGTGGCAGACAGGCCCGATGTCGGCGCCGTCCTGTTCGATGCGGTCGGACCGGCGTTCTGCGCCGGAGGCGACGTCGCCGAGATGTCGGCCATGAACGGAGGGGAAGGCTCGATCGGCGGATTCGCCGACATCATCCACGAAGGTCACCGCACACTCGCCGCCATGCCCAAGCCGATCGTGGCAGCCGTGAACGGCGCGGTCGCCGGCGGTGGGCTCGGCTTCATGCTCGTCGCCGACTACATCGTCGCCTCCGAATCGGCGAAGTTCGTCTCCAAATACGCCGACATCGGGCTCACTCCCGACTGCGGCGTCTCCACGCTCCTGCCAGAGGCGGTCGGCATGCGCAGGGCCCTGCAGCTGACCCTGACCAGCCGGTCGCTCACCGCCGCCGAAGCGCTGGACTGGGGGCTCGTCACCGAGGTCGTCGCCGACGGTGAGACGGATGCCCGCGCCCGCGAGATCGCCGCGGGCTGGCTCTCGGGTGCGACCGCAGCCTTCGGTCAGGCGAAGCGCCTGCTCCGAGGCGGGGTCGGTCGCGACTACGCCTCCGCCCTCGACGACGAGGCACGCACCATCGGCGCCGCGTTCGAAACGCCGGATGCCCAGGCGCGCATCGGCGCGTTCCTCGCCCGCTCCGCCCGCCGCTGACAGCCCCGACTTCCGGTCGGGAGCACCTCACGCATGTGGTGCTCCCGGCCGGAACCGCTGCCATCGACCCCGGCATCCGCCCCCGCTCCCCACCCCGTAAGGAACTCCCATGAATGCACCCCTCGCAGGAAAGACCCTGCTCATGTCTGGCGGAAGCCGCGGCATCGGCCTCGCCATCGCCCTCAGGGCCGCCCGCGACGGCGCGAACATCGTGCTCCTCGCCAAGACGGACACCCCTGACCCGCGGCTCGAGGGAACGATCCACACGGCAGCGGATGCCATCCACCGGGCGGGTGGGCAGGCGCTCGCCGTCGTCGGCGACGTTCGCGACGACGAGTCGATCGCGATCGCGGTCTCGCAGGCCGTCTCGGCGTTCGGCGGCATCGACATCGTCGTCAACAACGCCAGCGTGATCAGCCTGGCGCGCACGCTCGAACTCGAGCCCAAGCGCTTCGACCTCATGCAGGACGTCAACATGCGCGGGACGTTCATGCTCTCGAGGGCGGCGATCCCGCACCTCAAGGAGGCCGACAACGCGCACATCCTCTCGCTCAGTCCGCCGATCAACCTCGACCCGAAATGGCTCGGCGCGCACACCGGATACACCCTCGCCAAGTACGGCATGTCGATGGCCACCCTCGGTTTCGCGGCCGAGTTCGCCCGCGACGGAATCGCCGCGAACACGCTCTGGCCGCGCACGACGATCAAGACCGCTGCTGTCGGCAACATCCTCGGCGGCGAAGCGCTGCTCGCGAAGAGCAGGACGCCGGAGATCTACGCGGATGCCGCATACGAGGTCCTGATCAAGCCGTCGCGTGAGTACACCGGCCAGTCCCTCATCGTCGAGGAGGTTCTGATCGCCGCAGGGGTGACCGACTTCGCGCAGTACTCGCCCGGTGTGGACGAGAAGGACCTGTTTCCGGACATCTTCCTGTAACGGCATCCGACGCGCATCAGTTCCGGACGACGGTATCCGGCTTGCGGGGAACCCTGGACCGGAACGGATGCTGTCGGCTGGGCGGCTGCAGAGTCGCTGATCAGCGGCTGAACTCAGATACGCTGCGGGGATGGGCAGACGCACGGCGGCACCGGCGATCGATACGCGTCCGCTGATCCTCCGCCTCGGCCTCATGGCGCTGGGTGCCGTCTTTCTCGTCGCGGGCGCCCTGACGACGCTCCTCGTGATCGGCGTGTTCATCTCCAACGGGTCGGCGAACTTCGAGCAGGTCGGTCATACCGACAATTCGGCCGGTGGCGCGATCCTCGGCATTGCGGTCGTATGCGCCATGGTCGCGTGGGCCGGCTGGGGCATCCTGCTGCACGGGCGCTACGTTCCGCGCAAGAAGTACCGGCTCGGGAAGCACTGGCGGGACGGCGGCGACGGTTCGGGTGGCGACGGATCGGGCGCCGGGTACTCCCGCGACGGCGACGGCGGTGGTGATGGCGGTGGTGACGGCGGTGGTGACGGCGGCGGTGGGGGCGGGGACTGACCAGCCACCTACTCACGCGTTCCGGACCTACTCACCCGGCGCACCTGGTGAGTAGGTCCGGAACAGGTGAGTGCGCCGGGCGATAGGCTCGAAGCGACGTGAGGGGAGCAGGTGTGGGCGAGCTGCTGACGAGCGTGTCCGACGGCGTCGGCCGCATTACACTGAACCGCCCTGAGGCGCTCAACGCGCTCAATCACGGCATGATCCTCGGCATCCGCGACGCCCTCGCCCTCTGGTTGGACGACGCGGAGGTGTCGCTCGTCGTGCTCGACGGAGCGGGCGACCGCGGGCTCAGCGCCGGAGGAGACATCCGGGCACTGCACGCCAACGCGGTCTCGGGCCGCAACGACCTGTCCCGACACTTCTGGCACGACGAGTACGCGCTCTGCGCCACCATCGACGAGTACCCCAAGCCGATCGTCTCGATCATGGACGGCATCACGATGGGCGGTGGTGTCGGCGTCTCGGCGCACGCCGGAATCCGCATCGTCACCGAGCGCAGCCGGGTGGCGATGCCCGAGACCCGGATCGGTTTCTCGCCGGATGTCGGCGGCACCTTCCTCCTCTCCCGCGCCCCAGGTGAGCTCGGCACGTATCTCGCGCTCAACGGTGCGACGATGACCGGGTCGGATGCCATCGCGTGCGGTTTCGCCGATTACTAAGTCCCGTCCGAGCGGCTTCCGCACCTCTACCAGGCACTCGGCGAACGGGCGGACCCCGGCTCGCCCGCCGAAGTGGTCCTGCTCTTCGACGAGACCCCTCCGCCGTCCGAGCTCGAGGCACAGCGGGTCTGGATCGACCGCTGCTACGCACCGGACACCGTCGCGGGGATCATCGAACTTCTCGGTGCCGAGTCCGAGCTGGCCGCCGGTCCGGCCGCCAACGAGCTCACCAGGCTGTCTCCCCTCGCGCTGACGATCGCGCTCGCCGTCGTGCGGCACGCACGGTCGCTCGGGTCCCTCCGCGACGCACTCGAGCAGGAGTACCGGGTGTCTGCCTGGCTGGCCGAACAGCCCGACCTCGCCGAAGGCATCCGTGCCCAGGTCATCGACAAGGACAGGAAACCGCGCTGGATGCCGTCGACGCTCGCAGCGGTCCCGTCCACAGTGGTCGAGGCAGCCTTGCATCACCACCCACCCCGACACTGACTCCGGTATACACAAGGCCGTCGTCGAGCCTGTTCCCTAAGGAATTATCTACTCTCTGTATACCGGTGGTCGCGAAGCCGCGTATGATGGGGCCGTGCGTGCAAGCGATCGGGCCTATGACGTCCTCAAGGATGACATCCTGTCGTGGCGACTCGCGCCCGGCACTGTGCTCGGAGAGACCGAACAGTCCGAGCGACTCGGCATCTCCCGAACGCCCCTGCGTGAAGCGATCACCCGCCTGGCCGCAGAGGGTCTCGTCGACACCCAGCGCGGACGGGCAGGCGTCGTCACCGACGTGTCTCCGGCGAACCTCACCGAACTGTTCGAGCTGCGCGAAGCACTCGAGACGCAGGCGGCGCGACTGGCTGCGCGCCGCAGAAGCACCCGGGTCTTCCAGGCGCTCCGCGACGACTTCCTCGCCGCCCCAGCCGTGCTCGAACGCGGCACTGCCGGCTACTACGAACTCGTGGCACGCCTCGACGCGGCCGTCGACGCCGCCATGGCCAACCCGTTCCTGCTCGCGTCCCTCTCCGGGTTGCGCAGCCACCTCGCCAGGGCCCGCCGACTGGCACAGGACAACCCTGCACGCCTCGCCGAGTCCGTCTCCGAGCACCTCCTGATCGTCCAGGCGATCCTCGACCGCGACGAAATGCTCGCCGCGCAGGCCACAGCGGTCCACCTGCGCAGGAGCCTCGCCAATCTTCTCGACTCCGCCGACTCGTTCGGCGCCTCAGACTCGTCCTCCACGAAGGGAAAACCATGAAGACCCACCACCTGCGGGTACACAAGAGCGAAGAGAACCTCGAGCGCCCCGGCCAGCTCGCCTGGGCCATCGCCGAGGTCGCCGCCGACCCGGTCGAGGTCACCGACGAGGTCACCGAAATGATCATCAACCGCGTGATCGACAACGCGGCCGTTGCAGCGGCATCCCTCACCCGCGCGCCCGTCGTCGCAGCGCGGTCGCAGGCGCTCGCGCATCCGTGCACCACGGGAGGTGACGGCGCCACCGTGTTCGGTGTGGATGCCGCCCGTCGCGTCAGCCCAGAGTGGGCGGCGTGGGCGAACGGCGTCGCCGTGCGTGAACTGGACTACCACGACACCTTCCTCGCCGCCGAGTACTCCCACCCTGGCGACAACATCCCGCCGATCGTCGCTGTGGCCCAGCACGTCGGTGCGACAGGCCGCGACCTCGTGCGCGGCATCGCTACCGGCTACGAGATCCAGGTCGACCTCGTCAAGGCGATCAGCCTGCACAAGCACAAGATCGATCACGTCGCCCATCTCGGCCCGTCGGCCGCTGCCGGTATCGGCACGCTGCTCGGTCTCGACGTCGAGACCATCTTCCAGGCGGTCGGCCAGGCACTGCACACCACGACAGCCACCCGGCAGTCCCGCAAGGGCCAGATCTCCACCTGGAAGGCGCACGCCCCCGCCTTCGCCGGCAAGATGGCCGTCGAAGCCGTGGACCGTGCCATGCGCGGCCAGACGTCACCCGAGCCGATCTATGAGGGCGAGGACGGCGTTCTCGCGTGGCTGCTCGACGGCCCTGACGCGTCATACGAGGTTCCTCTGCCGGAGGAGGGCGAGGCGAAGGTCGCGATCCTCGACAGTTACACGAAGGAGCACTCGGCCGAGTACCAGGCCCAGGCCTGGATCGATCTCGCCAGGAAGCTTCACAACGAACATCCGGAGATCCTCGAGCCCGGCTCGATCGACCACATCGTCATCCACACCTCGCACCACACGCACTACGTCATCGGGTCAGGCGCCAACGACCCGCAGAAGTACGACCCGACGGCGTCGCGCGAGACGCTCGACCACTCGATCCCGTACATCTTCACCGTCGCCCTGCAGGACGGCAGCTGGCACCACGTCGACTCGTATGCGCCCGCCCGCGCCGGCCGTGAAGACACCGTCGCGCTGTGGAACAGCGTCACCACGCAGGAGGACGAGGAGTGGACCCGCAGGTATCACTCGATCGACCCCGCCGAGAAGGCATTCGGCGGCCGCGTCGAGATCGTGCTGACCGACGGTTCGACGATCGTCGACGAGATCGCCGTCGCCGACGCGCATCCGCTCGGCGCCCGCCCGTTCGCCCGCGACGACTACATCGCGAAGTTCCGCACTCTCGCGGCGGACGTCCTCGAGCCGGAGGAGATCGAGCGGTTCCTCGACCTCGTCCAGCGTCTCCCCGAACTCACCGCCGACGAGGTCGGTGGACTCACCATCCATGCGGCCGCCGGGGTACTCTCCTCCGTCGAGTCGCCGAAGGGACTCTTCTGATGCTGTATTCGACGACAACGCCAGAGGACAAGCGGCGGATCTTCCGTGAGCGGCTCACCAGTGGTGAGCTCCTCCGCTTCCCCGGTGCCTTCAACCCCCTGTCGGCGCGGCTGATCGAGCAGAAGGGCTTCGACGGTGTCTACATCTCGGGTGCCGTGCTCAGTGCGGACCTCGGCTTGCCGGACATCGGCCTCACCACGCTCACCGAGGTGGCCGGGCGGGCGAAGCAGATCGCCCGCATGACCGAACTCCCCGCCCTGGTCGACGCAGACACGGGATTCGGCGAACCGATGAACGTCGCCCGCACGATCCAGGAGCTCGAGGATGCCGGTCTGGCCGGCATGCACATCGAGGACCAGGTCAACCCGAAGCGGTGCGGTCACCTCGACGGCAAGCAGGTCGTCGACGAAGCGACGGCGCTCAAACGGATCCGCGCTGCGGCCGACGCGCGCCGCGACGACAACTTCCTCATCATGGCGCGCACGGACATCCGTGCCGTCGACGGGCTCGATGCTGCCGTCGATCGTGCGAAAAAGCTCGTCGACGCCGGCGCGGACGCCATCTTCCCCGAGGCGATGCGCGACCTCAGCGAGTTCGAAGCGGTCCGCAAGGCCGTCGACGTGCCGATCCTCGCGAACATGACCGAGTTCGGCAAGAGCGAGCTGTTCACGAGTGCACAGCTCGCGGACGTCGGCATCAACATCGTGATCTGGCCGGTGTCACTGCTCCGCATCGCAATGGGCGCAGCCGGCCGCGCGCTCGACACGATCACCGACGAGGGGTCGCTGACCTCGAAGCTCGGCGAGATGCAGCACCGTGCAGACCTGTATGAACTCATCGACTATGAGGGCTACAACCACTTCGACACCTCGGTGTTCAACTTCACGGTGGCCAGGTAGCGCGAGACGCCAACGACATAGGCGGTCGCCCCGCCAGTCAATAGGGTAGAGACTCAGCGTCCGCCCTGAGCAAAGGAGCACGGAATGACAGAGACCGACATCAAGAAGGGCCTCGCAGGAGTCGTCGTCGACTACACGGCGGTCTCCAAGGTCAACCCGGAGACGAACTCCCTGCTCTACCGCGGGTACCCGGTCCAGGAGCTTGCAGCCCAGTGCAGCTTCGAACAGGTCGCGTATCTGCTCTGGCACGGTGAGCTCCCGACGGATGACGAACTCGCGGCCTTCGAAGATGTCGAGCGCGGACAGCGCGCCCTCGGCGACAACGTCAAGGCCGTCATCGACCTGATTCCAACGACGGCGCACCCGATGGACGTCATCCGCACCGCGGTCAGCGCGATCGGGGCATCCGACCCGGACGCCGAGCTCGCCACGGAGGAGTCCAGCCTGAACAAGGCTGCGCGCCTGTACGCCCAGCTCCCCGCCATCGTCGCCTATGACCAGCGGCGCCGCCACGGAGACGAGCTCGTCCCGCCGCGTGACGACCTCGGCTACTCAGAGAACTTCCTCTGGATGACCTTTGGCGAGGTCCCCGACCAGGTCGTCGTCGACGCGTTCAACGTGTCGATGATCCTGTACGCCGAGCACTCCTTCAACGCGTCGACGTTCACCGCCCGCGTGATCACCTCCACCCTCAGTGACCTGTACTCCGCTGTCGTCGGCGGGATCGGTGCGCTCAAGGGCGCCCTTCACGGCGGGGCGAACGAAGCCGTCATGCATACCTTCGACGAGATCGGCTCAGCCGACAAGGCCGAGGCGTGGCTCGAGGACGCGCTCGCCACCAAGCGCAAGATCATGGGCTTCGGACACCGCGTCTACAAGAACGGCGACTCGCGGGTGCCCACCATGAGGGCCGCTCTCGAAACGCTCGTCGAGCACTACGACCGCACGGACATCCTCGACCTCTACTCGACGCTCGAAGAGGCCATGGTGTCGCGCAAGAACATCAAGCCCAACCTCGACTACCCGTCCGGCCCGGCGTACAACCTCATGGGGTTCGACACGTTGACGTTCACCCCGCTCTTCGTGGCGTCGCGTGTCGTCGGCTGGACGGCGCACATCATGGAACAGGCGGCGTCGAACGCGCTCATCCGTCCGTTGTCCGAGTACAACGGGCCTGACGAACGTCACCTGCCCTCCTGACCGCACGAGAGCGGATGTTTGTCGGCTGGGTGCAGCACCGCGCCCGGCCGGGTCGTGACGGCTTGTCCGTCACCTACAGGTCGGATGCCTGTCGGCGGGTGAGCGCGTAGCATCCGGGAATGCACATGATCTTCCGCACCCTCCTGCTGTTCGCCCGTGCCAGGAGGGCCAGGCGCGGTGGCTCGGCTCTCGGCCACTACGACGTCGGCCGTCTGCAGATGCGTGTGCTCCCCACCGACCTCGACCTCAACAGGCACATGAACAACGGCGTGTTCCTCTCCGTGCTCGATCTCGGCCGGTTCGACCTGCTCATCCGCAACGGCATCTGGGACATCGTCCGGGAGCAGGGATGGTACCCCGTCGTCGTCTCGGAGACGATCACCTTCCGCAAGTCGCTCACGCTCTGGCAGAAGTTCGTGATCGAGACCCGGGTGTCCGGCTACGACGACAGGGCCGTGTTCGTCGACCAGCGCATCGTGGTCGACGGCGAGATCTTCGCGCAGGCGGTGATCCGCGCCCGGTTCCTCAGGAAGACCGGTGGGACCGTCGCCGTCGCTGAACTCATCGACGCCATCGGCACGGTGCCTCCCGAGCTCCGGATTCCGGACTGGCAGGTGCGGTGGGGCAAGGACGTCGCCCTGCCGTCGACGTCGGCAGCGGCGCCGAGCGAATGGCCGGATGCGGTTCCGGCCGGTTCGGATTCCTGACCGGTCGTCGACGACGGGTCAGACCGCGGCCGGTCCGTAGGCGAAGAGCCGGTCAGGGTCGTATTGCGCCCGTGTCTTCGCGAGACGTTCGAAAGTGTCCCCTGGCCACGCGCTGGCGAAGTGTTCGGAATCGGCGACGGTGCCGGCGAAGTTGATGTTCGTCTCCGGCGATACCCAGCGCGCCGCAGCAGCCAGGAACGCATCCGCTGCAACAGGCATCCGTTCGAACAGGGGCGGTGCGACGCCGATCATCGTCAGGGTGTGCGCGCTCTTCCTGCCGCCTGCCGCCGAGCCGCCCGAGACGTCCGTCGCTGTCGCGCCACCGAGGTGCCGCACCTCGACGCCGGCGAACGGCGCCCCTGCCTGCTGCCCGAAGTGGGCGAGGAGCTCGTCGATGAAGTCCTGGTCGATCGGCTTGAGAAGGAAACCGCGCGTCCACACCGGCCCGGGTTCGTCCGGGTCCCCGTGGATCGCGCCGACGGCGGATGCCGGGATCTCGGAGACCGTGTCGATGTAGACGGGCGCGGCCGCACGGAGGGGCGCGAGGATCCGCGCGCCCTCTGCCGGGTCGCCGACCCACGCGAAGCGGAGGCTGAGCAGGAACCGGCCGCGGAAGGGCTCGGGGATCTCCTCGATCGGTGGCATGTTCATCAGGGCCACGGATGTCGTGGCTGCGGCCGGCGCGCTCGGCAGCCAGTCCGTCCACGCCCGCAGCGCGGTCTCGGCGTGCGGGCCGTCGAAGAAGAGGCTCCCCGCGTACAGGGTGCGGATCGGGACGAGTTCGACCCGCATCTCGGTGACCACCCCGAGTCCGCCCTTGCCGCCGCGGAGAGCCCAGAACAGGTCGGGGTGCTCGTCGGCGTCCGCGGTGACGACAGACCCGTCGGCGAGCACCACGCGGAACCCGCGTACCCAGTCGGAAGTGAAACCGTGGCTGCGGGCAAGCGGCCCGAGACCTCCTCCGAGGGTGTAGCCAATGGCGCCGACGTGGGTGGATGACCCGGTGATCGGAGCGAGACCGTGTTCCGCGGCCGCGCGGATGACCGCCTCCCAGCGCACGCCTGCGCCGACGGTCGCGATGCGCGTGGTCGGATCGACCGTGACGTCGAGCATCCGTTTGGTGAGCAGCAGCAGACCGTCGGTCACCGGGACCTCGGCTCCGTGCCCGGTGGCCTGGATGCGCACCGCGAGCGCGTGCGTGGACGCGAATCGCACGGCCGCCCGCACATCTGCTTCGGAATGGGGGATCACCGCGAGGTCGGGCACGTGCAGGATCCGGGTGTTCTGGGCGGCCACCTCGGCCGCGAGAGCGGGGTCGTTCCGCTCGATGACGTCGCCGCTGATCGCGGCTCGGAATTCGCTGAGGTCGTGGTCGGAGAATGTCATGCGGCACACTTTACGCACGCCGTCGGGTCTGTGCCAGTGCTATCTGAGGAATCCTCATGAACGGGAATGTCGGGGGAGCTGACGTAGGGTGAACGGGATGGATGGACTCGTCGCACCCCGTATCGCGCCCGACGATGCGGTCGACCCAGGGGTGCTGGCGATCCGCATGCGGTACACACCGAGGCATCCGCTTCAGCTGCATCGCACGCTCACCCCGCTGGCCCGCGGAGGTGACGGTCCCTGCTTCAGGCGCACGGCCACCGGCGCGTGGATCACGATGCGCACCCCACACGGCCCAGCGACGCTGCGGCTCGACCAGGACGCCTCGGGCGTCGACGTGTTCGCCTGGGGTCCTGGTGCCGCGTGGGCCGCCGACGGTGTCCCCGAGCTTCTCGGCTCACGCGACGACTGGGACGACATCGACCTGTCGCGGAGCCCGCTGCTCACCGAGGTGCGTCGTCGCAACCCCGGGCTGAGACTCAGCCGCAACCGCCTCGTCTTCGAAATGCTCGTCCCGTCGATCCTCGAGCAGAAGGTCACGGCCGTCGAGGCGTGGGCGGCCTGGCGGTTGCTCGTCCGTCGCCATGGCGAAGCAGCCCCAGGGCCCGCCCCCGACGGAATGGTCGTCGCGCCCTCCGCCGAGAGCTGGCGCCGGATCCCGAGCTGGGAGTGGCACACCGCAGGCGTCGGGCCGCAGCGCTCGGAGACCGCCGTCCGTGCGTCGCGGGTGGCCGCAGCGCTCGAGCGCACCGTCACAGGAGCGGGTGGTGTCGTCGCCGAGGCGGCCGACGCATCCGTCAAGCTGCGCAGCCTGCCTGGCATCGGTGTGTGGACGGCCGCCGAAGTGACGAGCAGGGCGCACGGAGACCCGGACGCCGTGAGCGTCGGCGACTACCACCTCGCGTCGACCGTCGGGATGGCGCTCACCGGCTCACCGGTCGACGACGACGGGATGCTCGAGCTGCTGTCGCCGTGGGTCGGCCAGCGTCAGCGCGTGCTCCGGCTCATCCTCGCCAGCGGTATCCACAAACCCAGGCGGGGTCCGAAGATCACCATCCAGGACCACCGCAGGCACTGAGCCGCCCAGGCCCCGACGTGCCGGGCTACTCGCTTTCGAGCACGGCCATCGCCGCGTTGTGACCGCCGATGCCGCTGACGGCACCGCCGCGTCGTGCCCCAGAGCCGCAGAGCACCACGCGCGGGTGCGGCGTCGCCACGCCCCACCGTTCGGCCGGGGTGGATGCGGGGGCATCGTCCTCGAGGAACGGCCAGTCGAGGCCGCCGTGGAAGATGTTGCCGTTCGGCATGCCGACGGCCCGTTCGATGTCGAGTGTCGTCTTGGTCTCGATGCAGGCCTGCCCTGTGGCATCCGTCATGAGAACTCCTTCGATCGGCTCCGCGAGAACCGAGTTCAGTGAGGCGAGTACGGCGGCCTGCAGGGTGTCACGCATCTCCTCGTTGTTCTCGGGGGTGACGAGGCGTGAAGGGACGTGCAGCCCGAACACGGTGAGTGTGTGCGCGCCTGCGTCGCGCAGTGCGGGGGAGAGGATGGTCGGGTCGGCGAGCGAGTGGCAGTAGATCTCGCACGGCAGCGGGTTCGGGATGCCGCCGGCAGCGGCCGTGACGTACGCGTCGTCGAGCTGCGTCCAGGTCTCGTTGATGTGGAACGTCCCGCCGAACGCGGCCTCAGGGCTCACCGTCTCATCGCGGAGGCGCGGCAGCCGCTTCAGCAGCAGGTTCACCTTCACCTGGGCTCCCTCGCGGGCGTGGTTCGGGTTCGAGTCTGAGCCGATGCCGAACGGGCGGGCCTCGAAGACGCCGGCGGACGGTTCCCCTGCGGCGAGCTGCTCCCGGCCGTACGACACCTCTGTGCCCGCGACGAGGAGGCGGTCGAGGGTGGCAGGGGCCACGTTGGCGAGGATCCAGTCGGCCGTCACCTCGCGGTCGACGCCATCCGAGGAGAACCGCACAGTGCCGGCCGGGTCGACGGCGGTGACCTCCGCGCCCGTGACCAGGTCTGCGCCGGCACCGCGGGCGGCCCTGGCGAGTTCCGCCGATACGGCGCCCATGCCGCCGACAGGGACATCCCAGTCCCCCGTCCCGCCGCCGATGAGGTGGTAGAGGAAACAGATGTTCTGCTGCAGATCCGTGTCGTCCGCGCGGGCGAAGGTGCCGATGAGCGCGTCGGTGAGGAGCACGCCGCGCACGAGGTCGGTGTGCAGGTGCCTGATCACGTCGCCGATGGGCGTCTCGATCATGGCCTTCCACTCGCTCGCCCCTCCGGCATCCGTCACGAGGCGTTTCGCCTCCGATCGGGTCGGCAGCGGCTCGGTCATCGTCGGCCAGAGCACTTCGGTGAGCCGCCTGCAGTGCTCGTAGAACAACTCGAAGAGCTCGAACTCGTCAGCCGGGGCGCCGATCCGGTCGAAGGATGCCTCGGTGGCAGCGGCATCGTCATTGTCGATGAGCAGTCCGCGCGTCGGGTCGGCCGGGTCAGGCGTGTACGAGGAGTAACGCCTGCGCACGAGGGTGATGTCGAGTCCGAGGTCGTCGATGATCCGCTTCGGGAGGAGGCTGACGAGATACGAATAGCGCGACAGCCATGCTTCGACGCCCTCGAAGGCCTGCGCGGAGACGGCGGCGCCACCGACGGCATCCAGCCGTTCGAGCAGCAGCACCCGCTTGCCGGCCTTGCCGAGGTATGCGGCGGCGACGAGCCCGTTGTGGCCCCCACCGACGATGATCGCGTCGTACGTCTTCGTTGTCGTCATGCTGCGATTCTTCCACGCCGGGCACCGACCGCGAGTTGCTGACTTTGCAGGGGTGCGTCCACGGGCGGACCCCCACAAACCCAGCAACTCGCGGGGTCGGATCAGACCAGGAAGCCCGTCGCCCGCGCGAGCGCCCCGCGCACGGCGGTGACCGCAGGCCGCGCCGCACTCACCAGCCGGGCCGACGTGAAGACGGTCCGCGACGGGGTCCCTGGCAGGTCGGCGAGCCGCAGGCCGGGTTCGCGGCCCGCCCAGACGAGGTCGGGCAGCATCCCGACGGCGTTGCCTGACTCGATCAGGCGGATGTGCGCGATCAGGTCGGCCGTCTCGAACCGCACGTCGGGCTCGAACCCGGCGGCGCGGCAGAGTTGTGTCGCCCACAACCGGGCAACGGTGCCCTCCGGCTCCATCACGAACGGGAGCGTCGCGGCATCCGCGAGCGAACCTGCGGCGGATGCCGGTGGCAGGGCGAGCCTGAGCGCATCCGTCGCGAGGAATTCCCGATCGAGGTCGGGGAGGTGAGGCCGGGTGTGCCCCGGGTACTGCTCCGCGAGCACGAGGTCGAAGTCGCGGGCGGCGAGGTCGAAGAGACCCGCCTCCGGCTCGCGCTCGACGATCTCGACCCGCAGCTGTGGGTGCTCGACCCGCAGCAGCGACAGGGCCTCGGGGATCACCGCGTGCGCCGCCGACTGGAACACGGCCAGTCGCACCGTTCCCACCACCGCGTCGAGGGAGGTGGACAGTTCGGCCTCCGCCCGTTCCAGCCCGTCCAGCAGCTCAGCCGCCCGGTTCGCGAGCAGCTCGCCCTGCGGGGTCAGTTGCACCCGCCTGCCGCTCTTCTGCAGCAGTTTCACTCCGGCCTCGCGCTCCAGTTGTGCCAGTTGCTGGGAGACCGACGACGGGCTGAAGGCCAGCGCGGTGGCGACCTCGGCGAGCGTGCCGCGCAACTGGACCTCACGGAGCAGACGGAGCCGTCTCATGTCGAGCATGGCGCCAGCCTACTCGTCAGAAGAAGTGATGAATATCCATTAGAAAGATTCGCTTTTCTGAATCGAGGTGGGGGCGCACACTGAGACTGAGAGTTGCCGCCAGACCGAAGCGACTCACCGTCCACGACCTTCAGAGGGAATAGTCTCGTGATCATGCCTCACACCTCGGCCGGCGCCGATTTGAGCGCCAACCAGCTCGCAACGGATGCCGTCACCCTCGCCCGCAAGTGGGTGGACGAGAGCGCAGGTGCCCCCGTCGCCCCGGCAGCCCAGCGCCTCGCCGAAGTCCTCAAGGACCCGAACGGCCTGGACTTCACCGTCGGCTTCGTCGACGGTGTCATGCGACCTGAGGACCTTTTCGTCGCCGGATACAACCTGCAGCGTGTCGCGAAGCTCACCCCGGCGTTCCTGCCCTGGTACCTGCGTGCGGCGATCACCGCCGGTGGGATCCTCGGCCCTGTCATCCCATGGGTGGTCATTCCGGTCGCCCGTCGCGTCCTGCGGAACATGGTCGGTCACCTCGTCGTCGACGCCACCTCCGAGAAGCTCGGCCCGGCCATCGCCCACCTCAAGGAAGAGGGCTCCCGCCTCAACCTCAACCTGCTCGGTGAGGCCGTCCTCGGCGAACAGGAAGCGGCGAAGCGCCTCGCGGGAACCCGCGAACTGCTCGCCCGCGACGACGTGGACTACGTCTCCATCAAGGTCTCCGCCATCGCATCGCAGCTCTCGATGTGGTCTTTCGACGATGCCGTCGAGCGGGTCGTCGAACGCCTCACCCCCCTCTACGAGCTGGCCGCAAGCTCCGGCTCCGAGAAGTTCATCAACCTCGACATGGAGGAGTACCGCGACCTCGACCTCACCGTCGCCGTCTTCACACGGATCCTCGACCAGCCGCAGCTGAAGAACCTCGAGGCGGGCATCGTTCTGCAGGCCTACCTGCCTGACGCGCTCGCCGCGATGCAGACGTTGCAGGACTGGACCGCTGCGCGCGTGGCATCCGGTGGGGCCCCGATCAAGGTGCGGCTCGTCAAGGGAGCCAACCTCGCGATGGAAGGCGTCGACGCCGCCATCCATGACTGGGCCACGGCGCCGTACGACTCCAAACAGGACACCGACGCGAACTACAAACGCGTGCTGATGTGGGCACTCACCCCTGAGCGCGCGAAGAACGTGCGGGTCGGCGTCGCCGGTCACAACCTCTTCGACCTCGCGTTCGCGTGGCTCCTCGCTCAGTCCCGCGGCGTCACCGACGGGGTGGAGTTCGAGATGCTCCTCGGCATGGCCACCGGCCAGGCCGCGGCCGTCAAGCGTGACGTCGGCAACCTCCTGCTCTACACACCCGTCGTGAATCCGCGCGAATTCGACGTAGCCATCTCCTACCTGATCCGCCGTCTCGAAGAGAACGCGTCACAGGAGAACTTCATGTCCGCCGTGTTCGAGTTGCACGAGAACACCGCGTTGTTCGAGCGTGAGAAGCAGCGTTTCCTCGCCTCTGCCGCCCAGCTCGATGCCACGCCGCACGAGATTCCGTCGCCCCGCCGGACCCAGAACCGTGAGACGGAGTGGACCCTCGGCACGGCCGACGAGCTCGTCGCGCCGAAGCAGGCGGACTCCTTCACCAGGCCGGAGACCGAGGAACTCGGCATGACCCAGCAGGTGCTCGGGTTGTCGCGCGGCTCGAAGACGGAGTCGCCGTTCGACACCGTCCGAGTATTCGACACGACCACGCTCAACACCGTCCCAGCGACCGACCTCGGGGCACCCGGGTTCGTGAACACGAGGGACACCGACCCGGCCCTTCCGGCCAACCGTGCGTGGGCGGGCCGGATCCTCGCTCGCGTGCCAGGAAGCGAACTCGGCAACAGGACGATCACCGCCTGCACGGTCGAGGATGCTGAGACGCTCGAGTTCATCGTCGAGGGCGTCCGAGCCCGCGGCGCAGCGTGGGGCGCGCTGCCCGCAGCCGACCGCGCTGCAGTGCTCGACCGGGCGGGGCTCGCCCTCGCTGCCAACAGGGACCGCCTGATCGAGGTGATGGCATCCGAAACCGGCAAGACCATCGCCGAAGCCGACCCCGAGGTCAGCGAGGCGATCGACTTCGCCCACTACTACGCCGCCAAGGCCCGTGAACTCGACGCCGTCCGCGGTGCGCGGTTCGTGCCATCGCAGCTGACCGTCGTCACGCCGCCGTGGAACTTCCCTGTCGCGATCCCGGCAGGCGGGGTGCTCGCAGCGCTCGCCGCAGGGTCTGGCGTCATCATCAAACCGGCCCACCAGGCCCGCCGCTCCGCCGCCGTTATGGTGGAGGCGCTCTGGGAGGCAGGCATCCCGCAGGAGCTGCTCACCCTTGTCTCCCTCGACGAGCGCGAACTCGGGCAGAAGCTCGTCTCGCACCCCGCCGTCGACCGGGTCATCCTCACCGGGGCCTGGGAGACCGCGAAACTGTTCCGCTCCTGGCGCCCTGAGTTGCCCCTGCTCGCGGAGACCAGCGGCAAGAACGCCATCATCGTCACCCCGAGCGCCGACCTCGACCTGGCCGCAGCCGACGTCGTGAAGAGCGCCTTCGGCCACGCCGGCCAGAAGTGCTCTGCTGCCAGCCTCGTCATCCTCGTCGGTTCCGTCGCCAGGAGCGAGCGGTTCCTCCGCCAGCTCGTCGACGCAGCCACGTCGCTTCGCGTCGGCTACCCCGACGACGCGACGAGCCAGATGGGTCCGATCATCGAACCGGCCGACGGCAAACTGCTGCACGCCCTCACCGAACTCGGTGTCGGCGAGAAGTGGCTCGTCGAGCCACGCAAGCTCGACGACACCGGCCGGCTGTGGTCCCCTGGGATCCGGGCGGATGTCGCCCCCGGCTCCTACTTCCACCTCACCGAATTCTTCGGTCCGGTCCTCGGCGTCATGCACGCGGCGACCCTGACCGAGGCGATCCGGCTGACGAACGCCATCGACTACGGACTGACGTCCGGCCTGCACACCCAGGACCAGGACGACCTGGCCGAGTGGCTCGACACCGTCGAAGCAGGCAACCTCTACGTCAACCGCGGCATCACAGGGGCGATCGTCCAGCGTCAGCCGTTCGGCGGCTGGAAGCGGTCAGCGGTCGGCGCAGGTGCCAAGGCGGGTGGCCCGAACTACCTGCTCACGCTCGGCTCGTGGCTGCCGGACACCGGTTCGAGCAGCAAGACGCTGCATCTCCGTGGGCTCGACGCCCGGGTCACCCAGCTGATCGAAGCCGCCCAGCCGTCGCTCGGCTACGAGGAGTTCGACCTCCTGCGTCGCTCCGCGCTGTCGGATGCCATCGCCTGGGGCAACGAATACGGCGAGACGAAGGACGCATCGGGTATCGCGGTCGAGCGGAATCTGTTCCGGTACCGCCCGGTTCCCGTCGCCGTCCGCGCCACAGTCGATGCCGACCTCGGTGAGGTGCTGCGGGTCGTGCTCTCCGCCGTTCGTTCCCGTTCGGCGTTCACCCTGAGCGTGGCATCCGGGCTTCCGACCGCCATCCGCGGAGTGCTCGGCGACCTCGGTGTGTCGGTGTCCGTCGAGAGCGACGACGAGTGGGTGACCAGGACAGCGTCCAGCGATGTTCCCCGGGTCCGCCTGATCGGTGCCGACGCATCCCGTTCCTCCCTGCACCGGCAGCTCGCGGTCGCTGCGGACGGCAACCCCGACCTCGCGATCTACTCGGGTGCGGTCACCCAGGCCGGACGGATCGAGCTGCTGCCGTTCCTTCACGAGCAGGCGATCTCGATCACCGCGCATCGGTTCGGCAACCTCGACCCGTGGAGTGAGGGAGTCATCTAGGTCGCGACCGTCGGACCGGACCTATACTTTCCCCGGAACGGTTCGAACCATCGCCAATGGAGGTGCGCGGTCATCTCCTCTCATTTCCCGGGTTCTCAGACGTGGGTGCTGTCGCTTGCGGCTCGGCGGTGGGCGTCGCAGTGGAAGCTCTTCGCCCTCGTCCTGGCCGTCGCCATCGTTGCTGGATCCGTGCTGGCCGGAACACTTCTGCTCGTACGCTCCGGCGAGCAAGCCGGGGTGCGCGCTGCGCTGTCGTCCATCCCAGCTGAAAACGTCGACGTCACCGTGCGTGTCCTGAACCCGCCGACACCGGTCTCGGGGACCCGAACCGCTGTCGATGACGCAACGGCCGACGCCTTCGGTTCCGGGACGGAGTGGTCATCCACCGCGTGGGTCACCACGGCGTGGGTGACCACGGAGTCGAACGTGTTCTCCTATCTGGCCGAGATCGACGATCCGCAGGAGGCAGCTTCTCTCGTCGACGGCGTCTGGCCGGACTCCTGGCCCGGGGTTGCAGTGCCGGAGTCTGCGGCGCTGTCACTGGGGTTGTCGGTCGGAGATTCCCTCTCGTTCGATGACGACGACCGGTCGCTCGCCGTGCGCGTCGACGGCATCTATCGCGCAGACACGGCGTCCGGGATCTTCTGGGAGAACGACCCGCTCCTCGCGGCGGGCGACAAGCCACAGTTCGGCGAGCCTGGGAAATCCTTCGGCGACATCGTCCACGCCATGGGACCACTCCTTCTGCCGGCGGGCGGCGCCGACGCCTCAGGGGTGGGGGCGACCCAGCTCGGAGTCACCGAACACCCGTCCTTCGTCGGCGTCGGTGTCGAGGGACTCGATTCCCTGGCTGTGCGGCTTACCGACGCGGAGTCGACGATCGGCGCCGCCGTATCGGAGCCCCGTGGCGCTGTCATCATCGACACGAGCCTGGGGACTGCACTCAGCGATGTGTCCGCCGGGTTGGAGGCCACACGAGCCGCCGCTCTCACCGTCCTCCTCCTGCTGCTGGTCGTTGTGGTGATGGTCCTCTCGACGGCCACCCGGCTCCTCGCCGATGCGCGGGCGCCGGAGTTCGAACTGCTGGGCGAGAGGGGTGCATCCGTCGGTCAGCGAGCCGGGGCGGTCGCCGTCGACGCCCTGGTTGTGGGGACGATCGTTGCCGCAGTGAGTCCGTGGGGTGGGGCGGTCGTCCACGCGATGGTCAGCGCGGTTCCGTCTCTGTCGACAGCCGGCTTTGATCGGTGGGTACAGCCGGGCCGAGACGAGTGGATGGCGGTTGCCGCCCTGGCTGCCGTCGTCGCTGTGCTTGTCTGTGTGCCGTCAGCTCGACGGGGGGACGGGAGATCCGCCAATCGCGGTACGAGCACCCGGGTCGCGCTGGAGACGATCGCCGTGGTCTCGTCGATCGTCCTGTTGTGGCGAGCGGCCGCCCAGGCGTCGACGGTGGGCGACCCGCTTCTCGCCGCCACTCCGGCCGCTCTCGTCCTCGCGTCCGGCATGATGGGAGTACGGATCGTCTCGGCCGCTCTACGGCCCGTTGCGGCTGCCCTCGGGCGGACGCGAGGGGCCGTCGCACCGGTAGCAGGCTGGTATGCAGCACGGAGGCCGGGTCGGGGCGTCGGTCTTCTCGTGGTCGCGGCCGGGATCGGGGCGGCCGTGGTCGTCGCCGGATCAGCGGCCACCTGGCAGCAGTCACTCCGCGAGCTCGCCACTGTGGCGGTCGGCCCACCGGTGCGGCTGCATGGCGACGCTGCCGCAGAGGCCGTCGCGTCCGGAGTCGGTGCCCCCGTCACCCGCGGCGAATCGCTCATTTCGCGGGTGATCATTCCCGGCCTCGAGATCGACGTCCCGTTCGCCTCCGCCCAGGTCCTCGGACTGTCCCCTGCCGCACAGTCGCTGCTCCCGACCGAGGCGAGCGGACGTGCAGACATCATCGGTGCGCTTCCGCCCGCTGGTGCGCCGGACAGTGGGCCGACATTGCCGACTGGAACGGGCGAGGTGCGGGCAATCGTGGATGTCACAGCGCCCGCCGGGGTGTACGTGGAGGTCTCGGTCGTCACCGCGAGCGACCAAGGAGTGCTCACCGTCAGCAGCCTCGGGGAGACGGCGCCTGACCTCCCGCCCCACGAAATGGCGGCCACACTGGATCCGGATGTCGCCGGGACGAGACTGGTCGGAGTGGTGGCCCGTGTCGCATCGGATGTGGAAGGATCCGGGCGAGTGAGCATCATCCTCAGCTCGATCGCGACGGCGAAGGAAGCAGGGGGGAGTTCGTCGACCCCACTCGACCTCAGTGAGGCGGGGGGATGGGCAGGGTCGAGCAGCAACGGTGACGACTTCACCGGCGTGGACGCCACGGCGACGGGCGTCACGATTGCCGCGCCGGTCGTCCTCGGCGGTTTCCCGACAACGCTCGGTGCCGTGGGCTGGGAGCCGGTGGCACAGATCGCAGCCGTCGTGCCCGAAAGCATGGCCGACCACCTGGATGTGACGGCCGGCGCAGACATCACGTCGTTCGTCGCCGGGAGCCGGGTCACGTTCCGCATGGCTGGGACGACGGCCGGCGTCCCAGGGGCGGCATCGACAGGCGACCTCGCCGCACTGGAAGCCGGCCTCCCCGCACCCTCCCGCGCCGAGTCGACGATCGTCGTGGACGGCACAGCACTCGTGCACCAATTGGTGCAGACCTCGGCGCCCGGAAGTCTCGTCGATGAGGTGTGGACGGACGGCACGGCCGCATCGTCGCAATCCCTCGACGGGATGGGGTCGGTCGACGCCGAGTCGTTCGGTGAGCGGATGCTCGACGCCCCCCTTCGCGCGGTGCTTCCGGTCTCGTTCGTCCTCGTCGTCGCTGCGGGGTTCCTTCTCGCTCTCGTCGGATTCTCGGCTCAGACCGCGGCCTCCATCCGGGCGCGCAGGCTCGAGTCGGCGCAGTTGCGGGCCCTCGGGATGTCGCAGCGAGCGATGACTGCCGTCGCGTTGGCAGACGCAGCTCTGGCGGCCGTCGCCGGCGCCGTCATCGGACTCGTGGCCGGGCTGGTCACGCTGGCGTTCGTCGGAACCCGCCTGGTCACCGCCCCGGGGTGGACGGCCGTCGACCTCGTGCTGCCGTGGCAGATGATCGCCGTGCTCCCTGTGCTCGGTGCTGCGGTGCTGGTGGTCACGCTCTTCGTGATTCAGCGAGCACAGCGTGGTCTCCCCCTCGCCGACCTCCTGCGGTCAGGAGCCTCGGAATGATGTTCGGTCGTGTCACGCGGCATGCCGGTCAGGGCGGCGGTCTCCGCGGTGCCGTCAACGCATTCACCGGCACCAGGCGGCTCGTGATACGCCGCATGCGGCAGGATGCGCTTCCGCTCGTCGGTGTGATCGCCCTCATCGCCCTGACCTCGTCGATCGCCGTGGGTGTGCCGCGCACGATCGAGACGACCCTCGATGAGGCGGCGAGGGAGGCCGTCTCCGTCGCCGGCCATGAGGCCGATCTTCTCCTCGCTGCACCCGTCGGAAGCACACAGGAGCCGCGCATCACGACAGCAGAGCGGCTGACCACGTTCGGCGGGGAGTTGCCGTCGCGCCTCCCGCGATCGCTCTCAGAGGTGCTCGGCGAGGTGACCACAAGCATCCTCGGTCCGACTCTGGCCGGTTCGACGACGATCGGACGCGTCGAGGTGCAGGTCGGAGTGCTCGATGCTGCCGCCCGCGACGTGATCGAACAGGTGACAGGAGTGCTGCCGGAGGAGAGCAGCCAGGGCGCGCAGGACGGCTCGGCAGCGCCCACCCCCGTCGTGCTCTCGCCCGCTGTGGCCGATTCAGTCGGACTCGGCGTCGGAGACACCCTCGAGCTGGCCGGTGCATCAGCCAGCCCTCCGGTCCGGCTGATCGTCGTGGGAGTCATCGACCAGGTCACCGAATCTCCGGCGTCGTGGCTCGACCTGCCGAACGTCTGGATTCCCAGCGAGTCGGGGAGCGACCGCGATGCCCTCGGTTTCACCGTGCTGACGGATGCCGACTCGTACGACGACCTCTCCACCCGTTTCACTGGTTCCGTCTCGGGTGTGATCCGGGTGTCGTTCGACGCCGCACGGTTCGACATGGCGACCCTGTCACGGGTGAGTGAGAGCATCGACGCGCTTGAAACGTTGAGCGGCGGCCTCACCGAGAGTGCGCCGCTGACCGTGACGGTGGCATCCGGCTTCGAAGAGGAGCTCGCGCCGTTCGCGTCCGCCGCCGCAGCCGTTTCTGCGCAACTCTCAGCGCTCGGCGCCGGATTGTTCGGAGTCGCGATGTTGCTGCTCATCCTTGCGTTCGTCGCGGTCGGAGGTCGTCGTGAGCGTGAAATCGAACTCCTCCGTTCCCGGGGTGCGCCGCTGGGGCTCACCGCCGCGCACGCCGGTGTCGAGGCTGTCGTCGCCGTGCTCGTCGGCGTCGGCGTCGGTGCCGGTGTCGCCATCGCGGCTCTCGGCCCCCCAGACACGCTTGGGCTAGTTTTCGTCGTCGTCGGTATTTCCGTGGTGACCCCTGTGATCGTTGCGGTCAGGCAAGCCATCATGGCCGACACCAGGGCAGGCACGGTTTCGGCGAAACGACGGCTCTTTCCCGCCATCGCCGTGGCCGTCGTCGTCACGCTCGCAGGCACGGCCGTGATCGCCCTCCGGTCGAGGGAGCCGGACAGTGCGGCGACCGTCGACCCGCTCGCCCTCGTGGCCCCCGTGCTCCTGGCCGCTGTGGTCGCCATCGTTCTCTCGCCCGTTCCGGCGTTGCTGCTGCCACCACTCCGGTGGTTCGTCGAGCGAACCAGGGGGGCAGGTCCACTGGTCGCTGTCACCGGCACAGGGCGAAGCAGTTCTGTGCTCACGCTGACGACACTGACCCTCGCGGTCAGCGTCGCCATCACCTCCCTGGTTCTCACCGAGAGCGTGTCGGCGGCACAGGATGCCGCAGCCTGGAAGTACGTCGGCGCAGACGTACGACTCGACGGCGTCAGCGATCCGGATGCCGCCGTGGCCGCGTTCGAGAGCGAGGGAGGCATTGCGGCCGCCGTGACCGTGATCGGCAGGGCCGACCTGCGTGGGGATGGACACTCGTCGACCGTACGCATGCTCGCCGTCGACGACCGCTACGCCGAGCTGCTCGAGGCGCTGCCCGACGATCGGCCGGACCGGGCGAATGCCGCGTCGGTCTCCAGGCTGGTCGACGAGAGCGCGGATTCTGCCGCTGCCGGAAGCGAGGAACCCGTCCCCGTGCTCCTCGATCCCCGGCTCAGCTCGTCGTTCGAGGGCGAAACGGTCAGGCTCGAGCTCGATGGCCTGCGCGTGCCGATCCGGGTCGTCGATGCTCCTTTCGCCTCTCCTGGTTTTCCGACAGGGATGCTCATGGTGGTCGATTCTGAGGCCCTTGCAGCGTTCGTCACCGCCCAGGGCACAGCGTTGCCTGCGACATCGCAAGAGACGTCAGTGCTTGCCGTCGGCTCGACTGCCGCCGCGGCCGACGCCGGGTCTCAGATCGTCGACCGGCGGGAGGTGCTCGACGACGCGCGCGCCGGCGCCTTGACGGCTGGTGTGACAGACGCAACGCTGCTCTCACTTGTTGGAACGGGAGTTCTCGCTGCGTTCGGTATGCTCCTCATCTCCGTGCTCGGCGCCAGGCGCCGGGGGCGCACATTGGCACTGCTCGGCACGCTCGGGGTACCGAGACGGGCCGGTATCGCGGCCGCGTTCGGGGAACTGACCCCGGTCGTCGCAGGCGCGGTGCTCGGTGGCGCCGTGGCATCCGCGGCGATCCTCGTGGCGGCAGGGCAGGCCTTCGGGGTGGGGGAACCGGCCGGACCAGGCGAAGGGGTAGCCGTCGGGATCGTCGTGCCCGGATGGTCCCTCGTGGGTATCGTCGCCGCTTCGACAACCGCTCTCGCCTTGGCCGTGCTGATCGACACGCCGCTCTCGCGACGTACTCGAGCAACCGCTATTCTGCGATCCGGGGAGGACTCATGACTCTGGTCAGTGCGCTGTCGACAGGCGGCCATGGAGAATTCGGAGCCGGCGCGCTGATCGCCTGCGACAGCGTCGTGCGCGTCTTTCGCGCCGGCGGTGTGGAGGTGCAGGCTCTGCAGGGTCTGGATCTGCTCGTGGAGGAGGGCGACGTGCTGGCGATCGTCGGGGCGTCCGGCTCGGGCAAATCGACGCTTCTCGGCATCCTTTCCGGTCTCGACACGCCGACGGCCGGTCGAGCCCGCGTCGCCGGTCATGACCTCCTCACTATGCGGGGAGCCGAACTCGTGCGTTACCGTCGTTCCACCGTCGGCTTCATTCGGCAGCAATCGTCCCGCAACCTCCTTCCTACCCTGACCGCGGCCGAGAACATCGCTCTCCCGCTCGCACTGGCCGGATCCGGTCGCCGCGCGCGCGATGAGCGGGTGAAGGAACTGCTGGCGGTGATGGACCTCGTCGACAAGGGTGATCGCCGGCCGGAGCACCTCTCGGGTGGTGAGCAGCAGCGTGTGTCGATCGCTGTAGCGCTCGCGGGGGCGCCCCGGGTGCTTCTTGCCGATGAGCCGACGGGTCAGCTCGATGCTGCGACGGGGGACCAGGTCTTCGCCGCCCTGCGAGCGGCAAACGCCGCATTCGGCTGCACGGTCGTCATCGTCACGCATGATGTCGCCGTCGCTGGTCAGGTTCGACGCACCGTGGCGATCCGCGACGGCCGCATCTCGTCGGAGACCCTGCGCCGGGAGGGTCTCGATGCCGAGGGCGAAACCACACTGTCCGAGCAGGAGTTCGCGGTGCTCGACAGGGTGGGGCGATTGCAGCTTCCCGCTGACTACCGCGAGGCGCTCAACCTGAGCGAACGCGTCAGGCTCACCCTCGAGGACGATCACGTCGGGGTGTGGCCAGAGCATGACCAGGAATCGACGGAGACACCGTCATGAGTGATGTGCTCAGGGTCGAGAACCTCACGCGCACCTTTCCCACGCCGGCCGGTGACGTCACCGCGCTCCGCGAGGTCTCTTTCAGCATTCCGAAGGGCGCCATCGTCGCACTCTCCGGCCGGTCCGGCTCAGGGAAGACCACCCTCCTGAACTGTGTGAGCGGGCTGGATGTGCCCAGTTCAGGAACGGTGACGCTCGACGACAAGCCGATCACCGGCCTGAGCGAGGACGCCCGCACCCGGCTTCGCCGGGAATCGATGGCCTTCATCTTCCAGACCTTCGGCCTGCTGCCCCACCTCTCCATCGCTGAGAACGTCGGGATGCCGCTGCGGCTGAGACGCGAGGAACCCCTGCGGCGCGAGGAGAGGGTCGCCGAGCTCCTCGACCTCGTCGGCCTGGCCGGTCGCGGCCGGGTGAAGCCCGATCAGTTGTCCGGCGGACAGCAGCAGCGCGTGGCGATCGCCCGCGCGCTCGCGGGCCGGCCCAGACTGCTGATCGCCGACGAGCCGACGGGTCAGCTCGACGCCGCAACCGGGGCGGCGATCATGGACCTCATTCGCACGGCGGTCCATGCAGAGGGGGCCACAGCGATCATCGCCACTCACGATGTTTCCGTGCAGGGATCCGCAGACCGGGTGCTCCGCATCGACGACGGTCGCCTGGTGCGAACCGGAAGGCACCTCGCCTGAAGGACGGTCGCCTAAGCGTCCTGTTCGGCAGCGTCGAGGACGCCAGCAGCTTCCGACACCTGGGCGGCGGGGAATGCCAGTGAGGTGAGGTAGACGACGAGGACGCTCATGACCGCGATCTCGCCGCCGTCCTCAAGTGCGATGAAGAGCGGGTCGAAGAACGGCACGTCGATGAACGGGCTGTGGACGGCGTCGACGATCACTCCGAAGCCGGCGAGTGCGGCGAAGAGGATTCCGACCGTCACGGTGATTCGCCGCACCTCGCGGCGCGCGAGCTTGTAGCCCACAGCGAGCGCGATGATCAGAACGACGCCCACCACGCCCAGCCAGAGCGTCTCACCGATGTGGGTGGACAGCTTGCCGACGTAGAGCACCGTGCTGGCGAACCAGGTTCCAATGCGTTCGTGGATGAGGAAGTAGTCGTCGGCGAGCAGATACGCGGCAGCGCCCGCCCAGATCAGGAGGACCCCCGCACGCAGCCGGACAGCCGCGATCAGCAGCAGGAGAATCGTCCACGCTGTGAGCGTCTGGAAGAACACCTCGCCGTAGCCCCGCTCGGAGGAGAGGTCGAACAACGGGCTCCACGGTGCGCCGACGAGCCGGTGCGACAGGTGCAGCGCGATGTAGGCGGCGGTCGTCGTCCAGAGCAGAACGAGCATGCCGGTGAGGCGGGAATCGTCGAGCCCGAGTGCCGTCCGGGCGCGGGTGAATTTCGATGAGGTGTCGTCCATGACGGCCTTTCGGTCGGTGTTTCCCGTCGAAGGCCGGGTTCTCGGTGCCTATGATCACAGAAATTCGCTCTCATCGGGGCATCCCGCGCTGACGATCCCGAATTTCGTCTGGAGAGCTTTCGTCAGACCCGAGGAACGATGGTAGAGGTCTCGGGGGCTGACAGACGGGGCGCTCTTCGGAGCATACTTGTGCCATGGCATCCGTCCCCCGCACCGACCAGGCCACGCAGCGCATCGTCTTGCTCGTCGCTATTCTTGCGTCGTTCGTCGCCTTCCTCGATGGAACGATCATCAACGTCGCCCTGCCGGCGATCACCCGCGAATTCGGCGGGGGGCTTCCGGTCCAGCAGTGGGTGGTCGACGCCTACCTGCTCACGCTCGGCGCCTTCATCCTGCTGGCCGGGTCGTTGTCGGATGCCTTCGGTCGCGTGCGCATCCTCACCATCGGCCTGATCGGATTCGGCGTCACGTCGCTGTTGTGCGCTTTCGCACCGAGTGCTGAGTTCCTCATCGTCGTTCGGGCGCTGCAGGGTGCGGCGGCTGCGCTTCTGGTGCCGAGCTCGCTGGCCATCATCATTTCGACGTTCCACGGCCAGGCCCAGGCGAAGGCCATCGGCACATGGACTGCGTGGACCGGTACCGCCATGATCGTCGGCCCGTTGCTCGGAGGGCTGCTCGTCGACACGATCTCGTGGCGGCTGGTCTTCGGCATCAATGTGCTGCCGATCGCGGTCACCCTCTGGCTGCTCATGAAGATGGACAAGGAGCCGGCGCAGCTCACCCGTCCCCGGGTCGACGTGGTCGGTGCGTTCCTCGGGGCCATCGGTCTCGGTGGACCGGTGTTCGCGCTGATCGAGCAGGCCAGGTTCGGCTGGTCGAGCCCGGTGGTGTGGGTCCCGTTCGTCGTGGGCGTGATCGCGTTCGTCCTCTTCATCTGGTGGGAGGGTCGCACGCGTGACCCGATGATGCCGCTGTCGTTGTTCCGCTCACGCAACTTCTCCGCAGGCAACATCGCCACGGTGTTCATCTACGGCGCGCTCGGCTTCGGCTTCTTCGTCATCGCGATCTACCTCCAGCAGGTCGCGGGCTGGCCGGCGACCCTCGCCGGGCTGGCGACGCTGCCGCCCACCCTGGTGATGCTCCTGCTCTCGAGCCGCATCGGTTCCCTCGCCGGCACGTACGGTCCGCGGTTCTTCATGACCGTCGGACCGCTGGTCGCCGGGATCGCCTTCCTGCTGATGCTCTCCGTCACCGAGGACGTCAACTACTGGCTGCAGCTGCTCCCCGGGCTTGTGATCTTCGGCCTGGGGCTCTCCATCACCGTCGCTCCGCTCACCAGCGCGATCCTCGGGGCGATCGACCCCAGCCAGGCCGGCATCGGCTCGGCGGTCAACAACGCCGTCGCTCGTGTCGCCGGCCTCGTGGCCGTCGCGTGCGCCGGGCTCATCCTCGGTGGCGTCCTCGACCTGGCCGGATTCCACCGCGCCATGATCGCCACAGCGATCATGCTCATTCTCGGCGGTGCCGTCTCGTTCGTGGGCATCAGGAACCCGGTGCTCACCGAGGCGCAGTCGCCTCCGTCCTGAGCGACGCCTGCGTGAGGGGTCAGGAGCGGATGCCGAGGGCGGCGGTCACGATGGCCAGCGCTTCATCCGGGTCCAGCCCGAGGGACTTCACCCGGTCAGCGTAGGCGACGGCGGCCAGCTGCGCCTGCTGATGGCCCGCGTCACCGCTCGCGGCGATGAACGACCCGTTGCGTCCTCTCGTCTCGATCACTTCGTCGTGTTCCAGTTCGCGGTACGCGCGGGCGACAGTGTTGGCGGCGAGACCGAGTTCCTCGGCCAGCCGGCGCACCGTCGGTAGTTTGTCTCCAGGCACGAGGTCTCCTGAGCGCGCACGCTCGATCACCTGCATCCGCAACTGCTCGAAAGGGGGCGTCGAGGAGGTCGCGTCGATGACGAATCGTGAACCCATGTTCGCTCCTTCGATGGACATCAATTGTCGCAATACAAAGACGCCGCTGCAAGGCTGAGAGTTGCACGATCGGCATACGCTGGAACCATGACTTCTCGCATCACCGAGCATCGGATCTCGGGACCTGAGGCCCGCCCGTACGGTGTCGCGACGACCAGGGACGGCGCGATCTGGGTCACGCTCATCCACGGACAGGCACTCGTTCGTCGCGACCCGGACGGAACATTCACAACCCTGCCCCTCGGCGCGGGGACCGAGCCCTCGCTTCTCGCCGCGGCCACAGAGGACTCGGTCTGGGTGACGGATGCCGCGGGCGACCGGATTCTGCGGGTCGGCCCTGATGGCATCCGTGGAGCGACCGATCTGCCGACCGCCGGCGCCCGCCCGTTCGGCATCGCCGCCTCGGCAGGAGGCGAGGTGTGGTTCACCGAGATGGGCGGCGACGCACTCGGCCGGATCGGCATCCTCGGCCGCGTGGACGAATTCACCACCGGTGCCGCCGGCGGCATGGTCTCGATGGTGGCGTGCGAGGGTGAGAACGTCTGGTTCACCCTCAACCAGGCCGATGCCATCGGCTACATCCGTGGCGGGAACTCCGCCGTGGTCGTCACCGCACTGCCGACAGCCGCAGCAGCACCGGTGGGGATCACCGTGGCTGACGACGGTGCGGCCTGGTTCACCGAGATCGGCGCCGGCCAGATCGGACGCATCGACAGCGACGGGCGGGTCACGGAGTTCCCGCTGCCCGACCGAACGAGCAAGCCCCATGCCATTGTGGCGGCACCGGCGGGTGGATGCTGGTTCACGCTGTGGGCCTCGAATCAGGTCGGTTTCATCGACGCACACGGGGGAGTCGACCTGACGGACCTGCCGACAGCGTCGAGTGAACCCCATGGGCTCGCCGTCGCGGCCGACGGCACGGTTTGGGTGGCGCTGGAGACCGGATTCCTTGCCGAGCTGAGCGGGTAGGAGCCCCTACCTGATCCGCGTCGTGCTCACTGCTGCCTCTCGGATCGCGCTGCTCCGAGCATCCTGAGCAGGGCGTCCGGTAGTTCCATCCGGCCGATGTCCTTCGTGTCGATCACTCCGTCGTCCGTGCCGGTGACGTCGCTGAGTGCGACGACTTCGTCGTGCAGCCGTTCCATCTTCACGTCCAGCCGGTTCGCGGCCAGCGCCGCCTCGCGGAGCTCCCCGAGCAGTCGCTCAGGAACGTCGCGGTTGTACTTGTAGTAGATCTTGTGCTCGAGGCTGGCCCAGAAATCCATCGCGATCGTGCGGATCTGGATCTCGACTTTCACCTGCTCGACGTGGTCGGACATGAACACAGGGACCTCGATGATCATGTGCAGGCTCTTGTAGCCGTTCGCCTTCGGCTCAGCGATGTAGTCGCGCACCTGGAGCACGGTCACGTCACGCTGCGCGGCGATCATGTCGAAGATCTTGTAGCTGTCAGAGATGAAGCTGCAGGTCACTCGGATGCCGGCGATGTCGTGGAGTTCCGACCGGATGCCGTCGAGGGTGAGCTCGCATCCCTTTCGCGCCGCTTTCGAGAGGATGCTCTCCGGCGACTTCAACCGGGAGCTCACGTGCTCGATCGGGCTGTAATCGTGCCGGTGCGCGAACTCCTCCTTGAGGATGTTGATCTTCGTCATCACCTCGTCGATGCCGAACTTGTACGACAGCATGAAACGGGTGAACTCGTCGGTGATCGTGCGAAAGTCGTTCAGCTCCCGATGGACGTCGGCCATTGCAGCGGTTCCTTCCGGTGGCGGCTGGGTCCGCCGTTCCCCAGTCTGCCACCCGGTCGCTGGCCGTCAGCCGAGAAGGTCCTATGCCGAGAGGTCGCGGGTCCTGGCGTAGTGCCTGCGCGACTTCATGCGGTTACCGCAGGACTCCATAGAGTGCCACTTGCGCGAATTGGCTTTGCTGTTGTCGACGAGGAAGTGCTGGCATTCAGGGTTCGCACACGGCCTGATTCTCGACCCGGTCGGGGTCTGCAGGGCTGACCATTCCTCGATCGCGCGCGCTCCGACGGCGATCTCTTCCGGCACGTCGAGCCCCCAGGCCAGCCGGCCGTCGGCGAGAGTGGCTGACTTGTGCATCCGGGTCAGCCAGGGATCGAGGGCGCTTGCGGGAGCCTCGGAACGAAGGAACGGCACGAGCACGTCGCGCGCCTGCCGAGCGCCGGCGATCTCCGCAGAAGAACCGGTGCCGCCTCGGGCACGGAGCCAGGCCCCTGCCTCTGTCTCGTCGGCCAGTTCGTCGTAGACGCTGTCTCCCAGCACGAGCCGGGAATTCACCAGGTCGAGGAGGAGAGGTGTCGCAGCGGACGTTTCCGGAATGTTCATGACCTAACCATATCAAACCTCTTGACAGGTTGGGTTTTGTCGTGCTTGGATGTCCATACAACCACCCAAACCCCGCAAAGCGGTTAGAGAGAAAGAAGACAGTTCATGGCGTACATCACCGTCGGCCAGGAGAACTCGACGAACATCGACCTCTACTACGAAGACCACGGCTCAGGCCAGCCGGTCGTTCTCATCCACGGCTACCCCCTCGACGGCCACTCCTGGGAGAAGCAGTCTGCCGCCCTCCTCGACGCGGGCTACCGGGTCATCACGTACGACCGACGCGGCTTCGGCCAGTCGAGCCAGCCCACGATCGGCTATGACTACGACACGTTCGCCGCAGACCTGAACACGCTCCTCGAGACGCTCGACCTCAACGACGCCATCCTCGTGGGCTTCTCGATGGGCACGGGTGAGGTCGGAAGGTACATCGGCACCTACGGAACCGGTCGCGTCGCGAAGGCCGCATTCCTCGCGTCGCTCGAGCCGTTCCTGCTCCACACCGACGACAACCCGACCGGCGTCCCGCAGGAGGTCTTCGACGGAATCTCCGCAGCGGCGAAGGCCGACCGGTTCGCCTGGTTCGACGACTTCTACAAGAACTTCTACAACCTCGACGACACGCTCGGTTCGCGGATCAGCGAAGCCGCGGTGCGTGGCAGCTGGAACGTCGCCGTGACGTCGTCGTGGTTCGCGGCATCCGCCGTCGTTCCGTCCTGGCTCACCGACTTCAGGGGCGACATCCCGAAGATCGACGTGCCGACGCTGATCCTGCACGGTACAGCCGACCAGATCCTCCCGATCGACTCGACCGCCCGCCCGTTCTCGAAGCTGCTCCCGGACGCCGACTACGTCGAGATCGAGGGCGCTCCCCACGGTCTGCTCTGGACGCACGCAGACGAGGTCACCGCCGCGCTGCTCGCCTTCGTCCAGAAGTAGCCTTCAGCGCAACCAGATACACCGCCGGATGCCGCCGCTCGCCAACGCGACCGGCGGCATCCGTGCGTCCGGGGAGTCAGAGAATGTGCCGGGTGGGCTGCCCCGAAGCTTGCGGAAGGTCGAAGCGAGCTCTCGCGAGAATGGCGACGGCCCGCTCGATATCGTCGGGTGAGGCCGTGATCGGGATGCGGATGTTGCGTTCGAACTCGCCGTGGAGGCCGAACCAGGGGCCGGCCCCGATGAGGAGCCCGTGGGTGCGCGCTGCGATCGTGAGAGCCGAGCTGATCGGGGCGTCGAGGTCGATCCACGCGGCGACACCCCCTGCGACGTGATGGAGCCTGGCATCAGGGAGGTGTTCTCGCAGCGCACCGGCGAGGGCGCCCCTGGACTCCCGGTGCACGCGGCGGCGGTAGTCGAGGATGGCGGTGAAGTCCTCGAGCACCTCGGCGACGGTGAGCTGGTCGAGAACCCCGACACCGAGGTCGTACGAGAAGCGGGCCGCGTGCAGGCGATTGATGAGGTCGTGCGACGCGCGAATCCATCCAACGCGGAGTCCGCCCCAGATGGTCTTGCTGGCCGACCCGACACTGATCACGGTATCGCCCAGGGTGTCGAATGCGGCGAGTGGGGCGCTGCCGTCCCCCCGGTCGATGTCGAGGTCGGCGGTGGTCTCGTCTGAGACGATGAGCGTGCCGTGCGCTCTGGCGGCGTTCACCACCGACTCGCGGACATCGGTCGTCATGCTGCGGCTCGTCGGATTGTGGAAGTCGGGCATGAGGTAGGCGACCGTCGGAAGCGACCGGGCGAGCGTCTGCGTGAAATTCGCCGTGTCCCAGCCGTCGTCGCCATCGACGATCGTGGGGACGAGCCGGGCCCCTGCGGAGCGGAATGCTTCATTGGAGTGCGGGTAACCTGGCGTCTCGACGACGACCCGGTCACCGATCGAGATCAGGGTCCGCGCGATCAGAGAGATCGCGCCGGCGCCGCCATTGGTGACGAGGATCTGATCCGGTGACGTCGGCACGCCGTCTGCGCTGTACTTGTCGGCAAGCAGTTCCCGCAGGGCAGGCAGCCCCGACAGTTCATAACCGTCTGTCGCCAAACGTGCCGGCAGATGCGCCAGCGCGCGTTCGGCCGCTGCGTGCACGCCGGGTGCGGCGGGCGATGTCGCGCGGCTGAGGTCGAGGAGGTCGCCAGCCCCCGGTATCGGGAGATCGCCGGTTCTTCCCGGTATCGCGATCTCGGTGCCTGAGCCCTGCCGGCTCCGCGCGTATCCTGCGCGCCGGAGTTGCTCGAGCGCGGAATTCACTGTCGTGCGGCTGACCCCGAGGTGGTCAGCGAGCTGACGCTCGGACGGGAGCCGCATCCCCGCCTTGATGCGGCCGTCGATGGTGAGCAGGCGGATCCGCTCCGCCAGGGCCGAGTAGTCGCTGCCCGCGGCGCTGCGCCACTCGCCAAGCAGTTCGGTGAGGTGATGCAGCGAAACCGATGGTGCCGACATCTGACCAGTTTATCGCAATTGGTCTCTTGTTTGAATACCAATTCGGGATTGGTATGGAGGTGGAAAGTGACCAGATCAACGAACAGGAGATGTCATGACCAGTCGAAGTGCACTGACCGCCGGATGGATGTCGGTCGCCTGCGCCATCGTGCTCATTCCGACGACGGCGTCGGCGGCTGAAGGGCCCGGAACCTGCCTGGAGGAGGTGCGGTTGTCAGGGCCGATCGTCGCCGATCGCGTCGAACGCGCTCTCGAACGGTGCCGGGAGGATGCATCGGACGTGCGAGAACTCGCCGATGCGGAGTTCTCGGCGCGCGCGCTCGCGCTCGCCGGATGCGTCCGGGATGCACGGCAGGGCGGATTCCGGCCCGCCGACCGCCTCGAGCACGACATCGAGGTGTGCCTCGTTGCGTCGATGGATCAGGCCGGAACACGGTGACGGGGGCGGGTACGCACAGGAGAGATGCCGCCGATCGCCTTCCGCGACCGGCGGCATCCGTATGTCGACGCCCTATTCCAGATTCTCCTGGATCATCCGCGGTGACGCGTGGATGCACACCAACTCGAGTCGCCCGGTGCCGCTGTTCGTGAACTTGTGGGCCGCGCCAGCAGGCACGGTGACGATGTCGCCGGCGACGGCATCCACAGTCTCCCCATCCGCAACGATGGTGGCCGAGCCTGAACGGACGATCCACGTCTCGGTGTACGGATGCCGGTGAAGGCCGGGACCCTGACCGGGCTCGTTGTCGACCAGGAAGAAGGAGACCCCGGAACCGTAGCCCTCTCCCTCGAATCGCGCGGTGCGACCTGAGCCGACCACGAGGTCGGCGGATCTGACGACGGTGACCATCTGAACTCCTCCACATCGGTGTGCGTCCGGCCTATTGTTCCCGGCTGTGGGGTCAGGTTCAAGGGACTGTGCCCCGTGCGGACACCGTGCGTTCACCCTGCCGCCACCTGGGCTCAATAGACATGACAGGCACCCGTCACTTCCATCCCTTTCACGGAGTACCCATGCCTTCATCCCGGCGTCACCGCCGTCGCTCACCCGCTCTCGTCCTGGCCTCGGCAGTCGTCCTCGCCGTCGGGGGCTCGCTCGTCCTTGCCCCTCCGGCCGTCGCCGGTGTCGTCGCAGAGCCGATCAGCTTCTCGGCTCCAGACGCCGCGCTGGGACTCTCCGCCCTCGGCAGTTACGAGACGGGGCTCTTCGACGAGTCGGCAGCGGAGATCGTCGCCTACTACGGGAAGCGCGTCTTCACGGTGAACGCGCAGGCCGGTGCCGTCGACGTCCTCGACGTCAGCCGTCCGGAAGAGCCCGTGAAGCTCTATTCGATCGAGGGCGACGGCGTCGCCAACTCGATCGCCATCCGGTCGGACGGGCTCGGTGTCATCGCCCTCGAGTCGACGGTCAAGACGGACGCCGGATCGCTGGTCTTCTTCGATGCCAACAGCGCGACGTCGGATGCCGTCCTCGGCGACGTCGAGGTCGGCGCACTGCCCGACATGGTCTCGATCTCGGCAGACGGCACCTACGCGGTCGTCGCGAACGAGGGTGAGCCCAGCGACGACTTCACAGTCGACCCCGAGGGCTCGGTCGGCGTTGTGGCTCTTCCCGGCGCCGTCGCAGCACCCGCACAGGATGCGGTGGCGATCGCCGACTTCCACGACTTCGAGGCCGGCGGGTCCAGGACCCTCGACCCCCTCGTGCGCGTCTTCGGCCCCACGCCTGAGGCTGGGAACCCGATCTCACGCAACCTCGAGCCCGAGTACATCGCCATCGACGGCGGAACCGCGTATGCGGCCCTCCAGGAGGCGAACGCTGTCGCCGTGATCGACCTGGCCAGCGCGACGGTGACCGACATCTGGCCGCTCGGCTACAAGGACCATGGCGCTGCAGGCAACGGCCTCGACGCGTCCGACCGGGACCCGCGCGATGCTCCGACGATCAACATCGAGTCGTACCAGGGACTCCGTGGCGCATACATGCCGGACGGGATCAACGCATTCGACGCGAACGGAACCACCTACCTCGTCACCGCGAACGAAGGCGACTCGCGTGAGTGGGGCGACTTCATCGACGCAGCCAGGGTCAAGGACCTCGGCGACGACCTTCCACCGGTGTGTGAGGACAGCTCGCTGGCCGGGCTCACGGGGGACGCCGACCTCGGCCGCCTGAACATCATCACCGATCTCGGCCTCAGCGAATCCGGGGAGTGCTACGAGGAACTCGTCGCGTTCGGCGGGCGCTCCTTCTCGGTCTGGACCACGGACGGGAACCTCGTCTACGACTCGGGCGACAGCCTCGAACGGCTCACCGCAGAAGCGAATCCGGCGTTCTTCAACTCGAACCACTCCGAGTCGAACGCCGAAGGCCGGAGCGATGACAAGGGACCGGAGCCGGAAAATCTCACCATCGGCACGGTCGACGGTCGTACGTACGCCTTCATCGGACTGGAGCGCGTCGGTGGCGTCGCTGTGTACGACATCACGGACCCAGCTGACGCCACGTTCGTGACCTACGAGAACAACCGAAACTTCGACGAGTCCGTCGAGGACGGCGGGAACCTCGCCGAAGCGGGCGACCTCGGCCCCGAGGGCCTCGCCTTCATCCCTGCCACCGTCTCACCCACCGGCGAACCGATGCTCGCAGTCGGCAACGAGGTATCGGGAACGACGACCCTGTTCGGCATCGACACCCTCGGTTCAGGCACCACGACCGTCCAGGTCCTCGGGATCAACGACTTCCACGGCCGGATCGAACAGAACCTCGGCTCGCGCGAAGCGGGTGCCGCCGTCCTCGCCGGTGCGGTCGACGCTCTCACGGCGGAGAACCCGAACACGGTGTTCGTCTCAGCGGGAGACAACATCGGCGCCTCGACCTTCACGTCGTTCTCACAGCAGGACGCGCCGACCATTGAGGCGCTCGTCGCCTCCGGACTCTCGGTGTCGGCCGTGGGCAACCACGAGTTCGACGCCGGCTGGAGCGACCTCACGGACCGGGTCATCCCGGCCTTCGGCGGCCCGGAGTTCGCTCTCGGTGCGAACGTCTACCTCAGGGGAACGACGACGCCTGCGCTCGACGAGTATGCACTCAAGACCGTCGGGGGAGTCACCATCGGCTTCATCGGGACAGTGACGGAACAGACGGCCACCATGGTGTCGCCTGCAGGCATCGCGGCGATCGAATTCGGTGACCAGCTCGAGGCTGCGAACCGTGTCGCTTCCACGCTGCAGGACGGCGACCCGGCCAACGGTGAAGCAGACGTGATCGTCCTGCTCACCCACGACGGTGCCGCCGTCGCCGATTGCGACTCGATCGCGACGGGGACGAGCGACTACGCCCAGATCGTGCGTGGAGCATCCACGAACATCGACGCCATCTTCTCCGGCCACACGCACCAGGAGTACGCCTGCTCATACCCCGTCGCTGGCTGGGCAGACGGCCTCGAACGACCCGTCGTCCAGGCCGGTCAGTACGGCGCGGCCCTCGACCGCCTCACGATCGAGGTGGACGAGGCAGACATGTCCGTCGCGTCCCTCTCGGCCGAAGTACTCCCACTTGTGGTCGATGGCAAGGCGGCATACTCGGCGGACGCCGACGTGGCAGCTATCGTCGCTGCGGCAGCAGCTGACGCAGCCGTCGTCGGTGCGACGACGGTCGGCCGCATCAGCGGGGACATCCTCAGAGGGGGAACCGCTGGATCGGACCGGGGTGTCGAATCGACGCTCGGGAACCTCGTCGCCGACATCCAGCTCTGGGCGACGTCCAACGAGGACTTCGGAGGAAAGCCGGCGCAGATCGCGATCATGAACTCCGGCGGGCTGCGCGACGATCTGCTCTACGGCACGGACGGAGTGGTGACATACAAGGAAGCCGCAGCGGTGCAGCCGTTCGCGAACACGCTGTGGACGCTCGACCTCACTGGTGCGCAACTCAGGACGATCCTCGAGGAACAGTGGCAGCCGGACGGTGCTCCCAGGCCCAAGCTGCACCTCGGAATCTCTGACGGCTTCGGTTACGTCTACGACCCGGATGGCCCGCGCGGCAGCCACATCCTCTCGATGACCTTCAACGGCGACGAGATCGCTGACGACGACGTGTACCGGGTCGCCACGAACTCGTTCCTGGCAGGTGGCGGCGACAACTTCGGGACCTTCACGCAGGGCGCGAACGCGGCAGACACCGGACAGGCCGACCTCGCCGCGACGGTCGCATACTTCGACGCCCACGACGTCGTCGACCCGGCCGCGCTGGGCCGCGCCGTCGTCGCGGGCACTGACTGGGCCACTGTCGCGGTCGAGTCGGCCACCGTCGTCCAGGGTCAGTCCGTCGACGTCGTGGTGACCGGTCTCACAGAGGGTCAGGAGATCGCTGCCACGCTGTTCTCCGAGCCGCTCGTCATCGACGATATCCCTGCGGCGGATGCGACGGGGACCGCCCGGTTCACCGTCACGGTGCCGCTGGACTTCGCCCCAGGCGCCCACACGCTCGAGGTGTCGTCCGTCGGACTCGAGCCGATTCCGACGGCGCTGACCGTGCTCGCGGCAGCGGCAACCCCTCCCGGTGACGGCTCTCCCGCCGACCTGGCGGCGACAGGCGCGAACGTCGGAGTACTCGCTCTCCTCGGCGTGCTTCTGACGCTCGCAGGCGCCGGTCTGCTCCGTCGCCGTGCGTTGCTGACGGCCGTGGAGTCGACGCTGCACGGGCGCTGATCAGCAGACCGACGGATGCCGCGGCGCCCCACCAGGAGCGCCGCGGCATCCGTCGTCACATCGCTCTCATAACATCATAAATCGTGCAGAGTCAAGGCCCCCTGCTTTGAAAGCCCCGCAAGTCTGCGGCTGATAGCGTCCAGATATGAACATTCTTCTTATCGTCATTGCAGTCATTGCCGTCGTCCTTCTTGTGACCGGTGGGTTCGTGCAGTCCCTCAACTTCCTGCTGTGGGTTGGCGTCGTCCTCCTGGTCCTCGCGATCATCGCCTGGTTGCTTCGTGCAGTCACGGGCCGCAAGAGCATCTGATCTGATCGGCCGCCCTTTGGGGGGAAACCAAAGCACAACTGAATAGACAGACCACGCCGCCGCACATCAGTGCGAGCCGAAACCGAACGGGGTTTCGGGGGCGTGGTTTTGTCATGTCCGGGGATCGGCCGCCGGCCGCCGCTCAGTCTGCGGTGCGGTGGATCAGGCGGGAGAGCACGATGGCGCTGCGGGTGTGGTCGACGTTCGGAGCATTCCTCACCCGCTCGAGGGCGGCCTCGAGGCTCGGGATGTCACGTGAGCGCATGTGGACGATCGCGTCGGCCCCGCCGGTCACCGTCCCGGCATCCACGACCTCGGGAACCGCCGACAGGATCCTCAGCAGTTCATCCGGCGCGACAGTGCCCCGGCAGAACAACTCGACGTAGGCCTCGGTGTGCAGACCGTCGACGGCGGGGTCGACCTGGATCGTGAATCCACGGATGACGCCGTCGGCGACGAGCCTGTCGACCCGACGCTTGATCGCGGACGCGCTCAGCCCGACCTCCTGGCCGATGTCGCCGTAACCCGCCCGCGCATTCTGGCGGAGAAGGTCGATGATGCCGCGATCAAGATTGTCCATGCGGCCATTCTATGGGCCTTCGTTGCGTTTGGCCCCACTGTGACGCATGATTCCTGCGCGTCACTGCGAACAACTTCGCATCGGTGCGTGTCACACTGGAGACACGGCGTGCCCTCGCGATCGAATTGAGCTGCAGGGACTCGAGGACAGCGTCCGCCGCTTCCCTCTGATGGAGACGAGCATGACAAACATCGAAACGGCGGCGCAGGTGGCATCGGTCACCAGGACCCCCACCCCTCGCACCTACCTCATGTGCCGGCCTGACTTCTTCACGGTCTCGTACAAGATCAACCCGTGGATGGAACCGACCATCCCCACTGACACGGCAAAGGCCGTCGCCCAGTGGCAGACGCTCTACGACACCTATGTGGGCCTCGGCCACACCGTCGAACTCATCGACGGCGTCGACGGACTGCCAGACATGGTCTACTCGGCCAACGGCGGTTTCGTCATCGACAACATCGCGTACGGGGCGAGCTTCACCTTCCCCCAGCGCCAGGCGGAAGGCCCCGCATACATGGACTGGTTCCGGGCGAACGGATACGACGTGCGTGTTCCAGGGAACATCAACGAGGGGGAGGGAGACTTCCTGCTCGTCGGCAACACGATTCTCGCCGGTACCGGATTCCGCAGCGAGTCCCGCAGCCACTCCGAGGTCGGTTCACTGTTCGGGCGCGAAGTCGTGACCCTCAACCTCACCAACCCGGCCTTCTACCACCTCGACACCGCCATCGCCGTGCTCGATCCGCTCACCGGCGACGAGAACGCGAACATCGCCTACCTTCCCTCCGCATTCGACGCGAAGTCGCTCGCCATCCTCGAGGACCGCTACCCGGATGCCATCATCGTGAGCGAAGAGGACGCGTCGATCCTTGGACTCAACTCGATCTCCGACGGCTACAACGTGGTCATCGCCGTACGCGCGACGGGCTTCGAACGCCAGTTGCGCGAGCGGGGCTACAACCCGATCGGTGTCGACCTCTCCGAGCTGCTGCTCGGCGGCGGCGGAGTGAAGTGCTGCACGCTGGAATTGCGACGATGAATTTGCGGGAAGCGGCGGCAACACCGAAAGGTTCCGCCCATGGAGGCCCGACCGCACCCGAACCACTCGGCGTCGTCGCCGTGGGTCTCGCGGACGCCGCCAGTGTCCCTGAGGAGGCTGCAGCAGCGATTGCCAGCGAGGAAGTCGTCGTCGCGCACAACTACCACCCGCTTCCCGTCGTCGTGGCATCCGCCGAGGGGGCGTGGGTCACCGATGTGAGCGGCAAGCGCTACCTCGACTGCCTCGCCGCATACTCGGCCGTGAACTTCGGGCATTCGAACCCGATCCTGCTCGACGCCGCGCGCGCCCAGCTCGACCGGGTGACGCTCACCAGCCGCGCGTTCCACAACGACCAGCTCGGCCCGTTCGCCCAGGCGCTCGCCGACCTCTGCGGCAAAGACATGGTGCTGCCGATGAACACGGGCGCCGAAGCCGTCGAGTCGGGGATCAAGGTCGCCAGGGCCTGGGGTTACCGCGTGAAGGGCGTCGCGGCCGACCGCGCGAACATCATCGTCATGGCGGGCAACTTCCATGGCCGCACCACCACGATCATCAGCTTCTCCGACGACCCCGATGCGCGCGCCGATTTCGGCCCGTACACGCCCGGTTTCCGGACGGTGCCGTATGGAGACGCAGACGCGCTCGCCGCTGCCGTCGACGAGAACACGGTCGCCGTGCTCATCGAGCCGATCCAGGGCGAGTCAGGTGTCGTCGTGCCGCCGGCCGGCTACCTGCCTGCGGTCCGCGAGATCTGCACGGCGCAGAACGTCCTGTTCATCGCCGACGAGATCCAGTCCGGCCTCGGGCGCACGGGAGCGACCTTCGCCTGCGAGCTCGTCGGCGTCGTCCCCGACCTCTACCTGCTGGGCAAGGCGCTCGGCGGCGGTATCGTTCCCGTCTCTGCCGTCGTCGGCAACAGCGACATCCTCGGAGTGCTCCGGCCGGGCGAACACGGATCGACCTTCGGTGGCAACCCGCTGGCATCCGCCGTCGGCCACGCCGTTGTCAGGATGCTCGCGAGCGGCGAGTACCAGAAGCGCGCCCGAGTCCTCGGTGCGCGAATGCACCGCCGCCTCGGCGACCTCGTCGGACGGGGAATCGTCGACGTCCATGGTGCAGGCCTCTGGGCCGGCGTCGACATCGAACCGTCGCTCGCCACAGGCCGCGAGGTCTGTGAACTGCTGATGGACAGGGGAGTCCTTGCGAAGGACACCCACGGTTCCACCATCAGGTTCGCCCCGCCGATCGTCATCGAGGAGTCCGACCTCGACTGGATGGTCGACCAGCTGGCAGAAGTTCTGGAGGAGCTTCAGAGGTAGCGAAGACTAGCGGCCGAAAGCCGCGGAGAGTACCTTCGAGCGCATGAGTCAGGTCACCGACCCGTCGACTGCGCGCGAGGATCACAGCTTCTTCGGGCAGCCCCGCCCTCTCGCGAGCATCTTCGGTGTGGAGATGTGGGAGCGGTTCTCCTTCTACGGCATGCAGGGCATCCTCCTGCTCTACCTGTACTACTCGGTGGAGGAGGGGGGCCTCGGCATCCCTCAGTCGACGGCTGCGGGGATCGTCGGCGCGTACGGAGGCTCGGTCTACCTCTCCACGATCCTCGGGGCATGGGTCGCAGACCGGCTCCTCGGCTCGGAGCGGGTGCTCTTCTACAGCGCCATCGTCATCATGTGCGGGCACATCGCCCTGGCGCTGATCCCCGGAGTGGCGGGCGTGACGGTCGGACTCATCCTCGTCGCCGTCGGCAGCGGCGGGCTCAAGGCCAACGCCACCTCCGTCGTCGGCACGCTCTACGCCCCTGAGGATCCCCGCCGCGACGCCGGTTTCTCGATCTTCTACCTCGGCATCAATCTCGGGGCCTTCCTCGGACCGATCCTCACCGGCCTCCTGCAGCAATCGCTCGGCTTCCACTTCGGCTTCGGCCTCGCAGCCGTCGGTATGGCGATCGGGCTCACTCAGTATTCGTTCGGCCGCAAGCGCCTCCCTGACATCGCCAGGCGAGTTCCCGACCCGCTCCCACGTTCGCGCTGGTTGTTGTTCGGAATCGTGGCAGCCCTCGGACTGATCCTCATCGTCGTTCTGGTCGCCGTCGGTCTGATCACGGCGGACAACCTCGTCACTGTCGTCATCGGCGTGACGATCGTCGCGACGATCGCGTATTTCGTCGTCATCCTGTCGAGCAAGCTCATCACGACCACGGAGCGCAGGCGCGTGTTCGCGTTCATCCCCCTGTTCATCGCGAGCGCAGCGTTCTGGTCGCTCTATCAGCAGCAGTTCACTGTCGTGACGATCTACTCGGACGAGAGACTCGACCGCTCCCTGTTCGGCTGGGAGATGCCGGTCTCCTGGGTGCAATCGATCAACCCGATCTTCATCATCCTGCTCTCGGGAGTGTTCGCCGCCCTGTGGACGAAGTGGGGCGCCAGACAACCATCGACCCCTCTGAAGTTCGCCGCTGGGACGATCATCATGGGTGTCGGATTCCTCCTCTTCCTTCCGTTCGCCGGGGGCGCGGCCAACTCGACGCCGCTCCTGGCGATGATCGGCATCCTTCTCGTCTTCACCGTTGCGGAGTTGCTCCTGTCTCCTGTCGGTCTGTCCGTGTCGACCAAGCTCGCGCCCCAGGCGTTCACGACGCAGATGGTGGCGCTGTTCTTCCTCTCCGTCGCTTTGGGCACAGCGGTCTCAGGTCGCCTCGCCGAGTGGTACCTCACGGTCCCTGAGACGCTCTACTTCGGGGTGCTCGGTGGAATCGCGATCGTCCTCGGTGTCGCACTGGCGCTCATGGCCCGCCCCGTGCTCAGGTTGATGAGCGGCGTTCGGTAGTCTGGGATCCCGACTGCCCCGGCGCCCGTGCCGCTGGGCTCGACGTGCGGCCGGAGCCGCGCGAGGGAGGACCCCGTGGCCACGACGCTCGTCATCGTTCCCACCTACAACGAGCGTGAGAACGTCGCAGGCATCGTCGGCAGGGTGCGCACGGCAACGCCTGAGGTCGACGTGCTCGTCGTCGACGACAACTCCCCCGACGGCACCGGAGCGATCGCCGACGGCCTGGCGGCATCCGACGCGGCCATCCATGTGCTTCACCGCACCGGCAAGGCCGGACTGGGCGGCGCGTACGGCGCCGCGTTTCGCTGGGGGCTCGACCGCGGCTACGACCGGCTCGTCGAGATGGATGCAGACGGCTCGCACCAGCCCGAACAGCTCCCAGTGCTCCTCGCCGCCGCGGATGCCGGCGCTGACGTCGTTCTCGGATCACGGTGGGTACCCGGCGGGGGCGTGCGGAACTGGCCCGCCTACCGCGAACTCCTGTCGCGCGGCGGCAGCGTCTACGCCCGGATCGTCCTCGGGCTGCCGCAACGGGACGTGACCGGCGGATACCGCGTGCTGACCGCAAACGCGCTGCGGAGCATCCGGCTCGAGGACGTCCACAGCCAGGGCTACGGATTCCAGGTCGACCTGCTGTTCCACGCCCATCGCGCCGGGCTGAGGATCGTCGAGGTTCCGATCACCTTCATCGAACGCGAGTTCGGGGAGTCGAAGATGACGGGCGGGATCGTCGCCGAGGCGATGCTGCGGGTCACCCTGTGGGGGATCGGGGCGCTGCCCGGCCGGGTTCGCCGGCTGTTCCGGCGGCGGTAGGCCGAGCGCGAGCGCTTCGGGAGGACAATCAGGGGGTCCGTCCGGCTATGGACGATGGACCTCGCGATTGTCCTCCCGAAACCGCGGTTGCTTACTTCTGAGAGGCGGCCACGGCATCCGCTGCTGGCTGCGCGTATGGCACCAGCCTGGCCAGCTGGGTGACGTGGCGCGGTTCGAGCTCGTCGAGGCTCGCGACCCCGAGCAGCTTCATGGTGCGGCGGATCTCCTCGGACAGGATCTGGATCGTGCGGTCCACTCCCTCACGTCCACCGGCCATGAGGCCGTAGAGATAGGCGCGGCCGATGAGCGTGAACCGGGCGCCGAGGGCGACGGATGCCACGATGTCGGCACCGTTCATGATGCCAGTGTCGAGGTGGACCTCGACCTCTGAACCGACCTCGCGGACGACGCTCGGCAGCAGGTGGAACGGGATCGGCGCGCGGTCGAGCTGGCGACCGCCGTGGTTCGACAGGACGATGGCGTCTGCGCCGAGCTCGACGGCGAGACGGGCATCGTCGACGGACTGGATGCCCTTCACGACGAGCTTGCCCTTCCACTGTTCGCGGATGAACCTCACCTCGTCCGGGCCGACCGTCGGGTCGAACATGGTGTCGATGAGCGCGGCGACGGTGCCCGACCAGCGGTCGAGGCTCGCGAAGGCGAGGGGCTCCGTGGTGAGGAAGTTGATCCACCAGGCCGGACGCGGCAGGGCGTTGAGAACGGTCTTCGGGGTGAGGGCGGGCGGTATCGAGAAGCCGTTCTTCACGTCGCGGAGACGTGCGCCGCCGACGGGGGTGTCGACGGTGACCATGAGAGTGTCGTACCCGGCAGCTGCCGCTCGGTCGACGAGGGCGAGTGAGCGGTCCCTGTCTGTCCACATGTAGAGCTGGAACCAGTTGCGTCCACCTGGCGCCGCAGCGGCGACATCCTCGATCGACGTGGTTCCCATGGTGGAGAGGGTGAAGGGGATGCCTGCGGCCTCTGCTGCTGTCGCGCCTGCGCGCTCACCTTCGGTCTGCATCATCCGCGTGAATCCGGTGGGTGCGATGCCGAACGGCATGGCGCTCGTCTTGCCGAGGACTTCGCGGGTGGTGTCGACCTTCGACACGTCGCGGAGAACCGACGGGTGGAACTCGATGTCCTGGAACGCCTGCCGCGCACGGCTCAGCGAGATCTCGCCCTCGGCGGCACCGTCGGTGTAGTCGAACGGAGCCTTCGGGGTCACGCGCTTGGCGATCGTCCGCAGGTCGGCGATGCTCGTCGCCGAGGCCAGGCGGCGGGTCCTGGCGTTGAACTCGGGCTTCTTGAACTGCATGAGCGGTGCGAGGTCACGCACTTTGGGGATTCGTCTCTCGACCATGGGAGTGTCCTTCTGTCGTGTCGAGCTACCGGAACGGGTCGTCTACGCGCCGCGAGGGGCGGCATCCGGAACCATTGTCTGTAACTCGTCTGAGCGGTGGGAGGGGAGGTTGGTTTCGGAGTAGTAGTCGGCGATGTGGGCGTGCACGACCGCGCGGGCGCTCGCCGCGTCGCCGGACGCGATGGCGGTGAGGATGTCCCGATGCTCGCGCATGAGGCGGGCCGAGGTGCCCGCCCACGACGGGAGGTTCGAAGCCCCTGCCATGACGTAGCTCTCGATCGAGCTCCGAAGCCCGGCCATCGTCGCCGCGATCACCTGGTTGCCGGATGCTTCGGCCAGCGACAGGTGGAACTGCGCGTCGAGCGCCAGGAACTCGGCCTCGGGGAGGTCGCGCGATTCCATGACGTCGAGAAGCTCGGTGGATGCCGACAGATCGGGCCGGGGGGAGGCGTCCGCGAGGTCACCGGCGACCGCGGTCTCGAGCACGAGGCGGGTCTTCACGATGTCAGCGACGGCGAACCCGGTCGCTGCGACCTGGAGGCGCATGAGCGCAGACATCCCGCCACCGGGGAGGGCGACGATGATCGCGCCGGCGTTCGGTCCTGAGCCGGTGGCGGTGCGGACGAGGCCGAGTACCTCGAGAACACGGATGGCCTCTCGAACGCTCGACCGGCCGACGCCGAGATCGGCAGACAGGGCGCGCTCCCCAGGCAGGTGGTCACCGGGGCGCAGTCGACCGTCGAGCAGGTCGCGCTCGATGGTCTCGAGCACCACCTGCCATGCGCGTCGGTCGTCTGTCACGCTGCCCCTCCGTCGATGGTGTGGTCTGACCACACAGTTTACACACGTCGACGGCCAGGTGCGAGCGCGCGCTGCTAGCTGCGCAGCACCACGTTCACGGGCTCCTCGCCCTTGAGCATCCGTTCGGCCTGCTCCCTGACGAGGCGCGCCATCCGCGGCAGCATCGCGGTCGACGCACCTCCGACGTGCGGGCTGATCAGCACATTGGGAAGGGCGAACAGCGGATGCCCGTCTGGCAGCGGCTCTGGATCGGTCACGTCGAGCGCGAACCGCAGGCGACCGGATTCGGCGTGCCGCAGGATCGCCTCCGTGTCGGCGACCCGGCCGCGCGCGATGTTCACGAGGAGGGCGCCGTCGCGCATCACGGCGAGGAACTGGTCGTTGACCAGGTGGGTCGTCCCATTGGTCAGCGGGACTCCGACCACGACGATGTCGGCCTCCGGTAACAGCTCGGGCAGTTCGTCGAGGCCGTGGATCGTGCCACGCTCATCCGTCCTGGCACGACTCGCGACGCGGACGACGGTCGTCTCGAACGGGAGCAGGCGGTCCTCGATCGCCTTCCCGACCCCGCCGTAACCCAGAAGGAGGACGGTGCGGTCGGCGAGACTCTCGAACCGCGCGGGCGCCCAACGGCCCTGGTCGGCCGCACGGACGAACTGCGGGATGCCGCGCTGTGACGCGAGGATGAGCGCAAGCGTGAGCTCGGCCGTCGAGGTCTCGTGCACCGACGAGGCATTGGCGAACACATTGCCGGGCGGCAGCGCGTCATCGACGTTGTCGTATCCGATCGACTGGCTCTGAACGAGACGTGCGCTGACGCCGGCCAGGTTCGCGAGCTTCGCCGTGCCGTCCATGTATGGCTGAATGACGATGTCGATCGATGCGGCGGGAGGCGGCCCGTCCATGTCCCAGCGGACGAATTCGACGCCGTCGAGCTCGCCGATCTCGTTGCGGAGGGCGTTACCGGGGACACTGACAAGGAGCGGAGCGGTCATCTCCCGAGCCTACCGAAGGCCCCACAGGCAGGCGAGGTGCTTGGCGATCGTCCGCCCGCACCGCTGTAGGTTCGAGGGATGGAATCCCCGTTCGTGGCCGTGCTCCTGCTGGCCAATGCCGTCTTCAACCTCATCGCGTGGCCGCAGTTCCTCCGGCGGGTGATGCGCGATCCCCGGGCACGCGATTCAGCCGGGAAGCGGACGACGTTCCTCACCGTCCACCTCATCCTCGTCACGATCGCCGTGCTCCTGGCTGTGGCGAGTGCGATCACCGGGATCGTCCTGCTCGTCCCTTAGCCGCCGAGCAGAGGGCACTCCGGCGGGCGTGCGTAACGTCGGAGATTCTCCGCAGAATGCCGTCGTTCGTCTCGATCCGCGGCCTGAGGCGTCACATCTCCGACGTTCGGAACAGCCCGGGTCAGCGGCCCAGCGGCTCGAAGCGCACGGGCTCGAACGAGCGCGCCACGAGCGCCCGCATCGACTCGAGATCGCCCGTGAGCAATCCGACGGCTCGCGCCTGCACCAGGACGTTCCCCAGCGCGGTGGCCTCGACCGGTCCGGCCAGCACAGGGAGTCCCGCCCGGTCGGCGGTGATCTGGCAGAGGAGCGTGTTCAGCGACCCACCCCCGACGACGTGGATGACGTCGACCGGGGTGTTCGCGAGAGCGGATGCCGTGTGCACGGCGCGCGCGAAGGCATCCGCGAGGCTCTCGAGAATGGTGCGTACGAACTCTGCTTTCGACCGCGGCACGGGCTGGCCGTGTTCGGTGAGTGCCTCGGCGATGCGCCCGGGCATGTCGCCCGGCTGCAGGAAGCGCGGGTCATCCGCATCGAACACCGGCATGGGCGCTGTGACCGCCGCGGCCTGGGCGAGGAGCGCAGGGAGGTCGATCGTCTCGCCTGATTCGCGCTCCCAGGTGCGCACGGATTCGCTCAGGAGCCAGAGTCCCATGACGTTGTGGAGGAACCGGACGCGACCGTCGACGCCGCCCTCGTTGGTGAAGTTGGCTTCCCTGCTGGCCTCGGTGAGAACGGGGCGGTCGAGTTCGAGGCCGACGAGTCCCCAGGTTCCGCAGGAGATCCAGGCCGCCTGGCTTGTCGTCATGGGCACGGCCACGACGGCGGATGCCGTGTCGTGCGATCCGACGGCTGTGACCGGTGTCTGGGCGGAGAGTCCGGTTTCGGCGGCCACGGCGGGCAGCAGGGTGCCGAGCACTGTGCCCGGCTTCACGAGCGGCGGGAAGATGTTCCTGGGGAAGCCGAGGCGGGCGATGAGATCGTCGTTCCAGCTGCCGTCGCGCGAGAGCAGTCCCGTCGTCGACGCGTTGGTCACCTCCGCGCTGCGGGAGCCGGTCAGCCGGTTGGCGAGGAAGTCGGGGATGAGCAGAACGGAGTCGGCATCGTGGAGCCTGGGCCTGTCTGCTGCCAGCTGGTAGAGCGTGTTGAACGGCAGGAACTGCAGCCCGTTCTGGCCGTACAGCTCGGCGAACGGGACACGGGAGTGAACGTCGGCGACGCCTCGGTCGTTGCGGTCGTCGCGGTAGTGGAACGGCTCGGAAAGCATCCGTCCATCCGACAGGAGGGCGTAGTCCACCGCCCACGAGTCGATGCCGACGCTCCGGATGCCCGGGTCGCGCCGTGCGGCCTCGGTGAGACCGGTGACGACAGCACTGAGCAGCCCCGTCGCGTCCCAGTGCAGTCCGTCGTCAGTGGTTGTCGGTCCATTCGGGAACCGGTGCACAGGCTCGAGCCGCAACACGTCAGGGCCGACGTGGCCGAGCATGACCCTGCCGCTCGTCGCGCCGAGGTCGACGGCCGCGACGGTCCCGCTGGCGGCGCTCACGAAGCGGACCTGTCCGTCGCCACGTAGTCACCTGTTCCGGACGTACTCACGCGGCGTAACGGATGAGTGCGTCCGGAAGGAGTGAGTGGGTGCACGCTCATCGGAGGAACGCGGCAGCGACGCCGGCATCCACCGGGATGTGGAGCCCGGTCGTGTGCGAGAGGTCGCTCGTGCAGAGGACGAACACAGCGTTGGCGACGTTCTCAGGAACGACCTCACGCTTGAGGATGGTGCGCTGGGCGTAGAACTTGCCGAGGTCCTCTTCCTCGATGCCGTAGGTCTTGGCCCGGTTCGCACCCCAGCCGGAGGCGAAGATTCCGGAACCGCGGACGACGCCGTCGGGGTTGATGCCGTTCACCTTGACGCCGTACTCGCCGAGCTCGGCGGCGAGCAGCCGGACCTGGTGAGCCTGGTCCGCCTTCGTGGCCGAATAGGCGATGTTGTTCGGGCCGGCGAAGACCGAGTTCTTCGACGAGATGTAGATGATGTCACCGCCGAGTTTCTGGTCGATGAGCACGCGGGCGGCCGCCTTCGAGACGAGGAACGAGCCCTTGGCCATGACGTTGTGCTGCAGATCCCAGTCCGCCTCGGTCGTGTCGAGCAGCGACTTCGACAGCGACAACCCGGCGTTGTTCACGACGAGGTCGAGCCCGCCGAACGCGAGCACGGCGGCGTCGATCGCCGACTGCACCGCCTTCTCGCTTGAGACGTCTGCGGCGACGCCGATGGCGACATCCGTGTTTCCGATCTCCGCCGCGGCTTCCTGCGCCTTCTCGAGCGACAGGTCGGCGATGACGACGCAGGCGCCTTCGGCGGCGAGTCGGGTGGCGATGGCCTTCCCGATTCCAGACGCCGCCCCGGTCACCAGCGCGACGCGCGTCGCGAGCGGCTTCGGTTTCGGCATGCGCTGCAGCTTGGCTTCCTCGAGAGCCCAGTACTCGATGCGGAACTTCTCGGCCTCATCGATCGGTGCGTAGGTCGAGAGCCCCTCGGCGCCGCGCATCACGTTGATCGCGTTGATGTAGAACTCGCCCGCGACGCGGGCGGTCTGCTTGTTGGCGCCGTAGCTGAACATGCCGACGCCGGGAACGAGAACGATCAGCGGGTCCGCGCCGCGGATCGCGGGGGAATCAGCCGTCGCGTTGCGGTCGTAGTAGGCCTGGTAGTCGTTGCGGTACTCCTCGTGGAGAGTTGTGAGGCGTTCGATCGTCTCCTCCACCGATGCGGATGCCGGCAGGTCGACGAGAAGCGGCTTCACCTTGGTGCGGAGGAAGTGGTCGGGGCAGCTCGTGCCCAGCGCGGCGAGTCGAGGGTGCTCTGCGCTGGCCAGGAAGTCGAGGACGACGGCGTGGTCGGTGAAGTGGCCGACCTGAGGCTTGTCCGTCGATGCGAGGCCGCGGAGGGTCGGCGCGAGGGCGGCGGCCTTGGCGCGACGTTCGGCGAGGGGGAGGGCGCCGTAACCGTCGAGCTCAGGGCCGAACGGTTCCGGACGCGAGTTCGCTGCGATGTACTCTGCGGCCGTGTCGATGATCCAGAGGGAGTTCCTCTCGCTTTCGTCGCTCGTGTCGCCCCACGCGGTGATCCCGTGTCCGCCGAGGATGCAGCCGACGGCATCCGGGTTCTCGGCCTTGATTGCCGCGATGTCGAGTCCGAGCTGAAAGCCCGGCCTGCGCCAGGGCACCCAGACGACTCTGTCGCCGAAGATCGTCTTCGTGAGCTCTTCGCCGTCTGCGGCGGTCGCGATGGCGATGCCGGAGTCCGGGTGCAGGTGGTCGACGTGCGCCGCGTCGACGAGGCCGTGCATCGCGGTGTCGATCGACGGAGCTGCACCGCCCTTGCCATGGAGGGTGTAGTCGAAAGCTGCGACCATCTCGTCTTCGCGGTCGACACCGGGGTAGACGTTGGTCAGCGCACGCATCCGGTCGAGGCGCAGGACCGCAAGGCCCTGCTCGGTGAGGGTGCCGAGGTCGCCCCCGGAGCCTTTGACCCAGAGGAGCTCGACGTCCTCGCCGGTCGCCGGGTCGATGGCGGTGCCCTTGGCCGACGTGTTGCCGCCGGCGTAGTTCGTGTTCCGGGGATCGGCTCCGAGCCTGTTGCTGCGCGCGATCAATTCCGCTGCGGTGTCGTTCGTCATTGGCCGTCTCCCGGTGTTTGTTTGTGTTAACTGTTACAAAAAGTAACAGCCGTGATCCCCGGAGTCAAGAATTCAGAGGAGGTCCGTGAGCTCCCGGTAGGGCTCGAGCCGCTCATCGGCCGGATCGAGTTCGGTCACCATGGTCGAGATCCTTTCCCAGTCGAGCGCCCGGGCCAGCGCACGCTGACCGAGTTTCGTCGAGTCGATCAGCAGCACGGTTTCGTCAGACGCATCCACGAAGGCCAGTTTCACCTGCGTCTCAGCGAGAGTGACCTCGCTCGTTCCGCGCTCAGGATCTGCCGCAGCTGACGATGTGAAGAACCGCGAGTAGTGCAGCGATGCGGCGGCCTGGCACGCCAGAAGGCCGACGAAACTGTCCGTCCGTTCCTCGGCTTCGCCGCCCACAAGCAACGCGGTGACCCCTGGGAGTCGACGCGCCACCTGGAAGTTCTCGTACGAGTTCGTCGCGATCGAGAGATCGGATGCCCCGTCGAAGCGGGACAGGAAAGTCCCGACGGTCGACGACGCGTCGAAAGCCGCAGCACCGGATGCGGGGATCAGGGTGCGTGCCTTGTCGGCGATGACGAGTTTCGCGTCCGCTCCCGTCGACATCCGTTCGAGGAAGGACCGGGGCTTCAGCGACGGGACTGCCCCTCCACGGACCCGGCGGAGCTGCCCTTCGGTTTCGAGGTCGGCGAGGTCGCGGCGCACGGTCATCGCCGAGACGCCGAGGCGCTCGGCTGCGGCATCCAGGCGGATGATGCCGTCTGCGCTGAGGATTTCGAGGAGGCGCTCACGACGTGACTCCGCGTCGACGGTCGATGTCGTTGCCATCTGCTGCTCCTCGCTTCGCCTGAAATGCTACAGCGCCAGGCGGCGGTCGCACCTGCGGGGCTGGCGAGCTGAGGTCAGGACAACGCAAGTCGTTTGTATCTTTTTGGTTTCGTTTATTGACGCGAATTGTCTTTTGGGCTTGAATTTCGAGAGCAATCCTCAAGAGTTCGTCACTGTCGCCGGCTGGAGGGCCCCATGAGTCGTTACGACTTCGTGCGAGAAGAGATCATTCTCGACGAACTCCATGCGGCCGGCCGTGTGACCGTGAACGACCTCGCCCGCCGTTTCGGCGTCTCTCCTGTCACCGTCCGCAAGGACCTCGATCTCCTGGAGCGCCGGTCCCTCCTTCGCCGGGTGCGCGGGGGCGCCGTCGCTGCTCCGCGGGATGAGGGAGCGTTCGAGACCCGTCTCCGGTCGGATTCCCATGCGAAACACGCCATCGCTGTTGCCGCCGCGAAGCTCGTGAGCGACGGCGACGTCATCGCGATCGATTCGTCGACCACGAGCCACTACCTCGCAGCCGAGCTTCTCTCCCGCTCCGGTCTGATGGTCGTCACCAACAGCATGCGGACGGCGACCCTCCTGATGGAACGCTCGGACGCCACTGTGGTCATTCCCGGCGGTGTGCTTCGCCGGGCATCCCACTCGGTGGTCGGAGCGTTCTCCGACGTTCTCGAGGGCCGCGGGCGGATCAAGGCCGGGTTCTTCGGCGTCGCGAGCGTGTCCAGGACGCTCGGCCTGCTCGAGCTCTCCACTGAGGAGAGCGAGTTCAAGAAGGGCCTCGTGCGAGCGTGCGATTCGGTCATCGGCCTGTTCACCTCGTCGAAGACCCAGGGTTTCGGGCTCCACCCCTTCGTCGGACCTGACGGCATCACCGCCCTCTACACGGACGACGCTGTCGACCCGGGCTTCGTTGCCGCGTGGAACGACTCGAACGTCGAGATCGTCACCGTCCCGGTGTCGCACCCCGGCGGGCAGCACGGCGAAAGCATGACGGCATGACACGGCGAGCCGGATCCCCGGCAAACGACCCCCAGCGGCGGAACCGTCGCGCTCAATCCGGCCCGGCAGGGATGCCAGGGTCACCACCAGAAAGAGGCAACCCAATGTTGAAAAGGAAAGCACTCGCGTTCGGCGCCCTTGCGCTGACTGCAGCCCTCGTCACAACAGCATGTACGAGCCGTGGTGACGGAGGAGGAGACGACAATGCCGGTGGAGGAGGCGACGAGAAGGTCTCGGTCGCGTTCGTTCCCAAACTCCAGGGCATCCCGTACTTCGAGGCGATGAACGCCGGAGGAAAGGCCGCAGCAGAGGAACTCGGGATCGAGTGGCTCTATCAGGGCCCGACGACGGCGGATGCCGCCGCCCAGGCCGACATCGTCCGCTCGTACATCCAGCAGGGTGTCGATGCGCTCATCGTCGCGCCGAACGACCCCGACTCGATGGCTCCACTCCTGCAGGAAGCGGCCGATGCCGGAATCGCGGTCGCGACCAGTGACACGGATGCGCCGAACTCGGTGCGCGAGGTGTTCGTCAACCAGGCATCGGTCGAGGGCATCGGCCAGGGACTGACCGACGCGCTGCTCGAGGCCATGGGTGGGGCGGGCAAGTACGCGATCGTGTCGTGTGGTGAGACCGCCGCGAACCTCAATGCGTGGATCGAGGTCCAGGAGGCCTACACCGCGGAGAAGTACCCGGACGCCGAAATCGTCGACATCGTGTACGCAGGAGAGGACCAGGCCGTCGCGACATCGATGGCCACCGACCTCATGAACGCGCACCCTGACCTCACCGGTCTCGTCGGCGAGTGCACCTCGTCCGCGCCCGGTGTCGCCCAGGCGGTTTCGGACGCCGGAAAGACCGGAACGGTCTTCACTGTCGGACTCGGAACGCCGCAGTCCATGAAGCCGTACCTCGAGGACGGTTCCTCGAGTGCGTCCATCCTCTGGGACGTCGAGGCACTCGGCTACCTGACGGCGTGGGCAGGACTCCAGCTCGCTGAAGGCAACGAGTTCGAAGCGACGAACGACGTCAGCGAGGCCCTGCCCGAGGTCGAGTACGACGAGGAGACCAAGGTTCTCCTCCTCGGCCCGCCGCTCCGCATCACCACCGAGAACGTCGACGACTTCGACTACTAAAGGTGAATGACCGCCGGAGGGGTTCGGCCCGACCGTACCCCTCCGGCTCCCTCCCGTCCCAGAAGCAGTGAGGAACCCATGCCGAACGCAAGCGAAACCGTGGCGACGGTGCCACGCGTGGCGCTCTCAGGAGTGGTCAAGAGCTACGGAGGTGTCCGCGCCATCCGGAATGCCGACATGAGTGTCGCACCGGGTACGGTGCACGCGCTCGTCGGCGAGAACGGCGCGGGCAAGTCCACGCTGATCAAGATCGTGGCAGGGGCCGAGCGCGCAGACGCCGGTTCACTGCAATTCGACGGTGAAGCGGTCTCGATCGCGTCGACGACGGATGCCATCGCTCTCGGTGTGCAGACCGTCTACCAGGAGCCGCAGCTCTTCCCCGAGCTCAGCGTCGCCGAGAACGTCTTCGTCGGACGTGAGCTGAAGAAGGGCATCCGCGTGGACTGGTCGGCCCAGGCCGACGCGATGCACAGCCTGCTCGACACCGTCGGGCTCCCCGACACCATCTCCACCGAGGTCGTCGGCGCCCTCTCGATCGCGCAACAGCAGCAGGTGTCCATCGCCAAGGCCCTCGCGGGTGACGCCTCTGTGCTCATCCTCGACGAACCGTCCGCCATCCTCACCGACTCCGAGATCGACGTGCTCTTCTCGGTGATCCGCAAGCTGACGGCGACGGGTGTCGCAGTCATCTACATCTCCCACCGGCTCGACGAACTCTTCCGCATCGCAGACGTGGTCACCGTGATGCGCGACGGCGAGACCATCACCACGCGGCCGATCGGTGAGCTGAGTGTCCGCGAGATCGCTGAACTCATGGTCGGTGGCGTGCTCGCCGAATCGAGATCCGCCGAATCCGCGACGTTCGGTGACGTCGTGCTCGAGCTCGACAAGCTTCACCTCGACAAGCACTTCGATGACATCAGCCTCACGGTCCGCGCCGGTGAGATCGTCGGGCTCTACGGCCTCATCGGTTCGGGTGCCGGTGAGATCGCCAGCTCGGTCTATGGAATGGAACGGCCGACAGGCGGAAGCATCCGGGTGAAGAATCAGACCGTCCGGATGAAGCGGCCGTCCCAGGCGAAGAAGCTCGGCATCCACCTGCTCCCGGCCAACCGCAGCGCGCAGGGCTCGTTCTCGTTCCAGAGCATCGCCTTCAACATCACCGTCGGTGAGCTCGGGATGCTCTCCCGTCTCCGCGGGTGGGTCGAACGACGCCGCGAGCGTGAGATCGCCCGCGAGTTCATCAGCAGGCTGTCGGTGAAGACGCCGAGTGAGAAGCAGCCGATCAGCGCCATGTCCGGTGGAAACGCCCAGAAGGTCGTTCTCGCCAGGCAGCTCGTCAACCGGCCCGAGCTCCTCGTCCTCGTCGAACCGACACAGGGTGTCGACGTCGGGGCGAAGGAAGAGATCCACCGGATCATCGACGGTCTTGCCTCCGAGGGCACGGCCGTGCTCGTCGTCACCAGCGACCTCGGCGAGGTGCAGAGGATCTCCGACCGCATCCTCGTCGTCCGCGGGGGAGAGATCGTCAGCGAATTCGCCCCGGATGCCACGCAGGTCCAGATCCTCGCGGCGGCAGCGGGCGAGCAACACCAGGAGGACTCCCGATGACCGTTCTCGACCAGAAGCCGCCCGAGGCCGTGAAGCCCGTTGCGCGGAGGATCCTCCCACCTCCGGTGACCGGGCAGGAACTCGTTCTCGTCGCCGTGATCGCCGTGCTCTGGGTGCTCCTGGGCATCTTCACGCCGTCGTTCCTCAGCCCGTCGTCGATCCAGCCTCTTCTCGTCTCCGTGGCTCCGCTCGCCCTGATCGGCGTCGGGATGACGTTCATCATCATCACGGCGGGCATCGACGTCTCGGTCGGAGGCGCCATCGCCCTCTGCGCCGTGGTGACCGCGAAGCTGCTCGTCAACTACGACGTCCCCCTGCTGGTCGCCGTCGGAGCCAGCATGGTCCTCGGGCTCATCCTCGGCCTGATCAACGGAACGCTCATCGCCTACGGCCGTGTCCACGCCATCATCATCACTTTCGGTACGGCGAACATCTTCCAGTTCTTCGCCCTCCGCGTGTTCGGCTCCTCGACGGTCAACAACATCCCTGCCACACTCGACGTCTTCGGTCGCGGCGAGGCAGGACGCACCCTCGGCATCCCGCACAGCTTCGCCATCACGGTCATCGTCGTGATCCTTGGCTGGTGGTATCTCAGGCACACCGCTGGCGGTCGTCATCTCTTCGCCATCGGAGGCAATGCCAACGCGGCACGTCTCGCGGGTGTGAAGGTGCAGCCTCGCGTACTCCTCGCCTATGCCATCACCGGTGCGCTCGTCGGAATCGGGGCATGCTTCCTCATCGCGGCAGGAACGTCGACACTCGACCAGGGTGTCGGTGCCGGACGGGAGCTCGCGGTCATCGCGGCCGTCGTCATCGGTGGCACGTCGATCCTCGGCGGGCGGGGATCGGTCATCGGAACGCTGCTCGGTGCGATCCTCGTCCAGACAGTGACGTCGGGAGTCACCCAGCTCGGCTGGCCCTCCCAGCTCGCGAACCTCTTCGTGGGCCTGTTCATCATCATCGCCGTCGGCACCGACCTGCTCCGCGAGCGGGCACGGAGGAGGAAAGCATGAGCGCCACATCGACCGTCGAGAAGCCCGGAACGACGGCGGAGAAGCGGAGCCTCGGCTCGCGGGCGCTCGAGGCGCTCCTGACCCAGCGCATCGTCCTGCTCGCCGTGCTCATCGTCGTGCTCCTGGTCGTCATGACGATCCTCGACTCGACCGGTGCGCTGAGCGGGTCGTACAACTCCGACTACCTGGCCGCGTCGCTCATCAACGCCGTCCCGCTCGCCATGCTGGGGCTGGCACAGCTGTTCGTGATCCTCTCCGGCCGGGGAGGCATCGACCTGTCCGTCGGGTCGATGGTGTCGGTCACCGGAGTCGCATTCGGGATGTCTTACGGGTTGTGGGGCTGGAATCTCGTGGCCGCGATGATCTTCGCTGTCGTGCTCGGTGGCATCCTCGGGGGGATCAACGGTTTCCTCGTCGCCTACGTCGGTTTCCCGCCCCTGATCGCCACCCTCGCGACGTTCTACGCGTACCGTTCGATCGCGCTCGTCTGGAGTGATCAGAAGCCGGTGAACTCGACCGAGATCCAGGCCTTCTACTCGGCCGCGAAGGCGATCGAGCTTCCCCTGATCGGCGGATCGCTGCCGCTGGTGCCGCTCGGGATCTTCACCTTCCTCATCCCGGTCATCATCGTCGTCTGGGTGCTGCTCAACAAGACGACGTTCGGGCGCCGGGTGTACGCCGCAGGCACGAACGACACAGCGGCGGCGTGGGCGGGCATCAACGTCCGGCCGAACCGTCTCGTCGTGTACATCCTCTCCGGCGTCATCTCCGGGCTCGTCGGGATCGTCACCGTGGCGCAGTTCGCGTCGGCGAGACCGGATGCCGGGACGAGCGGAAACGGCATGGCCCTCCCCGCGATCACCATCGCCGTGCTCGGTGGCGTTGCCATCACCGGCGGGATCGGCCGGGTGGCCGGCGTCGTGCTGGCCACCGTACTCATCGTGTGGCTCAATGCGGGCATCCTGCTGGCGTTCCCTGGGAACGACGGAGTCCAGGTGCAGCTGCTCGCGCTGGGTCTCGTGCTCGTGTTCGCCTCGCTGCTGAACGGACTGACGAAACGGAAGTACGGCGGCATCTGAGGCACGGAGCGAACCTGACGCCCAGCCTCAACCCCTGTACCGGGTGGCGGCTGGCGGACCATAATCGTCAGATGTGCCCGGAGGGGCGCCGAGCGAAGGGTTGACCGTGACTGAAATTCTGCTGTTCCACCACGCCCAGGGCCTGACCGAAGGGGTGAAGGCGTTCGCCGAGACGCTGAGGCAGGCCGGGCACGTCGTCCACCTGCCTGACCTCTACGACGGGCACACGTTCGAGGAGCTGGACGACGGCATGGCGTACGTGCAGAAGATGGGCTTCGACACCGTTCTCGAACGTGGTCGGGCGGCAGCCGTGGGCCTCCCTGACCGGCTGGTCTATGCGGGCTTCTCGCTCGGAGTGATGCCCGCGCAGTACCTCGCGCAGACCCGGCCTGGCGCGCACGGAGCCCTCTTCTTCCACGGCTGCCTGCCGACTGGTGAGTTCGGTTCGTGGCCGGCAGGCGTGCCGGTTCAGATCCACAGCAAGGACGCCGACCCGGAATTCGTGGACTCGGGAGACATCGATGCCGCGCGGGCACTCGTCGAGGAGGCGGAAGACGCCAAACTGTTCCTCTATCCGGGCGGCGAGCACCTGTTCGCTGACAGCAGCCTCGCGTCGTACGACGAGGCGGACGCGGCGATGCTCACTGAACGCGTTCTGGTCTTCCTCGACCGCGTGGGCTGACGGGGCAGAACCGCTGGACACGACTCCGGCGAGGCGGGCGCATCGACCGGACAACGTCTCGTCGTCGGGGATGCTTCGCGTTGAGGCGATCAGCGCCCTGGTCAGTGGAAGTAGGGTTTCCGCTTCAGCCAGTCGGGGAAGGTGACGACCGGCCTCCCGTCGATCATGGTGACGGAGAAGACGCCGGTGTCGATCATGCGGTGGTGGAACCAGCAGTAGAGGGCGCCGTTGTCGGTGTGGGTCGGCCCACCGTCGGAGTACTCGATGATGTGGTGGGCCTCGCATGCGGACGCGGGGATGGTGCACCCGGGGATGCCGCAGGTGGGTCCGTCGCGGGCGATCATTCCGAGGCGTTGGGTGCGGTCGAACAGCCGATTCTCGGTGCCGAGGGCGATGAGGGCTCCGTCGGGATCGATGATCGCGGGGAGGACGCTGCTGTCGCAGAGGATTTGTTTGATCGTGGAGTAGGGAATCGGGTCTGACTCTCCGATGATCTCGCCGGTGCCGGTGCCGGTGCCGGTGCCGGTGCCGTTTTCGTTCTTGAGGACTTCTGCGGTGACCGTGACGATGACGGTGGGTGCTGCGCCTGAGACGGTGGGGGCATCGGTGGAGCGGGCGAGTGAGTCGATCATCGCGGCGAAGACGTCGGCGCGGATCTGGCCTGGGGTGCGGGTCTCTCGCGGTTCGTTGCGCTCGGTGGTGCCGGTGGGTTTGTCAGCGTCGCCGGAGTTCGAGGGGTCGCCGGTCAGGTACCTGGGCGCCGTGCGGGGGCTGAGCACGGCGTCGAACAGGGCGCGGAGTTTCGCGCCGACGTCGACGGTGACCTGGCCGCCGAAGCGGACCAGCCCGTTGGTCGTGGTGTTCGAGATCCAGAAGTCCCGGTTCTGGAATGCTTTCTCGGCTCGTGGTTCGATGCCGTCCTGGTCGAGCCGGTCGCGCCATTGTCTCGCCTGCACAGCGACGAGGTCCGGTGGCAGCGGCAGGCCCAGATCGGTGCCGCTGCCGGTCGCCTGGCCGATCAGGATCTGTTCGGCGACCGCGAGGCCGTCGACGTCTGCGCGGGGCGCTGCCGTGCTGAGTTCTTTGCTGATCAGATCAGCGGTCTCGATCCCGATCAACCCGGCCCGGAACGCGTCCCCCACGGCCGGGAACAGTGGCGGTAACGGCAGCCCGGCATCCGTCGCCCGAGGTGAGGTGCGGGAGCCGACCCGGATCAACCGCGCCGCCGTCGACGCCGACACCCCGGCGACCAACTCCACCAGATGTGACGGCCGGGCGAAGTTCAACCGGGCCGCGAGCCCCGCACTGCCGCGGACCGGATCCGACCTGACCGCGACCTCGTTGGCCGCTGCGGCGAGGATCGCCTCGATCCCGCGCCCGAGTGCTGCGGTCTTCGACAACACGCTCAGCACACCGTCACCGGTCAGCCGGTCGAGATGATCCAGATCGAGGGTGTCGATCGCCTCGGCGAGCTGTTCTCCCAACCGGTCAAGCGCCAGCTCCTCCACCGGCACATCCGATGCCGGTTGGAGGACGCTGACCGGAGCAGTCACAACTCGGGGTCACCACCGAACGTCTGTCGAACGGCCAGCCACACGATCGAACCCGACAGTGTTGATTCCGAACGCGACAGCGCGGACACTGCCGGATCGGAGGTGGCGGCTGGTTCTTTCATGGCTCTATTCCACCACCGACCACCGACATTGCATCACGGCCAGGCGCGCGCACCGCGGAGACCGGGAATCGATCGCTGACCTGTGCTTTCATGCCACAAGTGAACCACCGACCACTGACATTCAGGCGCGTCACACACCCGTCGCGGCCAGACTGTGGATAACTCGCCAGAACGATCGTGGAGCGTCTACGCGCCCCAGCCGGACTGCTGCCCGCCGACGCGTTCTGCGGCGATTCTCGACTGGTATCCGGATGCCGCGTACGCAGCCATCGGGTCGGCCGGAAGACCGCGGGACTCACGCCAGGCAGCGAGGTCGGAGCGGACATCCGTGTAGAAGGCATCCATCAGGATCGCGTTCGCTCCGAGAACGTCACCCGCGTCTTGCGCCGCGGTCAGTGCGAGGCGGTCGACGAGAAGTGCCCGTGCGGTCATCTCCTGCACGTTGAGAACGCTGCGGATCTGGCCGGGGATCTTGTCCTCGACGTTGTGGCACTGGTCGAGCATGAACGCGACGGGGCTGTCGGGGCCGTATCCGCCACCGCGCACGACTTCGAACAGGATGCGGAACAACTGGAACGGGTCCGCGGCGCCGACGATGAGGTCGTCGTCCGCATAGAACCGGGAGTTGAAGTCGAACGACCCGAGCTTGCCGAGGCGCAGAAGCTGGGCGACGATGAACTCGATGTTAGTGCCTGGGGCGTGGTGACCGGTGTCCAGGCACACCATCGCCTTCTCGCCGAGCGCTGTCACATGAGCGTACGAGGTTCCCCAGTCGGGAACATCCGTGTGATAGAACGCCGGCTCGAAGAACTTGTACTCGAGCACGAGGCGCTGGTCGTCGCCGAGGCGGGCGTAGATCTGCTGCAGCGAGTCGGCGAGTCGCTCCTGCCGTCCGCGGATGTCGCCCTGGCCCGGGTAGTTGGTGCCGTCGGCGAGCCAGATCTTCAGGTCGCTCGAACCGGTGGCGTGCATCACGTCGATGCAGTCGAAGTGGTGGTCGATCGCCTTACGGCGGACAGCCGCGTCGGTGTGCGTCAGGCTGCCGAACTTGTACTCGTCGTCCTGGAACGTGTTCGAGTTGACGGTGCCGAGCTCGACACCCAGCTCTCCGGCGAACTCGCGGAGGGCCGCGTAGTCGTCGACCTTGTCCCACGGGATGTGGAGGGCCACCTTCGGGGCGAGGCCGGTCAGCGTGTTGACCTGTGCCGCATCGGTGAGCTTCTCCTGGATGGTGCGGGGCGTTCCGGGCGTGCCGAAGACCTTGAAGCGCGTGCCCGAGTTTCCGAATGCCCACGAGGGGAGCTCGATGGCCTGCTGGGCGAGCTGGTCGGCGATGGAGTCGAATGTCGTCATGGTGTCACTTCTCTGTGCTTGTGGTGCCGGTGGTGATGGGATCTGCGGATGAACGGATGCCTGGGTCGTCGAGCTGGTCTTCGAGGTGGAAGATCTCGGGGATGCGTGTGAAGCCTTCGTCAGGAGCTGTGTCGAGACCCTCGAAGAAACCGGCCATCTCGCGTTGCCAGCGGCCGTTGACTTCGGTCGCGGCCATTCCGGCCTGGGCCGCCTCGAGCGACTCCGTCTCGAAGTATCCGATGAGCTGGCCGTCGGGCCGGAGGAACAGCGAATAGTTGTTCCAGCCCGTCGCCCTGAGCGCCTCCGCCATGTCCGGCCAGATCGCCCGGTGGCGTTCGGTGTACTCAGGAATCCGGTCGGGCTTCACCTGCAACTGGAAACAGACTCGTTCCATCTCAGCCCACCTCGCAGGTGTCACGGAGAGCGAGACGGCACGGAAGCATCCTTGCTGCCATGAATCGTTTCAAAAGCATGATCCGAATATACGTGTCCCATCGCTCCGCCGTCAAGATCGGGCACCGTGACACGTTTCAGATCCGGTGCCATAGGCTATGGCTCGACAGGGCGGGGAGGTTGAGATGGCGTCGATGAGCGTGCGTGACGTCGCCAAGCGCGCCGGCGTGTCCGTCGGCACGGTCTCGAACGTCCTCAATCGTCCTGACAAGGTGTCGCCCGCCACCATCGAGCGTGTGCACGCGGCGATCGACGAACTCGGCTTCGTGCGAAACGATGCCGCCAGGCAGCTTCGCGCCGGGCGGAGCCACAGCATCGGCATGATCGTCCTCGACGTCTCCAACCCTTTCTTCACCGACGTCGCCAGGGGTGCGGAGGACCGGGCCGCCGAAGAGCGCCTCACAGTCCTCCTCGGCAACAGCGACGAGAACAGTGATCGCGAGAAGTCTTACCTCGATCTGTTCGAGGAACAGCGCGTCCACGGCGTGCTCATCACCCCGGTGGGTGATGAGAGCGCCAGGCTCGAACGGCTCCTCCGCCGGGGTATCCCAGCCGTCCTCGTCGACCGGCAGACCGACGACGAGCGGTTCTCCTCGGTCTCTGTCGACGACGTCGCCGGCGGATACCTGGCCGTGCGGCATCTCCTCGACACCGGCAGGCGCCGGATCGCCTTCGTCGGCGGACCGGACAGCCTGCGCCAGGTCGCTGATCGGCTTGCCGGGGCGCGCCGCGCCGTGGACGAGACGCCCGGTGCCGAACTCGAGGTCCTCGAAACGGATGCCCTCACTGTGTTGCAGGGACGCCATGCAGGAGAAGGCATCCGCGACCGCAGCCCCGAGTCCCGGCCGGACGGCGTCTTCGCCGCGAACGACCTGCTCGCGATGGGCGTTCTGCAGGCCCTCAACATGCTGGGGACGGTCCGCGTACCTCACGACGTCGCCCTGATCGGATACGACGACATCGACTTCGCGTCCGCTGCTGTGGTTCCGCTTTCGTCTATCCGCCAGCCGAGTGCTCTGATCGGCCACACGGCCGTCGATCTCCTCATCAGGGAGGCCGCCGCGCCCGAGGACTTCGAACACGAGCACGTCGTGTTCCAGCCCGAGCTCGTCGTCCGCGACTCCACGGATCCCCGCGTCTGATCGCGAAACACCCCGGCAACATGCACACCGTTAGGCTCGGTCCATGGCGGATCTCTTTGACGGCTACGGCGGCACCCTTGCACCACGCGTCAGCGCCACAGGCGAGACGCCGTTCGACGAAATGTTCCAGGATCCCCCCGCGCCAGGGCATGCTGCGGAGTCTCGAGACGCCTACCGCGAGATCTACGCGGGCCTCGCCCAGATGACCCAGACGGAGCTGCGGGGCCGCACGGATGCGCTTGCCAGCTCGTACCTCGCTCAGGGCGTCACCTTCGACTTCGCCGGTGAAGAACGGCCGTTCCCGCTCGACGCCGTTCCGCGTGTGATCCAGCAGGACGAGTGGACCGAGATCGAGGGCGGGATCAAGCAGAGGGTGCGCGCCCTCGAAATGTTCCTCGCGGATGTCTACGGCCGGCAGAACGCGGTCCGTGACGGCGTCATCCCCGCCGGCCTGATCAGTTCGTCGAGTCACTTCCACCGCCAGGCGGCAGGCATCGTGAGCGCCAACAACGTGCGCATCCAGGTCTCCGGGATCGACCTCATCCGTGACGGCGCAGGCAAGATGCGGGTGCTCGAGGACAACGTGCGCGTGCCGAGCGGCGTGAGCTACGTCATCTCCAACCGCCGGGTGATGGCACAGACCCTGCCAGAACTCTTCGTCTCGATGCGCGTGCGCCCGGTCGGGGATTACCCGAACAAGCTGCTTCATGCCCTTCGGGCCAGCGCGCCGAACGGTATCGAAGAGCCCAACGTCGTCGTGCTGACCCCTGGCGTCTACAACTCCGCGTATTACGAGCACACGCTGCTCGCCCGGCTGATGGGCGTCGAGCTTGTCGAGGGTCGCGATCTCTTCTGCTCGGGCGGCAAGGTGTTCATGCGCACCACCTCGGGGCCCCAGCGCGTCGACGTCATCTACCGCAGGGTCGACGACGAGTTCCTCGACCCACTGACCTTCCGGGCCGACTCGATGCTCGGGTCTCCCGGGCTCATGCTCGCCGCGCGCCTCGGAAACGTCACGATCGCCAACGCGGTCGGAAACGGTGTCGCCGACGACAAGCTCGTCTACACCTACGTACCCGACCTCATCAGGTACTACCTCAGCGAAGAGCCGATCCTGCCGAACGTCGACACCTGGCGCCTCGAAGATCCCGGTGCGCTCGAAGAGGTGCTCGACCGCCTCGACGAACTCGTGGTGAAGCCCGTGGACGGCTCGGGAGGCAAGGGCCTCGTCGTCGGCCCGGACGCGTCGAAGAAGGAACTCAACGACCTCGCCGCCCGGCTCCGCAAAGATCCGCGCGGCTGGATCGCCCAGCCCGTCGTCATGCTGTCGACCATCCCCACCCTCGTCGAGGACGGGATGCGGCCGAGGCACGCGGACCTCCGCCCGTTCGCCGTCAACGACGGCGACGACATCTGGGTCCTGCCGGGAGGGCTCACCCGCGTCGCGTTGCCCGAAGGGCAGCTCGTCGTCAACTCCAGCCAGGGTGGTGGCTCGAAGGACACCTGGGTGGTCGGGCGCCGCGGATCTCCTGTCGGCCCCCACGACATCCAGGGTCTCGTCGCCGACCAGGCCACCGTCACGCAGGCTCTCCCGATCGTCTACGACGAGCAGCACGAACCGGAACACTCGCCGCAGGACGAGCCGCGCGGTCGACGCGACCAGCACGAACAACAGCAGCAACAACAGGCGGGAGACGCGACATGCTGAGCCGGATCGCCGAGAGCCTGTTCTGGATCGGCCGCTACATCGAACGCAGCGACGGAACCGCTCGCATCCTCGACGTCCACCTGCAGCTCCTCCTCGAGGATCCGTGGATCGACGAGGACTCCGCGTGCCGGTCCCTGCTCAGCGTGATGGGGAGCGTCGCGCCCGTCGACACCAGCCTCGCCAGGCAGGACGTCCTGCAGCACCTCGCGATCGACCGCACCGAGCCGGCATCCATCGCCTACTCGCTGACCGCCGCACGCGAGAACGCCCGCCGTGCCCGCGAGATCGTCTCGACGGAACTCTGGGAGTGCCTCAACACCACCAGCGCACGGATGCCGCGGCGGCTGCAGACCGAGAAGGTCCACGAATTCTTCGGCTGGGTCCGCGAACGGGCAGCTCTCGCCGTCGGGATCATCGACTCGGCCACCAGCAGGGATGAGGCGTGGCAGTTCTTCACCCTCGGACGCAGCATCGAACGCGCGGACATGACCGCCAGGCTCCTCGCCACACGGTCGCTCACCGAGGCGTCTGGTCCGAGCTGGACCACCATCCTCCGCTCCTGCGGGGCCTACGAGGCCTACCTCCGGTCCTACCGGGGCGTGCCGAGTTCGAAGAATGCGGCCGAGTTCCTCATCCTCGATCGCCTGTTCCCCCGATCGATCCTCTTCGCGTTGAGCCAGGCCGAGGACTGCGTGCGCGAACTCGAGCCGCGCACCAATCGCGTCGGTGTCGGCGGACAGGCGCAGCGCCTGCTCGGCCAGGCTCGAAGCGAACTCGAGTACACGCCCATCGGCGAGGTCCTCGAGGACCTGCCCGCGCACATGGACGCCGTGCAGCAGGTGACACTCGACACGTCGGAGGCGATCAGGCACCGGTTCTTCCCCACGCACGCCGAACCGAGCTGGATCGGAGAACACTCGTGAAACGACTGCGGATCCGTCACCGGACCGGCTTCAGCTACGAAGGCCAGGTCAACGCGTCATACAACGAGGCACGGATGCTCCCGTCGACGACAGACGGCCAGTTCGTGCTGTCGTCCCAGATCGACATCCACCCGCCGGCATCCCAGCACAGCTACGTCGACTACTTCGGCACCAAGGTGACCACTTTCGAAGTGCTCACGCCACACACCGAGCTGTCGCTCACCGCGACGAGCCTCGTCGAGGTGCGGCCGAGGCCGCATGCGGAGCATCCGATGACCTGGGAGCAGCTCGAGCAGCAGACCGCTCGCAGCATCGAGACGATGGAGCAGCTGTCGCAGACGCGCCGCTCGGACCCGCCCGACGATCTCTCTGCGCTCGCGAGGGAGATCGCCGACGCGCACGAAAGCCCGTGCGAAGCGGCGCTCGAGATCGTCGAGACTGTCGGGCGCCTGGTCACATACATGCAGGGAGTCACAGGGGTGCAGACCACGGCGGCGGACGCCTGGGCCCGCAAGCAGGGCGTCTGCCAGGACATCACGCACATCGCGCTCGGCGCCCTCCGCTCGGTCGGCATCCCCGCCCGATACGTCTCCGGCTACCTGCTGCCGAAGCCGAACGCTGAGATCGGCGAGACCATCACCGGCGAATCCCACGCCTGGGTTGAATGGAACTGCGGATCGTGGCGTGGGTACGACCCCACCAACCTCATCGAGATCGGCGACCGCCACGTGCTCGTGGGCCGCGGACGGGACTATTCGGATGTCGCGCCGTTGCGCGGGGTCTACGCAGGCCCGTTCAGCTCACGCCTGTTCGTCAAGGTCGAGATCACGCGCGAGTCGTAGCGGCACACCCGCTGGCTCGCGCTGGCGTTCCGGCTTCGCGCGGGTGAAAAATCACCGGCGCGAAGCCGAAACACCCGCGCCGGCGGGAATCTCGGAGGTTGTCACGCGCGGGCGCGGCTTCTGACCCGCGAGTGCCGGGAGCGAGATCGGCGACGTGAGCGCCACCTCCTCGGAGAAGTCCTCAGGCACGATCGACGACACCGGCAGCGGCTTGCCCGCGTGGGTGACGACGGGGCGCCAGCGGTAGTCAGGGTGCAGCTGCACGCGCAGGCTCCGCGCCATCACGGCCCAGGTCAGCGCGAATGTGCAGGCGAGCAGCGCGGCGACACCGGCAGCGGCAAGTGCCCAGCGCGGACCCCAGGCGTTCGCGATTCCGCCGACGATCGGCGCACCGAGCGGGGTGCCTCCCATCAGCACGGCCATATAGAGGGCCATCACGCGGCCGCGCACCGCGGCATCCGTCGTCGTCTGCACGAAGGCGTTGGCCGTCGTCAGCATGGTGACCGTGGCGAACCCGATGAAGATGAGGGCGAAGGCGAACGTCCAGAACGTCGGCATGACGGATGCCGTGAACGCGGCTATCGCGAACAGGCCGACGGCCGCGATGACGACGCGCATCCGTGCCCGGTCGCGCCTCGCGGCGAGAAGGGCACCGGTGAGTGACCCGATCGCGAGTATCGACGAGAGCAGGCCGTAGTCGCCTGCGCCACCGCCGAGCTCGACGGCCATGGTCGACGCGAAGATCGGGAAGTTCATGCCGAACGCCCCCATGATGAACACGATCACGAAGATGACACCGAGGTCGGGTCGCGACATCACGTAGCGGAAGCCCTGGACGAGCTGACCGCGCTGGCGTGGTGCGCGCGGGCGACTGCGCAGCTGGCTTGCGCGCAGCTTGTAGAGCGCAAAGAGCACGGCGAGGAACGTGAACGCGTTGACCATGAACACCCAGCCGGAGCCGATGACGACGATGAGCAGGCCTGCGAGTGCTGGGCCGATCATGCGTGCCGCGTTGAAAGATGCCGAGTTGAGAGCGACAGCGTTCGACATGTTGTGCTCGTCGACGAGGTCGGAGACGAAGGTCTGCCGAGCAGGGCCGTCGACGGCGTTGACGATTCCGAGGAGTAGGGCGAAGACGTAGAGGTGCCAGAGCTCGGCATGGCCGAGGATGAGGAGCAGGCCGAGGGCGACGCCGAGCAGCATCAGGGCGCTCTGCGTGATCATGAGGATCTTGCGGCGGTCGAAACGGTCGGCGATGAGGCCGGTGATCGGCACGAGCAGGAGCTGAGGTCCGAACTGCAGGGCCATCGTGATTCCGACGGCAACGGCGTCGTTGTCGGTCAGGACGGTGAGCACGACCCAGCTCTGGGTGGTCGACTGCATCCACGCGCCGATGTTCGACACGAGGGCGCCGATGAACCACAGGCGGTAGTTGTAGCTCGAAAGCGATCGGAACATTGCACTCACTGGGTGGCGATTCTCCTCATCAGTTCTGTGGCTTTCGCCAGGGTTTCTCTGTCTGCAGGGTCGAGGGCGCGCAACTGGTGGTGAAGCCAGGCGTCTCTCTTCTTGACGGTTTCCTTGACGATCGCCGTTCCGGCATCCGTCAGCTCGATCGTCACGCGGCGTTTGTCTGCGGCGTCGGCGACGCGGGTGAGGTATCCGGATTCCTCCAGGCAGTTCACCGTGCGGTTCATCGACGGGGCAGAGACATGGTCACGTTCGGCCAAGCCGCTCAGGGTGTGTGGTCCGTGGGTGTACAGCCCTCCGAGCACGGAGAACTGGCCATCGCTGAGTTCGTCGTCAGCCCGTTCGGCGCGGAGGCGCCGTGCGAGTTTGAAGGTGCCCATGCGCAGGTCGGACGCCTGCTCTGCGATTGTCTTTGCCACAGAGAGACAGTCTATCAAAATAGTTAGCAAAGGTAAAGGTCTGCTTAGCGATGCTAATTAACCGTGCTCACCGGGCGGTCGGCGGTCCTGCCGCTACTCTGGGGAAATGACCGACGACGATCAGACCGGGGCGGATGCCGCCTCCCCCGAAACCCGGACCCTCACCGATGCGCACGGCGTCACGATCTACTACTACGTCTGGGCGGTGCCGCAGCCGAAAGCCGTCGTTCACCTCAGCCATGGCGTCGGCGAGCACGCACGTCGTTACAGGCCGCTCGCCGCGGACCTCAATGCCGCCGGGTACACCGTCGTCGCCGACGACCACCGGGGCCACGGGCAGACCGGAACCAACCACCTCGGTGTCGGCAAGCTCGGCGAGAAGCCCACGAAGACGGCGCTCGCGTCGGTGCAGCTCGTGGGCGAACATCTGCGCGAGGACTACCGCGACCTTCCGCTCGTGCTGCTCGCCCACAGCTGGGGTTCGTTCATGGCGCAGAAGGTCATCAACCGTACGAGCATCTACGACGCCGTTGTGCTCAGTGGGTCATCGCTCTCGGTCCTTGGGGTAGTCGGCAGCGGCAACTACAACAAGAAATGGAAGTCGCCGACGGCCACCGGGCTCGAGTGGCTCAGCCGTGACGAAGCTGTCTGGGCGGCGTTCGCTGCGGACAAGTACAACTTCGACGTCGCGGTGACCCCGGCGTGGACGACGGTGCAGGCGTTGACGTATCTCGGGCGTCCGCCGAGAACGATGCCCCGCGACATCCCGATGCTCATCCAGGGTGGGTCGGAGGATCCGCTCGGCGGCACGCGCGGCTTGACGATGCTGCGCAACGCGTACGTGAAGCGGGCGAAGCTCAGCGACGTGACGCTGAAGATCTACCAGGACTGTCGGCACGAGATCTACAACGAGACGAACCGCGACGAGATCATCGCCGACCTCGTGGAGTGGCTGGACCTGCACACGGCATCCTGAGATGTGGTTGGCGCTGGAGCGCATCGTCGAGTTGACGGCATGTCGTGGCGATTCGAGCGGATGCTGCGCGTGCCGCGCTTCAGTACCGGTGCGCCGCCGCGTCTGCCGGCACATTGAACGCGTACAGCCGGGCTTTGCCGTCGATGTATGACAGGGCCGTCACCGCGCAGTTCTGGATCTCCGGCATGAGGTCGCGGTATCGGTTCGGGTCGATTCCGAGCAGGGAACAGAGCGTGAGCCTGAGCGCGGTGCCGTGGCAGGCGACGAGCACGCGGCCGTCCGGGAACGCCGCTTCGATCCGGTCGAACGCACGCAGGTAGCGCGTGATGCCGTTGAGTCCCTGCTCGCCGCCGGGCAGGACGGCCTCCGCCGGGCGCGCGATGAACGCGTCGACCTCGGCCGAGTACTCCGGACGGAGTTCGTCGAGGGTTCGTCCCTCGCCGACGCCGAAGCCCACCTCGTCCAGGTCGGGATCCGTTTCGACGATCTCACCTGTTGCCCGCGCGCTCGGCTCCGCCGTGAGGATCGCCCGGCTCAGTGTCGACGAGTAGACGGCATCGAGGCGCGCGTCAGCGGCCCAGAGGGCGAGCGACTCGGCCTCGCGCAGGCCCTTGTCGGTGAGCTCGACGTCCGCCCGTCCGGCGTAGCGGTGTTCGGCGTGCCACACGGTTTCACCGTGCCTGGCCAGGAAGAGAGTCGTCATACTCCCATTCTGCTCCCGCCCGAGCGGATTGCCGCCCGATGCCCGAGACTAGGCTGAACGCATGCATGGTGAGTACAAGGTCCCAGGCGGAAAGCTCGTCGTCGTCGACCTCGACGTCATCGACGGCGCGATCGCGAACTTCCGGCTCGCCGGCGACTTCTTCCTCGAGCCCGATTCGGCCCTCGACGACATCAACAGGTCTGTCAACGGACTGCCTGTCGAAACGGATGCCGCTTCGCTGGCATCCGCGATCCGCCGCGGTCTTCCCGACGGGGCGACCCTGCTGGGCTTCAGCCCTGAAGCCGTCGGCACCGCGATCCGCCGGTCCCTGGCCGGCGCCGCCGACTGGAAGGACTTCGACTGGGAGCTCATCCACACCGGCTCGGTGTCACCGCGGATGCACCTCGCCCTGGACGAGGTTCTCACCGCCGAGGTCGGCGCAGGCCGCCGCGGGCCCACGCTGAGGATCTGGGAATGGGACGAGTCCGCCGTCGTGCTCGGGAGCTTCCAGTCGGTGAAGAACGAAGTCGACCTCGACCAGGCGAAAGCGAACGGCTTCGAGGTCGTACGGCGTGTGTCAGGCGGCGGGGCGATGCTGATGAAGCAGGGCGAGGTCATCACCTACTCTCTCTACGTCCCGGCCGAACTCGTGCAGGGCATGACCTTCGCAGACAGCTACGCCTACCTCGACGACTGGGTGCTCACCGCACTGCAGTCGCTCGGCATCGATGCGAGCTACCAGCCCCTCAACGACATCACGAGCCCGAGCGGCAAGATCGGCGGAGCAGCGCAGAAGCGTCTCGGCAACGGCGCAGTGCTGCACCACGTCACGATGAGCTACGACATGGACGGCGAGCTGATGGCCCGCGTCCTGCGCATCGGCCGGGAGAAGCTCAGCGACAAGGGAACAAAGTCCGCAGCCAAGCGCGTCGACCCGCTGCGAACGCAGACCGGACTCAGCAGGGCCGAGATCATCGAACGGATGAAGGACACCTTCGTCAGCCTCACCGGCGCGAAGCCCGGGAACATCACCCCAGAGGAATATGAAGCTGCAGAGGCTCTCGTCGAGTCCAAGTTCGTGACGGACGCGTGGCTGAACCGGGTGCCGTGAGCGACGACCTGACCCCAGACGAGGTGCTGCCCGAGGGCTACGCCCCGCGCAGCCGCAAGCGCAAGCGGCCGAGTGGAACCACGACGGGCGGCGCCCTCGGCATCGTCGACGAGATCTTCGCCCCGACCCGTCATGAGGCCCAGCTGGAGCGCGACCGCGAGACCCGGATCCCTGCACCTGCACCGATCCCGGGAGACGGATTCGGCGACATCCTCGACGGGACGGTCTCGATCACCGTCGATCTCGGCGCCGTCACGCCGACGGCGCCGACCGGCAACGTGGTCTACTCCGGTGACAACCTCGACATTCTGCCGACGCTGCCGGACGGGTCATTCACCCTCGTCTACATCGACCCGCCCTTCAACACCGGTCGGGCGCAGAAGAGACACGAGACCAGCAGTGTGCGCGCCGAGCCAGGAGGAGGCGGGCAACTCGGGTTCAAGGGCCAGAGCTACGAGCGGATCCGCGGAGCGCTCAAACGGTACGACGACGCGTTCGACGACTACTGGGCTTTTCTCGAGCCGAGGCTCGTCGAGGCCTGGCGGCTCCTCGCCGACGACGGCACGCTCTACCTGCACCTCGACTATCGTGAAGCCCACTATGCGAAGGTGCTGCTCGACGCGATCTTCGGGCGCGACTCGTTCCTCAACGAACTCATCTGGGCCTACGACTACGGCGCCAAGTCGAAGAGCAAGTGGCCGACCAAGCACGACACGATCCTCGTCTATGTGAAGAATCCGAAGACGTACTACTTCAACTCGGATGCCGTCGATCGCGAACCGTACATGGCACCAGGCCTCGTCACCCCCGAGAAGGTCGAACGGGGCAAACTGCCGACGGACGTCTGGTGGCACACCATTGTCTCGCCGACCGGCAAGGAGAAGACGGGCTACCCGACGCAGAAGCCCATCGGCGTTCTGCGGCGGATCATCCAGGCATCCAGCCGCGAAGGCGACCGCGTGCTCGACTTCTTCGCCGGAAGCGGCACGACCGGCGCCGTCGCCGCGTCCCTCGGCCGCTCATTCGTTCTCATCGACCAGAACCCCGAAGCGCTCACCGTCATGCAGAAGCGATTCGACGGCATACCCGTCGAATGGCACACCATCCAGGACCCCGAGGAGAAACCCCGCAGATGAAGTTCCGCATTTTCACCGAACCGCAGCAGGGCGCGAGCTACGACGATCTCCTCGCGGTCGCACAGACAGCCGAGAGACTCGGCTTCGATGCGTTCTTCCGCAGCGATCACTACATGGTGATGGGTGACCACTTCTCCGGGCTGCCTGGTCCGACCGACGCCTGGACGACCCTCGCAGGCCTCGCGCGCGAGACCACGAGCATCCGACTCGGCACCCTCGTGTCGAGTGTGACCTACCGCCCGCCGGGGATCCTCGCCATCCAGGTGGCGCAGGTCGACCAGATGTCCGGTGGTCGCGTCGAGCTCGGACTCGGCACCGGCTGGTTCGAAGAAGAACATGCCGCCTACGGCATACCGTTCCCTCCGAAGCGATTTGGGATGCTCGAGGAGCAGCTCGAGATCGTCACGGGCCTGTTCGAGACCCCCGTCGGCGACACCTACTCGTTCGCCGGGAAGCACTACTCGCTCACCGAATCGCCTGCGCTCCCGAAGCCCGTCCAGTCGCAGCTGCCGATCATCGTCGGCGGAGGCGGCGCCAAACGCACGCCGGCGCTTGCCGCCAGATTCGCGACGGAGTTCAATCTGCCGTTCGTGCCGTTCGACCAGATCGCCGGCAAGTTCGCCGGGGTCAGGGCGGCGTGTGAGGCGATCGACCGAGACCCGGGCGAGCTCGTGTACTCGGCGGCATTCGTGGCGGCCGCCGGCGCGAGCGAGACCGAGTACGTCAGTCGTGCGACCGCGATCGGCCGGGAGCCTGGCGAACTGCGTCAGAACGGTCTGGCAGGGACGCCGTCAGAGATCATCGATCGGCTGGGTGCGCTGCAGGACGACGGTGTGCAGACCGCATACCTGCAGATCCTCGACCTGAGCGACCTCGAGCACCTGGAGTTCCTGGCCGCCGAGGTGGTTCCGCACTTCGCGTAGCGGCCCGTCGGGGGTCGAGCAGCCGTGCCTGGTGAGATCGCCCTCCGAATACTCAGCAGGAGACCCCGACTGAGAAGTGCGGGTTTCTCTGTCGAGCCTGCGCGGGTGCGGCGGAGGCGTCAGTGAGACGATTCGAGCTGAGCCAGGTCCGCCTCGAGTGCAACCCACGCGAGCATGGCGCACTTGACCCTCGCCACGTACTTCGAGACGCCTTCGAGCACGATGGCGTCTCCAAGCAGTTCGTCCTCGTCCTCGACGCCGGCACCGCGGGAGTGCATGAGCTCACGGAACAGCGCGATCCGTTCCCGTGCTTCAGCGAGCGTGAGCCCCGGTGCGAGGTCGTGCAGGAGCGATGCGGATGCCATCGAGATGGAGCATCCTGCCCCTTCCCACGTGACGGAGCTCACGACGCCGTCCGCGACATGCAGCTGCAGGGTGAGTTCATCACCACAGGTGGGGTTGACCTGGTGGCTGGACGCATCCGCCGAAGACTTGAGCCCGAAGCCGTGCTTCTCTTTCGAATGGTCGAGGATGACCTGCTGGTACAGGCCTGCGAGATCTCCTGAAGCCATCAGCTCACCCCGAAGAACGAGCGCACGTCGCGCATGCCGTCGATGACCGCGTCGACGTCTGCCGTGGTGTTGTAGAGGTAGGCGCTCGCCCGCGTCGAAGCGGTCACCCCGAAACGACGGTGAAGCGGTTGCGCGCAGTGGTGCCCGACCCGCACGGCGATCCCCCTGTCGTCGAGGAACTGGCCGACGTCGTGGGCGTGCACCCCGTCGACGTCGACGCTCGCGAGCCCCGCCCGTTCAACACCTGCATCCGGACCGAGCACGCGGACCCCTGGGATGGAGCTGAAACCCTCGACCAGCCGGGCGCCCAGCTCGGTCTCCCAGGCTTCGATCCGGTCCATTCCCACGGCACCGAGGTAGTCGATCGCCGCGGCGAGGGCGATGGCCTGAGACACCTTCTGGGTGCCCGCTTCGAACCGCTGCGGCGAAGGCAGGTAGCCGGATGCCTCGAGCGTCACCGTGGTGATCATCGAACCACCGGTGAGGAAGGGAGGGAGGGCGTCGAGAAGTTCGCCCCTGCCGTAGAGCACGCCGATCCCGGTGGGGGCGAGCATCTTGTGGCCGGAGAAGACGGCGAAGTCGACGTCGAGCGCGGCGAGGTCGAGCGCACGGTGTGGAGCGGACTGACAGGCGTCGAGCACGACGAGCGCTCCGACGCCATGAGCGAGCCGGACCAGTTCATCGACCGGGTTGATCACACCGGTGACGTTGGAGACGTGCGTGAATGCGACGAGTTTCGTGCGCGGGTTGATCAACCGTTCGGCCTCATCCATCCGCAGCGTTCCGTCGTCCGCGACCGGGATGTGCCGCAGGGTCGCCCCTGTGCGTGCCGCGAGCTCCTGCCACGGCACGAGGTTCGCATGGTGCTCGCCCTCCGTGGTCAGGATCTCGTCTCCCTCACCGAGGACGAACCGAGCGGCATCCGCCCCACCGCGACCGAGGCTGGCATTGGACATGCCGTATGCGATGAGGTTGAGGCCCTCTGTGGCGTTCGAGGTCCAGATGATCTCGTTCTCGCCCACGCCCACGAAGCGGGCGACCGTCGCGCGCGCGTTTTCGAAGAGTTCGGTCGCGTTGGCGGCGAGCGTGTGTGCGCCACGGTGGACGGCGGAGTTGTCGTGTTCGTAGAACGCTCGCTCGGCGTCGAGCACGCTGACCGGTTTCTGCGAGGTGGCGCCGGAGTCGAGGTAGACGAGCTCGTGCCCGTTCACCCGCTGGTTCAGCGCGGGGAAGTCGCGGCGCAGGAGCAGCACCTCGGCGTCGGTCAGCGGGGTGGTCGCCAGCTCCGTCGTCGATCCGGTGGGGTGGGGCATGGGCAACTCACGATCTGTTTTCGGGGCACGGCTGGGCGTCCGGGGGCAGCGCCTTCGCTCGCACCGGTGACCGGGCGTCCACCTGTGTCAAGCACCGGTAGCAGCGCGGTATTCCTTCTATTGTCTCCCCAACACCCCGCCAGATGCTGACTTTGGGGTGGTTCCCTGGTGTCTGAACCACCGCAAACCCAGCAATTCGCGAGGTTAAGCAGACTCCCGCACGACGAGCTTCGTCGGCATGATCGTCGCCGTCTCGACCTGCTCGCCGTCGATGAGTCGCACCACGATCTCGGCCATCTTCGCGCCCATCTCGACAGGGGCCTGGTTGACGGTCGTCAGGGTCGGACTCACCGTCGCCGCATAACGGTCGTCGTCGTAGCCGACCACCGCGACGTCCTCGGGAATCCGGAGCCCGGCCTCCTTGAGGACCGTGTACGCGCCGGCGGCGAGCTGGTCGCTGAAGGCGAACAGCCCGTCGATGGGCACGCCGCGAGCGAGCAGGCGGCGCATCGCTTCAGCACCGTCATCGGGTGAGTAGTCGCCATATTCGACGAGGGCGTCGTCGAGTCCGGCGCCGGTGACGGCATCCCGCCAGCCGGTGAGCCGGTCGACCCCTGGCGGCATGTCCTGTGGCCCGGCGATGGTCGCGATCGAGCGGCAGCCGCGGTCGATCAGCCTCTGCGTCGCAACGCGGGCACCGCTGACGTTGTCGACGTCGACGAAGTGGCCCTGTGAGGTGTCCGGGCTGATCGGCCGGCCACCGAAGACGATCGGCAGCTTCTGTCCGAGGTGCGTGTACGAGTGGTCGCCGGAGTGGTGCGAGACGACGAGAGCGCCGTCGACGTTGCCGCCGAGGAGGTAGCGCCTGGTCTTGTCAGACTTCGTCTCGGATGCGATGAGCAGGTTGAGCGTGTAATCCGTGTCGGCGAGGTACAGCGCGACGCCCTGCACGACGGATGCGAAGAACGGGTCGGCGAACACTTTCGCCGTCGACTCGGGCACCACGAGCGCGATCACCTGCGTCTTTCGGCTGGCCAGGGAACGCGCGGCCCGGTTGGGTACGTAGTTGAGTTCGGCGATCGCGGAATTGACGAGTTCGACGACCTCGGCGGTGACCTTGGGGGAGGAGTTGACCACGCGCGACACGGTCGCGCGTGACACGCCTGCGCGTGCCGCGACCATCTCCAGTGTCGGAGATTGCGTCTGTGTCGTCATGGTCCCCAGCCTCCCCTCGATGGCACCACTCTAATGCGCGGGAATCCCGACCTTGGCGTCCGCGATGATCCGCGAGTACGCCAGGCCGGAGTCCTTGATGGTCCGCTCCTGGCTGTCGTAGTCGACGCGGACGATGCCGAATCGCTTGCCGTAGCCCCACGACCACTCGAAGTTGTCGAGAAGTGACCAGACGAAGTAGCCGCGCACATCCGCGCCGTCTGCGATGGCATCCGACACCGCCTGTACGTGATCGGTGACGTACTGGGTACGTTCGACGTCGTGGATGTGGCCGTCTGCGGAGACGACGTCTTCGTATGCCGACCCGTTCTCGGTGACGAAGAGGGGAGGCATGTTCGGGTATTCACGGCCGAGGCGCACGAGCAGCTTGTGCAGGCCGGACGGGTTGACCTCCCAGTTCATGGCGGTGCGGGGCAGGCCACGGCTCGGGAACGTGATGTACTCCGACCCGATCCAGCACGAGGAGAGTTCCCTCTCGGTCGCTCCGGAGTGGCCGTCCGTGCCCGAGTCGTCCGGATGTCCGGAGACCTGGTCGTCGTGGTAGTGGTTGACGCCGAGGAAGTCGATCGGCGTTCCGATGATCTCCATGTCGCCCGGCTGGATCACGTCGCGGATGCCGAACTGCTCGAGGTCGGACAGCGCGTCTTCCGGGTACGCCCCGGTGACGATCGGGTCGAGGAAGACGCGGTTCTGCAGCACGTCGAACCGGCGGGCTGCCTCGACGTCGACGGGGTCGTTCGCGTCGAGCGGGATGGCGTTCGACAGGTTCAGCGTGATGCCGATCTGCTCGGCGCCGAGGTCGCGCAGCCGGTTGACGGCGAGGCCGTGACCGAGGTGCTGGTGGTGGATGGCGGCGACGGCGGCAGCCGGTTCCTGCCGCCCAGGGGCGTGGACGCCTGCGGCGTAGCCGAGCAGCGAGGAGCAGAACGGCTCGTTGAACGTCGTCCAGTTCTTCACGCGGTCGCCGAGCGTTCCGTAAACGGTCTCGGCGTAGTCTGCGAAGCGCAGAGCGGTGTCCCGGTTTGCCCAGCCGCCCTTTTCCTCGAGGGCCTGCGGCAGGTCCCAGTGGTACAGCGTCAGCCATGGCAGGATGCCGGCACCCAGGAGTTCGTCGACGAGGCGGGAGTAGAAGTCGAGTCCCGCGGCGTTCGGCTCGCGGTCGCCGGGAACGATGCGCGACCAGCTCGTCGAGAACCGGTAGGAGTCGAGGCCCAGCTCCTTCATCACCGCGACGTCGGAGGCGTAGCGGTGGTAATGATCGACAGCGACATCGAGGTTCTCGCCGTTGGCGATGGCCCCTGGGACGCGAGCGAACGCATCCCAGACCGAGTCTTCCTTGCCGTCTTCGTGGGCTGCGCCTTCGACCTGGGCCGCAGCGGTGGCGGACCCCCAGATAAAGGTGGGGGGAAAGTTGAACGTCATTAGCCCTTCACTGCTCCTTGCATGATGCCTGAAATGAGTTGCTTGCCTGCCACGATAAAGAGTATGAGCAGGGGGAGTGTTGCCATGATGGCCCCGGCGAGCACGATCGAGTAGTCGACGTACCGCGCTGACTGCAATTGGCTGAGAGCCGTCTGCAGGGTGGGGTTGCTCGCGTTGAGAACGATGAGCGGCCAGAGGAAGTCGGTCCACGCGGTCATGAACGTGAACAGACCGAGGATCGCCATGGCCGGGCGGGCTGCCGGAACAGCGACGTGCCAGAACGTCGAGATCATGTTGGCGCCGTCCATGCGCGCCGCCTCGATCAGCTCGTCGGGGATGACGTCGACGAGGTACTGCCGCATGAAGAAGACACCGAAAGCCGTGACCAGCGTCGGGATGATGACCGCGCCGATCTCGCCCGTCCAGCCGAGCGTCCTCATCACCATGAACAGCGGGATGATGCCGAGCTGGGTCGGGATCGCCATCGTCGCGATGACGAAGATCATCAGCCCGTTCCGACCCTTGAATCGAAGCTTGGCGAATGCGTACCCCGCCAGCGTCGAGAACACGACGACCGAGACGGTGATGATGCTCGAGATGAGGATGCTGTTGCCGAGGGCGAGCCAGAACGGGATGGTGTCGAAGACCTCGCCGACGTTCTTCCAGAAATTTCCGCCAGGCAGCAGCGGTGGCCAGGTCTGCCCAAACGCGGCGTTGTCGCGGGTGCCCATGACGAACGACCACCACAGCGGGTATGCAGAACAGAGGAAGAAGACGCCGAGGAGCGCATAGGTCAGCCACCCGGGTCGCTTGTCGATGCCGAAATACTTCGACTTGCGCCTGGTGGGGATGCTTGGCGGAGTCTCCGTCTGGCGGGTGAGGGTGTTCGCGCTCATCGGGTGCTCCTCTCTTCTGTCGGTGCTGTGGAGCCTGTCGGTGGGTCGACGGGGGGTGCGGGTGTTGCGGCGCCCGAGCGGAGGTCGGCCTTCGCCTGGCGCTGGCGGACCTTCAGCAGCCGTCGCTGGGACCGTGCTTTCGCGCCCCTGCCCTCTGCGGTCGCAATGCTCCGGGAGAGCAGGAAATTGATCAGTCCGAAGATGACGATGAGAAGGAAGAGCAGCCAGGCGATTGCCGACGCCTTGCCGAAGTTCTGCCTGAAGAAGGCCATCTCCCACAGGTAGAGCACAGTGGTCTGGAACTGACGTTGTGATCCGCCGGCCGTGACCGGGTCGAACAGGCGCGGCTCGGTGAAGATCTGCAGTCCGCCGATGGTTGCGGTGATGATCACGAAGATCATGGTCGGCCGGATCGACGGGAGGGTGATGCTGAAGAACCGGCGGAATGAGCCGGCGCCGTCGAGTGCGGCGGATTCGTGGATGTCACGGGGCACAGACTGCATCGCCGCCAGGAGGATCAGCGCGTTGTAACCGGTCCAGCGCCAGTTGACCATGGTGGCGATCGCGATGTGGCTGGGCAGCGTTTCGTTGCGCCACATCACCGGGTCGAGGCCAAAGCTCTCGAGGATGTTGTTGATGAGGCCGTAGTCCTCGCCGAAGACATTCGAGAAGATCATGGCGACAGCGACGGGAGTCACGACGTATGGCAGCAGGATGCTCATGCGCCAGAACGTCTTCGCGCGCAGGTTCTGATCGAGGACCGCGGCGATCACGACGGCTGCGACCAGCTGCGGGATCGTGGAGAGAAGGAAGATGCTCACCGTGTTGAACAGCGAGTTCCAGAAGAAGCGGTCACCGAGGACGGCTGTGAAGTTGTCGAGGCCCACGAAGTCGCCCTGCCCCTTGAGCAGGTGCCAGTCGTAGAGCGACACCACGAACGTGTAGACGAGGGGGAAGAGGCCGACGATGGCGAAGAGGATGAAGAAGGGGGCGACGTAGAAGTACGGGGATGCTTTCACGTCGAACGCGGCGAGCCGGTGCTTCATCGACATCGTGGTCTTCTTCGGTGTTCGCGGCGGTGGGGGAGAGGAACTCTCGACCGGTCGGTTCAGTGTGCTTGTCATGATCTCGCGTCCAGATGGGGGCCCCCGGAATCGCTTCCGGGGGCCCCACGGTCGGTGTTCCTAGTTGTTGACGACCAGCTCGTTGAGGAGGGTGAGTGCTTCATCCCAGGCCTCATCGGCGCTCGTCGTCTTTCCGGTGTCGAGAAGCTTCAGCGCGGGGCCGAAGACGTTCTCCTGGATGACCGAGTCATACGGTCCCTTGAACTGTGCGACGACACCCTCGGCGCGGGAGGCGAGAATCGCACCGGTCGGAGCGTCGTTGAACACTTCGTTCGGCGTCGCTTCCTCGGCGAGCGTCTCCTGAGCCTCGATGGTGCTCGGGAAGTTGTTCGCTGCCGCAGACTGCTTCACCTGCTGCTCAGGGTCGGTCAGCCACTCTGCAAGTGCGGCCGCTTCCTCGGGGTGCTCGGACGTGGTCGGAACGGAGAGGAATGCTCCACCCCAGTTGGATGCGCCGCCGGGGAAGACGTCGGCGAAGTCCCAGCCGGTTTCGGGGCCGCCGCCACCGGACTCGAGCGAGCCCGTGATGGTGCCGAGCATCCAGCCCGGGCAGACGAACGTGGCGAAGGAGCCGTCGACGAATGCCTTGCCCTTGCCCCAGTCCCATGCGGTCTGGTTGGCGGAGAGGCCACTGGTCGTTCCGGCGGCAAGCTGGTCGAACCGCGCACGCAGTTCGTCGTTGCCCTCGACGTTCAGTTCGCCGTCCTCGGTGTAGTAGCCCTCGTCGAGCTGGTTGACCATGGAGTTCCAGACGAAGCCGGAGTGGTCGTACCAGGCCTTGCCCGTTTTCTCCTTGTACTGCTCCCCGAGCTCGAAGTACTTCTCCCAGGTGGCGTCGTCTCCGCCGAACAGTTCAGCGACGCTCTCGCGGTCGCTCGGCAGACCTGCAGCCTCGAACAGCGGGCCGTTGTAGCAGAGGCCCTGCGGGCCGATGTCGGTGCCGTAGCCGATGACGCGGCCGTCCGGGTCTGTTCCCTGTTCGTACTTCCAGGGGACCCAGTTGTCCTTGAGGTCTTCTGCGCCGTACTCGTTGAGGTCGACGAACTGGTCGGAAACTTCCATGATCGCCCCGAGCCAGCCTTCCTCGATGGCGACGATGTCGGTGAGGCCGGAACCGGCGGAGATCTTGGTGAAGGCATCGGTCCGGGCGTTTCCACCCGTGTCGATGTTCTCTGCCTTGATCGTGATGTTCGGGTTGGCCTTCTCGTACTCCTTGTAGAGGTCGTCGTATCCGAAGGTGCCGAACGTGGTGATCGAGAGTTCGATTTTCTCGTCTCCGGAAGAGCTGGCGCTTTGCGGCGCGCATCCGGTGGCGAGGAGGGCAAAAGCTGCGGCGCCGGCGATGCCGGTCGCGAGCTTGGTGCGTCGTGAGAGGGTCACGGTCACTCCTTTGTGTGTGCGTGGACTGTGCAATGGCTTCGTGAGAGCGCTCTCATTTCGAAGCATGAGAGCGCTCTCACGGATTACGAGACAAGCTACGTTGTGGAGGGGCCTGTTGTCAAGCGCGGCATCAGAGAATGCCCAAACAGGTCGATTACTATGGAAAGCCACCCACCACATTCGAAGGAAGTTCCCGTGTCGAGCAGTGTCCGCAGACCCACACGCGCTCGCCTCGGCAGCCGCAGGATCGTGGCCGCCGCCGTCATCGCCTGCTCTGCACTGCTGTGGGCCGGGTGTGCCAGCCCCTCGACACCGGCAGCGACGCGCCCGCAACCGACCAGCACCCCGACCCCTTCGGCGGTGAGCGCGGTGACCGCCGTGTCGCCGGCATCCGGATCGGTCACGGGCGGAACGACTCTCACGATCACAGGCACAGGGCTGGCGGATGTCACCGACGTCACCGTCGGCGGGATCCCGGCCACCGACGTCACCGTCACCGCTGACGGCACGGTGACCGCCGTCGCGCCCGCTGCTGTCGACTACCAGCCGGCGGACGCCGCCATCGTCGTCTCGGCCGCCGAGAAGGCACTTTCACAGCCGAAGGCCCTGACGCACTCGTACGCCGTCGTCACCGGAGTCGACGCCCAGATGCAGTACGCCCTCGCGCACTGGGACGACTACAACGAGGCCGAGTGGGGCAACCTGAACCCGGTCGGCGGCGACTGCGCGAACTTCGTGAGCCAGACGCTGATCCAGCGCGGCTGGGTGCAGAACTCCACCTGGTTCAACAAGAACGCTGCGGCCACGACCGCTGACTGGAGCCCGGCCTGGGGCTACGTGCCCGCTATGCACGACTGGTTCGCGAGCGACAACGGTCCTGATGTCACCCGGCTGAACCTCGACCAGCGTGACCAGGTCAAGATCGGCGACATCGGTATGTTCGACTGGAACAACAACGACATTCCTGACCACGTCATGCTCGTGTCGAGCGTGAAGGTCGTTGACGGCGTGACCAGGATCGGGTTCGCAAGCCACAACCTCGACGGCCCATACCGAGACCTCGATGTCGCGATCACCGACGAGCACCCGGGTGGGAACGCCTGGTTCTGGAGCATCCCGGCATAATCGTCTGCAACGCCAATCCGCGAAGGGGCGGGCCACGAATGACTCGTGTGACAGCAACTGCGGCAACACGGCTTCTCGCAGCCATCGGGCTGCTCGTCGGCGTCGGAGCGCTGACGGCGTGCACGTCGGCCCAGCCTGGCGGTGTGCCGATGGCGACACCGGGGCAACCGGTCGTCGCCTTCTACGGTGACTCCTACACGCTGGGCACCGGCGCGAGCGAACCGTCCCAGCGCTGGTCGACGCTCATCTGCGCCGACCGCGGCTGGGCGGAATTCAACCCGAGCGTGAACGGTCTCGGATTCGTGAACAACCGCTCAGCGCTTCCTGGCGACCTCATCGGCCGGATCGTCGATGCCGACCCTGACATCGTCTTCGTGACCATGGGGCTCAACGACAACTTTTCGATGCCTGGCAGCGCCGCGGAGATCGAAGCCGCGATCAGCGACGACATCGAGACGCTGGCGGCCGAGCTTCCGGAAGCGCGGCTCATCGTCGTCGAGCCGTTCTGGTACACCGACGAGCGGCCGGCATCCGTCGACACGATCATCTCGTGGGTCCGGGACGCCGCCGAGGGTGTCGGCGCCGACTACATCGCCGGTGCGTCGTACTGGATCGAGGGTCACCCGGAGTGGATGGCCGCCGACGGCATCCACCCCAACGACGACGGCTACGCGGCCATGGCCGAGCGCATGGACACCGAGCTGAAGAAGCTCGGGCTCTAGCGCGCTCTACGCTCCGAGGGCCGCATCCACGATCAGCTTCGCCTCAGCCTGCACCTGCTTGAGGTGGTCCGGTCCCGCGAAGGACTCGGCGTAGATCTTGTAGACGTCCTCCGTGCCGCTCGGACGAGCCGCGAACCATGCGTTCGCGGTCACCACCTTCACTCCACCGACGGCCGCGCCGTTACCTGGGGCGGCACTGAGCTTCGCGACGATGGCGTCGCCTGCCAGCTCGGTGGCCGTGATCGCCTCGCCATCGAGCTTGCCGAGGGCCGCCTTCTGAGCAGGAGACGCAGCGGCATCCACACGCTCGTACACCGGGTCGCCGTACTTCTCGGTCAGCTCGCGGTAGAGCGCCGATGGTGTCTTACCGGTGACGGCAAGGATCTCGGACGCGAGCAGGCAGAGCAGGATGCCGTCCTTGTCCGTCGTCCAGACCGTGCCGTCCATGCGCAGGAAACTCGCGCCGGCGCTCTCCTCGCCGCCGAACGCCACTGACCCGTCGATGAGCCCTGGAACGAACCACTTGAAGCCGACAGGGACCTCCCACAGGGTGCGGTCGAGCGACTCGGCGACCTTGTCGATGATCGAGCTGGAGACGAGCGTCTTGCCGATCGCGGCATCTGCCCCCCAGCCCGAACGGTTGCGGTAGAGGTAGTCGATCGCGACGGCGAGGAAGTGGTTCGGGTTCATCAGCCCGCCGTCAGGGGTGACGATGCCGTGCCTGTCGGCATCCGCGTCGTTGCCTGTGAGGATGTCGTAGTCATCCTTGTGGGCGAGAACGGATGCCATCGCCGACGGCGACGAGGGATCCATCCGGATCTTGCCGTCCCAGTCGAGCGTCATGAACCGCCAGGTCGGGTCGACGTGCGGGTTCACCACGGTCAGGTCGATGTCGTAACGGTCGGCGATCGCCTGCCAGTAGTGAACGCTCGCGCCGCCGAGCGGGTCGGCGCCGATCCGGATTCCCGAGCGTTTGATGGCATCCATGTCGATGATGTTGCCGAGGTCCTCGACGTACTTCCCACGGAAGTCGTACGCCTCGACGGCGCTCGGCTCCGCCATCTTCACGTCGATGAGCCCCGCTTCGATGATCTCGTTGGCGCGGTTGGCGATCCAGCTCGTGGCGTCGCTGTCCGCAGGTCCGCCGTGCGGTGGGTTGTACTTGAAGCCGCCGTCGGCCGGCGGGTTGTGACTGGGGGTGACCACGATTCCGTCAGCCTGCTCCTCGGCGCCCGAACGGTTCCAGGCGAGGATGGCGTGGCTGAGTGCCGGGGTGGGAACGTAGTCGTCGAACTCGTCGACGAGCACGCGCACGTCGTTTCCGACGAGGACCTTGAGCGCTGTGGTCTGGGCCGGGTGGCTGAGAGCGTGGGTGTCCGATCCGATGAACAGCGGTCCTGTGACGCCCTGGTCTGCGCGGTACTCGACAATCGCCTGCGTCGTTGCGGCGATGTGGTGCTCGTTGAACGCCGTGTTGAGGGACGAGCCGCGATGACCTGACGTTCCGAAAACGACCCGTTGTTCAGGTATCGAGACGTCGGGTTTCAGGACGAAGTACGCATCGAGGAGGGCGGGGACGTCGATGAGGTCGGACTCAGCTGCTGGAGTTCCTGCGCGGTCGGTCATGCCCCCATTGTGGCACCATGCCACCGGCATGCGTCAGCGAATTACTTCGCCCCTTCGGCGAGGATCGGAGAGTCGGTGGACGGCGTGCGAGCGCCTGGCGTGATCTCGTGCAATCGCCCCGTGACGATGTTACGGATGTCGTACAGGCTCTCGGTGCCGTCGCCGAGGTACTTGTCGTGGTCTGCGTCGGTGTCAGGGCCGACAACGTCGTGGGCGGTGACGGCGCTGAGGATCGTTCCGTCCTCGAGCGTCGTTCCGTTGCTGCCGAACAGCTGGGCGCCCCAGTCGACCGATGCCGGGTTGACCCTGCCGGACCAGAACTGACCCTTGCCGGCAATCACGTCCGCCATCGCCTCCGATGCGTACACGCGCTCGGGAAGTACGTGCAGGTCATCGAGGCCGATGTCTGCCGGAACGCCTGCCGAGCCGATCATCACGAACGAGCTCACCCCGTAGTTGCCGCCGGTCAGGGCGATGGCCGCTGTCGTCGAACCGTATGAGTGAGCCAGGACGGTGAGTTCGGAGGGGAGGCCGACGGTGTCCCGCCGGGAGTCGTACCCATCGAGGGCTTTGCCGAGCTGGAGGGCGCCGGCCTCAGCGCGTGCCGTCGAAACGGTCTCCACAGGACCGGGGCTTTCGTAACCGAGCCAGAGCACCGCAGCGCTGTCGTCTGACGCCTGCTGGATGCGCGTGACTCCGCGGAGATAGTCCTCCGCCTCGAGCACCGAGCTGTTCATGCCGGGAACGAAATAGGTCGCGTAGAGCGCGGAGTCGAGGTCGCCGACCGAGATGGCCGCGAGCGGTGGGCCGTCGACCGAGTCGTCCAGGCTGATCAGGTAGCGGCGCGGGTCCGTCGCCGTCGCCGGCTGGGTATCGAACAGTCCGAGCAGGACCTCGACCGATTCGACCCGGTCTTCCGCTTCGGCCAGTTCCCGTCCGGAAGCGCTCTGCGGTCCTGTCGCATGCATCCGCGACAGCGCCCGCTGTTCGGCGGCGACGGCTTCCTTCTTGACAGTGGCGAGCCTGCGGATGTTCGCGCGGTCGCGAGCGAGGTAACTGGCGCCTTCGAGGTTGCCGACGGCATCCGGTCGTCGCTCGATGAGGTCGCTCACGAACGCGCTGGGAAAATCAACCCAGAGCGTGGCGACCTCGAGCGGTGAGAGGGTCAGGAGGGCGTCAGCCGCCTCGGACACCCGGCCGGTGAACTGGGCGACGAACTCGTCCCCGTGCACCGGGATCGGCTCCACCGCGACGATGTCGTGGATCGGGCCATCAGGGAGACGGAGGTCTGCGATGAAACCCACACCGGCGGCTCCGACCGCGAGCGCGGTGGCAGCGCCACCGAAGGCATGCAAGACCGGGGAGAGACGACGTGACATCGTTCCCCTGGCAGCCCCCCATACGCCCACTTGACTCCAACCTCTGTCCCACGACTCCCGAATGTCGCTCCCATCGGCGAAGACGCAGTTGGGCAGACTCCCCAACTGTATCGGTGCATGGGGCGTTTGCGCAGTCCCAGTTCGGGCCCGCAGCGGCCCCAGTCCGGGCAGTGACCAGTAGGCTCTGAACCATGGCAGAGACCCCAGACGGCCCCCCGATCCGCACCTACAGCTATCTGGGTCCGCGCGGGACGTTCACCGAGGCGGCACTCGCCCAGGTGCCTGAGGCCGTCGGTCAGAACTGGCGGTCGGTCAACAATGTCGGCGAGGCGCTCGACGACGTTCTCGCCGGACGCAGCGACGCCGCGGTGATCGCCATCGAGAACTCGATCGAGGGCGGGGTCTCGGTCGCCCAGGATGCGCTCGCGACGATCCCAGGACTTCGGATCATCGGCGAGTACCTCGTGCCGGTCAACTTCGTCCTCGTCGCCAGGAAGGGGACCACCCTCGCCGACGTCAAGGTCATCAACGCCCACCCGGTCGCGTACGCGCAGTGCCACCTCTGGATCGACACAGCGCTCCCCGGACACGGGCACATCCCGGCGACGAGCAACGTGGCTGCGGCATCCGCCCTCTTCGACAACGACCTGGCCGACGCCGCCATCGCTCCACCCGGCATCGTCGCTCATTACGACGTCGACGTGCTCGCCGAGAACATCGGCGACAACCCCAACGCCGTGACGCGCTTCCTCCTCGTCAGCCGGACCGCCGTGCTGCCAGAGCCGACGGGAGCGGACAAGACGAGCCTCATCGCCGAGCTTCCCGTCGACCGGGCCGGCGCGCTGCTCGAACTGCTCGAGCAGTTCTCCACACGCGGCGTGAACATGAGCCTTCTCGAGTCCCGCCCGATCGGAGACGAACTCGGCCGGTACCGCTTCATCATCGACGCTGACGGACACATCCGCGATGAACGGGTCGCAGATGCGATGCTCGGCGTGCGACGGTTCAGCCCGAGCGTGCGGTTCCTCGGGTCGTACCCGCGAGCGGACAAAGCGTCGATCGAGTTCGACTCCCGGTATTCAGACGAGGTCTTCGTCGAGGCGCGCGACTGGCTCCGCGGGCTGATCTCGGGCGAACCCGAGGACTGACCTCTCGCCGCCGTGGCACCGGTTGACTAGGCTCCAGACATCGACATGGATGCCGACGAAGGAGCTCCTGATGGACCGCGCAGGATTCGACCCCCGCTACAACCCGGAGTTCCAGCGCGGCTTCGATCCCGCCGTCCACAACGGCCCGGCGACGAGTCCGCAGACGCACGAGCGCATCCCGGTGATCCCTGCGCCCGTCGCGCAGCGCGTGCCCCCGGCGCCGGCACAGGGTGACGTCGTCCCGCCGCCGCCCCTGCCTGACGGCGAAGCCGGGGAGTTCGCCGAACCGGTGGAGGATGTCAGGGTTTCGCCGTGGAGGAACCCGTGGGTCATCGTCCTCACGATCGTCGGGCTGATCCTCCTGGCTGCAGGGGTCGGCGCGTTCCGGTGGTCGGTCGAGCAGGTCTACATGGGCCAGTACGGCTTCGCGAGTGAAGATTCGGAGGCACGGGAGGCCTGGCTGTCGGCGCAGATCGCGTGGGGACTCTCGCCGCTGCTCGCGCTCGCCGGCGTGCTCACTCTGCTCGGCGTGATCTTCTTCGTGGCCGTCACCTGGCGGCCTCATCGCGCGCGCACCGACGACGAGTACGGCGACTTCGATGACATCGACGTCGTCCGCTGAGCCAGGCCTGGTTCGCCGTGTCGGCGTGGTGGGATTCGCCGCGCTCGCCGGCATCCTTCTCCTGATCATCGGTGTCACCCTGGTTGCCGTGGAGTCGCAGCTGAGGATGGACGCTGCGACCGCCGCCGTGTACCTCACCCCTGACGAACTCGAACAGCTCAGCGAAGCGGGAATCGACGACATCGGCCAGGAGTCGTACCGCGACTGGCTGATCACCGGGGGACTGACGACCGGCGGGCCGATGCCGAAACTCGTGCTGGACATCTCCGAAGGCGACGAAGGAATCACGTGGTCCTGGGCACCCGAGGACACTCCGATCGTCGGGTCGCTCGGCGGCTGGCAACCGAAGCCTCTCGCGCTTGTCGTGTTCGCCGGACTCACCATGGTCATCGGCTCGCTCTTCGTCGCAGCGGCCCGGTGGCGCCCGGCGGCGCCCGCTCGCCTGAAATTGACGGATGCCTCCCGGCCGGGTCAGACTGTCTGAGGCCGCACAACGGCCTTTCTGCGCGACGCGCACCCGGTAGATCCACCGTCCGGGCGTTTCCGCCTGTTCCCGCGTACAGCGTCGTCCGCGTTTCTCCACGCTCCAGAAAGTCCCTCCGTGCCCTCTTCTCCCACGCCAGCCGAACTCACCCGCGCCGTCTATGAAACCGCGGTCGCACGGAACCAGGGGGAGCCGGAGTTCCATCAGGCGCTCCACGAAGTCCTCGAGTCGATTGAGCCTGCGCTCGCCGAGCATCCGGAATTCGGTGAGTCTGGCATCCTCGAGCGCCTGGTCGAGCCCGAGCGCCAGGTCATCTTCCGCGTGCCGTGGACCGATGACAGGAACCGCGTGCAGGTCAACCGCGGATTCCGGGTGCAGTTCAACTCGGCGCTCGGCCCGTACAAGGGCGGACTCCGGTTCCACCCCACGGTGAACCTGTCTATCATCAAGTTCCTCGGGTTCGAGCAGATCTTCAAGAACGCGCTGACGGCGCAGGGCATCGGTGGCGCCAAGGGCGGAAGCGACTTCGACCCGCACGGCAAGAGCGACGCCGAGATCATGCGGTTCTGCCAGAGCTTCATGAACGAGCTGTACCGTCACCTCGGCGAGCACACCGATGTGCCTGCCGGTGACATCGGAGTCGGCGCGCGCGAGATCGGCTTCCTCTTCGGCCAGTACCGCAAGATCACCAACCGCCACGAGTCGGGGATGTTCACAGGCAAGGGCACCGGGTGGGGTGGCGCGGAGGTCCGCACGGAGGCCACAGGCTACGGAGCCGTCTTCTTCACCGAGGAGATGTTCGCGATGAAGGGCCAGTCGATCGACGGCAAGACCGCCATCGTCTCAGGCTCGGGGAACGTCGCTACCTACGCCATCGAGAAGGTTCACCAGCTCGGCGGGCGCGCGATCACTGCATCCGACTCGTCCGGGTACATCGTCGACGAGAAGGGTGTCGACCTCGACCTGCTCAAGCAGATCAAGGAGGTCGAGCGCCTGCGGATCTCGGAGTACGCCGAGCGTCGCCCATCTGCGCGATTCATCTCCGGCGGCAGCGTCTGGGACGTGCCTGGACAGATCGCGCTGCCGAGCGCCACCCAGAACGAGCTCACGCTCGCAGACGCGAAGTCCCTCATCGCCAACGGTGTCGAAGCCGTCTCAGAGGGCGCGAACATGCCCTGCTACCCCGACGCCGTCCACGCGTTCCAGCAGTCAGGTGTGCTCTTCGGGCCGGGGAAGGCGGCGAACGCCGGCGGTGTCGCGACCAGTGCGCTCGAGATGAGCCAGAACGCTTCGCGCCAGCGCTGGAGCTTCAGCGACAGCGAGGACCGTCTCCACAACATCATGCGTGGCGTGCACGCTGCCGCGTACGAGGCATCCGAGCGCTATCGTCACCCGGGCGACTACGTCATCGGCGCAAACACGGCCGCCTTCGTCAAGGTCGCGGATGCAATGCTCGCCCAGGGCGTGATCTAGCCGGCACGTCCTCGTCCGTCGCCACTCAACAGGAAGAGAGCGTTCAAACGGGGCTCTGACTCCTGTTGAGTATGCGCGGGCAGCACATTCTCCTGTCCGGCGTGTACTGCTACCGCACCCGCACGGCCAGCGCGCCGGCATCCGCTGCGAAACGCACCCCGGATACGACACCGAACTCGTCGCCGTCGAGCTCGACGTCACGCGGTTTGTCGAGCGAGACCGTGATGCCCGCGCTGCGCAGGTAGGTGATCGTCGACGCGCTCCCCGAGGTCGCCTTGATGATCTTGCGCCCGATGCTCGACCGGCGGAGGAATCCGTTCTCCCAGCGCAGCTTGCGCCACACCTCGATCCAGCCCAGCGTGCCCTTCGGCTGGAGCACGGCGACGTCGAGCAGGCCGTCGTCGACGATGGCATCCGGCATCATCTCGAGACCGCCGGTCAGGGTGCCGCAGTTGCCGAAGAGGATGGTGCTCACGTGGGCGCTGTGTTGTGGTTTGTCGTCGAGTTGGTACCGGATCCGGAACGGGCGAGCGTCGGGGATGACCCGGATTCCGGCGTCCACGTAGGCAAGCCAGCCGACGGTCTTCTTGAGGGTCTCGTTGGTGTTCGCCATGATGTCCGCGTCGATCCCCATACCGGCCATGACGACGAAACCGTGCTCCTCGATCGTGCCGTCCACGCGGCTCAGTGTTGCGATGCCGAGGTCGATGTTGCGGGTCCTGCCGGTGAAACCGATCGCGATCGCCTCGGCCAGGTTCGCCACGGGGATGCGGAGGTTCCTGGCCAGCAGGTTCCCGGTGCCAGACGGCAGGAGTGCCAGAGCGGCCCCTGAGTCACGCATGCCCTGGGACACCGACCTGACCGTTCCGTCTCCGCCGGCGACGAAGACCAAACCCGCCCCTGCGCGCACGGCCTCGCGCGTCACCTCGGCCCCCGGGTCCTCGATTGTCGTCTCGTACCAGAGCGTTTCGTCCCAGCCGGCGTCGGCGGCTGCGCGGTCGATGAGTGGGCGAAGGGACCCGACGGTGACCCTGGTCGGGTTGTAGATAACGGCCGCGTGCTTCCGGCCTGGCTCACTCATACCTGCAACCGTACCCCGCGCCGTTAGACTTGCACCCGTGATTGATCCAGTGCTCCTCCGCGAAAACCCAGACCTCATCAGGCGTTCGCAGGAGGCGCGGCGATCGCCGGTCGACCTTGTCGACCAGGCCCTCGACGCAGACCGTGAACGCCGTACGGCGATCACCGCCTTCGAGGAACTCCGCGCCGAGCAGAACGCGTTCGGCAAGCGGGTCGCCAAGGCGTCCAAAGAGGAGAAGCCCGCCCTCCTCGCCGAGGTCAAAGGCCTCTCTGAGCAGGTCAAACTCGCCCAGCAGCGGGCGACGGATGCCGAGGCCCGTTTCACCGAGGTCGTCGGCGCCATCCAGAACCCGATTCTCGACGGCGTGCCCGCCGGCGGAGAGGACGACTTCGTCACCCTCCGCGAGGTCGGCGACAAGCCGGGCTTCGACTTCGAGCCGAAGGACCACCTCGAACTCGGGGAACTCCTCGGCGCCATCGACATGCAGCGGGGAACCAAGGTCTCTGGTGCCCGCTTCTACTACCTCCGTGGCATCGGGGCTCGCCTCGAACTCGCCATCATGAACATGGCGCTCGACCGGGCGCTCGCTGAAGGTTTCATCCCGCTGATCACCCCGACGCTGGTGAAGCCGGAGATCATGGCAGGGACCGGATTTCTCGGCGCCCACGCCGACGAGGTCTACTACCTGCCTGCAGACGACCTCTACCTCACCGGCACGAGCGAGGTCGCGCTCGCCGGCTACCACGCCGACGAGATCATCGACGTCGCGGATGCCCCGATCCGGTACGCGGGCTGGTCCACCTGCTACCGACGCGAAGCCGGCTCCTACGGGCGAGACACCCGCGGCATCATCCGCGTGCACCAGTTCAACAAGCTCGAGATGTTCGTCTACACGACACCCGCCGAAGCCGAAGCCGAGCACTTGCGCCTGCTCGGCTGGCAGGAAGGCATGCTCAAGGCCCTCGGCCTGAGCTATCGCGTGATCGACACCGCCGCAGGCGACCTGGGCTCGAGCGCGGCTCGCAAGTACGACGTCGAAGCGTGGGTACCGACGCAGGATGCCTACCGCGAGCTCACGTCCACGTCGAACTGCACCACCTACCAGGCGCGGCGACTGAACATCCGTTACCGGGCAGGCGAAGACGGCAAGACCACACCCGTGGCCACGCTCAACGGCACGCTCGCCACGACCCGCTGGCTCGTCGCCCTGCTCGAGACTCACCAGCTGGCGGACGGTTCGGTCGTCATTCCCGAGGCGCTGCGTCCGTACCTCGGCGAACTCGACGTCGTCAGGCCCCTGTGACCGGCGCCGGCCTTCTCGTCGCACTCGACGTCGACGGAACCCTGCTCCACGAGGACGGCACGATGGCGGATGCCGTCATCGAGGCCGCGCAGGCGGCATCCGATCGTGGGCACCACCTCATGCTCGCGACGGGTCGCAGCTGGGAGACCACCCACCAGGTCCTCGATCAGCTCGGGATCACTCCCGAGTACGTCGTCTGCGCGAACGGCGCCCTCGTCATGCGCAGGGACTCGACCGAGCCGACCGGATACAACCGGCACCTGATCGAGACCTTCGATCCGGGTGAAGTGCTGAGGACCATCCGCTCCCATCTCGCCGACGGCCGCTACATGGTCGAATACCCGAGCGGATACCGCCGCTACACCGAGGGAATGACCGACTGGAATCTCGAGAACGCCGAAGAAGTCGACTTCGAGCGGCTCCTCTCTGAGCCGGTCACGCGCGTCGTCGTCGTCTCGCCAGAGCACGACGAGCTCGATTTCCTCTCGATCGTCGAGAAGATGGGCCTGCACCAGGTCACGTACGCCATCGGCTGGACGGCATGGCTCGACATCGCCCCGCTCGGCGTCAACAAGTCGACGGCGCTCGAAAGGGTGCGGCAATGGCTCGACATCCCTGCGGAGCAGATCGTCGCCGTCGGAGACGGTCGCAACGACATCGAAATGCTCGAGTGGGCCGGCCGTTCCGGTCGCGCCGTCGCGATGGGACAGGCTCCTGACGAAGTGAAGTCCGCGGCCACCGAGGTCACTGGGACCATCGACGAGGACGGCCTCGTCGCGGTGCTCGCCTCGCTCTGACCCGGTCATTCAGGCTCCTGTCAGGAGGTCCTGTCACTCTGGAACAGTCCTCATCGGCTACAATCGAGCGTTGCCCGCTGTTCCCGAACGGCGTGCATGGAGGGCTGTCCGAGCGGCCGATGGAGCCAGTCTTGAAAACTGGTGGGCAGAAATGTCTCGTGGGTTCGAATCCCACGCCCTCCGCGTCGCACCATCGATGTGGTGGTACCGGGGCACGGATTGCATAACTGACATGTGCGGTTCGAATCCCACGCCCTCCGCCACATCTCCCCACCTGACACCAGCATGTCGCGAAAGGAACGTTGCGTGAGCGAACCCGTCCGCCGTTCCCGGCGTCCCCCGCTGACCGCCCGCCATGGCCGGCTCAAGAAGTCGACACCTGCGGGAACGATCGCCAAGTTCGTCTCAGCAGCTCTTGCCGTCGTTCTCGTCAGCGGATCCGCCATCGCGGCGTACGCGGTCTGGGACATCACCTCCAGCGTCGCTCCTCCCGTCGCGCTCGCCAACGAGACACCCGGCGCTGCCGCGCCGAACATCGATGCCATCGAAGGAGGGGTGAACCTGCTTCTCGTCGGCAGCGACAGCCGTTCAGGTCAGGATGCCGTCTTCGGCGATGTCGACAAGGACTCGGCGACTCTGAACGACGTGACGATGCTCATGCACATCTCCGAGGATCACACCTCGGCAACTGTGGTGAGCTTCCCCCGCGACATGTTCGTTTCCATCCCCTCCTGCCCGAAGGAGGACGGCGGAACGTACGACGCCATGGCTGCGCAGAAGATCAATACGACACTGTCGTACGGCGGACTGGCCTGCACTGTGCTCACGGTCGAGAAGCTCACCGGTCTGAGCATCCCGTTTGCGGCTGAGGTCAAGTTCGGTGGAGTGATCGAACTCTCCAACGCCGTGGGTGGTGTCGACGTCTGTGTCGCCGAGCCGATCGACGACTGGCGGACAGAGACCTACCTCGACGCGGGCACGCACACTCTCCAGGGGATGGCTGCGCTGCAGTTCCTGCGCACCCGCCACGGTGTCGGTGACGGCTCCGACCTCGGCCGCATCAGCAACCAGCAGGTGTTCCTGTCGTCTCTGGTTCGTACGCTGAAGAGCAGCGAGACCCTGACCGACCCGTCCAAGCTGTTCGGGATCGCCAAGGCGGCCGCGAGCAACATGACCCTGTCGACGAGCCTGTCGAACCTCAACACGATGGTGTCGATCGCCATGGCGCTCAAGAACATCCCGCTCGACCAGGTGGTGTTCGCCCAGTACCCCACCGAGTACGGCGATATCAACGGCTACGAGGGAGTCCTCCCACTCGAGGGGCCGGCGACCGAGCTGTTCGACGCCCTCGCCGCGGACGAGCCGCTGACCCTCACCGGTGAGACCGGCCCGGGTTCCGTCATTGATCCGAACGCGCCCGTCGCTGAAACACCGGACCCGGAAACCACGGCTCCGTCCACGGGCGAAGCAACACCCCCTGGCGTCGTGCTCGACGAATCCGTCCAGGGCCAGACGGCCGGCGACTACACCTGCTCGAAGGGTAACGATTAGACATCCCGGTCAGTAGGGGATTCCCCTCGGCTGTCTGCCCCCTAGAGTTGCTCTGTGAGCAGGTCGAAGAGAAACCAGGCGGGTGTCAAACACGGCCGTCAGCCGCGTCGAGGCGCGGTCGCGACTCTCTTCCGTGGCATCGGAATCGTCCTGGCCGTCGTGCTCGTCAGCGGTGTATCGGTTGCCGCCTGGGTCGTCTGGGACCTCACCTCGAACGTCACCTCCAACGCGATCGACATCGGCCAGCCCGATGATGAGAACACGCCGCTCCCCGAGGTCCCGAACATCAACGCGTTCGAGGGCGGATTCAACCTGCTCGTCGTCGGAGCGGACAACGACCCCGAGCAGGGGAACGCGTACGGACGGCGCGACGTCACGCTGAACGACGTCAACATGCTGCTGCACGTGTCAGAAGACCACTCGACCGCCGTCGTGGTGAGTTTCCCGCGCGACCTCGTCATTCCGCACCCCACGTGCACCGATCCGGAGACCGGGGAGAACCACGGGGCCATGCGGGCGCAGCCCCTCAACTCCGCGTTCGAACGCGGAGGGCTGTCGTGTGTCGTCGCCACGATCTCGGAGCTGACCGGCCTCAACATCGAGTACGCGGCCCTCATGTCGTTCGCATCCGTCGTGAAGATGACGGATGCCGTCGGCGGGGTTCCCGTCTGCCTCACCGCAGCGGTCAAGGACCGCCGCTCCGGGCTCGACCTCCCCGCAGGCACGACGGTGGTCTCTGGCGAGACCGCCCTCGAGTTCCTGCGCACGCGCCACGGCGTCGGCGACGGAAGCGACCTGTCACGCATCGCCAGTCAGCAGCAGTACATCTCCTCCCTGGTGCGCACGATCAAGAGCAACGACACCCTGACGGATGTGGGGAAGCTGTACGCTCTCGCTCAGGTGGCGGCGAAGAACGTCAAACTGTCGACCTCGCTCACCAACCTGACCAGGATGGTCGCGATGGCCCGCACCCTGCAGACCATCGACCTCGACAAGCTCAACCTCATCCAGTACCCGGTGATGGACGACCCCTACGACCGCAACCGGGTGATTCCCCTCAGCAGTCTCGCTGACGAGCTCTTCTCGCGGATCGCCGCCGACCAGCCGTTCTCTCCCGACCCGGACGCCAACCGCACGGGAGTCGAGGCCGACCCGAATGCTCCGGTGCCCACGACGCCGCCTGCCACCCCAGGGACCACGCCTCCGCCCACGGCGGTGTCCGACGTGATCGACGGATTGCAGGGCCAGACTGCGCTTCAGCAGACCTGCTCAGTCGCGAACCGGTAATCGGGTGCCGGTCGCGTGACGTCAATTCGGCGGGCGGCGGTTTGCCCGTTATGATTAACCCCGTGCGTCCGCCAGACGGTCGCGCATGGAGACGTCGCATAGTTCGGCCTAGTGCACCACCCTGCTAAGGTGGAGTCCTCGTAAGGGGACCGCGGGTTCAAATCCCGCCGTCTCCGCCACCGAAACCCTCACTGAAAAGTGGGGGTTTTTGCGTGGTCCTATGGCTGGGGGTCGCCGTCTCGTTGTCGGGATTTCCTTGGGGGTGGGCTGCCGCCTTTCTCGGAGCTTCGCTCCGAGCGGGTTCAAATCCCGCCGTCTCCGCCACCGAAACCCTCACTGAAAAGTGGGGGTTTTTGCGTGGTCTATGGCTGGGGGTCGCCGTCTCGTCGTCGGGATTTCCTTTGGGGTGGGCTGCCGCCTTTCTCGGAGCTTCGCTCCGAGTGACCATCCGTCAGCACAAAATCAACGCGGAGCCGGAAATCGAACGAGCCGCCCGCAGTGCGCACGGCACTCGGATCGGCGAGCGGACCGATCCGTGCTTCGAGTGTGGATCGCGCACTCACGCGGCGGGGCGGCCGTAGGTTTCGAGCAGCCGCAGCCAGATCTCGTTCACGGTCGGGTAGGCGGGGACGGCGTGCCAGAGACGGTCGAGCGGAACCTCGCCGACGATCGCCACTGTCGCGGCCTGGAGGAGCTCGCTCACATCCGGGCCGACAAATGTGACGCCGAGAACGACCTTCCGGTCCTCGTCGACGACCATCCTCGCCATTCCTGCGTAGCCATCCTCTCGAAGGCTGGCCCCGGCGACGTGGCCGATCTTGTAGTCGACGGCTCGGACGTTGTACCCGGCAGCCTGCGCACCCTCCGCCGTGAGCCCGACTGACGCGACCTCAGGGTCAGTGAACGTCACCTGAGGAACGGCTTCATGGTCTGCGGTCGCCACGTGGGTGCCCCACGCTGCATCCGAAACCGGCTTGCCGGTAGCGCGCGCTGCGATCACATCTCCGGATGCCCTCGCCTGGTACTTGCCCTGGTGGGTGAGGAGCGCTCGACGGGTGACGTCACCGGCGGCGTAAAGCCAGTCGTATCCGCGCACCAGCATGGTGTCGTCCGTGTCGAGCCACTGGCCCGGTGTGAGTCCGATGGCATCGAGACCGATGTCACCAGTCTGAGGAGTGCGACCGGCGGCGACGAGGACCTCCTCAGCGCGGATGGTCTGGCCGTCCCCGGTCCTGACCTCGACGCCGGTGCCGGTTCGTTTCACCCCGATTGTCGAGGTGTTGAGCAGGACGGTCGCACCCTGCTTGCGGAGGGCCTTCACGACGAGTTCACCGGCGAATGGCTCCAACTCGGTGAGCATGCCGCTGCGGGCGATGAGGGTGACGTCGGTGCCGAAACTCGCGAAGGCCGTTGCCATCTCGGCCGCGACCACGCCTCCACCGATGATCGCCAGGCTGCGCGGCACCGTTTGTGTGCTGGTGGCTTCTCTGCTCGTCCACGGTGTTGACTCGCGAAGGCCGTCGATGTCGGGGATGAGTGCACTGGAGCCCGTGGTCACCGAGACGGCGTGCCTCGCCGTGAGGACGGTGATCGCCCCGTCCGCGGCGGTGACGGTGACTTCCCTGGGTGCGGTGATCCGGCCGTGACCGCGGACGAGGTCGATGCCGGCTTTCGTGAGCCACTTGGCCTGCCCTGCGTCTGACCAGTTGCTGGTGAAGGAGTTTCGCCTGGCGAGCACGGCATCGACGTCGAGTTCTCCGGTCACCGCCTGTGCTGCACCAGGCACGCGCTGCGCGGTGCGGAGGACCTGTCCGGAGCGGAGCAGGGCCTTGGATGGCATGCATGCCCAGTACGAGCATTCGCCTCCGACCAGCTCGTTCTCGACGAGGACGACGGACAGGCCACCCTGGACTGCGCGGTCTGCGACATTCTCGCCGACCGCACCTCCACCCAGGACGATGAGGTCGAATTCGGTGCTGTGCATGAGTGATCCGTTTCGTGGGGTGTTGTGTGCTGGGGGAGCCGCTCGCGGCGGCGGGGCAATCAGAAGTCGAACGCGCCGAAGAAGTCCATCCCGCCACCGCTGTCTCCACCGGCGTCGGTCGAGTCGGATATGTCAGCGGAGGCGGCCGTGTTCGCGACGACGGTGGTGCCGATGAGGCCGGCCCAGAAAATGGCGTCGATCGCTGTCGAGGCGATCGCGTAGGTGGCGAAGCTCCCCAGGAACGAGCTGCCGAAGGCATCGTTGTTCCCGTTGCGGGTGCGGTCTTCGCTGAAGGTGCGGGTGAGGATGCCGGGTTCGCGTTCCTCGGCACGCGTGGCGGTCTTCGCCAGCGCTGCCGGCGATGCATCTGCGGGGCTCTCGCCACCCGGGAGGTCTGCGGCGAACCGGTCGAACACCAGGTCGCGCTGCTCCGGTGTGAGCTTTTCGAACGCCTCGACGTGGGCCTGTTCGATGGTGTCAGGCTTCGCGGTGCGAAGCAGGTACTCGTAGCGCTCGACGGCCTGCTCGTCGTCCGTGGGCGGTTCGGGGCTGGCGATGGTGATGTTGCGGCCGAGGATTCGATCCAGGAGAGCCATGGTGTGTTCCTTTCCGGGGGCTGTTTCGAGGTGGGTGGGGTGCCGATCGGGGGCGCTCCCGCGCCCCCGATGCGATCAGGCGGTGCGCTGCGTGAGCACCAGGTCGTGCTCGCGCAGCCACACGGTTATGTGTGAGGCGTACCACTCCGGCCATTCGACGTCGTACTCACCGTGAAGCACTTCTGCTTCGAACTTTCCGTGGGCGTCTGCCGCGCTCTTCAGCGCTTCCAGAACCAGCTCGGTTGTCGTGTCGTCGATCTCGTGCGTGTTCATCGTGTCAATCCTTGTTGTTGTCGGCGAGCCAGGTCTAGCGACCGGGAGCGCGGTTGACGATTTCCTGGAGGAACCAGCCGTTGCCGTCCGGGTCTTCGAAGGAGACGAACGAGTTGTAGTCGGCGCGCTTCGGGTCGGGTCCACTGATGCGGTTCCGTCCGCCCGGGCGGTGGAAGAGACCATCGGCGTCGTGCCAGACCTCGCTGACCGGGATGCCACGGCCGGCGAGTTCGTCGTGGGCGGCAATGACATCTGTGACGGTGAGGTGCAGGTTCTGCACGGACCCGGGGGCCGATTCAGTCAGCCCGGTTCCGAAGATGATCGACATCTCGGACCCCGGAGGGGTGAGCTGAACGATGCGGAGCTCCTCGCTGATGTCGAAGTCGGCGTCGAGGCGGAAGCCGGCTTTCTCGTAGAACGCCTTGGCGCGGTTGACGTCGGACACCGGGAGGACCAGTACTTCGAGTTTCATATCCATGATGGGTGTTTCTCCTGTTGATGGTTGTTCGATGGGTTTCGCCTCGTGGTGCTGCTCCCGTTGCGGTGGCGAAAGGCCGGTCGCGGGACGTGGGATCAGGTTAGGATGCTCGAGAAGACCGCGTCGACGAAGTCGTCGAGGGGTGCCTGGGAGCGGAGGACCTTGGCGTGGGCGATCGAACCTTCGAGCCCGGCGATGATGACCTGAGCAAGGCGCTCGGAATCCGTCTGGCTGGAGATCTCCCCCGCCGACCGCGCCTGGGCGATCGTGGCCGCGAGTCGCTGTTTCCAGACCGCGAGCGATTGCCCGACGGCCTCCGTGACCGCTTCGCTCTGGGACGGCATCTCCGTCGAGAAGTTGCCGAGAAGGCATCCTCTGGAGAAGTCGTCGGTGGCAGCCATCTCGACGACGTGGTTGACGTGGTCCCGGATTCGCTGGATCGGCGACTCACTCGGGCCCTCCAGGAGGTCCCATCGCGTGTTCGCCGCGTACTGCGACACCGCCTCGAGGGCGAGTGATTCCTTGCTGTCGAAGAAGTGGTAGAACGAGCCCTTCGGGACCCCAGCCGCCTTGGTGATGTCGAGAACGCCCGTCGCCGTATAGCCCTTCGTGTGGAACAGCCTGACCGCCGTGTCGACGATCACGTTTCTGGTGTCTGAACCCATGTCAATCTCCTCGATGGTGATTCCCGGTAGAATAGACCGGTCGTCTAATGGTTGCGTACTTGTCATCAAGCACATCCCCGGGCGGGTTATTCCCACACTGAGAAGATTTCTGGTGCCCAGTGGTCTTCGGCTCAGCCGGCCGCGAAGGCCACGTGGAACAGCGCCCACGCCCGACGGCCGATGTCGCGTCGCTCGTCCGGCTCGCTTCGCGCGAGCACGCTGGCCAGCATCGAAATGGCGAGCACGACGTCCTCGACGGCGACGCGGTCGCCCAGGCGGCCGGCATCCTTCTCCCGGGAGACGATCCGCTCCACCACGCTCCGCAGCCGGTCGCCGAGGTGGGTCACCCTCGGGTCGTGCGGATGGGCCGTGATCATGTCGATGAACGCCGTGGACACGAGCGCCTGCTCGATGACCCGATCGAGCAAGCCGTCGAGGGTGCTTCCCTCGTCGGCTACGAATTCCTCCAGATCGCCGATGTTCTCCTCGAACACCGCGACCGCGAGGGCGATGCGGTCGGGGAAATGCCGATACAGGCTGCCCTGGCCGACACCGGCCCGACGAGCGACGGCGCTGAGTGGCGCAGCGAGGCCGTCGGCGGCGAAGACGTCGCGTGCTGCCGAGATCAGAGCCCGGCGATTCTCGGGCCCAGCGCTCGGTCCTCGATTTGCTTTCGGCTGCGCTTCCACCCGTGTAGCCTACAACCGGACAGTGTTGTCCGGTACGACAGCGCAGTGGCCGGCCGGAAAACCCTGACCGGCCGAAATCGCGCCCACGCACAACCCGAAACGAAAGTAGGAACCCCCATGGCCCCCACCACCACACTCTCCGGCGACTCCTCGGTCGGCACCTGGCTCGACCACCCGGTCGGCGGTCCGATCCTCCGCGACCTCCTCACACAGGCCGGCCAGAGCGCCGACACACTCCGTCCGGTCCGCCGCCTCGCCATCAAGCGGCTCGTGAAGCTCAGCAAGGGCTCATTCCCGCCCGAACTGATCGACGAACTCGTCCGCAAGGTCGAAGCAGGCGAGGTCCCGGCGTCCGCATCGGCAGATGCTCCGGTCGCAACGGCGAGCGTGGACACAGGCGTCGCGGCTGTCGAACGTCCTGAGTGGGTCGAAAAGGTGAGCGCAGGGCGCTTCACCGGCAAGACCGTCATCGTGACCGGTGCTGGATCGGGCATCGGCCGGGCGACGGCCTCGCGGGTCGCCCGTGAAGGCGGCCGCGTCATCGCCGTCGACATCTCACGCGAACGCCTCGACGACTTCGCCGCCGAGCTGCCCGAGGCCGATGTCGTGACCGTCGCCGCAGACATCACCGATGACGCCGCGATCGCCTCCATCGTCGCCGCTGCCGGTGACCGCATCGATGCCCTGGCGAACGTCGCAGGCATCATGGACGACATGACCCCGGTGCACGAGGTGTCGGATGCCGTCTGGAAGCGCGTCTTCGCCATCAACGTCGAGGGCACGATGAAGCTCATGCGCGCCGTCGTCCCGTCGATGCTCGCCCGCCAGTACGGTTCGATCGTCAACGTGGCCTCAGAGGCAGCGCTGCGTGGGTCGGCGGCCGGAGCCGCGTACACCGCGTCGAAACACGCGGTCGCCGGTCTCACGAAGAGCAGCGCCTTCATGTACGGGCCGAGTGGCATCCGCGTCAATGCCGTCGCCCCCGGCCCCACGATCACCAACATCGAAGCGACCTTCGCCTCCGCACTGGGCGCGGAGCGCGTGCGCGCCGGCATGGCCGTGATGCCCGAGGCCGTCGAAGGCGATGCGCTCGCGGCGTCGATCACCTTCCTGCTCAGCGATGACGGGGTCAACGTGAACGGCGTCATCCTCGCCAGTGACGGCGGCTGGTCGGCGGCCTGATCGGCGGTCTGGTCCGCCCGTTCGAGGTGGGCGGACCAGACCGAAACGCTGGCCCCCCGTCTGAGGGTCCACCGGCACAATGGCCCTGGCCCCCGTCGTGGGGTGGCCAACCTGCGGCAATACTGCGCCAAAACTGCGGTTGGCCAGCGGAATTGTGTGATTTCGGTGGGTGAACCTGACGGGAACTCGACAGGATGAAACGGCGGGGGGAATCTTCCTTCCGTGTTGACGCCGGTCTTCGCGACCGGCGTACGCCCTGCCCGATTGCGGGCAACTTCCGTGTCCCCGACGCGTTCTGGTCCCGCTTCTCGTGCCGGGCCGAAACGACGCTTTTCGCGGCCCCTAGACCTCGGTTCGCGTCCGGAAATGGACATCTTGAAGACTCGTACAAAACTGCTGGCCGGATTCAATGCAAGCATCCTCCTGGGAGCCGCACTCGTGCTCCTGGCCGGAACTGCACCCGCCAGCGCCCACACGCCCGAAGTCGACCCGACGTGCACAGGCGTGACAGTGGCACTGGAGAACTACTCGGAAACCACCGGCGACTCGACACCGAACGCAGTGGTCGTGACCATCGACGGCGTTGAGGTTGCTAACGACGAGTTCGGCGCTGCCTTCGCCGGCCGGTATGACTTCGCCGACACCACGATCGGTCACGAGTACACCGTGACCGTCGATGCGCTCGACAATGCATACGACAGGTTCTTCGAAGGAACGACCGACGCCTGCACCGCACCGCCGGTCCTCGCTGATGCCACGGCGGCTGTGCACGTCACCACTCCTACGTGTGACGTGCCCGCCCGCCTCGAGCTGGGCGAAGCAGTGAACGCCACCTGGTCCACGCCGACCGCGGTGACAGGACCGGCCGACTACTCGGTGGTCGCCACCGCCGACGCCGGCCATGCGTTTGCGGACGGGGAGACGACGGCGACCTTCACCGGACGTCTCGACGGTCAGCTCGATTCCGTCGAGGCCGGTTGCGCCACGTCACCGGGCACCGTTCCGTCGAAGCCTGAGCCCGTCGTGACGTCGACCTCCGTCGACGACGCGAACTGCGACACGGACACCATCACGACGACCACCACGACGGTCTCGACCGGATGGGCCTACGACTCCGACTCGAACTCGTGGCTGGCGACCAAGCCTGTCACCACCGTCACCACCGCGGATCGGGACGCTGCCCAGCAGGACTGCCCGACGCCCGTCGGTGTGAAGTCGGCTGCGACGGAGCTTCCGTCTACCGGAGCTGACAGCGGCTGGCTGCTCGGCGTCGCCGGAGCGCTCCTGGCAGCGGGTGCCGCACTGGTGCTGGTTCGCCGGACGCGTCGCGCCTAGGAATTGACAAACGAGAACGGCCCGCAGAGCTTGCGCTCTGCGGGCCGTTCTCTCTGTAACCGAGGGAGATCGCTGGGGGCCGCCGTCAGGTTCCCGAGGATTCCTGATTCGAGGCTGCCGCCTTGCGCAACGCTTCGCGTTGCGCATCCCGCTCGTTGATGCGGGTGTTCTCGGCACGCACCTCCGCTTGTGTGGCCCTCTCGGTGACGAGCCAGGCCGGCGGCGCTTCGAGCAGTGCCGTGATCTCGGCGGTCGTGAGCGCCTCGGTGATCTCGGCGCGGGCGAGGCCTGACACGGAGACGCCGAGTTTGCGGGCGACTTCGAGACGCGGGTGGGGTCCGTTCTTGCGGAGGTCGACGAGCCACTGGGGCGGGTTGGCGAGAAGCTCGTTGAGCTGTTCGCGGGTGACCGGTCCGCCCTTGAAATCGTCTGGAGTCGCCGGGAGGTAGACGTTCAGCTTTTTCGCGGCCGTCTCCGGCTTCATCGTTTGGGGGGTCTTGTTGGAAGCCATGTCCCCAGAGTAACCGCTGGCAGCACGCCGGAACACAGACTCCGTCAGTCGGACAGCGTGCTGTGGTCCGCGTCGGTGACGAGCCACTGGCCTGCGGCGACGAGAAGAGCGGCGATTCCCCTGTCGAGGGTGGGGTGGATGACCGGCGCGAAACGCGACGAGTGATTCGACGGGATGTCGCTGTCCATCGTTCCCTTCGCCACAGCGGCGGCGATCTCGCCCGGGTCGGTTCCGCCGAGCAGCCAGAAGACCAGCGGTGCGCCGCTTGCGGTGGCGAGGAAGCTGACGTCCTCGCTACCGGTGACCGGCCCCGGTTCGAGAATCGACCCGGGGCCGAATGCCGCACGGAACGCGTCGATCACACGCCGCGTGGCATCCGCGTCGTTGATCAGAGGAGGGAAGGATTCCTGGGGAACGATCTCGGGGTCACGTGGAGCACCGGCAGCGGCCGACTCCGCCCGAATGATGCGCGTGATCGAGCCGAGGACCCGCTCGCGAATCGTGGCATCCGTCGTCCGGACGCTGATCCCGAGTGTCGCCTCTTCGGGGATGATGTTGCTCTTCGAGCCGGCCTGGATCTGGCCGACGGTGACCACGGCCGTGTCGCTTGCGGCGACCTCCCTCGAGACGATGGTCTGCAGACGCATCACGGTCGAAGCCGCCATGACGACGGGATCGACCGTCGTTTCGGGGCGGGAGCCGTGACCCCCACGCCCGAACAGGCGAACGCTCATTGCGTCCGTCCCGGCGAACGCCGCCCCCGGGTGGGCGCCGACCGCCCCTGCAGGCGCAGGAGCGACGTGCTGGCCGAGCACCACATCCGGCGTCGGTACGCGCTCGAAGAGGCCGTCCTCGATCATGGCAGTCGCACCGCGGCCGAGTTCCTCGCCCGGCTGGAACACGACGACGAGCGTGCCCGTCCAGGCATCCGGATGACCGACGAGGATGCTTGTGGCTCCGAGCAGGCAGGTGACGTGGACGTCATGTCCGCACGCGTGCATGACCGGCACGTCGCGGCCGTCTGGGTCGATGCCACGGTCTGTGCTCGCGTAGTCCAGTCCGGTGTCTTCGCGCACAGGGAGGGCATCCATGTCGGCGCGAAGCATCACGGTCGGGCCCTGACCGTTCCGCACGATGCCGACCACTCCCGTTCCGCCGATGCCGGCGAGGACCTCGATCCCCAGCCGGGCGAGGTGCTCGGCGATGATCCCGCTGGTGCGGTGCTCGGAGAACGAGAGCTCAGGATGCCGGTGAAGATCGCGGTACACGTCTGCGAGCGCGGCGCTCGTCGCCGGCACATCGAGCAGGAGGTCGGTCATCGGTGCTCTTTCCTCTGGGGGGCGTCGGGTTCAGACTATGTGTCGCGCGGGTCGTGGCGCAGCACGAATTCGCCGGATGTCGACGAGGCGCGATTCTGCGCATCGGGGAGTGGAATGACGCGCCAGCGGAGGACTTCGGCCACAGGGCCAGCCATAGGGTGACTGCACACACGGTGCGTCGAATCCGGGAGCGCGGTCATGCCAGCAGAAGCCCACGCAGCGGGCAGCGAGAGCACACCGCCGACCCCGGCCGCACGCAGGACCCACATCCTGTCGGGCGGGCCGTTCCGCTTCGGTTTCGTCACAACACTCGGGGTCCTCCTCGCGCTTCTGCTCGGTTCGGCGATCGTGTCACTGAGCACGGCGCTGACACTGATCTTTGTCGCATTCTTCGTCTGCCTGGGGCTCTATCCCACCGTGCAGCGACTCGAATCCCGCGGATTCTCCCGCAGCGGCGCCGTGCTGAGTGTCCTCGCGGCGTTTCTCCTCGTCGTCGCGCTCCTGGCCTGGCTGATCGTTCCGATCATCGTCACGCAGTCAGCGGAACTGGCGAAATACCTGCCGTCAGGCATCGACCAGATCGAAGACCAGGACTGGTTCACCTCCATCAACGAGGCGCTCGGCGGCGCGTTGACGCCGGGCGTCGAGTGGCTCGGGCAGGCGGCGTCCGACCCGAACGTCTGGCTCGCCGTCGGCGGAGGAGCCCTCAGGGTCGGCGCTGGCTTCCTCAACGGTGTGGCCGGAACCGTCTTCGTGATCGTGCTGACGCTGTACTTCGTCGCCGGGCTGGAGAGCATCAAGCACGCGGGCTATGCTCTCGTCCCCGCGTCGAAGCGAGAGTCGTTCATCGACTTGTCTGAGACCATCACGGCATCCGTCGGCAAGTATCTCGGTGGCATGGTGATCCTCGCCGCCATGAACTCCGTGTTCACCTTTCTCCTGCTCACCGCATGCGGGGTGCAGTTCGCCCCCGTCCTCGCAGCCCTCGCCTTCCCGATCACCCTGATCCCGCTCGTGGGCAGCGTCATCAACATGATCATCATCACGACGGTCGCGCTGTTCACATCGCCGATGACCGGACTGATCGTTCTCCTCGTCATGCTCGCTTACGTCCAGGTCGAGTCGTATGTGCTCACGCCGAGGATCGTGGGCAAGGCCATCAACATCCCTGGATCTCTCGTGCTGATCGGCGCGCTGATCGGAGGAACCCTGCTCGGTTTGCTCGGTGCGCTCATCGCGTGCCCGGTCACGGCATCCGTTCTCCTGATCCTGAAGAAAGTCGTCGTGCCGACCCAGAACCTCCGCTGACGGGAGCGTGATGGACGCCGAGACAGTCACCCTCCTGCTGGTCGCGATCCACGCGGTCGTCGGTTTCATCGCCGCTGTGCTCATCGCCGCCAACCGGCGCCCGTCGGCCGCCATCGCCTGGATCCTGACGATCATCTTCATTCCCTTCCTCGGGGCTCTGGCCTTCTTCCTCGTCGGGGTAGGGCGCCTGCCCACAGCGCGACGGGAGAAACAGCGGGAGATCAACGCGCGCGTCCTCGACAGGACGGAGGGGCTCTCCCAGGTGTCGCATCGCGACGAGTGGCCGGGCTGGCTGGCCTCAGCGGTGCAGTTGAATCGCACCCTCGGCGCCCTGCCGATGGTGGGCGGCAACCGGGCTGACCTGCTCGACGACTACTCCGGCTCCATTCGGGCCATGGCCGACGACATCGACACCGCGACGGATTACGTGCACGTGGAGTTCTACATCCTCGTGCTCGACGACACCACCCAACCGTTCTTCGATGCGCTCAGGCGGGCGACCGCCCGCGGCGTCACCGTCCGGGTCCTCTCCGATCACCTGTCCGGGCTGATGAACCCGCGGCGGCGGGAGACGCTCGCCGCGCTCGCCGGGATGGGCGCTGAGTGGCACGCGATGCTCCCACTCCGCCCGTTCCGCGGACAATGGCAGCGCCCGGACCTGCGCAACCACCGCAAACTCCTCGTCATCGACGGCCGCGTCGGCTTCACCGGTTCGCAGAACCTGATCGACGCGAGCTACCTCAAGCCGAAGAACATCGCGAGGGGACTGCTCTGGCATGAACTGATGGTGAGGCTCGAGGGTCCTGTGGTCCGCGAACTCAACGCGGTGTTCGTCACCGACTGGTACAGCGAGACCGACGAACAGTTACCGCTCGACACCTCCCCTGTGGTGCTCGCGGACGAGGCTGCGCTTCTCGATGCGCAGGTGCTGCCGAGTGGCCCCAGCTTCGAGAACGACAACAATCTCAAGCTCTACGCCATGCTCATCCACAACGCGAAGGAGAGGGTGAGCATCACGAGTCCGTACTTCGTGCCGGAGGAGTCGACGATGCTGGCCATACTCACGGCTGCGTCCCGCGGCGTCGTCGTCGAACTCTTCGTCTCCGCCATCGGCGACCAGGCGCTGGTCTACCACGCCCAGCGGTCGTACTACGAAGCCCTTCTCCGCGCCGGGGTGGCCATCTATCTGTACCGCGCGCCGATCGTGCTGCATTCCAAACACTTCACCGTCGACGACGACGTCGCTGTCGTGGGCTCGAGCAACATGGACATCCGTTCGTTCAGCCTCAACATGGAAGTCTCCGTCCTCGTCCATGGTGCGGATGTCGTCCAGCGGATGCGACGGGTCGAGGACGGATACCGCGCGAACAGCGACCGGCTGGAACTCGCCGACTGGATCTCGCGCCCCGTCGGTCAGAAGGTCAGCGACAACCTGGCCCGACTGACATCGGCACTCCAGTGACGCCGGGAGGCGTCGGAGAATGCTGACGAACATCCCCGAGCTGATTCCGCTGGCGCTGGCGATCGCGATCAGCCCGATCCCGCTCGCCGGGCTGCTGCTGAAACTGATGTCCCCCGACGGCTTCCGTGCCACGATCGGCCTCGCCTCCGGCTGGTTCCTCGGGGTGGGGGCCGCTGTCGGCGGGCTGTCCGTCCTGTCGACGCTGCTCCCCGAGCACGACCCCGAGGCAGCCAGGCCATTCGTGGCCATCGGCTCGCTTGTCGTCGGGGTGGCGCTCGCCGGCATCGGGATCGTGCAGATCCGATCCCGTCCAGCGGGAGAAGCCACTGTGACGTTGCCGACGTGGATGGGGGTGCTCGACCGGCTCGGCCCGTGGCGGGCGGCCGCGATCGGCTTCGGATACGCGGCACTGCGGCCTAAGAATCTCATCCTTGCCGCTGCCGCCAGCGTGATCATCTGGCGGAACAACCCCGAGCCGGTCAGTGTCGTCATCTCCCTCGTCGTCTTCACCGTCGTGGCGTCGAGCACGATGATCGCCCCGGTCCTCGCCTATGCGTTCGGGACCACCGTGGTGCGGCGCAGCCTCGTCCTCCTGAGGGAATGGCTCCTCACCCACGTCGCCCTGATCACCGGGGTCACGTTCATCGTCCTCGGCGTGGCGCTCACCCTGTTCGGTCTCGCCGGGCTGATCGCCTGACCTGAGCGGCGGCCCACTGGCGCCGGCTGGCCGCCACGTCGACGGCATCCGTATTAGCCTGTGACACGACCGTTCACCCGAGCGGAGGATGACGGGGACACCATGGCTGCCGAATCGACGCCCGACCCTCTCTTCTCTGTCGCGTTCGTACCGGGGGTGACTCTCGCGAAGTGGTCGAAGGTCTGGAGTGAACGCCGGCCGGACCTGCCGCTGGGATTCCTCCCCACCGCCGAGCAGGATCAGGTGCGGGTGCTGCACGATCGAGTGGCCGAGGTCAGCTTCGTACGACTCCCTGTGGACGGCTCCGACCTCAGCGTGATTCCGCTCTATCGGGAAACACCGGTCGTCGTGCTGCCCAAGGAGCATGCGCTCGCCGACGCGGAATCGGTCACCGTCGCCGACCTCGCGGCTGAGCACCTGCTGCAGGACCCTGACCTCGTGCCGGAGTGGCGCGACGTCGCCGACGAGATCCGCGACGGGACTCGCAGGCCGCTGCCGAGCATCCGTGACGGCGATGACGCCGCCGAGCTCGTCGCCGCCGGTGTCGGCATCGTGATCGTTCCGCAGTCGGTGGCGCGACTGCACAGCCGCAAGGATGTCGTCGCCCGCCCGGTGACGGACGTGGCCGAGTCGCAGATCGCCCTCGCCTGGCTCGAGGAGAACACCACGCCGGACGTCGAAGAGTTCATCGGCGTGGTCCGTGGTCGCACCGCGCGCAGTTCACGTGCACCGCAGGAAGAGCCGGAGAAGGCGCCGCCGAAAGCTCGCAAGCCGCAGCAGAAGCCGAAGGCGAAACCGTTCACCCCGCGGCAGGGCCGTGCCCCGAAGAAGCTCGGCAAGGGCCGCAACCGCGGTCGGGGCCGCTGACCTGACTACGCGATCGTGGTGCCGAACAGCAGGCCGAGCAGGTAGGTGACGGCTGCGGCCCCGTAGCCGATGAGCAGCTGCCGGAGTGCCCGCTTGAGCGGCGAAGCACCGGACAGCACGCCGACGATCGCGCCGGTGATGAGCAGGGCGATGCCCACGAGGACGGATGCCACGGCGACGGCAGCGAGACCGGTCAGGCCGAACATGTAGGGGAGCACGGGCACGATGGCGCCGGACGCGAAGAAGAAGAAGCTCGAGAGTGCCGCGCCCCTTGCGGAGCCGATCTCCTCATGGCCGGTGTTCTGGGCCGAGACGCTTCCGGTGTCGAGCCCCACGTGCACGCAGTCGAGGTCGTTGAGGACTTCGTGCGCGTGCTCGGCCGCCTGCTTCGGGGCCATCCCGCGCACACGGTAGACGAGTTCGAGCTCGTTGGCATTGACATCGAGCTGGGGCAGGACCCGGCGCGCGGACGGGTCCGGCGTCGTCGACTCGAGCAGCTCGCGCTGGGACCGGACCGAGACGTACTCGCCTGCAGCCATCGACAGGGCTCCCGCGAGAAGCCCCGCGACGCCTGCCGCGAGGACGATCCCGGTGCCGACACCCGTTGCGCTCATGCCGAGGACGAGCGCGAGGTTGGAGACGAGTCCGTCGTTGGCGCCGAAGACCGCCGCCCGGAACGTGCCGGAGATGCTGTTGCGGCCACGGGCAGCCAGCCCGCGCACGATCTCCTCGTGCAGTCGTTCGTCCGCGGCCATCGCGTCTGTGGCGTCGGCATCCGACTCGTACGGCGATCGCGATTCGGTGCGCTGCATCAGCGCCAGGACGAAGACTGAGCCGAAGCGCCGGGCGAAGAAGGCCAGCAGCCGGGTGCGGAGTGCCGTGCGGGTCGGGACATCGGCGTGCTCACCGAGGAGCTTGATCCAGTGCGCTTCGTGGCGGCGTTCCGCCTCGACGAGCCCGCGCAGGATGGCGCGTTCCTCACCGGTTCTGCGGCTCGCGAGTTCTCCGTACACGGATGCTTCTGCGCGTTCATCGGCGAGGTACCTGCGCCATCGCTTGATCTCAGCGGCGGTCGGTGCGTGGCGGACGGGGGATTCGGTCACGGCATTCTCCTGATGCAGGTGGCCGGAGACTCCTCTTCGGCCATCGTCGAACGTATGGCCGAAGGTCTCGCTCGCCCGCACAGATGCGGGTGGGCTGCCGGGTTGGGAAACCAGTATGTCGACAGACCGCGTCGCCGTTTCTGGAGTGAAAGCGGCGGTGGGAACTACTCCCCTTCGCTGGGATCGATTCTACCCCAGGCGCCGGCGGACCGGTCAGGCGCGGTCGTAGGCTTCTCGGAGCCAGCCGAGCAGTTCGCCGTCCACGTCTTCGATGCTCGTTACGCCGACCGAGTGGGTGCACATGCCTCCCGTCGCCCTGAGTCGTTCCCCACCCGGCTCGCCCTTGAGGTTGATGCCCACGTCGACGCGGGTCTTCGTCGCCGGATTCACGAGCGCGAACTGTTTCTTCCGGCGGAGAGACACGGTCGCCTGCTTGGGTGCGATTTCCACGTCGGGCCCGAAGTCGGCGACCGCGCCGACGATGGCGTCGTAGATCGGGCGGAGGTTCGGTCTGGTCGCGTACTGCTTGTCGATGAGGTCCTCACCCTCAGGGCCGCCCTGGTTTCGGTACATCAGGGCGATGAAGTTGGCGAAGCCATGGGAGACCCCGTGCTCGGTCTTGAGCAGGGCCATCATCTCACCGTGCTTTTCGAGGCCGGACGCCTCGAGGATCGTGAACCACTCCGGCAGCGACTTGCCTGTGCTCGCCGGCAGCCCGTCGACTCTCTTCTGGGTTTCCGCATCCATGCCCGGAACGCTACTCGCCGCCCGGTCGGGAAATCGAGGGGTCAGCGGGAGTTTGCGGCCGCGATGACCGCGTGGAGGGTCTCGCGCATCCTGGTGAGGTCTTCGATCGACATGCCGAGTTCCGAGACGATCTTCGGAGGGATGCCTTCGGCCTGGTCGCGGAGGCGACGGCCGGCATCCGTCAGCGTGATGTCGAGCACACGCTCATCGACCGTGCTGCGCTGGCGCGTGACGTAGCCCGTCGCCTCGAGTCGTTTGAGCAGGGGAGACAGCGTTGCTGGCTCGAGCTGGAGCGCCGACCCGATCTCCTTGACCGATCGGGGGCTGTGTTCCCACAGGGCGAGCATCACGAGGTATTGCGGGTGGGTGAGTCCGAGGGGTTCGAGGATCGGTCGGTACAGGGCGAGGACGCTCCTCGACGCGACGGCCAGGGCGAAGCAGACTTGGTTCTCGAGGGCGAGCAGGTCGTCGGTGTTGGTCTCGGTCATCACGCTCCTTGTTCTCGAATTATCCTATACACTAATGATTATGGCACGAAGTAAAAAGCCGCGGGAGAGCGTTTCGGATGCCGGTGGCTTCACCAACTGGCTGAACAACCGGCTGCGTCCGTACATCGGGCCTCCGCCGCTCGGGCCGTACAACGAGGAGCCGTTGCCGCCGTCGTCCGAGTCCGGGTGTCCGCTGTGCGGCCAGGCGATGTCGGCGCACGAGGTCGACCGCACCGGAGTGAAGACCCAGCTGCACTGCCCGACGCCGACGAGCTGACGCTGCCCCCTGCTCGCCGCCGGGCGTACAATCGCGGCCATGGAGCATCCGCAGGTCTTCGAATCCGGTGATCGGGTCGTCCAGCGCGTTCGAGTGATCTGCGCGGACTATCCCGAGTTCGCCGAGGCGGAAGCGTGGGGTCGCCCCACCTTTCGCGCAGGCAAGAAACTCTTCGTCGTGATGGGCTCGTCGATGGACCGCCCGCACACGATGGTGTTAAAGCCAGACCCGGATGAGCGCCCAGCCCTGCTCGAGGACGACCGGTTCTTCGTGCCGCCGTACTTCGGCCCTGCCGGCTGGCTCGGCATGGACCTCGATGAGAGGACGAGCGACTGGACCTTCGTCGCCGAACTCATCGACACCTCGTACCGCCAGGTCGCGCTGAAGCGGCAACTCGTCGCGCTCGAGGAGCGCCACCTGCGTTGACCGGCTCGCGGATCGGCTCGCGCGGGTCTTTCGGCTCCGCGCGGGTGAAAAAACACCCGCGCGGAGCCGATCCACCCGCGCAACCGGTTACAGGTCGCTCGACTGCGCCCAGAGGTTGACTCCGGCGTCGCCGGCGAACTCGTCGATGCGCGCGAGTTCGTCGTCGGTGAAATCCAGGTTGTCGAGTGCGGCGAGGTTCTCGTCGAGCTGCTCGATCCGGGAGACGCCGATGAGCGCGCTCGTTGCGCCACCCTCGCGGAGCACCCATGCGATGGCGAGCTGGGCAAGCGTCTGGCCGCGGGATGCCGCAATGTCGTTGAGACCACGCAGGCGAGCGAGGTTGTCCTCAGACAGGAAGCTGTCGTTGAACGATCCGCGCTCGGTGGCGTGCGTGGCGTCCGGGTCATCGAGGAATTTGCTGGTGAGCAGTCCCTGCGCCAAGGGTGTGAACGCGATCGACCCCATACCGCCATCGCGGAGGGTGTCGAGCAGGCCATCCTCGACCCAGCGGTTCACGAGGGAGTACGACGGCTGGTGGATGACGAGGGGAGTGCCGAGGCCCCTGGCGATCTCGATGGCACGCGCCGTGCGTTCGGCCGAGTACGACGAGATTCCGGCGTAGAGGGCTTTGCCTTGACGGACGGCGGTGTCGAGGGCGCCGATCGTCTCCTCGAGCGGGGTGTCGGGGTCGAAACGGTGCGAGTAGAAGATGTCGACGTAGTCGGTGCGCAGTCGTTCGAGCGACTCCTCGAGGCTGTTGAGCAGGTACTTGCGCGAGCCGAGCCGGCCGTGCGGGCCCGGCCAGTGGGGCCAGCCCGCCTTTGTCGACACGATCAGCTCGCTGCGGTACGGCTTGAAGTCCTTCGCCAGCATCCGACCGAAGTTCTCCTCGGCGCTGCCGTTCGGTGGGCCATAATTGTTCGCCAGATCGAAGTGCGTGATGCCGCGATCGAATGCGTGGCGCAGGATCTCGCGCTGCGTGTCGAACGGCCGGTTGTCGCCGAAGTTGTACCAGAGCCCCAGCGAGATCGGGGGCAGCAGCAGCCCGCTCTCACCCACACGGCGATAGCCGAGATGGGTGTAGCGGTCGGATGCCGCTTGATACGGCGCGTGGATGTCGGGAACGGATGCGTCGAAGCGCACGTCGTCGGGCACGGTGATCTCCTCAATGGTGGAACAGGCGGACATGAGTGCGCCTGTACGTACAGGCTAGGTCACACGCTTCGTTCGTCGGCAGGGACCGCCGTCAATTGGCGCGCGGACGAATGGTCATGTAGTCTCTAATACGGCCTGCGAGCAGCTTTGTTTTGTCAGGCCAAGCCCATGCGCCCGTAGCTCAACGGATAGAGCATCTGACTACGGATCAGAAGGTTGGGGGTTCGAATCCCTTCGGGCGCACGGTATGCCTCGGAAAGACGCCAGTTCTGGCTGTCTCTCCGGGGCTTTTTCGTTGGTGCATCGCTCCATCCCCTACGAAACGAAGGACGAAGCCCATGAATCGAGCCGCAGGCCCAGTGCGCCCCCTCCTTCTCGTTGTGGGCATCATTGCCATCGGCCTCATTCTCCGCGGGCCCATCGTCGCTGTGGCGCCCATCGCCGGCGAGATCAGTGCCGACCTGTCGCTGAACGCGGCTCAGGTCGGCCTGCTCACCAGCGTGCCAGTGCTGTGCTTCGCGCTGATGACGCCTCTTGCGTCGCTCCTCATCGGCAAGGCAGGCGCGAACGTCGCGACCACGATCGCCATCATCGGTGTCGGCGTCGGCTCGATCGTGCGCTCGGCAGGGGACGTCGGCGCCCTTCTCATCGGGACGATTCTCATGGGGGCGTTCATCACGATCGGCAACGTGGTGATCCCCGTCATCATCCGTCGCGACATCTCGGCCGGCCGCGTCGGAATCGTCACCGGTGCCTACACCTCGGCGTTGAACGTGGGCTCGATGATCACCACGCTCGCGACGGTGCCGCTAGCCAATGCCCTGGGCTGGCGCGGAGCATTGCTGGCATGGCTCGGTTTCGTCGTGCTGGCCGCTGTGGCCTGGTTGGTCGCCGTGGGACCCCGGCGCGCCTTCCGTTGGGGCCCTCTCAAGCCACTGGTCGAGACGGACGCCGTCGACACGGTCGCCGTCGACACCCGCGGCATCCCGCTCGCCGCTGTGGAACCCCGAACGTGGCGCAGCCTGTCCGCGATCTTCCTCTCGCTCGCGTTCGGCGCCCAGGCCTTCTCCTACTACGGGCTCACCGCGTGGTTCCCGACCATTCTTGAACAGGAGCTGGACTACTCGGCGGGCGAGGCCGGCGCGAGTTCGTCGATCTTCCAGATCGCCGCTGTTGTAGGGGCACTCGGAGTGCCTCTGCTTTCCCGGCGCATCGGCATCCCGAAGACGTTCTCGCTCGTATCCGTACTCTGGATCAGTCTGCCGCTCGGCATGATGCTCGCTCCGGCCGGATGGCCCATCTGGGGTTTCCTGGGCGGTGTCGCCCAGGGCGGCGGGATCACGATCGTGTTCATACTGGTCGTGCAGCTCGCCCTGAGTGGCGCGCACGCCAGGCGGCTCTCGGCGATGGTTCAGGGAGTGGGCTACGCCCTCGGGGCCACTGCCGCGTTCCTCGTCGGAGCAGTCCATGACGCCACAGGGACGTGGACCCTCCCCATCGGCGTCCTCCTCATTTCCACTCTCGTCTTCACCGCTTCGGGCCTCACCGCGGCCCTCCGGGCGAGTGGACCCCGACAGCGGAAGTAGACGGACTGACCCGGACGCCTTCGGGCGAACTGGGTGCCCCGGACAGACGCCGGTTCTGGCTGTCTCTCCGGGGCCGCTCCCGTCGGCCACCCGCTCCCTCCGTGTGCATCGATCCCGTGTTTTCCCACGAGCCGAATGCCAGGGAGGAAGCCAGGTGTCCTCGCCGCACTCTCAGGCCGTTGCTGCGCCCGTCATGATCGCCACGGCTTCGGTCATCGTGTGCGAGGTCGGCGTGATGGTCGCCGCCCGTTTGCCGAGGCGCTGAATGTGGATCCTGTCCGCCACCTCGAATACGTGTGGCATGTTGTGACTGATCAGGATCACCGGGATTCCCCGGTCGCGGAGGTTGCGCACGAGCTGCAACACCTGGTTCGACTCGCGGACCCCGAGTGCGGCAGTCGGTTCATCGAGGACGACGACCTTCGACCCGAATGCCGCTGCGCGAGCAACAGCGACTGCCTGACGCTGACCGCCGGAGAGATTCTCGACGGGCACCGTGACATCCTGCAGTGTGGAGATGCCGAGCCCGGTCAGCCCGTCGCGCGCCTTCTTGCGCATCCCCGCTGTGTCGATGATTCGGAAGACGGATCCGAGGATTCCCTTTTTGCGCTCTTCCCGACCGAGGAACAGGTTGGATGCCACGTCGAGCGCCGGTGAGACCGCGAGGTTCTGGTAGACAGTTTCGATTCCGGCGTGGCGAGCGTCCTGTGGGCGTTTGAAGGCCACCGGCTTCCCGTCGAGCAGGATCTCGCCCTGGTCGGGAACCTCGGCCCCGGTGAGGCATTTGATCAGCGTGGACTTCCCGGCGCCGTTGTCGCCGATGATGGCGAGGACTTCGCCCGGATATAGCTCCAGGCTCACCCCGTCCAGTCCGACGACACGGCCGAACGTCTTGACCAGGTTCTTCGCCTGGAGGATCGGCGCGGGCGGAACGGCCGGCGCGGAATCAGGCAGTGCATTGGTGAGGGTCATTTGCGTACCTTTCGGATCCACTGGTCGAGCGAGACGGCGACGATGATCAGGACGCCGACGGCGAGGGTCTGGTAGAGCACATCCAGGCCGGCGAGGGAGAGTCCGTTGCGGAAGACGCCGACGATGAGTGCGCCAAGCAGCGTGCCCCACACCGTCCCGCGCCCGCCGAAGAGGCTCGTCCCGCCGATCACCACGGCGGTGATCGAATCGAGGTTCAGGTCTGCCCCGGCGTTCGGGCTGGCCGCGTTCGACCGGCCGATCTGGATCCAGGCAGCGATGGCGAGGATGGCCCCGGCGGCGAGGTAGACGCTCATCAGCACCCGGTCCACGCGGATACCGGCGAGCCTGGCGGCCTCCTTGTCGTCCCCGACGGCGTAGACGTGCCTGCCCCACGCGGTCTTGTGCAGGATGAACGCGACGGCGACATAGAGCAGGAGCATCATCAGCACACCGACGCTGATCCGCACGCCGAGCACGTCGAACGTCGATCCGGTCCAGGTGAGGAGGGCGGGCATATCGGTACCCCGGACGGTTGCGCCGGCGGAGTAGAGGAGCGTGAGCGCTACGAAGATGTTCAGGGTGCCCAACGTCACGATGAACGGTGGCAGTTTCAACCGCGTGACGAGGAGCCCGTTGAACGCTCCTGCGGCGAGCCCGACGACGAGCCCCAGAAGGAGAGCGACGATCGCCGGCAGGCCGTTCTGGGTCGCGGTCTGGGCGATCACCATCGATGTGAGCACCATGACGGCGCCGACGGACAGGTCGATTCCCGCGGTGAGGATGACCAGGGTCTGCGCGATGGCGAGGGTGCCGACAACGGCGACCTGCTGGGTGATGAGGGAAAGATTGGAGGGGGCGAGGAACCTGTCGTTGAGGAACCCGAAAACGATGATGGCGATGACGAGCACGACGGCCGGGCTGAGTGCCGGGTAGCGGTGCAGTGTGTTGCGGATGCGGTCGATGGGCGTACGCCGGTCGAGGAACTCGGTCGCGAGATCGTGCTGACCGGTTGACGACGCGGGCTCGGTGGTCTGGGAACTCACGGGGACTCCTATGTCTGGTGATCTGCCGGTCGCCCGGCGGGGGAAGGGGTGCGGCCGCTGGTCGGCCGCACCCGGGCGCGGGGGCTATCCCCAGCAGATATCCGCTGCCTCGCCGGAGTCGATGCTCTCGACGCCGTCCGCAGGCGTGTCGGTCACCAGTGCGACACCGGTGTCGAAGAAGTCCAGTCCCTCGGTGGTGCTGGGCTTGGTTCCGTCCTCGGCGAGTTTCGCGATCGCCTCGACGCCCAGTTCAGCCATCTTGACGGGGTACTGCTGCGATGTCGCGCCGATGACGCCATCCTTGACGTTCTTCACCCCGGCGCAGCCACCGTCGACGGAGACGAGAAGGACATCCTTCTCGCGGCCCGCCGCTTCAAGGGCCTGGTACGCGCCGTATGCCGCTGGTTCGTTGATCGTGTAGACCACGTTGATGTCGGGGTTCTTCGACAGCAGGGTCTCCATGGCCGTGCGCCCGCCGTCCTCGGCGCCCTGCGTGGCCTCGTTGCCGACGATCTCGTACTCGCCCCCGGAGTAGGAGCCGGTGGACTCTTCGTCTCCGTTGGTGCTTCCGTCTGCGACGTCGATGCCCATGCCCTCGAGGAAGCCCTGGTCACGGTTGTAGTCCACAGAGACCACCTTGTCGTCGAAGAGGTCGAGCATCGCGATGGTCGCCTTGTCCCCGTCGAGCTGCGCAGCCGTCCACTCGCCGATAGCGGTGCCCGCGGCGCGGTTGTCGGTCGCGAAGGTGATGTCGACGGCGTCGGCGGGATCCGGCGGAGTGTCGAGCGCGATCACGTAGAGACCGGCATCCCGCGCCTTCTGGATGGCATCCACGACGGCGGGGCCGTTCGGCGTGATCAGGATGCCCTTGTCTCCCTTGGAGATCGCATTCTCGATCGCCTGGATCTGTGTGTCCTCGTCGCCGTCCTCCTTGCCCGCCGCGAGGGTGAGCGTGACGCCGGCGTCCTCCGCAGCGGCCTTCGCGCCATCCTGCATCGCGACGAAGAAAGGGTTCGAGGTGGTCTTGACGATCAGGGTGACCCCGACCTCTTCGCTGTCCCCTCCCGTGGTGCCGGATCCGCCGGCGGCAGAACAGGCGCTTGTGCCGAGCAGGGCGAGTGCTGTGACGGAGCCGGCCACGAAGAGCCGCTTTCCGAGCATCGATCGATTCAACATTGAACTTCCTCTTGGTTTGGGGGATTTCGGAATCCCGACAACGATGTCATGAGTAGGTCTATGCCATTAACGCCGATATAGTCAAGTCAAATCGTATTTTGGAGACTAAATGGTGACACCGTTGTCAACATCCGCTTCTGACAGCAACCCGCCGAGGCAGCGCGCGACCATGCGGCATGTGGCGGCACTGGCCGGCGTCGGGATCAAGACGGTTTCGCGCGTCATCAACGGTGAGCCGAACGTGTCTGACGCCACGATCGCCCGCGTGCGGTCGGCGGCCGAGCAGCTGAATTACCAGCCTGACCTTCATGCCGGGAATCTCAGGCGGACGGATCGGAGAACGCAGACCGTCGGACTTCTGGTGGGTAGTGTTGCCAACCCGTTCTCCGGCGCGATTCATCGTGCCGTCGAAGATGCTGCAGCTGAACGCGGGGTCGCCGTGTTCGCCTCGAGTCTCGACGACGATCCCGATCGCGAGCGAGGGATCGTCGATGCCTTTCTGCGGCGGCGGGTCGACGGTCTCATCCTGACCACGGTGAACAGAAGCCAGGGGTACCTGCAGCATGAGCTCGACCAGGGAACCCCGATCGTCTTCGTCGACCGGGAGCCCGTCGGCGTGGATGCTGACGCAGTCGTTGCAGACAATGTCGACGGTGCCGCGGCAGCGACCAGCCATCTCATCGATCACGGTCATCGCCGGATCGCATACCTCGGTGACCGGACAGACATCCAGACGGCGGCCCTGCGTAAACGCGGGTTTCTGAACGAGGTCGGGAAGGCCGGGATTCCGACCAGCGACGTGCGCCTCCTCGATGACCTCCACGACGAAGAGACCGCCCGGGTCGCCGTCGCCAGGTTGCTGGAGAGCGACACCCCGCCGACGGCAATCTTCAGCAGTCAGAACCTCGTGACGATCGGCGCTGTGCGCGCGCTTCGCGAGCACGGACTCAGCCGGCAGATCGCGCTTGTCGGCTTCGACGACATCGAGCTCGCCGATCTTCTCGAACCTGCAATCACGGTGGTCGCCCAGAACCCCCAACGCATCGGTGCACTGGCCGCCGAGCGCTTGTTTGCCAAGCTCGATGGGAACGCCGACCCGGCCCGCACCTGGGTCGTGCCGACCGAACTGATCGTGCGCGGCTCGGGGGAGATTCGACCGAATGGCTGACAACTCCCGTGTCGTCGTCATCGGCGACGCCCTCATCGATGAGCTCCGATTCGGACGAGAGACCGCGAGCTTCGTGGGCGGGGCAGCTCTCAACGTCGCCGTCGGGCTCTCTGTCCTGGGCGTTCCGACAACTCTCATCGCCATGGTCGGCGACGACAGTGACGGCCAGGACATTCGCGACCACCTCGCCGGACACGGCGTGGGTCTCCTCGCGACGACGGGCCCCCGTGGCTCGTCTCGCGCGATATCCGACCGAACAGACGGTGAACCGACCTACCGCTTCAACGAGGCAGCGCAAGCACGACGGATCGTGTTCGGCGCGCGAGAGAAGGCCGCGATAGATTCCGCCGCCCTCGTCGTGGTGAGTTGCTTCCCCTTCGACGACGACGAGCAGGCTGCTGCGCTGGCAGATTCGGTCAGCACGCCGGAGAGGCGCCTTCTGCTCGATCCCAACCCGCGGGCGGGCATGCTCCATGACCGGGAACGTTTCGCCCGCAACTTCGAGAGGGCCGCAGCACAGGCGCTTCTCACCAAGGTCGGAGAAGAGGACGCGGAGCTGCTGTACGGCGTGACGCTGTCGGCCCTACGGGATAGGCTTCTGCGATCCGGCGCGTCATCCATCCTCGCGACTGCCGGCGCGGAGGGCGCAGAAGTCGCGACCGGATCGGGCACCCGCGTGCGCTCATCGATCGTGCCGCTGCCTGGCCCCGTCATCGACACCATGGGGGCCGGTGACGCGACCCTCTCGGCTTTTGCGGCGACGATCGCACTCGACGGCATCCCGACCACCGACCGACGGTGGCAGGAGGCCCTCGTCGACGCGATGGGCATCGCCGCGGCGACCTGTCGCGCCGAAGGTGCGCTCCTGCGACTGCCCGTCGACCGTGTCCCGCCTGTCCACGAGGACGACGGCCAGGTGGTCACTGACGAAACATTGCGTATATGAATTTCAGATTTGCATGTGTAAAGTGCAGATATGACCACTGAATCCCTTGTCAGGCAGGGCGGTGCGCGGGTCGCCTGGATCCGGTCCCGGATGACGATGCTGGCCGCGACGCGAGAGGACTTCCAGGCATCCCAGCCCTTCGCGGGCCACCGGATCGGGATGTCGCTCCACGTCGAGCCCAAGACGGCGGCTCTCGTCGAGACCCTCGCCGCCGGCGGCGCCGAGATCGTCGGGACCGGCAACTTCGGTTCGACGCAGAACGACGTCGTCGCCTACCTGAACTCCCTGCCGAACATCGCCATCTACGGAACCCGTGAGGATTCCCTCGATCAACACCACTCGAACATCGCCCGGGTCCTCGACGCGCAGCCGGACATGCTGCTCGACAACGGAGCGGACCTCGCCGCGGGCCTCGCGGAGCGCGGCACCTTCGGTAGCGTCATCGGCGGAACCGAGGAGACGACCAGCGGCGGCGACCGGCTGCGCGCCGAGCTCGCCGGACAGGTGCCGTGCCCGGTGATCGTCATCAACGACAGCCTGCTCAAGGCCATCGGAGAGAACAAGCACGCGGTGGGCCAATCTGCCGTCGAGAGCTTCATGCGGATCACCAACCTGATGATCCCCGGCCGCCGCTTCGTCGTCTTCGGCTACGGCTGGTGCGGCCGCGGTGTCGCGCAGTACCTCCGCGCCATGGGTGCCAAGGTGGCCGTGGTCGACACCGATGAGCTGAAGGCATTCGAGGCCACTCTCGACGGTTTCCGGGTGGGAGACGCGCACGACTTCGCCGAGTGGGGTGACGTCTTTCTCACCGCGACGGGCCGACCCGACGTTCTCACTTACGACGTGATCGAGCGGATGCACGACGGGGTGATTCTCGGCAACATCGGCCACTTTCCGTGGGAGATCGACGTTCCAATGCTCCGTGCCCACCAAACGGCAAGCACCGAGATCGTGGACTCGTTGGAGCGGATCGATCTGCCCGCCGGCAAGCATGTCGTGCTCATCGCCAACGGTCGCATGTTCAACCTCGCCGGCCGCGAGCCGAAGGGCAACTCGATCGAATCGATGGACATCGGCTTCCTCCTCCAGTCGCTGGCACTCGAGCGCATAGCGACTGGGGCAGCGACGTTGCGCCCAGGTGCCCAGCCGGTGCCGGATGACATCGACCGGCAGATCGCACGCCGGCTCATGGCGTCGCTCCAGGCCTCGACGTGACTGGAGCGCGTGCCCGATGACTGACACTCCCGAGTACTCTGCACCGGCGATTGACAAAGCGCTCGACATCCTCGAGGTTCTTGCCGGCAGCTCGGGGACGATGAGCCAGCTCGACATCGCGAAAGCCGTCGACCTTTCCCCCGGTCAGATCTTCAGGCCCCTGGTGCGACTCGAGAAACGCGGCTACATCTTCCGCGACAAGCAGTCAGGCCTCTATCAACTGTCGATGCGCCTCTTCGATCTCGCGCACCGTCAGGAGCCGTTGCGGTCCCTGCTGACCGTCGCCGTTCCCGTCATGCAGGAGTTGGCCACCGAGATCGGCCAGTCCTGCAATCTCGGCATCCTCGACGCCGATCGCGTGCGCATCGTCGCTCAGGCGGAAAGCCCCACGGATTTCGGATTCCGCGTCCGCGTCGGCGCACTTTTCGACCTCAGACAGACGGCGACAGGCATGGTCATCGCCGCATTCAGCGGGCGGCCCTCCGCCGGAGTGGCTGACGACCGGATGGAGGCCATCAGGACGGACGGTGGACTCGTGCTCCCCGACCAGGCGCAGCCGGGAATCACTGATGTCGTCGTGCCGATCCTCCGCTCGAACGGGCGCGAGGCCGTCGCAGCGCTCACCGTTCCGTACGTCGCGACCAGCTACAGCCGGTCGAGCCTTGACGTCGTCCAGGAGAGCGCGGCGCAGGCCGCACGCGAGATTCAGGTCGCGCTGGGGATCTGAGCCCGGGCCCGACGTGGTGTCAGACGGTGGACCCGGTCAGCGGCAGGGCTTCGACGGCAGCGCGCTCGACCGCGAGGCCGGCGCGATACCGGTCCAGGTAGGAGGCGAAGCCGCCCACGTCGTCGGGGTCAGGGCCGGTCGTTTCGAACAGCGCATCGCCGAACACCCGCTCGCTGAGGTAACCGTCGAGGTCGAGCGTCGAACCGGACGACGTGGCCGAGACGTATGACGCAAGGACCGCAATACCCCACGCGCCGCCCTCAGACGCCGTCGCTGCGATCGAAACCGGGGCATCCAGTGCTCCGGCGAGGAACCGCTGGGCGACCCCGGCGGTACGGAACATGCCTCCGTGCGCGAACATCTGATCGAGTTCGACGCCCTCGTCGGCCAGTACGCGCATGCCGAGGCTGAGCGTACCGAAGACACCATAGAGCTGTGCGCGCACAAAGTTGGCGAGGGTGAATCGGCTGTCAGGCGCGCGGACGACCAGCGGCCTGCCCTCTGTAAGACCGGCGATGGGCTCTCCGGCCAGGTGGTTGTATGCCAGCAGCCCGCCGGCATCCGCGTCGCCCTCGAGAGCCTCACGGAAGAGCGCATCGAAGACGCCGTCGTTGTCGACAGGGGTGCCGGCGACCGTGGCGAAACGGCCGAACAGGCCCGCCCATGCGGCGAGCTCGCTCGCGCCGTTGTTGCAGTGCACCATGGCGACCGGGTCGCCTGCGGGGGTGGTGACCAGGTCGAGCTCGTGGTGCACGCTCTGAAGCGGGCGCTCGAGAACGACCATCGCGAAGATGCTCGTTCCTGCGCTCACGTTGCCGGTGCGCGGGGCGACCGAGCGCGTCGCGACCATCCCCGTGCCAGCATCGCCCTCTGGCGGGCAGAGCACGGCGCCAGGCTGAAGGTTGCCCGTGGGATCGAGGAGTTGCGCTCCCTCCGGCGAAAGTTCCCCGGCCGGCTGTCCGGCCACGAGGACCTCGGGAAGGATTGTGGCGAGCTTCAGCTCCGGCCGCTGTGTGGAGACCAGCTCGTCGTACTTCGCCAGGAGTCCCGCGTCGTAGTCCCTGGTCGCCGAATCGATGGGGAACATTCCGGATGCGTCGCCGATACCGAGAACTTTGCGCCCGGTGAGCCGCCAGTGGACGTACCCGGCGAGGGTGGTCACGAAATCGACCTGCGGAACGTGGGGTTCGTTATCGACAACAGCCTGGTGCAGGTGAGCGATCGACCAGCGGAGCGGGATGTTGACGCCGAACAGCTCGGTCAGCTCGGACGCTGCCACACCGGTCGTCGTGTTGCGCCAGGTCCGGAACGGCACGAGAAGGTCGCCGGCTTTGTCGAACGCGAGGTAGCCGTGCATCATCGCCGAGACGCCGATGGCGCCGTAGCTCTCCGGGCGCACGCCGAAGTTCTTCTCGACATCGGCGACGAGGTCGGCGTGGGCGGCCTGGATGCCCGACCAGACGTCCTCGAGCGAATAGGTCCAGACCCGGTCGACGAAGGCGTTCTCCCACTCGAAGGACCCGACGGCGAGCACAGTCGCCGGATCGTCGCCGAGGAGGCAGATCTTGATCCGGGTCGAACCCAGTTCGATTCCCAGTGATGTCCGTCGGCCCAGAATCGCGTCCCTGATGCTGGCGTGGCCTTCGGCGGCGTTCGCTGCGCCGTTCTGACCGACGGCTGTGTCGATGCGGTCACCCATGGTGGGACTCCTTCGGGTCTGGATGTGATCGGTCACTTAACCGGTCGAATTCCGAGCCTATCCTCCCTGGCCGCCCCCGCATGGCGCGGTTCGACGCGGCGGGCGCACCGCAATACCACTTTGGGATGGGTAGAGATACCCATGGGCTGCGAACCCGGGCCGAATTAGGCTCGGAGTCTCTGGCCAAGGGGCATTGGCCGGAAGCCCGAGCAGGATGCACCGGTGCGTTCCCGCGAGGGTATGCAGGAGAAGACCCCCTGTGAACCGTCCCTACGTCGGTTCAGAGGGGGTCTTTCAGCTGGGGGCACAGCTGGGGAATTTCGCGACTTCGGAACCCGACTCCCTCGGAGAGTTCCCGCGTTCTGACCCTATCCGCGTGTGCGATGCCCGGATAGTCCACCCTTTGGTGGACCCGCACCGCAGTGAGATCGCAGTTGCGCACCCACAGAGGCTCGTTCGAGCGGGATTGGGTGCGCAACTGCCATCTCGTCGGCACCTGAGAGCGCGGTCAGCCGCCGAGGGCATCCCGGATGACCGCGGCCGACCGGCGGAGGCGCTCGGCGACCGTGGGCGCCACCCCTCCGCCAGGCAGATGGACCGCCGCGATGGCCGCGGGTGGCCGGCCGCGCACGACGAGCGGCACGGCGACCGCGTGCAGGCTCGGAATCACTTCGTTCTGGCTCTCGGCCCACCCGCGCACGGAGGCCGTACGCACCTGCTCAGCGAGAGCAGCACTCGTGTTCTTCGGCCAGGCATCCGGGGGAAGCTGCGACAGAATCGCCTTGCCCGGCGCACCCGCCGTGACCGGATGGCGCGTCCCCGGCCGTTGCGCGACGGCCGCGACCGCGTGGCGCGGCTCCACGCTGGCGAGGGTCACGCACTCGTCGCGGTCGAGGACGACGAGGAAGCAGGTCATGCCCAGGTCGTTCGCTGCTGCGGTCAACTCTGGCAGGGCCTCGGCCTGCAGATCGCGAGCGACACCGGCGGCCAGCGCGGCGAGCCCGGCACCCAGCTGGATCCGCCCGGCGGCATCCCGACCGACCAGCCCGTGCAGTTCCAGCGTCCGGATGAGCCGGTAGGCGACCGACCGGTGGGCGCCCAGCTCGGCGGTGATCTCCTCGATCGACAGCGGATGCCCCGCGCCCGCGAGTACTTCCAGCACGCGGATGCCCCGGCTCAGCGTCTGTGACGCTGCATTCGCTGTGGCGTCGGTCAGGGGCATGGACACTCCATTGCGTCGGGAAACGGCTCGGGATACGATCTGATCAATAGTAGAACGCTTCGTTCGATAATAGAACGACTGTCCTGCATCGCATCAGTCAAAGAAGACTCGTGAGGACCCCATGCAGTTCCACCACCACGGCTACGTCTCCGGTGACCCGCGGGTGAGCCCTGCCGCAGGCACGGGGCTGAACCGCCCGGACGAACTGCCAGACGAGGTCGACGTTCTCATCGTCGGCGCCGGGCCTGCGGGCATGATCCTCGCCGCCCAGCTCTCCCAGTTCCCGAGCCTCACGGTCCGGCTCGTCGAACGGAGACCCGGCCGTCTCGCGATCGGCCAGGCCGATGGCATCCAGGCGCGAAGCGTGGAGACGTTCCAGGCATTCGGGTTCGCTGAGCGGATCACCACCGAGGCCTACCGGATCACCGAGATGTGCTTCTGGGGACCGGACGCGGATGATCCCACGAGGATCGTCCGCACCGACCGGGCCGTCGACGACGTCACCGGGATCAGTGAGTTCCCGCACCTCATCGTCAACCAGGCCAGGGTCCTCGACTACTTCGCCGAGGTCATGCGGAACAGCCCGTCGCGAATGACACCGGACTACGGACTCGAGTTCGTGGGGCTCGAGATCTCGGATGCCGGTGATCACCCGGTCGACGTCACGCTGCGAGAGACGGCGGGGGAGCGGATCGGGCATGAGCGTCGGGTGCGGGCGAAGTACGTTGTCGGCTGCGACGGCGCCAGGAGCGCCGTTCGTGAGTCGATCGGCCGCTCGCTCGTCGGCGACCAGGCCCGTCATGCGTGGGCGGTGATGGACACCCTCGCGGTCACCGACTTCCCCGACATCCGCACCAAGTGCGCCATCCAGTCGCGTGCAGGCAGCATCCTGCTCATCCCTCGCGAGGGCGGACACCTCTTCCGGATGTACGTCGACCTCGGCGCCGTCACCCCGGAAGACAAGGGTGCGATCCGGGCCACCACGGTCGAGACGGCGATCGTCAAGGCCAACGAGATCCTGCACCCGTACACGCTCGACGTGAAGAACGTCGCCTGGTACAGCGTCTACGAGGTCGGACACCGGCTCACAGACAAGTTCGACGATGTCGCCCACGAGAGCGACAGGTCGCCGCGGGTGTTCATCACCGGGGACGCCTGCCACACGCACAGCGCGAAGGCCGGGCAGGGGATGAACGTGTCGATGCAGGACGGTTTCAACCTGGGCTGGAAACTCGCACACGTGCTCACCGGCCTCAGCCCAGAGCGGCTGCTCGAGACGTACTCCGACGAACGGCAGGTGATCGCCAGGGACCTCATCGAGTTCGACAGGGTGTGGTCGACGCTCATGGCGAAGAAGCCGGAGGAGTTCGACGATCCGAAGGAGCTCGGAGAGTTCTACGTGCGGACGGCCGAGTTCCCGGCCGGCTTCATGACGCAATACCCGCCGTCCATGCTCATCGGAGGGGACGAGCACCAGGACCTCGCGACCGGATTCCCGATCGGCAAACGCTTCAAGTCCTCGCCCGTCGTCAGGGTCGCCGACGGCAACCCGAAGCACCTCGGCCACCACCACCGCGCCGACGGGCGCTGGCGGCTGTACGCGTTCCCCGGGGAGGCATCCGGAGGCGATGCGGCGCTCGCCGAGTGGGCCGACTGGCTCGCGACCTCGCCCGATTCGCCGATCGTCCTGTACACCCCCGCCGGGGCAGACATCGACAGTGTCTTCGACGTCAAGGTGGTGTACCAGCGACCGCACGCGGCCGTCGACATCATGGCGGTGCCGGCGATCTTCCTCCCCCGGGTCGGTCCGTTCGGGCTGATCGACTACGAGAAGGTCTATGCCGCAGATCCGGTCGACGACATCTTCGACCGGAGGGAGCTGAACCGTTCCAGCGGATGCGTCGTGGTGGTCCGGCCGGACCAGTACGTCGCGCATGTCCTCCCGCTCGCGGCGACCGCCGAGCTGGCCGGCTTCTTCGCCGGCAACATGCTTGCACCGCGACCGGTGTCCGTCGACTCCCTGCGTGCCTGACTGCTCGGTTCGGGTGCGCCGCCAGGACGCGAACACCGATTCGAGGACGGTGCTTGGCGAAATGTATCAAATGATATACGTTCGCAGCATGACTGATTCCGAGTCCCCGACGACGCGCCTCGATGGAGAGGGCAGCGGCATCCGTCGCCCCGGCAAGATCATCGCCGTTCATCTCAACTACCCCAGTCGCATCGCGCAGCGGGGCCGCGTTCCCTCGCAGCCCTCGTACTTCCTCAAGCCCTCCACGTCGGTCGCGTCGAGCGGCGGAGTGATCGAACGGCCCCTCGGTACCGAGTTGCTCGCATTCGAGGGCGAGATCGCCCTCGTCATCGGTGCAGCGGCGAAGAATGTGACGCGCGAGGATGCCTGGTCGCACATCGCCGCCGTGACCGCCGCGAACGACTTCGGCGTCTACGACCTGCGCTGGGCCGACAAAGGCTCGAACCTCCGGTCGAAGGGTGGAGACGGATTCACCCCTCTCGGCCCCCGACTCATCGATGCGCGCACGGTCGATCCACGCGGCCTGCGGGTCCGCACCTGGGTCGACGGCGCCCTCGTGCAGGACGACACGACAGCGGAACTGGTCTTCCCCTTCGACCAGCTCGTCGCCGACCTGTCGCAACTCGTCACCCTCGAGGAAGGCGACGTCATCCTCACCGGCACACCGGCCGGGTCGAGCGTTGTCACTCCAGGCCAGGTCGTCGAGGTGGAGGTCGACGCCCCGAACGCTGAGGGCTCGCCCTCGAGTGGTCGCCTCGTCACCACCGTCGTAGAGGGTGAGACACCACTCGGTGCACACGGAGCCGGCCCGAAGGTCGACGACACGCAGCGCGCAGAGGCATGGGGAAGCCGTGCTGGGGCCGGGCTGCCTGAGACCTTCGAACTCACCGACGGCCTCAGGGCCAGGATCGCCTCCGTCGGGACGGCGACACTGAGCGCGCAGCTGCGCAAACGCGGCCTCAATAACGTGACGATCGATGGAGTGCACCCAACACATCCGGGAGAGCGGATGATCGGGCGGGCGCGAACGCTTCGCTTCATCCCCTCTCGCGAGGATCTCTTCGAGAGCCACGGCGGCGGCTTCAACGCCCAGAAACGCGCCTTCGACTCGCTCCGCCCTGGCGACGTGCTGGTGATCGAGGCTCGAGGAGAGGCGGGCACCGGCACGGTGGGCGACATCCTCGCCCTGCGCGCCCAGGTGCTCGGTGCATCAGGGATCGTCACAGACGGCGGCATCCGTGACCTCGATGCGGTCACAGCGCTCGGGATACCCGCCTACTCGCAGGGAGGACACCCCGCGGTTCTCGGCCGCAGGCACGTCCCCTGGGACGTCGATCTCACGATCGCCTGCGGAGGTGCTGCGGTGCAGCCAGGCGACGTCATCGTGGGCGACGGCGACGGGGTACTCGTGATCCCACCCCGCTATGTCCACGAGGTCGTCGAAGCGGCGATCGAGCAGGAGCGCCAGGAACGGTTCATCGCCGACCGGGTGGCTGCAGGCGAGAGCGTGGACGGGCTGTATCCGATGAACACCGCGTGGAAGAAACGCTTCGAGGAGGAGAGCCGATGACCGCGGGGAACGTTCAGAAGACGAACAGTTCCGTGACGGATGCCGATGGCGGCAGCAAATCGGAGCGCGCGTACGCCTTCATCAAGGAACGCATCGAGAACGGCAGCTACACCCCGGGCTTCCGGCTCGTCCTCGGGCAGATCGGCAAGCAGCTCGATGTCAGCGTCGTGCCCGTTCGCGAGGCCATCCGCCGACTCGAAGCCGAAGGACTCGTGACCTTCGAACGCAACGTCGGCGCGCAGGTGGCCATGGTCGACGAGCGTGAGTACTTCTACACGATGGAGACGCTCAGCCTGGTGGAAGGCGCAGCTACTGCGCTCTCCGCCCCGTTCGTCACACCCCTCGACCTGCTCAGGGCACGGGAGATCAACGCCGAGATGGTGACCTGCCTCGACCACTTCGAGCCCCACCGGTTCACCGAACTGAACCTCGCATTCCATGCCGTTCTCTTCGAGCACTGCCCCAACCCGCACATCCTCGACCTCGTCCACCGGGGCTGGAAGCGGTTGACGGTGCTTCGCGACTCGACTTTCAGTTTCGTGCCCGGTCGAGCCCGTGAGTCGGTCGAGGAACACGAACACCTCCTGCAGCTGATCGAGTCGGGCGCTCCGTCGCTGGAGATCGAACTCGCCGCGCGCGCCCACCGGACCGGCACGCTCGACGCGCTCCTCACGTACCAGGCCGAACACCACACCGAAAGCAGTCGACGATGACCTTCCGAACAGATCCCCACACCATCCGCGGATCCATCGCTCCGCTCATGACACCGTTCACTGCCGACGGCGCCGTCGACCATGACAGCCTCGCCAACCTCGTCAACTGGCAGCTCGCCAACGGCACCCACGGACTGTCGATCGGTGGATCCACCGGTGAGCCCGGCGCGCAAAGCACTGCCGAACGCCTCACCGCCATCACGACAGTCATCGCCGCTGGTGCCGGCCGGGTGCCCGTCGTGGCCGGGACAGGAAGCGCCAGGCTCGACGAGACCATCGAGCTCACCGGCCAGGCCGTCGACGCGGGCATCGACGCGTCGCTCATCATCACCCCGTACTACGCGAGGCCCACCCAGGAGGCACTGTACGTCTGGTACAAGACGATCGCGGCCGAGTTCCCCGACCTGCCGATCCTCGCATACAACGTCCCGGTGCGCACCGCCGTCGACATCGCACCGGAGACCATCGCGAGGCTCTACCGCGACGTCGACAACTTCGTCGGTGTCAAGGAGACCACGAAGGATTTCGAGCATTTCTCCCGCGTCCTCCAGCTCTGCGGCAGGGAGCTCATCGTCTGGTCGGGAATCGAACTGCTCTGCCTGCCGCTCCTCGCACTCGGGGGAATCGGATTCCTCAGCGCAACGGCGAACATCGCCCCCGCGGCCCACGCTCAGATGTTCGAACTGTGGGAATCCGGTGACATCGAGGCAGCTCGGGAGATCCACTACGGGCTGCATCCCCTCGTCGACCTGCTCTTCGTCGAGACGAACCCGGCGCCGGGCAAATGGGTGCTCGAACAGCGCGGACTCATCCGCTCGGGCTTCGTCAGGCCGCCGCTCATCACGCCCACAGACGCAGGTCTGACGAAGATCCGGGCCTATCTCGAGCAGGGTGCCGACTACCTCACGCCCGTCGGCGAATTCAACATCGGGGGAGATCGACCATGACGCACCTCCAGCACGTTCCGGAAAACCTGCCGGAGAAGATCCAGCACTACATCGACGGAGCGTTCGTCGACAGCGTCTCGGGTGCGACGTTCGACGTGCTCGATCCGGTGTCGAATGAAACGTACGTGCAGGCTGCCGCCGGAGCGCAGGCCGACATCGATCGGGCGGTCGCCGCGGCCCGCAGGGCGTTCGATGAGGGGCCGTGGCCCCGGATGCTCCCCCGTGCCCGGTCTCGCATCCTCAACAGGATCGCCGACATCGTGGAATCGCGCGACGCCCGGCTGGCCGAACTGGAATCGTTCGATTCAGGGCTCCCGATCACGCAGGCGCTTGGCCAGGCCCAGCGGGCCGCGGAGAACTTCCGGTTCTTCGCCGACCTGATCGTGGCCCAGGCCGACGACACCTACAAGGTGCCAGGGCGCCAGTTGAACTACGTCAACCGCAAACCGAAGGGTGTCGCCGGGCTCATCACGCCGTGGAACACTCCATTCATGCTGGAGAGCTGGAAGCTCGCCCCTGCGCTGGCATCCGGCTGCACGGTCGTGCTCAAGCCGGCCGAGTTCACCCCGCTCTCGGCGAGCCTCTGGGCCGACATCTTCCGTGAGGCGGGGGTGCCTGACGGCGTGTTCAACCTCGTCAACGGTCTCGGCGAGGAGGCGGGAGACGCGCTCGTGAAGCACGAGGATGTGCAGCTGATCTCGTTCACCGGCGAAAGCTCGACCGGGCAGACCATTTTCGCGAACTGCGCACAGACGCTGAAGGGAATGTCGATGGAACTCGGCGGCAAATCGCCCGCCGTGATCTTCGCCGACGCCGACCTCGACGCCGCAATCGACTCCACGCTGTTCGGTGTCTTCTCGCTGAACGGCGAACGTTGCACCGCCGGATCCCGGATCCTCGTCGAGCGCCCGGTCTACGACGAGTTCGTCGAGCGGTTCGCCGCCCGCGCGAAGAACATCGTGGTGGGCGACCCGCACGACCCCAGAACCGAGGTCGGCGCGCTCGTGCATCCTGAGCACTTCGCAAAGGTGATGAGCTACGTCGAGATCGGCAAGAGCGAAGGCCGGCTCGTCGCAGGGGGAGGCCGCCCCGAGAGCCTTCCCACCGGCAACTATGTTGCCCCGACGGTCTTCGTCGACGTGAAACCGGATGCCCGGATCTTTCAGGAAGAGATCTTCGGCCCCGTCGTCGCGATCACACCGTTCGACACCGACGGCGAAGCCCTCGAACTCGCGAACGGTGTCAGGTACGGCCTGGCCGCGTACATCTGGACCTCACACCTCGAACGCGCGCACACCTTCGCCCAGGCCGTCGACTCCGGCATGGTCTGGCTGAACTCGCACAACGTGCGCGACCTCCGCACGCCGTTCGGCGGTGTGAAGGCCTCGGGGCTCGGCCACGAGGGCGGATACCGCTCGCTCGACTTCTACTCCGACCAGCAGGCGGTGCACATCACCCTCGGAGAGGTGCACACTCCCCGGTTCGGCGCGACACCTGCCACCGACGACTGATCCGGACCCACCGACTCTGCACAGAAAGACAGTTCAATGACGAACGACGGAATTCCCACCCCGACCGCCACCCCACCAGACATCCTGCGATGCGCCTACATGGAGATCGTGGTCACCGACCTGGCGGCATCCCGCGAGTTCTACGTCGACATCCTCGGGCTCGTCGTGACCGAGGAAGACGAGAACGCGATCTACCTCCGCACCTTCGAGGAGTTCATCCACCACAACCTCGTCCTGCGGAAGGGTCCCGTCGCCGCTGCGGCCGCCTTCGGATTCCGGGTGCGCGTCCCGGAGGATGTCGACCTGGCCGAGGCCTACTACCAGGAGCTCGGCTGCCGCACGGAACGACGCCGCGACGGCTTCGTGAAGGGCATCGGCGACGCCGTCCGCGTCACAGACCCGCTTGGATTCCCGTACGAGTTCTTCTACGAGGTCGAGCACGTCGAACGCCTCGCCTGGCGGTACGAGCTCTACGGCCCCGGCGCGCTCGTCCGTCTCGACCATTTCAACCAGGTGACCCCGGACGTGCCCAGGGGGCGCACCTATCTTGAAGACCTGGGTTTCCGGGTGACCGAGGACATCCAGGACGAGAACGGGGTCACCTACGCCGCCTGGCTCCGTCGCAAAGACACCGTTCACGACACCGCGCTCACCGGAGGAGACGGGCCGCGGATGCATCACATCGCGTTCGCGACGCACGAGAAGCACAACATCCTCTACATCTGCGACAAGCTCGGGGCGCTCCGAAAGTCGGATGTGATCGAACGCGGACCTGGCAGGCACGGCGTCTCGAACGCGTTCTACCTGTACATCCTCGACCCCGACGGTCACCGCGTCGAGATCTACACCCAGGACTACTACACCGGCGACCCCGACAACCCCGTCGTCACCTGGGACGTACACGACAACCAGCGTCGTGACTGGTGGGGCAACCCGGTCGTACCAAGCTGGTACACCGAGGCCTCCCTGGTCCTCGACCTCGACGGCAACCCGCAGCCGGTCGAGAAACGCACAGACGCGAGCGAGCTCGCCGTCACGGTCGGGGCGGACGGATTCTCGTACACCCGTAAGGACGACGTCGATCAGGGCTTCAAACTCGGGGGCGCGCTGTAACATCCCCGGCGCCTGACCCGCGATACTGATCAGCGGGATGCTGCGCCGGCGGCCCCGGAGGAGACAGAGCCGATGACTGGCGAACGAAGGTATCCGGTGCTGCCGGATTCCGTGGAGCATGGATGAGCGGTGTGATCGCGGCCGGTCTGCGCATCCGCGTGCTGTCCGGCCTGATCGACGGCCTGATCGTGAGCACGACCTTCAGCGTCGTGACGTTCGGCATCGTCCGGCCTCTCAGCGCACGGTTCGACAATCAGAACGCCTTCGTCGTCGCAAAACTCGCTGCACGTCTCGGGGTCCCTGCGGAGCTTCTCGCCGGAACGCCTGCGATCATCGTCGGTGCCCTCATCTCGTTGCTCATGCCGATGGGGCTCATCCTGTCGACGGCCGTGTTCGGTCAGACTCCCGGGAAGCGTCTGCTCGGGCTCCGGGTCGTCACCAACGCCAGGATGCGACGCCCGGGCCTCGGCCGTGCCGTCTCCCGGAAGATCATTCCACTCCTCGTTCCCGCACTGATCCTTCTCGTGCTCGGCGGGACGACGTTCCTGCTGACCTTCCAGCCGAGCACCGAGTCGTTGTCGTCCCTCGTCGGCCTGACCTGGGTGTCCCTGGTCGCGGCGTTGCTCGTCGTCCCCGGCCTGATGTACCTGTCGATCGTCTGGGGGCCGAACAAGCGGGGATGGATCGAACTGCTGACGGGAACGCGGGTGCTGAACATCGGGAAGGGCGCTGACCCGTACAGGGGAAGGAACTGGCGGAAGGACTGACCGATGCCAGACTGGAGTCTCTGTTTGTCGCGCGGACGGTGCCCTGGGTTTCGCTGCTCAGAGCAGGGGCTGCAGCCCGCTCCATCCGCTATCGACCTTGAGTCGTGCGCCGAACGAGTTCCCGCGGCCGGGATACCGGTAAAGGTCGCCTGTCGTGGCTTGCACCGCGATGAGGTCGGTGAAGCCGTCCCGGTCGACGTCGCCGATCCCGGTGAGGTTGCGCATGCTCTGCCATCCTGTCCCCACCTTGGCGCGCGCCCCGAGACCGCCGGTCGTTCCCGGGTAGAGCCACAGTTCCCCGGTCGCTGTTGTTCGCGCCATCAGGTCGACTCGTCCGTCACGGTTGAAGTCGCCTGCCCCCATCAACTCGCTCATCGCGTTCCACCCGCAGCCGAGCCTGGACCCGCTTGCCAGGCTGTTGCCGCGCCCGCGGTAGAGGTACAGGCATCCGGACGAGGCCTGTACGGCAAGAACGTCTGGACGGCCGTCCAGGTCGAGATCCCCGATCGGGGTGATCTCGCGCATGCCGTTCCACCCGGCGCCGATTTTGACCCGCCCACTGAACCCGGTGCCGGTTCCGCGGTAGAGCCAGAGCGCCGCCGTCGCGGTCTCGCTCGCAATGATGTCCTCGAAGCTGTCGCCATCGAAATCGCCGAACCGCGTGATGGTACTCATGCCGTTCCATCCGTTTCCGATGCGGGTAGCAGTGCCGAACTGTGCACCGTTCCCGGTGTAGAGATGGAGGAAGCCCGTCGAGGCCTGTCGGGCGATGAGGTCCGACCAGCCGTTGCGGGTGAAATCGCCGAACGGCGACTTCGGCACCGGTGTCACGTCGAGTTGGTTGCGGTCGACCGAGAGGGACAGGCCGCCCCACGTCTCCTGGCCGCCTGTCTGGGTGGGCGACTGGTACTGCTTGATGCGGCGATGCGGCCAGTAGCTCTCGGGAATCGCCGCGTTCGAGACGGTCGCCACGCCGTCGTATCGCGCGAACCAAAGGTAGTCAGGGCGCACCCATGTCGGCGACGGGTACGCGGCGACCTGGTCGGCGATGCCAGAAGCGAGGCTCGAGTAGAAGCCGGAAAGGAATCCGAGGTCGTGCAGTCGCGCGGTCCAGGCGCTCTGGTACGTCAGCACGGCGGTGCGGCACGTCGGATCCGTCGTGCTGTACGCCTCGACGTCGAGGAAGATCGCGGTCTCGGCCGCGAGCCCGATGGCTCGTGCCGCGGCGACGGCTTCATCGGCGGCCGCGCGCCCTGAGGTGGCTGCGTTCGCTGCGGTGAACCGGAACTCCTTGGTCGAGGTCGTGCAGTATGGCTGCAGCCCCATGTGGATCGGCAGCAGGTGCCAGCCCGCCGCCTGCTGAGCGCTGACCCAGGATGCGGTCAGCTCCGGTTGGGTGCAGAAGCGGTTGACGCCGCTCGTGTAGATGCCGACAGCGCGGTACGGAGAGTCGGAGAGCCAGGTGGTCATCAGGTTCTGAGTCGGGGCCGTGCACGCGTCGAATCCGGCCCCGGTGTAGCTGCCGGGCGCAGGGATGTTGGGGGCTGCCTGAACGGACGGGGTCACCGGCGCGGTGGTCAGGGGCGCGATGAGCGCTGTGGCCGCGAGCCCGGCAGCCACGATTCGAGCGAGAGCTGCGCGTCGCAACCCCATCATGACCATCCTTCTGCCCCGGAAGCCGAGGCATAGCAACATTTTCGGTCGCGATCGCCGATGCCGCAAGGGTCCCGGAGTCCGTGCAGGCGCCGTGCGGGCTAGGTGCTCTCGCGAGGCACGACCCGGCACGGCAGCGACTCGATCCCCGAGCTGGCTTCGCCGTTGATCGCATCGAAAAGCCGGCGCGCAGCCTGGGCGCCGAGTGCCTCGAGGTTCATGTCGACGCTCGTGAGATGCGGGCTGGCGCCGGTGGTGAAGACCTCCCAGTTGTCGTAGCCCATCACGGAGACGCGCGACGGAACATCCCAGCCCGCTTCGTGCAGGGTGTCGAGAGCGCCGCGCGCGATCTGGTCGTTCCCGCAGAGGATCCCGTCGACATCGGGATGCTGTTCGATCAGTCGCGCCGTGGCGTTGCGTCCCCACTGCTCGGTCCATGAGCCGAACTGGGCGCCGCCCACGAGTGACAGCCCATGCCCGCTGAGGGCGCGTTCGATCCCGACCACGCGGTCCTGCGCCGCGGCGTAATCCGATTCGCCGGTGATGTGCGCGATCCTCCGACGACCGCGTGAGATCAGGAACTCTGCCGAGTCCGCACCGCCGCCGACGTTGTCGACGACGAGCGACAGGTCGTTCTCGTCGGTCGACGGGCCGTAGGCGTACACGACGGGGACGGGCAGGTTCCGCCCGATCGACGGCCGCGGATCGGTGCGGGAACCCACGACGATGAGTCCGTCGACGCGTCGGCTCAACAGTGCGTCCAGATGGTATTGCTCGCGAATCGAGTCACCCCGGGCATCGCAGAGAAACACCGACATCTTGCCCTTGCCGAAGGCATCCTCTGCCCCCATCAGGATGGGGAGGGAGAAGCGGCCGTCCAGGTCGCCGGTGATGAGCCCGACCGTTCCCGTCTGCCCGGCGAGCAGCCCACGGGCGAGGGCGTTCGGGGTGAACGAGATCTTCTCGGCTGCGACGAGAACGCGCGCCCTGGTCTCCGGGTGTACCTGATCCCGGCCGTTCAGGGCCTTCGATGCGGTCGCCACCGACACGCCGGCTAGCTTCGCGACATCGCGCAATGTCGCCCGCGGCGACGGCGTGTTTGCGATCGTCATGGTGCGCCCCTGTGTTTCGCTCGCGGCTCGTGCCTCGGTGGTCTGCTCTGACTGCGCCGGTGGCCTCGGTGATCCCCGCGTAGTGAAGCGGTTGATGAGGTCTTTCGGCTGACTCGACAATACACCGGTTGACGTAAGTGAGAAGGCAATGCTAGATTCACCGAAAACCTTTTCGGAATGTTTCGTCAAGGTTTGCTCTCCACCGGATGTACCCCAATCAACGACGATTCCAGACAAGGAAGTCACATGGCAGTGAAATTCCCGCGCTCCAGCCGCAACCGCTCGATCCCGTTCGTCGGGATGGCACTTGCGGCCACGGCAGCGCTTGCGCTCACCGGTTGCACCCCGACCTCATCGGGCGGCTCATCTGGCGACAGCGACACCATCACGGTGTGGCACTACTTCAGCGACGAGAACCAGGTCAAGGTCATGACCGACTACAAGGAACTCTTCGAGAAGAACAACGACGGCGTGACCGTCGACAACGTCTTCGTGCCGTACGACCAGATGAACTCGAAGCTCATCTCGGCTGTCGGTTCGAAGACGGGACCGGATGTCGTCGTGTTCAACGGCGCTGACACCTCGACCCTCGCACTCGGCGGCGCCCTCGCCCCGATCACCGAGCAGTGGGACGGTTTCGACGAGAAGAGCGAGTTCCCCGAGTCCGTCGTGCACTCACTCGAGGACGAGGTCTACGCCGCGCAGGGCTACGTGAACCTGCTCGGGCTCTGGTACAACCAGGACATCCTCGACGAGGTCGGCGTCGAGCCGCCCACCACGATGGACGAACTGACCTCGGCACTCGACACCGTCGCCGCCGCTGGAAAGGGTGGCATCACACTCTCCGGTCTCCCGCAGTCGCAGGGGGAATGGCAGGCCTACCCGTGGCTGTCGAGCTTCGGCTTCAACTACGACGACCCGCAGGCAGCTCCGCTCGAGGAGGCATTCACGGCCATCCAGTCGTGGACCGAGTCCGGCGCCCTCACCCGTGAGGCCGTGACCTGGGACCAGACGGTTCCGTTCCAGACCTGGGCCGCAGGCGACGTCGCTTTCGCCGAGAACGGCAACTGGCAGATCGGCACCGCGCGCAGCGATGCGAAGTTCAACTACGGTGTCGTACCCCTTCCCGTCGGCGAGGACGGCCAGGTCTACCTCGGTGGCGAAGGCGAGGGCATCGGTGCGTTCAGCAAGAACCCCGAGCTCGCCTGGCAGTACCTCGAGCAGACGTACTTCAGCGAAGAGGGCCAGGCCATCGCGCTGAAGGATGTCGGAAGCATCCCGAGTCGCGGCGACGCGGCATCCGCTCCCGAGATCACCGAAGACCCCATCCTCGCCGCATTCGCCCAGTCCCTCGCGGACAACGGCGCGAACTACCCGGCCCCCGCGGTGCCCGCTGAGGCCGTCGCCGACCAGCAGCTCGTCGTCGGACAGGTCTGGAGCGCCGTCATCGGCGGCCAGATGACTCCGTCGGAGGCGGCGGCGAAACTGATCGCCGACCTCGAGCCCCTGCTCGCGAAGTAGCCGGCAACACCCGAGACGAGGAAGACCCCATGTCAGCAGATCTGACGGCCCAACGGCCGACCCGGCGGACGCTCGCGTCCGTCGGGCGGCCACCCCGGTCAGCACGCCGCCGGAACGGCAACCGACGCAGGAAGCTCGCCTTCGCTCTGCCGGCAGGGGTCTTCCTCCTCATCTTCTCCTTCTTCCCGCTCGCCCAACTGGCGAGGATGAGCGTCAGCGATGTGTCCGCACGCACGCTCAACCAGCCGTGGGAGTTCGTCGGCTTCGACAACTTCGTGGGAAGCGCCACCCAGGGATCCCTGTTCCCCGCATTCGGCAACACCGTCGTCTTCGTGCTGATCGTCACAGGGATCGGCCTGATCGGTGGGCTCGGTGCCGCCATCCTCCTGAGCACGAGCACCTGGCTGTCGGCCTTCGTCCTCGGTCTCATGGTGTTCATCTGGGCGCTGCCCCCCGTGGTCAACGGGAGTGTCTGGAAGTTCCTGCTCGGGGACGCTGGACTGATCAATTCACTGATCGTCGGGGCCGGCCTCTCAGCGGATGCCGTTCCGTTCCTCTACGACGAACGATTCGCCCTGCTCTCGGTCGCGATCGTCAACTCGTGGGCCGTCATCCCGTTCAACGCCCTGGTGTTCAGGGCCGCGATCCTCGGCATCCCGGGCGAGACCTTCGAAGCGGCTCGCATCGACGGGGCCAACCGCTGGCAGGAGATCTGGCACATGATCATCCCGGCCGTCCGGCCGACGACCCTCGTGCTCGCCGTCCTGACCATCGTCTACGCCTTCCGATCATTCGACTTCATCTTCGTCATGACCTACGGAGGGCCGGGCGTCGCCACCAACACTCTGCCGTTCCTCAGTTACCTGCAGGCGTTCGTCCGCTTCGACTTCGGCATGGGTGCAGCGACCGCAGTCATCTCCGTACTGCTCGTCCTCGTGCTCGCCGTGATCTACGCCAGGAGCGTCCGCTCAGAGGAGGCTCACTCATGAGCATCGTGATCCCCGCAACGGATGCCGCGTCCGCAGCTCCCACCACTCCCCAGCCACGCCGGAAGAGACGGCGCTTCGAACCCGTCGCCGGTCCGCTGCGCGTCGTTCTCCTGCTCGTCTACGCCGTCCCGATCCTGTTCATCGTCCTGACCTCGCTCAAGGACCCGAGCGACGTCATCTCGTCGCAGTCGTCATTCCTGTTCACCCCGACGCTCGAGGCGTACACCTCTGTGCTGTCGAACTCGGGACTCTTCGTCGCGATGCAGCAGTCTCTCGTCATCGCGGCGGGGACGACAGTGCTGACTCTCCTCGTCGCCATCCCGGCCGGGTACGGACTGGCGCGGGTCGACTCGCGCATCACCACCATCGGGCTCGGTCTGCTGATCGTGCTGCAAATGGTCCCGCAGACCGCGAACGTGATCCCGCTGTACCAGATCTTCGGGGCGTGGGGTCTGCTCGACCAGAACATCGGCGTGATCATCGCGGACACGGCACTTCTCATCCCGTTCGCCACCCTGCTTCTCCGGCCGTTCTTCCGGGCCGTGCCTGAGGCGCTCGAGGAGGCCGCGTCAATCGACGGCGCGAGCGTGATGCGCACGTTCTGGTCGATCATGCTCCCCATCGCACGCAACGGCGTCGCCACGACGGGGACCCTCGTGTTCCTCCTCTCGTGGGGTGAGTTCCTCTACGCAGTCAACTTCTTCCTCTCGCCGGGCAACTACCCGCTCAGTGCCCTCCTCGCCCAACAGGTGTCCGCTTTCGGCATCAACTGGCCGGGACTCATGGCACTCGGCGTCATCACATCCGTGCCCATCCTCATCCTCTTCACCTTCACCTACCGGCTGCTGCGTGAGGGACTCACGCTCGGCGCCGTGAAGTAGACCTCTTCTTACCGACCCTCCCGAACTGGAGACCCCATGACTTCGCTCACCGAGATCACGACCACGACCACCTCGATTCCCGTCGACCCGTCCAGGGGCGCGCTGCGACCCCTCGCGCTGTCACAGGTACGGATCGGCGGCGGATTCTGGGCAGACAAGCAGGAGCTGAACGCCTCGGCGATCATCGCCCACTGCGAAGCCTGGATGGAGAAAGTCGGCTGGATCGGCAATTTCGACGCCGCCATCGAGGGGCGCCTTCCCGCCGATCGGGCCGGCCGCGAGTTCTCGGACTCCGACGTCTACAAGCTGATGGAAGCCATGGCCTGGGAGATCGGCCGCACCGGCGACGAGAAGCTCGACGCACGCTTCCGCGCCCTCGTCGCCCGCATCGAACCCGTGCAGGAGTCAGACGGGTACCTCAACACGAAGTTCGGGCGCCCCGGCCAGGAGCCGCGATACTCAGACCTCCAGTGGGGACACGAGCTGTACTGCTACGGCCACCTGCTTCAGGCGGCCGTCGCCCGCGGCCGCACCACAGGAGATGACGCTTTCGTGCAGCTTGCACGCCGTGCTGCCGACCACGTCTGCGACGTGTTCGGCGAAGGCGGCATCGAATCCGTCTGCGGCCACCCGGAGGTGGAGATGGCGCTCGTGGAGTTCGGTCGCTACACCGGCGAACAGCGGTACATCGACCAGGCGCGGCTGTTCATCGACCGGCGCGGAACGGGAACGCTCGGCGACATCGAGCTCGGGCGGAGCTACTACCAGGACGACGTTCCTGTGCGGGATGCAGAGGTGCTCCGTGGGCACGCGGTCCGCGCCGTCTACCTCGCCGCCGGTGCCGTCGACCTGGGCATCGAGGATGACGAGCAGGGCCTCATCGATGCGATCTCATCACAGCTCGAGCGGACGGTCGCCCGGCGGACCTACGTGACCGGCGGAATGGGAGCACACCACGAGGGCGAGTCCTTCGGCGCCGACTTCGAGCTGCCGAGCGACCGCGCGTACTCCGAAACCTGTGCGGGCATCGGCTCCATCATGCTCAACTACCGTCTGCTCCTCGCGACGGGCGAGCCCCGGTATGCCGACCTGATCGAACGCACCCTGTTCAACGTCGTCGCCACCTCACCGGCAGCCGACGGACGCGCCTTCTACTACACGAACACACTCCACCAGCGGGAGCCAGGGTCGACCCCGCCGGAGGACCAGCCGAGCCCGCGCGCGTCATCCAGCCTCAGGGCCCCGTGGTTCGACGTCTCCTGCTGCCCAACGAACGTCGCACGCACCCTGGCCTCGCTCGGCTCATACGTCGCGACGTCGACGGCTGACGGCCTGCAGCTGCACCAGTACGCGGAGGGAGACGTGTCCGCGGCGCTCGACGGAGGACCGGTCGCGCTGCGTGTCGAGACCGACTATCCGTCGAACGGAGACATCCGGGTGGTCGTGACCGAGACGCTCGATGCGGAATGGGAACTCTCCCTCCGTGTTCCGGCTTGGGCTCGAAACGGCGCACTGCTCCACGTCAACGGGAGCTCCCGTGAGGTGACACCGGGAACGGTCGCGGTTCGCCAGACGTTCAGCGTCGGCGACGAGATCGTGCTGACGCTTCCCGTCGAAGCGCGGTGGACCACACCCGATCCGCGCATCGACGCGCTCCGAGGTCAGCTGGCTGTCGAACGTGGTCCCCTGGTCATGTGCCTCGAATCGACGGATGTCCCTGACGCGGACAGCGTCGACGAGCTGCGCGCCACGGGGGAACTCTACGACATCGATGGCGTCGTGTCCGTCGGCATCCGCCGGATGGCCGTTCCGGACCACGCCTGGCCCTTCGGAGTCGATGCCCCGGACATCTCGCCCGAAACGGAGAGCGTCGAGCTGCTCCCGTACCACTCGTGGGCGAACCGCGGCCCGTCGACGATGAGAGTGTGGCTGCCGGTCGAAGGCGACACCGTCGCCGGATGATCTGAGCCTGTCGACGTGAATCGCGACTGACGACGGCCTCTTCTGCCTCCCCGGGCGGAAGGGGCCGTCGTCGTTCTGTCGAGGCGCGATTTGTGACGACATCCCGCGACATACGCCGTTACAAACCGGATCGCGGAGTGCCGCGCGCTTCTAGCATGGGGCTGCCAGTCCCAGCCAGAAAGGCCAGTGTCATGTCATCGACCACCAAGAAGAGACTCATCCTGAACCTCTTCGAAATGAACTGCGTCAGCCACATCACCCATGGGTTGTGGCGGCTGCCCGAGAACAACCGGCACCGATACACCGACATCCGGTACTGGACGGAGCTCGCGCGGATCACAGAGGACGGCGGTTTCGACGCCATCTTCATCGCAGACGTCATCGGCGCATACGACGTGTTCCGCGGGGGTCCTGCCGATGCCCTTCGTGAGGGGCTGCAGATCCCCAACAACGACCCTCTGCTCGTCGTCCCCGCCATGGCGGCGGTCGCCGACAACGTGGGATTCGGCGTCACGTTCTCCACCAGCTACGAGCCCCCGTTCGCCTTCGCGCGGAGGATGAGCACCCTGGATCACCTCACCGACGGGCGCATCGGCTGGAACATCGTCACCTCTTACCTGCCGAATGCCGCCCGCAACTTCGGGCTCGCCGGAGAGATCCCGCATGACACCCGTTTCGCCATCGCCGAGGAGTACCTCGATGTGCTCTACAAGCTGTGGGAAGGGTCATGGGACGACGACGCGGTGATCCGGGATGCCCGTCGCGGCATCTACTCGGACCCGGACAAGGTGCGCTACATCGACCACGTCGGCGAGCACTTCCAGGTCGCGGGACCCCACCTCTCCGAGCCGTCCAGGCAGCGCACCCCTGTGCTCTTCCAGGCGACCGCGTCCCCGGCAGGAATCCAGCAGGCAGGCAAGCATGCCGAAGCGGTGTTCACCGGCGTTCGCGGCGAATCCGGGATCACCCCGCTGGTCGGTCGCTTCCGTGACGCGGCTCGCGCCAACGGGCGACCGGGCGACTCGCTCAAGGTCATCGTGCAGGCCGCGGTCATCGTCGGCCGCACGGATGCAGAGGTGGCAAGCAAACTCGACGAGTACCGTCGACACGCGAGCACGATCGGACGATACGTCCACGCCAGTCTGCCGTTCGACCCGACGGCGCACCCGGGGGACATCACGGTCGCCGAGGCGCTGCGCCGGGAGGGTGTCGCTGAGACCGCCGTACCCCCTGCCGTGCTCGGCCTGAGCATCGAGGACTTCGCCGCATCGGCGGCGACCGAACTCGAACGGGACTTCTTCGCTGCAGGCACCCCCGGCGCCGTCGCGGACGAGATCGAGCGCTGGCTCGACGAACTCGGCATCGACGGCATCAACCTGCGCCAGTACCACAGCTTCGACACGGTCCGGGATTTCGTCGACCTGGTCGTCCCCGAACTCCGCAGGCGCGGCCGGCTGCGCGAGTCGTACGTTCCGGGCGAGACGCTCAGGGACCGACTCACCGGCGCTGGGGATCGTCTCCCGTCCACCCATCCTGCCGCAGCGTACCGGGGCGGCCATGGTCTCCTCGCTGGGTCGGATGCCGTTCTGGAAGGAGCGCTCCGATGACCTCCATCGCCACCCGAGCCACCGGTGCTCCCGCCGGGATCGCGGCCGCCCGCGCCCGGCTCCGGCCGGTATTCGCCACCATCGCGGCCCGCGCGGCCGAACGGGACAACGAGCGGTCGCTTCCGGAAGAGGAGGTGCGCCTGCTGGCCGAAGCGGGATTCGGTGCCTTACGGCTGCCCGTCGACGCCGGAGGGGCCGGACTCACGATCACCGAGTTCACCGACCTGCTCATCGAGCTGGGCACTGCAGACTCCAACCAGCCTCAGCTGTGGCGGAACCACATCGCCTTCGTCGAAGACCGCGTCTGGCACCGGTCGGCTCCTGGGGCGGACGGCTGGCTCGAACGCATCGCCTCCGGTGACATCGTCGGCGGCGCCTGGTCGGAACGCGCCACCGTGCCTGGAGCGCCGAGCTCCACCCTTTTCGATGAGACCACGCAACCGTCGACCGTCAGCGGGACCAAGTACTACAGCACGGGGAGTATCTACGGGGACTGGATCTCGGTCGCCGCGAAGACCGCTGATGACACCGACGTGTTCGTCATCGTCGATGCCCGCGGCGACGGTGTCGAACTCTTCGATGACTGGGACGGCATCGGCCAGCGCCTGACCGGAAGCGGGACCACGGTCCTCGACCGGGTCGCCGTCGCAGAAGATGGTCTGTTTCGGGCCGGCGAGCGGGCTCCGCACCAGGAGATCATCTACCAGATCGTTCTGCTCGCCTCGCTCGCAGGGGTTGCCGTCTCTGCCAGGGACGAGGGCGCGGCAGCCGTCAGGGCCCGCGTGCGGAACTACCCGCACGGCCTTGCCGCCGCACCACGGGAAGATGCCATCGTCCAGGAGGCGATCGGGGGAGTGGCAGCGGCTGCGGCGGCGGCGAAGTCCGTGGTCCTGCGTGCGGCCTCAGAGCTCGATGACGGTCTCGCAGAACTGGTGCGTGTCGGCGGTGATCGCCCGACACCCGTCCTCCCCACTGCGCCAGGGGTGAAGGCGTCGGCCGGCACTGCCGAGCAGTTGCGTGACGCCGCCGTAGCCACCTGGGAGGCACAGCTGGTGGCGGCAGACGCCGCCCTCCGTGCGTCCACCGAGCTCTACGACGCCCTGGGCTCGTCCGCCGTCGAACGCGGCACCGGCCTCGACCGGCACTGGCGCAACGCGCGCACGCTGGTCTCCCACAACCCGCGAGGGTACAAGGCCAGACTCGTCGGCGACTGGTACCTCAACCAGGCGGACCCGTACCCGTGGGGACGAAAGCACGAGCAGGAGCCGCGCACGGACTGATCGGGAATCCACAGGGAGCCACAGGCACGGAACGCACCGCGCCTGTGGTTTCTCGCGCGCCTGAAATATCCCCTCAACAGGGATTTTTCTGTGACCGATTGTGTCGACACAGACCGCAATACAGCTCGACACGGACCCAGGTGGAAATACAGCATGAGAACCGTCGAGCCGTCACAGCGCGACCCGAACACCGTCGCCGATCCGGCACATCATCGAACTCAGGAGCATCCGTGAAGAAAAGAACCTGGCTCGCCGCAGCCCTCACCGCCGTCACCCTCTTGACCGCCGGCTGCGCTGCGGAGACCGAAGCCGGTTCCGCGGACGGCGGCACACTGACCTACCTCGACGCGGAGATCGCGACGAGCGCCCAGGTTCAGGAATCCGGCACCTGGCAGACGAGGGCACTCCAGCAGAACATCACCGACCGGCTCATCTACCGCAACGCGGAAACCGGGGAACTCGAGCCGTGGATCGCCGAGAGCTGGGAGGCAGGCCAGGACGGTCTCACCTACACCTTCGTGATCCGCGAGGGCGTCACGTACAGTGACGGCACTCCGGTGGACGCCTCGAGCGTGAAGAAGAACCTCGAATGGCAGTCGAGCGGAGACGACGCCAAGGGGACGACTCCCAACGCCCAGTTCCCGGCCGGCCTCACCGCCACGGCTGACGATAAGTCGCGCACCGTCGTCGTCACCCTCCCCACCCCGTACGCGCCGTTCCTCAACGTGCTCACCGGATGGGGTGCCGGCCTCGTCGCCGACGCGACCATCGATGCAAGTAAAGAGGAACAGTCGAAGTTCGTGAACCTCATCGGCAGCGGCCCGTTCGTCGTCGACTCCGAGGTGTACGGCAAGGAGATCGTGCTCACGCGCCGCGACGGATACGCGTGGGCGCCTCCGAGCTCGCCCAACCAGGGCGAAGCGCACCTTGCCCAGGTGACCGTGATCCCCGTTCTCGAGGACAGCGTCCGTCTCGGCACGCTCAAGTCGGGCGAGGGCGACCTCATCCGTTACGTGCAGCCGAGCGAGGAGCAGGCCCTGGCCGACGCCGGCTACCAGGTGGTCGCCGGGACCGGTGTCGGGCTCTCGAACCAGTGGTTCCTCCGCACGGCCGCACCGCTCCTGGATGACATCAACGTTCGTAAGGCACTCCAGCACGTCATCGACCGCGACGCGATCGTCGAGAACCAGTACACCGAGAGCTGGTCGCCCGCGACATCCGTTCTCGCCCCCGGCACCTTCGGCTACGTCGACGAGTCGGCGAAGTTCGACTTCGACCTCGATGAGGCCAACGCACTGCTCGACACGGCCGGATTCACCGAACGCGACTCCGACGGATACCGCACAAAGGGCGGCGAGCGCCTCGTGGTGAAGACGTACATCGACGTGTACGACAACACGGCGAAGAGCCTGTTCCAGGCCATTCAGAACCAGTTCCTGGAAGCCGGCATCGAACTCACCCTCAACGAACTGGACTACTCGACCTACTGGGCGACCGCCTTCGCCGACCCCGAGGTCGCGGCGCTCAGGGTCGGCTGGCCGCACCCGGACCCGTCGAAGGGGCTGAGCGAGTACTACAGCGCTGACGGATCCGACCTGCTGGGCCTTGCCGGTTCGGATGCCACACTGCAGTCCCTGCTGGACGCCCAGAATGCGGCAACGGACGACACGGACCGTCAGGCGCTCCTGGCCGAGATCCAGGACTATCTGATCGACCAGGCGTACGTGATCCCGATACTCAACGACAGCCAGGTCTTCGTGGCAGCGGAACGGGTCAAGGGGTTCGAGCTCACCGACGGGGCCCTCCCCGAGTTCTACAACGTCTCCGTGACCGACTAACGACCTCGCGGATGTTGGTGCGACGCCGGTCGGCGTCGCACCAACACCACACAGATTGGAACTGCCGTGGCAGCCCGAACCTATGTCGCCAGACGAATCGCCCAGGCCGCGCTCGTCGTCGCACTTGTCTACACGATCGTGTTCTTCACCCTCTTCGTGCTCCCGGGCGACCCGATTGAGAACAAGCTGACCAGCCCTCTGAACCCCCTGCCACCGGCATCCGCCGATGCGCTGCTCGCCTATTATCAGCTCGACAGGTCGGCGATCGAACAGTTCGCGATCACCGTGGGACGGCTGTTCACCGGTGACCTCGGCTATTCGCTCGTGAGCGGTCGGCCGGTCAGTGAACTCATCGCACAGGGTGTCTCGGACACCATCGTCCTTGCGGCCATGGCTTTCGTCTTCACCATTGTGCTCTCGCTCGCCATCGCGCTCACAGCGGTCTTCGCACCGTGGGCAGGCGCGAGGCACGCCGCCGCTTCACTCCCGATCATCTCGATTTCGACGCCCAGCTTCCTGATCGGGTTCATCCTGCTGACGATCTTCTCGTTCCAGCTGGGGTGGGTGTCCTCGATCCGTGACCAGGGCCTGGTGTCGTACATCCTGCCCGCCGCGACTCTCGCCATCGCCGTGAACGGGGTGCTCTCCGAAGTGCTCATCCAGGGCCTCCGAAAGGCTCGGTCTGAGCCTTTCGTCACCGTGCTGCGTGCCAAGGGAACGAGTGAGGGCGCCATCGCGATCCGTCACATCCTGAAGAACGGTGCGGTTCCGGCCATCACGGTCCTCGCCCTCGTGGTCGGTGAGCTCCTCGCGGGAGCGGTCGTCGTCGAGACGGTCTTCTCGCGAAGGGGCCTGGGATTCGTCACCTATGAGAGCGTCCGTGACCAGGACACCCCGGTGATCATCATCGTCGTCATTCTCGTGTCGACGGTCTACGTCGTGATCAACCTGATCACCGACCTGCTCTACCCGATCCTGGATCCACGGATCCTCCGTCACGGATCGACGGCGCCGACCAGCCGGACGATCACCAGACAGAAGGTGACCGCAGCATGAGTGCCTCCACTCGCAACGCGCCACGCACGTCGTTCCAGAATGCGGATGCCGGTTCCTGGCGTGCCATCGTCGCCCGGCTCGACCCGACCGACTACGTCGCTCTCGGTGTCGTCGCCCTCGTGGTTCTCGCCCTTGTCGCACCGGGCATCCTCACGCCATACGATCCGCTCGTCGGCGACGATGCGAACATCCTCTCAGCCCCGTCGCTCTCGCACTGGTTCGGCACCGACTACCTCGGCAGGGACCTGCTGTCACGGATCGTCCACGGCACAGGGCGCACCCTCCTCGGCTCAGCCGTTGCCGTGGTGATCGGTCTCGGAGTCGGGACGATCCTGGGACTCATCGCAGCGTACTTCGGCGGCCTCGCCGACTCCGTCATCAGCCGTCTCGTCGACGTGCTGCTGTCGATCCCCGGTCTCCTGCTCTCCATGGTGGTCGTCGTCGCGCTGGGCTTCGGCGCGCTCAACGCGGCGCTCGCCGTCGGAATCGCCTCCATCGCCGCATTCACCCGGATCATGCGCTCCGAAGTCCTGACGGTCAAAGGTCTGCCGTTCGTCGAAGCGAGCCACCATCTGGGCGGGAAGCGACTGTACGTGCTCGCCAGGCACATCTTCCCCAACTCGTACTCGTCCGTGCTCGCCCTCACCGGGCTGCAGTTCGGCATCTCCATCATCTGGATCTCGTCGCTGAGCTTCCTCGGCTACGGTGCTCCGCCCCCGCGGCCCGAGTGGGGACTTCTCGTGTCCGAAGGTCGCGAATACGTCGTCTCATCGCCCTGGCTCGTCGTCATCCCCGGCCTGGTCATCGCCGCAACCGTGCTTTCGATCAGCCGCCTCAGCCGCGTTCTCAAGGAAGGCCACACACCATGACCCTGCTCGCGCCCGAGTTCTCCGCGCCCCTCGTCGTCGACAACCTCTCCATCGGATACCGCAGGCGCAGGCGTGGGCAGGTCGAGAATGTCGTCCACGATGTCTCCTTCGCCGTCCCGCACGGGTCCACCGTCTCTCTCGTCGGTCAGTCGGGATCGGGGAAGAGCACGATCGCCCGCGCCGTCGCCGGACTGCTTCCGCACAACGGCGCCCTCACCGCGGGATCCGTTGCCGTCGTCGGCCGCGACGTCACCAGGTACAGCGCTTCCCAGTGGCGACCGCTTCGGGGGAAGGCCGTCGGTTTCGTGCCGCAGGATCCGCTCAGCTCACTCGACCCCCTCCAGAGGATCGGCGTGCAGATCGCCGGAGCCCTCGCCCAGGCCTCCATCCCGCGCTCAGAGGTCCCGGCCCGCGTCATCAGGTTGCTCGAACACGTCGGCATCCGAGACGCCAAAGCGCGCGCCCGCGCGTTCCCCCACGAACTGTCCGGCGGGCAGCTGCAGCGTGTGCTGATCGCGATCGCCATCGCAGCGGATCCGGCCCTGCTCATCGCCGACGAGCCGACGTCGGCGCTCGACGTGACCGTGCAGAAGCGCATCCTCGACCTCATCGACGGCCTCCGCGAGGAGCTCGAGCTCGGCGTCCTGTTCATCACCCACGACCTCGCGCTCGCGCAGGAACGCAGTGACGAGATCGTCGTGCTCAAGGACGGGGTCGTGCGGGAGCAGGGTCCTGCCGATGTCGTGTTGGTGTCTCCCCAGGACCCGTACACGATCACCCTCCTCTCCGATGCGCCTGCCGCCTCTCCCGATAGATACCGGGACCGTGTGCGCGAGCCGGACGCATCGGCCGCGGAGATCGTCTCGGTCGCGAACGTCACGAAGACGTTCGCGGGGCGGACCAGGGCCGACGCGGCCACGGTCGCCCTCGACGACGTGTCGCTGACTCTCAAGCAGGGGTCGATCCACGCCCTCGTCGGAGAGTCAGGGTCGGGCAAGACGACGCTGGCACGGATCATCGCCGGGCTGACCGGCTTCGACGAGGGTCGCACCATCGTCGACGGCAGAGAACTGCCGTCCCACGAAACCTATGCGAACCCGTTCGCCCGCACGCTCCAGCTCGTGTATCAGAACCCTCTCTCGGCCGTTGATCCGCGCTACAGCGTGCGCCGCATCATCGAAGAGCCGCTCCGCATCCACGGCATCGGCGACGTACGCAGCCGCAGGGCACGGGTCGCTGAAGTCCTCGACCAGGTCGCGCTGCCGTCGACAGTGCTCGGGCGGACCGCTCGGGAGGTCTCGGGCGGACAGCGTCAGCGGGTGGCTCTCGCGCGGACGCTCGTGCTGGCCCCAGACGTCCTCGTGCTCGATGAGCCGACATCCGCTCTCGATGTCACCGTTCAGGCCCAGATCGTCGAACTCCTTCTCGAGCTTCGGGATCGCCACAACCTGAGCTACCTGTTCATCTCGCACGACCTCGGACTCGTCCGGCAAATCGCAGACACCGTCACGGTGCTCAGGCATGGCTCGGTGGTGGAGAGCGGAGGCTCCCAGGAGATCTTCTCGAACCCTCAGGATGCATACACGCGCGAGCTCCTCGACTCGGTGCCACGACTCGAACGGAAGACCGAGGTCGCCGCCTAGGCCTGGTCAGCCCTCGGCACGGGCGAGTTCGGACTTCCACACCCGGAATCCCTCCTCGGTGCGGCCACGACGCCAGTATCCAGAGACGGAGAGCTGGTCGCGCGCCAGCCCGCGGTCCGTACGCAGGTACGGACGCACTCCGTGCATGATCTCCTCGGCCTCACCGTGGGCGAACGCGTGCACGCGGCCGCTGAGCCAGGGCACCGCGCGCACGGCGGCCTCGAGAAGACCATCCGCCGTGCCGCCGTTCCGGTGCACGACAGTGACGGCACCGTCAGCGGGGAGCGCCAGGGTCGGCTCGTGGTCGTCCGACTCGACCAGGAGGACGACCCGGACGACCGCCTCGGGAGGGAGCGACTCGAGGGCGGCGGTGACAGCAGGAATGGCCGACTCGTCGCCGATGAGGAGATGCCAGTCGGCCGTCGGGTCCGGTCGGTACGCTCCGCCCGGGCCGTTCGCCAGCAGGATGTCGCCGACCTGGGCGCCGGCAGCCCACGGCCCCGCGATGCCCTCGTCGCCGTGCACGACGAAGTCGATGTCGATCGTGCCCGCTTCGAGGTCAGGGTGGAGCGCCGTGTAGGTGCGGACATCGGGCAGGTCTTCTGGCGGGAGGGTTGCGCGGAGTGCGCGCACGTCGATGTCATCCGGGTAGTCGACTCCTGCTTTGGGGAAGACGAGTTTGACGTAGCGGTCGGTGAAGCGGCTCTCGGCGAAGGCGGACAGATCCTCGGTCACAAGGTGCAGCCGCCGGAGCGACGGGGTGACCCACGATGCAGCGGCCACGGTGAAACGGGTGGTCGGCATGGACGGTGTCCTTCCGGGCTGGAGTGCGGGCGATTCCGGATGGCCGGAGCACGTCATTCTTTCAGATGGCTCTGGGTGATGCCCGATTACAGACCCAGGAGCAGGCTCGCCGCGATCGCGATCATGACGGCGGCGATCAGGGCGTCGAGGATGCGCCAGGACAGGGGTTTGGAGAAGAGAGGCCGAAGCAGCCGTGAGCCGAAGCCCAGCGCCGTGAACCACGCCACGCTGCCGAGCGCGGCGCCGAGCGCGAACCACCACCGGCCATCCCCATAGGTGGCGCCGATCGACCCGAGGAGCACGACCGTGTCGAGGTACACGTGCGGGTTCAGCCAGGTGAGTGCGAGCGCCGTGAGGATCGCGGTTCGCAGCGACACCGGTGCGCCCGCCGGGTCAGTATCGAGGCTGCCGGGGCGGGCTGCGCGGATCGCGGAGCGGACGCCGTACCAGACGAGGAACGCGGCTCCGGCGATCCGGACGACCGTGAGCAACCAGCCGGCCTGCTCGATGAGCGCTCCGAGCCCCCAGATGCCGAGCGCGATCAGGACGGCGTCCGAGACGGCGCAGATGGCGACGATCCAGGCGACGTGCTCCCGCCGCAAGCCCTGCCGCAGGACGAACGCGTTCTGGGCCCCGATCGCGACGATGAGGGAGAGGCCCAGGCCAAGGCCGGCCAGCAGGGGGGTGAGCATGAGTTCACGCTAAGGCTAGAAAAACCATAAATCCAGCTATAGATTCTTCGTGAGCATTAGAATCGCTAATCATGGATCTTTCCCAGTTGCAGGCCATGGCCGCCGCGGTGGACGGTGGCACGTTCGAGGCGGCCGCTCGGGCGCTGCACGTGACACCCTCGGCGATCAGCCAGCGAATCCGCGCCCTTGAGAACGCCGTGGGGGGTGTGCTCCTTCAGCGCAGCAAGCCGATCGCGCCCACCGCCGTGGGACTCACCTACCTCAGGCTCGCTCGACAGATCGAAACGTTGACGGCCGATGCAGCTGCAGAAACCGCGCACGGTCCGATCGGCAGCCGGCCGAGCGTGTCGCTTGCCATCAACGGGGATTCGCTTGCAACCTGGGTGATGCCCGCGCTCGCCTCGCTCGCCCACGAGGTGACGTTCGACATCCATCGCGAGGATCAGGACCACTCCGCCGAGTTGCTCAGGGACGGCACGGTCATGGCCGCGATCACGACCCAGGCGCGGCCCGTTCAAGGCTGCACGTCAACACCCCTCGGCGTCATGCATTACCGGCCGATGGCATCCCCCGCCTTCATCTCCCGGTGGTTCCCGGACGGTGTGGATGCCCGCTCTCTCGCCGAGGCGCCCGTTGTCGTCTTCGATCACAAGGACGACATCCAGCACCGCTACCTTCGGGCGTTCTCGCGTACCCCGTTGATGCCTCCGCAGCATTTCGTCCCGGTCTCGGCCGACTTCGCCGAGGCCGTGCGGCTCGGCTTCGGCTGGGCCATGCTCCCAGACCAGCAGTCCGAGGACCTCATCTCGACGGGCGAGCTGGTCGAGCTCGCAGCGGGCGACACGGTCGACGTGGCGCTCTACTGGCAACAGTGGGCGTTGCGGATGGGCGCCCTCGACCGTGTCGCGGCAGTGCTGGGCGATGCGGCAGGTCAGCAGTTGACCCCGCTGCCCCGCAGCAACGCGTCCGTCAGGCGATGACCTGCTCCGTGGATGACGAGTACCGTGCACCACGAGCGGCAACACCCTCGGTACGCTGAACAGCATGCGCGACGACGATGAAGTGGACCTGCTGGTCGACGCCTGGGCCGACCGCATCCCCGGCGTGGACTTCACGCCCCTGGATGTCATGTCGCGCCTGCGCCGTGTCGCGCTCCGGCTCAACGAACTCCGGGCGTCCGCCTTCCGTGGTGCCGAGCTCAGCAGCTGGGAGTTCGACGTCCTCGCCGCGCTCCGTCGTGCAGAGCCGCCGCACGAAATGAGCCCGATGGAGCTGTCGCGGGCGACCATGATCGGCACTGCGGCGATGACGAACCGGCTGGAGAACCTGGCGGCCCGCGACCTCATCGCCCGCAAGCCGAATCCGAACGACGGACGAAGCAACCTTGCACGGTTGACTCCTGCCGGGCTCGCGCGCGTGGACGCGGCCATGGTCGCCCTGGTCATGCTCGAGGCCGAGGAACTCGAGGTGCTGACCGCCCAGCAGCGTTCGCAGCTCGCGGATCTGCTCAGGCGCCTCGGAGGGTCTCAGCGGTAGAACGTCGGGCAGGTCGGGTCACAAACCCATGTTCTCCCAGGACGCTCCCTTATTGATGTCGTCCTGCACGGCGAAGAGCGCTTCCGCGCTCTCCGGGTCCACCGGTGCCGGTTCCTGTGGGCCCCTCCATTCGGAGATTCGCCGGCAGACGACGACGGTGACCCAGGCGGCGAGTCCGAGGGTGACGAGAGTGAACCAGTCCATGGCTTCTCCTTTTCGAAAATTCTAGATCTGTTGCGGCAACCGGAACAGGGGTGAATGTGGCCCTGTCGGGTGGCGGACGGGGCCAGGAATGTGCTCGAATGCAGCCATCGCCGCGCTGGGCCCGGCGGCAATCCTGATCGGCTCAGGTGAGGAGAGCGATGTACTACGGACACGAGCTGCACTTCGGCACGTTCATCACGCCGGGCAACAATCCGCCGGAGGTCGCCGTGGACCTCGGCATCCTCAGCGAGCAACTCGGCTTCGATCTCGTCACCTACCAGGACCATCCGTACCAACCGCGCTTTCTCGACACCTGGACGCTGCTGAGCTGGGTGGCTGCTCGGACCGAGCGCATCCACCTCGCACCGAACGTACTCAACCTGCCGTTGCGTCAGCCGGCGGTCGCCGCACGTGCGGCCGCCAGCCTCGATCTCCTTTCGCACGGCCGGTTCGACCTCGGCCTCGGCGCCGGCGCATTCTGGGATGCCATCGAGGCGATGGGCGGGCGCCGGCTGACGCCCGGCCAGGCGGTTGACGCCCTCGAAGAAGCGATCGACATCATCCGGGCGATCTGGGACGTCTCGGAACGCACGGTGCTCCGTACCGATGGCGAGTTCTACCGGCTCGACGGCGCCAAGAGGGGCCCGGTTCCCGCCCACGACATCCCGATCTGGCTGGGGGCATACAAACCGCGGATGCTGCGCCTCACCGGGCGGAAGGCCGACGGCTGGCTCCCGTCCCTCGGCACCATGACCCCGGGGGAGTTCGCGTCGGCGAACGCGATCATCGATGACGCGGCTCTCGAAGCGGGGCGCGACCCGCGCAGCATCCGTCGGCTCGCCAATGTTGGTGGCCGGTTCACGGCTGACGTCGGCGGCTTTCTCGTCGGACCCGGCGAGAAGTGGGTGGACGACCTCCTTCCCTATGTTCTCGAGCACGGGGTCGGTACCGTCATCCTGGCCACGGACGACCCCGAGGTGCTTCGCCGCTTCGCCGGTGAGGTCGCCCCGGCTGTGCGGGAGGCTGTCGCGCTCGAGCGTGCCGAGGAGTGACGAAAATCGTGAAGTAAGGTAACAATGTAGTATGGTATCGGTATGGCATCGACCGCACCGAACCCGCTTGACCTTCTCCTCGAGATCGGGGAACTGTTCCGCAACGACATGGCGCGTGCCTTCGACGGGACCGCACTGACAACGGCCAGGACGCACCTGCTCTGGGTGCTCGCAGGCCTCGGGCCGTCGACCCAGCAGTCACTCGCCGATGCGATGCAGGTCAGCGCCCGGAACATCACCGGACTCGTCGACGCTCTCGAGGATGCCGGATTCGTGGCGCGCACGCCCCATCCCACCGACCGGCGGGCCACCATCGTCTCGCTCACCCAGACCGGTGAGACAACGATGAGCGACATGGCTCGTGAACACGCTGACCTCTCCAGCGAGCTACTGGACGCGGTCTCCCCGGGCGACCGCGACGCCTTCGTGCGCGGGCTCGACGCGATCGCAGTCCGTCTGCGCGCCCTGATCCAGGCCCAGGCCCAGGCCGATGCCGATACCGCGAAGGCGGGCGTGCGATGAGCACCGAAACGGACACGACTACCAGACGATCGCCATGGGGCCGGGTCGTGTACATCGCCCGTCGTGCCTGGACCATGGAAATCGGGATCTGGCAGAGCCTCTACCGTTTCATCTTCCGGCGCCCGCGAGTGCCGAAGGGGGCGGTCGGCTTCAGCTACCACCAGCAGGTCTGGACGATCCTGATGATCTTCATCGGCCTCTCCGCCTTCGAGATCCCGATCCTCGACCTCATCGTCCACCGCTGGCCCGCCGTCAGGATCGCCTTCCTCGCCCTGGGCATCTGGGGCCTCACCTGGATGATCGGCCTGGCTCTCGGCTTCATCACCCGGCCACACGCCGTCGGGCCGGAGGGCATCCGTGTCCGTAGCGGAGCCGAGACAGACATCCCGCTGCCGTGGGACGACGTGGAATCGGTCAGTCTTGCCAGGCAGACAGACGAAGCGAAGGCGCCGAGGATCACCGTGGACGACGGCAGGCGCACACTGTGGATGCGGATGCAGAACGAGACGAACATCGAGGTCGCGTTGGAGCGCACCGTCCCGGTCCGGTTGCCGTCCGGTCCGGAGACCGTCGACGTGGTGCGGTTCTGGGTCGACGATCCGAAGGGCTTCCTGGCCGAGGTCCGCAAACACATTTGAGTGCGGTTCAGGGTCGGGATGCCTCCCGCGACCGGGCGCGGTCAGCCGAGGTCGATCGTCCAGACGGCGTCAGTCGTGTCGGTCATCGTGTGAGAGGAGACCGCGATGACCGACGGGCCCGCGACAAGCGCGTTGGTGGCATCCGTCGGTTTTCCGCCATCGAAGATCGCAAGGTTCTGCGCGTCGGCGGTGTGCTGTATGACGCTCATGTTCGCGGTCTCACTCGAGATCGGTCGCGCAGTTCCGTCATAGAGGTAGACGTCCCACCCGCTGCCCGTCGCGGGCAGCTGGTCGACGAGATCCGCGATGGGATTGAAGGTGATGGTCCAGGGTCCACCCGTGGACCAGACCCTCATGTAATCGACGGTGGCAGGACCGTTCAAACCGAAGACGCCGCTGTTGCCCGCCTTGCTCGAGTACGCGGGTGACGAACCGGTCGCCTCACCGTCGTCATCCATGGGCTGGACGGATGCGCCGATTCCGGTCACCGTGTACCAGCCGGAACGGATGCCGTCGGGGAGCCTGACGTTCTCGTCGCCTGCCCCGGACACCGAGGCAGGTTCGAAGTCGCCGAAGTTGTCGATCGCCCAGTCGTGCGAATCAGACTCTTCTTCGACGACGGCGGCGACGGTCGGCTCTGAAGAAGTGGTCGGCTTCGAGGTCGACTGCGGATCCGGTTGTGCGCTCCCGTCTTGCGGGGCGCACCCCGTGAGTGCGGCGGCGAGAAGAAGCGTGGCGACGGCAACGGCGAACTTCATGGTTTGGCCCCCTGGGCATCGGTGCGGTCGGGGGCGCGAACCGCCACCGAGTCGTGATCCGCTCGCCCGGACTATGGCGCTCGTTCCTCGAACTCTAGTCATCTGCGAGGTCAGCAAGGTCCCTCGATCCATACCGATCCGGTAACGAGATTTTTGCAGGTTAACCGGGGGTTTCATGACGGATGTGACGAGGTGCCTCTTCGCGAGTGCTGTCGTGCTCGGTACGCTGTCACCACACACCGTGACAGAACCGTTGTCGAGCGTTCGCTCGCTGGAGGAAGGCACTGCCGATGGATGTTTCGCCGCTGGTCTGGACCCTGACCGTCGTCTTCATCGTGGGGCTGCTGGCCTTCGACTTCTTCTTCCACGTGCGCAAGGCGCACGTTCCGACTCTCAAGGAAGCGGCCATCTGGTCGTCGATCTACATCGGCATCGCCGTGCTCTTCGGACTGGGCATCCTGCTCTTCGGGGGCCCAGGTCCCGGCTCCGAGTATTTCGCCGGGTACATCACCGAGAAGGCACTCTCGGTCGACAACCTCTTCGTCTTCCTCATCATCATGTCGAGCTTCCGCGTGCCCCGCGAAGATCAACAGAAGGTGCTGCTCTTCGGCATCGTCTTCTCGCTGATCGCCCGCACCGGTTTCATCTTCCTCGGCGCAGCGCTGATCAACATGTTCGCGTGGGTGTTCTACTTCTTCGGCCTCATCCTGTTGCTCACGGCCGGGAACATGCTCAGGCCGAAGAAGGACGAGGCGGATGAGGCGGACAACGTCATCATCCGACTGGCCAGGAAGTTCCTGCCGACGTCCCAGCACTATGACGGCGACAAGCTGTTCACCATTGAGAACGGCAAGCGCGTTCTCACCCCGATGCTCCTCGTCATGGTCGCCATCGGCGGCACAGACATCCTCTTCGCCCTCGACTCCATCCCGGCGATTTTCGGGCTCACGCAGGATGTCTTCATCGTGTTCACGGCCACAGCCTTCTCGCTGCTCGGCCTGCGCCAGCTCTTCTTCCTCATCGACGGACTGCTCGACCGCCTCGTGTATCTCTCCTACGGACTCGCGGCCATCCTCGCCTTCATCGGAGTCAAGCTCATACTCCATGCGCTTCACGAGAACAACCTCCCGTTCATCAACGGCGGCGAGCCCGTCCCCGTCGTCGAGATCAGCACCGGCCTGTCGCTCACGGTCATCCTCGGAGTGCTCATCGTCACCGTGATCGCCTCGATGGTGAGCCCGAAGGGGAAGGCGCATTCCGCGATCTCCGGTGCCCGCCGCCACGCGACGGAATACGTCGATCTCGAGTACACGGCCGACCAGGCCGAGCGCAACCGGATCTTCGCCAGGCTCGAAGCCGAGGAAGACGCGATCCGCAAGCTTCAGCCCAAGTACCGGCAGTGGGTCAGGGACGAGGAGGAGCTCATGGCCCTGCTGCAGCGGGCGCACGCGGAGCACGACGCATCCCTCTCGAAGTAGCCCACAGCAGTACCCCCCTGTTGCACCGGCGCCCCGCTGGCGGAGAATGTCCGCATGGGCAGCCACAGCGCGGGCGCATCGCCGGGTGCACCCGATCCCCCCGATCCATCCCTCTCTGTTCGCGCGCAGCTGCTGGCGACAGAGCACTGGGGCCTGCTCGCTGCACGCGGCACGGCGCAGAGTGAGGTGCTCTCGCGGATCGCCATCCTCCTCACCCTCGTCTCCGCCGGTCTGGTCAGCCTGGCCCTCGTCGGCCAGGCGACCGACTTCTCGGATGCCTTCATCGCGTTCGCGATCGGCGTGCTGGCCTTCATCGCCATCGTCGGAGTGCTCACCCAGATCCGCGTGACCAACATCGGCATGGAGGACCTCATGTACGTCGTCGCCATGAACCGCCTCAGGGGCGCGTACGTCGAACTCGACCCGGCCGTCGAACGGATCCTCCTGGCCTCGCCGCATGACGACATGGCCGGGGTGCAGCAGACCTACTATTTCTTCAGCCCGAAGCGGAACCTCAGCCAGTTCTTCGGCAGCACGATGATGTTCATCCTCGTCATCAACGCGGCGTTGCTCGGACTCCTGGCCGCAGCGGTCGCCATGGTGTTCACCGCGTCGACGCTGATCGCCGTCATCGTCGGACTCGCGGTCGGCGCCACCTTCTTCGGCCTGAACTTCTGGATGGGAAACCGGCAGTTCAGGGCGGCGCTCGCCGGCTACACGCCGGAGTACCCGACGCCGGTGTGACCGGAAGCGGGTGCCGGTCCACCGCAGTGGCGACCCGGCACCCGCTGTCTGCGGTCAGAGGGTGGCGGGAACCAGTACTCGATCGATTGTGTGAATGATGCCGTTGCTCGCCCTGATGTTGAGCCCACGCAGCACCAGCCGCGGGTCACGGAGTTGTGTGTTCTCGTCGCGAAGCGTGGTGAGCCGAACCTTCACGATTCCTCCGTTCGCCATGGTCAGCGATCGTGAGAAGAGAACCTTGACCGCACCGAGAGACCGGTCGGGCACCACATGGTAGAGCAGCACGTTGCTGATCTGATCCAGCGTGAGCGCCGAGGTGATCGTCGTCAGCGCGGCCGCTTCGCTGGCCGGCGCCGCGCCCGTGAGGTCCGTGACGAGCCTCATGAACGCACGGTCGTTCGGGGCGAACACGGTGAACCGGCGGGACGTGTCGGCGAGGACCGGAGCCAGCCCGGTGGCAACGACTGCCTGCACGAGGAGGTCGTAGTCGTACGGGTTGCTGTCGGGTGTTCCGCCGCCTGACGCGGCGACCGCGACATCGACGATCGAACCGACGGGCGCTGGAGTCGAGCCGTGGGCGGTCGCTGGTGTGACCGGCCCCACGAGGATCAACGCTGCGGCCGCAGCGGTGATGGCGAGGAACGTGTTCTTCTTTTTCATGTTCGGCACTCCTTTGTCATGGCATATGCATGCCTTCGAATGGGTGCCTCCCGCGAGGGAGTCTACGACGAAAGTTCTCACTGGCGCCATCCCCGGATTTTTTCGGGAAAGTGCATCCAAACAGGACCTGACGGCGGAAGTGACTGTGAGAGCGCGGATGCGTCCGCCGGGTCCTGGTTGGGTGCCTCCGTCCTGGGCCCCGTCGGCGCATCCCGCCCTCGAATGACGCCAGTGCGAGATCCGCCAGGGGTCGGGGTAAGGCGACGATCCGATGAATGGTCGAGAGTATGCTTGACGGCGCTGCTCCGCAGATGACGCCGATGCGACGCCCGTCGCCCCGGAGGTCTGCCCCGCTGCCCCTGATCGAGAGGTCGCACAGTGACGTGACGGATCACGACGATGCGGACATCGCCGCGCGATTCAGCGCGGGTGATGAAAAGGCGATCGCGGACGCCTACGCGCGCTGGTCAGGTGTCGTGTTTTCCCTTGCCCGACGAACGCTCGGGGTCGAAGCGGACGCCGAGGACGTCACGCAGCAGGTGTTCATCTCTGCCTGGCGAGGGCGTGGAACGTTCGACGCAGCGAAGGGACCATTCGGTGCCTGGCTGGTCGGGATCACACGACGGCGGATAGCAGACACGCTCGAGGCGCGCACCCGGGTGCGTCGGATAGAGGAGAGTTGGGCCGAGGCATTCGCCGATGATGTCCAGCCCGACGTCGCAGCCGTGGCCGAACGGTTGATGATGGTCGATGAGCTAGACCGTCTCGACCCCGAGCCCCGGAGGGTCATGGCGCTCAAGTTCTACGGCGATCTGACCCAGGCGGAGATCGCCGACTCGACGGGCATCCCGCTGGGAACGGTCAAGAGTCACATCCGGCGAAGCCTCGTGAGGCTGCGACGACGATTGGAGGAGGTCGATGATGCATCTCGATGACGAGGATCTCGTCCTTTTCTCCCTCGGCGAGGCAACTCCTGATGCCGCTGCGCGCGAGCATCTCCTCACCTGTTCCCGATGCGAGGCTGAGCTGGTCGCTTTGACCAAGGTGGCGGGGATCGGGCGCACGCTTCGCGACGTGGAGCTGGACAACGCGCCTTCTTCCGTGTGGGAGGGCATCCACTCCGAACTCGGACTATCACCTGAACTCGGCGACGTGCCTCAGGACCGTGAGCGGCCGCCCGTGGACGGGCAGACTCGTCCTGAGCATTCCGGCAGATCGATGAAGCGTGCCGGGCGCGCGCGCCGCCCGGTGAGGCGGCGGGTGCTTACGGGGCTCATCGCCGCAGCGGCGCTCGTGATCGGGCTTCTCGCTGGGACTGCGGGAACATTGCTGCTCTTGCGCCCAGACGAACCGCGTCTCCTTGCCGAGGCCGAGCTCGAACCCTTCCCCGATTGGCCGGCCTCCGGTTCGGCCCGGGTCGAAGAAGACGCGTCAGGGGAGCGGCGCATCGTCGTCGACATGTCCGCCCCGAGCGGCGGTTTGCGGGAGGTGTGGTTGCTGGATCCGGAGACGTCTGGACTGATCAGCCTCGGCTTGCTCAGCGGTGAAACCGGCACGTTCCTCATCCCGGCCGACATCGACCTTGTGCGTTATTCGGTGATCGACGTCTCCGAGGAACCTGACGACGGCGATCCCGCCCACTCCGGCGACTCGATCGTACGCGGCGATCTGCGTAGCACCTGAGCGTGCCGGATTCGCGGTGACGGGGGCAGATGGAGACAACGCTGCTGACGTAGGCTCGTGCCCAACTCACCCGCCAACGGAAGGAACCCCAGGATGTCACGGATCATCGTCATCGGAGCGACAGGTCACGTCGGGGGATACCTCGTTCCCCGGCTCGTCCGGGCAGGCCACGACGTGGTCGCTGTGAGTCGAGGTCGGCGTGCGCCGTACCGCGAGGATTCCGCGTGGGCACGGGTGACGCGGGTGGAACTCGACCGTGAAGCCGGCGACGCCGACGGGTCGTTCGCCGGCGCGATCGCCGACCTCGGAGCAGACGTCGTCATCGACATGATGTGCTTCACCGAGGACTCGGCACGGCAGCTCGTCGACGCGCTCCGCGGCCGGGTGGACCAGCTCGTGAGTGCCGGGACGATCTGGGTTCACGGCCCGGCGGTCGCTGTGCCGGTGACCGAAGCGGATGAGCGACGACCGTTCGGGGAGTACGGCGTCGGCAAAGCCGCGATCGAAAGGCTCCTCGCCGCCGAGGCGGAGCGGCCGGGCGGACTCCGTTCCACCGTCCTGCACCCCGGCCACATCAGCGGACCGGGCTGGCCGATGGTCAACGCCGCAGGCAATTTCGACCTCGGCGTCTGGGAGACGCTGGCCGCGGGTTCGCCACTGACGCTGCCCAACCTCGGACTGGAGACCGTACACCACGTGCACGCCGACGACGTCGCCCAGTGCTTCCAGCTGGCGGTCGAGCGACCAGACGTCGCCGCCGGGAAGAGCTATCACGTCGTCTCCGAACGTGCGATGACCCTGCGCGGGATCGCTGAGACGGCCGCCGCCTGGTTCGGTCAGGAGGCCGACCTCGACTACCTGCCACTCGACCAGTTCCTCGCCGGTCTTCCGGCCGAGCACGCAGAGGCCTCGTACGAGCACATCAGCAGGAGCCCGTCGATGAGCATCGCTGCCGCGGTCTCCGACCTCGGCTATGCGCCGCGCTACACCTCAGCCGCTGCGATCGCCGATGGCCTCGAATGGCTCATCGCTGATGGTCAGATCGACACAGGAGGCAGGTCTCTCCGGGCTGTGTGAGGCCGGTGCGGCTCAGCCGAGGGCTTCACCGGTCGGGTCGTCTGCCGTGGCGTCGCGCAACTCCACGCCGCCGATCGGTTGGCCGTCCCATTCCTCGACGACCCAGCCGTCGGCGACACTGCCACGCATGATCACGACACCGGTGTTCGAGAGAGCGCGCGAGGCGGCGTAGTCGACATCGACGTTCCGGCCGCGAGCCCCGGCCCAGGTGCGGATGGCCGCACCGTGGCTGACAACGGCGACCGTGCCGTCGTGCTCTGCGCCGATCGCGTCGACTGCAGCGTCGAACCGACCGAAGAAGTCATGTCCGTTCGGTCCGCCTGGCATCGCCAGACCGAGGTCGCCCGCTGCCCACGAGAACACCGTGTCGAGGTACCGCAGGGCGGCCTTATGGCTGCTGAGGCCTTCGAGGTCGCTGGCCTCGATCTCGTGGATGCCGTCGATCACCCGGCTTTCCAGCGCACGGACTCGCGCCAGGGGCGCAGCGGTGAGCTGCGTGCGCAGCAGCGTCGAAACGAAGATGGCGTCGATCGCCTCCGAGCGCAGGGCGTCGGGAACCGCCTCGGCCTGCCGTTGGCCCAGGGCGGTGAGGCCCGGGCCGGGGTGAGCCGTGTCCAGCTGGCCGAGCACATTGGCGGGCGTCTGGCCGTGACGGATGAACAGGATTCTCATAGATCACCAAGCCTACGCACGCCGGCCGGTGACGCGGCATCCGTCTCAGCGGATCAGGTCAGTTCAGAACCCGGTTTCTTCGGGGCGCTGGCCTTGAGCGCGGTCTCCTCGGCATCGATCGAGGCGAGTGCGGCACGGACCGCGTGCTCCTGGTACCTGCGCTCAGAGCGTGCCGTCAGCACGGCATCCCGTTCGGCCGCGAGCATCAGCCTCCGCAGGCGCCGGTAGGTCGCAGGGAGCGGCTCCGACCCGTCAGCGGCCGGCCGGTCGAGGGCGTCCGCGAGGAAGCGGGCGTTGGTGCGGAGCCGCTCGACCACGCGTTCCTCATCGGTTTCCACCAACTCTTCCTCCAGTCGAAGCACCCCTGCTGTCTGCGCCTCGGCCATCAGCCGTTGCGTCTCGATCCCTTCCTGGTCGAAGTCGGGAGAGGGCAGCGCGAGCCTGCGGATGATCCAGGGGAGGGCGAGTCCGGCGACGAGCGACCCGACGACGATCACGAAGGCGAGGAACTGGAGGAACTCGCGGTTCGGGATCTCCTCGGGGAGCAGGAAGACGGCGGCGAGCGTGACGACGCCGCGGATGCCGGCGAAGGCGACGACGATGCTCGTCGACCAGGTCCAGCCGCGCTCCCTCAACCGGGCCGGCCCGTTTCGGTAGACGATCGTGGCCACCGCGATCCAGGCGAACCGGGCGAAACCGAGGGCGAGGAAGATGGCAACGCTGATGAAGACGGTCTGCCACAGGCCAGGGCCACTCTTCACCGCACCGTCGAGGATGCCTGCGAGGTTCAGCCCGATGAAGAGGAAGACGGCGTTCTCGAGCAGGAACTGGATCGTCTTCCAGTTGACGGACTCCGCGATCCGGGCTTCGGCCGACTGGATCGCCGGCGACCGGTAGCCGAGGTAGAGGCCGGCGACGACGACGGCGAGGACGCCGGAGCCGTGGATCTTTTCCGCGAGGAGAAAGGCGACGAACGGTGTGATGAGCGAGAGGCTCGTGTCGAGAACCGGCGCGTGCACGTATTTTCTGACGGCCGCAAGGGCGAAGCCGACGGCGAGCCCGACGGCCACGCCTCCGATCACGGCGACGACGAAGTCGGTGGCGATCTCCAGGGGGGTGACGACGCTCACGACCGCGGCGATCGACGCGTTGAGGGCGACAAGGGCCGTCGCGTCGTTGAGCAGGCTCTCCCCCTCGAGCACGGTGACGGCCCGGCGCGGGAGGCCGACCCGTCCGGCGATGGCGGTGACGGCGACGGCATCCGTCGGCGCGACGACGGCGCCGAACGCGAAGGCCGCCGCGAGGGTGATTGCGGGCACGACCCACCAGGTGGTCAGTCCGACCACGACGACGGTGAATGCGACGAGGCCGACGGACAGCAGCAGGATGCTGTCGCCACGGGCTCGCACGTCGATCAGCGACGTGCGGATGGCCGCAGCGAACAGCAGGGGTGGCAGCAGCCCGTACAGCACGAGGTCGGGTTCGATTTCGATCGCCGGGATGCCGGGGATGAACGAGACGAGCGCGCCGACGCCGACGAGGGCGACAGGCGCAGACCACCCGATCTTGCGCGACAGGCCGGTGACGGCCACGGTGACGATGACGAACGAGACGATCCACGCGATGCCGGCGATGGGATCCATTGATCCTCCAGGGTGTCGGGAAACAGTCTTGACGGTCGGTGCCGGTGGCGCAAGGAAATCGCGCGTGCTCACGAGAAGTAACGCCGCAGGCATCCGGAAATTCCGTTCTTGGCGTGTCGTGACAATGCGTCTAAGCTTCCTTAACATTCGAACATATCTACGAATGAGGCATCATGGACACATCGACGGATCGAACCGCAACGATCTGGACGGACGGGACCCGCCCGTTGCGGATGTACTGGCGTGACAGGCGCTGGCGCGTCTCAGACACCCCGACCGGGCTCTTCGGGGAACCCGAGTACCTGCATCCGCTGATGACCCACTCCCCGCTTGTGCGTATCGGCTGGCGGTTCCAGGCCACAGACGAGTCGGGAGAGTCCGTCGTCGTAGACGCCGTGCACACCGAGACCGAATGGGTGATCGTCCGCACGTACCAGTGAGAGGCGGATGCGGCCGAGCGGTAAGCGGTGGCGCGGGAACCTTTCTAGGATGAAGGCGTGACACCAGCATCCGAACCGCGTCGCCGCGACATTCCGCAGGCGGTGACCCGTGGCGCAGTCGACTGAGACCGAGGCGCACCGGTCCTGGCGCAAACGCGATGAGGTGAAGGACGCGGCGCGGCGCGCGAACCGCGACCCCAAGGTCCGCGGATTCGGCCGTGCCGGCCTCATCGCCAACGGTGTCATCCACGTGCTCATCGGCTGCATCGGAATCAGCGTCGCCTGGGGAAGCAGGGGAGACGTCGACCAATCAGGCGCCCTGCGCACTGTGTCGGACACCCCCGGCGGTGTCTTCCTGCTGTGGGCCGCAACGATCGCCCTGTTCGGCCTCGCCGTGCTGCAATGGACGGAGGCGGCGCAGGTCGAGTCGAAGAAGCGCCGCCTCGTCGTCATGCGCCGGATAACGAACGTCGCGAAGGCTGTGGGCTATGCGGCCATCGGCGTCGTTGTCGGCTTCTACGCGCTCGGCGGACGATCGGATGCCTCGGAGACGTGGCAGGGGTTCAGCACGACACTGCTCGGCACCCCGGGGGGTGTGTTCGTCCTTGCCGCGGTCGGAGTGCTCGTGGGAACGGTCGGCGGCACGCTCGTTTTCCGCGGCGTGACGAGGAACTTCCGGGAGGAGCTGAAACCGCTCGACGGCATCCTCTCCGTCGGGATCGACGTGCTGGGGGTCGTCGGTCACGTCGCGAAGGGCCTCGCACTCGCCGTCGCCGGCATCCTGTTCCTGGCCTCCGCAGCCTTCACCGACCCGGGACCCGCCCGCGGTCTCGATGGCGCTCTCAAATGGGTGGGGACCCTCCCCATCGGCGGCCCTCTGCTGCTCGTCCTGGTCGCGAGCGGGTTCATCGCGTACGGTCTCTACCTGTTCGCCCGCGCCAGGTTCCTGCGCAAGGGGCCGATGGTGGTCACGTCGGTGAACGAACGCTGACGATTCCCCGGCGGCTTGACGCTCGCCGTGAAGGCCTGAAGCCCGAAATCGTCCGCTTAACGAGAAGTGGCCCGGTCTCCGCAAAGGCAGCGGAGCCGAGCCACAGGGGTGAGGGCGTTACTTGAACGCATCCTTCACATGCTCGCCGGCCTGCTTGAGGTTGGCTTTGGCCTGGTCGGACTGACCCTCGGCTTCAAGTCGATCGTTATCGGTCGCTTTGCCGGCGCCTTCTTTCGCCTTCCCAGCAGCTTCTTCAGCGGCGTTGCCGATTTTATCTCCGAGTCCCATGTGGTCCCTCGCTTTCTGTGGTGGCGACCCGCGGAAATCCGCGGCCGAACTCACTCAGGCTACGGAGCGGGTCGCAGCACGCTCAAGGCCTTGACAACCCGCGCGGCCGAGCTCACTCGCCGTCGCTAGAGATCAGGGTGACGGAACCGGTCGTCGGCGAGTTGAGTCGAATCGCTCGAGGGGTCGAGTGGCGGGAGGCGGTCGTCACCGTCCGTCTCCGGATCAGCCGAGGCATCCTGAGCCGTGCCGCCACCGGTCGCCGTGCTGCCCGGTCCGATCAGGGCGTCATCCGGGGCGTTCTCGTCGTCGTCGAGTGGGTTGCTCATTGGATCTCCTCTGGTCGGAGGCCCATTCTGCACGGCGGTGTCGACCGGGTCAAGTCGCGCATCCACGCTGGGAGCGCAAGGCCTTGACCGGAAATTCCCGCATCGTTTCACTGGTCCGATGACCCGAACAACTCTCTCCGCCTTCGCCCTCGTCTGCACCCTCACCCCCTCGCCTGAACCATCGAGCAGCGACCTGCTCGCCGACCAATTCCTTGACGCTCTGGCCGGACACGGCGTCGCCGTGGACAAGGTCCGTGTCGTCGATCACGACGTCAAACCCGGGGTGAAGACAGACATGGGCGATGGTGACGCCTGGCCCGCCATCCGCGAGAAGGTCCTCGCCGCAGACATCCTCCTCGTCAGCACGCCGACCTGGGCGGGTCACATGTCGAGCGTCGCATCACGCGTCGTCGAGCGCCTGGATGCCGAACTCTCGGAGACGGATGCCGACGGCCGGCCCATCCTCTACGACAAGGTTGCCCTCGTCGCCGTCGTCGGCAACGAGGACGGCGCCCACAAGATCAGCGCCGACCTGTTCCAGGCACTCAACGACTACGGCTACACGATCCCGGCCCAGGGGGTTTCTTACTGGAACGGTGAAGCGATGCACACCACCGACTACATGGAACTCGGCAGTACCCCGGACGAGACGGCATCCGCAACGTCCGCCGCCGTCGCGAACGCCGTCCACCTCGCGCGGTTGCTCAAGTCGGGCAGCTACCCGCAACCGGCCTAGGCGGCTATCCGCGCATCGGGGCGCGGAGTACATTGGGCGCCATGTCGCCGGCTGATGTGCCCACCGCACTCGATGACAGTCTCCCTGACATCGACTGGGTGACGCTGCCGCACGGCGTCACCCGGTTCTATTTCGCGGCGCCGAGCGGGCCACTCGCCGCGATCGAGATCGGGGAGCGTTCCGCGCAACGGGTGGTGCTCGTGCCGGGCGTCACCGGGTCGAAGGAGGACTTCTGGTTCCTCCTCGACCAGCTCGCGGCATCCGGATACCACGTGGAGAGTTTCGACCTGGCCGGCCAGTACGAGTCCGCAGGCGCCGGACCTGAGCGGCTCGCGCCGCCCAGGGGCCGCTACGACTACGACCTGTTCGTCGACGACCTCATCGCGTTCATCGAGCGAGGGCAGACACCCGTGCATCTCCTCGGCTACTCCTTCGCGGGCGTCGTGGCCGAGCTCGTCGCCGAGCGGAGACCCGACCTGGTCTCCAGCCTCACCCTCCTCAGCACTCCGCCGCTCGCGGGTCGCCCGAATCGCGGCATCCGGAAGATCGGCTGGCTCGATGCGCTGACGAGCCCGCTGGTCGATGCGGCGCTGATGAAGTGGGGCATCGTCTGGAACGTGCAGAGGGTGGGTCCTGGCCGGCTCGCGTTCGTCAGGTCTCGGTTCGCCCTCACGCGGACGTCCTCCCGCGTGCAGGTGATGGGACTGCTGAAGAACGTCCCGGATGTGTCTGAGGCGCTCGCCGAAGCATCCGTTCCGAAGCTCATCGCCGTCGGCTCGCACGACCTGTGGCCGCTGCGGCTGCACAGCGAATTCGCGGAACGGATCGGGGCGACGCTCTGCGTCTATCGCACAGGCCACAGCCCGTGCGAGACGGCACCCCACCAGCTGAGCCGCGACATGCTCAGGCTGTTCGCGCTGGCCGTCGCCGAACGGCGGTGACCACCTTTCGTCTGGCCGCCCGTCGTTTGCGGGGCGACTCGTCGAGAACGTTCACAGTGACCGTGCCGAAGCCCCATGAGACCCGGCGAGCGAACCCCGCCCAGTTGTCGAACGGGCGTGCAGACACGGCGATGGTGAGGTCCGGGTCGAAATGCACGGTCATCCCTGGCCGGAACTGGAAGCTCAGGTCGAGGTCGTCGTGCAGGTCGGCCCTGCCTCGGTGGGTTCGCTCACGCACCATCCGCCAGGCGTCGGCCCGGATGGCGAAATTGGAGCCGAAGAGCGGCGGATGCCCGAGAAGCAGCTCCATCGACCAGAAATAGCTCGCCAGATAGCAGGAGCGCCCGAACCACCGGGTGAATGCCGACCCGCCGTAGAACTCTGCCGAGCCGGTGACCGCCGACGCGTCCGGATGTGACTCGAGTGAGCTCTCCAGGCGTTCGAGCCAGTCCGGCGCAGGGACGCAGTCAGCGTCGAGGCGCGCCAGTATCTCACCGTCTGCGGCGTCGAACCCGGCGCTCGTCGCCGCGGGGATTCCCCGACGCGGTTCGACCACGACGCGCGCGCCGAACGAGCGCGCGATGCGCGCGGAGGCATCCGTGCTGCCGTTGTCGACGACGATCAGCTCATCGGCGATGCGGGTCTGCCTGGCGAGGGCGTCGAGGCAGACGCTGAGGAGCTCGGCGTCGTTGTAGACGGGGATGATCACGGAGATGCGGGTCACGGCTCTCACGATACGGACCACTGACGGATACCGTCATGGGGTTGCGCAGCGCTGCCAGTTCGGTGCAGCTGAGGCAAGCCCTATGCCGAATTTACGGGCGAGGATTATGGTGAAGAACATGGCTGATCAGAATGGCGTCACGATGACGCTCCCCACCGATCGTCGCGAGCGCGACGGTTCGGTAGGCGAGCAGGTACGGATTCTCAATCTCGAGGAGATCCGTGAAGACCTGGCCTCGACGATGGCCGAAATCCGGCGCAAGGTCTCACTCGGGATGGTGATCGCGGTCTCTGCGGCGTTCGTCGGCATCATCGTTGCGGCGTTCGTCGCCATCGTGAGCGGTGACCATGACTCAGAGTAAAGCGGACGCCGACCGCGACGAGCGCGAGCGCGAGGAGCCCGAAACGGCGATCGCCGGCGCGCCATCGGACGCCGAGCTCGCCCAGGAAGCACCGTCGGAGGCCCGGGTCAGGCCGCCCAAGCTGCGCCCCAGGGATTTCTCGGTCGTGTACAAGCGGGCTTTCCAGCAGTTCGGCAAGGATCAGGTCACCGACATCGCTGCCGGACTGACGTACTTCGCCGTTCTCGCGCTCTTCCCGGCCATCCTGGCGATCGTCTCGTTGCTCTCCCTCGTCAACCAGGACTCGAACGTCACGGAGCAGTTGCTCGCGATCTTCCGATCGATCGCACCGCAGGATACTGTCGACAGCCTCGAAGGTCCGATCACCGACCTCACGGCGACGCCGGCGGCGGGTCTCGGTTTCGTCGTCGGACTCGTGGGCGCGATCTGGTCGGCATCCGGTTTCGTCGGCGCGTTCTCGCGTGGGATGAACCGCATCTACGCGGTGCAGGAAGGCCGCACCTACCTCAAGTTCCAGCCGGTGATCCTGCTGGTCACGATCATCTCACTGGTGACCCTGACCGCGATGGCGCTGATCATCGTCGTGAGCGGTGACATCGCCCAGGCAGTCGGAAGCGTCATCGGGATCGGTGACGAAGTCGTGCTGGTCTGGGACATCGCGAAGTGGCCGGTGCTCGCGTTCCTGGCCGTGCTGATCCTCGCCATGCTGTACTACGCGACCCCGAACGTGAAACAGCACAAGTTCCGCTGGCTGACGATCGGTTCGGTGACAGCTCTGTTCGCGTGGGCGGCTGCGACCTTCGGTTTCTTCTTCTACGTCTCGAACTTCGGCAACTACGGCAAGGTGTACGGAGCCCTCGGTGGCATCATCGTGTTCCTGTTGTGGCTCTACATCAGCAACATGGCGATCCTGTACGGCGCCGAGGTCGACTCCGAAGCCGAACGCGTGCGTGAGCTGCGGGCGGGAATCAAGGCCGAGTACGCCGTCCAGTTGCCGCTGAGAGGCACTGCCCGGATCGATGCGGCGATCGAGGCCGAGGCGCGAGCCGTGCTCGAGGCGAAGAAACTCCGCCAGGAGGGCTGACGCCGGCACCGTCGCCTCGCGGCGTCGGTGTTTCAGGAGATCACCCGATTATCAGGATGGATCTCGGAATTGGGTCCTGAAATTCGTGCGATCTCCTGCAAATCGTGCGTCGTTCGCTGATGTAGCCGCTTTCCTGATGCCGGTGTCAGCGTGCTGTAGCAGCCTCGCGCGCGAGCAGCGACCGCTTCACGTCGAGACCCCAGGCGAACCCGCCGAGCGACCCATCGGTGCGCAGGACGCGGTGGCACGGCACGAAGAGGGCAGGGGCGTTCGTCGCGCAGGCGCTCGCTGCAGCCCGGACCGCGCGCGGGTTGCCGATGGCCGCGGCGAACTCGGTGTAGCTCTGCGGGTGTCCTGGCCGGATGCGACGCAGCTGCGCCCAGCCACGCATCCGGAACTCCCCGCCGCGCTGGGCGACCACGACGTCGTCGATCGCCGACACGTCTCCGGCGTAGTACGCGAGAACCGCGTCGGCCGCAGGGGTGTTCCCGGGCTCGACCGCTGACGGCCGGAGCTCAGGGGCGATGCGCGCCACGAGGGCGTCGACCGATGCCGTCCAGCCCGAGGCGAGGACGGCGCCGTCGGCACGGGCGACGATGCTGAACGGTCCGTCAGGGGTGGCGACCGTCTCGAAGATGGCGGTGCCGGTGGTGATGGTGGTCATGGGATCTCCTGGAGGATCGGGGAAGGCAGCCCGGCAGCGCGCCAGAGGTGCAGACAGAGGTAGGACCGCCAGGGCGAGAGCCCGGCGGCGTATGCGGTGAGGGGTCGTGGGTCGCCGGGCAGGCCGAGGTTTCGGGCGCCGGAGCGGACGGCGACGTCGCCGGACAGGAACACGTCCGGATTGCCGAGCACGCGCATCCCGACATAGCCGGCCGTCCAGTCGCCGATGCCGGCGAACGCGGTGAGCCTGGCGTGCTGTTCGGTGGCGTCGTCGCCCAGGCTGAGCGTGAGGTCTCCGGAAGCGAGGGCATCGGCGATGCGCATCACCGTGTCGATCTTCGCGCGTGGCCCGACGAGGGCATCCCGTCCGTTGGCGGCGATCTGCGCGGCGGACGGGAAGAGATGGGTGAGGCCGTCGGCGTTGTCGGCGGGTGCGAGCACGGTGCCGCAGACCGCCGTCAGCCGATTCAGTTGGGTGCGCGCCGCGGCGACGGTGATCTGCTGGCCGATGATCGCGCGGAACAGCATCTCTTCGGCGTCCACGGCACCCGGCAGGCGGATGCCGGGGATGGCCGCGACGCGCGGAGCAAGGTTCGGGTCGGCGCTGAGTGCCGTGTCGACCGCGATCGGGTCAGCGTCGAGGTCGAACAGTCGCCGAACCCGTGACACGAGCACGGGCAGGTCGCCGAGCTGGGTGAGTCGAGCGTCGAGCCGGAGTGCCTTGCCGTCGAAGCGGACCTCGAACCGCGCCGGTCCGCCCGGCAGCAGGATTGTGCGCGTGTACGTCGTCGCCGTGGCGATCTCGACGCCGGTGACGGCGCGCGGGATGAGCCAGCCGAATACCCCTGCCGCGTCGAACGGGGCACGGAACGGCAACGACAGCGACAGCGTGCCCGGCGTCGACGAGTGCGGCCCGCGTTTCGCCCGGATCTGCCCTGGCGTCAGCTCGAAGACCTCGGTGATGGTGTCGTTGAACTGGCGGATGCTGGCGAATCCGGCGGCGAAAGCGATGTCGGCGACGGGGAGGTCCGTGGACGTCAGCAGGGTGCGGGCGGTCTGGGCCCGGTGGGCGCGGGAGAGGGCGAGCGGCCCTGCGCCGAGCTCCTGGTGGAGGACCCGGGTGAGGTGCCTGGACGAGTACCCGAGGCGTCCGGCCAGGCCGGGGACTCCCTCGCGCTCGACGATGCCGTCGCCGATCAGGCGCATGGCCCGTGAGGCGAGGTCGTTGCGGAGATTCCAGTCCGGGGTGCCGGGCACGGCCTCCGGGAGGCAGCGCTTGCACGCACGGAATCCCGCCTCGTGCGCGGCGGCGCTGGTGGCGTAGAAGGTGACGTTCTCGGCCTTCGGGGTGCGGGCCGGGCAGGACGGTCGGCAGTAGATGCCGGTCGAGCGCACCGCGGTGATGAATTGCCCGTCGAAACGGGAATCCTTCGCCTGGATGACGCGGTACCGCTCGGTGAAGTCCATGGCTTCAGCCTGTCACAGCGGATGTCACGTCGCTAGCGGAAATCGGACATCGCCGTCGCCCGCCTGAGTCGAGCAGGCAGCAACCCACGCACGGTTTTCAGGAGATGGGAGGGTTTGCAGGAGGGAATCGGCCGAAGCATCCTGATAACCGTGCGATCTCCTGCAAACCTGACGCCGGCCGAGCTCCGAGGCCGCAGCGCCCGGACTACTCGGGGGTCGGCTCGGACTCGGGTTCCGGGCAGCGCAGCTTGCCGGTGAGGCGCGCGAGCTGAGTGAGTTCGTCGTCGTCGAGCGCGGAACCCATCAGTTCGGTGATGGTCTGCATGTGCAGCCTGGCCACCTCGCGGTACTTATCGAAGCCGGCATCCGTGATGGCGACGATCGTTCCTCGCTTGTCGGTCGGATCCGGATGCTTCGACACGAATCCGCGCGAGACCAGCCGGTCGATGAGGCGGCTGACGCTCGGCTGGCTCAGCAGGACCAGCTGGTTGATGTCGCGCAGGCGGGCACGCCGCTCCGGCTGCAGGGAAAGGTTGAACAGGACGTCGTACTCGTTGAGCGACATGGTGCGTGTCGGAAACTCAGACGCGAGCACCCGGATGACCCCGACCTGGGCGCGGAACAGCGACTCCCATGCGGATACCGCCAGCTCTCGATCCGTCATTCTCGCCCTCCTGACGACCTAGCCTAGGGGTTTGGGGCGCCATTCCCAGCCCCTTGCCTGGGGCCCGTGACCCCGCGGTAGAGCAGCACGAGTCCGAGAACGTTGACGCCGAAGCCGATCAGGGCGAGCGGGATGCCGATGAACAGCGACATGGGGTTCATGGTGAGGAACCAGAGCAGGCACAGCAGCACGCCGCCGGCGAGGATGAGCAGACCGATGCCGAAGCACACGATGCCAATGGCGACGGAGGATGTCAGCAGGCGGGGATGCTCCACCGGTGGGGTGTCGGCATCCGCGTTTTCGGGGCTCATCTTCTCAGGGTAGCGTCCGGATCACGGGTGCCCGTTAACAGGATTGAGGGCCGGTCGTAGAGGCTTACGACCGACCCTCCCCTTGCACCAAGAGTGTCCTGCAATCACATTCCGCGGTAGCTGCCACAGCAAAACAACTAACGCTCTCTGAATATATAACGGAAAGGTAACAGCGTCTAGTTATCGAAACGTTATTTTTCTGGGAGTTGTCCGCGAGGCAGGAGCCGACGCGTGCGCAGCCCGCAGTCGGTTGCCATGAAACCCCCCGTCCGGGCCACTTTCGAGCATCTCATCCTTCAGGAGGACGCGGCATGTCGCATGTGGCGAGTAGCCTCGCGGATGAGCGAAGACGACGAGCCGCCGTTCGAATCAGGCTTGCCGTCACACCGTCGCACGCACGCCAACAGCTATCCGGGGGGATACCGCATGACCGAATCGAGCGCGCCCGAAAGGAACGACAGAAGAGGCGTCATCCTGGGCGTCTCCATCGCCGTGATCGCGGTGCTCATCCTGGGCGGTGGGACGGCGTACGCACTCGCGATTCAGCCCGCCCCTGAGGCACCGCCGGTGCCGTCCACCGAGCAGCCCGCCGTGCCGGACGAGCCGGCGCCGGTCTCCGAGCCGACGGCCGAGCCCGTCGCGCTGCCGACCGACTGCCGGAAGATCTACACCGAGGAGTTCCTTGCCGCGCACAAGAACGCGGATCTGAACCACGAGGGCGTCGTCGGGACACCGGTTTCCCGGTTCGCGCCGATCGAAGCCATCCGTGAGACGCTCCCCGGCATCGAATGCCAGTGGGGCGGACCGACCGAGGGCGGCATCTACAGTGCCGTCAACGCACTCACGCCCGACGTGGAGATCGACCTCATCGCCGCTGCCACCGAGAGCGGATTCACGTGCGAAGGGGCCGGCGACGACATCACCCTCTGCCGACACAGCGAGACGTTCCCGGAGGATGAGGCGGACCCGGACAACACGACGGTCTGGACCAGTGCCGAAGACGTGTACCTCCGTGACGGTCTCGTCGTCACGACCTGGTTCGCCGGGACCGCGAGCTCGATCGACGCCGTGACTCAGCCGATCTACGACACGCTCTGGCCGTAGCCACTCGAGACCGACCCTGCTGACGCGGCTGTGCCGGGCGATGAGAGACGAGGCACGCCGTCGGCCGTGAGATGTCAATGCCCCGGTGCCTGCCACAGTGCCCGCATATGGTGGAGACGGTGTCGATACTTCAGCAACACCCCAACCCCGCCGCGCAGGATGCCCACGATGAGGGATTCGTCCGCGTCCGAGGCGCCCGCGAGAACAACCTCCGCGATGTCGACGTCGACGTGCCCCGAGGAACCATCGTCGCGTTCACCGGGGTGTCGGGTTCCGGAAAGTCCTCACTGGCATTCGGCACCATCTTCGCCGAGGCCCAGCGCCGGTTTCTCGAGTCTGTCGCCCCGTATGCCAGGCGGCTGATCGCCCAGGGACACACGCCCCACGTCGACGAGATCACCGGGCTTCCGCCGGCCGTCGCACTCCAGCAGCGTCGCGGAGCCGCGAGTTCCCGATCGACCGTCGGCACACTCACGACACTGTCGAACTCGACGCGGATGCTGTTCTCGCGTGCGGGAACGTACCCGCCGGGTGCCCCTCGGCTGGAGTCGGATTCCTTCTCACCCAACACCGCGACGGGCGCCTGCCCGCGCTGCCACGGGTTGGGCATCGCGCACTCGGTCACCGAATCCTCCGCGGTCCACGACCCCTCGCTGAGCATCCGCGAAGGGGCAATCACCGCCTGGCCGGGCGCGTGGCAGGGCAAGAATCTTCGCGACATCGTCGTCCAGCTCGGCTACGACATCGAGGCCCCGTGGCGAGACCTGCCGCGAGCGGACCGCGACTGGCTGCTGTTCACCGACGAGCAGCCGGTCGTCGAGATCACACCGCAGCGCGACCGCGTGGCGAAGCCGTACAAGGGGCGCTTCTGGAGCGCCCGAAGCCACATCATGCACACGCTCGCCGACTCGAAGAGCGAGTCGTCGCGTGCACGGGCATCGCGCTTCGTCGAATCGGGACCCTGTGAGTTGTGCGGCGGAAGCGGACTCACCCGGGCAGCGCTCGCGGTGACGTTCGCCGGTCTCACGATCGCCGACCTCAACGCACTGCCGCTGTCTGAACTCGCCGAGGTCATCCGTCCGACGGCCGAACTGGATGAGGCGACCGCTGCCGTGTCATCCGCATCGTCGGGCGAAGTCACCGAGGTCGCCGTCACGATCGCGTCGGATCTCCTCAGCCGGATCGAACTGCTCAGTGGCCTCGGGCTCGGGTACCTCAGCCTCGGCCGGCGCACGCCGACACTGTCACCTGGAGAGATGCAGCGCCTCCGCATCGCGACCCAGTTGCGCTCAGGACTGTTCGGCGTGATCTACGTCCTCGACGAGCCGTCGGCGGGGTTGCATCCCGCCGACGCCGAGCCGCTGATCGTCGTCCTCGAGCAACTCGTCGCCGCAGGCAATTCCGTGTTCGTGGTCGAGCACAACATGGACGTCGTCCGTCGGGCCGACTGGCTCGTCGATGTCGGCCCAGGCGCCGGTTCCGGCGGCGGTTCGGTGCTGTACAGCGGCCCGGTTGCCGGGCTCGCCGAGATCGACGCCTCCCTGACGAGGCGTTTCCTCCACCGCGACGGCGAGGCTGCGACCGACCGACCTTCGGTGCGGACGCCGTCGGGCTGGCTCGGGCTCCGCGGCATCACCCGCCACAACCTGCTGGACCTCGACGTCGACGTGCCTCTCGGTGTGCTGACCGCCGTGACCGGTGTGTCTGGATCGGGCAAGTCGACACTCGTCAGCCGCGTCCTGGCTGACGCCGCTCGCGAGGGGCTCCACCGGTCCCACGGCCGCGGCGCCGTGCCCGCTGACCCGGCTGGTGAGCCCGCCGATCCCGACGGCGTCGACGACACGACCGGGACGACTGCGCTCGACGAGGTGACCGGTCTCGAGACGGTCGATCGGATGGTCCGCGTCGACCAGCGGCCCATCGGACGGACGCCCCGATCGAACCTGGCCACGTACACCGGCCTGTTTGACGCCGTCCGGGCGACGTTCGCGGCGACCCCGGATGCCGTCGCTCGCGGGTACGACGCCGGCCGGTTCTCCTTCAACGTGGCCGGCGGTCGCTGCGAGACCTGCCTCGGAGAGGGTTTCGTCGAAGTCGAGCTGCTGTTCCTGCCTGGGAGTTACGCACCGTGCCCCACCTGCGGCGGGTCACGCTACAACGCGGAGACCCTCGAGATCGAGTACCGCGGCACGAACGTCGCAGACGTGCTCCGGATGACCGTCGACGACGCCGCCGGATTCCTCGTCGACGTCGCTCCGGCGTCCCGCAGTCTCGAGACGCTGCGCGAGGTGGGCCTGGGCTACCTCCGACTCGGTCAGCCGGCCACGGAGCTCTCCGGCGGTGAAGCGCAGCGCATCAAGCTCGCCACGGAGCTGCAGCGCGCCCGCCGCGGTCACACGCTCTACCTCCTGGACGAGCCGACCACCGGCCTCCACCCCGCCGACGTCCAGCTGCTGATGACGCAGCTCAACCGTCTCGTCGACACCGGCAACACCGTCGTTCTCGTCGAACACGACATGGACGTGGTCGCGGGCTCGGATTGGGTCATCGACATGGGCCCTGCGGGAGGCAACGACGGCGGCCGCGTCGTCGTTGCCGGGGTGCCCGAGACCGTTGCCGAGCATCCCTCGAGTCGAACTGCCCCGTACCTTGCCGACCGGATCGCGGAGTATTCAGCGTCGCCTCAGGTGTGATCGGCAGGCGGCTCAGGCGGGACCGAGGGCTGGTTCACGGCCTCGCCTGCTTGCGTCGCCCGAGAGGTGTCCAGCCGATCGGCAGCGGCCCGGAGACGGTCCCCCTGCGGTCGTCGGCGTCGGCGGACCAGCCCTGCGCCTCCCGCGCCCCAGGCGTCCCGACGGAGCCACGCGCCATCCGGAAGCCGACATCCTCGAGCACCGCGTCCGGTGCGCTGCCCCGGCGGACGGATGCCCTGGCGCTCCACACGCGGTCGGCCCAGCCGCCGCCGCGAAGGGTGCGGTAGTCGCCGTAGCGAGCCGGATCCGCATAGTCCCAGCACCACTCCCACACGTTCCCGATGGTGTCGAAGAGGCCGAAGGCGTTCGGGCGCTTTCGGGCGACCGGCTGCGGTCCGGTCACCGCATCATCCGCCGTCCAGGCGATGACGTCGATCGGTCCGTACGTCGGCGCGGTCGTCCCAGCGCGGCACGCCCATTCCCATTCCGCTTCAGTGGGCAGGCGATACCCGTCCGCGTGCACGTTCCACTCGACCGAGCCAGCGGTGAGGACGTACGCCGGGTCGAGCCCGGCTGTGAGGGACGCACGGTTGCACCACTCGACGGCCTGCCACCAGGTCACCGGATGCTTCGGTGTCCCGTCCTCGTCCGTCACCGGGGTCGTGGCGATCTCGAACGGCACCAGCGAGACATCACGGGCCGACCCTGTGCGCGCGTCGCGCAGGGTGATCGTTCCCCCGGGGATCGGTACCAGATCGACGAGGGGATGGAACATCCCTCGAACCCAGCCCGTCACGGGCATCCGCTCGCGACGGGCCCGTCAGAAAAGGTCGGGTGACGGGGTCGAGGAGTGGCGGATCGACACGTCGGCGTGGCGGTCGAAGCGGTAGCCGACGCCACGGACGGTGCGCACGATGTCTTCGTAGCGGCCGAGTTTGGCGCGCAGGCGACGCACGTGCACGTCGATGGTGCGCTCGTTGGGGACCTCGTCCTCGTCGCCGGCCTTCCAGAGCGACGAGATGAGTTCCGCGCGGTCGATCGTACGACCCTCCCGGAGCACCAGGTACTGCAGGAGTTCGAACTCTTTGTAGGTGAGGCCGACCGAGTCGTTGTCGAGGACGAGACGCTTGCGGGAGATGTCGATGACGACGCCGGCGTGAGCACGGTCGAGTTCTTCTTCGTCATCGGCCTGGCGGTGGTGGGCGAGGGCCGACGGGTCCTGAAGCGCGAGCCGGACGACGTCGACGTCACGGCCGCCTGCTCCCTCGGGAGCGAGTGCCACAGCCGCGTACGTTTCGGACGTCGGAGCGAGCTCGGCCGCCAGGGCCTTGAGGGCCTGGACGATCGCGCCGAGGTTCGTTCCGGCGGCCGCTGCCTTGGCGTCATCGATCCCGACGTAGAGCACGAAGCCGCGGGCTTCGGTCCCGGCCGGGACGGCGCGGAGGCGGGGAGCGGCTGCCGGCGTGTTGGCGGCGACGGTGGTGGACGGTGCGAAAGAGGTTGCGTGAACGAGAGACATGAGGGGGAATCCTTTTGGATGATGTGATGCGTCGAACCGCGGTCACCGCACGAAGCGGGTGCGACGGATGCCGTCAGCTGACGGCGGTTCGGAATGTGGCCTGTGCGGCGGCCGGAACGGATGCGAGGTGTGGCATCCGGGACGCAACGCGGCGACGAGATCGGTCGGGCGAGAGCGTGGCGACGGTTTACGCGGTTAGCGACACATTCGACAACACACGACTGCGCTACGGGCCATCATCATGCCCGCAGTTCCACGAGGCTCAAGGGAGCTCAGGGGATACGCGTTATCAGTCATGTCGTTGAGTTAACAGCACGGTGTCGCGGTGTGTCAAATCTTTGCACCGCATGACGAAAAAACTCAAAAATCGAAAGGTTCTGCGTAAAGACTTGACTTTGTAAAAAGAACCTTCGAAGCGCACCCAGCCGTTCGCGACCTGTCGCAAGGACCTGCGTCGTGAATTCTGGCGCAGCGGGCGTCGGCATCGTGTGCCGAGGGTGTGGTCGGGCGCCCATGGGCGCCGGTGCACGGTGCCGCCGCCCGCGTGGAAGTGGAGGGGTCTAGACCAGGCCGTAGAGGCGGTCGCCCGCATCCCCGAGGCCCGGCACGATGTAGCCCTGCTCGTTGAGACGTTCGTCGAGTGCGCCGAGGACGATGGTGACATCGCGTCCCTCTGTCGCCTTCTCCAGAGCCGCGATCCCCTCGGGGGCGGCGAGGAGACAGATCGCGGTCACATCGACCGCACCGCGCTTGAAGAGGAATTCGATGGCGGCGCCGAGCGAGCCGCCCGTGGCGAGCATCGGGTCGAGCACGAAGCACTGGCGGTCGGACAGATCATCCGGCAGACGTTCGGCGTATGTCGTCGGTTCGAGGGTCTCCTCGTTGCGCACCATGCCGAGGAAGCCGACCTCGGCGGTCGGCAGCAGCTTGACCATGCCCTCGAGCATGCCGAGTCCTGCACGCAGGATCGGGACGACGAGGGGGCGCGGCTGGCTGATCGCAAGACCGGTCGTCGTGGTCACCGGGGTCTCGATCTCGACGCTCTCGGTGCGCACGTTGCGGGTGGCCTCGTAGGCCAGGAGTGTCACCAGCTCTTCGGTCAGCGCGCGGAACACCGGAGACGGAGTCGTCCGGTCACGCAACACCGTGAGTTTGTGGGTGATCAGGGGGTGGTCCGCTACGTGCACTCGCATGGGTCAAACCTACCGGGTGCAGGGCGGATCCACCTCCCCGGCTGGACCATCACCTGGTGTCGTAGGCGCATGAAAATCCTTTGCAAACGAGCGCGCCCCAGTGAATACTATTTTCATGCCGACGCCGCAGCAGCTGTTCCGACGACCTCTCTCGACGGTGTTCCGGCGACGGGTCCCCGGAAAGGCGGCATCGACGATGATCGCCATGCCGGTGTCGATCGTGCTCTTACGGGATGCGTGGTCTGTCGAACGAGGCGCGGTCGCGTCGCGATGAGTGCGCATAACGACCCCGCCGTTCTCGCGCTCATCCGCGGCGTCCTCTGGCCCGGTTTCCTCGGCCGAGCCATCCCAGACTGGCTCCGTCAGGAGCTCGCCGGGGGACTCGCCGGTGCGGTACTTTTCGCGCAGAACATCGACGAACACGACCCTGAACAGCTGCCAGGCCTCACGAGTGCCATGCGTTCGGTGGCGAATCACCCTCTCATCGGTATAGACGAGGAGGGCGGAAACGTCACCAGGCTCGAAGCCGCTCGAGGGTCGACCCTGCCCGGCCATGCCCAGCTCGGCGCCGTCGACGACGAGGAGTTGACCCGGGCGACCGGTGGCGAGCTTGCCCGCCGAGTCGGGGCAGCCGGTGTGAACGTTGCGCTTGCGCCTGACGCCGACGTGAACACGGAACCGCGCAACCCGGTGATCGGCGTGCGCTCGTTCGGGACCGACCCGATCCTCGTCGCACGACACGTGGCCGCGATGGTCGAGGGTATCCAGGCCGGCGGAGTCGTGGCTTGCGCGAAACACTACCCCGGGCACGGAGACACGAGTGCAGATTCGCACACGGACCTGCCGCGTTCGAACAGCGATTGGGGCCTGATGCTCCGTGAGCACCTGCCACCGTTCGACGCCGCGATCGCGGCCGGTGTGCGTGCCATCATGACGGCACACATCCTCGTGCCAGGGCATGGCGCGCGCCCTGCGACCCTGAACCCGGCGATCCTGGGCTCGCTGCGCGAGCGCGGATTCACCGGCACCATCGTGACGGATGCCCTCGACATGGCAGCGATTCGGGGCACGGTGGGTTCCGGCCCCGGGGCTGTACAGGCGCTCATCGCCGGCTCGGACCTTCTCTGCATCGGCAACCCTGCGAACCCCGGAAACAGCGGACCGGCCGCCGACGCTGATGCCTACTTCGACGTGAGACGCGCGATCAGCGACGCCATCGACGACGGCACGCTGCCCCTTGCTGTTCTCGAGCGTGCCGCCGCGAACGTGGCCGACCTGGGCCGGTGGACCGACGACTTCAGTGGTCTCCGCCGTGCCGCAGGCGACGCCCGATCTCCCCTGGTCAGCACCGACAGTATCGTCGCCGCAGCGATACGAACCGGCGGCAGGATTCCCCGGCTCGTCGGAGCTGTTCGAGTTCTCGATCTTCGCCATCGGGCGACGATCGCCGTTGCCACCGAAACCGACGTTTTCACGACGGCGCTCGCCGCCGACGGCGCCTCAGCTGAGAGCCTCCGCCTGGGGCCGGTGTCGAACGAAGCGTCACCCGACACCATCCGCTCGGCCGTCTCATCTGCGCCCGATGGGCTCGTCGTGATCGTCGATCGGATCGGGGTCTCCGATCCGCAGGCGGAGGCGCTCGCCGTGATCCGCAGCCTCCGGCCGGACGCCGTCGTCATCAACGTCGGCATGCCAACCGCAGAAGGCGCGCGCGTGCTCGGCCCGATCATCGAGACGCTCGGCAACTCCTTGGCAAGTGCCACCGTCGTCGCGCGTATGCTTCGCACAGGGAGCAAGGCGTGACAGACGTGCACTCAGAAGCATCCCGGTTGCCCGTGGCTTCCCTGACCGGGCTTCGCAACGAAATGAGGATGACTCGTGGATGACACGACTGCTGCACGGCCAGGAAACCCCCTACACGAGGTCCTCGAGTCGCTCGCCACTGAACAGGTCGATGTTCGTTACGGCGAGCTCGACCTGCTGTCGACCAGGGACCTGGTCAGTGCGATGGGCGCCGAGGATGCGACGGTTCCGATAGCCGTCGCCGCTGCCGGCGACGCGATCGCAGCAACCGTCGACCAGGTCGTTGCCCGGATGCATCAGGGGGGACGAATCATCTATGTCGGCGCTGGAACGCCCGGCCGACTGGGCGTGCTCGATGCAAGTGAGGCTCCTCCGACGTTCGGAATCGATCCCGGCGTCATCGTGGGAGTCATCGCCGGGGGACGGGATGCCCTCCTCACTGCGGTCGAAGGCGCTGAGGACGACGAATCAGCCGGCCGTGCCGACCTCGCAGCGCTGAACGTCACCCCGCTGGACGCTGTCATCTGTATCTCTGCTTCTGGGCGGTCGCCGTACGTGGTGGCTGCCGCACGAGAGGCGAGGAGGCGAGGTGCATTCACGGCGAGCATCGCGTGCAACGCGGCATCCGACCTCGCCAAAGCGGTCGACGTTGCGATCGACGTCGTCGTCGGGCCCGAGATCCTGGCCGGGTCGACGCGGTTGAAAGCAGGGACGGCCCAGAAGCTTGTCCTCAACATGATCTCAACGATCACGATGGTCCGACTCGGCAAAACCTTCGGCAACCTGATGGTGGACCTGCAAGCCAGCAACGAGAAGCTTCGCGCCAGATCTGAGCGCACGGTCATGCTGGCGACAGGCGTCGACGAGGCGACCGCCGTGGCGACCCTGGCCGACGTGGGCGGCTCCGTGAAGGCAGCCATTCTCGTTCACCTCGGTGGGGTCGATGCAGCTGACGCGCTGCGGGTGCTCGCAGACAACGACGGCTTCCTTCGACGGGCGATCAGGCGGGCAACCCTGGCGGACGGCAGGGAGATCGATGAAGGTAACAGGCAGCGATCAGGAGCGGCCTCGCTCGAATAGGCTGACGACGCAGCAATGAGGGAGGATCATGCCACTGCCCGTCGACCCAGCAGACCACGAGTGGATGCGGCGTGCCCTCGACGAAGCCAGGGCCGCACTCGCGACGGATGACGTCCCGGTCGGGGCCGTCGTCGTCACGGCCGGAGGTCGTCTCCTCGGAACCGGCCGCAACGCCCGCGAGGCCAGGCAGGATCCGACGGCGCACGCCGAGGTCGAGGCGATTCGCGCCGCCGCCGAAGCATCAGGCGACTGGCACCTCACGGATGCCACGCTGTACGTCACGCTCGAACCCTGCGTGATGTGCGCAGGGGCCATCCTCGCCGCCCGCATTCCCCGGGTCGTCTTCGGGGCGTGGGATGAGAAGGCCGGCGCAGCCGGCAGCGTCTACGACGTGCTGCGCGACCGACGGCTCAACCACCGCGTGGAGGTCGTGTCCGGCGTCGACGCGGATGCCTGCGGCGAGCTTCTCACCGACTTCTTCCGGTCTGGCCGCTGACGCGGCATCCACCCTCATCCGAGCGCGGCGGCTCAGCGCACGATCACCGTCGGCGCCGCGAGCCTGGCGAGGACACCGTGGCTGACGGACCCGAGAAGGAACCGGGCGACGGCCCCACGGCCGTGGCTTCCGACGACGACGAGTGACGCGTTCGACGCCTCCTCGAGGAGCACCGTCGTCGGGTCCCCTTCGGCGACGACGCGGCGAACGCTGACGCTCGGATGCGCTCCCATCACCTGGTCGAGCGAGCGCGTGAGCGTCTCCTTGCCGATCTCCGTGAGGTCTTCCACGTATTCGACCGGGAACGCGAGGTCATAGCCGTAGACGACGGGGTTCGGCCAGGCGTTCACAGCGATGAGCGGTTCGCCCAGCCGGTCGGCCTCCTCGACGGCGAAGGCCAGCGCATGTTCCGAGATCGGCGATCCGTCGACGCCGACGACGACGCCGTCACGTCCGCTCAGGTCGAGGGTGGGGATGACGGCGACCGGTGTCGTGCTGGCGGCCGCGATCCGGAAGCCCCGGTTCCCGTGCCCGCTCGACGCCGTGTCGCCGGTCGAATCGCTGCCGACGACGACCATGTCCGAGTCCTGCGACAGCCGGACCAGTTCCCCGAGCGGGTCACCTTCGCCCGTGCTCGTTGTCACGTCGAGCCCGGGCGAGCCGGCCCGGGCGAGATCGGAAGCGGACGCAAGCATGGCATCCACTTCCGAACGTGCTGCCGAGAGGAGACCGGCGTTTCCTGCCCGGCGGATCCCTTCGTCGACGACATGGACGAGGTGCAGCCCGAGCCCACGAGAGGCCGCGCGCCTGGCCGCCCAGCGCACGGCGGCCGCGCTGGTGTCCAGGGTCCTCACACCGACAAGCATCCGATTCGACACGGGGTCCTCACTCTCGCTCGGTTCTCAGGGGGCCTTCTTCGCGGCGGCTTTGGCTGCTCGCTTGGTCTCGCGGACTTTCGCGAGCGACTCGGCGTCGACGATGTCGGCGACGGAGCGGTGGCTGCCGTCGTCGCCGTATGATCCGGCTGCATCACGCCAGCCGTCCCCGTCGAAGCCGTACTGCTTGCCGAGGAGAGCAACGAAGATCCTGGTTTTCTGGTCGCCGAAACCGGGGAGGGCGGCGAGCCTGCGGTACACCTCAGCGCCGTCCGGGTCGCCGCGCGTCCACAGGGCTGACGCGTCCCCGTCCCAGTTCTCGACGAGGCTCTGGCAGAGTGCCTGGATCCGTCCGGCCATGTTGCCTGGATAGCGATGGACGGCGGGTGGAGTGCGGCAGAGTTCGACGAATGCCTCCGGTTCGACGCCGGCGATCGTCGCGGCGTCGAACGAGCCGAGTCGGTCCCGGATCTTCGCCGGGCCTGCGAACGCCGTCTCCATCGGGACCTGCTGGTCGAGGAGCATCCCGATCAACAGCGCCAGCGGGTCGGCCCCGAGCAGATCGTCTGCTGTGCGGTCTCCGGTGATCGTCAGGTGCGGCGTCATGCCTCATGCTTACCACTCGGCAGCACGCGGCGCGATCCCGTGACCGGGCGCCGACGCGAGCGCCGTCCGCTCAATCCTCGCTCTTGAGCACGATGGTCTCGGTGGCCGGGGTCTCGGCGGCTGGGCGGCGGTAGACATCCGGTTCGAGGTAGATGACGCGCGCCGCCGGGACCGCAGCCCGGATGCGCTCCTCGACGACGTCGATCTGCTTCGCCACCTGGGCGAGAGGAAGGTCGGTGGGAAACCCGAGCTTGGCGGCCACGAGCAGTTCGTCAGGGCCGAGGTAGAGCGTCTTCATGTGGATGAGCTTCTCGACCTCGTCCCCGCTCTCGATCGCGGCCGTGATGGCATCCGCGTCGGCGTCTGTGGCGCCCTCTCCGACCAGGAGACTCTTCGTCTCGATGCCGAGAAGCACGGCAACGACGATGAGCAGCGCGCCGATGAAGAGCGTGCCGATGGCATCCCAGGTCCCGTCGCCGGTGAGCACGCTGACCGAGACGCCGATGAAGGCGAAGGTGAGGCCGAGGAGGGCGGCGACGTCTTCCAGCAGGACGACGGGGAGTTCGGGCGCCTTGGCCCTGCGGACGAACTGCACCCAGGTCTGCGTTCCGCGGACGTGGTTCGATTCGCGGACGGCGGTGCGCAGCGAGAGGGACTCGAGAACGATGGCGATGGCGAGCACCAGGAGCGGCAGCCACGGCACCTCGATGGGATGCGGCTCCCTGAGCTTTTCGATGCCCTCGTAGATCGAGAACACACCACCGACCGAGAACAGGATGATGGCGACCACGAAGGCATACACGTAGCGTTCACGGCCGTAACCGAACGGGTGCTCCTTGTCAGCCGCACGCTTGGCCTGGCGGCCGCCGAAGATCAGCAGGAGCTGGTTGCCGGCGTCAGCGAGCGAGTGGACGCTCTCCGCCAGCATCGACGACGACCCCGAGAACACGAACGCGATGAACTTGGTGATCGCAATTCCCGTGTTGGCGAGGAACGCCGCGAGAATTGCCTTCGTCCCGCCGGATGCGCTCATGGTTCTCCTTGTGTCTGTAGGAAGTGTAGTTACTCCGCGACAGCGGGCAGCAACCCGGCGGTGTGGATGAATTCGCTGAGGGGATGCCCCGGCGCGACGTCGAGAAGGGCCTGCACTCCATCGAGCGGCCTGCCGAGAGGTTGCTCGAGTGTTGCACCAGGCGCGTGCGAGGCGAGAGCGACCGAGAGAGCCTCCCTGAGGATGGCCGCGTGGGTGGGAAGCGCCCCGACGGCACCGACCCTGGCGGGCTGCCCCCTCTGCCAGCCGACTCGCGCCAGCGCGCTGGCCGCCGAGTGGGCCAGCTCGCCGGCAGCTGCGGTGACGATGGCGTGAGCGGCGGCGTCGCCGGCGGTTGCGGCGTCGACAACCGGTCGGCAGAAGGAAGCGATACGGGACACCCGCTTCGGGTCGGCCTGCACAACCATGTACACCTCGTCGAGTGGCCCGAAGAACTCGATCGCGGTTGCCTCGAGGCTCGTGTGCGGCGCGCGGCCGTCGAACGCCCGGAGGGCGGCATCGAGTCCGGCCCGTCCGATCCAGTAGCCGCTGCCTGCGTCGCCGAGGAGGAAGCCCCAGCCGTCGACCTTGGCCACCCGCGATTCGGACAGCGCGAGCACGACGACTCCGGTGCCGACGGCGAGCATCACACCAGGGGCGGTCCCATTCGCCGCGAGGTAGCCGGTGATCGAGTCGTGGGCAAGGGCGACCCTCTGCACTCCGATCTGCCGGGTGGCGGCGAGGAGCGCGTCCGGGTTGGCCGCTGCTGGCGTGAGCCCTGACGTGCCGACGGCGAGTTCGTCGATCCGCTGGCCGGTGCTCGCGGACAGGCCGATGGCCAGATCCGCGATCTGGTCGACGACCGGGCGGTCGGTGAGGATGCCGTGCCCGTCCGTCTCGCTCACAACACGGCCGTTGTCGGTGAGACGCAGCCGCGCGCCGGTCTGCCCGCCGTCGATGGACAGGCGGAGGAGGGGGAGAGTCATGAGAGTTCCGTGGATCAGGCGAACGTGACAGAACGCAGTGAGCGGGGGGAGAGGCGGTCCTGCAGGACGAGAGTGGCCGCGCCCAATGCCGCTGCGTCGTTGCCGTTCACCGACATCCGCACTTCGACACCGTGGATGCCCCGGGCCAGCGCACGTTCATCGAGCGCACGCGCGATGGTCTGCACATAGATCGATCCGGCGGTGGAGAACGCGCTCCCGGCCAGGACGATGAGCTGGAGGTCGAGGAGGTTGACCATCGAGACGACGGCGCTCGCCAGGTAGTCGGCCGACTCCTCGATGAGAGCGCGCGGCCCGGCCTCGCCCCTGGCTGCCGCACTGCTGATGGTTGCGAAGTCGACGGAGATGTTGCCGGTCAGTTGCAGGTCGAGGGTGCCTTTAGCGACGGCATCCGCCGCCTTCTCCACGATCGCGCGGGGTCCGGCGTACAGCTCGAGACAGCCGATGTTGCCGCAGGGGCAGGTCAGCCCCCTGGCGTCCACACTGAGGTGCCCGATCTCGCCGACGTTCGACGAGACTCCGTGGTAGATCGTGCCATCGATGACGATTCCGGACCCGATGCCCGAACCCATGTACACGGACGCGTAGCTCTCGTAGCCCGCGGTCGCACCGAGCCAGTACTCGCCGATCGCAGCCGCCGTCGCGTCGTTGTCGAACTCGCACTGCAGGCCGGTCGTGGTGGCGAGGGCCTTGCGGATGGGGAAATCGCTCCAGCCGGTGAGCGACGGAACTCCGCGGACCGTGCCGTTCCCCCGGTCGACGGGGCCGGGGATGGCGAGGCCCATCCCGACGATCGACGAACGGTCGAGGTCGAGGCCGGCGATGAGGGACTCGATGTCCTCCGCCATGCGTGCGACGACCGCGACAGGTGAGGCGTCACCGGGGCCACCGACGCGCTTCCGGCCGACGACGGTGCCGCCCAGGTCGGCGACGATGTAGGTGATGTAGTCCTGCCCGACGTGGACGCCGATGGCCAGGCGCGACGCAGGGTTGATTTCGAGCCGCATCCTCGGCTTGCCGCCTGTGGACTCGCCGCGGCCGGTCTCACTGATGACGCCGTCTGCGAGGAGTTCGCGGACGACCGTCGAGATCGTCGCCTGCGTGAGGCCGGTGAGCTCGGCGAGTTCCACCCGGCTGATCGGGCCGGCAGAGCGGATGAGGTCGAGCGTCTTCCCTTTGGAGGAGGCGCGGCGTCGAGGTTTTTCGGTCACGACGACCATACTAACTAACTTTGCTTTATAAAGTGCATGAAGAAAGTGGCCGGTTCCGTGAGGAACCGGCCACAGTCTATCGTCGCGAGCGGTTCATTGTCTGGAATTCTCGCGAATCCGAGGCCGTCAGCCGCCTGGCGTGATCGAGATCGTCGTTCGAGGGTTACAGGGTCGCTGCGCGGGGATCCCAATCCGCCGGGAGCGGCGGCACGCTTGGCGCAGTGCTGTCAACCGCGACGAACTCCCCTGACTCGACTGATTCGGCGATCGAGACCATCGTGTCGACGACGTGGAATGCGAGCTCGCCGGATGCCCGGTGGGGTCGGTCCTCACGGATCGCCCGCGCGAGTTCGAGCACGCCGGTGCCCCGGGTGGAGCTGGCGACGGTGGAGGCGAGCACCTCGGGGCTCTCGGCTCCGCGGCGATGGATGACGAGGTCTCCGTCGAAGTTGTTCGGGTCGGGGAGCACGAGAGTGCCTTCTGTTCCGGAGATCTCGACGAAGCCGTGGCGCCGGAGCGCGGAGTCGAAGCTCCAGATGCTCTGCCCGGACCCACCGGCCTCGAACTGGAGCAAGGCGCCGACGTGGGACGGCACGGTCACGTCGAACTCTTCACCCGCCTTCGGGCCTGAGCCGATCGTGCGGCGCGGGTGCGCAGTCGACCCGGACGCCGCCACGCGCGCGATCGATCCGAATGCCTGGACGAGTGCCGTGAGATAGTACGGGCCGATGTCGAACAGCGGGCCGGCGCCCTCCTGGAACAGGAAGGCGGGGTTCGGATGCCAGGCCTCAGGCCCAGGGGACTGCATCAGCGTGAGGGCAGACAACGGTGTGCCGATCTGGCCCTCGTCGATGGCCCGGAACGCGGCCTGCAGACCGGCCCCGAGGAAGGTGTCAGGTGCGCAGCCGACGCGGAGGCCGGCAGCGGCCGCTGCGGAGAGAAGGCGGTGACCGCTTTCCCGGTCGAGGGAGAACGGCTTCTCGGTGAGGACGTGTTTGCCTGCCGCAATCGCGTCGAGCGCGATGGGGACGTGGGCGGTCGGTATCGTGAGGTTCACGACGATTTCGACGTCCGGGTGGGAGAGCACGGCGTCGACGCCGCCGCTGGTCTCGATCCCGAATTGCGCCGCGCGTTTCGCCGCCGAGTCCTCGAAGAGGTCCCCGACCGCGTGCACCGTGACATCCGGGAACGAAGTCAGGTTCTCGAGGTACGTCTCGCTGATGACGCCGGCACCGATGATGCCGATGCCGACGGGGCCCGCGCCGCTCATGAGGTGGCCTTTCCTAAGGTGAGGTAGGTGTAGCTGTCGGCGACGGCGTCGAAGACATCGCCATCGAAGTCGTCGAGCTCGACGACGCCGATCCTGAGATCGGGGACGGCGTCGATGATCGACCAGATCGGGAGTGTGCCTGACCCGACCGCGACCTGCTTCTTCGGGTCGAGGCTGCCGTCGCCGTCCTTTATGTGGATCGCGACGACCCTGCTGCCGAGGCGTTCGAGCAGGTCGACAGGGTCGACGCCGCCCGCCTGCGCCCAGTAGGTGTCGACCTCGAGGACGACCGCCGGGTCGAGCCCGTCGACCAGAAGTTCGAGGGCAGGGCGGCCGTCGATGCGGTTCTCGAGTTCGAAGTGGTGGTTGTGGTAGCCGACGGTGAGCCCGAACTCGGCAGCGAGGCGCGCGGCCGCATTGAGCTTGTCGGCGGTGGCTGCCACGTCCTCGGCGGTCGTCCACAATGTGCGGTCGACGTGAGGGTCGATGACGAGTCCGATCCCGAGACGGACGGCTGCCTCGAACGCGGGCCGCTGGTCATCAAGCCGGAGCAGGCCGACGTGGGTCGACGGCGCCGTGAGGCCTGTTTCAGCAAACGCGGACTCGAGCTGGTCGGCCTTCTCGATGAAATTGAACGGCTCGACCTGGCGGTAGCCGATGTCGGCGATGCGTCGCATCGTTCCGGCGAAGTCTGCTTCGAGGGCATCCCTCACGGTGTAGAGCTGCAGGGAAGGGGTGGGAAATACAGGCATGGACTCCATCATCCTTGGTTGTTTTTCGCGACTTAGTTAACTTGCCTAAGATAGTAGTACCACGCCAGAGCAGCCGAGGAAAGGGAAAGCATGACCCCGACGAACAGTGACCGCATCCATCTGCGCTCCCACGGTGTGAGCGTGATTGTCGACTGCCCGTCCGATGCCCTCCCCGCCATCCTCCACTGGGGCGCAGACCTCGGCGAGTGCTCGGAGGCCGACCTCGACGATCTCGCCGCGACGGTCGCGCCGCTGCTGGAGAATTCCGTCGACGTGCCCGTCAGGGTGTCGCTCGTCCCTGAGCACAGCGCCGGCTGGCTGGGTGCGCCTGGCCTCATGGGTCGGCGTGCCGGCGGCGGGGACTGGTCTCCGCGATTCTCCCGCGTGTCCTACGACGCCGACAGCACCGGCATCCGCGCAATCGCCCACGACGATTCGGCCGGCCTCCGACTGGACATCGACATCGAACTCGCGGCGTCCGGGTTGCTTCGTGCCCGCGCAACCGTCACGAACCTGGCGGGACCCGAGTACGAGGTGCACCGGCTCGTGGTGGCCCTCCCGGTGCCGCCGGTGGCAACGGAGACCCTCGACCAGGCGGGGCGCTGGGCCAAGGAGCGCGTGCCGCAGCGCCGCGCCATCACGGTCGGAACCCATCTGCGGGAGTCCAGACGCGGCCGCACAGGAGCGGACGCCGCCACGGTACTGACCGCAGGAGAGCCAGGATTCGGTTTCGGCTCGGGCGAGACCTGGGGGATGCACGTCGGCTGGAGCGGCAACCACGTCTCCTACCTCGAGCGGATGACGAGCGGCAGGACCGTGCTCGGTGGCGGCGAGTTGCTGCTCCCTGGAGAGGTGGTCCTCGGAGCGGACGAGAGCTATGCGACACCGTGGATCTACGGCTCATGGGGCAGGGGACTCGACGACCAGGCCGCCCGGTTCCACGAGTGGCTGCGGTCGCGGTCGTCGCATCCGTCGTCGGTGCGGCCGGTCACGCTCAATGTGTGGGAGGCCGTGTACTTCGACCACCGGCTCGAGCCGCTCCTGCGACTGGCTGAACACGCGGCGGCAGCCGGCGTGGAGCGGTACGTCCTCGACGACGGCTGGTTCCATGCCCGGCGGAGCGACGACGCCGGCCTCGGCGACTGGTGGGTCGACCCGGATGTCTGGCCGGACGGTCTCACCCCGCTCGTGGAGAAGGTGCGTAGGCTCGGCATGCAGTTCGGGTTGTGGTTCGAGCCCGAGATGGTGAACCCTGACTCGGACCTCGCCCGCGCGCACCCGGACTGGATCCTGCAGACCGAAGGCAGGCTCCCGCTCGAGCAGCGGCGCCAGCAGGTGCTCAACCTCGCGATCCCCGAGGCATATGAGCACATCCTCGACTCGGTCTCGAGTCTCGTGACCGAGTACCGGATCGACTACCTCAAGTGGGACCACAACCGCGACCTCGTCGACGCGGGGTCCACGGTGACGGGCGCGGCAGGCGTGCACGAGCAGACACTCGCGATCTACCGGATGTTCGCCGAGCTGAAGGCGCGGCATCCCGGTCTCGAGATCGAGTCGTGCTCGTCAGGGGGTGCCCGCGTCGATTTCGGTGTGCTCGAGCACACCGACCGGGTGTGGGCCAGTGACTGCATCGACCCGCTGGAGCGGCAGCAGATCCTGCGCTGGACCGCCCAGCTCCTGCCGCCGGAACTGACGGGCAGTCACATCGGCAGCCCTCGCTCGCACACCACCGGACGCACCCACGACCTCTCCTTCCGGGCGTCGACGGCGTTGTTCGGGCACTACGGCATCGAATGGAATCTGTCGGATGCGAGCGAGGCCGACCGTGCCGAGGTCGCGGAATGGGTCGCGTTGCACAAGCGCTTCCGCTCGCTGATCCACAGCGGCAGGACGGTGAGGGTCGACCACCCCATCGAGGAGCTCATCGCCCACGGAATCGTCGCTCAGGATGCCTCCGAGGCCCTGTTCGAATTCGCACTCCTCGCCCGCCCGTCGACGTGGCCTCCTGGCCTGGTCCGGATTCCTGGCCTCGCCCCGGATACGCGATACCGGGTGAGTTCGGTTGGTCCACGCGCGCCGTTCTCGACGAACAACACTGCGCCGAGCTGGCAGGACGACGGGGGAGTCGTGCTGTCCGGCCGCGCACTGGCCGCTGTCGGCATCCAGGCCCCGCCGCTGCAGCCGGAGCACGCGGCGCTCGTGCACCTGGTGGCGGTGTGAGCGCGTTCCGCTGATCGAGCGCCCTCCGCTGATCGAGCGCGCTCCGCTGATCGAGCGCGCTCCGCTGATCGAGCTTGTCGAGATCGAGGGTGCTGCGGGGGTGGTCTCTACGGGCTGACCGGCGGGATGGGGTCGATCGACAGGGCCCGTCCTGTGGATAACCAACCGAGGCCCTGCTCAGCGTGCATCATCTACGGATGCCGTACATGTACATCCTCGAGTGCCGCGATGGTTCGTTCTACGTGGGAAGCACGTGGAACGTCGAAGGGCGCCTCTGGCAGCACAATCAGGGTGAGGGGGCTGAGTACACGAAACGTCGTCGTCCGGTGCGGGTGGTCTACGTCGAGGAGTACAGCAGTATCGCTGAGGCGTTCGGCCGGGAGAAGCAGGTGCAGAACTGGAGCCGACGCAAGCGGATCGCGCTGATCGAAGGGCGCGGCGACGAACTCCCACGGCTGTCGAGGACCGCGAAGGACCGCCCGCCGACTGAGTGAGTCAGCCCGGCCGCTGATCGAGCGCTCTCTGCCCGCTGATCGAGCTTGTCGAGATCAAGGGTCGTGCAGCGTGTGGTCTCGACAAGCTCGACCGACGGGATTGCCCGACCGACGTGGTGGCGCCGTACAGAGTGTGGTCTCGACGGGCTCGACCGACGGCGCGGGCTTGACCGACGACGTGGACTCGACCGACGGCGCCATCGAATCTATTTCTTGACTTACATAATAAAGTGGCCTAAGAAAGTACCTACGGTCTCTTTCCCGCTCCTCGCACACGGTGAAGCGTCCGCATCCCACGCCACAGTTCCGTGGCGGATCACAGATGAAAGGTCCAACGATGTCCCTGAAATCACCGTTCCTGAGGCGAATCGGCACAGCGGCCGCCGCCGCAGCCGTCACCGCTCTCGCACTGGCCGGCTGTGTCCCGCAGTCCAGCTCGACGTCCGACTCCGACGGCTCGACGCTCGTCGCGTACACCGGCCAGTCCGGCGACTACCAGCTCAACTTCAACCCGTACTCTCCAACCAAGATCGGTGGACTCGGAACAATCTTCGAGTCGCTGTTCTTCATCACGCAGGTCAACTCGGACGCATACAAGCCCCTCCTGGCAACCGAATACACCTGGAACGAGGAGGGCACTCAGCTCGACGTCACGCTCCGCGACGACGTCACCTGGTCAGACGGCGAAGCCTTCACCGCAGACGACGTGGTCTTCACCTACCAGATGCTTCTCGACACCCCGGCTATCAACGGCATCGGCTACGACGGCGCTGTCACGAAGGTCGACGACACGCACGTCACATTCGCATTCGATCACCCCGCATTCGTCGACGGTCCGAACATCCTGGGCAAGGCGCCGATCGTGCCCGAGCACCTGTGGAGCGACATCGACCCGACTACAGACGTCGTCAAGGAGCCCGTCGGAACGGGTCCGTACACGCTCACCAACTTCAAGCCGCAGGCCTTCACGATCTCGGCGAACGAGGACTACTGGGACGGCGCGCCCGAAGTCAAGAACGTGCGATTCCTCTCGTTGTCCGGCAACACCGCCGGCGCGGATGCTCTCGCGGCGGGAACGATCGACTGGCAGACCGGGCCGGTGCCCGACCTGGAGAACGTTTCCAAGAATTACCCCGGATACGAGGCCATCACCATCCCGATGAACCAGATGGCGCTGCTCACCTGCTCCAACGCCGACCTCGGCTGCACGGGGCCGCAGACCGACCCGGCCGTCCGGAAGGCGATCTACTACGCGATCGACCGCGACCAGCTGAACTCGCTCGCGTTCCAGAACACGGCAAGCGAGATGTCTCCCACGTTCGCACTCACCGAGACCCAGGGTGAACTGATCTCACCGAGCATCGAGGAGCCGATCGCACCGAGCACCCCTGACACCGCAGCATCCGACGCCCTTCTCGAAGAGGCCGGCTACGCCAAGGGATCCGACGGCATTTACGCCAAGGACGGCGTCGCGCTCAACCTCACGGTCGAGGTCGTGACCGGCTGGACCGACTACATCACCGCGATCGACACCATGGCCCAGCAGCTCAAGGCGGCGGGAATCGGCGTCTCCGCCTCGCAGTCGTCCTGGAACGAGTGGACCGAGAAGAAGACCAAGGGCACCTACCAGCTCGCCATCGACTCACTCGGCCAGGGTCCGGCGAACGACCCGTACTACCTCTACAACAACAACTTCTCGACCGGCAACACGGCGAAGGTCGGCGAGACTGCACCGGTGAACATGAGCCGGTTCAGCGACCCAGACGTGGATGCAGCGCTGGAGATCCTCAAGGCCACCGATCCCGCTGACGCTGAAACCCGCCAGGCTCAGTTCGACATCATCCAGCAGAAGATCGTCGAGGTGATGCCATACATCCCGATCATGACCGGAGGCACGACGAGCGAATACCACGCAGACAAGTTCACCGGGTGGCCGACCGCGGACGACCTCTATGCGTTCCCCGCGATCTGGCAGGCGCCAGACAACGCGGAGATCTTCAAAGCACTGAAGCCGACGGGGAAGTGACCGTGGCCAAGGAGAAGCTCGGACTCACGGGGAGCACGCCCGCATGAGCTATTACCTGCGCAAACTGGGGTTCTATCTCGTCGCGTTGTGGGCGGCCCTGACACTCAACTTCATCATTCCGAGGTTGATGCCAGGCAATCCGGTCGACATCCTGCTCGCCAAGCTCCAGCAGCGAGGCGGAACGGTGGATGCGTCCACCCGGCAGGCCTATGAGCTTCTCCTTGGTGGCGACGACTCCCAGCCGGTGATCGTGCAATACGTCCAGTACCTGCTGAGCGTGGCGCAGGGTGACCTCGGGGTCTCCGTCAGCTACTTCCCCGCACCGGTGACGGATGTCATCAGTTCGTCGCTTCCGTGGACGATCGTTCTCGTCGGAATCTCGACGGTGATCGCGACGGTCATCGGTGTCTCGCTCGGCGCGATCGTCGGCTGGAAGCCGGGGACCTGGCTCGACTCGCTGGTTCCGGCGACGACGCTCCTCGCGGCCGTCCCGTACTTCTGGCTGGCCCTGATCCTCGTCTACGTGTTCGCGACCACCCTGAAATGGTTCCCGTCCCAGGGCGGCTACGACGTCGTGCTCGACCCCGGTTGGACTCCCGAGTTCATCGCATCGGCCATCACCTACGGGTTCCTTCCCGCGCTCACCATCGTGATCGCGTCGCTCGGCGGCTGGCTCCTCGGCATGCGCAACATGATGGTCTCGACGCTCTCTGAGGACTACATGGTCACCGCCCACGCGAAGGGGCTGCGCAGCAAGCGGATCCTCCGGACCTACGCAGCACGCAACGCCGTGCTGCCGAGCGTGGCTGGGTTCGCCATCTCCCTCGGGTTCGTCGTCTCAGGGTCGATCGTGACCGAGCAGGTGTTCTCCTATCCGGGAATCGGATCGAAGCTGCTCACGGCGGTCACCAATAACGACTACGCGTTGATGCAGGGTCTCTTCCTCTACATCACCCTCGCAGTCCTCGGCGCGAACTTCGTCGTCGATTTGTTCTACGGGGTCATCGATCCCCGCACGAGAGCACGGAGCTGATCACGATGACGAATACCCTCGGGCTCGCTGAAACCGACACCGTCGACACGACGGCACAACTCGCCGCAGCAAGGGGAGGCGGTTCGGGTAAACCGCGCTCCGCTCTGCGTCTCATGCTCCCGACCCCGACGCCCTGGCTCATCACCGGCCTCGTGCTGATCGGCGGGATCTCACTCTTCGGCATCCTCGGCCCGTTGTTCGTCATGGACCCGACCGAGATCCGGAACATCGGCCTCACTCCTCCATCGCCCGAGCACATTCTCGGAACCACCCAGACCGGGCAGGATGTCTTCGCGCAGCTCGCATACGCGACGCGCGGATCGCTCGAGATCGGGCTCATCGTCGGAGTGCTCGCCACGGCGCTCTCTGCTGTGTTCGGGATTCTCGGCACCTACATCGGCGGTTTCGCCGACGAGGTGTTCTCGCTGTTCTCGAACGTGTTCCTCGTCATCCCCGGTCTTCCGCTCGTGATCGTCATCTCAGGGTTCGTTCCGCCCGAGTCGCGAGGGCTCTGGACGATCGCGGTCGTCCTCGCCATCACCAGCTGGGCAGGCTCAGCACGCGTGCTGAGGGCGCAGACGCTGTCGATTCGGAGCCGGGATTACGTCTCCGCATCCCGCGTCGCCGGAGAGAGGGCCTGGCGGGTGATCTCCGTCGAGATCCTGCCCAACCTTCTCCCCGTGCTCGCATCGCAATTCGTGTTCGCCATCATTGCCGCGATCCTCGGCGAGGCAGGCCTCTCGTTCCTCGGCCTCGGAGCGTCGAACTCATCCACTCTTGGCACGATGCTGTTCTACGCACAGAACGGGTTCGCGCTTCCGCTGGGTGCCTGGTGGTGGTTCGGGCCCCCTGGACTCGTCATCGCCCTGTTCGGCATGGGCCTCTCGCTGGTGAATTTCTCGATCGACGAGATCATCAACCCGAAACTCAAGAACGTGCGGCAGCACAAGAAGCGCGCGAAACTGGCGGCCCGCGTGGCGCGCCGGAAGGAGAGGTCACGATGAACACAGGAGCCACCGCTGAGCTGCTGGTCGCCGAGACGGCGACCAGACGGATCGTCCTCACTGTGAACGACCTCTCGGTCGTCTACGAGACCGACCAACCAGTGCACGCGGTCAAGCACGCTTCGTTCGAGCTGGCCGCCGGTGAGATCCTCGGGCTCGCCGGGGAGTCAGGCTGCGGCAAGACCACGCTCGCCTACGCCATCAACCGGCTGCACAAGCCACCGGCTCGTATCTCCAGCGGCAGCGTCGTGTTCAACGACCGTGACGACGGCGACATCGACATCCTCGGTCTCAGTGACGAGGAGATTCGTACCGTCCGCTGGTCGAAACTGTCGATGGTGTTCCAGGGGGCGATGAACGCGCTCAACCCGGTCATCAGCATCCGGGCACAGCTCGAAGACGTCCTGACCACTCACCGCCCAGGACTCAGCCGTACCGATCGACGGGACATCGCGGCAGACGTCCTGAAGCGGGTCGGCGTCGACCCCGCGCGACTGAATTCGTTCCCGCACGAGTTCTCGGGTGGGATGAGACAACGTGTGATGATCGCCATGGCGATGATCCTCGAACCGCAGATCATGATCATGGATGAGCCGACGACAGCGCTCGACGTCGTCGTCCAGCGCGACATCCTCCGGGAGATCGTGCGCCTGCGAGATGAGCTGGGCTTCGCGGTCATCTTCATCACCCACGACCTCCCTCTGCTCCTCGAGATCAGCGACCGGATCGCCGTCATGCTGCGCGGCGAGATCGTCGAGCTCGAGGAGGCGGATGAGCTCTACCGGAATGCGCAGCATCCGTACACCCGCAAACTGCTCGGGTCGTTCCCGAGCCTCAGCGGTTCCCGCGGATCATTCATCCGCACCGGAATCGACGAGCTCTACGAAGAGGACATGGCATGACCAGCGTTGAAGTCGTCGATCTCGTCAAGGAGTTCACCGTGCGGAAGGGACTCTCCCGCTCGAAGTTCCGTGCTGTCGACCGGGTGTCGTTCGACCTCGTTCCCGGTCGAACGGTCGCCCTCGTCGGCGAGTCGGGTTCGGGCAAGTCCACGATCGCGCGCATCCTCGCGCGCCTCGACAAGCCCACGAGCGGCTCGATCAATGTGTCGCTCGACGACGGTACCCCCGTGGCCGGCTCGCTCTATCGCCGCCAGGTGCAGATGGTGTTCCAGGACCCGTTCGCATCGCTCAACCCGTTCCACTCGATCGAGCACCACATCGCCAGGCCATTGCAGATCCACCACCGGGCGAAGGGGGCGGCGCAGACGCGTGAACGTGTCGTGCAGATGCTTGAACGTGTCAACCTCGAGCCTGCAGCCGATTTCGCTCAGCGCAGACCGCACGAGCTGTCCGGGGGCCAGCGGCAGCGGGTGGCCATCGCGCGCGCTCTCGCCCCTGGAGCGAGCGTCGTGATCGCAGACGAGCCGGTGTCGATGCTCGACGTGTCGATCCGGCTGGGCGTGCTCAACCTGCTCGGCCGCCTCCAACGCGAAGATCACCTCTCCGTGCTGTACATCACCCACGACCTGGCAACCGCCAGACACTTCTCCGACGAGATCCTCGTGCTGTACAAGGGCCGCATCGTCGAGCGGGGACCTGCCGACGACGTCATCCTCGATCCGCACCACGACTACACGCGGCTTCTTGCGCTCGCCGCTCCCGACCCGGAACGGATCGGCAAGGTCGTGAGCACGGAGGACGCGCCGGATCGCTCGACACTCGACAACACGATCTGCTTCAATCACTTCACCGGTGCGTGGGAAGAGGCAGAAGTACGGGCCACTGCGTGACCCACTCGTTCGCCGCACCGCACGAGGCCTCGAACACGTCGCCCCTGCACGACGCACCACCGACAACCGCACAGAACCCAGAGAAGAGACACACCGCGTGACGTTCCGTTCCCTCAACACCGCAGACGGCTCCGCCTGGACGTTGCGCGCCACCGCCGGCCCGATCGACGAGGCTGTCGCGGGACGTGACGTCCTCGCCACCGTCCCGGGCGAAGTCCAGCTCGACCTTCTCGCGGCCGGTCTCATCGACGACCCGTACGACGGCGCGAACGAGAAGGTCCAGGAGTGGATCGGATACGCGGACTGGCAGTACCGCACCATTTTCACCTGGGCTCAGACCGATGCCCAGCGGCACGACCTCGTCGCCGACGGGCTGGACACAGCCGCGACGCTCACCCTGAACGGCACGGTCGTCGGCCGGACGCAGAACCAGCACCGCGGCTACCGATTCGACATCGGGGCGCTCCTCGTCGACGGTGACAACGAGCTGGTCATCGATTTCCGTTCACCCATCGAGTTCGCGCGTGAGCAGGAGAAACTTCTCGGTGAACTGCCGACGGTGATGCACCACCCGTTCAACGCGGTGCGCAAGATGGCCTGCAACTTCGGCTGGGACTGGGGCATCGACATCTCGTCATCCGGGATCTGGAAGTCGATCGGCATCGAGTCCTGGTCCGGCGTGCGCATCGCATCCGTCCGTCCGCTCGTCGAGGTGGCGGCTATCGACGGCGCATACGGACAGGGCATCCTGAACGCGCACGTCGCACTCGAATGGGCGGATGCCGCCGCGACGGCGAACGTGGACGTGGCGGTCAACGGCAGGCAGGGCTCGGTCGACGTAGATGCGTCGCAGACCGACATCACCGTTTCCGTCGACGCGGGAGTCATCGGCCTATGGTGGCCTCGCGGCTACGGCGCGCAGCCTCTGTACCCTGTGACCGTTTCTGTCGGAGCGGCGGAGTGGACGTCGCGGGTCGGATTCCGGTCCGTCTCACTCGACACCGCACCCGACGAGCACGGGGCACCGTTCAACATCTCGGTCAACGGGCAGCTCGTCAACATCCGTGGCGCGAACTGGATCCCTGACGACACGTTCATCACCCGTGTGACGCCCGAACGTTACCGCACGGCGGTCGGCGGTGCAGTCGACGCGAACATGAACATGCTCCGGATCTGGGGCGGAGGGATCTATGAGCAGGACGCCTTTTACGACGCCTGCGATGAGGCTGGAATCATGGTGTGGCAGGACTTCCTGTTCGCGTGCGCGGCCTATGCAGAAGAAGATCCCCTGCGCAGCGAGGTCGAGGCTGAGGCGCGCGATAACGTCACCCGCCTGTCACCGCACGCCAGCCTCGTGCTCTGGAACGGCTGCAACGAGAACATCTGGGGCTACCTCGAGTGGGACTGGCGCCGGAAGATCGGTGACCGTACGTGGGGAGAGGGCTACTACTTCGACCTGCTTCCCGCGATCGTCGCCGAACTCGATCCGACACGTCCTTACTCGCCCGGGAGCCCCTTCTCCTTCACGCGATACGCGCACCCCAACGATGAGCGCAACGGCACCATGCACATCTGGGATGTCTGGAACACCCTCGACTACACCGAATATGCGAACAAGCATCCGCGGTTCGCGTCCGAGTTCGGGTTCCAGGGCCCACCAGCGTGGACGACCCTGACCGACGCCGTGCACGACGCGCCACTCGACCCGTACGGTACCCAGATGCTCGTGCACCAGAAGGCCGCAGACGGCAACCTCAAACTCGAGCGCGGCCTCGGCGAGCACCTGCCGACGTGGAGGTCCGTCGAGGAGTGGCACTGGGCGACCCAGCTGAACCAGGCTCGCGCCATCCGCTTCGGCATCGAGCACTTCCGCTCGCTCTACCCCCGCACGACCGGCTCGCTCGTGTGGCAGCTCAACGACAGCTGGCCGGTGATCTCCTGGGCCGCCGTCGACTACAGCGGGGCCCGCAAACCACTCTGGCACGCGCTGCGGCACGCATACACCGATCGACTTCTCACGATCCAGCCGAGAGACGGGGTGCCGGCGCTGTTCGCCCACAACGACTCGGGTGACGACTGGACCGAGTCGATCCGCATCCGCCGCATGACGACGGACGGCAGCGCACTCGCCGACCAGACGGTGACGCTGACCGTGCCGGCTCGGGGCATCGTCGAGATCGCACTCGACAACGCAGTCGCAACACCGACGGATGCGGCGAGGGAATTCGTCGTCGCCGAATCCGGCGTGACCGACAACGCGTTCTGGTACTTCGTCGAAGACACTGCCCTCGACCTGCCTGCCCCTCGAGACGCCCTGACCACCTCGGTCGCGGGCGACGCCGGAGGTCTGCGGATCACGGTGACGGCATCCGGCCTCGTCAAGGATCTCTTTCTTCAGGCGGATCGCCTGGACCGCGGTGCCTCCGTGAGCTCTGGCCTCGTGACCCTCCTGCCGGGGGAGTCGCACGTCTTCGTGGTCGGCGGCACATCGGGGGGTGTCGACTCCGCTGTCGTCGGCGTGTTCCCGGTGTTATGTTCAGTCAATGATCTTGTCACCGGGTAGCTGAACGATGCCATCGGTGGGTTTGTGCCTGCATCAACCCCGTCGGCGTGTGCCGATGGAGCCGTTCTGGATGCAGGTCATCAAGGGCGTCGAGGACGAACTCGCCACGCGGGGGATGACCCTGCTCGTGCAGGTCGTCGCGACACCGGCCGAAGAGATCGCCACGCACCATAGGTGGCAGGTCGACAGGCATGTCGTCGGAGTGATCGTCGCTGACCTCGTGCCTGACGATCCGCGGCTCGATGCCCTCCGGAACGGCGGGTTGCCGAGCGTCGTGATGGCTCAGCCCGAGTTCGCGCCGGGGTTCGCCACGATTTCGACCGACAACAAAGCGACGATGACCGGGGCCGTCGAGTACCTCGTCTCCAAGGGGCACCGCAGCATCGGGCGTATCTCCGGTCCGCTGAGCTTTCTGCACTCGCGACTCCGCAGCGAGGCCTTTACCGCCGCCGGCGCCGCGAACAGCGTCGAGACGAACATCGTCGAGGGCGACTACACGGCGGAGCGCGGTGCTGCGGCAACGGCGGATCTGCTCGAGCGCACTGAGCATCCGACCGCCATCATCTACGACAACGACGTGATGGCGCTCAGTGGACTCGAAACCATCATCGGGCGCGGGCTTCGCGTACCTGAAGACGTCGCGATACTCGCCTGGGACGACTCGGTGCACTGCCAGCTCGCGAAGCCGCCCCTGTCGGCGATCGCCCACGACGTCGTCGCGTACGGTCGCTCGATCGCGCTCGTCCTTCTCGACGTGCTCGACGGCGTCGCGCAGCCCAGCGCCAAGGCCACTCCGCCCCACATCGTCGAACGCGCATCGACGATGTTCGAGCGAGAATCCGCGGAAGCACCGACGCGTTAGCGGCCATGACCGGCGGGAGTCGTCATCCGATCCGGCGACGCGCAGCGCCCGGTCTCTCCGAGGAGTGAAAACGTAGACTGGGCCACATGAGCGACGACGTGACGATCCCCAGCATTGCAATTCTCGGCAGCGGCTCGATGGGGTCGGCGATCCTGTCAGGGCTGCTCCAGCCGGGTGTGACGGTGGCAGGAGGCATCCGCGTCACCAACCGGACCCGCGCCAAGGCAGACGCGCTTGCGAAACTCCCGGGTGTGACCTCGCTGGCCGTCGAAGACGACGCTGAGGCCAACCGCACCGCCGTCGCCGGAGCCGAAGTGGTGCTCGTCGCCGTGAAACCGGCCATGGTCCCCGACCTGCTGCGCGAGATCGCGGACGCCCTCGACCCAGGCACCCTCGTCGTCAGCGTGGCAGCCGGAGTCACCGTTGCCACGTTCGAGTCGCTGCTGCCCTCGGGCATCCCCGTGCTGCGTTCGATGCCCAACACGCCGTCGGTCGTCGGCCGCGGCGTCACCGGGCTCTCGTCGGGCACCCGCTCGACCGACCACGATCTCGCCATGGGGCGCGCCGTCTTCGAAACCGTCGGAACGGTCGTGGAGGTGCCCGAGAGTCAGCTCGACGCACTCGGCACCATCTCCGGCTCCGGCCCCGCATACGTCTTCCTCCTGATCGAAGAGTTCACAAAGACGGCCGTCGCCAAGGGCTTCACCCCCGAGCAGGCCGCCGTCCTCGTGAACGGCACGTTCAGGGGCGCAGCAGAGCTGCTCGCCCAGTCGGACAAGACCCCCGAAGAGTTGCGCATCCAGGTCACGAGCCCGAATGGAACGACCGAGAGAGCCATCGCAGTGCTGCAGCGGGCCGAGCTCTCGAAGACGTTCGATCAAGCGACGGATGCCGCGCTCGCGCGGTCGAAGGAACTCGCCGCAGGCGCGTGATCGGCACTACCCCGCGAGTTGCTGGGTTTGCGGGGGTTGCCGGGCTTCCTGACCCCTGCAAACCCAGCAACTCGCGCTGGTGGGCTAGCTGCTGAGCGCGGCGAACTTCTCGATGTCGGCTGTCGTGCCTGACACGATGATGAGGTCGTGGTCTGAGACGACGGTGTCTGCTGTGGCGTAGGTGAACGGCTTACCCGGCGACTTCACGCCGACCACGGTGATCTTGTGCTTGGAGCGCACGCCGCTCTCGGTGAGGTTGAGCCCGCGGATCGGCTTCGGCGGGTACATCTTCACGAGCGCGAAGTCGTCGTCGAACTGGATGAAGTCGAGCATCCGGCCACTGACCAGGTGTGCGACGCGCTCGCCGGCCTCTGCCTCCGGATAGATCACGTGGTTGGCGCCGACGCGGGCCAGGATCTTGCCGTGGGACTGCGAGACGGCCTTCGCCCAGATCTGTGGGATCTTGAGGTCGACAAGGTTCGCCGTGATGAGCACGCTCGCCTCGATCGACGAGCCGACGGCAACGACGGCGATGGAGAAGTCCTGCGCACCGACCTGTTTCAGCGCTTCGATGTTGCGCGCGTCCGCCTGAACGGTGTGGGTGATCCGCTCCGACCACTTCTGCACGAGCTCTGCACCTTCGTCGATGGCGAGCACCTCGCGGTCGAGGCGATCCAGTTCCCCGGCACACGCTGCACCGAACCGCCCAAGTCCGATGACGAGGACGGGTGCGTCGTGCTTGATCCGATCAACCAACGATGGGCCTTTCTTCCGGTCTCCGATACAGCTTGGAGGTCGTGGCGGCCGCGACAGCCGCAGCGAGTGTCACTGTACCAACACGACCGAGGAACATGGTCATGGCCAGCACATACTTCGCCGGGTCGTCGAGATCCTCCGTCAACCCTGTCGACAGACCGACGGTGCCGAACGCAGAGATCACATCGAACAGCACATGGTCGAGCGGCGCCTTCGTCATCTGCAGCAGCACGATGCACGACAGGGCGACGATGGTCGCGCCCCAGAGCACGACGCTCAGCGCGACGCGGAGAACGTCGGGCGGGACCCGGCGGCCGAAGGCCTCCATGTCGGGGCTGCCCTTCGCCTCGGCAGCCGCGGCAAGGAAGATGACAGCGAGTGTCGTGACCTTGATGCCGCCGCCGGTGGATGCCGAGCCGCCACCGATGAACATGAGCATGTCGGCGACGAGCAGGCTGGAGCCGTTGAGATCCGCGATCTCGATCGACGCGAACCCTCCCGACCGCGTCATCATCGAGAGGAACAGCGACTGGAACACCGTGTCGCTGAAATTCAGCTCGCCGAAGGTCTTCGGGTTGTTGAACTCGAGAAGGGCGAGGACTCCCGCACCCAGGAACAGCAGGATGAGCGTGGTCAGAACGGTGAGCTTGACGTGCAGTGACCAGAACCGCGTGTGGAAGAGGTGACGCTTGAGGGCGTAGATCACCGGGAATCCCAGGGCACCGAGGAAGACGCCGACCATCAGGATCGACAGGAACCAGTAGTCGTTGGCGAAGGTGCCGAGGCCATCGGCGTTCGGCGTGAAGCCGGTGTTGGTGAACGCCATGGCCGAGTAATAGAGGCTGTTCCAGACGGCGTCCCAGAGGGGGATGCCGTCGATGAGCATCCGTGGGAACAGCAGGATCGCGATGGCGGCTTCGATGACGACGAGGCTGAGGGCCACGGTGGCCAGCATGCTCCCGATCTCGCCGAGGCGGACGGCCTGGCCCTCGGCCACCGGCCCACGGTGACCCCGCATCGGGTTGGAGTCACTCGCCGCCATGAGCTTGGCCCGCAGGCCGAGCTTTCGCGAGATCACCATGCCGAGGATCGACGCGAGGGTCAGTACGCCGACCGCCCCGATCTGAACGCCGATGTAGACCAGGACGTGTCCGACGATCGACCAGTGTGTCGCCATGTCGACGGTCGAGAGTCCGGTGACGCAGATCACCGAGACCGCGGTGAAGAAGGAATCGGCCAGAGGGGTCGACGTGCCGGATGACGACGCGATCGGCAGGGAGAACAGCAGCGTGAAGAGGAGGATCAGGGCCGAGAAGATGAGGATCGCGAAGCGGGAAGGTGACCGGCCGGTGAAGTCGTTGATCGTCTCGCGCACACGCGCGAATCCGGTCTGGACCAGAATGTGGGGCCGTGCCTCGGTGCTGCTGCCTGCCACGGTTCCCCCGTTCTTGGCTTGGTTGGGACCGTTGTCATGGTACTCCGTGCTGAGAGTCACTAGCCTTGACCCATGGCTGACATTTTTGACGTGATTGCAGACGCCACCCGGCGTGACATCCTGCAGATCCTCCTCGACCGTTACGAGAGCGATTCGGCCGTCACGCACGGTGGCACAAGCGTCTCCGAAATCGTCACCGCACTCGGTCTCAGCCAGCCGACGGTGTCGAAGCACCTCAAGGTCCTGCGCGAGGCCGGCCTGGTCGTCGTGCGTGAGGAGGGGCAGCACCGCTACTACCGTCTCGAGTACAGCCCACTCGAGACCGTCGAGGACTGGCTCATCCCGTTCCTCAGCGTCGACTTCGACATCGCCGAAGCGGTCGGCCTCGGCGAGCATGCGCTCACCGGTCAGGCCAAGCAGATGGCGGATGCCATCGGGCACGCGGTCGCAGACACCACCCACCGCGTCTCGAGCGCTGTGCAGGCCGTCAGCAAGAAGCTGGGCAAGTAGTCCCCTCGACACGGCCGAGCCGTGGAGGCTACAGTGGGCGGGAGATCACCGCAACATCAGCCTCATCACCGCACAGGAGACATCATGGCCACCGGAATGGAAGACGTTCGTTTCCTGACCGTGGCTGAAGTCGCCGACATGATGCGCGTGTCGAAAATGACGGTGTACCGCATGGTGCACGCAGGCGATCTGCCGGCCATCAGGTTCGGTCGATCGTTTCGTGTTCCGGAGTCCGCGGTCGCCCAGGTGATCTCGACGCATGTAGCCGACAGCGCCTGAAACCGGCGTGGGAGCTTGCGCCTCGCGGATCAGCTAGACTGTTCCGAGGCATTTTTTTCTGCCGGCCGTGGCATCCGCGGCCACAGCCAAACTTTGTGAGGTAAGTAGTGGGTTCTGTAATCAAGAAGCGCCGCAAGCGTATGGCGAAGAAGAAGCACCGCAAGTTGCTTCGCAAGACTCGTCACCAGCGTCGTAACAAGAAGTAAGTCGCAACGCACCAGTTAAGCGTCAGACCCGCGAGGGACTGGCGCTTTTTGGCGTTCCTCGCCGCTGCCCGCCCGGTTGATCGGGTCGAGATCTCAGCGGGACGTCTCGCCGGCGATCGCCGTGGGTTCGCGCACGATCAGGCGTGGCCGGTAGAGCCGGTGGCGCGGGTCGCCGGATGTCTCGCTCCAGCTGATGATCTCCCGGCCGTTCGGTCCGAGCAGGAGATCGAGTGCGCCAGCGGCCACGTCGGTGAGGGGCTGCTCGACGCTGGAGAGTCCGATCGCGTCGGCAACGGGCGTGTTGTCGTATCCCACGACGGGAACGCCTGCCCGCGTGGCGAGCATCGCGCCGAGACCGAGGGTGTCGCTCGCGCAGACGATGGCGTCGACGCGCACGCCTGAGTCGAGCAGGGTGCGGATCGCTGCGCTTCCCTCGGCGACGCCGTCCTGGACTTCGAGATTCAGCCGGTCGATGGCATCCGCTGCCAGCCCGCTGCGCTCCGCCATGGCGTCACGCCAGCCGCGGCGACGGTCGTCACCGGTGCCGGAGTGGGTCGGCCAGCCGAGATACGCGACATGGCTCACACCGGTGTCGAGGAGATGGTCGGTCGCGTCGTGCACGCCGCTCCAGCCGTCCACATCGACCCAGAGGTGCAGGGGGTCGTTGAGGTCGTCGATGCCCCACGGGCGCCCGAAGGTGACGAACGGCACGTCGTGTGCGATCAGCCACTCCGTGCGCGGGTCCTCATAGAACGTGGATGTCAGGACGAACGCATCGACGTCGGCGCCGTCGTGCAGTCTCGAGATCTGACGGATCTCGTCATCGGGATCCGTCGCAGTGAAGAGCGTCACGCGCAGCCCCCTGGCGTCTGCCTGTTCGGTCAGCGCGTGGAGGAACCGGTCGAGCACAGATCCTGAGATGCCGTTCGTCATCGGATCGAGCCGGATGCCCAGCGTCGAACTCTTGCGGGTGCGGAGCCTCCTGGCCGACGCATGCGGCCGGTAGTTGAGCGACGCGATGGCCGCCTCCACCTTCTCCCGCGTGGCCGGCTTGACGAGCTCGGGGGAGTTGAGGACATTCGACACGGTCTGCCTGGACACTCCGGCAGCATGGCCCACGTCGGTCACCGTCGGCAGTCGAGCCATGGCGCCTCCGTTTGATCGATCAACATCGTCAGGGTATCGCAGACCGAGACGATCCGTCGGGTCAAGAGCATTGACAGCGTCCGCACCTCTGGCTTATGTTTCACACATCAGTTTGATCGATCAAATTGCACAGCAGCGTTGCAGAGTTTGAACGATCAAATAGCTACCAAGGAGAATTCCATGCAAAGACGCACCTCCCGCTGGCTCACTGTCGGCGCCCTCGCCGCGGCGGGCACTCTCGTCCTCACCGGTTGTGGTTCGGGATTCAGCGAAACACCAGAACCCGGCTCCGGCGGCGGCGAGCTCACCTCGTCGGACGACGCCCTCACGGTGCTGATCGGATCCAGCGGCGACGCGGAGACCGCGGCCGTCACGGACGCGGTCTCCGCGTGGTCCGAGTCGTCGGGCACCGACGCCGAGGTCAAGGTCGCCAGTGACCTGACCCAGGAGCTCACCCAGGGCTTCTCGTCAGGTAAGCCGGCAGACGTGTTCTACCTGTCAACCGAAGCGCTCCCCGGCTACGCCTCGAACGGCTCCGTCCTCGCCTACGGCGACATGCTCGAGAACAAGGACGACTTCTACCCGAGCCTCGTCTCCTCCTTCACCTACGAAGGCGACTTCTACTGTGCTCCGAAGGACTTCTCCAGCCTCGCGCTGCAGATCAACACGGACATGTGGGCCGAAGCCGGACTCACCGATGACGACATCCCCACGACATGGGAAGAACTCGAGACGGTGAGCAAGGCCCTGACCACACCGGAGCACGTCGGGCTTGCGCTCGGTGCCGAGTACCAGCGCCTCGGAGCCTTCATGGCGCAGGCCGGCGGTAACCTCATGAACGAAGAGAGCACCGAAGCGACAGCGAACAGCGCCGAGAACGTCGAAGCGCTCACCTTCGTCCAGAAGATGCTCAACGACGGAACGCTCAAGTACGTCAAGGATCTCGGAGCGGGTTGGGGCGGAGAAGCCTTCGGCAAGGGTCTGTCGGCGATGACCATCGAAGGCAACTGGATCACCGGCGCCATGACGAATGACTTCCCCGACGTGAAGTACACCGTTGCGGAACTCCCCGAGGGTCCGGCAGGCAAGGGCACCATGCAGTTCTCCAACTGCTGGGGAATCGCGGCCGACAGCCCGAACCAGCAGGCAGCGCTCGAGCTGATCCAGGAACTGACGACCGCCGAGAGCCAGCTGGCGTTCTCCGAGGCGTTCGGCCCGATGCCGTCGATCCAGTCGGCTGCCGAGGACTGGAAGGCCGCCAACGAGATGCTCGTTCCGTACCTCAACGGGGCCGACTACGCGCAGGGCGTGCCGACCATCCAGGGGGCGATCGACGTCATGACCGACCTCAACGCAGAACTCGAAGGGCTGAAGGACGGTGACCCGCAGGCGATCCTCGACTCGGCCCAGGCCAACATCGAAGCACTGCTGAAGTAGAGAGTCATGTCGACGACCGCGAGTCGGTCTCCCCGCACCGGAAGCCGGCGTTCCGGCATCCGGCGTGGGGAGGCCGCATCGGGGTGGCTGTTCACGGCCCCGATGCTCTTCCTCCTCGGCCTCTTCCTCGTCGTCCCTGTCCTGATGGCGCTGTGGGTCAGCGTCTCGGACTGGACCGGTCGAGGCAGCCCGTTCTCGGGCAACGTGAGTTTCGTCGGTGCCGAGAACTACGAGGCGCTGCTGACCGGCGGAGGCCTCGCCCAGCGGGACTTCGGCACCGCACTGAAGAACAATGCCTGGTACGTCGTGTTCGTCGTGCCGCTGCAGACCGGCCTGGCCCTGTTTCTCGCCGTGCTGCTCAACCGCCAGATCCTCAAGGGCCGTGGCTTCTTCCGGACGGCCTTCTACTTTCCCTCCGTGACGAGCTCGGTCGCGATCACGGTTCTCTGGCTCTTCCTCTTCAGCGCCACAGGCGCTGTCAACAAGCTTCTGTCCTTCGTCGGCATCAACGGCCCGACCTGGTTCAACGACCCATCGGGCATCCTCCACTTCGGCGTGACGACCGGACCGGCGTTCCTCACCGAGAACTCGACTCTCGGTGTGACCTGGTGGGACTGGCTGGGTGGTCCGAGTGTGGCGATGTCTGCGTTCATCCTCATGGCCATCTTCACGACGAGTGGAACGTTCATGCTCCTCTTCATCGCCGCCCTGCAGAACCTCGGCGGCGACGTCACCGAAGCAGCGATGATGGACGGGGCCAGCGGCTGGCAGCGTTTCTGGCAGGTCACTCTGCCTCAACTGCGCCCGACCCTGTTCACCGTCCTGACTCTCGGGCTGATCGGATGCTGGCAGGTCTTCGACCAGATCTACACCGGCACCAAGGGTGCACCATCCAAGACCACGCTGACCCCCGCCTTCCTGTCGTACCAGACGGCGTTCAACAACCAGCAGTGGGGCCAGGGTGCGGCGATCGCGTTCATCCTCTTCGCCATCATCGTCTTCTTCACCCTGATCCAGCGCTGGGTCCTCGCCGACCGGGGAGTGTCCAGGCGTCGCGCTCGTCTGTACGCGCTGCCGCCTGCGGCATCCGACGGCACGCCGTCACAGGCATCCGTCCTCACGGAGACCGGGAGAAACCGATGACCGTCACGGCACCGAAGCCGACAGCCCCCGTCGCGCTGCCACCGATGAAGCGGCGCGCGAGGCCGTCGACGAAGATCCTCGCCGGCACGTCCTTCGCCTACGCGCTGCTCGTCGTGATCGCGATCGTCTACATCTTCCCGTTCATCGTGCAGGTGGCGACGTCGTTCAAGACGGATGCCGAGGCGGCATCCGACCCCCTGTCCCTCCTCCCCGCGACCTGGACGACGGCCGCGTACGAACGGTTGTTCCTCAACTCGGACTTCCCGCTCTGGTCGATGAACTCGATCATCGTGACGCTCTGTGTCACGTTCGGCCGGGTCTTCTTCTGCTCGCTGGCCGGCTACGCGCTCGCCCGCCTGCAGTTCAGGGGGCGCGCCCTCGTGTTCGCCGGCCTCGTCGCGGTGATGAGCGTCCCCGGTGTCGTGCTGCTCATCCCGAGGTTCCTCGTCATCAACCAGATCGGCATGTACGACAGCTACGCGGGAATGATCATCCCCCTGCTCGTCGATGCCGCAGGCGTCTTCATCATGAAGAACTTCTTCGAATCGATCCCGGCGAGCGTCGAGGAGCAGGCGCGCATCGACGGTGCTGGCACGTTCCGGGTGTTCTGGTCCGTCGTCCTCCCCATGGCCAGGCCGGCGCTCATCACGATCATCATCCTGTCGTTCCAGGGATCCTGGAACGAGCTCAACCACTTCATCGTGGCGAGCCAGTCCGCCGAGCTCGTCACGCTCACCAAGGGTGTGGCCTCGCTGGCGTCCGGGCAACTCAGCCAGGGCACCCAGTACCCGATCAAGCTGGCCGCCGCGGCCATCATGACCATCCCCGTCGCCATCGTCTTCTTCGTCTTCCAGAAACGGATCATGAACACGAGTGAAGGCGCCGTGAAGGAATAGTCAGGCGCTCTCGGCCGACCGTTCCGCTTCACTCAGAGGAGTCCCCATGCACCCATCGCTGCAACCGCTGCTGCACAACGAAACCGTCATTCTCCGGGCGCCGTTCCAGGCGTGGTCGTCTCCTGACGGCAGCATCGGAGGGCGCTCGATCCACGGGATCTACCTCGCCGATGTCCGCCTCGTCTCCGGGTTGTCGGTGAGGTTCGGCGGCCAGGAAGCCGAGCACATCGCCACCGTCCCACGCGGGGCATTCTGTGCCGGGTTCGTGTCGCTGCTTCGGCATCTCGACGATGCCGAAGCGGATCCGCGCGTGCGGGTCACGCAGGACCGGACGCTGTCTGTCACAGGGGCCGGGGACATCTTCGTCCTCGAGTCGACCCTGGCGACGGATGTCACGACGACCGTGACGGTGTCGCTCCGCGCAGACCTGGCCACGATGGAAGCCGTCAAGATGGGAGAGAGTTCGGAGCCTGTCCTGATCGACTTCGACGGGTCGTGGGCGTTCTGGGGCTCCGGCTCCGTCTCGGTGTCGCTGTTCGCACCGGGCGCATCGCTCGCCCGCAACGGCGACACCCTCGATCTGACCTGGGACGTGACCGTCCCGGCGAAGGGCAGCGCGACCGTCGGCTGGTCCCTCGAGGCCGCTGACACGGCATCCGTCGTCGCCGGTGTGTCGGAGGATGCACCGTGGAGCGTGCCAGAGGTACGCGCGGGGGACGACCGTCTCACACGGTGGGTGGCGCAGGCGCTCGACGACCTCGACGCGCTTCGCCTGACGACAACCGCAGAGCCAGGCGCGCAGTTCCTCGCCGCAGGAGCACCGTGGTTCTTCACTCTGTTCGGCCGGGACTCGATCTGGGCGGCCCGCTTCCTTCTGCCGCTCGGTACCGGGATCGCCGCTGACACGCTCCGCGTGCTGGCCGGACTGCAGGGGACGCAGTCGGTGCCCGCCACTGCGGAACAACCGGGCAAGATCATGCACGAACTGCGGCGTGAGGCTCTGAATCTCGGCGACGGAGTGACACTCCCTCCGCTGTACTACGGCACGGTGGACGCGACGCCGCTGTGGGTGTGCCTGCTGCACGACGCGTGGCGCTGGGGGATGCCGGATGACGAGGTGCGCGCCCTGCTGCCGAACCTCGAGCGTGCGCTCGACTGGATGCGCGACTTCGGTGACGCCGACGGCGACGGGCTCCTCGAGTACGTCGACGAGACCGGGCACGGGCTCGCGAACCAGGGCTGGAAGGATTCAGGCGACTCGGTGCAGTGGCGCGATGGTTCGCTCGCCGACGGGCCGATCGCGCTGTGCGAAGTCCAGGCGTACGCCTATGAAGCCGCTCGGCACGGCGCCGACCTGCTCGAGCACTTCGGCGTCGGTGACCCGGCCGCGCGACGCGAATGGGCGGAGGCGCTCCGGTCGACGTTCCACGAGAAGTTCTGGATCGAGGACGAGACCGGCCGCTACCCGGCGATCGCGCTCGACGTACACAAGCGCGCGGTCGACACCGTGACGAGCAACATCGGGCACCTGCTCGGTACCGGCCTGCTGGATGCGTCTCAGGCGGCGGACGTGGCCGCGCGGCTGGTCGCGCCGGACCTGAACTCGGGTTTCGGACTCCGCACCATGTCGACCGACTCTGCGGGCTACTGGCCGCTGAGCTATCACGGTGGCAGCGTCTGGACCCACGACACCGCCATCGCCATCGCCGGGCTCGTCCGCGAGGGCCACTCCCACGAGGCGGGTGAGCTGATCCGGGGTCTCCTGGCGGCGGCATCCGCATTCGATTACCGGATGCCCGAGCTCCACTCGGGGGACGCCGCCGGCACGTTCTCCCGCCCGGTTCCGTACCCGGCGGCCTGCCGTCCGCAAGCATGGTCGGCTGCTGCAGCGGTCGCCGTTCTCGGTGCGAGCCTCGGGGTCGAGCCGACGGACGGCGCTCTCGCAGCGTCGCCTGGTGCGCTCAGCAGCTCCGTCACGGTGGACGGCCTGGTCTTCGGCGGCGTCCCGGTCTCGATCGACGAGTCCGGAGTGGTGACGGCCGCGGCCGCGTTGGTCGGCTAGAGCCACCCGTCGGTCGCGCTTCGACGAGCTCAGTGACCGGCGACTGCGCGTACCGGGACCGGTGTTCGCAACGTCGGAGATCCGTGGCGGGTGCCTGGCATACGGGCCGTTTCCGCCCGATTCAGCCGAAATCTCCGACGGTGAGAACGGTGCCCCCCGGTCCCGTCGCACTCGCGGGCGCTCGCTATTCGCTCTGCGGGGCTGATGGCGGTGCCACCTCCTTCGCCTCGAAGCGTCGCCGCAGCATCGCCCGCTCCACCAGCGTCCACGACGTGGTCACCGCGAGGTAGATCGTCGCCGCCAGCGGAACGATCGCCGCGAAGATCACCGTGAGAAACGGCATCCAACTGAGGATCCCGGTGAGATTCTGCATGCCTGGCGGCACCGAGTCAGGCGAGACCGGTGCGTTCCTCACCGCGGCCAGCCTGGACAGCCAGGCCACGGCGGCGATGACCGCGAGGAGGGTCAGGTAGACGAGCATCCCTGGCCACGCACCACCGCCGAGAAATCCCACCAGGGGGAGGCCGAGAGGGACGCCGAAGACCTCTTCGGTGAGCAGCCCGTTCGGATGCCCGTTGATGCCCTGCAGGATGAACAGACCATAGACGGTGGAGATCACGGGGGCCTGCAGCAGGGTGGGGAAGCACCCGGCGAGCGGCGACGCCTTCTCGGCAGAATAGAGCTCCATCGTCTTCTGCTGGAGAAGCTCGGGCTTCTTCTTGCATCGGCGCTGCAGTTCCTGCAGTTTCGGTGCCAGACGCCGGCGGGTGAACTCGGCGCGCACCTGCGAGCGCCCGACGGGAATCAGTGCGGTGCGCACGAGCACTGTGATGGCGATGATCGCGAACGCCGTGCTCAGGGTTCCGGCGAACGGCGTGAACAGGGTGGCGATGGCGGTGACGAGGGAATAGGCGAAGTCGAGCACGATCGCGACGGGCGCGAACGAATAGATGTCCACGGATGTGGTCCTAACGGTCAGAGGGGAAGGGTCGCGTCTGGTCGCGAGCCTGCTCTTACCGATGGGCTACGCGACCGCCTCTGACAGCGAAGGGGCGCGTGGCCGGGGGCGCCCCGCTGTGTTGGGGTGAGTCGGAGCGGGGATGCGCGTGAGGACCTCGCGGTGCTGGCGCGACCGCGACCCGACCATGAGCCTCAGCGCGGTGATGATCACCGCGAGGTACCGGGCTCCGAGAAGAGCGGATGCCGCCAGGACGGCGACGCCGGCAACGAGCATCGCGGATGGCTCCGCCTGGGCGACCGCGAGCACGACGAAGGACACGGTCAGGAGCATGACCAGCCTGGTGTGGATCGATCGCACGGTGTCCTCTGGGGTCGGTGAGTTCGAGGCTACAGCACCACGGAACTCGGCAACTCGTGGTCCTGTCCGAGGCCGGGAAGGTTCACGACGGCTTCGACGCCCACCAGCGCGCCCTCGCGACCGAGCGCGTACACCTGCAGCACGGTGATCGCCGTCGGCTGGGTTCCCCAGCTCTGGATCGCGGGACCGAACACCTCGTCCAGCGTCACGTCCCTGGCGAAGTAGACGGTCAGTTTGGCGACCGCCGAGGTGTCGACGCCGACGTCTGCGAGCACGAGCTTCAGCTGCTCGACCGCCTGGGCCGCCTGCGCGCCTGCGCCACCTGGAACGATCGCGCCATCGGCATCCACTCCGTTCTGTTCCCCGATGAACATGATGCGTCCGCCATCGACGATCGTGGCCTGCGAGAAGTACGGGTTGTGATGCATGGACTCGGGGTTGATGTGTGACAGGGTCATGACGCCTCCAGTGCCATCGGTCTTGTCCGGGAATTGTAACCATTAAGCTCGGTTACATGAGCGAATCGAAGAAAACCACCGGTCACACGGATGCCGGATGGGACGTCGGAGTTCGCAAGACCGTCGCAGCGCCTGTCCCAGACGTCTGGGCGTACATCACCGGTAAGGGCCTGCCGATGTGGCTCGGCGAGATCACCGAGCTCCCGACAAAAAAGGGAGTTCGGTACAGCACGAGTGACGGTGTGCGCGGCACCATCCGTGGCTATGTCGAACAGAAGTTCATCAAGCTGACCTGGAAGCCCGAAGACTGGCCCCACGAAACCATGCTTGAGATCACCCTCACCAAAGCCGGCGCAGGCACGACGGTCGGCATCCACCATTCGGAACTCGCCGACCGTGAGGAACGCCGGATGATGGTCGGCCACTGGCACCGCGTCGCGGACTCCCTCGTCGAGCATTTCGCCTAGGCGATTAGGCTGGGAACGTGGCTACGGCATCCCTCACCCTCATCGGCAAACCGGGCTGTCACCTCTGTGACGACGCCCGCGTCGTCGTCGCCCGCGTGATCGGTGACCTCGAGTCGCGCGCCGACGCCCCGCAGCTCACCCTCGACGAAGTGTCGATCCTCGACGACCCCGCCCTGAACGACAGGTACGCGGAAGAGATTCCCGTCCTGCTGATCAACGGGCGGGTCCACAACTACTGGCGGATCGACCCGGTCCGCCTGGCCACCGCACTCCTGGAGCTCACATGATCCGTCACATCGTCTGCTGGAAGCTCACCGCGACGGATGCCGAGACGAAATCCGAACATGCGGCCGAGATCGCGCGCCTGATGAACGAGCTGCCCGCGCTGATCCCCGAGATCCGCGCGTTGCAGGTCGGTGAGAACGCGTTGTTCCCCGAGGTCAACTGGGACGTCGTGCTCATCGCCGACTTCGACGACGCTGATGCTCTCGAGCGCTACTCCGTGCACCCGGAGCACCAGCGGGTCGGCAAATACATCGGCGAGGTCCGTTCGGACCGCGTCGCCGTCGACGTCGAGGTCTGACGCCGCCGTTCACGCGAGGGCATCACTTCCGGTCGAGGACACCCGGCGGACCGGGAGCCCTCGACCGCAACTGATGCCTTCGGTGCTCGAACGTCCCGCTAGGAGCGCGCGAGCGCCTTCGTCTTGAGCGCGGCGTACTCGTCCGCCGTGATCGCGCCGGAGTCGAGCAGCGCCTTGGCGGTCGCGATCTCCTCGCTCGGCGACGATCCGCCTGCGGTCTTACGGATGTAGGACTCCGTTGCCGCCTGCGACTCCTGGAGCCTCGACACCGAGCGCTCTGCCATGCCGTTGCCGCGTGCGATCAGGTAGACGAGCGCGGTGAGGAACGGCAGGAACACCAGAAAGATGAGCCACACGGCCTTGAGCCAGCCGTTGAGGTTCCTGTCGCGGAAGATGTCCCCGATGATCGAGAACAGCGCGAACAGGTACGCGATGAATGCGAACGCCCAGAAGAAGACCCACAGCAGGTCCCAGATGTTTCTCAAGAAATCCATGACCGAAGCCACCCTCCGCCGATGCGGCGCCACGGTGACGCTCTCTTACGGCTTCGGGGTCAAGCTAATGCACACGCGCGGGAGGGGATGAGAGCTTGGCGCGAAACTGCGTTTACGGGAGCAGGCGGGTCGGGCCGCGGAAGAGGTAGGTGACCTCGCGGATCGACGTCTCGTGCAGCATGAGCATGAGAACACGGGCCAGGCCCATGCCGAATCCGCCGTGCGGCGGGACGCCGTACCGGAAGAAGTCGAGGTAGAAGTCGAGCTCTTCCGGGTCGAGCCCCTTCTCCTTCGCCTGCTCGATGAGCACGTCGACGCGGTGCTCGCGCTGTGCGCCCGTGGAGATCTCGACACCGTTGAAGATGAGGTCGTAGCTGTTGGTGACCGTCGGGTCGTCGTCGTTCCGCATGTGGTAGAACGGCCTGATGCTCGACGCGTAGTCGGTGAGGAACACGAACTCGTGTCCGAACGTCTCAGCGACGTAGGCCGAGATCTGGCGTTCGCCCTCGGGGTCCATGTCGTCGTCTGCGCGCGGGACCTCGTAGCCGCGCTCGGCGACGATGCGCTTCGCCTCGGCGAGGGGGATGCGCGGGAACGGGGTCGTCGGCACGGTCACGTCGAGGTCGAACAGAGCCTTGATCTCGTCGCCGTGCTTCTCCTTCACGGCGCTGAAGCCGGCGACGATGAGGTCTTCGTGCAGCTGCATGACGTCGTCGTGCGAGTCGATCCAGCTGATCTCGGAGTCGATCGAGGTGAACTCGGTGGCGTGGCGTGAGGTGAACGACGGGTCTGCGCGGAACGCGGGGCCGACCTCGAACACCTTGCCGAAGCCGGCAGGCTGGGCCATCTGCTTGAAGAACTGCGGGCTCTGGGCCAGGTACGCCTTCGTGTCGAAGTATTCGATCTCGAAGAGCTCCGCGCGGGATTCGCTCGCGGATGCCATGAGCTTCGGGGTGTGGAGCTCGATGAAGTCGTTGTCGATCCAGTAGGTCCTGAGCGCGTGCTCGAACGTCGTCTGGATGCGGAAGATGAGGTTCTGCTTCGGGTTGCGCAGGTCGAGGAAGCGCCAGTCGAGACGCTTGTCGAGGCTGGAATCCGCGGCGATCGGGGTCTCGGGGAGCGCTTCGCCGACGACGTCGAGTGATTCGAGCTTGATCTCGAGGCCGCCGAGTTTCACGCGCTCATCGATCTTGAGGGTGCCGGTCACGGTGACGAAGGAGCCGTGCGCGAGCGCTGAGATGGCCTCCGTGATCGCGAGCTTCGTCGCCGATGCCTCGTCCTCGGGGTTCAGCTCACGAACCGCCGGGTTCACCAGCTGAACCGCACCTGACTCATCGCGCAGCACGATGAACTGGACCTTCTTCTGGTCGCGGACGGTCTCCACCCAGCCGGAGACGGTCACGGGACCCTCGGGAAGCGCGGCCAGGTTCTTGATCAATACTCGTGAGTTCACGGTAGCCAAGCTTACGCGAGGCTTTTCTCTCTGGCGGATTCCCAGCATCCACCTCCGTAGACTGGACAGGTGGTAGCCAGCCAGATCCATCTCGTCCGTCATGGAGAGGTGCATAACCCATTGCGTGTCCTGTACGGACGCCTTCCCGGCTACCGACTTTCAGAGCTCGGCGAGAGGATGGCCGCTGCCGCCGCCGATGACCTCGCCGGCCGCGACCGCGAGATCACGCGCCTGGTGGCATCCCCGCTGCAGCGGGCCCAGGAGTCGGCCGCTCCTGTTGCGGAACGCTTCGGCCTCGACGTCATCACCGATGATCGGATCATCGAGCCCACGAACCACTTCGAAGGCACCATCATGCGCCTCGCGCTGCGCAACCCGGCCAACTGGGTCGCGTTGCGCAACCCGAACAAGCCGAGCTGGGGCGAGCCGTACGTCTCGATCGTCGGCAGGATGCTCGACGCCGTCCGCGACGCGTGGGAATCGACCCCGTCAGGTGACGTCGTCCTGGTCAGTCACCAGCTGCCGATCTGGATGGTGCACTCGGCGCTCGGCGACGGCCGTCTGCCGCATGACCCGCGCCAGCGCCGCTGCGCGCTGTCCAGCATCACGACCTTCGAGCACCGCGACGGTGTCTTCGTCGAGGTCGGCTACACCGACCCGGCCGCGGCCCTCGCCGCTGACGCCACCGACGTGGGGGCGGTATGAGTCGACGGATGCGCGTGGCCGCGACAGTGATCGCCGCCTCGCTTCTCCTCGCTGGCTGCTCGAGTGACCCGCTCGCCGACCAGTACAAAGAGGGAAGCAACAAGGGCTACATCGCCGGCGACGGAACGGTGACCGAGATAGCGGAGGCGGACCGGGGCGAGCCGATCAGCTTCGCCGGTACGACGGAGTCTGGCGAGGAGATCTCCTCTGAGGATTTCGACGGCGACGTTCTCGTCGTCAACTTCTGGTACGCCGCGTGCGCGCCGTGCCGCGCAGAGGCGCCTCAGCTGCAGGAACTCAGCGCCGAGTACGACGGGGAAGGCGCACGGTTCATCGGCGTCAACGTCTACGACCAGGCCGACACCGCGCTCGCGTTCAATGACACCTACGGCATCACCTATCCATCGATCATGGACGTCGAGGACGGTGCCGTGAAACTGGCGTTCACCGGCACCGTTCCGCCGAAGGCCGTCCCGACCACCCTCGTGCTCGACAAGGAAGGCCGGGTGGCCGCGCGCATCCTCGGCCAGCTCAAGGATGCCTCCATCCTCGGCACCCTCATCCGCGACGCGATCGCGGAGTAGGACCCGCCATGAACCCGGGTGAGATCGTCTTCAACGGCCAGCTGTTCGCTGCCATCCCCATCGCGCTGCTGGCAGGGCTGGTGTCGTTCGCGTCGCCGTGCGTCCTCCCGCTCGTACCGGGTTACCTCGGCTACGTCAGCGGAATGTCGAACGGCTCCCGGTCGAAAGAGGCGCCTGCACGTTCGCGTGTGATGCTCGGCGCCCTGCTGTTCGTGCTCGGTTTCAGCCTCGTGTTCGTGCTCATCGGAGCCTTCGCTGGCACCATCGGCGCGTTCGTCATCCAGTGGCAGGATGTCATCACCCGGGTACTCGGGGTCGTTGTCATCGTCATGGGGCTGGTCTTCATCGGCCAGTTCTCGTTCCTGCAACGTACCGTGAAGTCGTCCTTCCGCCCGGCGACGGGACTCGCAGGCGCCCCACTTCTCGGCATCGTCTTCGCGGTCGGCTGGGCTCCATGCCTCGGCCCGACCCTCATCGCCATCCAGGCGCTCAGCCTCAACGCCGGATCGACCGGTCGTGGCGCGCTCCTCGGCCTGTTCTACTGCCTGGGTCTCGGCATCCCCTTCCTCCTCGTCGCGGCCGGCCTCAACTGGGTTACCGGATCCGTTGCATTCCTGAAACGGCATATCCGTGCGATCAACGTCGGAGGCGGCGTCCTGCTCGTCCTCGTCGGTCTGGCCATGGTGTCCGGGGTCTGGGGAGTTTTCATGTCTAGAGTCGGAGTGTTGATTCAGGGTTATGTCACGACCATCTGATTACGTCGATGCGGGCGCGCCGCAGCGGCAGGACACCCCTCAGGACGACATCGTCCAGCCGAAACTGGGCTTCGTCGGCACCCTCCGGTTCATCTGGCGACAGCTCACGAGCATGCGCACCGCCCTGCTCCTCCTGTTGTTGCTCGCGATCGCCGCCGTTCCCGGTTCGCTCGTGCCTCAGCGCAGCTCCGACCCCAACGGCGTGATCCAGTACTTCACCGACAACCCCACGCTCGCGCCGGTGCTCGACAGCATCCAGATGTTCGACGTGTACGGCTCGGTCTGGTTCTCGAGCATCTACCTGCTGCTGTTCGTGTCGCTCATCGGCTGTGTGATCCCCCGGACGAAGCATCACTTCCAGGCCATGCGTGCCCGCCCGCCGCGCACGCCTGCGCGCCTCGAACGACTCGCCGTGCACAGGGACGTCACCCTCGAAGGCGGCGACGCCGGCACGGCGATCGAGTCGGCACACGCGCTGCTCAAGAAGTCGGGCTACCGCACCGAGCTGTACCAGGGTCGCAACGGCGACGTGTCCGTGTCCGCTGAGCGTGGCTACCTCCGGGAGACCGGCAACCTCGTCTTCCACTCCGCGCTCGTCGGCATCCTCGTCACCGTAGCCGTCGGCGGCGGTCTTGGTTACGCCGGTCAGCGCGTCGTCGTCGAGGGGCAGACCTTCGTGAACACCCTGCTCGATTACAACTCCTTCAACCCTGGTCGCTTCTACAATCCCGACTCGCTCGCGCCGTACTCGCTTTCGCTCGACTCCTTCGACGTGACCTACGAGCAGGAGAACCTCGACGCATACGGCCAGCCGACCGACTTCACCGCGAACGTCACCACCCGCCTCCCCGGCGGCGAGGAAGAGGAACGGTCGATCAAGGTCAACGACCCGCTCCGTTTCGAGGGCACGGACGTCTACCTGCTCGGCAACGGCTACGCGCCGACGATCACCGTGCGAGACCCCGAAGGTGCTGTCGTCTTCACGGACTCGGTCCCGTTCCTTCCCCAGGACGGGAACCTCACGTCCCTCGGCGTGATCAAGGTCCCTGACGGGCTGGAGAAGCAGCTCGGCATGATCGGGTTCCTCTACCCGACGGCCTTCGAGATGGAGACCGGCGCGTATACGTCGACCTACCCTGACCTCGTCTTTCCTGTGCTCACCCTCAACGTGTATTCGGGTGACCTCGGCATCGACGCCGGTGTTCCGAAGTCCGTGTATTCGCTCGACCTCGACGACATGACCCAGCTCACCGGCGGCGAGACCGGTGTCGACTCGATCGAGCTCATGCCTGGACAGAGCCAGGAGCTGCCGGACGGGCAGGGCACGATCACCTTCGAGAACGCGAATCCGGATGCGGCTGAGCCGACCGACGACGACGTCACCACCGCTGACTTCACCGGGTCGGTTCCCCGGTTCGCCTCGTTCGACGTCCACCACGACCCGACTCAGGGCTGGGTGCTGCTCTTCGCGATCCTGATCCTCGGCGGCCTTCTGACCTCCCTCTTCGTTCCCCGCAGACGGGTCTGGATCAAGGCCACAGATCACGCCGACGGCACCGTCCGTGTCGAATACGCCGGCCTCGCACGCGGCGAGGACCCCGGTCTCGCGGATGCCGTCGAGGTCATCGCTTACCGGCACGGCACCGCGCTCGGCCTCGAGCGATGACGACGAGGGTCAGCTGGGTTGCGCTGGCGCTCGGCATCGACCTCGTCGCGACACTGGTCTTCGTGCTCACCGGCAGGGGAAGTCACAACGCGGACGCGAGCATCGCCGGTCTGCTGACCACCTGGTGGCCGTTCGTCGTGGCTCTGCTTCTCGGCTGGCTGGTCACCGTCGCCTGGAAACGACCGTTCGGAGTCGTGCACCCGGGGATCGGAATCTGGCTGGTCACGGTCATCGGTGGGATGGCCCTGCGTGCGATATCGGGCCAGGGCACCGCCGTGCCCTTCATCGTCGTCGCGACGATCGCCCTCGCCGTGCTGCTCGTCGGCTGGCGGGGGATCGCCGCCCTCATCCGGCGGCGCCGTGCATCCTCGACTGAATCTCCCCGCGAAACCGGAAGGTACTCTTAGACCGTGGACTTGAACGAACTCTCAGTGCTGTCCCTCTGGTCGGCCATGGCGATGTACGCACTCGCCTTCATCGCGTTTGCGCTCGACCTGGCCAAACGGTCGGCAGACGTCACTGCGGCGACGCAGGCGACGGCATCCGTCGAATCCGCATCGACCGCAACGGCAACCTCCGGGTCCGGCTCGCGTGTCGCGACGCTCGCCAGGGCTGACGTCGATGCACCCGATGTGACCGCGAAACGCTCGCCCGTCCTCCGGGTCGCCGTTGCGCTCACCGTCATCGGTTTCCTGCTGCAGCTGACCGCGACGGTCACCAGGGGCGTTGCGGCCGAACGTGTGCCGTGGGCCAACATGTACGAGTTCGCGATGACAGGAACACTGCTCATCATCGCCGTCTACCTCGCCGTTCTCGTGCGTGTGGACCTGCGGTTCCTCGGCACCTTCATCACCGGGCTCGTCCTTGTGCTCCTGGGCATCGCCGCCGTGAACTTCTACGTCGAGGTCGTCCCGCTGCCGCCGGCACTGCAGTCGGCGTGGCTCATCATCCACGTCTTCGTCGCGTCGACCGCGACGGCGTTCTTCGCGCTCGGCTTCGCGCTTTCGGTGCTTCAGCTCGTCCAGCATCGTCGTCAGATGGCCGGAACCGACCTGAAGAACCTGAAGCTCAAGTTCCTGGCGACACTGCCGTCGGCCGAGCGGCTCGAAAACCTCGCCTACCGCACCAACATCGTGGCGTTCATTCTGTGGACGTTCACCCTCATGGCCGGTGCGATCTGGGCAGAACGCGCCTGGGGCCGGTACTGGGGCTGGGACACCAAAGAGGTCTGGACATTCATCATCTGGGTGATCTACGCCGGGTACATCCACGCCCGTGCCACCCGTGGCTGGCGCGGATCACGGTCGGCCTGGCTGTCGATCATCGGCTTCGCCGCCGTGATGTTCAACTTCTCAGTCGTCAACCTGTTCTTCAAGGGTCTGCACGCGTACTCGGGCCTGTAGGCCCTCTCGGCGGCGCTACCCGATCAGCGGTGCTCGGTCGAGCAGCGCGTGACAGCGACGCAGCCGGTCAAGCCACCATTCGCGTCGTTCCTCTGCGGCTGCATAGCCGTCGAGCAGTCGTGGTGACGGGATGACCCGGCGCACGTCGATCGATCCGTGAACGGCCTGCAGCGGATCATCCGTCACGTCAGCGGACAGCAGCGAAGCGGTCCCGAGTCCGCAGTCGTATTCGAGCTCGGGCACGGCGGCGGCGAGCCACGCGCCCATCGACAAGCCGACGGAGGTGTCCAGCGCGCTCGATACGACGACAGGCAGCCCGGCCTGGTCGATGATCTCGAGCGACCGGCGGATGCCGCCAAGCGGCTGCGCCTTCAGCACGAGAATGTCTGCGGCGCCGGCCTGGGCGACAGCGATCGGGTCAGCAGCCTTACGCACGCTCTCGTCAGCGGCGATCGGCACACCCATGTACTTCGTGCGGCGGCGGATTTCTACGAGCTCTGGCACGGTGTCGCACGGCTGCTCGACGTATTCGAGGTCGAACTCGGCCAGGGCATGGATGGCGTGCTCGGCTTCGTCGACGTTCCATCCGCCGTTGGCGTCGACACGGATGCGGCCCTCAGGGCCCATCAGGTCACGGACGGTGCGCACCCGTGCGACGTCTTCGACGAGGGTCTGCCCGCGCTCAGCGACCTTCACCTTCGCGGTCCGGCATCCGTCGAAGCGCTTGAGGATGCCTGCGACCCTGTCGACATGGACAGCCGGGACCGTCGCGTTGACCGGGATGCTCCGCCGCACCGGGGTGGGAAGGTCGCCCCACGCGAACTCGACAGCTGCGCGCAGCCAGGTCGCACTCTCGGCGTCGTCATACTCGACGAACGGTGAGAACTCAGCCCAGCCGTTCTCGCCTTCGAGGAGCAGCGCCTCACGGACCTCGATGCCCCGGAACCTGGCCGCCAGGGGAAGCGCCACCACCCGCGCCGAGGCGAGGAGGTCACCAAGATCCGGCAGCGGCCGGCCGAACGACGATGTGTCAGGCATGCTCTCATTCTGCCGTGCCGGACGGTGAACACACGCCCGACAGGAGCCGTCGGGCAAAAACTGCGGATGTGTCCTGTTGAGTGTGCGTCGAGCACAGAATCTCCTGTTGAGCTGCGCGCGGGTGAACCGAGTGCGGCTCACTAGGCTGAAATCATGACCGTGTCTGAGATTTTCGACGAGAGCGCGTGGGTCGAGGTTGCCGGATTCGGCGCCCTGACCGACATCACCTACCACCACGACGTCTCGGGCCGGATCGCCCGGGTCGCGTTCAACCGCCCTGAGGTGCGCAATGCCTTCAGGCCGCACACGGTCGACGAGTTGTATCGTGCCCTCGAGGACGCCCGCACCAACCCCCGCATCGGAGTCGTGCTCCTTACAGGCAACGGGCCGAGCCCCAAGGACGGCGGCTGGGCGTTCTGCTCGGGTGGCGACCAGCGCATCCGGGGCCGCGACGGCTACAAATACTCCGAGAGCGCCGAGGCGTCCGGCGTCGACACGGCCCGCAGCGGCCGGCTGCACATCCTCGAGGTGCAGCGCCTCATCCGGTTCATGCCGAAGGTCGTCATCGCCGTCGTCCCTGGCTGGGCCGCAGGAGGCGGGCACTCACTGCACGTCGTCTGCGATCTCACCATCGCCAGTCGTGAGCACGGCAGGTTCAAGCAGACGGATGCCGACGTCGGGTCCTTCGACGCCGGTTACGGCAGTGCGTACTTCGCCAGGCAGATCGGGCAGAAGTTCGCCAGGGAGGTCTTCTTCCTCGCTGAGGAGTACTCCGCCCAGCGCGCCTACGAGATGGGTGCGGTCAACGCGGTCGTCCCGCACGAGGAGCTCGAGTCCACCGCGATCGACTGGGCGCGGACCATCCTCACGAAATCGCCGACGGCGATCCGGATGCTCAAGTATGCGTTCAACGCCGTCGATGACGGATTGATGGGCCAGCAGGTCTTCGCCGGGGAGGCCACGCGCCTGGCCTACGGCACGGACGAAGCGGTCGAAGGGCGTGACTCGTTCCTCGAGAAGCGCGAGCCGGACTGGTCGCCGTACCCGTGGCAGTTCTAGGGCGACCGCCTTTGATTCCGCTCCGGCGGGTCGGATCGGACGGTCTGCGGGACGGGCTCTGACGCCGTAACTGGGGGTCGGCGATCCGGCGGAAAGCGGCTCGTGGTCACTCCGCTGATGCCAGTATTGGCCGGTGCCCACAGACAACCAGGACACGGCGGTGCAGCCGGTCGATGACGTCGTTCTCATGATTCTGGGAACGGATGCCGCGTTCAGCGGGCGCCTGCACGCGTCGCTATCGCGCCGCAAGGTGCCGGCGATCTTCATGGAGGATCAGGAACGGTACGGGTTCCGCTCATTCATCGTGAGAATTCTGGGGGACGAAGACGGATCCCCCCTGCGTTGGGTGACCCACGCCCCAGGGCTGCATGGTCTGGAACCCCTCGACCGTGCAGGCCTCGTCGAAGAGTTGAGCATCGAACTGGGGTGCCTGGTGGAGTCGCCATTCGAAGGGTTCGACGGAACGCGCGGTACCGATACCTCCGAAGTCGCGGGGGATGCCGGGGATCCGCAGGACGACGGTGGCGCGGAGCTCGAGAACGCGGCCTGTGCCGAGGCCTTCTCGGTGAGTGCATTCACCTGGTACACGCCGGGCGACACCGATATCGTGAGCGTCCTCGCGCGACAAGCGGGAGAGGCCTTCGTGGTGTGCCCTGCCGGTTCCGGCTACGTAGCAGAACCCACCGAGTCGCCGGAGTCGGTCTTCGATGGAGGAACCTGGGCAGCGAAGGGTGGTCTCTTCCTGGCACGATCCGCCGGACGACGAGGGGTCGGCTTCTACTCGAAGCGCGAGCCCGTCGTCGTTCACTGGTGGGACGAGGTCTGGACTGTCGTCGATCCGGCGAAGCCATGGGAGACGGACGCGGAGGGTCTGGCCGTTCGTGACTACCTCGAGATGCTCCTTCCGGTGCCCGAGCCTGAGCCGTGGATCGAGAACTTCGCTCTCGATCCCCAGCGCGCCGAGGAACTCCGGATTCTGTTCCGACACGACGTGAGCGACGAGAACACATTCGATCGGGTGGTCAGAGCAGTCGGCCTGCCGCCACTCCTTTCCGACGTGGCATCGGGACGCACTCGTCTGCTGGACGTCGAGGGAGCTGAGACGATCCAACCGAGCACGATGTGGCAGGCCATGAAGGGAATGGCGCGTGAGGAATGGGAACGTCCCGTCGAGTTTCCTGCGTGGGCCGCTCCGCTGAAGCGATGGCAGGAACGGCGGCGCCGACGGTCAGCGGGCTATCTCGCACTCATGGGCACCGCATTCGTCGGCGTTGCGGTTCTTCTCGCGGTGAAGCTGGCCGACGGGGCGGACATCGAGTCCGTGTGGTGGAGGTTCGCCGTGCTCGGGTATTGCATCCTCGACGTCGCGTGGCCGCGGCGGGCCGCCGCGGAGTCCGCGATCTCGGACTCCGCCGCAGCGCCGCAGTCCTGACCGCCGCAGGGATCTCGATTCGCTCCTCCGTCGCCACTCGATCAGTGGGAGGACGGCAGTCATACACTGAGACCATGACGCGGATGCTCGTACGGGTGCCGGCCACGGAACCACTCGACCTCATGGTCGAGTTACGCCGCGCCCTGGACCGCTCGGGCCCGGCGCTCACGCCCGTCGAGGCGAGCGAGCCGGAGACCTCCAGCGACGAGCAGGTGCCGCAAGCGGTCGGCGTCGTCATCGAAACCTCCGGCTCGACCGGCGTGCCCAAGCGGGTGGCGCTCAGCTGCGACGCCCTGCTCGCCAGCGCTGCGGCCAGCGCGACGGTGCTCGAAGGCCAGGGGCAGTGGCTGCTCGCGCTTCCCGCCCACTACATCGCGGGCCTCCAGGTGCTCACCCGGTCGATCGCCGCCGGGACGGTTCCCGTCGTCCTTCCGCCCGGCCGGTTCGATCCCGCCGCCTTCGCCGAAGCGTCACGCTCGCTCACCGGAGAGCGTCACTACACCTCGCTCGTTCCCCTGCAACTGGCCCGTCTGCTGGAAAGCAGGGCTGGGCTGATGGCGCTCCGCCGTTTCGACGGCATCCTCGTCGGCGGGCAGGCCACGCCTCCGCAGTTGCTGCAACGCACCGAACAGCTCGGGCTCCCGATCTTCCGTACCTACGGTTCGAGCGAGACCGCGGGCGGCTGCGTCTACAACGGCGTCCCGCTCCCCGGCGTGCATGTGCGCGTCGTCGACGACCAGATCGAGCTGGCGGGACCGATGCTCGCCGAGGGATACCTCGGCGACGATGCTCTCACCGATCGCACCTTCGTCGTGGCGGACGGGCTCCGCTGGTATCGCACCGGCGACCTCGGCGAAGTCGAGGAGGGCCGCATCCGCGTCACCGGGCGCGCTGACAACGTCATCATCTCCGGAGGCGTCAACGTTTCGCTCGACCGCGTCGAGCGCATCGTCCGCGGGCTGCCCGACCTGACCGAATCGGTCGTCGTCGCAGCGCCCCACCGTGAGTGGGGCGAGGTTCCCGTCGTCGTCACGACCGGGTCGCACCCGTCGCTCCGTGAGATCGCGGATGCCGTGGCCGATTCCCTGGGCAAGCCGTCGCGTCCCGCCCACATCCTGCGGCTCGATTCGCTTCCCGTGCTTCCCTCAGGCAAGCCCGACCGGCTCGCGATCATCGCGATCGTCGCCGTGGCTCTGCGGGACGACGAGTCCGGCCCGTCGATCCCGGTATAGCCCTCACACACGGCGACGGCCGGGGCCGAATGCCCCGGCCGTGACGACCGCGCGATCAGGCGTCGACGGACTTCTGCGATTCCTTCACCGTCAGGCTCTCCTGCTCGTTGCCTGCCGCGACCTCGATCTTGCGCGGTTTCGCACGCTCGCTGACCGGGATCGTGACGCTGAGCACGCCGTTCGTGTAGTTCGCGGCGATGCGCTCGATGTCGATTCCCTGGCCGAGGTTGAGCTGGCGGAGGAAGGAGCCAGACATCCGCTCGCGGGCGATCCACTTGGCGCCCTCGGCGGCGGCGAGGGTGCGTTCGGCGCGGATCGTCAGCAGCTGTCCGTCCACGTCGATGTCGACCGATCCGGGATCGATACCGGGGAGGTCGGCCGAGAGGACGTAGTGGTCGCCTTCACGATAGAGATCCATGGGCATCAGGCGCGGGCCCTGGCGTGCGCCGAGCATGGCTTCGGTGACGCGGTCGAGGTCGCGGAACGGGTCGAAATTCAGTGCCATCTGAGAGATCCTCCTTGTTCGTTGTCTCTGTGGGTTGTCAGAGTTGAGTCGATGGGACTCAACTTGGAAACCATATTAATAATCGCCGCGAAAATGTCCAGTCGGTTCGTGTTTGCTCTGAGAGAACGGGCAGGCGGATGCCGGGTAAGCTTCTCGCGGAACAGAGGGAGGTTGCCCCGTGGCAGCTCAGAAGCAGAGGCCGACGGCCCCACAGTCACCCAGCGGTGCCAGGCCGAAGGGCAAGGGCAGGAGCGGCAATCCGGCCGCACGGCCGTACGAGAAGATCCGCCCGGCGACGTTCGGCGACTGGGTCGCCGGTGCACGTGTCTTCACACTGTCGATGTCGATCTCCCCCGTGCTCGTCGGAACCGGCGCTGCCACCGTTGCCAACGACCCGGGCGAATTCCACTGGGTGCGCGCCCTGCTCTGCCTCGTGATCGCCGTCAGCCTGCAGATCGGCGTGAACTACGCCAACGACTATTCAGACGGCATCCGCGGAACCGACCGTCACCGCGTAGGACCGTTCCGCCTCGTCGGCAGCGGACGGGCGAAGCCGAAGACGGTTCTCATCGTCGCCCTCGCCTTCTTCGGAGTGGCTGCAGTAGCCGGCCTCGTCCTCACCGTCATCACAGGACTCTGGTGGCTCATCGCCGTCGGCGCCGTCGCCATCCTGGCCGGCTGGTTCTACACCGGTGGCCGTCGCCCGTATGGATACAACGCACTCGGCGAGCTCTTCGTCTTCGTGTTCTTCGGACTGGTGGCAACCCTCGGCACGGCGTACGTGCAGTCCTTCACGCTCAACCAGGAGGCCTGGCTCGGCGCGGTCGGCGTCGGACTCATCGCCGTGGCCACCCTCATCGTCAACAACATCCGTGACATCGCCCAGGACGAGGAGGCCGGCAAACGAACCCTCACCGTGCTGCTCGGCGGACGGGCCAGCCGTGCGCTCTACATCGTCTGCGTGCTCGCACCGTTCGGAATCGCCGTGTGGCTGGCGTTCTTCTACCCGATCGCGTGGTTCGCGCTGTTCGGGCTCCTCGCGGCGCTGCCTGCGGTCATCATCGTGGCCACAGCGCGCAGTGCGAAGGAGTTCGTGCTCGCGCTCAAGCTCACCGGTCTCGTGCAACTGCTGTACGGGCTCGCGCTGCTCTGGGCGTTCTGGAAATAGCCTCAGCGGTCGGTGGGTGAGGTGGTGTCCCTCGCGGATGCCGCCGCATCCGTCACCGAATCCTCAGCGTCCTCGTCACCGCTGGCTTTGCCCTTCGACCTGTGCCGGAGGTCGTAGAGGTCACGCGAGACGGCCTCCCGCGGCGTGCGGAGGAAGATGTACGACACGCTCAGCCCGATCAGTGCGGCGAGCACGGTCGCGATCCACGGCTCGATCCCGAGGAACAGCAGGATGACGAGCGGGATGGCGAATGCGGCCAGGCGCAGCACCGTGTAGTACACGACGGGGGGAATGCGTTTCACCCTCCCAGTGTAAACGGGCGCGGCTGAGGGAGCCCGGGCCTGCCCGGCGACAGGGGGCAAGTTCCCAGAACGGCGGGCTACGATGAAGCTATGCGCTGGTTCATCATTTTGGCGGTCGTTCTCGTTGTCGTGACGATCTATTCGGTGATCGACTGCGCCGTGATCCCCGCCAACCGCGTCCGTGGGCTGAAGAAGCCCGCGTGGATCGTCATCATCCTGCTGCTCCCCGTCCTCGGCGTCATCCTCTGGTTCGTCATCGGTCGGGCTCGCGCCGGGCACGAGGCCAAGCCGCGCCTCGCTCCCGATGACGACCCGGCGTTCATCGGCACCCTCGGCCGTGACCACGAGCAGGATGAACGAATCCGCCGCCTCGAGGAAGAACTCGCCGCGCTCGATTCAGACGCTCCAGACCCCGGTGCCACCGGCAAGCCGACACCGACACCAGACGACACCCCGGACGGTACGGCTGGCCACACGCCCGACGACTCGGGCCGAACGGATGCCTGACGCCGGTCCGGCAACCACGTACTCCGTCGCTCTCCTGGAGGAACTGGTGCGCCTCGGCGTGCAGGACCTCGTCGTCTGCCCTGGCTCGAGGTCGCAGGCGCTCTCGCTCGCTGCAGCGGCCCTGGAACGGGCCGGCTCGATCCGGCTCCACGTGCGCATCGACGAGCGGGTGGCCGGATTCCTCGCCCTCGGTCTCGCCGTGGAGAGCGGTTCGCCCGCTGCCGTGATCGTCACAAGCGGCACGGCGGTCGCCAACCTGCACCCCGCCGTTCTCGAGGCGAACCACTCTGGCGTCCCGCTGCTCCTGCTCACCGCCGATCGCCCTGACGAACTCCGCGGCATCCGCTCGAATCAGACCACCCACCAGGCCGGCATCTTCGGTGTCGCCGTGCGCTTCACCCGCGATGTGCCCGCCCCGATGGGTGAGGTCGATGATGCGGCATCCGCCAGGACCCTCGCCAGGCTTGCCGTCGATGCAGCCGTCGGTGTCGGCCCGGCCGGCCCTGGGCCCGTTCACCTCAACCTCGCACTGCGCGAACCGTTGTCGACGCCGATCGTCGCGCTCGACCGGGTTGAGCAGACGGGCACTCCCGTTGCCCGGACCTCCAGGATCACCCGGCCAGGGATCCTCCTCGAACGTGGCAAGCGCACCGTCGTCATCGCCGGCCATGGCGCAGGCCCCGTGGCCGAATCGCTCGCCCATGCCGGCGGCTGGCCGCTGCTCGCCGAGGTGTCGAGCGGAGCGCGCTTCGGCAGGAACCTCATCGTGGCCTACCGTGAGTTGCTCGCCGATCCGGACTTCGGAGGCCAGGTCGAGCGGGCCGTCGTGTTCGGGCACCCCACGCTCAGCCGCGAAGTGCCCGCCCTTCTCACCCGCGACGGCGTCGAGGTCGTCGTCGTCGCCCCGACCGGCGACGAGGTATACAACCCCGGCCACCGCGCTGCCCACATCGTCGGCGCAGCGGCCATCGTCGACGGAAGCATCGATCGCGCCTGGATCGGATCCTGGGTCCAGGCGTCCCGGACCATCTCCGACGAGAAATCCCACGACGTCGCCCCCGACCTCGAGGCCGCCCATTCGTCTGACCCCGCCGTCCGCCTCGGTTACGTGAAGGGTGAATTCGCGGCCGTCAGGGCTCGGATCGACCGCCGGATGCTCGCCCTCGCCGTCTGGGGAGCCACCTGGCCGCACGACCGCCTGGTGCTCGGCGCATCGCGACTGATTCGAGACGTCGACGCCGCCGTGCCCGGCAAAAAGATCCACGTCCACTCGAACCGGGGACTCGCCGGCATCGACGGCACCGTGGCCACAGCCCTGGGGATCGCCATCGCCAGCCAGGTCGATGGTGCTGGAGTCACCCGGGTCCTGCTCGGCGACCTGACACTTCTCCATGACGCCGGAGCGCTGCTCGGCGGCATGGGCGAGACGACGCCCAGGATCCAGGTCATCGTCGGCAACGACGGCGGAGGCACGATCTTCGACGGCCTCGAAGTGGCCGAGTCCACCGAGAACGCCGATTTCGACCGGGTGCTCTACACGCCGCAGCGGGTCGACCTGGCCGCACTGGCCGCCGCCTACGGCTGGTCGTACGTGAAGGCGACCACGAGGGGAGACCTCGACCAGGCGCTCACGGCCCCCGTGGCATCCGGCGTTCTCATCGAGGTCCCGCTCGACCGCTGACACCGCGCGGGATTCCGCAAGGCATTGAGCATCGGCTGTGCGGCCGCCACAATGAGCCAATGACCTCAACGAAGCGGCAAACAGAAACGGCGTGGGAGAAGTCCTGTGCGGAACTCCTCCGTGTGGACAGCGATTTCACACTGGCCGACGTCGACGCGAACTCGACGCCCGGATTTCTCGGCGGGAAGAAGAAAGGCAAGGCGGAACTCGCCGCCGCCGCCCTCGACCTGGACGAGAAACAGGAGCGGCTGTTCGCCGCATCGAAGGGCGAGGCGACGGATGCCGTTCTGCTCGTCCTGCAGGCGATGGACACCGCGGGAAAGGGCGGCATCGTGCGGCACGTCGTCGGCTCCGTCGACCCGCAGGGTGTCACCGTCGCGGCGTTCAAAGCGCCGACGAAGGCAGAGCTCCAGCACGACTTCCTCTGGCGGATCCGCAAACGCCTGCCCGAGCCTGGCTTCATCGGGGTGTTCGACCGATCCCACTACGAAGACGTCCTCATCGCGCGCGTCCACGGACTCGTCGAGCCCGTGGAGATCGAACGGCGGTACGGAGCCATCCTCGACTTCGAGAAGGAAATCGCCGACCGCGGCATCCGGATCATCAAGGTCATGCTGCACATCAGCGCCGACGAACAGAAGGCGCGCCTCGCTGAGCGCATCGACCGGCCGGACAAACACTGGAAGTTCAACCCGGGAGACATCGACGAGAGGCAGCACTGGCCGGAGTATCAGGCTGCATTCCAGACGATGTTCGAGCGGACCTCGACGGACGAGGCGCCCTGGCTCGTCGTGCCGGCGAACAAGAAGTGGTACGCACGGGTGGCCGTCCAGCGCCTGCTCATCGACACGCTGACCCAGATCGACCCGCAGTGGCCGCCGGCCGATTTCGATGTGGCTGAGCAGAAGGCCCGGCTGGCCGCGACCTAGCCGAACGCGTCGACGATCGGCCGGAACTTCATCCGGGTTTCGGTCAGTTCCTTGTCCGGAACGGACTCTCCGACGATTCCGCCACCGGCATATGCCGTGACGTCACCGCCAGGCGCGACCTGGGCGCAGCGGAGGGCGATGGCCCATTCGCCGTCGCCGTCCGCGCCGACCCATCCGACTGGTCCGGCGTACCGGCCCCTGTCGAACGGCTCGAGCTCGGCGATGAGGGCAACGGCGGCAGGCGTCGGCGATCCGGCGACCGCGGCCGTCGGGTGCAGCGCGTCGATGAGGTCGAGCGACGTGGCGTCGTCGGTGAGTGTGCCTTCGATGTCGGTGGCGAGGTGCCAGAGATTCGGCAGCTTGAGGGTGAACGGCATCTCGCTGGTCAGCACGTGTGAGGTGTGCGGCCGGAGCGACGCCAGCACGCTCTGCACGGCGAACTGATGCTCGTCCTGATCCTTGGTGCTGGTGACGAGGTTGACGGCCGCCTGCTGGTCCGCTTCGGCGTCCGCGCCGCGAGAGGCCGTCCCGGCGAGGACCCTGGCTGTGACCGAACCGTCCTGCACCCCGACGAGGGTCTCCGGGCTCGAGCCGACCAGGCCGTCGATGGCGAACGTCCAGCAGTCCGGGTAGCCGAGCGCGAGATCGGAGACGACGCGTCGGAGGTCGGCGTCAGCGGGGATGCGACCGGTGAGGTCTCTCGACAGAACGACCTTGCTGAGGTCGCCGTCGAGGATCCTGGCGACAGCCTGCGCCACGTGCGCCTGGAAACCGGCGGCGGTCTCGGCACCCGGAGTCAGGGTGACGCGGTACTCGGGTCCGAACGCCGTCGCCCGGAGTTCAGGCGAAACCGCGTCCTGCTGCTCGCCGCGCACCCGGATCCGGGTGAGCCAGGTCACTCCGTCGCGACGTCCGAGAACGATCTGCGGCACGATCAGCACACTCGACTGTGCCGATCGGTCGGCGAACGCGAACGTGCCGAATGCGACCAGCCCCGTGCCCGGCATCCGGAGCGGGTCGGTGACGGTGGCCGCTGCGGCCACGTCCCGCCAGGCGGTCGCGGCATCCTTCATCCGGGTCTGGCCGGAGAATTCGAGCCGCAGCGCTTCACCGATGCCGGCGATACCGGCGCCCTTGCGCAGCCAGAGGAGGGGGCGCTGGGGGTCGACGAGGGCGATGAGCGAGCGGACATCGTCGACCTTGTGGGTCTCGACGATCAGATGCTGCACGGAGGATGCGAGTGTGCCGGGTTGAGTCACCCCCCAAGCGTACGCCTCGGCGCGAGGCACCCAGCCGGCGGTCGGCTGATGTTCAGCGGGCTCCGAGGCAGTCCGGGCTGAGCACGCGGGTCGTGGATGCCGGGTTGGTCGTCAGCTTCTCCGGCGCGCGCGTCGGTCGCACGGTCAGGTCTCCTCCGCAATTGGGGCAACGGCCGCCGGGGAACGTGGCGGCGCAGTCCTCGCACCAGGTGCATTCGAACGAGCAGATGAGCACGTTCGCATCGCCGGGGGACAGGTCGCGATCGCAGCATTCACAGTTAGGACGCATCTGGAGCATGCGGTTTCCTCTTCGTCTCGCCGGTCTGCCGTCTGGTCGTGTCGCCAGCGTAGCGGGCGTTGGCCGGCGCAGACAGCACTCGGCGTGGGCCGAGCGCAAGGCCCTGCCCGGGGCCATCGGCCGGTGCACCCCCGGACGTAGACTGAGAGGATGAACAAGGCAGATCTCTCCAAGCAGCCACAGCAGGTTTCCGCCATGTTCGACCAGGTCTCGACGCATTACGACCGCACGAACACGGTGATGAGCGTCGGCAACGACCAGCTGTGGCGGGTCGCGACGACGCGGGCCATCGATCCGCACCCCGGCGACCGCATCCTCGACCTCGCCGCCGGCACCGGGACCTCGAGCGCATCCATCGCCAAGTCTGGTGCTACCGTCATCGCCGCGGATTTCTCCCCCGGCATGATCGAGGTCGGGCGCAAGAAGTTCGGTCGCGTGCGCAACATGCAGTTCGTCGAGGCGGATGCCACGGATCTCCCGTTCGCCGACGATGAGTTCGATGCGACGACCATCTCGTTCGGGCTCCGCAACGTCGTCGAGCCGAAGAAGGCGATCGCCGAGATGTTCCGCGTCACCAGGCCGGGCGGCAGGATCGTCATCTGCGAGTTCTCGACGCCGCCGAACCCGGTCATGAAGGGGCTCTACGACTTCTACCTGAAGCGCGTCACGCCGCTGCTGGTCAAGTTCTCGAGCTCCAACCCCGACGCATACGACTACCTCAACGACTCGATCAAGGCGTGGCCGCCCCAGGCTGAGCTTTCCTCCTGGTTGCGTGGAGCGGGCTGGACCGAGGTCAAGCACCGCGATCTCACCGGTGGCATCGTCGCGCTGCACCGCGGCACAAAGCCCGACGCCTGATCTATCGCCCAGGCGGAATCGGGAATCCGATGGCCCGCAGGACAGCGGAGAACCGACCCTCGCGGTACCCGGAGACGGTTGGTGGGAGGGGTCCGCTGCGGAGGAATCGATCCGCGTCGACGCCGTGCTGCATCGCGCGCTTGAGGTCGCGGGTGCGAGCGTGGGATGCACGATGTCCGGCTTCCAGCACGATCCCGCTGACCCGCTCGCGGTCGCTTCGCGTGCCTGCGGCGATCTCTGCTTCGACCTGATCCGAGTACTGGTCGAACTCCCGCTCGGGGGGCTGCGATTGCCCTCCCGCGCGCGAGAACCGGAAGGTGCTCGCTGATCGGGCTGACGCCGGTCGTAGCGAGCCGTCTGCGGTATCGCGCTGCGGCGGCGGGCCGATAGCATCGCTGGATGACCTCGCGGCCGGCCACCTCCACACGCCAGTCGCGGGCATCCCGACGGGCGGGCGTGATCGTCGGGATCGCGATCGTCGTCGCGTTCATCGCCGCCCTCCTCGTGGCGGATGCTCGCTGGGCGGTCCCCGACTGGGTCGCGCTTCTCTACCTCGGCATGAGCATCCTCTGCTTCATCGTCTATGCCGTGGACAAGTCCGCCGCCGTCGCTTCTCGGAGGAGGATCTCCGAGAACACCCTGCTCGGCCTCGGCCTCGTCGGCGGATGGCCCGGCGCGATCCTGGCCCAGCAGTTCCTTCGGCACAAACTCAGGAAGCGGCCGTTCATGGTGCCGTTCGTTGCGACGGTGATCGGAAATGTGAGCGTCCTTGTCCTGCTGCTCACGCCGCTCGGCTCACGGATTCTCGACGCCGTCCTCTGAGCGATCCCCCGCCCCGGTTCTCCCGGTCACCCACTCTCCTGATGGCAGACTGGAGGAGAGCGAAGGAGGCGTGTCATGGACCTGATCCCATTGACCCCTGTCTCCCGACGCGACGACCTCCGCGCCGACTGTTCCCGCTGTGTCGGCCTGTGCTGCGTCGCTCTCGCGTTCGCGCGTTCCGCCGACTTCGCCTTCAGCAAGGACGCAGGCGAGCCGTGCGTGAACCTCGCTGAGGACTACCTCTGCGTGATCCACCCCGACCTGAGGCAACGCGGTTTCAAGGGTTGCACGGTCTTCGACTGCTTCGGTGCCGGTCAGAAGGTGACCCAGCACACGTTCGGCGGAACCAGCTGGCGCGACGACGCCGACGTGCGCCGGGAGATGTTCGGCGTGTTCCCGCTCGTTCGCCAGCTCCAGGAGCTGCTCTGGTACCTCGACGGAGCCATCGGGATGCCGCAGACGGCTCCCATCCGTGACGATCTGGAGCGGGCGTACGAGCAGACGGAAGCGCTCACAACGGCTTCCGCCGACAGAATCCTCTCCCTGGACCTCGACGAATACCGCGGCGAGATCGCGCCGATCCTCCACCGGGCGAGTGAGCTTGTGCGGGCGGGTGTGGCGATCTCGAAAGCGGCCGGCGGCATCCAGCCGGGAGCCGACCTCATGGGAGCGCACCTCGCGGGTCAGGACCTGCGCGGCGCCAACCTGCGCGGCGCCTGGCTCATCGGCGCCGACCTCCGATCCTGTGACCTGTCGTTCGCCGACGTCATCGGGGCGGACTTCCGCGACGCCGAGCTCGGGGGAGCGGATCTTGCGTCGACCCTGTTCCTCACCCAGTTCCAGGTCAACGCAGCGCAGGGTGATGCCAGGACCGTCCTGCCGCCATCCGTCTCTCGTCCGTCGCACTGGCGGCGCTGAGGGCCGCTCAACCCCTGAGATGGCAGTTTCGACCTCAAAAAGGCTGTCCGGGTGAATCTTGGGTGCGCAACTGCACTCTCGCGTGCTCGAAGGTCAGTGAAGCATCCCCGTCACCACCGTGGCGTCGAACGCGTCCGAGTGCTCGAGAGTTGCGTGCAGACCGGCCCGCGCGACGATCTCGGCCGTGCGATCGGCCTGCCCCTCGCTGGTCTCGATGAGCAGGCGGCCGCCGGGGCGCAGCCACGCGGATGCCTCCTGTGCGATCCGTCGATGCAGGTCTAGCCCGTCGCGTCCTCCGTCGAGACTCGCCCGCGCTTCGTGGAGCCGCGCCTCCCTCGGCATGGTGTCGATGTGTTCGGTGGGGACGTACGGGGCGTTCGCCACGATCAGGTCGACGGTTCCCGGCAGCCCGCGCGGGAGGGCGTCGTAGAGGTCGCCCTGGAACGCCTGCCCTGAGATGTTGGAGCGGGCGCAACGGACGGCGTCCGGGTCGATGTCGGTCGCGTAGAGATCGATCGAGCGGACCCGGTCGGTGAGTGCTACGCCGATCGCCCCAGAACCGCAGCAGAGGTCGACGACCCTCGGATGCTCCGCCTCCGCGGCGAGTGCGGTCGCGAGTCCCACGAGGAATTCCGTGCGCCGCCGGGGAACGAAGACGCGCGGTTCCACACGGATGCGCAGGCCGCAGAATTCCGCCCAGCCGAGGATGTACTCGAGTGGTTCCCCGGCCGCGCGACGCGCGACGAGAGCGTCCAGCCCGACGGCATCCGGAGCCGCATCGAGAAGAAGCTCGGCCTCCTCCTCGGCGAACACACACCCTGCCGCCCTCAACCGGGCAGTCAGATCCCCCGAGACGCCGACCGTCACTCGTAGAACTTCTCCTTGCGGGCGAGCCGGTCGACGAACTGCTCGATCCGCCTGGCGCGGGTCTCGGGGCGCTTGGCGTCCTGGATCCGGTAGTACACGGCGTACCGGTTCTGGCTGTTGAGTGTCTCGAAGAATGCGGCAGCGTCAGGGTTCTTCTCCAGCGCCGAAACGAAATCGGGGTGGGGCTCGGCCGTCTTCGGCCCGTCGTACGCCCGTTCCCAGCGCCCATCGGCACGCGCCCGCTCCACCTCGGCCAGCCCGCGCGGCTTCATCCGGCCGTCCGCGATCATCGCCTCCGCCGTCCGCACGTTGCGCGCCGACCAGGGGCTCCTCGCCCGCCTCGGTGTGAACTTCTGCACGTAGGTGGCGTCGTCGATCCGCCGTGCCTGACCGTCGATCCAGCCGTAGGCGAGTGCGACATCGAGGGCCTCGGCATAGGTGACCGTGGTCTGACCCGAACCCTTCTTCGCCAGCACCAGCCAGACGCCAGGCGACGAGTCCTGGTTCTCCTCGACCCACCGGCGGAAGTCATCCGGCCCATCGAACCGCAGGGTCTCCTGGTCTGCGACCATCACTCGCCCAGCATCGATCCGCTGCGGAACTCGAGGATCTCGAGGTAATGCGCGTTGTACATCACCCCGAGGATGTTGCCGAACGGGTCGATGACCGACCCCGTGACGAACCCCGGCCCGCGCGTCGTGATCTCCTCGTGCAGTGTCGCACCGAGCGAGAGCAGACGTTCCATGGCGCCTTCCACGTCGTCGACATGCCAGTACGTGATCACACCGCCGGGATCACTCGACGCGCCATGGGGTGAATAACGCCGGTCGAGGAGCCCCAGTTCATGCTGGTAGTCACCGATCCGGAACTCGAGGTACGCCGGCGTCCCTTCCTCGGGTCGGGCGAAATATGGTCCGATCCCCAGTACTTCGGCGTACCAGTCCCGGGCCTTGTCCATGTCATCCGCGAACAGGACGACTGTGCTGAGTCCTCGAAGCATTCCGGCTCCTCTCGCCTGTGCGGCGCTTGCCGCAGGTCGTCTCCCATCTTCCCCCGAGCATCCGATTGCGTCTATGGCCGGGGGAAACTGTTGTGAGAATGCCCGCACGCAACCATTGACACGTGAATCCGCGCGGCAGTAGCTTTCGGGCATGACTACCCGATCAACGGATGCTTCGCGTCCGGCCGCCCCCGGCGGCGAAGGAAAGGGCCTGGCAGCAGGCACCCTCGGCCTGTGGGGATCCGTGGTGATCGGACTCGCGTCCACCGCCCCGGTGTACTCGCTGGTCGCTACCCTCGGCTTCGTTGTGCTCGCGGTCGGTGCGCAGGCACCCATCGCTTTCATCGTGGCCTTCATCCCGATGCTCTTCATCGCCTTCGCTTACCGCGAGCTCAACCGCGCCGTGCCCGACTGCGGTACCGCGTTCACCTGGGGCACGAAGGCCTTCGGACCTGTCGTCGGCTGGATGGGCGGGTGGGGCGTCGCCGTCGCCGGCATGGTCGTGCTCGCGAACCTCGCCCAGATCGGCGGCCAGTACCTCTGGCTGCTCGTCGGTGACGGATCCCTCGCGTCGAACGTGCCGCTCGTCACCGCCACCGGCGTCGCGTTCATCGCCCTGATGACGTGGGTGAGCTACCGCGGCGTCGAGTTCGGCGAACGACTCCAGAACATCCTCCTCGCCGTCCAGTACGCGGCCCTGCTGCTCTTCGTGGTCGTCGCCTTCATCCACGTCGCGAACGGAACAGCACCGAACGCCACACCGATCTCGCTCGAGTGGTTCAACCCGTTCGGCTTCACCGACTACTCCGGCTTCATCGAGGCCGTGCTTCTGGCGCTCTTCATCTACTGGGGCTGGGACACCTGCCTGTCGCTCAACGAGGAGACGAAGGACCCGAAACGCATCCCGGGCCTCGCCGCCCTCGTGACCACCGTCATCCTCCTCGTCACCTATGTGACCGTCGCCGTGGCCGCCATGTCGTACGCCGGGCTCGGGACCGATGGTGCCGGCCTCAACAACGAGGACAACGCCAACGACGTCTTCCTCGCTCTCAAGGACCTCGTCCTCGGACCGTGGGCGTGGATCCTCGTCGTGGCCGTGCTCGTCTCCGCCGTCTCGTCCACGCAGACGACCATCCTCCCCACCGCACGCGGAACGCTGGCGATGGCCGCATACAAGGCCCTGCCGCACCGCTTCTCCGTGGTGCACCCGCGGTACCACACGCCGTCGTTCTCGACCCTGGTGATGGGCATCGTCGCGATCGTCTACTACGTCGGGATGACGCTCATCTCGGAGAACATCCTGGCCGACTCGATCCTCTCCCTCGGCCTGGCCATCGCGTTCTACTACGGCATCACCGGCTTCGCCTGCTTCTGGTACTTCCGGAAGGACCTCTTCAGGTCGGCACGCGACTTCTTCTTCAAGGGACTGTTCCCGCTGCTCGGCGGCCTGATGCTGGCGTACGCATTCATCCAGTCCTGCATCGACATGTACGACGTCGAGTACGGCTACTCCGTGCTCCTCGGGATCGGCGGTACGTTCGTCATCGGGGTGGGGTCGCTCGCCTTCGGCGTCGTCCTCATGCTCATCTGGTGGGCGTTCCCCGGGTCGAAGCCGTTCTTCCGTGGCGAAAGCCTCAACCGGGACACCGCCGTCCTCGTCCCGGAAACCCCTGAGACCTATGGGCGTTCCATCGACGGCGGACTGACCTAAGGAGATCCAGCACATGCGCATCCTCATCGTCGGCACCGGCGGAGTCGGTTCGGCCGCCGTCCGCATCGCCGTCCGCCGCGACTTCTTCGAGAAGCTCGTCATCGCCGACTACGACCCGGCCAGGCCGGACGCGCTCGTCGCCGACGTCGGAGACGACAGGCTCGTCGCCGCCCAGGTCGACGCGTCAAGCGCCGATGCCGTGGCTGAGCTGATCCGCGAGCACGACATCACCCACGTGCTCAACGCCGTCGACCCACGCTTCGTCATGCCGATCTTCAACGGGTGTTTCGCAGGCGGCGCCGTCTACCTCGACATGGCGATGAGCCTGTCGCACCCCCACCCAGAGAAACCGCATGAACTCCCCGGGGTGAAGCTCGGTGACGAGCAGTTCGAGCAGGACACGATGTGGGCGGATGCCGGTCGGCTCGCGCTGGTCGGGATCGGCGTGGAGCCCGGGCTGTCCGACGTGTTCGCCCGGTACGCCGAAGACGAGCTGTTCTCCGAGATCGACGAGCTCGGGGTCCGTGATGGCGCCAACCTCACCGTCGACGGCTATGACTTCGCCCCGTCGTTCTCCATCTGGACGACGATCGAGGAGTGTCTGAACCCGCCGGTGATCTTCGAGAAGGATCGCGGCTGGTTCACGACGCCACCGTTCAGCGAACCTGAGGTGTTCGACTTCCCCGAGGGCATCGGGCCGGTGGAATGCGTCAACGTTGAGCACGAAGAGGTGCTTCTGATGCCGCGCTGGACGAAGGCGAAGCGGGTCACCTTCAAGTACGGCCTCGGTGACGAGTTCATCAACGTGCTCAAAGTGCTGCACACGCTCGGCCTCGACAAGACGGACCCGATCACGGTGAAAGGGGTCCAGGTCGCGCCGCGTGACCTCGTCGCGGCTGCGCTCCCAGACCCTGCGACGCTCGGCGACCGGATGCACGGCAAGACCTGTGCAGGCGTGTGGGTGCGCGGGATGGGCAAGGACGGCAAGCCGAGGTCGACGTATCTCTACCACGTCGTCGACAACCAGGAATCGATGGCCGAGTACGGCTCGCAGGCCGTCGTCTGGCAGACGGCCATCAACCCCGTCATCGCCCTCGAACTCGTCGCAACGGGAGTCTGGGAGGGCACAGGGGTCCGCGGCCCTGAAGCATTCGACGCCCGGCCGTTCCTCGACCTGCTCGCCGCCGACGCCCCTCGCGGGTACGGGTCGCCGTGGGGGATCGAAGAGAAATAATCGCCGGTGCAGGCACAGGTAGGCTAGACCATGTGAATCCGAGTGCCACGCGGCGTGCCACCAGCCTGTCCAGCCACCTGGGCCAGACCGACCGCATTTTCGCTTCGCCCAAAACCAGGCAACTGCTCGCCGCCGTCGACGACGGCCTCGAGCAGATCGAACGTGGGCTCGATTCGGAACTGATCTTCGCCGACACCGTCGCGGATGCCTCGACGCGCTACCTGCTCGAAGCCGGCGGCAAGCGCGTCCGGCCGATGCTCATCCTCCTCACCGCCCAGCTCGGTGGGGGGAACACCGTCGATGTGATCACCGCGGCCGAGGCGATCGAGATCACCCACCTCGCCTCGCTCTACCACGACGACGTCATGGACGATGCCGACCGCAGGCGCGGTGTGCCCAGCGCACACGCCGTCTTCGGCAACTCGGTGGCCATCCTCACCGGCGACCTGCTCTTCGCCCGCGCCAGCCAGCTCATGGCCGGTCTCGGCGAACGTGCCATCCGCCTGCAGTCCGACACGTTCGAGCGACTCGTCCTCGGCCAGCTCCACGAAACCGTGGGGCCTCAGGACGGCGAGGACGCTGAAACGCACTACCTCCAGGTGCTCGCAGACAAGACCGGATCGCTCATCGCGGCCGCCGCGCAGGCCGGCGTGATCTTCTCCGGCGCCGACGACTCATTCGAGGCGCCCGTCGTCGAGTACGGCGAGAAGATCGGCATCGCCTTCCAGCTCATCGACGACGTCATCGACCTGTCGCCGCAGCCCGAAGAGACCGGAAAGGTACCTGGCACCGACCTGCGTGCCGGTGTCGCCACCCTCCCGCTCATCCACCTCCGTGTTCTGGCCGAGACCGACGCAGACGCGGCAGCTCTCCTCGCCCGGATCGAGGCCGAGGCCGCAGAGGGGACGTACGGTGAGGCATCCGCCGATTTCACCGCAGCCATCACCGAACTGCGCCAGCACCCCGTGACCATCCGTACCCTCGCCGAAGCCCATCGCTGGGCGCACGAGGCCGTCGCAGCACTCGACCCGCTGCCTGACGGCCCCGTGAAGCAGGCACTCACTCGATTCGCGGAGACGATCGTCGACCGCAGCAAGTAAGGAACCAGACGCAGATGACCAAGTTGAGACTCGCGATTGTCGGCGCCGGACCCGCTGGGATCTACGCAGCGGACATCCTCCTTAAGGCCGAACGCAAGTTCGATGTGTCGATCGACCTCTTCGACCGACTGCCGGCCCCGTACGGACTCGTCCGTTACGGAGTCGCACCTGACCACCCGCGGATCAAGGGCATCATCAACGCCCTCCGCGAGGTGCTCGACCGTGGCGACATCCGGGTCTTCGGCAACGTCGACTTCGGCACGGACATCACTCTCGACGACCTCAAGCGCCACTACAACGCCGTCATCTTCGCGACGGGTGCCGTTCGCGACGCCGACCTGAACATCCCGGGCATCGACCTCGAGGGATCCTACGGCGCCGCGGACTTCGTCAGCTGGTTCGACGGCCACCCGGATGTTCCCCGCGAGTGGCCGCTCACCGCCAGGTCGGTCGCCGTGATCGGCAACGGCAACGTGGCGCTCGACGTCTCACGCATGCTCGCGAAGCATGCGGATGACCTGCTCTCCACCGAGATCCCGGAGAACGTCTACGAGGGGCTCAAGGCCTCCCCTGTCACCGACGTCCACGTCTTCGGACGCCGCGGCCCTGCGCAGGTGAAGTTCACCCCGCTCGAACTCCGCGAACTCGGCGAACTCAATGACGTCGACATGGTGCTCTATGACGAGGACTTCGACTACGACGACGCGTCGAAGACCGCGATCGCCAGCAACAAGCAGGTCATGGTCATCGACAAGATCCTGCAGAAATGGCGCGAGCGCCCCACTGGCACCGCTTCGCGGCGGCTGCACCTGCACTTCTACGCCAAGCCTCTCGAGGTCGTCGGCGACGAGAACGGCCGCGTCGCCGCGTTCCGGTACGAGCGCACCCGCCCGGATGCCGAGGGCGGCGTCGTCGGGACGGGCGAGATCCGCGAGGTGCCCATCCAGGCCATCTACCGCGCCGTCGGCTATTTCGGGTCGCCGCTCGACGGCATCCCGTTCGACAAGAAGCACGGTGTGATTCCCAACCGTGAGGGCGTCGCGCTCAGGAAGGGCAGCAACGACATCGTTCCGGGGGTCTACGCGACCGGCTGGATCAAGCGCGGCCCTGTCGGGCTCATCGGACACACCAAGTCGGATGCCATGGAGACGATCAAGCACGTCATCAACGGCGAAGGCAGCTGGTGGAGTCCTGAGGCGCCGGAGGAGCAGGCCATTCTCGACCTGCTCGACTCCCGCGGAGTCACCTACACGGACCTCGACGGCTGGCACAACCTCGACCAGCACGAGATCGCCCTCGGCGAGCCGCACGGCCGGGCCAGGGTCAAGGTCGTTCCTCGCGACGAGATGGTGGCGATCTCCCGGGCCGAGGCTGCCCGCGGCTGAGACCCGTCCGATCATGTGGCGGCTTGCCGCGCCCCGATAGGGTGGTGGCATGTCGACCGCAGGAAGTCCCCAGGCCCCGTACGACCAGCAGGCGCAAGGCGCCCCGACCGGATACCCGCAGGCGCAGCGGCCGACGGCTGACAAAGCCGTCGTGAGGCAGATCCTCTTCGGCGGTGCTGTCGTTATCGGGATCGCCGTCGCCACGAGCATCCTCTCCACGATCGGCACCGCGGTCTACGGATTTCGGGGAGAGCAGATCTTCGGGCTGGTCTGGAGCATCTTCATCGCTCTGGTCTTCATCGCCGGTGCCGGTCTGAGCGCTCTGTACATCGCGCCGTTCGCCAAAGCCGTCTCGGCGGCGGACCTGATCAAGCGGCTCGCGATCGCCGCGTCCGTCGGCGCAGCAGCCCTGCTCGTCCTCAACTTCATCTGGTCGGTGATCAACGGCGGACAGTACCTCGTCCAGGCGATCATCAGCGCGGGAATCTTCGGCTCGATCACGACCGGCCTGACCTACGGTGCATTCTTCGCGCTCGGTGTGTTCGTCGCCCGCGCGCTGCCTGCGGCGCCGCGCAGGCAGGGATACGCCGGCCAGCCGCAGGGCTACGCCCCTCAGCAGCCCGCCCAGCAGCAGGGATACCCGGCACCCGGACATGTCCAGCCTCAGGCGCCTGTCCAGGCTCCTGGCTACGTCCAGCCGCAGGCTCCCGGCTACGTCCAGCCGGCCGCGCAGCCCCAGCAGCCACTCCCGCCTCAGGGGTAGCACCCGATGGCCGGCGCCGAGCGATCGCCAGGGGACCACTGGGTCCCCGACGTTCTCGGTGAGCCGTTCGAGCAGCGAACCCTCGTCCTCGAGGACGATGTCGAGGGGGAGACCGTCGCGACCCTCGTGCGGCGACGGGAGCCTCCTCTCGGTGGCATCCGCTCCGTGTTCGGTCCTGCCCGCGGCTGGGACGTGCTCTACGTGCACGGCTGGTCCGACTACTTCTTCCAGAAGGAGCTTGCGGAGTTCTGGCACGGGCAGGGTGCCCGGTTCTACGCACTCGACCTGCGGAAATACGGCCGCAGCCTGCGACCGCACCACAGCCCGGGTTACGCGACGAGCCTCAGCGTGTACGACGAGGACATCGACGCTGCCCTCTCCGTCATCGGCCATGGCCCAGGTGATGACAGGGCGTCCAGGCGCCTCCTGCTGATGGGGCATTCGACCGGTGGGCTCACACTCAGCCTGTGGGCGGACAGGAACCCCGGTCGCGCTGACGCCCTCGTCCTCAACAGCCCGTGGCTCGAGTTCCAGGCCGGCGCGATCGGGCGGCGGGCGATCGCCCCGCTCGCGAACATCGGGGCGAGGCTCGATCCGAGAGGACAGCTGCCCAACGTCGACCTCGGCTTCTACACCCGGGCTGTGTCGAAGACGATGGACGGGGAGTGGGACTACAACACCGACTGGCGGCCTGCGCGCGGTTTCGCAGCCCACCCGGCCTGGCTCGCCGCCGTGCTCGCCGGGCACAACCGGGTCGCCGCCGGGCTGTCGATCTCCGTCCCTGTGCTGACCCTGCTTTCTGCCCGCTCGACGCTCTCTGCGACCTGGACACCCGAGATGCTCTCGAGCGACATCGTGCTCGTCGTCGATGAGATTGCCGAGCAGTCGCTGAGACTCGCCCCGACCGTGACGGTCGCGCGCATCGACGGCGCGCTGCACGACGTGCTGTTGTCGCGGCAGCCGGTGCGTGCGGCCGCGTACGACGAGATCACGCGCTGGGCGTCCGCCTACCTCGACTGACGGCATCCGCCCGGCGACCGACCACGAGGCTGATCTGTCCGAAAAGGCGATTCGGCAGGACCGTGAGCGACCGTTCCGGACCGATCGATCTCGCCGATAGCCGTTCGGGACCGACCGATTCGATCACGACGGCTCACTCCCCGAACTGAAGCGCCAGCCAGAGGTTCGTGCGCGCGTCCACGGTCGCGAGCGACCGCCCGGTGAGGCGTTCGACAAGCGCGACCCGGTTCTTGAGCGTGTGCCTGTGGATGTCGAGGGACCGCGCGGCCGGGTCCCACTGCCCGTTGTGCTCGAGCCAGGTCCGCACGTCGGTGAGTAGTTCTGTGTCGTGCTCGGCGTCGTGATCCCGCACCGGCCTGAGGAGGGCACGCGCGACCTCGACCGCAGCGGCGTGCGGAAGCAGCGCGGCCAGCCCGCGTTCCGCCACCTCCGAGAAGACGGCGACGGATGCCACGCCGTCGCGCGGCGAGGCTACCGGCTCCGCGGCAGCCGCTGACTCCCGCAGTACCCGGCCGAGCGCCTGCGACGCCTGGCTCACCCCGGTGGCGGTCTCGCTCCAGGGCAGTGGATCGGAGACCCCGGCCGGCAGCCTGTGCACCCGGCTCAGTTCGGACGCGAGGTCAGCGGCGGCATCCGCTGCCACCCCGACAACCACCCGGCTGTCGCTCGCCGCGAAGAAGAGGTCGCCGGCGAACTCGGCGTCACGCGCCTCGAGGTCTCCGAACAGGCCCTCCCTGCCTGCAGCAGTCGGTTCGAAGACAACGAACCCCACCGGTTCGGGCGGGAGCTCCCCGCCCATCTGCTGCACGATACGGCGAACGAGCGCGACATTGCCTTCGAGCAGGGTCTGGAACAGCCCGCTGCGCAGGCGACCTCGAGCTCGCCCGAGCTCCCGGTTCTGCTCCAGCGCCAGCCCGGTCAGGGCGATGACGCTCGTCACGACGGTCTGGTCGGCGGCGTCCAGCGGCGAATCCCCGGCGATGATGAGAACACCCCGAAGTGCACCCCTCCTGCCGAGCGTCTGCAGCGTGATCTGGCCCGCCTCGTCACTGATCGTCGAACTCGACCGCTGCCCGCGACCGATCAGGCGTTCCGCCTCGAGCACCACCCGGGCGAGGGCGCCGTCCCCGGCAAGCGCAGGGACGGCGGATGCCTCGTCGAAGACCCTGGCGAGGTGTCCGCGCGAGTCCACGAGGCCGACCCAACGGTTCAGCTGACGGGAGAGCTCCTTGAGAATCGCCGACGTGGCATCCGGCCGAAGCGCGGCGAAGGAGATGGCACGCTGGGCGTTGAGCGCCCAGGTGTCCCTGGCGTGGGATGCTTCGGCGATGAGATCGGCAGCTGTGCGGATGACCGCGATGAACGGCACCCGGTACGGGACCTCGAAGAGCGGCATGTCGAATCGGGCGCACGCGGCCACGAGTTCGGGCGGGGTGCCCGCGCGGATCACTTCGGTACCGAACCCGATGCCGACGAGACCGTGGGCGATGAGCCGTTCGACGTAGGCGTCGAAGTCGGCGGAAGAGACCGTGGCCGGGTCGAACTGGGTGCCAGTGGTCAGGACGAGCTGGCCGGCGTCGAGGAACGGCGTGGGGTCGGCGAGGTCGGAGCTGTGGATCCACGAGATCGGTGCGCTGAGCCGGTCGGATGAGCCCCCTGCCAGCAGGCGGAGGTCGAGAGCGCGGGTCTCGAGCAATCGGCGAACGGTGGGGTGCATCTGCTCACCGTACGCGAATTGACAGACTGGCAAAAGGACCTGACCCGGATGGCCATTCCGGCAGTTCCAGCGGGAGTCAGCCGCTCCTAGTCTGGCAAGCACGCTACGAGCGAAGGAGAACGACGACGATGACCCTCACCACGACCGCGACAGGCGGGCCCGCCCTTGCCCAGGAGCGGAGGATCGTGACCGCGATCCCCGGTCCGCGCTCCGAAGCGCTGATGGCGCGCAAGAACAGTGCTGTCGCCTCGGCCGTGGGAACCACGATGCCCGTCTTCGCGGAAGCGGCGGGCGGCGGAGTGGTCGTCGACGTCGACGGCAATTCGTTCATCGACCTCGGCTCGGGGATCGCCGTGACCGGCGTCGGCAACAGTGCCCCCCGCGTCGTCGAGGCGGTGCAGGCCCAGGTGGCCGCGTTCACCCACACCTGTTTCATGATCACGCCGTACGACTCGTACGTCGAGGTTGCCGAGGCACTCAACCGCCTCACGCCCGGCGACCACGACAAGCGCAGCGCCCTCTTCAACTCAGGAGCGGAAGCCGTCGAGAATGCCGTCAAGGTCGCTCGGAGCTACACCGGCAAGCAGGCCGTCGTGGCGTTCGACCACGCGTACCACGGGCGGACCAACCTCACGATGGCGCTGACAGCGAAGTCGATGCCATACAAGAGCGGATTCGGGCCGTTCGCCTCCGAGATCTACCGGGCGCCGATGTCCTATCCGTTCCGTGACGGACTGACCGGCCCCGAAGCAGCGAAGCGCGCCATCTCGATGATCGAGAAGCAGATCGGCGCGGCCAACCTCGCCGCGATCATCATCGAACCGATCCAGGGCGAAGGCGGCTTCATCGTTCCCGCCGACGGATTCATCCCCGCGATCGTGGACTGGGCCAGGGCCAACGGCGTCGTCTTCATCGCCGACGAGGTGCAGACAGGGTTCGCGCGCACCGGCGACCTGTTCGCCAGCGAGCACGAGGGAATCGTGCCGGACATCGTCGTGACGGCCAAGGGAATCGCAGGGGGCCTGCCGCTCTCGGCGATCACCGGACGGGCCGAGATCCTCGACGCCACCCACGCCGGCGGCCTCGGGGGCACATACGGCGGCAACCCGATCGCCTGCGCGGCCGCACTCGCCGCCATCGAGACGTACGTCGAAGACGACCTCGCCGGGGCGGCCCGCCGCATCGGCGCCACCATCGTCGACCGGTTCTCGTCTGCGCAGGCGACAGACCCACGTATCGGCGACGTCCGTGGCCGCGGGGCGATGATCGCCATCGAGTTCGTCGACCCGGAGACGAACGAACCAGATGCTGCGCTGACCGGCCGAATCGCGAAGGCGGCGCATCAGGCGGGCGTGATCGTGCTCACCTGCGGAACCTATGGGAACGTCATCCGTTTCCTCCCGCCCCTGTCGATCTCGGACGCGTTGCTCACCGAAGGCATCGACGTCGTCCTCAACGCATTGGAGAACGCATGATTTCCGAGAAGGATCTGCTCGCGAAGGTGCCGACGGGGCTGTTCATCGGCGGCGAGTGGCGGTCGACCGAGAAGACGATCGACGTCTTCGACCCGTCGACGGGCGCCGTCCTCGCATCCATCGCTGATGCATCGGCCGCGGATGCCACCGCAGCACTCGACGCGGCCGTCGCGGTCCAGGACGAGTGGGCGGCCACCCCGCCACGCACGAGGTCGAACATCCTCAGGAAGGCGTTCGATCTCATGCAGGAGCGCCGCGACGAGTTCGCGCTGCTGATGACGCTGGAGATGGGCAAGCCGCTGGCCGAATCCAACGGTGAGGTCACCTACGGTGGCGAGTTCCTCCGCTGGTTCAGCGAGGAGGCCGTCCGGATCACCGGCCGCTACGGCACGAACCCCGAGGGCACCGGGCGGATGATCGTCTCCCAGCACCCGGTCGGACCGTGCTACCTGATCACCCCGTGGAACTTCCCGCTCGCGATGGCCACCCGCAAGATCGCTCCGGCGCTCGCCGCTGGCTGCACCGTGGTCGTGAAGCCCGCATCGCTCACCCCGCTCACCACGCTGTACGTGGCACGGTTGTTCGAAGACGCCGGGCTTCCGGCGGGCGTTCTCAACGTGATCACGACGTCATCGTCCGGCGCTGTCACCGAGCCTCTGCTCAACGACCCTCGCCTCAGGAAGCTCAGCTTCACCGGCTCCACCCCTGTCGGGCAGAAGCTCATCGAGCAGTCGGCGAAGAACGTGCTGCGCACCTCGATGGAACTGGGCGGGAACGCCCCGTTCGTCGTGTTCGACGATGCCGACCTGGATGCCGCCGTCGACGGTGCGATCGCCGCCAAGTTCCGCAACATCGGCCAGGCCTGCACCGCAGCGAACCGCTTCATCGTGCACGCCGCTGTCGCCGACGAGTTCGCGCGCCGGGTCACCGACCGGGTGAAGGGTTTCGCCATCGGCCGCGGCACAGAGGATGGCGTCACCATCGGCCCGCTCATCGACGACCGCGCCGTCGCCAAGGCGGCCCAGCTCGTCGACGACGCCGTCGCCAAGGGCGCGACCCTGCTCACCGGCGGATCAGCCGTGGACCGCGAAGGCACGTTCTACGAGCCGACCGTGCTCTCGGACGTCCAGGCCGGGTCGGACATCCTCCGCGAGGAGATCTTCGGGCCGGTGCTCGCCATCGTCCCGTTCACCGATGAGGCGGATGCCATCCGGCTCGCCAACGACACCGAGTATGGTCTCGTGAGCTACGTCTTCACGAAGGACCTCGCCAGAGGGCAGCGCATGATCGACAAACTGCAGACCGGCATGATGGGGCTGAACGTCGGAGTGATCTCCAACGCGGCCGCCCCGTTCGGCGGCGTCAAGCAGTCCGGAATCGGCCGGGAGGGTGGGCTCGAAGGAATCCACGAATACCTCTCCACCAAGTACACGATGACCCCGGCTCCCTGAGCCGACGCCTGAAAGGACAGACAATGACGTTGACCACTCTCACCACATTGCAGAACTACATCGGCGGCAGCTTCGTCGACGCGTCGGCCGTTGACACCATCGACGTGATCAATCCGGGCACAGGCGACGTCGTCGCCCGGTCGCCGATCTCGACCATCGACGACGTGAACGCGGCGTTCGACGCCGCGAAGACGGCCTTCACGACGTGGAAGCGCACGACGCCGGGGCAGCGCCAGGCGATGCTGCTGCAGATCGCGGATGCCATGGAGGCGAACGCGGACGAGCTCGTCGAAGCGCAACACCGCAACACCGGCCAGCCGCGGGAGGCGATCCGCGTCGAGGAGGTTCTCGCTGGGGCCGATCACATGCGCTTCTTCGCCGGTGCGGCCCGGGTGCTCGAAGGCAAGAGCGCGGGGGAGTACCTCGAGGGACACACGTCGTTCGTGCGGCGTGAGCCGATCGGCGTCGTCGCCCAGGTGACTCCGTGGAACTACCCGATCATGATGGCGATCTGGAAGATCGCCCCAGCGCTCGCCGCGGGGAACACGGTCGTGCTCAAGCCGAGCGACACCACCCCGGAGTCCACCCTCGTCCTCGCCAAGCTCACCCAGGGCATCCTCCCCGACGGCGTGCTCAACGTCATCCTCGGCAACGGCGCGACCGGCCAGGCCATGACCGAGCACCCGGTGCCCGGGCTCGTGTCGATCACCGGGTCGGTCCGTGCCGGAATGGCGGTGGCGGCATCCGCTGCGAAGAACCTCCACAGGGCGCACCTCGAGCTGGGAGGCAAGGCCCCGGCGATCGTGTTCGCCGACGCCGACATCGCCGCGACAGCGGAGGGCGTCGCAGGGGCGGGGTACTTCAACGCCGGCCAGGACTGCACTGCGGTCACGCGGGTGCTTGTGCACGAGTCCATCCATGACGAGTTCGTCGCTGAGCTCGTCAAGGCCGCCGAGGCCACGAAGACCGGAGACGCCGAGGACCCGGACGCCTACTACGGTCCGCTCAACAACGCGTCACACTTCGCCAAGGTGTCGACGGTGATCGAGTCGCTGCCAGCCCACGCGAGGGTTGTGACCGGCGGCCACCGGGTCGGGGAGTCGGGCTTCTACTACGCGCCGACGGTGATCACCGGGGTCAGCCAGGTGGACGCCTGCGTGCAGGAGGAGACCTTCGGCCCCGTTCTCACGGTGCAGAGCTTCTCGACGGAGGAGGAAGCCGTCGAGATGGCCAACGACGTGCAGTACGCCCTCGCGTCAAGCGTCTGGACGAAGGACCACGGCACCGCGATGCGCGTTTCGCGCGACCTCGACTTCGGCGCGGTTTGGATCAACACCCACATCCTGCTCGCCGCGGAGATGCCGCACGGAGGGTTCAAGATGTCCGGCTACGGCAAGGACCTGTCGTCGTACGGCCTCGAGGACTACACGCGGATCAAGCACGTGATGAGCGCCCTGTGACCACCGGAAGAGAGAACACCATGACCGACCTGGAACGTGACGTCGTCATCATCGGAGCGGGAGCATCCGGCCTCACCGCGGCGACACGACTGCGTGCCGCAGGACTGAGCGTCGCCGTGCTCGAAGCGCGCGATCGCGTCGGCGGCCGCCTGTGGACCAACGACATCGACGGTGCAACGCTCGAGATCGGCGGCCAGTGGGTGTCCCCCGACCAGGACGCGCTGATCGAGACGCTTGCGGAGCTGGGCCTCGACACCTACTCGCGCTACCGCGAGGGCGACAGCGTCTACATCAACGCCCTCGGCTCCCACACGAGGTTCACGGGAGAGATCTTCCCCGTCGAAGCCTCGACGCAGCGCGAGATGGAACGCCTCATCCGTGTGCTCGACGTGCTCGTGGCCGAGATCGGGCCGCGGGAACCGTGGGCGCATCCGATGGCGGAGGAACTCGACTCGGTCACCTGGATCGACTGGCTGGAGAGCCAGACGGACGACATCGAGGCCAGGGACAACATCGCCCTGTTCATCGCCGAGGCGATGATCACCAAGCCTGCGCATGCGTTCTCGGCCCTGCAGGCCATCCTCATGGCGGCATCCGCCGGGAGCTTCTCCCACCTCGTCGACGCCGACTTCATCCTCGACAAGCGGGTCGTCGGCGGCCTGCAGCAGGTTCCACTGCTCCTCGCCGAGAAGCTCGGGGACGACGTGTTCCTCGGTCAGCCCGTCCGGCGCCTGGACTGGTCGGAGACGGGGGTCACCGCGACGGCCGACGGCATGAGCGTGAGGGCGCGTCACGCCATCGTCGCCGTCCCGCCGAACCTGTACTCGCGCATCGACTTCCAGCCTTCGCTTCCCCGGCGCCAGCAGCAGATGCACCAGCACCTGTCGCTGGGTCTCGTCATCAAGGTCCACGCCGTATACGAGTCGCCGTTCTGGCGTGACGCCGGCCTGTCCGGCACCGCGTTCAGCCCGTACGAGATCGTGCACGAGGCGTACGACAACACCAACTTCGAAGACCCGCGGGGCACGCTCGTCGGTTTCGTCTCAGACAAGAAGGCCGACCACCTCTTCACCCTGCCGGCCGAGGAACGGAAGCGGATCATCCTCACCTCGCTGTCGCACTACTACGGCGAGCAGGCGCTGAATCCCGTCGTCTACTACGAGAGTGACTGGGGCTCAGAGGAGTGGACGCGCGGAGCCTACGCCGCGAGCTTCGACATGGGGGGCCTGCACCGGTATGGCGCCGACCTCCGCACCGCCGTCGGGCCGATCCACTGGTCGTGCAGCGACCTCGCCGCCGAGGGCTACCAGCACGTGGACGGCGCCATCCGGATGGGTCGCGAGACAGCGGACGCCATTCTCGCCGACCGTTCCTGACCCCACGCCAGAACCCGACCCCGACCGTTTCGACCGCATCACACGGCTTTTCCCTGCAGTACCCGAACCGCAAAGGAGCACCCCTGCACATGCGTTACATCGTTGGTTATACCGATACACCGGCCGGCGCGGATGCGCTTGCGCTCGGGGTGCGGCTGGCACGGTCGATGGGCGCGAGCCTCGACATCGTGACCGTCCTGCACAGCGAGGCACGGCCGACACTCGTCCCGTCCGATGCCGGCTACGAGCGTTTCCTCCACGAAACAGCTGAGGGCTGGTTGAAGGAAGCGGCCGCCGTCGTCCCTCGGGACGTGCCGACCGAGGGTCACATCGTCTACGCCGAGTCGTTCGCCAGGGGGTTGCTCGACACGAGCCGTGACCTCGAGGGGTCGATGATCGTCGTCGGCGCCGCACGCGGCGGTCTCCTCGGCCGTGCCACGGTGGGTAGCGTGGCGAGCGCCCTCCTGCACTCGGCAGTCGTTCCCGTCGCCCTGGCGCCCGAGGGCTCCAGCTCGACGATCGGCCTCAACAACATCTCGCGGATCACCTGCGCGATCGGCACGCGGCCGGGAGCGGATGAACTGCTGGATGCCTCTGTCCTGACGGCGCGAGCGGCCCACGTGCCGCTCCGCCTGATCTCCCTCGTGACCCTCGACATGGACGACATGTCCACGCCGCCTGCGGTCGCCGAGCGGGCGGCCACCCACGCCGAGCAGGTGCTCGCATACGCCGCCGAGCACCTCCCGGGGGATCTCGACGTGTCGGTGCTCACGGCATCCGGCAACCGGGTGGAGGATGCCGTCAACCAGGTCGACTGGGAACCGGAAGAACTCGTCTTCGTCGGGTCCAGCCGCCTGGCGAAACCACGCCACATCTTCCTGGGCTCCACGGCAGCGAAGATGCTGCGCGAACTGCCCGTCCCCATGGTCGTGGTTCCCCGCGACTCCGTTCTGAGCATCGAGGACTGACATCATGACTGAAACCAAAGCCGAACACGGGCTGTCCAAGAAAGGCCTGAGCGCGGGTTCGGTCGGCCTGATCGGTGCCATCGTCATCGGAATCTCGTGCATCGCACCGGCGTACACGATGACGGCAGCACTCGGCCCCACCGTCTCAGAGGTCGGACTCCAGGTCCCGGCCATCATCCTCGTCGGGTTCATCCCGATGCTTCTCGTCGCTTTCGGCTACCGCGAACTCAACCGTTCGATGCCTGACAGTGGCACATCGTTCACCTGGGCGACCAGGGCGTTCGGCCCATGGATCGGCTGGATGGCCGGGTGGGGGCTCATCGCAGCGACGATCCTCGTGTTGTCGAACCTCGCCGGGATCGCGGTGGACTTCTTCTACCTGATGCTCGCGCAGATCTTCAACAACCCCGACATCGCCGATCTCGCCCTGAACCCGATCATCAACGTCGTCACCTGCCTCGCATTCATGCTCGGTGCGACCGCGATCTCGTATCGCGACATGCAGACCACCCAGAAGGTGCAGTACGTGCTCGTCGGCTTCCAGCTGCTCGTGCTCGTGCTGTTCGGAGTCGTCGCGTTCATCCACGTCGCCAACGGAACGGCGTTCGACGCCACACCGGTCAGCCTCGAGTGGTTCAACCCTTTCGCCGTCGAGTCGTTCAGTGCATTCGCCGCCGGCCTGTCCCTGTCGATCTTCATCTTCTGGGGCTGGGATGTCACGCTGACGATGAACGAAGAGACGAAGGGATCACGGTCGACCCCCGGTCGCGCCGCCACCCTCACCGTCGTCATCATCGTCATCCTGTACCTGCTCATCGCCACGGCGTCGATCAGCTTCGCAGGCACCGGGACCGGCGAGTTCGGGCTCGGCAACGAGGACATCCAGGGCAACGTGTTCTTCGCGCTGGCCGGGCCGGTTCTCGGACCGCTCGCCATCCTCGTCTCGATCGCGGTGCTGTCCAGTTCGGCCGCTTCGCTGCAGTCGACGTTTGTGTCACCGGCCCGCACCCTGCTGGCCATGGGGCACTACGGCGCCCTGCCCGCGAAGTTCGCGAAGGTCAGCCCGCGGTTCCTCACCCCCGGATACGCGACGATCGTCTCGGCCGTCGTGGCATCCGCGTTCTACGCCATCATGCGGTTCATCTCCGAAGACGTGCTCTGGGATACCATCACCGCCCTCGGCATGATGATCTGCTTCTACTACGGCATCACCGCGTTCGCGGCTGTGTGGTACTTCAGGAAGCAGTTCTTCGCTTCGGCCAGGAACTTCTTCTTCCAGCTGCTGTTCCCGCTGGTCGGAGGAATCATCCTCGCCGTGCTGTTCTTCGTGACTATCAAGGACAGCATGGACCCGGACTACGGCAGCGGTTCGAACATCGGGGGCGTTGGTCTCGTGTTCATCCTCGGCATGACTGTCATCATCTCGGGCATCGTGATCATGATCATCCAGGCGATCCGTCGCCCGGCGTTCTTCCGCGGAGAGACCCTCTCGCTCGGCGTCTCTGACGGCAAGGAGGACGACGCGCTCGACGACCTGCCGGTGTAGCCCCCACACGCGAGTTGCCGGGTTTGAGGGGGTTCCCCCGAGGTCGGACCCCGGCAAACCCGGCAACTCGCGTAGCGTGTGGGTGTGACTGATCGGCTCGCGCGGCGCCTGGGACTCGGGGATGCCGTCTTCATCGGCCTCGGCTCGATGATCGGCGCCGGCGTCTTCGCCGCATTCGCCCCGGCGGCGGCCGCAGCGGGCTGGGGTCTGCTCGTCGGACTCGTCGTGGCCGCGGTCATCGCGTACTGCAACGCGTCGGCGTCTGCGCAGCTCGCGGCCCAGTATCCGTCCTCAGGTGGGACGTATCTGTACGGCCGGGAGCGGCTCGGCCCCTGGTGGGGTTTCGCCGCGGGCTGGAGCTTCATCATCGGCAAGACCGCGAGCTGCGCGGCCATGGCCCTCACCTTCGCTGCCTATGCAGCGCCCGCCGGGTGGGAGAAGCCCGTGGCCGTCGTCGCTGTCGCCGGTCTCGTGGCCGTGAACTACGTCGGGGTCACCAGGACAGCGCTGCTCACCCGTGTGCTCGTCGTGGTGACGCTGCTCGTGCTCGCCGTCGTCGTCACCGCCGGGCTTGCGGCGCCGACGGCTCCCGTCGATTTCGCATTCATCGGAGGCGACCCGATCTCCGTCTGGCTCGGCACCCACGGGGTTTTCGATGCGGGCGTCTACGGCATCCTGCAGTCGGCCGGCCTGCTGTTCTTCGCGTTCGCCGGGTACGCCCGCATCGCGACCATGGGTGAGGAGGTGCGCGATCCGGCGCGCACCATTCCCCGGGCGATCCTCGGCGCACTCGCGATCGTGGTCGTGATCTACGCGGTGGTTGCACTCGTGTCGCTGCGCACCCTGGGACCTGTCGCCCTCGCCTCGTCCGCAGCGCCGCTCGTCGACGTGGCCACGGCAGGCGGCTGGGACTGGACGGCGCCGGTGGTCCGGATCGGAGCGGCAGCTGCCTCTCTCGGAGCCCTGCTCGCCCTCATTGCCGGCATCGGCAGGACGAGCCTGGCCATGGCGCGCGAGGGCGATCTTCCCCGCTCGCTGGCGGCGGTTCATTCGCGATACCGGGTCCCGCACCGCGCCGAGCTCACCCTCGGCGTGATCGTTCTCGTCGTGGTGCTCGTCGCCGATCTTCGGGGGGCGATCGCCTTCTCATCGTTCGGGGTGCTGCTGTACTACTTCGTCGCGAACCTGGCTGCATTCAGGCAGGATGCTCCCCAGCGGCGGTTCCCGCGCTGGCTGCAGGTGCTCGGCATGGTCGGATGCCTGGTGCTCGTCGTCACGCTTCCACCTGTCGGCATCGTGATCGGCGTCCTCGTGCTGGCTGTCGGTCTCGTGGGGCGGCTGGCTGTCCGCCGGATGGCGGCCTAGACGGACTTCTGCCCGCGATAGAACGCGACGGTGTCGTCGAGCGCACTTTCCCACGGCGTGGCCGACACGCCCAGTGCGCGTCCCGTCTCCGAGGCGTCCGACAGGAAGGGAGCGGTCATCTGGTAGCTCGACGCGGCCACCTCCCTGAGCACCGGGTTGAAGACGCCGACGGTGCGGAGGAGCCACGACGGCAGACCGGTCACCGAGCCGGTGACCCCGTAGCGTGCGTCGATCTGCCGGCAGATCTCCGTGCGGCTGAGGTCTGTGGCCGCCGGGACGTGCCAGATCCGCCCCCAGTCGCCGTCGTACGAGGATGCCGCGACGAGGGTCTTCGCCATGTCCGGCAGATAGGCCCAGCTGTGGGCCGCGTCAGGGTCTCCCACCGCGGACGACCGTTTACCGGCGAGGATCGGGCCGAAGAACCGTGTGCCCAGGTGGGCGTCACCGGTCGCGCCAGGCCCGAAGTAGTCGCTTGCCCGAACCTCGACCGCGCGGACGTCGCCGCGTTCGGTTGCGGCGCGAAGAGTTCCCCAGAGGTCGCGACGCACCTCCCCCTTCGACTCGGCCGGGATCTCGGGAGAACGCTCGGTCATCGGCATCGTCGCGTGCCCGTATGAATACAGGTTGCCGACCATCACGATGTCCGCGCCTGTGGACCGAGCCGCCTGGATCACGGCATCCACGATCGGAGGCCACTCGGAACGCCAGCGGTGGTACGGCGGATTCGTGCAGACGACGATCGTGGAGCATCCCGTGGCCGCGCGTGTCAGGGCCGCTGCGTCCGTCGCGTCGAGCCCGACGGCGCGGGCTCCGGGGAGCACGGTCGTCGACCGCGTCGCCACTGTCACCTCGTGCCCGCCATCGAGGAAGGTTCGCGTCGCGGTCGACCCGACCGGGCCGGCACCGAGAACGAGCACGCTCATGTCAACTCCATCCGCAGGGTTTCCTGGCCAGAGCCTAGCCCCGGCCGCGGCGCTATGGTGGGCGGGTGGACCTGCAGATGGTGGAGACCGCCGGCGGCGTGACGATTGCGTGCCGTGTCTCAGGAGACCGGGGAGCGCCTGCTGCGGTCCTCCTGCACGGGCTCGGAGAAGGAGCCTCGAGCTGGGATGCGGTCGAACCACGGTTTTCGGACCGGTTCCGCGTCGTGGCCGTCGACCTGCGCGGCCACGGGGCCAGCGACAGGCCCGGGGAGTATTCGTTCCCCCTGATGCGCGACGATGTCATCGGCGTGCTCGATGCTCTCGGGCTCGTGGATGTCGTCCTCGTCGGGCACTCGATGGGAGGAACGGTCGCTTACCTCGTCGCATCCGCCCGCCCGGACCTCGTCGCACGGCTCGTCGTCGAGGATGCTCCTCCGCCGTATCCGCGCGCGAAGCGGGTCCCCGAGCGCCCGGATGAGCCGCTCGACTTCGATTGGGTGGTCGTCTCGGCGATCCTCGACGAGGTCAACGATCCGACGCGCCGGTGGTGGGGTGTGCTGCCCGGGATCGCTGCGCCCACGCTGCTCATCGGGGGAGGGCCGTCGAGCTCCATCCCTCAAGACCTGCTCGTGGAGGTGTCCACACTCATCCCGGACTGTCGCCTGGTCGAGATCGACGCCGGGCACGACGTCCACGAAACCCGACCGGACGACTTCGCGGATGCCGTTGTCGGCTGGTTGGACGAGACCGCTCCGGGCAAGCGACCTAGCGGAAGTTGATGAACTGCAGGTCGATGTCGAGGTCCTTGCCCTTGAGCAGGGCGATCGTCTCCTGGAGGTCGTCGCGGCTCTTCGACTGGACACGCAATTCGTCGCCCTGGATCTGACTCTTGACGCCCTTCGGCGCCTCGTCGCGGATGATCTTATTGATCTTCTTTGCGTTCTCCTGCGTGATGCCGTCCTTGAGCTCCGCTTCTATGCGGTACTCCTTGCCGCTGGCGAACGGCTCGCCCGAGTCGAGGCTCTTCAGCGAGATGCCGCGCTTGATGAGCTTCGTCTGGAAGACGTCGAGGATCGCTTTCACGCGCTCCTCGCTGTTCGCCTTCATGAGGATCTTGTCGCCGGACTGTGCGATGGATGCCCCAGTCCCCTTGAAATCGTAGCGCTGCTCGATCTCCTTGTGCGCCTGGTGGAGTGCGTTGTCCGCCTCCATCTTGTCGACCTTGCTGACCACGTCAAACGATGAATCTGCCATGCGCCGAGTCTATCGGCCCGGATTCGGCTGTGTGCGAGGGTCAGCCGGCATCCCGGGCGCACCGGAACCCGATGTGCGTCGTTGCCGTGTCGTCCGCCTGTGGGGAGCGAGCGGCCGGGCGGTAGCGCAGGCAGTATTCGGGAGCACAGAGGTGGGACCCGCCCTTCAACGCCCGGCGCGGGATGCGAGACCCCGGCTCCATGCTCCTGGTGCGACGGGCGTCGTCGCCAGGGCTGCAACCGCACCCGCACCCCTCGTCCGCAGTGCTCATTGCGAGAAGGTCCGCACAAGTGTCGCTCGACGGGACCTCGTGCCGTGGCAGGAAGTACGAGCTCGTCCACTCCCACACGTTGCCGATCAGGTCGGAGAATCCGAAGGGGTTCGCCGGGAACGACCCCACAGGGGAGGTTCCCACCCATCCGTCTGCACCGGTGTTCAGATAAGGGAACCGACCCTGCCACGTGTTCGCCATCAACGCGCCGTCGACGCGGGGCTCCCGGCCCCAGGCGTACGGCGTGGCATCGTCACTGCCGCCCCGCGCGGCGAACTCCCACTCTGTCTCCGTGGGCAGTCGTTTCCCTGCCCATGCGGCGTACGCGGAGGCATCCTCGAACGCGATATGGACGACGGGGTGGTCATCCTTGCCTGTGAGGTCGGACTCCGGCCCGAACGGATGCCGCCACTGGGCGCCCGGCTCCCACGACCACCACTGGCGCCAGTTCCCGAGGTCGACCGGGCCGGGTGTCTGCGTGAAGACGAGAGCGCCGGGGATGAGAGCCTCCACAGGTACGCCGGGGAAGTCGACGGGGTCGAGCGCCCGCTCCGCCACCGTCACGTGGCCGGTGTCCGCGACGAACGCCGCGAACTGGGCGTTGGTCACCGGATGCCTGTCGAGATCGAATGCGGCGACGTCGGTGATGTGCTCAGGCGATTCCTCGGGGTAGAACGCGTTCGACCCCATGCGGAACCTGCCACCGGACAGGCGGATCATCGACGACGTGGCCAGCATGTCGAGAGCCTAAGCCAACGATCCTCGTCACCGCTAGGACCCCGCCCGACCGCGTGGTCCTGGACGGGCGACTCTCACCCCGAACAGATGGGGCGCACTGGTGCCGTGGCTATTTATTGTGGTCCCGACCGGTCCGCGATCCGGTGAGGAAGCAGGCGGTAGTGCTCCAGGGACTGACCCGACGGAACGTCACGACAGAGGTGCTCGCGGGCGTCACTCTGCTGGCGATCGCGGTCCCGCTCAACATCGGGTACGCCCAGATCGCTGGGCTGCCGCCGACCGCCGGACTGTACGCCCTCATTCTCCCGGCCGTCGTGTACGCGCTCATCGTCTCGTCCCGCCAGCTCGTCGCCTCACCCGACGCCGCCGCTGCAGCACTCGTGGCGTCGTCCCTGGGCGGTCTCGCGGTCGCCGGCAGCGCGAACTACGTCACACTGGCGCTGGCCCAGGCGATCATCTGCGGTGTGCTGCTCGTTCTCGCTTCCGTCTTCAAACTCGGGTTCCTCGCCAACTTCCTCAGCAAGCCGATCCTCATCGGGTTCGTCGGGGGGCTTGCCCTCGACATCATGGTGTCGCAGGTCGCGAAGATGCTCGGGGTGAAGATCGACAGTGGTGAGGAGTTCATCGGCAAGGTCGTCGCACTCGTCGGCGGACTTCCTGCCGCGAACGGCTGGTCCATCGTGATTGCGGCTGGCTCGCTCGTCGTGCTCATCGTCGGCAGGCGGATCGCCCGCGCGGTGCCATGGGCTCTCGTCGTCCTCATCCTGTCCACGATCCTGGTCGTCGTCGCAGGGCTTGAGGCGATGGACGTCGCGGTCCTCGGGCCGGTCGACGCAGGACCCCCGACACTCACCTGGCCGATTCTCCAGTGGACGACCTGGCTCCAGCTGATCCCCTCAGCCATCGCCCTGGCCATGGTGACGATGGCCGAGGGGCTCCTTGTCTCACGCAGCTACGGCGAGAAGCGCGGCTACCCGACCACCCCGAACCGCGACCTGATGGCATTCGGTGCGAGCAATGTGGCCGCAGGGATGTCCGGAGGGTTCGCGGTCGGATCATCCACCTCGCGGACGGCGGCGATGGACCAGGCGGGCTCGCGGACCCAACTGCCCTCTCTCGTCGCCGCCGTCGGCACGCTCCTCCTCGTCCTGTTCGGAACGGCGCTGCTCGAAGACATTCCGTCTTCGGCCATCGGGGCGATCGTGTTCGTCGCCATCCTTCCCCTGTTGGGGATCCGCGAATTCGCCTCGCTGTGGAGACTCCGCCGGTCGGAGTTCGTCGTCGGCGCCGCGTGCTTCGCCGGCGCCCTTCTCCTCGGCCCGATCGCCGGTATCGTCGTGGCGTTCGTCCTGTCCCTCATCGACCTGGCGCGGCGGGCAGCGAACCCGGCTATCGACGTGCTCGGCGGCGACGACTCGCCGCGTCATTCGCTCCTGCCCGTGGCACCCGACGTCTCGGTGAGCGCACCCGGGCTTGTGATCATGCGCTTCGCCGCCCCACTGTTCTTCGCCAACGCCGGCGTCTTCGAGGATTCGGTGCGCAAGGCCGTGGCGGCGGCGGGGGCCGGCCAGGTGCGGAATTTCGTCCTCGACATGGAGGCCGTCACCGACCTCGACGTGACCGGAGCGGAGTCCGCCACCTCGACGCTCGCCTGGCTCAGAGACCAGGGCATCAGCGTCGCGTACAGCCGCGTCCGACCCGATCTCGAGGCGCAGCTGAGGCACTTCGACCTCGTCGGCGACGCCGTGATGTACAGCACGAATCGTCTCGCCGTGCACGAGCTCAGCGGCCCAGGCGGACCGGCCGAAAAGGCGTGAGAGCGCACACGGATGCGATCCACGACGGATGCCACCCGGATGGGGTGAAGTTCGGACCGGTCAGGCATTCTGTGCGCGGTATGGGAATAGGTTTCTTCTCGACGGACCTCGATCCCGTCGGAGGAGTGGGGAGAAATGGAACTGTGGGATAGCTTCTGGAGCGTGTTCGTCTGGTTCTTCTGGATCTACGTGCTCATGGCGTACTTCTTCGCCCTGTTCAGCGTCATCGGCGACATCTTCCGTGACCACACGCTCAACGGATGGGGGAAGGCTCTCTGGCTCATCTTCCTCATTTTCCTGCCGATCCTGGCACTGCTCGTCTACGTGATCGCGCGCGGCAAGGGCATGAGCGAGCGGTCGATGCGCAGCGCCGCAGACGCGCGCAAGGAGACCGACGCATACATCCGCTCCGTCGCGTCGACCAGTTCAGCAGACGAGATAGCGAAGGCTCAGAGCCTCCTCGAATCTGGCGCCATCTCTCCCGAAGAGTTCGCCGCTCTCAAGGCCAGAGCCCTGGCCTGAGACGCGACCGCGGCCTCCGCTACTGCGGGGGCCGTGCTGTCGACGACCGCACGATGAGTTCGTACGGCAGAGGGACGTCTGCGCTCGAAGGAACGGTCGTCGCGGGTTCCAGGAGTTGCATCAGGGCCTCGACGGCCTGCTCTCCCTGGCGTCGGGGGAATTGCGCGACCGTCGTCAGCCCGAAGAACGTCGAGAGCTGGTGGTCGTCGATGCCGACAACCGAGACGTCGTGCGGAACGTGCAGGCCAAGGTCGCGTGCGGCGAGGATGCTGCCGATCGCCATTTCATCGGACGAGGCGAAGATCGCCGTCGGCCGGTTATGGGGACTGCCGAGCAGCTGCTTGGCTGCCTCGTACCCGCCGGGGAGGGTGAAGTCCGCGGGACGGAAGAGCGTCTCGTCGACCTGCACCCCGGCATCCTGCAGTGCACCCTCGTAGCCGATCCGACGGTTGGACGGCAGATGGAAGTCCAGGTCGAATTCCTGCCCGCCGCCGATGTGCGCGATCCGGGTGTGCCCGAGGCCGATGAGGTGTTCGGTGGCCAGCCTGGCCACCGAGACGTCGTCCATGGTGAGGCTGAACACACCGGCGATGGGCCCACCGACGCCGATCAGCGGTTTGCCCATGGCGTGGAGACTCGACACTTCGTCCTCGGTCAGTTCGAGGCCGATGGCGATGACGGCGTCAACCCGCTGCCGCAGCAGGAAGTGGTCGAACACGCTCTTGCGTTCCTCTCCGCCCCCGGTGAGGTTGTACAACGTGAGGTCGTAGCCCAGCCGGAGTAGAGCGCTCTCAGCACCTTCGATGACCGAAGCGAAGAACCAGTGGTTGAGGAACGGAACGACGACACCGACGTTGCGGGTCCTGCCGGACGCGAGGCTGGAGGCGTTCGACGAGACGACGTAGTCCAGCTCACTCGCAGCCTGGGCGACTTTGAGCCTGGTCGCGTCGGAGACGTAGCCGCGCCCGCTGAGCGCGCGCGATACCGTCGCCGTTGAGACGCCTGCGCGACGCGCGACCTCTTCGATGCCCGCCATGGGACCCCTTTTTGTGAGCGTGGATGCCAGTGGCCAGCATAGCGACGCGCGCGGATGCTCCCCGGCAGTGGCGCAAGCCGAGCCGGTGTGGGACGCTCGGAACGGACGAAAGGGCACTGCATGCACAGGGACGATGACCGCGTGATCGTGATCGGAGACGCACTGATCGACGAGCTCACGGATGCCGCCGGGAGCCGCGAATTCGTCGGCGGCGCCGCGCTCAACGTCGCGGTCGGTCTCGCCAGGCTCGGCGTGCCTACCACCCTCATCGCGATGGTCGGAGACGATGCGGACGGCAGGAGCATCCGCGCCTTCCTCGACCAGTACGGTGTCGAACTGATCGCAACCCCCGGTCTCCTCGGCTCATCGCGTGCGGTCAGCGACCGCAGCGCAGGAGAACCCAGGTACAGCTTCAACCAGGCCGCACAGCGGCGCCGGATCGTGTTCGGCGACGACGAGAGGCTCGCCATCGCCGACGCCAGACTCGTCGTCGTGAGCTGCTTCCCGTTCGACGACGACGAGCAGTCTGCCGGGCTGGAGGAATCCGTGGCCAATCCCGGCCGCCGGCTCGTGATCGACCCGAATCCGCGGAGCGGGATGATGAACGACCTCGATCGCTTCGTCGCGAACTTCGAGCGCATCGGTGCCACCGCTCTGCTGTGCAAGGTCGGGGACGAGGATGCCGAACTGCTCTACGGCACCGATCTGCCGCACCTCGTCGACCTGCTGCACCAGGCGGGCACCGCGACCGTGCTCGCCACGGCCGGCCGCGACGGGGCATCCGTCTCGACGTCCGCGGGAACGGTGTCGAGACCGATCGTTCCTCTGCAGGAGCCGGTCATCGACACGATGGGCGCCGGTGACGCGACACTCGCGGCCGCAGTGCGCACGATCCTCCTCGACGGTGTGCCCGCCGACGACGCCGGATGGGGAAAGCTCCTCGACGACGCCATGCTCATCGCGGCGCTGACCTGCCGCCACGAGGGCGCGCTGTTGCAGTTGCCGCCGGTCGCAGGGGCCTGAGGGCGGCCGATTTCCGGAAGACGACCGGCAAGGGTACTATTTTCACGCGCCTTCGGTTGTCTGTACAAGTCGGTCGAGTGCGTCTGGCGAGTTACCCAAGCGGCCAAAGGGATCTGACTGTAAATCAGACTGCTCAGCATTCGGGGGTTCGAATCCCTCACTCGCCACGCTGTTAAAAAGGGAGTCCACGCGGGCTCCCTTTTTCGTTCCCCTGCCGAGACTGCAGCAGAGGCTCCACAGGGAGCCCCGTTGGAGCCTCTGCTGCACTGTGGATGCCATCGCCCACGGACGGGACTGGCGCCACCCCGCGGGCCAGTATGCTGCAAACACAATGAAGAATCTCCGCCAATCAGCTTTCGTCGCATCCCTCGCGGTTGCGGCGACCCTGCTCATCTCCCCGGCCGTCCAAGCGTCTCAGGCAGCCCCAGCCCCTTCCACGGCCGTCGTCGCCGCTCCGCCGACGGACCTCGTTCAAACGAAGGTGTTCGGCGCCATCCGACGCGACAGCGCCACCGGGAAATGGCTCGCCATCAATGATGCGATGCATGTGTCCCACGGGATCGCATCAGTCGAGAACTACAAGAACAAGGCCCTGAAGATCACCTTCGAGACACCGGCGGCCTACGTCGGCAGTTTCACGGCAACACCGGACGAAACCCTGGCGAAGGCGAACGTAAGGATGGGGACAAGCGTCGGCCTTGCCCACGCGTACCTGTACATGTACCAGGGCACCTCGAAAATACCCGTGAACCCGAACACGATCACGGCGGCCTCAGCGAACATCTGGATCGACGTCACACACTGGGTCGTACCGTAGCGAGCCGCGCGTGTCTCGCCGAGACAGCAGTAGTGGTCTGAAAACGAGCCAGGTTCGAGTCACCGCTGCACTCTCGACGGCTCACAGTGGGTAGCGCACGCCGGTGAGGGTCTCGGATGCCGTCCACAACTCTGCGGCGAGCGTCGCGTCACTCGCGAGCGCGGTGCGTCCGACCAGTGTGGGGTGGCCGTGCTGCTCCATCCGTCCGTCGGGGCCGACGTAGCTGGCGCCTGGTAGGTCCTGCGTCGCGGCGAAGAGGGTCGGCAACGCGCCCATCTCCGGCGACTGGGCGAAGAGTCGATTGCCGAGGCTGCTGAGCCGCTTCAACACGGCGTTTGTCGCCGGCCCGCTCTGCAGGTTCGTCGACGCCCAGCCGGGGTGCGCGGCAACGGCGCGTAGCGGAGATCCGGTTCCCTGCAGTCGGCGCTGGAGCTCGAGGGTGAACAACAGGTTCGCCAGCTTCGACTGGGCGTATGCCGCCCAGGGCTTATACGTTCTCCTCTCCCAGTTGAGGTCGGAGAGGTCGATGGACCCTGTCCTGTGAACGGTGGACGAGACGGTCACCACGCGATCGGTGATCCGCGTGAGCAGGAGGTTTGTGAGGGCGAAGTGGCCGAGGTGGTTGGTGCCGAACTGCATCTCGAAGCCGTCCTTCGTCCTGGCCTCCGGGATCGCCATCACACCGGCGTTGTTGATGAGGATGTCGATCGTCCCGTCCCACCCATCGGCGAAGGCGCGGATCGACGCCAGATCGGCGAGGTCGAGCTGGCGGACCTCGATGGGCCCTGGGATTGCGGCGGCCGCCTCCTCGCCACGGGTCACGTCGCGAACGGCCATCACCACGCGGGCTCCCGCCGCGGCGAGTGCCGCGCTCGTTGCCCGCCCGAGCCCGCTGTTCGCTCCCGTCACGATCACGGTGCGGCCGTTTTGCGGGGTGATGTCGGCGGCGGTCCATGTGCTCATATCGCCCAATGTAGTCGCGGATCAGCTCCGTCGTCGGGGAGGCGCGTTCTGGCAATACCCCCCGGGTTGGGGGAGAGGCTTTTTCTCGCAACAGCAGCGTGGCGGAACCAACTATGGCACCATGACTGATACCTCGCGCACCACCCCGATAAGTGCGCGGGAGATTGGCCGAGTCTTGGATCTTCGCGATTATTTCCGCGTATTGCGCAAAGGCTGGTGGATCGTCGTCGCCTCGCTCCTCCTTGGCGTTGGCGCGGCGACCGCCGTCACGTTGGTCCAGACCCCGTCGTACAGCGCGACCGCGAAGGTCTTCGTTTCGACGCAATCCGCCGGCACGGTTTCCGACCTCGTACAGGGCAATGCGTTCAGCGTGCAGAGGGTGAGAACCTATTCCGACCTCGTGTCCACACCCCTCGTCCTGCTGCCGGTGATACGTCAGCTCGACCTGGACATGTCGCCGGAACTCCTGGCGACGCGGATCGTGGCTTCTGCGCCTCTGGACACGTCGATCATTGCCATCACCGTGAACGACACGGACGCTGAACGTGCTGCGGCCATCGCGAACTCCGCGTCACAGAACCTTGCGGCGGTGGTCCAGGACGTCGAAACTCCGGCGCTGGATGAGGCCATTTCGCCGGTGAAGCTGACGCGTGCCCAGGAAGCGACGGTGCCGCTGAGGCCAGCGAGTCCGAACATCCCGCTCTACCTCGCCCTGGGTGCTGCCGCCGGGTTGATCATCGGGATCCTGATCGCCATTCTGCGTGAGACGCTCGAAACGCGGATCCGAAACGAAAACGATCTCAAGCAGGTCACCGATGTCGCCGTGCTCGGCGGCATCGGATTCGACCCGAACGCCAGGGACAACCCTCTTACCGTGCACGCTGACCCGCAGAGTCGCCGTGCCGAGTCGTTCCGCACGTTGCGGACGAATCTGTCGTTTCTGGAAGTGGCGCGGGCAGAACGCAGCTTCGTCATCACCTCCTCCATCCAGAGCGAAGGAAAAAGTACGACCGGCGCCAACCTCGCCATTGCCCTCGCTGATGCCGGTTTTCGAGTGCTCCTGGTCGATGCCGACCTCCGCAGGCCGACGGTCGCCGACTACATGGGCCTGGAAGGTGCCATCGGGCTCACCGACGTGCTGATCGGGCGAGCGGAGCTGCGGGACGTCATGCAGCCGTGGGGAATGGCAGGGCTCTTCGTTCTTCCCGCCGGCCACGTACCGCCGAACCCCAGCGAACTGTTGGGTTCGACACGGATGTCGCAGCTCATCGCCGAGCTCAACGAGAGCTTCGACGTGGTTCTCTTCGATTCGCCGCCGCTGTTGCCGGTCACCGACGCGGCCATTCTCGCCAAGAAGGTCGGCGGCACGATCATGGTCGTCGCGGCTGGTCGAACCCACAAGAACCAGCTCAGGGGCGCCCTGGCCGCCCTGGCAAACGTCGGTGCGCCGGTGTCGGGGATCGTTCTGACGATGCTGCCGACCAAGGGGTCGAATGCCGGATACGAACTGGGCTACGGCACATACGGGTACGAGCCGGACACCACAACCGTCAAGCGCGTGAAGCTCCGAAAATGACGGTCTCAGCCGATCCCACGGCACGGGCACCTGGACGCCCGTCCGGACCCGACGCGGTGGAGCGGATCATCGTCCATCAGTTCGACCCTGCACGCCCGTCCCCAGGGGGGATCGACACCATCCTGCGTGGCATCTGCCGGTATTCCCCTGAGGGCCTGAGGCTGGCGATCGTGGGCGTGGACACCGGGGCGGGCCCATCGACTCGCCGCCTGGGCCGGTGGGAGCGACACCAGTTCGGCGACCGTTTCGTGTGGTTCCTTCCGGTCGTACGCCTGGATCCCGCAGATCTCTCGAGGAAGGTCCCGCATTCGATCCGGCTGATGGCTGGACTTCTCCGGTACCGAACGCGGCTTCCTGAACGACGGATGGTTGAGGCGCACCGAATGGATGTCGCCCTTGCGCTGCGTTTCCTTGTGCGAGTACCTCAGGGCTATTTCGTCCACACCCAGAGGAACGGCCTCACCGGCGACACGTCCGACTCCCTGTGGCGGCTGTTCCACGACGCACACGGACGACTCGAGAAGAGCGTCGTGCACAAGGCGAAAACCGTCACCGTCTTCAACGAGGCTTACGCGGAGACGATTCGCAGCTGGAATCCGCGGACTCGATTCTCGCCGACCTGGTTCGACCCCGACCTGGTCGTCGCGGGTCGTCGCGACCGGGACGCGGACAGGATCGTCTGGGTCGGCCGGCTGGAAGCTCCGAAGGACCCTGCCCTGGCGATCGATGTGTTCGAAAAGCTCAGCGCTGCGCATCCCGAACGGGATTGGTCGCTCGAGATGCTGGGATCAGGAACGCGCCTGGCCGCCCTGCGTGAGCGTGTTGAGCAGATGCCGGCCGAGCTCCGGAACCGGGTGCAGGTCCGTGGCCGGGTCGAACCGGCTGAAGTCGCAGAGACGCTGGCGCGAAGCGGTGTGTTCCTCATGACGTCGCATCCCGGATACGAGGGCTTCCCCTGTGTCCTGGTCGAGGCGATGGTTGCCGGACTCGTGCCGGTCGTGACACAGGGCTCTGACACCGGAGGGCTCGTGGTGAACGAGAGCACCGGCTACGTGACCGGCCGCGATCCGAGCGAGATCGCAGATCGTGTCGCATCCTCCGGGGCGATCAGCAGGTCTGCCGTTCGGGACACCGTCACATCGCTGAGTGCCCCCGCTGTCGTCGGTCAGATCTACGCCGATTGGCCGAGCGATGACTGACTTCAAGCTGAGGACGGACTCCGCCACCACGCTCACCAGGTTGCGTGTGCACGCGGACGGCAGCCTGACCCTGGCAGGAGAGCCGCTGTTCTGGCGATCGCCTGCGGTGCTGCTGGAGCGCATCCGGGTGATGCGGAACATGGCTCAGCCGGTGCTGGTCGTCACACCGAACGTCGATCAGACAATCGATCTCGACAGGGATCCGAAATTCCGCGGGGCGTATCGGGACGCAGGGCTACGGCTCATCGACGGGGCTCCGCTGACGATGCTTGCGCGGCTCCTCGGCGCAACCGGGGTGCATCGGCACACCGGCGCCGACCTGTTGCCCTTCCTTGTGAGCGAGTCGGAACGTGAGGGGTGGACGGTGGCGATCGCCGGAGGCAGCGCGGGTGTGAGCGGCCTGGCCGTCGCGCGACTGCAGGAGGCGCACCCGGGCGCGAAGGTGGTGAGCGTACCCTTCCCCTACCTCTCCGTCGTGGACGACCCGAGATCCAAAGAGGTCGTGGACGAACTGTGCAATATTTCCGCGGACATCGTCTTCCTGTGCCTCGGGGCACCGAAACAGGAGATGTGGTTCACGCACTGGCGCTCGATGCTTCCGCCGGGCGTGTACATCGGTGCAGGCGCCGCAGTTGATTTCGCCGCAGGAACGGCGCGTCGAGCACCCTCCGTCCTTCGACGCCTCGGAGCGGAATGGTTGTGGCGGCTTGCTCAGGAGCCGAAGCGGCTGGGGACGCGATATCTCGTGAAAGGGCCCGCATTTCTGGCTGTCGTCTGCCGGTCGATCCTCTTGCACGAACGGCGGAGCATTCGTCTGGCACGCGAGGACCTGCCGTGAAGGCTCCAGGGCCGGAAACCGTGGCGATCCTGGCCCCCAGTCTCTCCGGCGGCGGCGCGGAGCACGTGGCCTCGAGGTGGGCGTCCGCCCTGCAGGCGAGGGGATACCGGGTACGCGTTCTGCTCACCAACCCGTCGGAAGACGACCTGGCCACGGCCAACCTCGAGGTCGCGGATGTGAGCAGTCGACTGCGCAGTTTCGTGGGTTCAGTACCCCGAGTGCGGCGAGCACTCCGCGACACCCCTGTCGATGCGGTCCTGTCAGTGATGCCGTACTGGAACCTCGTCGCGCTGATCGTCGCCGCCACCCTTCCTGCGCCCATCCGGCCCAGCGTGACCATCAGCGACCACACACTGCATGTACCTCAGCGGGCGACAGCAAGCCGCTCGACCAGATTCCAGCTGGCTCTCGCCAAACTGCTTTACCGGCGAGCGGGGTCGTGGATCGCCGTGTCCCACCCTGTTGCCGCGGAGATGGCTGCGCTGTACGGGCTCGACTCTTCCCGCCTGTGGGTGGTCGTCAACCCCGTGTCGGATTCGAGCGGGACGCGCCGACTGCCGGTTCCGGTCGCTGAGTCGGATGCGACGTTGCGGCTGGTATTCGCCGGGCGGCTCTCGCCTGAGAAGAGACCGCTGACCGCGGTGCAGGTCGCGGCCACTCTCGCTCGCGACCATTCAGTCCCTGTCGCGCTCGATGTCTTCGGGGCCGGCCCGCTCGAGGACGACATGCGAACACTGGCCCGGTCGTTGGGCGTGCCGATCACCTTCCATGGCTGGGCAGATCGGTGGTACGACCGCGTCGCGCCACGCTCCGTGTTGTTGATGCCGTCCAAGGTGGAGGGTTTCGGCAATGTGCTCGTCGAGGCGGCCGCTGCCTCGATCCCCGCCGTCGTCTCCTCGCGGGCGCTCGGGGTGGCAGACGCCTGCATCCCGGGGATCACCGCCGTCCTCGCGTCAACGGATTCCGTTCCCGCGTACGCGCTCGCAGTGTTGGAGGCCCGTTCGCTTCCCTTCCCCGTCATCGATGAGTGGTTGAGACGCTTCTCGAGCGAGACCGGCGGCGATCTGGTGGCTGAAGCGGTATCCAGGGCGGCGATCCGATGAGCGCCGTCATCGGATCCTGGAACGCCCCAGCCCCCGGACTCACGGTTTCCGGCGTTGCCGGCAGGCCATCGACCGTGACATTCGTCTATGCCATCGCCGTCACGCTTCTCCTCGCCTTACGCACACCGTTCTCCGCGAACATCTCGTTCGGCGTGGCCCTGGCTCTGATCGCCTTTCCCGTGACGCTTCGCCCCTGGTTGTCGTCGCGGTGGGGAATCGTGGTGACGATCCTGGCAGGCCTTGCGCTTGCCGGTGGCGCCCTTCTGATCGAACCGGGACTGAAGGCGGACCCCGGCAGATACTTCAGCCAGGGAACCGCGATCTACCAGGCATCCGTTCTGGTGGGACTCGTGCTGGCAGCGGCGACAGCGCAATGGGCGCTCACCGTCCTCGGACTGAACCGGTTCCTCATTCTGTGGGCCGCTGGACTCATCGTGTCGACACCGTTCATGAGCGGGGGATTCGCGGAGAACCCGTGGAAATATGGCCTTGCCCTCCCCGTGAGCGTGCTCGTACTGAGCCTCGTCAGCCGTGGCGGACCCGTGTTCAACGTGACCGCGCTCGCGATCCTGGTGCTGATCTCGACGTACTTCTCGTATCGCTCCTGGGTCCAGGTGCTGGTCGCAGCAGCGGTCGTCATCTATGTCCTGCGCACCTCACGAGAGAAGCCGGGAAGACCCAGGCGTTCGCGGGTGCTCGTGGGGATCGCACTGGGTGCCGGGGTTCTTGCTTTCGCCTGGCTGCTGTCCCTTCTGGCCACCGAAGGGGTCCTCGGCGAGGCGGTGCAACGACGCACCGTGGAGCAGGCGAATGTGACAGGCAACCTTCTGCTCGGCGCGCGACCGGAGTGGGCCGCTGCATGGTCGCTCGCCGAGCGGCATCCGTTCGGAATCGGGTTGGGGGTGTCCCCATCGTCGACGGACTGGTCGACGGCAGTTCGGGCGATGCCGTTCTCGAACAGCGCCCTGCAGGACTCGGGAACAGTCTCCGGATACTTCCGATCGGGAGAGGTGTCGTTCCACTCGGTGTTGTGGTCCTTCTGGGGGACCTACGGCATTCTCGGTTTCGCACTGGTGGCGGTCGTCGTCGTTCTCATCGTGAAGACGCTGCTGTCTCTCGACTCCCTCCGGTTGAGCACGCCGGTGATGGCCGCCGTCGCGGTGTTGATGATCGGCGCCGCGTGGGATCTTCTGTTCAGCCCGCTCGCCCTGGCGCCGCTCGCCGCCACCCTCGCGGTGATCGCCTGGTTGCCTCGTGAGGCCCAACGACGGCGCGATCCGTGGCACGAACGGCTGGAGGAGTACACATGAGCGCGAGGCCCCAGCCGAAGATCACCGTGATCACGGTGACGCTCAACGACCTCGAGGGGCTGAAGAAGACCCTGTCGAGCGTGCGTGAGCAGGTGGGCAGCAATTGTGAGCATTGGGTCATCGATGGCGGATCCATCGATGGTTCCCGCGAATTGCTGGCTGACTATGTCGCGTCCACCGCCGGCGCCCACTTCGTCTCTGAGGCGGACGCGGGGATATTCGACGCCATGAACAAAGGCATCGCCCTGGCGACGGGGGAGCTCTTGGTGTTCCTCAACTCCGGCGATTGCTTCACCGACCCCGGGGTCCTGGGGTTCGTATCGCGGGAATGGGCGCGCGGGAACTGGGAGTGGGGCTACGGCGCAGTCCGGTACGTCGCCGCGGATGGCGAGGTGGTTTCCGGATCCCTCCAGTCACCGTTCCGCCGTCGGCGTCTGCAGCTCGGATTTCGGTTCGCGCCGTGGCCTGCCACCTACATCAGCCGTGACCTGATCCGGCGCGTGGGCGGCTTCGACGATCGATTCGGCTTCGCCGCAGACCAGGAGCTTGCGATCCGTGCTGCCGCCGTCGCGGAACCGGTCACCTGGGTCCGGTTCATGGCCGATTTTCTGCTCGGGGGCGTCCACTCGCAAAGCAGCTTCCTCACGCGGGAACGGCTGTGGCACCGCATGCGTGTTCACAACGGCGTTCCGGTTCTCGGTTCGAGGGTCGTCGATCTCGGGGCGGCGTACTCGATCGCCTGCTTCCGTGAGCTTCGCAGGCGGGGTGCTGCGTTCGCCGGCAGAGGGAGGCGCTGACCGGTGACGATCGACGGGTCGACGGGGGCGGTGGCTCTGCCTGTCGAGGGGAAGGCGAATGGACGCAATGCCGCGCAGGCGATCCTCTCGTCCGCAGGAGCGCGGGTGGCGGTCTTGCCGCTCACCGGTGTGTGCTCGATTCTCACAGCCCGTCTGGTCACGGATACCTACGGGGTCGACGGCTACGCCGTCTTCTCGCTGATTGCCGCCCTGCCGTTCCTCTTCCCGTTCATCGATCTCGGGGTGGGCGCCGCGGTCGCCAATGCGGCGGGCGCATTGCCCGCTCACCCGCACGAGTACCGGGAGACCCTCGCCAGGGCTCGTCGCGTGCTCCTTCTCGTCAGCGCGAGCGTGCTCCTCGCCGTGCTCGGGATCGCGGCCCTCGGCGCGTGGCCTGCGCTGACAGGGCTCCCGGACTCGGCGACCGTGAACTGGGGAATCGCGGGCGCCATGGTGCTGTTCGCCGTTGCCATTCCGGGTTCGCTCGGGCATTCGATGTTGTTCGGAATGCGCAAGAACAGCTGGTCGGTATGGATTCAGGGGCTGGGGCCGCCGATCACCCTGCTTCTCGTCGTCGCGGCAACGCTCTGGGCGTCGACGATCTTCGCTGCTCTCGTCGCGACCACCGCCGGCATCCTCGTCTCCTCCTGGGTGGCGACAGCAGTCGCTTCGCGAGTCGGAGTCGCACGTGCCGCTCGCCGTGCCGCGCGGGCATCGCCACGACGCGCGACGCGAGTTGTCCTGTGGGCCACCGCCTGGCCCATGCTGATCGTGTCCCTCTCGCTTCCGGTGAGCTTTCAGACGGGCAGGCTTGTCCTCAGCTGGCAGGCCACGCTCGAGGATGTGGCCATCTATTCCGCCGCCATGGTTGCCTTCCTTCCGGTATTCTCCATCGCCCAGGTCGCCGGCCAGTCGCTGTGGGGCGAGTTCGCCGGTGTGCGGGCTCGATCGGAGAGCGGCGCCGCCGAGTACCTGACCGGACTCAAAGTGGTCGCATTCGTGGGCCTGGTCGGTGCCGTGGGACTGGTCGTGTTCGGCCCGTGGCTCTCAGGGCTCGCGGTCAACGATGCGGTGCAGTTCCCGCCAGGGCTCTTCTGGATACTCGGGGCCACCGTGCTCGTCCAGGCGCTGTATATTCCGTCCGGAATGTACCTGACCGACGCGCCAGGGTTACGCTTCCAGGCGTTGCTCGCCGTGCTCATGGGCGTGTTCGTGCTGTCAGCGTCAGTGCTGACGGCCGGTCCGCTCGGCGTGATGGGCGTTGCGCTGAGCCTGCTCTGCGGCATCGTCGTGTTCCAACTCGTGCCCGGCACGATCAGAGTGCTTGCTTCCATCGGCCGCCACGAACACGCTGACCCGGCATGACCGAGTTTCTGGTGGCCGGTCCCCGGGCGTGGCCGCATCCGTCGTTCTACCCCGTTGAAGCTGTTGTCGACGCGCTGAGTGCTCAGGGCGGTGATCGCGTCGGGGTGGGAGGTCTCTACGGAAAAGTGGTGAGCAGGCTGGGACTGAACCTCTCCGGCCGCGGGCTCCTCCCCATCGTGGTGCCGCTCATGGGCCCCCGCAGGCACCAACTCGCGGACGCGGCGATTCGTGGCCGCCCCGTCGTACTGGCGTGGGATGTGTGGGAGGACTCCGTTGCGGAGTGGATCGAGCTTCTGCACGACTTTCGCGTGCCCGTCGTTTTCTGCACGTCAACGGCGGCACGGGACCTGTTACAGGAGCGAGGGTTCGAAGGCAGGCTTCTCTACCTGCCCGAGGCGACCTCGGTTTCTCTGTATCGACCCGGTTCGCCACTGTCCGAGCGTCCCATCCAGGTGCTCGAGCTCGGCCGAAGGTGGGATGCCTGGCACGACCCGGTGCACAGGTCCGGCCTGCTCGACCAGATCGAGTCGCGGTACGAAGTCGTGAGCGGACAGGTCGTCTTCGACAGCCGAGCCGACCTCATCGACGGGTTAGCCTCGTCGGCGATCTCCGTCTGTTTTCCACGAAGCCTGACCCACCCTGCGGCTGCCGGGAATGTGGAAACGTTCACGCACCGCTACCTGGAGTCCATGGCATCCGGCTGTCTCATTCTGGGTCACGCCCCAGCAGACCTCGTCGACCTCTTCGGCTACAACCCGGTCATCGAAGCGGACGTGCGGGATGCCGCGACGCAGTTGAGATCGATCATCAATGACCTCGACGCCTATCAGGGTCTTGTGGACAGGAATCTGGAAACCGTGAGGCGAGTGGGCGACTGGGAGCAGCGTGCACGGTACATCACCGGCGTTGTGGGCTCCCTGAAATCGTCAGGCGCCAGCCGGCGCTGGGAACGGAGGAGTCTGTGAGTCAGGCGGTTGAGCGAAATCCGGCCGATGCGCAGTTGCCGCCCCCTGCACCCGCCGGTGCACGTCGGGTGAGCTACCTGGACGGCGCACGCGCGACAGCGGCGCTGTTCGTGCTGGTGCACCACACGTACTGCATGGCTTACCCGATCCGAGACGGCATCGAACCCGCGGGCGTCCTGGGATATGCGGTTGGTTGGATGGTCTACGGTCACTTCGGGGTCACGGTGTTCATCGTCCTCGCTGGATACTCCCTGTTCATCGCGCTCGCCCATCGATCCGGTCGCCTCCCCGGTGGATTCGTCGGATATCTCAAACGCCGGGCGTGGCGGATCCTCCCACCGTTCTGGGCCGCACTGCTGGTCACGATCGTGCTTGTGCTTGTTTTCATCGGTTCTCCCACGGGAACCCATTGGGACCAGTCAGTACCGACGAGTCCGAAGGGGTGGGTGGTCGACGCCCTGCTCCTGCAGGACATCGTCCCCGTTCAGGATGCCGCATACACGTTCTGGTCGATATCCGTCGAGTGGCATATTTACTTCCTCGTTCCGGTGATCCTCGTGATTCGGACACGGTCCACCTGGGCCGTAGCGATCGGAGTCGGCGTCAGCATCGGGCTGGTCGGAATGGTGCTCGCAGTGGTGAGTGAGAAGTTCGGTCGCATTCACCCGGAGTACTACGCGGTCTTCGCCCTGGCCGCCGGCGGATGCCTCATCGTCGCCCACGCGCCAGCCTGGGCGCGCCGTGTGCCGTGGAGAGTGACCTCAGCAGTTGCCCTCTCGAGTGTCGTTGCTCTGTGCCTCACGCACGATTTCGCATGGGCGATCTCACATTTTCCCTGGCTCGACCTCGTGGTGGGCGTGGGCGTGGTGTCGCTGTTGATCGCGATCGGTCTGGGAAAGGCCGACCGCGTCGCCAGCACTCTCTCGTGGGCGCCACTCGCCCGAATCGGTGCCTTTTCCTACAGCATGTATCTTGTCCACGCTCAGTTGCTTCAAGTGTTCTGGCAGACGGCGGTGGACCCGTTCAACCTCGACCGGCCGATGCAGCTCCTCCTCGGGTGGGCTGTCGGGGTCCCCCTGATCGTCGGGGCGAGTTACGGCTTCTCCCTCCTCGCGGAACAGCCGGTCGTGCGCAGGGAAGCTCGTATCAAGGCGCTGGGCAACGCGCTCGAACCCAACGCGATCCAACGCTGAGCGGAGCGTTCCGCCGCGACCGAGCCGATGCGATGGACGGCATGTTCACCGTCGACGTGCGTCGTGGGCAGGGCCGTCGGCGCCCTGCAATCGATTTCCGAAGCCGTTCTCGCTCCCGACGAGACATATACCCCCCAGTGCGGGGGTGAAAACCAGATCACGATAGCGGAACGTGAGGAATCTTCGGTAATTTCTGACTCGTGCCCGTCGCTTCCCGAAGCGACAGGCTCACCCGATTCACCGGCACCACCTGATCCATCACCGAAGACCGCTTGCAGCCCCTCCGGCTGCGGCAGCACTAGATGCCCGACCATCGCTACCCGAGCTTTCACCAGCCTTCTCTCACGCTGGGCGCTACCTCGCGACGCTGTGCTTTGGCAGAGAAGGATAACCATGTCGTTGCGCAGTTCGTCCCTCGAGTCCCGCTCCTCCGGTTGGCTCCGCTCCGGAGCCACGATTGCGATTTCCGCGCTGACGCTCACACTTCTGAGTGCGACACCGGCCTTCGCTGTTCCGATAGCCGACGTTCCCGCCAACACCGCCGAGTGGGCATCGACGCCATACTCGCCGTTGCAGCCGGGCGAGATCGCCGCGACCGGCAACACGAAGGCACTGACCTTCGACGGTACGGAGGGCGGCCTGAATGCCAGTGGCGACGTCGCTACCGGGTTCACGATGGTCCAGCCATCCACCGCTGATCCGCAGTGGTATCAACCCGAGAATCTCTCGGTGAGCGGCGGCAAGCTCAACATCACAGCCACCAAGGGCATCGCCTACCTCAACAACGACCCCGCAGCGGGCAACGGTGGCACGCGCAACCAGCAGGACAACACCATGGGAGTCGGTCTGAGCGCCCAGGGCAAGATCCTGCGACTCAGCACCGTCGTCGCCAGCCCGACGGGAGCGTACAACTCGGCACAGGCCGGCCTGTGGTTCGGCGCCAATGACGACAACTTCGTCAAGTTCGTCCTTGCGGCGCCCGGGACCACCGTCGGTGCGAACACCCGCCAGATCCAGCTCGCCCGCGAGGTCGGTGCGGTATCGGCCAGCACCGCCGCGTACCAGGTGAACGTCGACACGACCACGGCGACCATCCCGAACGGCACGGCAGTCACGCTCCAGCTCGACATCAACACGGTCACGGGCAAGGCCAATGCCAGCTACCGGCTCGGCACAGGGGCACTGGTCCCGCTGGCAGCGGGGCTGGACGTTCCCGCCAACTTCTTCAACGGCTCGCTCCTCACCGGAACAGCACTGCCGGGAGTCGACTCGTTCGGTGGAGTCTTCACCACCAAGCGCAACATGCCGGTCGCGACACCTCTGGTGTACTCCTTCGACTCATTCGCCGTGTCAGAGCTGGACACCACGGCTCCCGCCGCCCCTACGAACCTCATCGGTCAGGCGACACCGAACGGAATCAACCTGGGCTGGGCGGCATCAGCAGACTCTGATGTTGCCGGCTACCGGGTGTACCGGTCGACGAGCACCCCTGTGAGCACCACGGGAACGCCGATCTCCGGATCCAGCCCCATCACCAGCACCACGTTCGCGGACTCCTCCACCTTCATCGGCGTCGGGTACCACTACGCCGTCACCGCGGTCGACACCAGCGGGAACGTCTCCGCGGGCGCGCAGTCCGCCGCTCTGACCTCGCCTTCGCCCCAGGGGACGCTCGTCGAGAAGGTGAACTTCTCGACAGCCGCCGGTCCGGCGGTCAACGGCTACATCAAGGACTCTGGCCTCGCCTATGACGCGACACGCGGGTACGGCTGGATCACGGCTGACAACGGAGCCCCGTTCGACTTCTCGCTCAACTCGCGGGTGCGCACCAACACCGGTGTCACAACCGACCCTCGTCTCGCGTCACTGGTGCACATGCAGTACGGCGACACGACGAACGCCAATCCCGCCACAGGCATCACGACCGAAGAGGGTGTCTGGGAGTACGAACTGCCCAACGGCACATACAACGTCGTTGCTGCGGTCGGCGACTCCGCCTCGGGCAACTACGACAGCACGCACGCACTGCGCGCCGAAGGGGTCCAGTTCCTCGCGCCGTTCCCCGGTACGGCAGCTCGCGAGTACGACGAGGCTGTGGCGACCGTCGAGGTGACTGACGGAAAGCTCTCCATCGACGCAGAGGGTGGCACGAACAGCAAGATCACGTACGTCGAGATCTTCCGCGTCGCTGCAGCAGCCCTCCCCGCCCCGACCGACGTTTCCGCAGTGCTGAACGACGACGACGGCGTCGACCTCAGCTGGCAGGGTGTCGACGGCGCCACCGGCTACAACGTCTTCCGCGGGCCGTCGGCCGACGTCGACACCTCAGGCTCTCCGGTGAACGCTGAACCGCTGACTGAGACCACTTTCACCGACGACACTGTCGAAGCGGGAACCACGTACCACTACGTCGTCATCGCACTCGGCGAAACGAACTCGGCAGCCTCGCAGGCTGCGAGCGTGTCGGTTCCTGAAGCACCGACTGCTCCTGCAACCCCGACGAACGTCGCCGGGTCCCTCGACAGCAGCGATCGCGCGGTCATCTCCTGGGATGCCGTGGCCGCTGCGGGAGGATACAACGTCTTCCGCGGCGACTCGGCGACCGTTGCGGTCAACGGGTCTCCCGTGAACACGAGCCTGCTCACCACGACGACGTTCACCGACTTCACGGCATTGGCCGGTGAGACCTACTACTACGTGGTTGTAGCCGTCGGCGCAGACGGGCTGACCTCTGCGCCGTCGTCGCCCTCCGTTCAGGTTGTGATCCCCGATGAGCCGATTGTGCCCGGGGAGTGCGTGAGCACGGAATGGTCGGTGGACTACTTCTCGGGCACCGAGCTCGGAGGTTCCGCGATCGCAACAGAATGCGTCACCGAGATCGACCAGACCACTGCGCCTGCTGGTGTGGGTCCCGATCAGTACTCGGCCCGGTTCACGAAGGTGATCGACGAGGGTGCGGGTACGTACCGGTTCTCCGCTCTGAGCGATGACGGCATCCGGGTCACTGTCGATGGCGCTCTCGTGATCGACGAGTGGTACGGCCAGGCAGGCACGGACGAGCACGTCGGTTCGATCACTCTGACCGAGGGTGAGCACGTCGTGGTCGTCGAGTACTTCCAGGGTTACGGCGGAGCGAAGCTCATCGTCGACTACGAGAAGCTCGTCACGGGCTGCGTCGACTCTGAGTGGTCGGTGAACTACTTCTCGGGCACTGCCCTTGACGGTGCGGCGATCGAGACGGACTGCGTGTCCGACATCGACCAGACCTCTGCTCCCGCCGGCGTCGGACCCGACCAGTACTCCGCCCGGTTCACCCGGACCATCGAGGGTGCCGGAGCGTACGATTTCACCGCGCTCAGCGATGACGGCGTCCGAGTCTTCGTCGACGGCGCTGTCGTCATCGACGAGTGGTACGGCCAGGCCGGCACAGAACTCCACGTCGGCTCCGTGACTCTGACCGAGGGCGAGCACGTCGTGGTCGTCGAGTACTACCAGGCCTACGGCGGGGCAAAGCTGCAGGTGGACTATGCGCCGGCTGTCACGGAATGCATCACGGCCGAGTGGTCGGTGGACTACTTCGCCGGCACCGATCTCGAAGGTTCCGCGATCTCGACCGAGTGTGTGACCGAGATCAACCAGACATTCAACTCGGGCGACGGTCCTGTGGGTGTCGGTGCCGATCAGTACTCGGCCCGGTTCACGAAGGTGATCGACGAGGGTGCGGGTACGTACCGGTTCTCCGCTCTGAGCGATGACGGCATCCGGGTCACTGTCGATGGCGCTCTCGTGATCGACGAGTGGTACGGCCAGGCAGGCACGGACGAGCACGTCGGTTCGATCACTCTGACCGAGGGCGAGCACGTCGTGGTCGTCGAGTACTTCCAGGGTTACGGCGGAGCGAAGCTCATCGTGGACTACGAGAAGGTCACGACCGGGTGCACGGCCTCTGAATGGTCGGTGAACTACTTCTCGGGCACTGCCCTTGCTGGTGCGGCGATCGAGACGGACTGCGTGTCTGACATCAACCAGACCTCCGCTCCCGCCGGCGTCGGACCCGACCAGTACTCCGCCCGGTTCACCAAGATCCTCAACGAGGGGGCGGGAACATACGAGTTCTCCGTCTTCAGCGATGACGGCGTCCGCGTCTTCGTCGACGGCGCTGTCGTCATCGACGAGTGGTACGGCCAGGCCGGCACGGAGGAGCACGTCGGCTCCGTGACTCTGACCGAGGGCGAGCACGTCGTGGTCGTCGAGTACTACCAGGCCTACGGCGGAGCGAAGCTCGTCGTCGGCTACGAGAAGACCGGTGTCGACACAGAGGCCCCCAACGCTCCCAGCGAACTGGTGACTTCTCCCGGTGACGACGCGATCCGCCTCGACTGGGCGACGAGCTCCTCCAGTGACACCGCCGGCTACCGCGTCTATCGCGGAACGGCCCCAGGAGTCGCCGCGACCGGGACACCTCTCAGCGGAACGTCGCTCCTGACGGCACCGACGTACGTCGACTCGGCGATCGTCGCCGGAACAACGTACTACTACGTCGTCACAGCAGTGGATGCCGCCGGCAACGCGTCGGTCGTCTCCAACGAGGCGATGGGGCTGTTCACCGAGGAGCCGGACACCGAAGCGCCTCTCGCGCCCAGCGCACTCGCTGCGACCGGCGGCGACGACACCGTCTCACTCACCTGGACCGCGTCGTCCTCGGCCGACACGATCGGCTACCTGGTCTACAGAGGGCTCGAGCCCTCTGTGCTCAACGAGGGTGAGATCGTCTCCGGTGCGGCTCCCATCACAGGATCGACCTACACGGACACAACCGTCTCCAACGGGACAACGTACTTCTATGCGGTTGTCGCGGTCGACCTGGCCGGGAACGAATCCGTGGCGTCAAATGAGGTCTACGCCGTGCCTGTGGTGCCGAACACGACCAACGTGAAGGTGGACTTCACCGCCACGAACGGCGTCCCCGCTGCCGGTTACGTAGCCGACTGGGGCCAGGCGTACAGTGCCCGCACCAGCGCCAACCAGGGCACAGGGCTCACGTATGGCTGGATCGACGCCGACGGAAACGATCTGAGTCTCGTCAGTAACGGCCGCGATCGCGGCCGTGCCGGAGTGGAAGAACGCGTCGACTCGATCATTCACATGCAGTACGGCGACGTGAGCGGCGGCACCGGAACCAACGGTGTGAAGAACGAGGGCCAGTGGGAGCTGGCCGTGCCACAGGGCCTCTACGAGGTCACAGTGGCCGTCGGCGACGAACCCGGCGCGGATGGTGTGTACGACTCGAACCACATCATCAACGTCGAGGGTTCGGTCGGTATCGAGACGTTCGTAGCCACTGCGGCGGCTGAGTACAGGACGGTGACGACCACCGTCGGCGTCTGGGACGGCAAGCTGACGGTGGACGCCGTAGGCGGCACCAACACGAAGCTCGGCTACGTCGACGTGAAGGGCATCGAACGCGAACCGCACGTCGACACGGTTCTCCCTGAGAACCGCTCCACCGGCCACGACGTGAACGCGGGCGTCTCGGCGACGATCCGCATTCCGTACGCCGGCGTCGGAGTCGACCCCCTTTCCCTCCCCAACAATGTCAAGCTCTTCGAACTGCCGAGCGGAACGCAGGTGCCGACAACGGTGGGAACATCCGGAGGAAACGACGTCATCTCCCTCGCGCCGAACGACCCGCTCAAGCCGAGCACGCGCTACCGGTTCGTCGTGACGAGCGGAGTGCTCGACAACTTCGGCGCCCCCTTCGTCCCCTTCACCTCTGTGTTCACGACGGGAACCGGTGAGATCGTCGAGAGCGACGACTTCACTCCGGCCACCAACATCGCGTTCGAGAAAGTGGAGCTGCCGATCGGTGCGGGGACCTACTGGTCGTCATTCACCTTCGGCCCGGACAACAAGCTCTACGCGGCTTCGATCGGTGAGGGACTCTACCGATTCACGGTGAACGCCGACGGAACCCTGTCGAACAAGGAAGACCTGGGTTACCAGGGGATGGCCATGATCGGCCTGGTCTTCGACAAGAGTGCAACCGCAGGCAACCTCAAGCTGTGGGTGACCACGACGACCGCGAACTTCAATGAGCAGGGTCAGTGGGTCAGCGGAATCAGCATGCTGACCGGACCGAACCTCGCAACGCGCAACCAGGTGTTCAGCGAGCTGCCCCGGTCGCTGTCTGACCACCTCACCAACTCGATGGCATATGGGCCGGACGGACGCATCTACTTCCAGCAGGGTTCAAACCAGGCTTCGGGCGACCTCGACAACTCGTGGGGTCAACGAGGTGAGCAACTGCTCACGGCGGCGACCCTTGTCTTCGACCCGGCGAACAGCCAGGTCTCCGCAGCCGCAGCAGGTGGCGGTGCGATCAGCGTCAAGACCGCGCAGGGTGGGACATACAACCCGTACGCACCGACGGCACCGCTGAAGATCTATGCCTCAGGCATCCGCAACGCATACGACCTCGTGTGGCACTCCAACGGACACCTCTACGTCGCGACCAACGGCACGGCCGGCGGCGCCAACACTCCCGGTGTCACGGCAAACGCCAACGGAACCTTCACGCGGGAGGCCGCAGCGGGCATCCCCGGATTCTCGACGGTCGACGGAACAGACGTGACGCCACAGTGTGTTCGCCGCGGCTACACCGGTGGTTCGGTTCCGCCGCTCGCCAACCAGCCCACGCAACGTGACCTCCTCTTCGACGTCGTCGAGGGTGGCTACTACGGACACCCGAACCCGACCAGGTGTGAGTTCGTGCTCAACGAGGGCAACGACCCGGCGAATCCGCCGAAGTCAGCCGGACAGGGCGGTTCACGGTACCCATTGGGTACGAAGGCCGACCCCAACTACCGCGGGATCGCTTACGACTTCGAGTTCAACAAGTCTCCGAACGGTTCGATCGAGTACAAGAGTGCGACGTTCGGTGGCCAGCTGAAGGGCCGACTCGTCATCACTCGCTTCTCGAACAACAACGACCTGATCTTCCTGCAGCCCGACCAGGCCACCGGCGAGATTCTCGGCGCGCAGACCGAGGTCGGCATCACCGGCGTGGCGAACACGACCATGCAGGGTGTCGGAGGGTTCAACGACCCACTCGAAGTTGTCGAGGACCTCCGAAACGGAAACCTGTATGTCAACCAGTACGACCGGAGCGGAAGCAGCCAGAAGCTGTACCTGCTGCGGGTGCCGGCGAGCCAGCAGGCGTCCAAGATCAGCACATCCGCTGACGAGATGATCTTCTCCGCCGTCAAGAGCACGACGTCGGCGACGAAGAACATCACCGTCACCAACGGAAGCACCGAAGCTGTCACGCTCTCGGCGACGGTCAGCGGGGCGAACGCAACCGAGTTCGCGGTGGTCTCCGGCAACGGGGCATCCCTCGCACCCGGTGCCAGCACCACCGTCGGGCTGCAGTTCAAGCCAGGCACGACGGTGGGCCAGCGGTCAACGCAGTTGACGCTTTCGGCGGGTTCGTCTACGGTCACGGTCGGGGTTTACGGCCTGACCATGAATGGAATCGAAGGCGGCAACGAACCCACCCTGAACAATGTGCTTGGAACGCTTGGACACAACCTCGACGTCGGATGGACGAACCTCGAGGGAGGCGTGCAGCCGACCGCCAAGGGCGACGAGGTGCTCGAACCGCTCTTCGTGAAGAGTGGAACCGGGACGGTCTCGATCACCCCGATCGCTCACTACGCTCCGCGGGAGAACATCCCGTTCGGCTGGTACACGGGTGATGGCGCCCAGGCCGATCGGCGCGAAGTCGGTGCGATCTCTTCGGCAGGCTACCAATCGCTCCTTCCCCCGGTCACGTCGGGAAGCGCTACGAGCTTCGACCCTGGCAGTGCAACCTTCGGGCTGTACTACTACTCCGGAGTGTTCCAGCGGTTCGGTTACACCGAGGACCGGCTGAACACCGGCATCGCGCACCGCGCACGCATCTACCCGGCGGCGAACAGGTCGGGTGTGCTGATGCCCAACTCCTACATCGTTGCCTTCGAGGACGCGAGCAACGGCGACTACCAGGACTACCTGTTCCTCGTGAAGGGCATCAAGCCGGTCACGGACACGGGTTCGATCGACGGAGCCGTCCGGGTGGACTTCACGACGGCGGCCGGTGACCTCGCAGCCGGGTACCTGCGTGACTACGGGCAGGCGTACGCGCCTCGCACCGGGGTCGCCCAGGGCAGCGGGCTCACCTACGGCTGGAAGGACCAGGTCACGGAAAACGACCTCGACCTCTCTGTCGGTGGAACCACTCCAGGCAACGGTCGGGACCGTGCAACCAGTCAGCCGGACACGCGGCTCGACAGCTTCATGCACATGCAGTCCGCAGACGTCGCAGGCACATTCAACGGAACTGTGGCCCGCGCGTTCTGGGAGCTCGCGCTCCCGAACGGCGAGTACACGGTGACCGTTGGAGTCGGCGACCCTGCACCGCAGACGTCCGACCAGGAGATCCACCAGATCAACCTGGAGAACACGTCACTCATCAACCTGTTCACGCCGACCGGCGCCGCCGGCGCCGCGACCCGTCACACCACCGCGACGAAGACCGTCTCCGTAACGGACGGCGCGCTGACCGTTGACGCCATCGGCGGGCGGAACACGAAGATCAGCTACATCGATGTCGTTCCTGTCGAGGACACCGGCGGGGACGATCCGACGGATGGTGCACAGGTGAAGGTGGCCTTCCAGCCCACCGCAGCCTCCACCCCCGCTGGATGGACCGCGGAGACCGGCTCGGCATACTCCGAGGCTCGTGGCTTCGGGTGGCTGAACGCCGCCAACGGGCAGCCCGTCGACCGCACGGTCGCGACTCGCACCAGGACGGCGCCCATGTCGGGCATCTCGTTCCCCACTGACCCACTGTTGAGGAGCTTCGCATTCCTCGACAACGAGTCGCAGCCCACCTATACGGACGGCATCTGGGAGTACAAGGTGCCGAACGGTTCATATGAAGTAGCTGTTTCCGTCGGCGATGCCAACTACATCGACTCGACCCACGGCGTCACCGTCGAGGGCCAGCCGATCATCGCGAACTTCCTGCCGACCGAGACCACTCCATTCCAGACCGGCGTGCGTGATGTGACAGTCACGGACGGCAAGATCTCGATCGCGAACTCCGGAACCAACACGAAGATCAACTGGGTGTCGATCAAGGGAGACGGGCTGGACGAACCTGCTCAGCCGCAGACCAGGATCAACTTCCAGCCGGCAAGCACGACGGTTCCAAGTGGCTGGCTCGCCGACACCGGCGCGGCCTTCGCGGCTACGCCCGGCTACGGCTGGCTCGTGAACGGTCAGCCGGCAGACCGGTCGGCCAACACGCGCCACCGCACCGCGGCGACCTCGGGAATCACGTACCCGGCGGGAGACGTCACGCGCCAGACGCTGATCCTCACGCAGGCCACGTCGACTGCTGGTACGTCCGACGGTGTGTGGGAGTACGCCGTCGCCAACGGTACATACACGGTTTCCGTTTCCGTCGGTGACTCAGGGTTCATTGACTCCGTGCACGGTGTATCGGCTGAAGGGTCCGCCCTGATCAGCGGGTTCACCCCGACGAACGGCACACCGTTCGCCACAGGAACCGCGACGGTCATCGTCGCCGATGGCAAGCTCACGCTCAACCCGACCGGCACCAACACGAAGTTCAACTGGGTCACCATCCAGGGAGCGGCACTGGCCGCACCGACGGTGGGGATCAAGGTGAACGGCGCGGATGTCGGTGCCACCTGGACAGGCGGAACCGCCAACGTGACCGTTCAGGCGGCTGCAGGCAACGGCGAAGCACTTGAGTCGCTCGTCTACACCGTGAACGGGGGCGCCGAAACGCCGTACACCACTCCGATCGTCCTGGATGCCGTCGGCAACTATGTGCTGGAAGTGACCGCCACCGACAGCGAGGGTCGCCAGACGGTGCGCGAGGTGCAGTTCGAAATCCTCAACATCGGCGGCACATTGACCCTGCGCAACCAGCAGGCGACCCGGGTGGGCAGCGCAACTACCGACGTCATTCCCGGATTCCGTGAAGACACGCTCGTCATGCACAGGATCAATGCCGGAAAGACAACCCACACCACGACCGAATCGGGAACGGTGAACCTCACCAACACGGGCACGAAGGACCTGCGCATCTCCAGCATCACGCTCGGCGGCGCCAGCCCGACGCAGTTCGAACTCGTGAACCCGCCTGTTCTGCCGCTGCTCATCGCTCCAGGTGCCAGTGTGCCGATCACGGCGAAGTTCATCTCGACAACCGGAAGCAGGGGAGTGCGCACCGCAACGGTGAACATCGCATCGAGCGACCCGGCCAAGGGCAACACCGTCGTGCAGCTCCGTGGCGGGTACATGACGCAACCGGAAGGCAACAGCGAGCTCACCCTCCCTCAGATCATCGATCTGTTCGGCTGGACGACGAATGTGGGCCCCCTCACCGACGGAGGCCTGGGTAACGGATCCGAGAACCCCGGTGCTCCGCTCAACGGGGAAGAGGTCAGGTCCAACCTGTGGAAGAGGCTGGACGCAGGCAAGCCGGTTCAGGTGCGCCAGCTCGCGGCATTCCACGGGTGCTGCACAGCGACCGAAACCGTGAATGTCAACGGCACATCGGCCACTCACAACGCCACGTATGGCCAGGGTGTCCTTCCGCTCAACAACGCGTTGAACGGTCCGACCCAACTCAGCACGAACCCGGGTGCCACAACCACATTCGGGATCGTCGTTGCCGGCCAGAGCACGAACAACAACAACTACCGCGCCGTCAAGACCTGGCCGGTACGCGATGCAGACGGCAAGATCGTGCCCGGTTCGTGGATCGTGGGTCACGACTACATCAGCTCGCCGAGCCAGTGTGGGATCTCCCCGACGAACTGTGACTTCCAGGACAACGTCTATCTCATCTCGAACGTCCTGCCCGTTGCATCGTCAGACACGGTGGTGCCGACCCCACCGGCCGGTCTGACCGGAGTCGTCCAGGGCACCGGGGTCAACCTGACCTGGAACGCCAGTACGGCGTCGGATCTGGCCGGATACCGGATCGAGCGTGCCACCGCTGCTGCTGGACCATGGACGAACGTGAGCGGTGCAGCATCGATCACCACCACGAGCTTCCGCGACGCGGCCCTGCCGTTCGCCAACACGGTGTACTACCGGGTGCTCGCGATCGATGCCTCAGGCAACGTCTCGGCGCCGAACTCCAGCACCGGGATCGACATCTCGTCGACGGGCAGCCAGGCGATCCGGATCAATGCGGGTGGCGGGGCGGTGACGACGAACGGCACCAGCTGGCTCGCCGACCAGTTCTTCGTCGGTGGCAAGACGTACTCGAACGCGTCGGTGACTCAGATCTCCGGCACGACCGATGACGCCATCTACCTCAGCGAGCGCAGCGCGACGACCGACCTGGGAACCTTCGGATACGACATCCCCGTACCCGACGGCACCTACACGGTCAAGCTGCACTTCGCCGAGCTCTACTGGGGTGCAACGGGCGGTGGAGCAGGGGGTAACGGCAAGCGGGTGTTCAACGCGAACTTCGAAGGAGGTACCGCAGAGATCACCGGTCTCGACCTGAACGCCAGGGTCGGCTCGATGGCCGCCTATGTCACCACCAACACCGTCACGGTGACCGGCGGAGTTCTCGACATCGACTTCTCGGCGACGGTGAACCAGCCGAAGGTGTCTGCAATCGAGGTCATCCGCTGAGGTTCAGCAGGATCATCAGGCGTCTTCGGATCCCGGCCCGATAACGGCAAAGAGCCCCGGCCTTCTCTGTGAAGGTCGGGGCTCTTTGTGAATCGCGAATGTCGTCCCCGATTCGGTGCCATCGCCGAGAGTGCAGCAGTGGCGCGAAAATCGGCTAATTTCGAGCCACTACTGCACTCTCGAAGCCTGCCGGTGTCAGTCCGCGGCAGCCAGGCTGTGCCAGGTGTCGAAGGCGACGGCCGCCGCCCCAGTGACATCGCCGGCCTCGCACAACTGAATCAGCTCCTCATGCCGGTCCGGGGAGCGCCGGCCGTCGGGCGAAGCGAAGCGAACGCGCTCGATGCGACGGAGCACCGGCATGAACTGCTCGAGAATCGACGAGATCGCCCGGTTGCCTGCGACCGCTACGGGAATGTCGTGGAACTCGTCGTCCGCGAGGATCGCGGCGTCGATGTCCCCGGCCGCGAGCGCGGTGTCGAAACGGCCGGCCGCGTCGCGCATCGCCTGGAGGTCCGTCGCGGTGAGGCGGGTGACCGCCTCGGAGACCGCCAGAGCGTGCATGGCCGCGACGACATCGCGCGCTTCCTGCGTCGCGCGCGCGTCGAGCGAGCTGACGACCGTGGACTGACCGGGGTGGGTCACCACGAGCCCGCTCTGCGCGAGGCGGAGGAGGGCTTCGCGCACAGGGGTGCGGCTCACGCCGAGCCACGCGGCCAGGTCGCCGTCCTTCAACTGTTCACCCGGAGCGAAGGTGCCATCGATGACGGCGTCGCGGAGGCGCCGGTAGACGTCGTCGCGCAGGAGCGAGCGGCCGACGGGGGGTTGGTTCGTGGGGATGGGCACCCCCATATAGTGCATCCTTTTCGCGCTCTCGCCCAATTTGACGGTGCCCCCTCGACAAACTTCTGCGATACGCAATATATTACATATCGATTGCGTTACCCTCACTACCGATTCCCCTCCCGGAAGCGGACATCACTCGAATGGAAGGAAAGTTGAAATGAACACCCCCTCTGAGAAGCAGACCATCGTCCTCGTCCATGGTGCATATGCGGACTCGTCGAGCTGGAACGGATCGGTCACCGCGCTCCGCCAGGCCGGTCATCCGGTGATCGCGGTCGCCAATCCCCTGCGCGGGCTGGACAGCGACGCGGAATACCTGCGCAGCGTCCTCGAGAGCATCACCGGCCCGATCGTTCTCGCCGGTCACTCGTACGGCGGACACGTCATGAGCCACGCGGCCGACGGCAACCCGAACGTCACCGCCCTCGTCTTCGTCGCGAGCTTCCTCGCGGAGCCGGGCGAAAGCCTCGTCGATCTCGTCGAGAAGTTCCCTGGCGCCCAGCTCGGCAGTGCGGCCCAGCCAGTTCCGTACCGCACGGCTCCGGAGGGCGATGTGGGGACCGACCTCTACATCGATCAGACGAGGTTCCCGGCCCTGTTCGCCGGCGACGTCGACCTTGCCGTTGCCGAGAGAATGGCAATGACGCAGCGTCCCCTCGCGCTCGCGGCGTTCCAGGCCCCTGCCACCCGTGCGGCCTGGACGACGATCGAGTCGTGGACGCTCGCCGCGACCGAGGACCTCGCGATCCCGACCGAGTTGTCGCGCTTCATGGCGAAGCGTGCGAACGCTCACCTCATCGAGGTGGATGCCTCACACGCGGTCACGGTGTCGCAGCCGGATGCTGTCACGGGCGTCATCCTCGAGGCGGCCAGATCAACGGTCCGTGAGGTCGCTCAGGCGGCCGTCCGGTAATCCGATCATCGTCGGCCCCGTCGCTGTCACGAGACAGCGCGGGGCCGACGGGCTGACCGAACAGACAGGACATAGACATGATCGAGCCGTTCGAGATCCCGCTCTGGGCCGAGCTCGCTGCTGCCGGCCTCGGCGGACTCCAGGGCGCGCTCTTCGCCGGCGGGGTCACCGACCGCCGCATCGATGTGCTCGGTGTGATGCTCATCGGCATCGGGGTCGCCCTCGGCGGAAGCCTGTTGCGCGACATCCTCATCGGCGAACCCCCTGCCGCGTTCCGTGGGGACTGGTACCTTCTCGTCGCCGCGGCATCCGCATTCGTCGGGATGACCCTCCAACGGCTGCTCGCCCGCCTCGATCCGATCATCCTGGTGCTGGATGCCGTGACGATCGGTCTTTTCGGCGCGATCGGCACATCCAAAGCGCTGTCCATCGGGCTCCCGGCCGTCCCGGCGGTCTTCGTCGGCGCTGCGGCCGCCGTCGGAGGATCCGTCCTTCGTGACGTGACACTCAACCTGCCGGTCACCCTGTTCCACGTCGGCTCGCTCTACGCGGTTGCCGCGGCGGCGGGATCCGTGCTCCTCGTCGTGCTGGTCGCACTGGGCATCCCCGTGCTTTACGCAGCGATCGCCGGTGTCGTGCTCACGACCATCACGCGCCTTCTCGCCGTGCTGTTCGGCTGGACCTTCCCCGAACAGCACGCACTCATCGTCAGGCGACGGAGGGCGCGAGCGGCCTGACGTCGACCCGGACTGCACAACCTTGATGGGCGAAGGATGACGGAGCGACAGCCTGATGAACGAGAACAGGGTGCCTCGCCGACGGCGAGACACCCTGAACGAAAGGGAGAAGACCTACGCGGCGACGAGGGCCTCGTCGCGCACGGACTCCATGGCGCGAGCCCAGACGACGAGCTGGTCGAGCATCGGCACGACGGTCGCGGCCGAAAGCTCGGTCGGAGCGAACGTGCTGAAGTTCTCGAAGTCGGTGAAGAGGCTGAACATGCCGGTCTTCTGGACGTGCGCGACCTGCAGCTCCGAGAGGATGCCACGGAGGTGCTCCATGGCACGGACGCCGGAGGCCGATCCGTATCCGACGAGGCCGGCAGCCTTGTTCGCGAACTCTGCGTTGAGGTACGAGAGCGCGTTGGCGAGTGCGGGGGTGACCGAGTGGTTGTACTCAGCGGTGATGAAGACGAAGCCATCGAACTCAGCGATCTTCTCGGCCCAGACCTTGGTGTGGTCGTTCATGTAGTTCTGGTATGCGGCCGGGTAGCCCTCGTCGAGGAGCGGGAGTGCGTAGTCAGCGATGTCGACCAGCTCGAATTCGGCATCCGTGCGCTGCTGGGCCTGGGCGAGAACCCACTCGGCGACGCCGATGTTGTTGCGGCCGGGACGGGTGCTGCCGGTGATGATGGCGATCTTAGTCATTCAAGACCTTTCATTTGGTTGACGTGTCAATTACACTGAGAGTCATCCTGCAGGAATTTGATTGTCATGTCAACTAAACGGACGGAGGAGGGATCATGAATGAAGAGACTTCCCAGCCTCGGTGGCTGGACGAGCGCGAGAAAGAAGTCTGGCTCGCCCTTCGCGAATTCATCTGGGGCTTCCCGGCCGCCGTCGACAGGCAGCTGCAGCGCGACTCCGACCTGTCGATCGTCGAGTATTCCGTCCTCGCCGCGCTGTCTGAATGCCCGGGCAGCCGCAAGCGATCAGGCGACCTCGCGTCAGACCTCGGCTGGGAGCGCAGCAGGCTGTCGCACCTGGTCAAGCGCATGGAGACCAAGGGCGTCGTGGAGAGAGCCCACTCGGATGACGACGGCCGCGGCCAGGAGATCGTACTGACGGATGCCGGCTGGGAACTGATCAGGGAGGCGGCGCCAGGCCACGTGACCTTCGTTCGTGAGGCGGTGTTCGATCCGTTGAGCCCCGAGGAGCAGGACGTACTCGCGAGGGCCCTCGACCGGATCCGCGGTCGGATCTCGGAGGACGGCCTGTGGAGCGGTCAGAAGCAGACCCAGGTCTGCCCGCCCGGAACCGCCTGATGCCCGTGGACGCAGCTTCGGTCCTGTGCACGCCGGTGGTCTAGCGTTGACAGGACGAAGCGAGAGGATTCCCCTGTGAGTTCAGACCTGCAGAAACTGGCCACCGACATCGCCACCCAGGCCGGGGAACTCATCCTTCGCCGCCGTCACGAAGGCGTCACCGTCGCCGCGACGAAGTCCTCGGCCGTCGACGTGGTCACGCTCGCTGACCGGGAGTCCGAGGACCTCATCCGTTCGCTGATCGCCGACGCCAGGCCCGGCGACGGATTCCTCGGCGAGGAATCGGATGCCACGTCGGGCACGACAGGTCTCACCTGGGTCGTCGATCCGATCGACGGCACCGTCAACTACCTCTACGACATCCCGAACTACGCGGTCAGCATCGCCGTCGTCGAGGGCGACCCGGGCCCGCACACCTGGACGGCGCTCGCTGCGACGGTGGTGAACCCCGCGGCGGGAGAGACGTTCAGTGCCGCTCGGGGCGCGGGTGCGACCCTCAACGGCTCGCCGATCCACGCCAACCCCGCCGTCGATGCTGCGCTTGCCATGATCGGGACCGGGTTCTCCTACACGGCCGAGCGGCGGATCTGGCAGGCCGGGATCGTCCAGCAGCTCATCGGGCAGGTGCGCGACATCCGTCGCGTCGGGTCTGCAGCGCTGGACCTCTGCTGGGTGGCCAATGGCCGGCTCGACGCCTACTACGAACGCGGGCTCAACGCCTGGGATCACGCCGCCGGTGTACTCATCGCCCAGGAGGCTGGGGCCCGAGTGGGTGGCCTGCACGGGAGGGAGGCGAGCAGTGACTTCACCCTCGCAGCATCGCCTCAGCTCTTCGACGAGCTCCACGAGCTGCTTCTCGACGCCGGCGCGGAGGCATCCATTCTCGGCTGACCTCTATGCATCGTCGGCGGGCCAAATGCAAGCCTTCCGCCTGAAATAGGGAGCGATTCGGAGTGCTTCTAGGGTTGCATCCCGGGAGGCAACACCATGACAGCCGCAACAACATCACAGACCCCGACGACGGATGCCGCACCCGCGTCGAAACTCACGCAGAAGATCACCGGTCCGCTGCTCTTTCTCTTCATCCTCGGCGACGTTCTTGGAGCAGGCATCTACGCCCTCATGGGCGTTCTCTCGGAGAACGTCGGCGGTGCGCTGTGGGCTCCGCTCGTCGTCGCCCTTCTTCTCGCGCTGCTCACCGCCGGGTCGTACGCCGAGCTGGTGACGAAGTACCCGAGGGCCGGAGGCGCGGCCGTCTTCGCTGAACGCGCGTTCAAGCAGCCGATCATCTCGTTCCTCGTCGGCTTCAGCATGCTTGCCGCCGGAGTGACGAGCGCAGCCGGGCTGTCGCTCGCCTTCTCGGGCCAGTACCTCTCCACCTTCATCGAGGTGCCCGTGGTTCCCGCGGCCATGGTCTTCCTCGTTCTCGTCGCGTGCCTCAACGCCCGTGGGATCAGTGAATCGCTCAAGAGCAACGTGGTCATGACGATCATCGAACTCAGCGGTCTCGTGATCGTGATCGTCGTCGTGGCCGTCATGCTCGGTAACGGCGGCGGAGACGTGTCGCGGATCGGCCAGTTCCCGGAGGGCTCCGTCCCGGCGATGGCGACCCTCAGCGCCGCCATCATCGCGTACTACTCCTTCGTTGGCTTCGAGACCTCCGCGAACGTCGCCGAAGAGATCCGCAACCCCAGCAAGGTCTACCCGCTGGCCCTCTTCGGCTCGCTCGCAACGGCCGGAGTCGTGTACGTCCTCGTCGGTCTCGCCAGCGCCATCGCACTGCCCGCGAACGAGCTGTCGGAGTCGTCGGGTCCGCTGCTCTCGGTCGTCGCGGCATCCGGAGTCGGTGTCCCCGAGTGGCTGTTCAGCCTCATCGCCCTCGTCGCTGTTGCCAACGGCGCCCTGCTCACGATGATCATGTCGTCGAGGCTCACCTTCGGGATGGCTGAGCACGGCCTGCTGCCAAGCGCACTCGGAAAAGTGCTGCCGAACCGCAAGACACCGTGGGCCGCGATTGTCGCCACCACCGTCGTCGCAATGCTGCTCACCCTCGTCGGTGACCTGTCGACGCTCGCCGAAACGGTCGTGCTCCTGCTGCTGTTCGTCTTCATCTCGACGAACGTCGCCGTGCTCGTGCTCCGCAAGGACAGGGTCGACCACAAGCACTTCCGGGTGTGGACGATCGTCCCTGTGCTCGGGGTGCTCTCGTGCATTCTCCTGCTCACTCAGCAGAGCGGGATCGTCTGGCTCTTCGGCGGGGGACTGCTCGCCCTCGGTGTCGTCCTCTACTTCATCGCCCGTTGGGTGCGCGGCCGCGCCTCCTGATCGCCACCCGCCCGAGAGGAGAAGCGCTCGAGAATTCGGGCGCTTCTCCCGGTGAGTGTGCTGGAGCCGCGAATCGTCCTGTCGGGTGGCAGGCCGGGTGCCTAGGCTGCGGCCGTGAGTCCGTCGATGAGCGGTGTCGTCGGACGACCGATCAGCCGCGACAGGTCGCCGGTCGTCTCGGCGAGGAGCCCGTCGCGCGTGTTCCCATCGAGGGCGACGACGAAGCCGACCGTCCCGTCGTCCAGTCCCGCGCCGCGGAGGATCTCGGCGTGGGCCTCGGGATCGACGGAGGTGTGGACGACGTCCCTGCCTGCAACTGCGGCCAGTGCAACAGCCAGGTCGTCTCCCGTCCAGGCGACATCGCCCGACAACTCGTAGGTGGCGCCATCGTGTCCGTCCGTTGTGAGCACGACGGCGGCCGCTTCGGCGTAGTCGGTCCGTGAGGCGCTGGCGATCCGTCCTTCGCCGGTGCTCGAGAGGAACACCCCGGTCTCCCTCGCCTGGGCCAGCGCCCCGGCGTAGTTCTCGGTGTACCAGCCGTTGCGGAGGATCGTGAAGGGGATGCCGGATGCCCTGATCAGTTCCTCGGTCGCCTTGTGCTCGGGTGCCAGGATCAGCTCGGACGTGTCCGCCCGTGGGGCGCTCGTGTAGACGATCCGGGAGATCCCGGCTGCCTGCGCCGCGGCGATCGCGTTGCCGTGTTGTGCCACGCGCTGTCCCACTTCGCTGCCGGAGACGAGCATGAGGGTGTCGGCGCCGTCCAAGGCAGCGTCGAGGGTGGAAGGCACCGAGTAGTCGATGACCGCCGTGCGGACGCCGGCCGAGGTGAGGTCGGCGAGCTTCGACCCGGTGCGTCCGGCGGCGACGATCTGTGCAGGATCGACACCGCGGGCGATCAGGTGGTCGACGATGAGGCGGCCGAGGGAACCGGTGGCTCCTGTGACGACGATTGACATGTTTTCCTTTCACTGGCCCGCGCTCACGGGCCTGTCCATGGGTGGAACCGACGGAGGACCGCGGTACTTCCCGATGGGAGGTACCCACTTTCCGGTAAGCTACTTACCATGACGGATACGGGAGCGAAAGAACGGTTGGCCGACCTGGTCGGAACGGGCGTGCCAGGCGGCCCGAACGTCTTCGCAGCGAACTGCTCCAGCCGCGTCGTGCTCGATCACGTCACGAGCAAATGGGGAGTCCTCATCCTCGTGGCATTGTCCGGTGAGACACTCCGCTGGGGTGAACTCCGGCGCACGATCGAGGGGATCAGCGAGAAGATGCTCGCACAGACGCTGCGCACCCTCGAAGCAGACGGTTTCGTGCATCGCGACGCTCACCCGACGATCCCGCCGCACGTCGAGTACAGCCTCACCGAGCTCGGGCAGGACCTGTCCGCGCAGCTGCTCCCGCTCGTGCGATGGGTGGGCGCGCACGCCGACGGAATCGTCGGCGGCGCACGCTGAACAGGAACGTCAAGCCAGAACCGCCCGCCGGCTCCTGTTGACCGTGCATGGGCGCCAGAATCACCTGTCGGGGATCAGGCGACGGTAGTGCCCAGCAGTGACCCGATCGCGAAGGTCGCCGCCAGCGCGAGCGCACCGCCGACGACCACTCGGACGGTCGGGCGCAGCATCGGGCTGCCACCCAGCCTCGCGCCGAGGGCCCCAGTGAGGGCGAGGGCAACGAGCACGGCTGCGAACGTGATCGGGATGCGCCATTCTGCCGGCGGCAGCAGGACGGCGAGCATCGGAAGGGTCGCGCCGATGGTGAAGGCGATCGCTGAGGCGATGGCCGCGTGCCAGGGGTTGGCGACGCTGTCCTCATCGATGTTCAGTTCCAGCGAGAGGTGAGCCGCGAGCGCGTCCTTCTCGGTCAGTTCGCCGGCGACCTGCCGTGCCGTGTCTTCCGAGAGCCCACGTTCACGGAGCATCCCGGTGAGCTCCAGGAGCTCTTCTTCTGGCATGTCGCGGAGTTCGTCGCGTTCCCTGGCGATGAGCGCACGTTCGCTGTCGCGTTGGCTCGAGACCGAGACGTATTCGCCGAGCGCCATCGAGATCGCCCCACCGACCAGCCCCGCCATTCCTGCAGTGAGGATCGGGAAGAACGCGCTCGTCGCGCTGGCAACGCCGACGACGATCGCTGCAACGGAGACGATGCCGTCGTTCGCCCCGAGCACCCCTGCACGGAGCCAGTTCAACCGGGACGCGGTCGCGTTGCCGTGGGGTTCGTCCTGGTGGGCACCGGATGGAGCCGGTTCGATCGCGTTCATGTGCTCAGCTAAGCACGAGGTCGCCGTGTCGTCACCCGGCGCAACGCAGAAGGGCGGGCAGCCGAAGCCACCCGCCCGTGTGCTGTGCGAAGACCTACGGAGTGCGCACCCAGATCGTCGAGTCCGCACCGATCGTGGTGCCGTCGACGGAACCACTCGCCAGCAGGACCTCGGACGACGCGAACGCCTCCGGGATCGCGGCGATCGTGCGGCCGGTGTTCGCGATGACCGTGATGGGCCCGTTGCTGAACGCCACGACCTGCTCGGCGAAGCCGTCGTGCCAGGTCAGGGTGCCGAGGCCGAGCTCGTGGGCCCGGCGGAGACGGAGGGCCTCGCGGTACAGCTCGAGGGTCGAACCCTCGACGCCGACCTGACTGTCCCTCGCGTAACCGTCCCAGTCGTCCGGCTGCGGGAGCCAGGCGGCGCCTGTCGCGTTGAAGCCGTATGCCGGTGCGCCTGCTTCCCAGGGGATGGGCACACGACATCCGTCACGACCGTAGCGTTCGCGGTTCGTGCGGAACCAGGTCGGGTCCTGGCGGGCGTCGTCCGGCAGGTGGATGACCTCGGGCAGGCCGAGCTCCTCGCCCTGGTAGAGGTATGCGCCGCCGGGAAGGGCGAGCATGAGCGCGGTCGCCGCGCGAGCACGGCGGAGGCCGGTCTCGCGGATGGGCTGCCCGGGACTCTTCGGCCCGATGCCGTGACCCTGGGGGTTCTCGGCCGTGACGGCCAGGCGGCTCGCGTGGCGCACGACGTCGTGGTTCGAGAGCACCCAGGTGCTCGGAGCGCCGACGGCGCTGAACGCCTCGAGGGACTCGTCGATGACGGCCCGGAGAGCGGATGCCTCCCACGGCGTCTCGAGGTACGGGAAGTTGAAGGCCTGCTGCATCTCGTCCGGACGCACCCACTTCGCCATCTTCGACAGTGGCTCGACCCACGCCTCTGCGCAGAGCACGCGGTCACCCTCGTACTCCTCGAGGACGGTGTGCCAGTCGCGGTAGATGTCGTGCACGCCTTCCTGGCCCCAGTACGGAGCACCGTCGTCACCGATGTCGTCGATGGCGGGCTCGAGTCCGACCGGAGTGCCGCTGCCGCCCATGCTGCCGCCCTCGGCTGGCGGTGTGTAGTCGGGCAGGCCGTCGGCCTTGATCATGCCGTGGGCGACGTCGACCCGGAAGCCGTCGACCCCGCGGTCGAGCCAGAACCGGAGCACGCCGCGGAACATCTCGCGGACCTCCTCGTTGGTCCAATCGAAGTCGGGCTGGCTCGCGTCGAAGATGTGCAGGTACCACTGGCCTGGGGTGCCGTCCGCATCGGTGGTCCGGCTCCATGCCGGGCCGCCGAACACGCTCTGCCAGTTGTTCGGCTCGAGTTCGCCGTTCTCGCCCTGGCCGTCGCGGAACATGTAGCGAGCGCGTTCAGGGGAGCCAGGGGCGGCCGCGAGGGCGGCCTGGAACCACGGGTGAGCGTCGGACGAGTGGTTGGGGACGAGGTCGACGATGACGCGGATGCCGAATTCGTGTGCCTTCTCGGTCATCGCGTCGAAGTCGGCGAGGGTTCCGAATATCGGGTCGACGTCACAGTAGTCGGCCACGTCGTAGCCGGCGTCCTTCTGGGGGCTCGTCATGAAGGGTGAGAGCCAGATGGCATCGATCCCCAGCGATTTCAGTGAAGACAGCCGGGACGTGATGCCGGGCAGGTCACCGAGACCGTCCCCGTTCGCGTCCGCGAATGACCGGGGGTAGATCTGGTAGATGACGGCAGAACGCCACCACTCTGTGCTGTTGCGCGAATTCATGCCGCTTACTCTATGGCATCGCCTGTGGCATGTGGAAGCGCTTGCCTACAAGGGGGCAGCGTCGAAGTCACGATTGCGCATACATTCGCTCCTGTCAGCTTGTACTTTGTTCATCGAGCAGGTATATCTGGAAACGCTTGCAGTATTGCGGGCACCGAGAGAACGGCCTTTCACTTCCGAGGAGCTCCCCACGAGGGAGACGGGACACAGCACCCGGCATCCGAGGGCGGCAACGAGGCCACTCACTCGACAGGATCCTGATGAAAGGCACACACCAATGAGGGTGAAAAACTCTTCACTTCTGAAGGCCGGCGCGATTGCGACCATCGCGACGATCGCGCTTGCCGGATGCGCCGGCGGTGGGAACACCTCCGACGACGACAACAAATCCGACGCGACCCTGACCGTCTGGGTCGACGCCGACCGCGCACCCGTCCTCAAGGACGCGGCTGCCGACTTCACCAAGGAGTCCGGCGTCAAGGTCAAGCTGGTCCAGAAGGACTTCGCCAAGATCCAGGACGAGTTCATCGCCCAGGTTCCGTCGGGCAAGGGCCCGGACATCACCATCGGGGCGCACGACTGGCTCGGCAACCTCGTCACCAACGGTGTCGTCCAGCCGATCGAGCTCGGCGACAAGGCCGCTGAGTTCGAAGACGTCGCCGTCCAGGCGATGAGCTACGAGGGCAAGACCTACGGTCTGCCGTACGCGATCGAGAACATCGCGCTGCTCCGCAACACGGCGCTCGCCGCAGAGGCACCGACGGACTACGACGACATGGTCGCCGACGGCACGGCCGCAGGCACCGAGTTCCCGTTCCTCGTCCAGGTCGGTCCCGAGAGCGACCCGTACCACCTGTACCCGTTCCAGACCTCCTTCGGCGCCCCCGTCTTCGGCACCAACGAAGACGGCAGCTACAACCCCGAAGACCTTCAGATCGGTGAGGGCACCGAGTTCGCCACCTGGCTCGGCGAGCAGGGTGCTGCAGGACTGCTGAGCACGTCGATCACGGGTGACATCGCCAAGGAGAAGTTCAACGCCGGCGCGAGCCCGTACTTCATCACCGGCCCGTGGAACGTCGGAGCGGCTCAGGAAGCCGGTATCGACGTGGCCGTCGACCCGATCCCGTCCGCGGGTGGCGAGGTCGCACAGCCGTTCGTGGGCGTCCAGGGCTTCTTCGTCTCGGCGAAGAGCAAGAACACCCTCGCGGCCAACGAGTTCCTCACGAACTTCATCGGCACCGAAGAAGTCCAGACGGCCCTGTTCGAGAAGGGCCAGCGCCCGCCGGCCCTGACCGCCTCGTTCGAGAAGGCCGCATCCGACCCGATCGTCGCCGCGTTCGGTGAAGTCGGCGCCAACGGTGTCCCGCAGCCGTCCATCCCGCAGATGGGCAAGGTCTGGCAGTTCTGGGGCGTCACCGAAGCCGCCATCATCGACGGTGGCGACCCCGTGTCGCTCTGGACGAAGATGACCGCAGACATCCAGGCTGCGATCGCAGAATAACGAGACGCATCGCCGGCCGGGCAGCATCCGCTTCCCGGCCGGCGTTCTCGTCCCGTCGATGCCAAGAAACACACTGAGGCGACAATGAGCACAGGCACGAAGCCCACGACCACCGAGAACACCCCGCAGATCGCCGAGTCCAAACGATCGAAGCGCGCCGGGCGGATCGCCGAGCAGGCATCTGGGGGCATCGTCGCCCTGCTGGTCAAGATCGGCTTGCTCGCGGTCGTCGACGCCATCGCGGTCTACGCGCTGTTCATCCTGTTCCTCAAGCAGGACTGGGTGATCTTCGCGATCGTGCTGGTCGTGACCGCGGCCATCAATGTCATCTATTTCAGGCGCGGACTGCTCCCGTTGAAGTACCTGGCGCCCGGCCTGATCTTCCTGCTCATCTTCCAGGTCTTCGTGATCGGCTATACGGCCTATATCTCCTTCACCAACTACGGCACTGGCCACAACAGCACCAAGGACGACGCCGTCACCGCGTTGATCCAGTCGGCTCAGTACCGTGTTCCCGACTCGCCCACATACGGGCTCACGATCGTCGAGCAACTCGGCGCCTTCAACTTCCTCGTCACGGACCCGGACGGCGAAGTGTCGATCGGTAACACCGAGACGCCGCTGACCGAGGTTTCCGACGCCGAGATGTCCGGCGACAAGGCAGTCAGCGTCCCCGGGTACAACACTCTCGACTTCACCGAGATCATCGCCAACCAGGACGCCATCGCGGCCATGACCGTGCAGATCTCGGACGATCCGAACGATGGAGCGCTCCGGACGCCGGACGGTTCGAGCGCCTACCTCTACCTTTCGACGCTGAGCTTTGACGAAGCCGCTGACACGATGACGAACACCGACACCGGGGTCGTCTACTCCGACACAGGCAACGGCGCATTCACCTCCGAGAGCGGTGAGGAACTCCTCCCGGGCTGGAGCGTCGTCGTCGGCGCCGAGAACTACGTGAAGGCGTTCACCGACCAGAGCATCCGCGGGCCGCTCCTCAGCGTCACAGCCTGGACCTTCGCGTTCGCCTTGCTCAGCGTCGCGACGACGTTCGTCCTCGGCCTCTTCCTCGCCATCGTCTTCAACGACATGCGGATGCGCGGGCGCAAGTTCTACCGCGTGCTGATGATCCTGCCCTATGCCTTCCCCGGTTTCCTCGGCGCACTGGTCTGGGCGGGCATGCTCAACAAGGACTTCGGTTTCGTCAACCTCGCGCTCCTCGGCGGGGCGGAGATCCCGTGGCTCACCAATGAGTGGCTGGCGAAGTTCAGCATCCTCTTCGTGAACCTGTGGCTCGGTTTCCCCTACATGTTCCTTGTCTGCACCGGAGCGCTGCAATCCATCCCGGATGAGCTGCAGGAGGCGGCGAAGATGGACGGCGCGAACCCGTGGCAGGTATTCAGGCGGATCAAGTTCCCCCTTCTCCTCGTCTCGATCGCACCGCTGCTGATCGCGTCGTTCGCGTTCAACTTCAACAACTTCAACCTCATCTACATGCTCACGAACGGTGGGCCACGGGATGCCGCAGCCAGCATCAACGTCGGCGCGTCCGACATCCTGATCTCGATGGTCTACAAGGTGGCGTTCGTCGGCGCGAACCGCGACTACGGTCTCGCCAGCGCCTTCTCGATCATCATCTTCCTCATCGTCGCGATCATCTCCATCGTGAGTTTCCGGCAGACCAAGGCCCTGGAGGATCTGAACTAATGAGTACCTCAGCACCCGTCATCTCCGGAACCGCGTCCTCGCCGCTGCCGATCCCCGAGAAGCGACCATTCAAGTTCTCCCGCTGGTTCGCGGCAACCGGATGGCGGCACCTCATCGGTATCGTCATGATCGTCTTCTCGGTGTTCCCGCTGCTCTACGTGCTGTCGGCATCTCTCAACCCGATCGGGACCCTGCTCCAGTCCAACGGGCTGTTCTCATCGATCGGCGTCGACAACTACGTCGAACTGTTCAACAACCCGCAGCGGCCATACGCCGCCTGGTTCGCGAACACCCTCGTCATCGGGATCACGACGGCAGTCGGCACCGTTTTCCTCGGTGCCCTCGCCGCCTACTGTTTCAGCAGGATGCGTTTCACCGGCCGACGCATGGGGCTTCTCTCGCTCCTGATCGTGCAGATCTTTCCGCAGCTGCTCGCCGTCGTGGCCATCTTCCTGCTCCTGACGACGCTCGGCGAGATCTTCCCGATCCTCGGGCTCGACAACCAGATCGCACTCATCATGGTGTACCTCGGAGGCGCGCTCGGCGTGAACACCTACCTGATGTACGGCTTCTTCAACACGGTGCCGTCGTCGCTCGATGAGGCCGCCAAACTCGACGGTGCCGGCCATGCCCGGATCTTCTTCACGATCATCCTGCGCCTCGTCGCGCCGATCCTCGCGGTCGTCGGTCTGCTGAGCTTCATCGCCACCACCAACGACTTCGTCATCTCGAGCGTCGTGCTCGTGACCCCGGAGAAGCAGACCCTTGCCGTCGGGCTGTACCAGTTCGTCTCGGACGAGTTCACGAGCAACTGGGGCGTATTCGCCGCCGGTGCCGTGCTCGCCGCACTGCCCGTGATGGCACTGTTCCTCTACCTGCAGAAGTACATCGTCAGCGGTCTGACCGCTGGGGCAGTCAAGTAGCGTGCTCGAACCGCACCACGACGGTTCACCGCTGTACGTCTCCAACCTCTCGCCTGACCTGGGCGACGTGGTTCGCGTGCGCATCCGTGTCCCGGAGGCGCTCGGTCCGGTCAGGGCCGTGCGGGTCAGGTCGAACCCGGACAGGGAGCCCCGGCTCTCGACAGCCGACCGGCTGCACGCCGCAGACGGCTGGGTCTGGTGGGAAGCGGAGATCCTCATCGAGAATCCGGTGCACGGGTACCGGTTCCTCGTCAGGCTCGACGACGGTACAGACCTCTGGGTGAACGCGCGAGGGGTTTTCCGGATCGAGACGCTGGACAGCGAAGACTTCAAGCTGACGACGCACCCGCCTGCGCCCACCTGGGCGGCGTCGACGGTGATGTACCAGGTCTTCCCCGACCGTTTCGCCCGCTCGGCTGCCGCAGACGACCGCGAGATCCCGGACTGGGCGATCCCCGCCGGATGGACGGATGCCGTCGACCTGGTCCCGCCTGCGCGGTCGTCGCAGCTCTACGGCGGCGACCTCGACGGAATCGTCGAACGTCTCGACCACCTCGAGCGACTCGGTGTGACGATGCTGTACCTCACGCCTGTGTTCCCCGGCCGGTCGAATCACCGCTACGACGCCTCCAACTTCGACACCGTCGACCCGCTCCTCGGTGGGGACGAAGCCCTGGCGCGGCTGACCGACGCCGCCCACGCTCGCGGGCTCACTGTCATCGGCGACCTCACCAGCAACCACTCTGGAGACGCCCACGAGTGGTTCGTTGCCGCCCACCGGCATCCCGAAGCCGTCGAAAGCGACTTCTACCACTGGCTGGACGACGAGCAGGAGACCTACGCGTCCTGGCTCGGCGTGCCCAGCCTGCCCAAGTTCAACTGGAACTCGCCCGAACTGCGCCGTCGATTCATCGGCGGGGACGACTCGGTCGTCGCGGCCTGGCTCAAACCTCCGTACTCCCTCGACGGCTGGCGCATCGACGTCGCGAACATGACAGGCAGATACGGCGACGAGGACCTGAACGCCGACGTGCGCCAGACGATCCGACGCACGATGATCGACGTGAACCCGGACACCATCCTCCTGGCCGAGTCCACGAACGACGCCTCGACGGACTTCCAGGGCGACGCCTGGCACGGTGCCATGACCTACGCGAACTTCACCAGACCGCTGTGGGGCTGGCTGTCCCGGCCGGGGAGCCCGGCAGGAGGCGGCCTCGGGATGACCATGGACGCGATCCCGACCTACAGCGGGGTCCAGTTCTACGAGGCGCATCGCCAGTTCTCGGCCGGGTTCCCCTGGCGCACCCGCCTCGCGAACATGAACGCCCTCGACACCCACGACACCCCGCGATTCGCGACGAGGGCACTCCCCGGCGTCATCCCCGTCGCCGTAGGACTGTCGATGACACTCCCGGGGATCCCTGTCGTCTTCGCCGGCGACGAGTTCGGACTGACCGGCGTCGACGGAGAACACTCCAGGACGCCGATCCCGTGGGGAGAGCTCGACGCGGCTGCCGACACGATCGACCTCTATGCGGCACTGATCGGGCTGAGGCGCAACCGCCCGGCCTTGAACGGCGGCGGGATGCGCTGGCTCCACGTCGGCGATGACGTGCTCGCCTTCGTCCGCGAGAGTGCTGATGAGAGCATCCTGATCGTCGCCGCGCGCTCAGACGTCGACATCCTGCTCGAACCGGATGCCGTCGCCGGCGTCACGGACGCCGTCCCGCTGTTCGGCGAAGGAGAGTTGCTGGCCAGCGAGGACGGGATCCGGGTACAGGCACAGGGGCCGGTGTTCCTGGCCTGGTCGTTGCGGGGGATTCCCGTCGGCTAGCCCTTCGGCTTTGCGGGCTTCTCCCGCTTGTCCTTGCCTTTCCCTTTCCCTCTGTCCTTGTCTTTGCCCGGAGCTCCTGGACCCTCGTCATCGTCATCGTCATCGTCATCGTCATCGACCGGCGCGACGGGCGTCGCCGTCTCGGTGGGCGCCGGAGTGACCTGTGCGTCGACGGCAGCCTGGACATCGGCCTTGACCACGGTCAGTGCCGCCTCGATGCGCTGGTAGCGGGAGAACGAGATCGTCCCGTCAGCGGCTGCGGCATCCAGATCCGCTTCCAGTGCGGCCACTTCGTCGAGCGCGCCCGAGTAGCTGCCGTCCGCGATCGCGGTGGTGATCGAGAGCACGCGGGTCTGAAGCTGTTCCGCCCCGTCGGAACTCAGGTCAGACGGAGCGCTCTGACACCCTGAGAGCCCGAACACGAGCGCCGAGGCGAGCGCCGTGCGAAGGAGAACGGTCTGGGTGCCGTGGAGTGCCATCCACTCACCCCTCGCCGTCTTCGCCGTCATCCTCGGCGTCCTTCTCGGCGTCCTTTTTTGCCTTCTCGTCGGCCTTCTTCTGTTCCTCAGCGAGCTTCTTCGCGGCTTCTTCCGCCTTTTTCCTGGCTTCTTCAGCTGCCTTCTCCGTCGCCTCCCTGGCCTTCTTCTCGGCTTCGGTCTCCTCATCGGGAGGGGTGTCGGTCTCGTCCGTCGGTGCGACCGGCGCGACCGTCTCGGTGGGCTCGGCGGGGGCCTGGGCGTCGATCGCGGCCTGGAGGTCTGCCTTCACCGCCGAGAGTGCGGCATCGATGCGCTGATGGCGTGAGAACGAGACGGTGCCATCCGCTGCGGCGGCGTCGAGTTCTGTTTCGAGTGCTGTCAGCTCCTCGAGTGCGGCAGCATACCCACCGTCCGCGACGGACGAGCTGGCAGCCAGCACGCGGGCCTGGAATGCTTTGGCCTGCTCGGCACCGAGATCAGGTGCGCTGGTCTGGCAGCCGGCGGTGAGCCCGAGAACGAGAATGGCCGAGGCGATCGCTGAAAAAAGTCGTGTTCTCATGGCGTCACGCTGTCCTGAAGATCCTTGAGGTGCTCGCCGATGGTCCCAGGCACGGCGGGATAGTCGACGGCGGGGTTCGCCTCACCCTGTCCGTTCATCACACCGATGCCGATAGCGACGGCGATCACGACGGCGGCGATGGTGCCGGCGATGACGAGCGTGCGGGTCCGCTTCTTCGGAGTCCTTGACGCTCGGGTGCGTCGGGCCGGAGCGGCAATCGTAGGGGAGTGCGTGGGGAGCGGGGGCGGCCCCTTCTCCAGGACGGCAGTGACCTCGGTCTCGGTCTGCACCGGGAAGAGTTTGGTGGGTTCCGGGGCGACGTCGGCCAGCGCGGTCATCGCCGCCGTGGCATCCGATTCGGCGTCCGCGCTCTTCCGGAATCCGTGTACGGGAGCGATACCTCTCAATGCAAGGGCCACCTCGTGCGCGTTGGGCCTGGATTCCGCCGTGCGCGACGTCATCGCCGCGATTGTTTCGGCGACGAGCGGGTCGAGGTCGTCGGGGATGGCGGGATCGCGTGTGATCGGGGCGAGGGCGGCTTCCTGACCGTGTCCGGCGAACGCCCGTTCGCCGGTGATGCACTCCAGCAGGACGAGCCCCAGTGAGTAGACGTCCGTGGCGGGTCCGACATTGTCGCCTCGGGCCTGCTCTGGACTCAGGTAGCCTGCCGAGCCGACGGTGAAATGCGTCGCGGTCAGGCGGGCACCGTCGACGAGCCTGGCGATGCCGAAATCACTGAGTTTCGGATGCGCCCTGGTGTCCGTCCCAGCCGTGTGGGCCAGGAGGATGTTCGCGGGCTTCACATCCCGGTGGACGACACCCTTCTCGTGGATGTAGTGGAGCGCGTCAGCGAGGTCGGCGCCGATGTGACGGACCTCGTCGACGGGGAGCGGTCCCGTGTCGAGTGCGTTGCGGAGGTCCGAACCCGAGATCAGTTCCATCACGAGGTACGAGCGCGGGTTCAGAGGGTCCGTCTCGTCGTTGCCGGCGTCGAAGAGGGTGACGAGGCCCGGGTGGCTGAGGCTGGCCAGCATCGCGACCTCGCCCTGCTGACGCCGGAAGTCCGACGGATTCGTCGAAGCGACCCTGAACAGTTTGATCGCCACGTCGCGGTTGAGGGTTTCGTCGCGGGCACGGTAGACCGACGCCATACCGCCGGTACCGATCAGGCTGATGAGCCGGTATCGGTCGCCGAGGGTGATGTCGATTGCCGGGGCGTTCGGGTTCGTATTCATGGGCGTCCTCGCCCCATGCTACGTCGAAGCGCCTTCCAGCGGCACGCTGTTCAAGAGGCACCCAGAGTGGTGCTATTCTCTACTGGTGCCATTTTGAAATGGTTGCGCCCCGATAGCTCAGTGGTAGAGCACTTCCATGGTAAGGAAGGGGTCGTCGGTTCAAACCCGACTCGGGGCTCGTTACTTTCTCGGACAGCCGGGCGAAGTTTCGCGGCAGGGTAGCTCAGTTGGTGAGAGCGCACGACTCATAATCGTGAGGTCGCGGGTTCGAATCCCGCTCCTGCTACGGGGAAAGGCTCTCAAAGCCTCTTCCCATGTGGCCCCGAGGTCTCGCCACCTCGGGGCTTTCTCCTTTTCCTGACCGCACGCAGAAGGAACCACGTGAGCGACGATCGCACCCTGGGGCTCACCCTCGGCGGTGGGGGCGCCTTCGGAGCCGCCCACGTCGGCGTTCTCCAGGTGCTTGCCGAACGCGGCATCCGTCCGGGGATCGCCACAGGGACCAGTTCGGGCGCGCTCGTCGCAGCGGCTTACGCCGCAGGCATCGAACCGTCGGCGATCGAGAATGCGGCGCTCGGGTTCCGCTGGCGCGCGATCGCCAGGTGGTCGTCCGTTCCCCGTTGGGGCCTGCTCGACACGGAAGCGCTCGCGGATGCGGTGCGCGGCGCTCTCGGCGCCGATCCGCTGATCGAGCAGCTTCCCCGCCGATTCGCTGCAGTCGCCACCGACCTTCGAACCCGGCGCACCGTGACGATCGACGAAGGACCGCTGAGCGTTGCACTGAGGTCGACGATCGCCGTCCCCGGCCTCCTCCCGCCCGTACGCCGCGGTGACGCGCTGCTGGCGGATGGCGGCATCCTCGACAACGTCCCGGTCGACGCCGCGCGCGCTCTCGGCGCATCCCGCACGATCGTGGTGAGGTTGCACGCCAAGTGGGAGAACGTGCGGATGATGCGAACCCAGAACCTCACCGCCGACCTCAGGCGCGACCCGTCGATCGTGCTGATCGAACCCGAGATGGAGGGGATGGCGCAGTGGACCATGCGCGATGTGCCCCGCCTCATCGCCGAGGGACGACGGGCGGCGACGGTGGCGCTGGACGCGGCCGCACGGCCTCCAGAGCGTGCAGGTGCAACCCCACCGGAAACCTCCGTCTCGGCCGCCAGAATGCAAGCCGGTCAACGTTCAGCCTGAGGCGACGTAAAATCGGTGGGCAGCATGTAGCCCGATCTTGCAATTCGACAGGGAGTCCCCGTGGACGGAAACGCGACCACCACGCACCGTAACGTTGCGTTGCTGTCTGTCACGAGCACCCTCGCCAGGCGCGTCACCACGTCGGAGGAGATCGACTCCAGGCTGAGTTCCGTCCTCACCCGCCTCAAACTGCCGACCGGGCTGCTGCAGCGCGTCGCCGGTGTGCACGAGCGGCGCAACTGGGACGACACCCAGTCCTTCGACCGGGCCGCCGTGGATGCCGGGCAGCGCGCGTTGGCGTCCGCAGGTGTTTCCGCGGACCGGATCGGCCTCCTCATCAACACATCGGTGACCCGGAAACACCTCGAGCCGTCGGTCGCGGTCAAGCTGCACCACGGACTCGGCTTGCCCTCGTCTGCCATCAACTTCGACATCGCGAACGCCTGCCTCGGTTTCGTGAACGGCATGAGCCTTGCCGCCCAGCTCATCGACTCGGGTCAGATCGAATACGCAATGATCATCGACGGCGAAGACGCCGACGACATCCAGAACAACACCATCGAACGGCTCGGCCGTGACGGCATCAGCCGCAAGGACTTCATGAGCGAGTTCGCCAGCCTGACCCTCGGCTCAGGTGCGGCAGCCGCTGTGCTCGGCAGGGCGGATGCCAACCCCGGGGGTCACCGTATCCTCGGTGGCGTAACCAGGGCGGCCACCCAGTTCAACGAACTCTGCGTCGGCAGCGTCGATGGCATGTTCACCGACGCCAAGGCGCTGCTCAAGGGCGGGATGCAACTGGTCGTGTCCGCCTGGAAGGAAGCCCGAAGGGACTGGAGCTGGTCAGCCATGGACCGCTACATCATGCACCAGGTCTCCGACGTGCACACCAATGCCATCATCAAGGCCGTCGGCATCGACCGGACCAGGGTCCCGCTGACCTACCCGAAGCTCGGGAACGTGGGTCCTGCATCGATCCCGATCACTCTCGAGCGCGAGTCGGCAAGCCTTCGCGCCGGCGACCGTGTCCTGCTCATGGGGGTCGGCTCAGGGCTCAACACCGCGATGATGGAAATCGCCTGGTGAGCTTCCGACTGCCCGCCGCAGCCGGAACCCTTTCGCCGGCAGCGTCGCCCCCACCCGGCCTCGACGGGCTCGACCCGGCGTTCTCCCGGGTGGTGCGGGCCCGCGAGCGCGGAGCATCCGTCGATCGCGGGTGGCATCTCCTCGACAATGCCGACCGACTGGCCGAACTCGGTGTCGAACCGGTCGGCACCATCCTCGCCGTCCACGGAAACCCGACCTGGTCGTACCTCTGGCGGCGACTGGTCGACCAGGCGACGACCACGGCGGCTGCCGGCGGTGACGCCTGGCGGGTGGTCGCCGTCGACCAGCTCGACATGGGATTCTCGGAGCGCACGGGAACCGTGCGTCCGCTCGCGCGGCGGGTCAGGGATCTCGGAGACCTGACCGACGCTCTCGGCCTGGCCGGCAGGGTGATCGCTCTCGGGCACGACTGGGGCGGAGTCGTGTCACTGGGCTGGGCGGTCGACCACCCAGACCTGCTCGCCGGGGTGATGCTTCTCAATACCGCTGTGCACCAGCCGGAGGCGCGGCCGATCCCGGCGCCGCTCCGGCTCGCACTTCGCCCGGGCGTTCTCAGCGCGTCCACCGTGTCGACGCCTGCGTTCCTCGAGACCACTCTCGCCCTCGCCCACCCTGCGCTGTCGGCGCAGGTCAAGGACGGCTACCGCGCCCCATACCGGTCGGCGGATCGGCGCGGAGGGATCGGCGGTTTCGTCGCAGACATCCCCGTCGCCCCAGACCACGAAAGTCGCGCCGAGCTCGATCGGATCGCCGACGGCGTCACCCGGCTCCGTGTCCCCGCGCTCATGCTCTGGGGCCCGCGCGATCCGATCTTCAGCGACAGGTACCTCGACGACCTCATCGACAGGATGCCGCACGCTGACGTCCATCGGTTCGAGGGCGCCGGTCACCTCGTCGCCGAAGACGTCGACTACGCGTCTGCTCTGCTCACCTGGCTGGGCGACAGCATCCGTACCCCCGAGACGATGCCGACCGTCGACGCGACCCACGACCGCCCGCCGCTCTGGCACTACCTCGACGAGCTCAGCGACAGCGCCGAGACCGCCGTCATCGACATGGTCCCTTCGGGAGGCGACGCCCCGCGCGTGGTCAGCTGGCGGCTCCTGTCTCGGCGGGTGCGGCAGCTCGCATCAGGCCTCGGCCACGCCGGTGTGAAGAAGGGCGACCGGGTGTCGCTCCTCATTCCGCCGAGCGCCGACCTCGTCGCCGTTCTCTACGCCTGCCTTCGGATCGGAGCCGTCGTGGTTGTCGCCGACGCAGGACTCGGCCTCGGCGGGCTGACCCGCGCGGTCCGCGGCGCCTGCCCCGACCACGTCATCGGTGCGGCCCCCGGCCTCGCCGCCGCCCGCGCGCTGGGCTGGCCCGGCCAGAAGATCTCGACGGCGACCTTCCCCGCGCCGGTGCGTCGCGCGCTCGGGGTGTCGCACACCCTCGCCGAACTCATCCACCTCGGATCGGACGAACGGATGCCGTCGCCGCCGGCCGCCGACGACACCGCCGCCATCCTCTTCACCTCAGGCTCAACCGGCCCCGCCAAGGGGGTCGTCTACACGCACGCACAGCTCTCGGCCGTGCGCGACGCCCTGGCCGCCCAGTACGGCGTCGGGGTCGGGACGGGACTCGTCGCCGGATTCGCACCGTTCGCCCTGCTCGGCCCTGCCCTCGGTGCGCGCTCGGTCACGCCCGACATGGACGTCACCTCTCCGAAGACGCTCACCGCGACGGCCGTTGCCGCAGCGGTGAAGGCGGTCGACGGGACAGTGGTCTTCCTCTCCCCGGCGGCTGTGGCCAATGTCGTCGCGACGGCCGGCGACCTCACCGCAGACGACCACCGTGCCCTCGGCGGCGTCGAACAGTTCCTCTCCGCAGGCGCCCCGGTGTCCGAACCGCTCCTCGCCGCCATCTCGGCGCTGATGCCAGGCGCGACGGCACATACCCCGTACGGCATGACCGAAGGGCTGTTGATGACCGACATCACCCTCGACGGCATCCGCGACGCATCGGCTGACGTAACCGGTGCCGGCGGAGTCTGTGTCGGGACCCCTTCCGGCCCCACGCGCGTGCGGATCTCGCCTCTCGATGATGCCGGTGCAGCGACCGGCGAGCCGACGGATGCCCCGCTCGTCACGGGCGAGATCCTCGTCTCCGCCCCACACGTCGAAGACCACTACGACCGTCTCTGGCTCACCCACCGCGCGAGCAGGCGCGGCGGGATCCCCGGAGAGCGCTGGCATCGCACAGGTGACGTCGGTCACCTCGACGCCGCAGGCAGGCTCTGGGTCGAGGGGCGGATGCCGCACGTCATCACCACCCCGGGCGGCGTCGTCACGCCGGTCGGGCCCGAGCAGCGCATCGAGACCGTCGCCGGGGTGGCCAGGACCGCCGTCGTCGGGATCGGCCCACGCGGCGTGCAACAGGTCGTCGCCGTGGTGGAGACCTCTCCCGTCGCACGCCGGGTCGGGCTCGCGTCACCGCAGCTCGCCGCCGCGGTTCGTGCTGCCGTCGACGTGCCGGTCGCTGCCGTGCTCGTCGTGCCGCACCTGCCCACCGACATCAGGCACAACTCGAAGATCAACCGGTCTGCGCTCTCGGAGTGGGCCGGCGGCATCCTCTCCGGCGGGCGGATGGTCTCGCCGTGAGAGTCCTCGTCACCGGGGCCAGCGGCCTGCTCGGCCGCGCCGTCGCCGCCGAACTGATCTCCGCCGGGCACGAGGTCCGCTGCTTCCAGCGACGGGCGTCTGGCGTCGCAGGCGCCGAGGATCTTCTCGGGTCGGTCACCGAACCGGACGAGGTCGCTTCGGCCGTGAGCGGGCAGGACGCGGTCGTGCACCTGGCGGCAAAGGTCTCCCTCGCCGGAGACCCCGTCGAGTTCGATGTCGTCAATGTCGCGGGGACGCGCTACCTCATGGACGCTGCCCGTTCAGAAGGCATCGAGAGGTTCGTCTACGTTTCCTCGCCGTCAGTGGCGCACGCCGGATCCTCGATCGTCGGCGACGACGCGCTCGCCGCCGACCCGTTCAGCGCCAGGGGAGATTACGCCCGCACCAAGGCTGAGGCTGAACTGCAGGTGCTGCGGGCCGATTCAGACGTTTTCCGTGTCGTCGCGGTTCGACCCCACCTGGTCTGGGGTCCCGGCGACACCCAGCTCGTCGAGCGCGTGATCGAGCGCGCCAGGCACGGCAGGCTTCCCCTGCTCGACTCGGGGGCGGCACTCATCGACTCGACGTATGTCGACAACGCTGCTTCGGCCATCGCTGCGGCACTGTCACGTGTCGACGACATCCATGGACAGTCATACGTGGTGACCAATGGAGAGCCCAGGCCCGTTGCCGAGCTGATCGCGGCGATGTGCGCGGCGGGCGGAGTCAGCGCCCCGCGGTGGCGGGTGCCGGCATCCGTCGCGAAGACCGCCGGGTCGATCATCGAAGCCGCCTGGCGGCTCAAGCCGGGCACCGATGAGCCTCCGATGACCAGGTTCCTCGCCGAGCAGCTGTCGACGGCGCACTGGTTCGACCAGCGTCGGACCCGGGCCGACCTGCAGTGGACGCCGGCGGTGTCGCTCGACGAGGGCTTCCGCCACCTCGCGGCCCACTATGGGCAGCACCCCGCCGTCGATCACTCCGTTGACGACGCCGATCGGTCCTGAAGGGTCACTCTCGCGATCGATCGGTCCCGAAAGGTCGTTCGTGCGCCGGCCGCGCATCCCTTTGGGCCCACTCGCCCCCCGAAGCTCCACGCACGCCGGCGAGCGAAGCGAAGCCGTGCTTGTACTCAGGCGGCTGACGGCATCGTGTGCCGAGGGTGTGGTCGGGCGCCCATGGGCGCCGGTGCACGAGGCCGCCAGCCGCCGTCCCACCCCATGGGCGCCGGTGCAGGACTTCGCCGCCCGCGTGAACAGAGGTCAGGAGTCGACGACCGACGCCCAGCTCTCACCGTCGACGATGTGCTGACGCCACTGTCGAACAGCCTTCGCCGCTCCGATGCCCATCACACCGACGAGTCGTCCGCCGCGTCTGAACAGGGCGATCATCCGGCGCTCGTCGAACGATCCCTCGACGACGCGCACTTCGTCGTAGCCGCGCAACCAGCCGTGGACCTGGAGTTTGTGGTCGTACTGGTCGGTCCAGAAGTAGGGAACCGCGGCGAACGGGGTGCTCTCGCCGTCGATCAGCCTGCGGGCCACGTGCATTCCCTGTTCGGTGGCGTTGGTGCGGTGCTCGACCCGCATCGACTGGTCGAAGACCGGGTTGTCCCAGCGGGCGACATCGCCGGCCGCATACACACCCGGTGCCGCCGACAGGTCGGGGGCGCACTCGATCCCGTCGCCGATCCGGATGCCGCTGCCGCGAAGCCAGTCGAGGTGGGGGGCCGCTCCGATTGCCACGAAGACCACGTCCGCGTGGAGTACCGAACCGTCGACCAGGGTGACGCCGCTGACCCGACCGGCCTCTGCGTCGACCGTGGTGACGATCGATGCCGGTCCGGTGTGGAGTGTCACGCCGTGCGCACGGTGCAGCCGGGCCACCTGCTCGCCGACCGCGGTACCGAGGCTGCGCTCGAGCAGCGTTGCTGCACCGGAGACGACCGTGACGTCGACGCCGAGCCCGACGGCGGTCGCGGCCACCTCGGTCCCGAGGAATCCGCCCCCGACGACGATGAGACGACGGCCGGGCAACAGTTCACCCTGGAGGGCGACGGCGTCGTCGATGGTGCGCATCGTGTACACACCGGTGACGCCTCTGCTCCCCGGAAGGATGCGCGGCTGGACCCCGGTGGCGAGAACGAGCCGGTCGAAAGTCAGGTCGCTGCCGTCTGAGAGCGACAGGGTGCTGCGGTCCAGGTCCAGCCCGGTCGCGGCCACTCCGGAACGGAAGCCGACGGCGAGGTCGCGGAACTCGTCCTCGGTCTTCAACTGGACCCTGGCGGCATCCCATTCGCCGGACAGCAGGTGTTTGGAGAGCGGCGGACGGTCGTACGGCCGATGCGCTTCCGCGCCGATCAGTGTGACGTCGCCGTCGTACCCGTTCCGTCGCAGTGCGGCGGCGGTCGTCAGCCCTGCGGCCGACGCACCGACGATCGCGATGCTGGTGGGGTCACCGGTCATTCATCGTCCTGCAGGCGGAGGGCGGCCGACGGGCAGCTGAGCACGGCGTCGCGAACGGCCTCGTAATCCTCGGCGTCCGGGTTCGGCGCGAGGAGGATGACCTTGCCGACCTCGTCGTCCTGATCGAACACGGCCGGGGCGAGAGTCACACAGACGCCGGCAGCGACACACACCTCAGTATCGGCAATAACCTTCATCGGGAAACCTCTTCTCTCCGGCGACGAGCTCTTCAACGCCTGGGACAATTCTGCCAGTCCCCGGCCGTCCGTCATCGCGCGGGCCAAATTCGCCGCTCTATTGGCGGCGACTGTCAGGCAGCAGGGGTATCGAGCGCCCGGTGCATGACGTGCAGTCCGACGAGGCCGTCGGATGGGTGGTCGAATGCTTCGGGCACGGTGGCCAGGATGGTGAAGCCGAGCGACTGCCACAGCGCGATCGCCGCAGTGTTCGTCTCGACAACGGCGTTGAACTGCATGGCGTGGTATCTGTCGCGCGCCGCCCGATCGAGGACGTGGGTGGCGAGGGCCCGCCCCACTCCGCGTCCGGAAGCATTCGAGGCGACCATGAACCCCGCGTTCGCGACGTGGGAGCCGGCGGCCGGCTGGTTCGGGTGCATCTCCGCCGTGCCGAGAACCGTTCCGTTCTCGTCGACAGCGACGAACACCCGCCCTCCCGGCTTCTCCATCCACCACGCTCGCGCGGCGTCCTCCGAGGTGTCCCTCGGCCAGCAGTAGGTTTCACCTGCGGCGACGATCTCCCAGAGGATCGGCCAGATCCTCTCCCAGTCGTCGGCGTGGGCATCCCGGATCAGCATGGCTCAACGCTACCGGGCATCGCCCGCCGCCGCCGGTGATAGCGTCGATGTGCACGGTCCAGAGCAGGGAGACGGATGCCGCAGCAGCACCCAACGCGATGGTGGATCGGTCTCGTTCTCCTCGGCCTCGTCGCCGGATTCCTGTCCGGGCTGTTCGGGGTCGGCGGCGGCATCCTCATCGTTCCCGCCCTTGTCCTCCTGTTCGGATTCGACCAGAGAGTTGCGGCAGGAACGTCTCTCGCCGCAATCGTGCCGATGGCCCTCGTCGGCGTGATCAGTTACGCGGTCGCCGGCTCTGTCGACTGGATCGCGGCGGCCCTGCTCGCCCTGGCAGCGATCGGCGGCGCCCAGATCGGCAGCCACCTGCTCAACCGGCTGCCCCTGCAGGCTCTGCGCTGGGCCTTCATCGGCTTCCTGGTCGTCATCATCGTGAGTCTCTTCCTCGTGATTCCGTCACGCGACTCCGTCATCGACCTGACCGTCGGATCCGTGCTCGGTCTGCTCGCACTCGGGCTCGTCACGGGGGTCCTGTCCGGTCTCCTCGGCATCGGCGGCGGAGTGATCATCGTTCCCATGCTCATCGTGCTGTTCGGCGCGAGCGACCTCGTCGCCAAAGGGACATCGCTCGTGATGATCATCCCGACCGCGATCTCAGGGACCCTCGGCAACCTCCGCCGCCACAACGTGGATCTTCGCGCAGCCGCGGTGATCGGGGTCGCAGCCTGCACGACGACGGCGCTCGGGGCGCTCGCTGCTGCTGCGCTGGATCCGGCCGTTGCGAACCTCGTGTTCGCCGCGTTCGTCGCCGTCATCGCCGTGCAGCTGACAGTGAAGGCACTGCGTACACCTCGCTGAGCAAGCCCCTATGCCCTGCCCCCGGCCGTGGCTAGCCTGAGGGACAGCGCCGCCCACAGGGGAGGCCGAGAGCGGAGGAGACCCGATGGCATCCATGGATGAACTGATGAGCCAGATCCCGATCGGCGACGTCGCCGCGAAACTCGGCGTCGACGAGCAGACGGCACGGGCCGCCGTCGAGCAGGCGCTCCCCGCTCTTGTCAGCGGGCTGGAGGCGAATGCGCACGATCCCGGCGGTGCGGCATCCATCGAGAAGGCGGTGTCGAAGCATTCCCCGTCCCTCGTGGAGGGCGGCGTGGACCTCGCCGAGGTCGACACCGACGACGGAGACAAAATCGTCAGCCACATCTTCGGCCCGAATCGGGAACAGGTCGTCGCGACCCTGGGAACACAGCCCGCCGCAGCCAGCCAGGGAACAGGTGGCCTTGTCGGCAAGCTTCTCCCGATTCTCGCGCCGATCGTTCTCAGCTACCTGGCGAAGCAGTTCCTCGAACGGAAGCAGTCGACCGAGACGGCACAGCCGACCGAACCGATGCAACCGAAGCAGCCGAAGACCGAACCAGAGGGCGGTCTCGGGGGCCTGCTCGGCGGAATTCTCGGCGGCGGTTCGTCGTCCGAATCGTCCGAGTCGTCCGGCGGCGGGATCGGCGACATCCTCGGAGGGCTTCTCGGCGGCGGATCCGGAGGGGGAATCGGAGACCTGCTCGGCGGTCTGCTCGGCGCCGGACGCAAATAACCGTCGGGAGCACCGCCCGCGGCGAGAGTGGGCGCAGGGAACCCGCGAAGGGCGCCGGGTAGGCTGGAGCCGTGTCAGTAAACCCCGAACTCCAGGGTCGCGTCTTCCCGCCGGCCCCGCCCTACCTGGTCGGACGGGAGAAGGTGCGTGAGTTCTCGCGCGCCGTCTTCGCCACCAGCCCGATCAACCTGGATCCGGATGCCGCTGTTGCGGCCGGTCACGCGGACGTCGTCGCTCCACCCACCTTCCCCGTCGTCATCCAGGAGCACACCCTCGCGCAGTTGCTCGGTGAGCCCGACGCCGGGATCGACTTCTCCCGCGTCGTGCACGGTGACCAGCGCTTCACCTACTCGCGACCGATCGTCGCAGGCGACGAGCTCACCGCGACGCTCACTGTCACGAGCGTGAAGACCCTCGGCCCCCACGCCATGGTCACCGCGTCGTCGGAAATGCTCGACGGGTCAGGTGCCCACGTCGTCACCGCGATCTCCACCCTCGTCGTGCGAGGTGGCGAATGAGCGCCCCGCTTCTCGACAGCCTGACCGTCGGCGATGTCGTCGCCGAGCGGGAGTTCGCGCTCAGCCGGGATTCCCTCGTCCGCTACGCCGGGGCATCCGGTGACTTCAACCCCATCCACTACCGGGATGACGTGGCCGCATCCGTCGGGCTCCCAGGCGTTCTCGCCCACGGGATGCTCACCATGGGCTTCGCCGTCCAGCCGGTGGTCGACTGGGTCGGCGACCCCGCCCTCGTCGCCGACTACCAGGTCAAGTTCACCCGGCCCGTTCCTGTCGACCCCGAGTCGGGCGCGACCGTCTCCGTCACCGCGAAGATCGGCGCGCTCACCGAGACCACGGCCCGCGTCGACCTCACCGTGACGTTCGACGGCTCCACGGTGCTCGGCAAAGCCCAGGTCGTCGTTGCGCTGGGATAGGCGGCGATGACCGAGACGCTCGCCGACCTGACAACGCTGAAGGTCGGCGGCCCCGCCGTTCGCCTCGTCCGGGCGACCACCCGCGAAGAGCTCGTCTCCGCCGTCGCCGACGAGTGGGAGAACGGCGAGGAGCCACTCGTCCTCGGTGGCGGGTCGAACACCCTCGCCTCCGACGACGGCTACGACGGCACGGTGGTTCTCGTCGCGACCAGCGGGATAGAACGGCTCGATGCCCCCGCAGGGCGGGTGCGGCTCCGGGTCGAAGCCGGTGAACCGTGGGACGCGCTCGTGGCGACCGCTGTCGAGAACGGATGGAGCGGGATCGAAGCCCTCAGCGGCATCCCCGGCTCGACCGGCGCTGCTCCGATTCAGAACATCGGCGCATACGGGCAGGAACTCGAATCCGCGCTCGTGTCGATCGATTTCCTCGACCGTGAGCGTTCCGAGGTCGTCCGCGTGCCTGCCGACGAACTCGCACTCGGCTACCGGACGTCCGTGCTCAAACGCCATGGTGGCTCGGTGCCCGAACGCGATGGCGTCGTGCTCGCCATCGAACTCGAGCTCGGCGACGACAGCGGGCTCAGCGCTCCGATCGGCTATGCCCAGCTCGCTTCGGCACTCGGTGTCGACCTGGGAGATCGACTTCCGATCGCAGACGTGAGGCGCACTGTTCTGACGTTGCGCGCATCGAAGGGCATGGTCCTCGACGCAGCGGATCCTGACACCTTCAGTGCCGGCTCCTTCTTCACGAACCCGATCGTCTCGGAGGCGTTCGCACGGTCGCTTCCCGCGGATGCTCCGCGCTGGCCGATCGCAGAGGGACACGACGACGCGGTCGTCATCCCGCTCCGCGAGTGGGACGGCACCGTGCCCACTCCGTCGTTCGAACACAACGCCCAGGTCAAGCTCAGCGCCGCGTGGCTGATCGAGCGTTCGGGCATCCGTCGCGGGTTCCGGCTTCCGGGGTCACGAGCGGGAATCTCGACGAAGCACACCCTCGCCCTCACCAACACGGGTGGAGCGACCGCCGACGAGATCGCCGCGCTCGCGCGTTTCGTGCAGGCGCGCGTCGCCGCCGAGTTCGGAGTCGTGCTTCAGCCCGAACCCGTGTTCGTCGGCCTCTCGCTCTGACGCCTCGCGCGGGTGTTTCAGCGTCGCGCGGGTGAGAAACCACCCGCGTCAGGCCGAACCACCCGCGCGAGCGCGGAGCGGGCTAGCCGAAGAGCTTCTGCAGCCGCTGCACGCCCTCGAGCAACGCGTCGTCGCCGAGCGCGTAGCTGAAGCGCAGGTAGCCCGACGGTCCGAAGGCCTCACCCGGGACGGCGGCGACCTCGGCCTGGTCGAGCATGAGGTCGGCGAGCTCGAGCGACGTCGTCGGGGTGACCCCGCCCCACTCGCGACCGAGCAGTGCGGAGACGTCGGGGTAGACGTAGAACGCGCCCTGCGGCGTGGGGGTGTGGAAGCCCTCGATCTTGTTGAGTTCGGCGACGATGACACCGCGGCGGCGGTCGAAGGCCTGGCGCATGGCCACGACCTCGTCCTGCGGGCCGGTCAGCGCGGCGATCGCTGCCCGCTGGGCGACGTTGTTGACGTTGCCGGACAGGTGCGACTGCAGGTTGGACAGTGCCTTGATGGCTGATGCCGGTCCGACGGTCCAGCCGACCCTCCAACCGGTCATCGCGTAGGTCTTCGCGACGCCGTTCACGAGCAGGGTCTGCCCGGCCAGCTCTGGCACGGCCTCGACGATCGAGAGCGCCTTCGCGGCGGTCCCTGAGCCTGCCGAAGGGTAGGTGAGGTTCTGGTAGATCTCATCTGTGATGACCCAGAGGTTGTTCTCGAGTGCCCACTGTCCGATCGCGGCGGTCTGCTCGGGAGAGTAGACGGAGCCGGTCGGGTTCGACGGTGAAACGAAGAGCAGCACCTTGGTGCGGTCGGTCCGTGCGGCTTCGAGCTGCTCGACGGTGACCTGGTAGTTCTGGGAGGCGTCCGCGAACACCTCGACGGCGACGCCGTCGGCCAGGGCGATGACTTCGGGGTACGTGGTCCAGAACGGCGTGGGCACGATGACCTCGTCGCCCGGGTCGAGCAGCACCTGGAATGCCTCGTACACCGACTGCTTGCCGCCGTTGGTCACGAGAACCTGGTTGATGGATGCGTCGAGGCCGGAGTCCCTGCGGGTCTTTTCGACGATGGCCTCGCGCAGGTCGGGAAGACCTGCTGCAGGCGTGTACCTGTGGTTCTTCGGGTCACGTGCTGCGGCGACAGCGGCCTCGACGATGTGCTCCGGCGTGGAGAAGTCCGGTTCTCCTGCCGCGTAGCTGATGACGGGGCGGCCCTGGGCCTGCAGCGATTTCGCCTTGGCGTCGACCTTCAGCGTTGCTGATTCGGCGATGGCGGTGATCTTCTTCGAGAGTGTCGGTGGTGTGCTCACGTTAGAAGGGTACCGCCTGCGGGGCGAGGCTGAAGGTGGAGACGAAACGTCCGAGAAGCGCCGGGTTCCCGTCGAGAATCCGCACGATCCCCTGCTCGATGGCTGCCTCGGCCGTGACGTCCCCTGCGATCACCGCATGGATGTCGGAACCCGCCGCGAAATGCAGGTCGGGGGGAGCGTCGTTCGGCGTCGGGGGCGAAACCCGCAGGGTCGCATCGTCCACACGGAGCGAGAGGTCGACGCCCGTGATGCGCGCTCGATAGGTGGTGGGCGGAAACGTGGAGGCGGCATCCGCCCGGAACGTTGATCGAAAATCCATCGTCATCGAGTCCGAGGTGATGACGTCGTCCACATCAGGCTCGCCCATGGCACGGAATCCCCACCGGCCGAGCGCCAGGACGACATCCTCGAGTTCGCGGCCGACGTCGGTGAGTTCGTAGACGATGGAGCGGAGAAGCGGGGCGCGTCGGATGACGCCGCCCTCCTGCAGCTCCTTCAACCGGGTGCTGAGGATGTTGGTGGGGATGCGAGGCAGCCCGGCCTTCAGGTCGGTGTAACGTCGCGGGCCGACGAGCAGGTCGCGAACGATGAGCAGTGCCCACCGTTCGCCGACCAGCTCGAGGGCGCTGGCGACACCGCAGTACTGACCGTAGTTACGAGCTGCCATGGGTGGGCCCTCAGGCCTGGGCTCCCTGCCCTGCCATGTACGCTTCAGGTCCCTTCTCGGCGGCGACGGGATCCATGTAGAGGAATCCCAGGATGTTGCCGTCGGGGTCTTCGATATCGCGCGAGTACATGAACCCATAGTCCTGGGCCGGGCGGGGTTCTTTCCCTCCCGCGGCGATGCCCTTCTCCATGATGAGGTCGACTTCTTCGCGGTTGTCCCTGCTGAAGGCGATCGACGCCTGCGCGTGCGTCGTCGTGTCGATGATCGTCTTGTCGGTGAAGGTTCCGAGATACTCGCGGGTGAGGACCATGAAGAAGATGTTCTTGTCGATGACGACGCACGCGGCGTTCTCATCGGTGAACACCGGGTTGATGTCCCAGCCGAGGCCCGTATAGAACGCCTTCGAGCGCTCCAGGTCCGTTGTGGGGAGGTTGACGAAGATGTCGGTCACGAGAGACTCCTTTGACGATCCGGCGATGGCGGTCACCGCCCAGAGCCATGCTTGCAAAAAACAAGTAGATCGGTCAAGGGGCAATCCAGAGAAATTCCGAGGGCGGCCATGGCTATCGAATGGATTGCACTATCTATTGTTTATCGATACGATTCGATCGACCGACATTAGGAGCATCTCATGGGCAAAGTCACCATCCTCGCGCTGCGCATCGTGATCGCGCTGGCGCTCGCCGGGTCACTCTTCGTGCAGGTGGTCATGATGCCGCTCGTGTGGGCCGACCTCGACGGAGCAGCGGACGGGGAACGGATCGCGTTCATCGCGATCCTCGTCCTCGGAATCGTGACCATGCAGGTCAGTGCCGTCTGCATCTGGCAGCTCCTGACCATGGTGCGGCGAGGGTCGGTGTTCTCGATCGCCGCCTTCAAATATGTGGATGTCGTGATCGGCGCGATCGCGGCGGCATCCGTTCTCACCTTCCTGCTCGCCGTGCTCCTGGCCCCTGGTGACGTGGCGCCCGGGATCGTCGGACTCATCTGCGGGGCCGCCCTGGTCATCGCGGGCGTCGCGCTGATCGTCCTCGTGCTGAGGGCGCTGCTCGCCCAGGCCGTCGCTCGAGAGGTCGAGGCAGAACGGCTGCGTTCCGAACTGAACGAGGTGATCTGATGCCCATCGTGGTCGACATCGACGTCATGCTTGCGAGGCGCAAGATGGCCGTCGGTACCCTCGCCGAACGCGTCGGGGTCACCCCCGCCAACATCGCCGTGCTCAAGAACGGCCGGGCCAAGGCGGTGAGGTTCACCACGCTCGAGGCTCTGTGCGAAGTCCTCGAGTGCCAGCCGGGAGATCTCCTGCGCTGGGAGCCCGGAAAGTCCGACGGCGACGGATCACGGGAAAGGCCGGGCGACACGGACACCGTGTCCGCGTCGCCAGGCCCGGCCTGATCCGTCAGCGGGATGCCTACGCCAGGTCGACGAGGAACCGCGAGTACGCGCCGACCGTGAGGAAGGTCGGGAACTCGTCCCTCAGCGCCACGTCGCGGAACACCTCGGCGGCGTCGTCGAACCGGTCGCCGTCGAATCGGGTGACGTCGGCGAGCAGGTCGGAGAGGATGCCTTCGACCCGGTCACGGGTGATCGGGGTGCCGTCGTCCGTCCGCACGTCCTGATGGATCCACTGCCAGATCTGTGACCGGCTGATCTCGGCCGTCGCGGCGTCCTCCATCAGGTTGTCGATGGCCGCCGCGCCGATGCCGCGGAGCCAGGACTCGAGGTACCGAACGCCGATCGAGACGTTGTCGCGGAGGCCGGCATCCGTCACCGCGCGACCGATGTGAACGTCGAGCAACTGCGCGGCGGTCACCTCGACGTCGTCCCGCTGCCGGGCGACCTGGTTCGGTCGCTCCCCGAGCACGGCGTCGAACTCGGCGCGGGCGGTGTCGATGAGGTCGGGGTGCGCGACCCAGGTGCCGTCGAAACCGTCACCGGCCTCGCGTTTCTTGTCTGCAGACACCTTCTCGATCGCGCGGGCCGTCACGTCAGGGTCCCTGCGGTTCGGGATGAACGCGCTCATTCCACCGATGGCGTGGGCGCCCCTGCTGTGGCAGGTCTTCACGAGAAGTTCGGTGTACGCCCGCATGAACGGCACGGTCATCGTGACTTCGCTGCGGTCGGGAAGCACGAACCTGGCACCCCTGCCTCGGTAGTTCTTGATGATCGAGAAGATGTAGTCCCAGCGACCGGCGTTGAGGCCGGCGCAGTGGTCGCGGAGTTCGTAGAGGATTTCGTCCATCTCGAACGCAGCGGGCAGCGTCTCGATCAGGACCGTGGCACGGATCGTTCCGTGGGGGATGCCTGAGCGCCGCTCCGAGAAGGAGAACACGTCGTCCCACAGCCGGGCCTCCTCGCTCGACTCGAGTTTGGCGAGGTAGAAGTACGGTCCCCGGCCGCCGTCGATGAGGGCCTGAGCGTTGTGGAAGAAATACAGGCCGAAGTCGACCAGGCTGCCCGATGCGGCCATCGCCTGTCCGGACGAATCGACGAACTGCAGGTGCTTCTCGACGAGGTGCCAGCCCCGGGGGCGCATCACGATCGTGGGGGTCTCACCGGTCGTGAGCCGGTACTCCTTCCCGTCGGCGCTGGTGAAGTCGATCTGCCTGCGGATGGCGTCGAACAACGACAGTTGGCCGCCGATGACGTTGGTCCAGGTGGGACTTGTCGCGTCCTCCTGGTCGGCGAGCCAGACCTTCGCGCCGGAATTCAGCGCATTGATCGTCATCTTGCGGTCGGTCGGCCCGGTGATCTCGACCCGGCGGTCGTCGAGGCCGGGGCCTGCTCCGGCGACGCGCCAGGAGGCATCCGCCCGGATGGCGGCGGTGTCGTCCCGGAACTTCGGGTCACGGCCGTTGCCGATCTCGAAGCGGCGGCGCATCCGGTCCGCGAGGCGGTCGTGGCGTGAGCCGGCGAATCGCTGGTGCAGGTCGGCGAGGAAGGCGAGCGCATCGGGGGTGAGGATCTCGTCGAAGCGCTCGTGCACGCGTCCGACGAGCTCAATACGTGGGCCCGCGGGCTGCTGGGTGCGGATGGGGGAGGTGGTCGGTGCCGGGGTGTGCTCGGCGAGCAGTGTGTTCATGATGAAAGTCCTTAGTATCGTGCGGGTCAGTGGAACTGGTCTTCTTCGGTCGAACCGACGAGCGCGAGGGTGGCGCTCGTCGGGTTCAGTGCCGTCGCGATCCGGTCGAAGTAGCCTGTTCCCACTTCGCGCTGGTGTTTCGTAGCGGTGTAACCGGACGCTTCCGATGCGAACTCGGCTTCCTGTAGTTCGACGTACGCGCTCATGGCGCGGTTCCTGTAGTCCTGGGCGAGCGTGAACATGGAGTGGTTCAGCGCATGGAAGCCGGCCAGCGTGATGAACTGGAAGGCGTAGCCCATGGCGGCGAGTTCCTTCTGGAAGGTCGCGATCTGCGCGTCGTCGAGGTGGGATTTCCAGTTGAACGACGGCGAGCAGTTGTAGGCGAGTTTCTTGCCGGGGAAGTCCTGGTGAATGCGCTCGGCGAACCGCCGGGCGAGCTCGAGGTCGGGTTCGGCCGATTCGACCCAGAGCAGGTCGGCGTACTCGGCGTAGGCCAGGCCTCGGGAGATGACGGTGTCGATGCCGTTGCGCACCTCGTAGAAGCCCTCGGCCGTGCGGGTACCGGTGAGGAACTCGCGGTCACGCTCGTCCACGTCGCTGGTCAGCAGTGTCGCGGCGAGGGCATCCGTTCGGGCGATGATGACGCTCGGGACACCGGCGACATCGGCTGCGAGCCGGGCGGCGTTGAGGGTGCGGATGTGCTGGCTGGTCGGCACGAGCACCTTGCCGCCCATGTGGCCGCACTTTTTCTCGCTGGCGAGCTGGTCCTCCCAGTGCACGCCTGCTGCTCCGGCCTGGATCATGGATGCCATGAGCTCGTATGCGTTCAGGGGGCCACCGAAGCCGGCCTCGGCGTCCGCCACGATCGGCGCCATCCAGTCGACGGTGGTCGAGCCGGTTTCAGCGAACTCGATCTGGTCGGCGCGGAGCAACGCATTGTTGATGCGGCGGACGACGGACGGGACCGAGTTTGCCGGGTACAGAGACTGGTCCGGGTAGGTCTGGCCGGAGAGGTTGGCGTCGGCTGCGACCTGCCAGCCGGAGAGGTAGATGGCCTTGAGCCCGGCGCGGACCTGTTGCACGGCCTGGTTGCCGGTGAGGGCGCCGAGCGCAGGCACCCACTCCTCGGTGTGGATGAGGTTCCACAGGTTCTCCGCGCCGCGGCGGGCGAGCGTCGAGTCCTCACGGACGCTGCCGCGGAGAGCGATGACCTCGTCGGCCGTGTAATCGCGGCGGACACCTTCCCAGCGGGGGTCGGCGTCCCACTCGAGCTGCAGTTCGGCTGCGGTCTGGGTCTGGTCACCTGGGCGGATGTTCTCGGTGCTCATCGTCGTGCTCCTTCGGTTCGTGTGAATCGAGTCTGTGGGCCGCGCAACCGCCGCGGTCGGGATTCTTACGCAGAAATATGGCTGTTCTTCTGTTTGGCGAAAGGACCGCCGGATGGCACGATGACAGCATGAACAGCACCGCAGCTGAGCCTGTCTTCGTCGCCGCCGACGACGAGAGCGAGGGCGCCGTCGACGCGCTCACGCTCGGTCGGCGCATCCGGGACATCCGTCTCTCCCGCCGAATGACGCTCGAGCAGCTCGGCGCCGCCATCGACAGGGCCCCGTCGCAAGTGTCGACGATCGAGAACGGCAAGCGGGAGCCGCGGTTGTCGATGCTTCGGCAGATCGCCATTGTGCTCGGCACAACAACCGACGAACTTCTGCGAGACGAGGCGCCGTCGGAGCGCGCCGCACTCGAGATCGCGGTCGAGCGAGCACAGCGGGGCCCCGTCTTCTCGGCTCTCGGAATCCAGCCGGTGCGGGTGTCGAAGGGGCACAGCGACGAGACCCTGCGGGCGATCCTCACGTTGCACCAGGAGGTCGAACGGCTGCACCGCGAACGGGCGGCAACACCCGAAGAAGCCAGGCGAGCCAACGCCCAGTTGCGCGCGACCATGCGCGCGAAGGACAACTACTTCCCAGAGCTCGAAGCGCGGGCGACGGAGCTGCTCGCCGCGGTCGGTCACTCCGGCGGCCCCGTGTCGCAGCAGCTGGTCGGCGACATGGCCAACCACCTCGGGTTCACGCTGCACTATGTCGGTGACCTGCCGCACTCGACCCGTTCGGTGACGGACAGCCGCAACGGGCGGATCTACCTGCCCACCCAGCAGTCCGCATCGAGGGACTCACGCTCGCCGGTGGTGCAGGCATTCGCCAGCCACGTCCTCGGGCACCAGGAACCGTCGAACTATGCGGACTTCCTCCGTCAGCGGGTTGAGACGAACTACCTCACCGCCGCCATCCTTCTTCCTGAAGCGGATGCCGTCCGGTTCCTCACCGAGGCGAAGAATTTCAGGCGCATCTCCCTGGAGGATCTGAGGGATGCCTTCGCCGTCTCGTACGAGACCGCTGCTCACCGGTTCACCAACCTCGCGACCGCGCGTCTCGGCATCCCTGTCCACTTCACGAAGGTGCACGAATCGGGCACGATCGTGAAGGCCTACTCCAACGACGGAGTGAAGCACCCCACTGATGCCCTTGGGGCAGTGGAGGGGACGACCGTCTGCCGTAAGTGGACCGCGTTCACCGTGTTCGCCGCGGAGGATCGTTTCAGCCCGTGGTACCAGTACACCGACAACCCCAACGGCACCTACTGGTGCACGTCGCGGATCGAGAAGGCCAAAGAGGGGGACTACTCGGTGACCGTCGGCGTGCCGTTCGAGCATGTGAAGTGGTTCCGTGGCCGTGAGACCACGAACAGGTCGCAATCCAGCTGCCCGGACGAGAGGTGCTGCAAGAGCGCTCCGAGCGAGCTCGCCGAGAAGTGGGCCCACCAGTCATGGCCGGCGGCACGGACACCGACAAGCCTGCTCGCAGCTCTCCCGACCGGAACCTTCCCCGGGGTCGACGAGGTCGAGGTCTACTCATTCCTCGAAGCGCACGAGCCTAGATGAGCGGGACCTGGGGGAGGCGGTCGCCGCGGAGGATCGACACGGCAGCGGCCAGCGTCCCGTCATCCCCGACGTTGCCGGCGAAGACGACGTAGGGGAGGCCGTCCAGGTCAGGATTCTCTCCGCCCTCGTTCAGCCAGAGCGAGACGATGCCGGGAAACAGCTGGCCGGCGACGGTCGCGCGCCGGATCTTGAGGCCGTCTGTCGCAACGTCACTCGACGTGATGCCGCCCTTGGCGAGTACCCACGCCGGTGGTGCTTCATGCACAGCAACCGAGGTGAGGCTGATCAGCGCCGCGGAAACCGTCTGGGCGATGACGAGACTGGAGTGGCCGGTGTCGCCGACGATCTGTGTCCTGCTCGAGGACAGAAGCGCGTCGGTTCGGCTGAGCGCGGCGGCGAGGGCATCGCCGCATCGGGAGAGCTCGTCCTCGGCACTGGCTGGATCGAGAAGCCGGGGCACATCCAGTTCGACGACGGCGATGTCAGGGAAGTCGTCACGCAGACGCGCCACCTGCCTCGTGGTCAGCTCGACGTGCGAGCCGACGACGACGAGTCCATTGCCAGGCCGGCTTCCTGCAGGGAAGATCTCGTCGTGCGTCAGCGGTTGGCGACCCGGTACCCCGAGGCGGGCGGCGGCGAACGACGGGCCGCTCCTGGTGAGGATCCTGGCTCCCGCCTGCTCAGCGGCGAGGATGCCATGGGCAACGACGTCCAGGTCGCTGTCATCGAGTGCATTCACCACGACAGGGGCGGCATCCGCGCAGCTGAGAATGATGTCGCGGACGCGGTCGCTCCCTCCCAGGCGGATGTCGTCGAGACCGATGCTCGTCACATCGCCGGCCCGTATTGCTCCGTGGGTCTTCTCCTCGACGTAGTCCCTGAGATTCGACGACGTGAATCCGAATGTCACATCGCGGGCGTAACCCGACTGCCCGACAGGGGTGAACGTGCCGTCGCTTTCGGCATAGTGAACGTCTCCCACGGTGACCCGCCCGGCTGCGAGGTAGGCCGGGACGAGGATGAGTGCGTCGTATGGCGCGCCCGCCACCCGGGCCTCGTCGATCAGCAGGTCGGTTTCGAGCGGGTAGTGACCACGCAGGGTCGAGTCGCCGCGCACGATGAGCGTGTAGTCCGCGCCCCGGTCGCGTGCCGCTTGTCTGATCTGCTCCGAAACAGCCGCCATCGTCGCGCGCGCTTCGTCGTCGTTGAGGCCCCGCGTATTGGTGAGGACGAAGAATCCGTTGCCCGGCTGGTCGAACGCCCAGAGCAGGTCGTCACGGGTCCAGCGTGTCAGAACGGGGGTGTCGTGCACCGACTGGCTTCCGGTGGGATCGTCGTCGAGGACGATCACCCATCTCTGTGCGGCTGCGTTCGCGTCGCGGACGCGGGCGCGGGCGTCCCCGGTCTCCACTGGCTCAGGCGCCGATGACCTCAGCTGTTCCGCGCTCTGTGGGACCAATGGTTCCGTGCCGTCGCTCATGCCGCTCCGTCCGCGTTCGCCGACTTGCTCGGCATCATTCGACTGTGACTATGCCCGCACAACTCGTGCGCATACCGAAAATATCCTATAGGATTAAAAACGAATCGGACAGGTGCCGACGTGACCGACACAGCTCAACGGTGAGGAAGAACACGATGACCAGGCTTTGGAACGAACCCGAGAACTTCGCAGACGAAATGATCGATGGTTTCGTCCGCGCCAACGGCCGCTGGGTCCGGAGGGTGTCCGGTGGGGTCACCCGCTCGACCCGATCTGAAGAGCCCACGGTGTCGCTCGTCATCGGCGGGGGTTCAGGACACTACCCGGCGTTCGGCGGCCTGGTCGGACACGGGCTCGCCCACGGCGCGGCCATGGGTAATCTTTTCGCGTCGCCGTCCGCCCAGCAGGTGGAATCGGTCGCCAGGACCAGCGATCAGGGCCGGGGAATCCTGCTCAGTTACGGCAACTATGCGGGCGATGTGCTGCACTTCACCGAGGCGCAGGACAAGCTTCGCTCGGAGGGCATCGACTGCCGCACCGTCACAGTGACCGACGACATCTTCAGCGCGCCGGCACAGGAAAAAGAGAGACGTCGAGGCATCGCCGGCGACCTCACCGTCTTCAAGGTCGCCGGGGCCGCCGCTGCCGCCGGGTACGACATCGACGGCGTCGAGCGGGCCGCGATCCTCGCCAACGACCGGACACGCTCCATGGGTGTCGCGTTCACCGGATGCACCCTCCCCGGCGCCGACGAGCCGCTGTTCTCGGTTCCTGAGGGTCGGATGGCCATCGGCCTCGGCATCCACGGCGAACCGGGAATCGACGAGGTCGACATCCCCACGGCGGACGGACTCGGCGACCTGTTCGTCGAGCGACTGCTCGACGCCGCGGAGATCCCGGAAGGAGTGTCACTCCGGGGAGCGCGGGTTGTCCCGATTCTCAACGGACTCGGCTCGGTCAAGAACGAAGAGCTCTACATCGTCTTCGCCCGCGTCGCCGCCCTGCTCGACGAGGCGGGCGCGGAGATCGTGGATCCGCAGGTCGGGGAGTTCTGCACGAGCTTCGACATGGCCGGGGTCTCACTCACCCTGCTCTGGCTCGACGACGAGCTGGAAACCCTCTGGAGCGCCCCGGCAGACACTCCCGCGTTTCGCACCGGGTCCGTCGACACCGGGTCCCTTGTCCAGCGCGGCGAGATCGACGACTCGGTAGCCGCCGAGGTCATCCCAGAGTCAAGCGATGAATCGCGCCGCGCAGCGACGGTGATCGTTGACGCGCTGGATGCGATCGTCGCCGTCATCGACGAGAACGCCGACGAACTCGGACGGATCGATTCGATCGCCGGCGACGGTGACCACGGCATCGGGATGAAGCGCGGATCACACGCCGCAGCCGCGGCAGCGCGAGAATCCCTGGCGAAGGATGCAGGGGCGCAGAGTGTTCTCGCCTCGGCGGCCGACGCCTGGTCGAACCGCGGTGGCGGAACCTCCGGTGCCATCTGGGGTGTCATTCTGCGCACGGTCGGAGAGCACCTCGGCAATACGACGCCCGTCGAGGCGGCCGCAGTGGCGACAGGCGTGGACGCTGCCAGGCAGGCCGTTATGGACTTCGGAAAGGCCACGGTCGGAGACAAGACCATGGTCGACGCGCTCGTGCCGTTCGCCGCACGTCTCAGCGACGGAGTTGCATCAGGCGATTCGTTGATCGGCGCCTGGGCGACCGCGAGCGCCGCGGCGAAGAACGCAGCAGACGCGACCGCAGACATGATGCCGGGCATGGGCCGCGCCCGCTCCCACGGCGAAAAGGCACTCGGCGTCGCCGACCCCGGCGCCGTCTCCCTGGCGATGATCACCGCGGCCGTCCTCGAGGTGCTCCGCGGAGCATCCGACCACTGATTTCGACACCTCACGAGAAGGAGCACCACCATGAGCGCACTGCGCATTGTCGTCGGCTGTGACGACGCAGGATTCGAGTACAAGGAACGGCTGAAAGCGGACCTCGAGGCAAACGACCTCGTCGCATCCGTCACCGATGTCGGTGTGAACGCCGACGGACACACCAACTACCCGACGATCGCTATCGCCGCCGCCGAGATGGTCGCACGAGGAGACGCCGACCGGGCACTTCTCATCTGTGGCACCGGACTCGGCGTCGCCATCGCGGCCAACAAGGTCGCAGGGGTGCGTGCCGTGACGGCTCACGACGGCTTCTCGGTCGAGCGTGCCGTGCTGTCCAACAATGCGCAGGTGCTCTGCATGGGGCAGCGCGTCGTCGGCATCGAGCTCGCCCGCCGCCTCGCGCGCGAATGGCTGACTTACACCTTCGACGAATCGAGCGCATCGAACGACAAGGTGCGGGAGATCAGCAGCTACGAAGGCGTCTGATGTCCGCCCCAGGCTCGCCCCGGTTCCTCATCGGGGTGAGCCACAAAATGTACTTCTCGCACGGGCGCGCCGTTCAGTGGTGCCGCGAGGTGGCCGGCATCGCGCGGGAGCACCGCGCGATCGTCGGCGGTGACGTTCAACTTTTCGTCATTCCGACCTACCTGGCGGTTCCGGCAGCGCTCGACCTGCTCGGGTCTCTCGCTCTCGTGGGAGCACAGGACCTCAGCACCGAGGACGCGGGCGCGTTCACCGGTGAGGTGAGCGGCGCGGAGATTGCCGAACTGGGCTGCGCCGTGGTCGAAGTCGGGCACGCCGAACGACGCAGGCTCTTCGGCGAGAGCGACGACATCGTTGCGCAGAAGACGGATGCGGCGCTGCGCAACGGTCTCGACCCCGTACTGTGCGTCGGAGAACCTGATCAGACTTCTCCGGCGGAGGCGATCCGTGTCTGCGTCGGTCAGATCGACTCGGCGCTTGCCCCGAGCCGGCGGGCGGGCCGCAACGGCCGCATCATCGTGGCGTACGAGCCCCATTGGGCGATCGGCGCCCCTGAACCGGCGTCCGCTGACCACATCCGGCGTGTGTGCTCGGCACTTCGCGACCACCTCGGGACACTCCCGGATTTTCCCGGGTCCGTGGTCATCTATGGCGGGAGCGCCGGGCCGGGTCTTCTGCGGCTGATCGCCGACGGCGTCGACGGCCTCTTCCTCGGCCGATTCGCCCACGATGCCGAATCGCTCGGCGTGATCCTCGATGAAGCGGCCGATGCGGCATCCGACCCTCGCCTCATTGATAGTGTCGGTACCTGAAGCCCGAGGAGAACCCATGCGAGAACCCATCTACCACCTGGGTACTGCGGTGGTGATCGAACGCAAAGGGCTGCGGGACCGCGTGTACGACCTCGTCCTTGACATGCTCGCCGGCCAGGCGATAGCTCCGGGCACCCGCTTGTCGATCGACGCGATCGCGCGCGACCTCAAGGTCTCTCCGACGCCGGTGAGGGAAGCGCTGGTCCAGCTGGAACGGACGGGCCTCGTCACACGCGAGCCTCTCAAGGGTTACCGGGTCGCACCTCAGATCACGGACGGCCAGCTCGAGTCCCTCTTCGACACCCGGATCGTGCTGGAGGGCGGCGCTGCCGCACTTGCCGCCAGGAACGCCGACGCCCTCGTTCCGCGTCTGGAAGCCGCACTGGACGAGCACCGGGCAGTCACGGCAACAGTTCGTGCTGCGGCGGCAACCGACACTCTGACGGTCGCGCTGCTCCGTGAGTATTTCACGGTCGACTGGAACTTCCACCACCTCATTTTCGAGGGGACGGACAATCCGTTCCTGATCGACATGTCGGAGGCCATCTCGACACGGGTCCACCGTATGCGCCAGACGGTGCTGAGCGGTGTGACCGACGCCGACGATGCCGTCATCGAGCACACCCGTATCCTCGAGGCGTTCCGCTCAGGAGACCCGGCCGCCGCTTCGTCTGCCATGTGTGCCCACATCGAGAAGGTTCGCTCCCGATCGCGCACGGACGCGAGCACCCCGGAGACTCCCGTTCTCTGACACGGCGTGTGGACCGTATCCACAGAGAACCGGGCTGGGTCCATGAGGACCCAGCCCGGTTTCTTCAGTTCGATGTCAGTGGACAGGGGGCGCGTCCTCGAGGAGCGCATCCGACCTGGCCTTGAAGAACCGGGTGCAGTACAGCATGACGGCGGCGAGGAAGGCGAAGACGCCGAGTGACACGACTCCCCACACTCCGCTGTCGGTCGGTACCGCTTCGTTGATGCCTGTTCGCATGATCGGTGCGACGAAGCCTCCGAGGTTTCCGAGCGAGTTGATCAGGCCGATACCAGCCGCGGCAGCGGTTCCGGTGAGGAACGCCGTCGGATATGACCAGGTGATCGGTCCGACCGAGAGGAAGCTGGCAACGGCGATGGTGATGAACAGGATGCCGATGATGGGCAGGTTGTTTGCGCCGGCCCAGGCAGAGCCGAGGATGGCGAGGCCGGTGAGGATGTAGAACGACGTTCCCCAGTTGCGGCGACGGATGATGGTCGATGCGTGCTTGCCGAAGTAGTAGCAGGCGAAGAGTCCGACGAGCCACGGAATTGCTGAGACCAGCCCGACCTGCCAGCCGACTTCCTGCCCGATGAGCCCGGCAACCTGCTGGGGGAGGTAGAACGTGGTGCCGTATACGGCGATCTGGAGGCAGAAGTAGATGATGGTGAAGTACCACACCTTCCAGCTGGACATTGCGCGCCAGACCCCGGACGGGCCGTCTTCGGTGCGGACGGCGTCTTCCTTCGCCATCACGTCTGTCAGGGCGTCCTTCTCGTCCTGATTGAGGAACTTGGCCTGCTGCGGACTGTTCACCAGGAAGACCAGAGCGGCGATGCCGGCGATGACTGCCAGCATGCCCTCGACGAAGAACATGACCTGCCAGCCGTGCCACGGGGTGAACGTGTCACCGAAGCTGATCAGGCCGCCGCTGAGCGGGGCACCGATCATCTGCGAGAACGGCTGCGCCAGGTAGAAGATCGCGAACATCTGCACGCGAACCTTGTTGGGGAACCACTCCGCGAGGAACATGATCACGCCGGGGAACAGCCCTGCCTCGGTGACGCCGAGGAGGAACCGCAGGATGATGAACATCGTGTCACCCGTGGTGAAGGCGAACGCCGCTGCGACGATTCCCCAGGTGATCGCGATGCGCGCGAGCCAGAAGCGAGCGCCGAACTTCTTCAGCAGCAGGTTGCTGGGAATCTCGAAGATCGCGTAGCCGATGAAGAAGATTCCCGCTCCGAGCGCGAATGCGCCCTCGGAGATGCCGCGGTCGACCGCGAGGGCTTCCTGGGCGAAGCCGATGTTCGTCCGGTCGAGGAACGCGACGAAGTACAGGATGACGAGCATCGGCATGAGATGCCGTGCCGCCTTCGAGATGGCCGACTTGAGAGCCGGGCTGTGGGCATTGGTGTCAATGCCGACAAGCGGAGTGGATGCTGACACGTGTTCTCTCCTTTGAGGTGTTGCGAGGTTGGGTGAAGGCATCGGCGGTCGGCGCCGGAATGCCCGGAGTCGATCAGCCGAGGAAGCTCGGGGCGATCAGCCAGATTCCGACGCCGACGAGAATGATCCCGATGGCGAGGAAGAAGATGCGTCCTTTGGACCAGGGGCCTGTTGCGCCAGTCATGATGGTCTCCTTCAATGCATGTAGAGGCCGCCGTCAACGTTCAGGGTCTGGCCCGTCACGAATCCGGAGTCCTCGCTGATGAGGTACGCGATGGCAGCCGCGATGTCACGCGGTGTACCGATGCGGGGGAGAACGCCGTCGGCAGCCATGGCTTCCTTGCGTTCCTCGGTCAGTGTTCCGCCCATGATGTCCGTGTCGATCGGGCCGGGCGAGATCACGTTGACGGTGATGCCGTCCTTACCGAGCTCGCGGGCGACACTCCTGGAGAAGCCGATGACGCCGGCCTTCGCTGCGGAGTACGCGGTCTTGCTGAACGTTCCACCGCCACGCTGGGCCGAGACGGAAGAGAGGTTGACCACACGGCCGACCCCGCTCGTGACCATGGATTCCACAGCGCGACGGGTCGCGAAATGGACTCCGTTCATGTTGATACCCATGACCCGGTTCCACTCTTCTGCGGTCACCTCGAGGTAGGGAACCGGCGACGAGACCCCGGCGAGGTTCACGAGTGCGACCACCTGGGGCAGTGCCGCCTCGAGCGTGTCGAAGGCGGCGCGCACCTGGGATTCGTCAGCGACATTGGCGCCGGCGCCGGCGGCGGCGACGCCGTGCTGCTCGGCGATCTCTGTCGCGACGGAGGAGGCGGCATCCGCGTCGAGGTCGATGATGCCGATGTTCCACCCCCGTTCGGCGAGGTAGTGGGCTGAGGCCCGACCGATCCCGCGGGGTGACGCCGCGCCAGTGAGAATGACCGTGCGGGACTCAGGAAATGGTGTTGCCATGATTCTGATCCGATCGTCAGTTCGAAGGGTGAATGGGTGCTGGGCCGAGCTCGTCCATGAGCTTCTTGATGGCCACGTATGCCTTGTTGCGGTATGCGACGAGTTCTGCGGTGCGCTCGGCGGGGACGTCGAGGTAGCCCGCGCCAGTCTTGGTGCCGAACTTGCCGGCGTCGACGAGCTCGGCGAGCGACTTCGGCGTTGCGAAACGTTCCGGCCAGCGGGTCTGCATGGACTCGTAGCAGAAGGCGTACACGTCGAGACCCGCCATGTCGGCGATTGCGAACGGTCCGAAGACCGGCAGACGGAAGCCGAACGTCGTGCGGACGATCGTGTCGACGTCTTCGGCGGTGGCGACGCCTTCTTCGACGAGCTGGGTCGCCTCGCTGAACAGTGCGTACTGGAGCCGGTTGAGGACGAAGCCGGTTGAATCCTTGACCCGCGCGGTTTCCTTACCCGTTGCCGCGACGATCTCCTCGACCACGGAGATCACCGCAGGGTCGGTTGTCTCGTGGGGGATGAGTTCGACGCCAGGGATGAACGGGGCGGGATTCGAGAAGTGGACCCCGAGGAACCGCTCGGGGTTGATCACGGCTTCGGCGAGAGAGCTGATGAGGATCGTCGAGGTGTTGGAACCGATGATCGCGTCTGCCCGCGCCGCCTCGCTGATTCGGCGAAGGGTGGCGTGCTTGATCTCGATCTTCTCGGGAACGGCTTCCTCGATGAAGTCGGCGTCTGCGACAGCTTCTTCGATGGATGCGGACGGTGAGAGGTTGGCCTGGATGCGCTCGACGGCATCCGCGGGGAACAGGCCGTCGGCGACGAACTGGCGGGCCTCTTCGATGAGGCGCTCATAGTTGTTCGTGGCGATCTCTTCGGAGATGTCAGCGATGCGGACGGTCGCTCCGGACAGCGCGAGCACCTGGGCGATGCCTCCGCCCATGTATCCCGAGCCGACGACGGCGATGATGCGATTGGTCATGATTTTCTCCTATGCCTTGGGAAGAAGTGAGCGGATGTACTTCTGGTTGGTGGCGCACATGCCGAGGCTGTCTCCGCCGTAGTGTTCGGCGAGGATGATGCCGTTGTAACCGAGAGCGAGCGCGTCGCGGAACACCTGGCGGTAGTTGATGAGCCCCGCTTCCATCGTCGAAGGAACCGAAGTGAACCAGCTGCCGTCCACCGCTTCGTCTCGGGTGTAGTTCTTCACGTGCCAGTAGTTCGCGTATGGGAGGGTCTTCGCGAAGAGTTCGCGCCAGTCCTCCACCGGGCGGTGCAGACGGATGAGGTTCGCGACGTCCGGGTTGATGCCGACGTTGTCGAGACCGACGGCTTCGACGAAGCGGACTGCGCTGTCAGCGGTGCCGATGTAGGTGTCCTCGTACATCTCGAGCGACAGCGGCAGGCCGACGGACGCTGCGTGTTCTCCGAGTTCGCGGATGCGCTTGACCGCCGTGTCCCACACGTCGCGGTCATCCGGGTCCTTCGGGCCTTCGGCCGTCCAGAACCACAGTGCCTTCTTCTGTGCGGCGCTGAAGGGCTGATGGAGTCCTGTGGAGAAGACCTCCATGCCCCACTCGGCGGCGGCATCGATCGTGCGGTGCGCGTATGCGAGGTTCTTCTCTTCCGAGCCAGGCATGATCACACTCTGGCGCTGAAGGTGGACTGACGGAATGCCGACGCCGTGCGACTTCGCGATGGAGAGGAACTCATCACGGCGCGACGGCTCGAGGTCTGCGGGGCGGACATGGCTGTCTGCGAGCTCGGCCAAAGTGAAGCCCACGTCGGCGACCTGCGCGAACATGTCGTCCCAGACCTCCGCGGGGGCGTCGTGCATCGCAAGACCCTGCTTGTCGACGGGCGGAAACGCGTGGAGACAGGTGGCGATGGGCCAGGTCTCTGCCGTATAGCTGGGCGTGTCAGTCGGCATGATTGCTCCGTTGCAGTTCGAGGGGTGTGCGCTGCACTTAGAGCAGCGAGAAAAGATCCTATAGGAAATAGTAGTCCGTGGGGTCTGTGCTGTAAAGGTCGGGGCGATTTCGCCGGCGTCCCGCGGGCGCAGGAGTGGTTTTTGCTGAGCCCCGATCGTCGCGTACACTTGTCGAGGTAGTTGAAATCTGCCAAGCTTTTTTGCGCCTATTTTTCAGGCAATCCACAGCGGACCCGAAAGAACAGCAAGAAGAAGTGCGTCAGGTTTCGCTCCCTGACCGGGATATCCGGGTCTAGGGCGGTGGCTCAATTGGTAGAGCAGCGGTCTCCAAAACCGCAGGTTGCAGGTTCGAGTCCTGTCCGCCCTGCGCGTCGGTATTGAACGTCCTGAATGCCGACACACGAAAGGTGTAACCAGGTGGCCCGAAAAGTTATCGACGAACCAAGCGAGGAAATCGTCGCAGCCGCGAAGAAGGAACGTGCGGAAAAGCGCGGACCCTTCGCCGGGATCATCCTGTTCCTGAAGCAGGTCATCGCTGAGCTCAAGAAGGTCGTCACTCCGACCAGAAAAGAGCTGTTCAGCTACACCGGCGTCGTACTCGTGTTCGTCGTGATCATGATGGCCCTCGTGTATGGCCTGGACCAGCTGTTCAGCTGGCTCGTGATCTTCGTCTTCGGGACTCCCGCCTCGTAACAACCGGGCGGCATCCGATCGACAGTGATCGACAACGCGGACGGTGGCAGTGAACATGGCCACCCCACAAGCAAAGAGGAATGAGATTTAGGTGTCTGAGAGAAATCTGGACGACGTCGACTGGGCAACTGCTGCTGAGCAGTCCAGCGAGGAAGACGAAGCACAGGAGGGCAACGTGCTGGCCGCCGAGGAAAACTCGGTAGACGCCGCAGAGCACAAGGCCCTGCACGTCGAGGACTCCAACGAGACGATCGACCTGGATGCCGTCCTCGACGCCCTGGCCGAAGCCAACGACCCCGAAGCTGACGCCGTCGTCGACGACGCGCTCGAGATCGATGAGGCCGACGAGGTCGAAGCCGCCGCTGAGGCGATCGAAGACGAGGTCGAGATCGAAGCAGAAGAGGAAGCCTCCGAAGAGCCCGAGGTCGAGCCGTACACCGGTGAAGAGCCCGACGCCGGAGAGCCGGCAGACGTCGACCCCTATGACGCCTTCCGCGCCGAACTGCGCAGCCTCCCTGGCAAGTGGTTCGTCATCCACTCTTACGCCGGCTTCGAGCGCAAGGTCAAGGCGAACATCGAGCAGCGCAAGGGCTCGCTCGACGTCGCCGACTACATCTACCAGGTCGAAGTTCCGATGGAAGATGTCGTCGAGATCAAGAACGGCCAGCGCAAGATGGTCACCCGCGTGCGCATCCCCGGATACGTGCTCGTCCGCATGGACCTCAACGAGGACTCCTGGTCGGTCGTCCGTCACACGCCCGGTGTCACCGGCTTCGTGGGCAACGCCCACAACCCGACGCCTCTGCGCTTCGAAGAGTCCTTCAACATGCTGAAGAGCCTCGTCGAGGTCAAGGACACCGCTCCGGCGAAGACCGGTGGAGGCAAGGGCGGCCAGACCCCCCGCGCCATCCCTGCCGAGGTCGACTTCGAGATCGGCGAGACCATCACGATCAAGGAAGGCTCGTTCGCAGGCCTTCCCGGTTCGATCAGCGAGATCAAGCCGGAGAGCGGAAAGCTCACCGTCCTCGTCTCCCTGTTCGAGCGCGAGACCCCGGTCGAGCTCAGCTTCGACCAGGTCACGAAACTCTAGATTTCCCTATCCACCGCGGCCCAACCGGGCCGGCGGGAGAGCATCCGTCAACTGACGGGAGCTCGAAACCCAATAAGAAGGAAGAAACATGGCACCGAAGAAGAAGGTTACTGGTCTGATCAAGCTTCAGATCAAGGCCGGCGCCGCCAACCCCGCCCCGCCCATCGGCCCGGCCCTGGGTCAGCACGGCGTGAACATCATGGAGTTCTGCAAGGCGTACAACGCTCAGACGGAAGCCCAGCGCGGCAACGTCATCCCGGTGGAGATCACCGTCTACGAGGACCGTTCGTTCACGTTCATCCTCAAGACCCCTCCGGCCGCTGAGCTCATCAAGAAGGCCGCAGGCGTTGCCAAGGGTTCAGGAACCCCGCACACCGTCAAGGTCGCAAAGCTCACCAAGGAGCAGGTCCGCGAGATCGCCGAAGTCAAGATGGCCGACCTCAACGCGAACGACATCGAGGCTGCCTCGAAGATCATCGCCGGAACCGCACGTTCCATGGGAATCACCACAGAGGCGTAGAGCCCTCACGGTCACGAGCTTCGCTCGCGGCCTCAGGTCCCGGGCTCCGCTCGCGGCCTCCAGATTTATACCGTGGCAGCGCCGGCCAGGCGCAAATGACCACATTCTCGAATTGGAGAAATTCACATGGCACAGAAGTCAAAGGCCTACCGGGCCGCAGCCGAGAAAATCGGCACTGACAAGGTTTACACCGCAGAAGAGGCAGTCGCACTCGCCAAGGAGACCGGCTCAGCCAAGTTCGACTCGACCGTCGAGGTTGCTCTCAAGCTCGGTGTCGACCCCCGCAAGGCAGACCAGATGGTCCGCGGTACCGTGATCCTTCCTCACGGCACCGGTAAGACCGCCCGCGTCATCGTCTTCGCAACGGGCCCAGCAGCAGAGGCCGCTCTCGCGGCAGGCGCTGACGAGGTCGGTGGCGACGAGCTCATCGAGAAGGTGGCCGCTGGCTACACCTCGTTCGACTCCGCCGTCTCGACCCCTGAACTCATGGGCAAGGTCGGTCGTCTCGGTAAGGTCCTCGGACCCCGCGGCCTCATGCCGAACCCGAAGACCGGCACCGTGACCCCCGACGTCGCGAAGGCTGTCTCCGAGATCAAGGGTGGAAAGATCGAGTTCCGCGTCGACAAGCACTCCAACGTGCACTTCGTCGTCGGCAAGGCCTCGTTCGCTCCCGAGCAGCTCAACGAGAACATCCAGTCGGCCCTCGAAGAGGTCAACCGTCTGAAGCCGTCCTCCTCGAAGGGCCGCTACATCCTGAAGGGCACCGTCTCGACCACCTTCGGTCCTGGCATCCCGATGGACATCAACAGCATCTAGTCCGTTCGGACTGACCGAAAGGGCCCCGCGATTTCGCGGGGCCCTTTTTGCGTGCCGTGAACGCGCGCTCGTGCACATAAAGTGGACGGGTGGATGTGAACGTGAGACGCGCAGGGGTGACGGATGCCGCAGGGCTGGCTGAGCTGGCGGAGGCGACTTTTCCGCTCGCCTGCCCGCCCGGGAGTGCGCCCGAGGACATCGCAGACTTCATCGCCACGCACCTCACCGCCGAACGCTTCACCGACTACCTCGCCGACGATCGTCGAACCATCATGGTGGCGGAGGACTCTGACGGGATGTGCGGGTACACGATGCTCATCCTCGGCGATCCGGCGGACGCCGACGTCGCAGCATCCCTCACTCTTGTGCCGACCATCGAGCTGAGCAAGGTCTACGTCCTGGCGGGTTCACATGGCCGTGGCGTCTCGGCACCGCTGATCGCCGCGACCCTCGACGCCGCAGGGAAGACCGGCGCGGCCAGTGTCTGGCTCGGTGTCAACGAGCTCAACGGCCGTGCCGTTCGCTTCTACGAGAAGAGCGGCTTCCGGATCGTCGGGAAGAAGTCCTTCAGGCTCGGCACCCAGCTGGAGAACGACTTCGTCATGGAACGCTCACTCTGACGCTGCTCGGCGCCCAGCCGGTCAGTGCGCAGGGACGGTGAGGACGATCTTTCCGCGCGTGTGACCGGATTCGAGCGCGCGGTGCGCGTCAGCGGCATCCGCCAGGTCGAAGACCTGATCGACGAAGACCCGCACGTCACCTGACTCGAGCAGCCGTGTGATCGTCGAGAGGGCGTCTCCGTCAGGCGCCACCTTGTACGTCGTCGCGCGGACGCCCGCTGCCGCCGCCTCGTCGAGGAAGGTGGGCCAGCTCCCGGTGGGCGCGTTGACGATCAGTCCGCCGGGGTTGAGGACGGACAGCGATCGGCTGCCGGTGTCGTCGTGGACGTTGCCGATCAGGTCGATGACGACGTCGATGTGGCTGAGGACGTCGTCGAACCGCGTCGTCGTGTAGTCGATGACCTCGGCGGCCCCGAGTTCGCGGAGCCAGTCCTGGTTGCGGCCGGACCCCGTCGCGATGACGTGTGCGCCGAAGTATCGCGCGAACTGTACGGCGAAGTGACCGACGCCCCCGCTGCCGGCGTGGATGAGCATCCTCTGGCCCTGGTGCGCTTTGGCGACCTCGACAACCATCCCCCATGCCGTCAGAGCGGCGAGAGGGACGCCTGCGGCTTCGACATGGGAGAGGCTCGGCGGTTTCCTGGCCACTGAGAGGCTCGACACGGCGAGGTACTGGGCGTACGTGCCCGGCATCCGCGGGACCATGGCCATTCCGTAGACCTCGGTTCCCGGGGAGAGCGGATGCGCCTCGTACGGAGACTTCACCACCACGCCGCTGAAATCGTTACCGAGGATGGCGGGGTAGCTGATGCCCGATGACACGCCTCCGCCTGCCCTGGTCTTCGCGTCGGTCGGGTTGATACCCGCTGCGACGACACGAACGACGAACTCGGAGACGTACGACGCCGGCGTCGGCACCGTCGCGAGGTGAAGCACGTCAGGTTCACCGGTCCGATCGATCACCGCAGCGAGCATGGTCTCGGGGACCGTTTCGCCTGCGGAGCCCGCTGGCATCTCATCCTGTGTGGCCGTCATGCCCCGAGTCTGCCACGTCATCCCCACACCCTCACGCATGTGAGCCCCCAGTCGTCGTTGCCATGCCCCCAGCTAACTCCCGCAATGAGTCGGCGGTGTTACGGCTCCGTTCCCGCATCGCTAACAGTTCCGCAGCAACCGCTGGGAGCGGCGATAGGGTGTGCGCATGCGCAAAGTCTTCGGCGTCATCCGCATCGTCGCGGCGGGCGTGATCCTGGCCGCGATCATCGCCCAGCTGGTCTACAGCCTCAGCTTCGACCTGCCGGACGTGCCGTTCTTCCTCGTGAACTTCTTCAGTTTCTTCACCATCCAGTCGAACGTCCTCGCCGCAGCGAGTCTTCTCGTCGGAGCATGGTTCTGTTTCACCCGCCCGGTCGATCCGGCCTGGTTCAACCTCGCCCTCGCCGCGACGGTCACCTACATGGCGACCACAGGCGTCGTCTACAACCTGCTGCTGCGCCAGGTCTCGCTCGATCAGGCGTCGACCCTGGGCTGGTCGAACGAGGTTCTCCACCTCATCGCGCCGATCTACATGGTGCTCGTCTGGCTCTTCTCGCCCGGCCGGACACCTGTGGCCTGGAACCGGCTCTGGGTTCTCGCCGTCTATCCGGTCCTCTGGTCGCTGTACACGATGCTCAGGGGCGCGATCACCGACTGGTATCCGTACCCGTTCCTGAACCCGGGCCAGCCGGGAGGCTACGGCGCCGTGGTGATCTACATCATCGCCATCGCTTCGGTCATCCTGCTCACCGGGGCCGGCGTCGTCTGGCTGAGCAGGCGGACCCTGCGCTCCAGGGCTGGGGCGGCCTGAGCTACGGGATGTCGTACGGGTCGTCGTTCACCAGATAGCGCGACACGCGCGTCGTCCGGCGGTGCAGCTCGTCGATGAGGTTGTTGGCGAGACCGACCAGCTTGCCGATCTCCTTCTCGTCGCGGTCGATCCAGCGGCAGCGTGGCTCCTCGCCCACCGGAACGAAATTGGTGTGCTCCTCCCAGACCACGAGCGTGCGCTCGGCTCCGAGGACATACTGCTGCCACCAGATCTGACGCAGGTAGTTGCGCGGGACCGAGCGCCAGGGCTTCGTGGTGGTCTTGATCTCGGCGAGGACGAGAGCACCGGATGCCGTCACCGCGAGACCGTCAGGTGTTGCCAGATGCCGTCTCTCCATTTCGGCGTGGAAGAGCGCCGACGACGGCGCGATGCCGTGGGTGGCAGCGACCCAGCGGGCGATCTCGGGCTCGCGTGCCCGCCCGTGATCGGTGAACGCGTTGCCGGAGAACCCGTTGCCTCCGCCGAGCTTCTCGGTCGCGACAGCGTCGATGGCCGCCGGGCCGGAGAGCCTGGCGACATCCGTGGCTGTGATTCCCCGAGACCGTGCCCGGAGCCACGCGACCCGGTCCGTCGAGTCAGCGACGAATCGGTCGAGGTAGGTGGTTGGCACCCCTCTATTCTGCCTCCGCTCGGGCGACACGCCCGCCAGCGCGACTCCCTCGGCGCGCCCCACGCGTAGTGGGGTGGGGGTTCCCGTCCGCAACTTCGGAGAAACGGCGCGAAAGGGCCAGATCTCGGCTCGGAGATGCCGTTGCGTCGACAATCTCCGAACGATGGCACCCCGGTGTGGCTACAGGGCCTGCGCGGCCGCCGTGAGCATCTGATTCAGCGTGGGGACGCCCGTCGCACGGAAGACCTCGGTGCCGCCGTCGTCGAGGACGATGACCGTCGGGGTGATCCGGATGCCGTCGTCAGCCGCCAGCACGTTCTCCCTGGCCACGTCGCGCTCGATGACCGTCGCCTGCGGAACGAGACGCGCGGCATCCGCGAGCACCGACCGCGCCTGGGCACACGGTGCGCAGAATGCGGAGGTGTAGAGAACGAGTTGCATGTAGCAAGCCAACCACGTCTCCGGCAATCCCATTCCCTGTACGGCCGGATGGACCAGACTGGGGGCATGAGAATTGCAGTCACAGGCGGATCAGGAAAACTCGGCAGGACCGTCGTGCGGGAACTCCGCGACGCCGGCCTTCAGGTCATCAACCTCGACGCCAACGGAGAACGTGGGCCGGGCTTCGTCAGGGTCGACCTCACCGACTACGGGCAGACCGTGGACGCGATCATGGGGGTCGACGACCAGCACGGCGGGTTCGACGCCATCGTGCACCTGGCCGCCATCCCGGCGCCAGGCATCACCAGCGACGTCGCCACGTTCCACAACAACATCCTGGCCAGCTACAACGTCTTCCACGCTGCGATTCGTGCAGGGATCCGCAACGTCGTCTACGCGTCGAGCGAGACCGTGCTCGGCCTTCCGTTCGACGTTCCGCCGCCGTACATCCCGGTGGACGAGGACTACGCGGCGCGGCCGGAGAGCACCTACTCGCTGGTCAAGCACCTCGAGGAGCAGATGGCCATCGAACTGGTCCGCTGGCATCCCGATCTCAAAATCGTCGCCTTGCGCTTCTCCAACGTCATGGATCCGGCCGACTACGCGGCCTTCCCCTCCTACGACGACGATGCGAAGAACCGCAAGTGGAACCTCTGGGGCTACATCGACGGACGGGACGGCGCGCAAGCGGTGCTCCGCGCACTCGAACTGGAGACCGTCGGGTTCGATCGGTTCATCATCGCGGCCGCGGACACCGTGTCCGATCGCCCGAACGCCGAGCTCATCGCCGAGGTCTTCCCCGACGTCCCCGTGACGCGCGAGGTGGGCGAACACGAGACGCTGCTCTCGATAGACAAGGCTCGCCGGATCCTCGACTACTCGCCGAAGCACTCCTGGCGCGACCCCAGGGACTGAGGGTCAGATCGACTCGTTGACCTTGGCGAGAAGCTCGGTCAGGCGGGTGAGGTCTGCGGTGTCCCATTCGGCCAGCCGTGAACGCCACAGCTCCTGGCCATGTGTCCTGATCCTGGTGACCCGCTCGGCTCCGACCTCGGATGCCGCCAGGTAGGTTGCCCTGCCGTCCTCCGGGTCGGCCTCCCGCACGACGAGTCCCAGCTCTTCGAGCTGTTTCACCGTGCGGCTGATCGTGCTCTTGTCGGTCATCAGCAACTCGCCGATCGTTCCGGCGTGCATCCGTCCACCCCTGACCAGCGACGACAGCACCTTATAGCCCAGGGGCTGGAGGTCGGGGTGGACCTGCTCTGCCCGCTCCCGCATGAGACCGCGTACCCGGTTGAAGATCAGGCTGAACTCGTGTTCCACGTCGCCGATGGCTGTGTCGATGTCTATCGTGCCATCGCTGGTCTCTGTCATCGTGGGTTCCGCTCTGTGCCTGCCACGGCATCCGTGTCGATCCGGGCGTCATGGCCAGTCTCGCGCACCACGGCGACGGATGCCGTCGACACGTCGACGAGGATCTCTTCCGCGTCGACAGCGGCGGTCTTCCCGTCGGCCATCCGCTCGATCGCGGTCTTCGTGCCGAGGCTGAGGTTCGGCAGAAAGATGATCGCGACGAGCGTGACGATGGCGAGCGGTGCGGCCACCAGGAAGATGTCGGCGACGGCCTGTCCGTAGACCGACTCGATGATAGTGCGGACGCCGACAGGCAGTTCGTTGACCTTCGGGATCGTGCCGCTCTGAAGGGATTCGGCGATCGCGGCCCCTGGTGCGCCGAGTTTGACGATCGCGGCCTGCAGGGCATCCGCCTTGTCGGAGAGGAGCCCTGTGACCTGGCTGGCGAGGACGGCGCCCATCACCGAGACGCCGATGGTGCCGCCGAGGCTGCGGAAGAAGGCGATCCCTGAGCTCGCGACGCCGAGCTGCTTGATGTCGACCGCGTTCTGCACGATGAGTACGAGGTTCTGCATGACCATTCCGACGCCGGAGCCGAGGACGAACATGTACACGGAGACGAGGACGTAGTTCGTGTCGTATTGGATGGTTCCCATGAGGAACATCCCGGCAGCGAGGGCGATCGAGCCCGCGATCATGTACGGCTTCCAGACGCCGAACCGGCTGATCAGGTTGCCGACGACCGTCGAGGTGATGAGCAGTCCGCCGATCATCGGAAGGGTCAGCAGGCCGGATTCGGTCGGTGTGGCGCCTCGGGCGAGCTGCATGTACTGGCCGAGGAACACCGAGGTGCCGAACATGGCGACACCGACCGCGATGGACGAGATGACCGAGAGGGTGAAGGTGCGGTTCTTGAACAGCGACATCGGGATGATCGGGTCGGCGACGTTCAGCTCGACGATCACGGCTGCGACGAGCAGGATGACGGAGAGACCGACCATCCAGGCCGTGTTCCAGCTGGCCCACTCGAACTGGTTGCCGGCCATGGTGACCCAGATCAGCAGGAGGGAGACGCCACCGGCGATGAGCGCAGCACCGAGGTAGTCGATGCGCACCTTGGCCTGCTTCGCGCGCTTGGGCAGGTGCAGTGTCTTCTGCAGAAGGATGATGGCCGCGATGGCGAACGGGAGAGCGACGAAGAAGTTCCAGCGCCAGCCGAAGCTGTCGGTGATGATGCCGCCGACGAGAGGGCCGCCGATGGTTCCGACGGCCATGACGGCGCCGAAGAGTCCCAGGTACCTGCCGCGCTCACGCGGGCTGATGATGTCGGCCATGATGATCTGGCTGAGCGCAGTGAGGCCGCCCGCGCCGAGTCCCTGGAACACGCGGAAGGTGATGAGAGTGGCGGTGTCCTGCGAGAACCCGGCGAGGGCCGAACCGACCACGAAGAGCACGAGCGACAGCTGGATGAGCAGCTTGCGGTTGAACAGGTCGGCGAATTTTCCCCAGATCGGCGTCGACACGGTCGTCGCCAGCAGGGTGGACGTGACGACCCAGGTGAAAGCCGCCTGGTCACCGTTGAGGTCGGAGATGATCCGCGGCAGCGAGGTCGAGACCACGGTGCCGGCGAGGATCGAGACGAACATGCCGAGCAGCAGGCCGGACAGCGCCTCGAGCACCTGCCGGTGGTTCATGACGGGCGCGTCTGCGCCGGTGGAAAGGGAAGTGGACACGGGAACTCCAGAAACATAGAGAAGGGAGGCCCGCCGTTGCGCCCCGAAAAGTTGACTGACATCAACTATAAATCCAATGGTGGATGTAAGTCAACTATCTCTTCCATCGGATTCGAACGACGGATGCCGCCGGCCGACTGGCCGACGGCATCCGTCGCGTTCTCTGGTGTTCCCTGGTGTGCCTAGGTGATGTCCTTCACCTGACCGTTCTTGATGTGCAGCCGACGCTGAGCGCGTTTCGCGACCGCGGAGTCATGCGTGACGATGATGAGGGTGAGCCCGAGTTCCGCCCACAGTCTCTCGAGCAGGCCCATGATGTCGTCGCGGGTGTCCTCGTCGAGTGCGCCGGTCGGTTCGTCCGCCAGGAGTACGGAGGGCTTCTTCACGATGGCCCTGGCGATGGCGACCCGCTGCTGCTGCCCTCCTGACAACTCGGCAGGCCGGTGGCTGCCGCGGTCGGCGAGCCCGACCGACGCGAGGGCTTCGACCGCCCGCTGGGCACGCTCCGCGGCGGGGAGCCTGAGTGGAACGAGGGCCATCTCGACGTTCTCCTGGGCGCTGAGTGTCGGAATGAGGTTGAAGCTCTGGAAGACGATTCCGACCTTGTGGGCCCTGAGCGCCGTGAGTCCGGATTCCGGCAGCGAGCTGAGGTCGCTGTCTCCGAAGACGATCTTCCCTGAGCTCGGCCGGTCGAGGGCACCGAGCATCTGCAGGAGCGTCGACTTGCCACCCCCCGTCGGCCCCTGCACGGCGACCATCTGCCCGTCGGGGATGGTGAGGTCGACCCGGTTGAGGGCAGTGATGGTGGTCTTGCCTTGAATGTAGGTTTTCGAGAGTGCTGAGAGCGTGTACATGATTGTCCTATCGGTGTCTGGGGGTCAGGAAACGGAGCGAAGCGCTTCGGCCGGGCGGAGACGCGAAGCGCGCCACCCGCCGATGGCGCCGGCGAGAAGGCCGCCGGCGACCGCGATGGCTGCGGCGACAAGAATCACGACCGGTGTGACAGGGGCAGTGAGCACGATGTCGGTCGTTGCGGCGACCGCCTCAGCGGGACCGCCGAATCCTCCCCGGCCGCCCGGCCCCCCGGCTCCGGTCGCCGACGTCGCGGTCGATGCACCGAGCGTGATGCCTGTCAGGTCGATCACGAGTACGGCGGTGAGGCCGACGACCACACCGACCGCTCCTCCGATCAACGCCTGCACGGTCGACTCGCCTGCGACCTGGCCGACGATCCTGCGATCCGACCAGCCGATGGCCTTGAGCGTGCCGAACTCCCGGGTCCGGCGGGCGACACCGGAGATCGTGAAGAGCACGGCGATGAGGAAGGCGGCGAGCAGGACGAGGAGGGAGAGCCAGAAACCGAGGCCGGAGACGAGACCGGATGCCGATGCCAGGGATCCCGAGACGCTCGAGGCAAGGTCGTCCTGCGTGCTGACCGTTGCATCCGTCAGTTCGGCTTCGATGTCACTCTTCACCTGGTCGATGGCGGTGGACGATGCGGCCTGGACGGAGATCGTCGACACCTGGCCGTCGAGACCGGCGACCGACTGTGCGACGTCGAGCGGGATGTAGACGTTCGAGGCCGTCGTGGCATCCGATGAACCTGATGCGACGGTACCGACCACCTCGAAGTCGGTCCCGCCGAGCTCGAGGGTGTCGCCCACGGCGAGCTCGGCGGAGGTCGCGTACGCGGCGTCGAGCACAGCGACGAAGCTGCCCTCATCGGCTGCGTCGAGCCCGCGGCCCTCGTCGAGGGTCACGGCCGAGAGCGGTCCGACATTGTCACCCGCGGGATCGAGCCCGAGCACGGTGAACGAGTCCACGTCGAAGGAGCTTCCGCCTTCGCCGTCCGCGCCGCCGGGGGCCTGGCCGTCTGCCGGCCGCTCCATCTGCGAAAAGTCCGGAAGTTCGCCGTTGAACGTCGTGTTGGTCAGCGACAGTGTGGCCGTCGCGGCGGCGACGTTTTCGACATCCTTCACTGTGGACAGGGCAGCTGCGTCAAACGTGGCTGCGCCGAAACCTGCCGAGAGACGCGACTGGCTCACCTGGGTCGTTCCGTCCTCGGTGGCCGTACCCTCGTCTGCGCCGAAATCGAAGGCTCCAGGGCCTCCGCCTGCCCCAGGTTCGCCTTCCTCAGGCGGCTCGGGTGTCGTACTGACGGTGATGTCTGTACCGACGCCGTAGACCGAGGCGAGGACGGAGGACTGTGCGTCCTTCACCCCGGCAGAGACGGCGTTGACGACGATGACCAGGGCGATGGCGAGTGCCATGCCGAGGGCGATGATGAGAGTCTGCTTCCGGCGGCCGACGAGCTCGCGCCTCAGATACGTTCCGAACATGGTTTCCTTCGCTTCGTGCCGGCATCCGGCCAGGCCTCATGGCGCGGCCTCCTGGCCGCGGTCCGACTCACGCTAGGGATGACGTTTATGGCAGGACTATGCCGTTCCTGAGTGTTTGCCCTGCGCGGTTTCCTGCGGTCACAGCCCGGACATCGGCGGTTCATAGGATGCTCATAGGAATACGTCGATACTGGAACGCGTGAGCACATTCCTTTCCTCTTCGTCCCAGCCGTCTGCTCCTCTGCGTCGTGCAGACGGAAGCCCGATCCGCGTGCTCGTCGTCGACGACGAGCACAGCCTGACGGACCTGCTCAAGATGGCCCTGCGCTACGAGGGGTGGGAGATCCGCACGGCTGACACCGGCAGGAGCGCTCTCGCCATCGCCAGGGAGTTCCGACCGGACGCGGTCGTCCTCGACATCATGCTTCCCGATCTCGACGGCCTGACCGTGCTCCAGCGCCTCCGGGCAGAGGGCGACGACGTCCCTGTGCTCTTCCTCACCGCGAAGGATGCCCTCGACGAGCGCATCGCCGGTCTCACCGCCGGCGGCGACGACTACGTCACCAAGCCGTTCAGCCTCGAGGAAGTCGTGGCGCGACTGAGGGGGCTCATCCGCCGGTCGACCCTCACGGCGGCATCCGACGGGCCGCTGCTCACCATCGGGGATCTCAGTCTCGACGAGGACAGCCACGAGGTCTCGAGGGCGGGTGTGCCGATCGACCTCACGGCGACCGAGTACGAACTGCTGCGCTTCCTCATGCGGAACCCGCGCCGAGTGCTGAGCAAGGTCCAGATCCTCGACCGGGTCTGGAGTTACGACTTCGAGGGCAAATCCAGCGTGGTGGAGATCTACATCTCTTACCTGCGCAAGAAGATCGACGCCGGCCGGGCGCCGATGATCCACACCGTCCGCGGTGCCGGCTACATGCTGAAGCCAGCGGGGGTCTCCGCGTGACACACCTGTCACGGTGGACCTTGCGGCGCCGACTCATCGTCGCCGTCGTCGCACTTCTGGCGCTCGCCGCCGTGGTGATCGGGACGTCGAGCGTGCTCAGCGTCCAGACCGTCCTGCTCGACCGCGTCGACAGCCAGCTCACCGCTGCGACCAGCCGGTCGTCGGGTGCCGCCGACGTCGGACAGCGCGGGGGGCAGTTCCCGCAGGATGCCCAGCCCCCTGTGCCCGATTTCATCGGGGCGCCTGGACAGTCCGCAGGCACGCTCGGGGCCATCATCGATGGTGGCGCCGTGCGCTACGCCGGCTACACCGACGACGCGGGCAATCTCCTGCCGCTGACCACGGCCCAGGTCGAAGCGCTCCTCACGCTCGAGCTCGGTGCCGACCCCGTTTCGGTCGACCTCCCCGGAGACCTCGGTCGCTACCGGGTCGCCGCTGTCGAGACCGCAAGAGGCGCGCTCGTCGTCGGGCTGCCACTGGCCGACCTCGACTTCACCGTCGGACAACTGATCGCGGGGATCGCGGCGATCTCTCTCGGTGCCCTCGCCATCGCCGGGTGTGCCGCCTACCTCATCGTCCGGCTCACGCTGCGCCCGCTCGAGCGTGTGGCGCAGACGGCATCCGACGTCTCCGAGCTGCCCCTCGACCGCGGCGAGGTCGCGCTCGCCGTTCGAGTGCCAGAAGAGGACGCAGACCCGCACACCGAGGTCGGCAGGGTCGGTGCCGCGATCAACAGGATGCTCGGCCATGTGTCGGACGCCCTGCAGGCCAGACAGGCGTCGGAGAACAAGGTCAGGACCTTCGTCTCCGACGCCAGCCACGAACTGCGGACCCCACTTGCATCCATCCGGGGCTACGCCGAACTGACCCGTCGATCGGGGGAGCAGCTCCCTGAGGACGCCACGTACGCGCTCGGCCGGATCGAATCCGAGGCGGTGCGGATGACTGCGATCGTCGAGGACCTGCTCCTCCTCGCCCGACTCGACGAGGGTCGCGAACTCGTCAAGAAGCCCGTCGATCTGACCGCGTTGCTCAGTCACGCGGTCAGCGACGCGCGCGCGGCATCGCCAGACCACGACTGGGCGCTCGACGGTCCTCGCGAACCAGTCGAGGTGACCGGAGACATGCAGAGGCTGTTCCAGGTCGTCTCGAATCTGCTCGCCAACGCGCGGGTGCACACCCCGTCGGGGACACGCGTCGAGACTCGGCTGACGACAACGGAGAAGGATGCCGTGATCACGATCACCGACGACGGCCCCGGCATCGACCCCGACGTGCTCGGGAACGTCTTCGAGCGCTTCGTCCGTGGCGACGCGTCGCGGCAGCGTGCCTCAGGTGGCACCGGCCTGGGACTCGCGATCGTCGCAGGCGTCGTCGATGCGCACGGCGGCTCTGTCGCTGTTGCGTCCGAGCCCGGTCGCACCGAGTTCCGGGTCACCCTCCCGCTGGCGGCGCCGACAGTGCAGTAGTGGCTCGAAGATCGACGTTTTTCCCGCCACTACTGCACTCTCGGCAACGGGCGCAGGGCGGAGGGTAGAGTGGCCGCGAGCGGAGGGCCGGATGACCAAGGTCGATCTCAAGGCGGAGCGCAAGGACCTCTACGCCCCGAAAGAGGGCGTATTCGTCGAGGTCGACGTGCCGCCGATGAGCTACCTGATGGTCGACGGACACGGTGACCCGAACTCCGAGTCCGCGTACACCGAGGCCGTCGAGGCTCTCTTCGCGGTGTCGTATGCGGTGAAGTTCACCAGCAAGCGGAAGCTCGATCGCGACTACGTCGTCATGCCCCTCGAAGGACTGTGGTGGGCCGACGACCACACCGTGTTCGCCGCCGGCAGCAAGAGCGACTGGGACTGGACGATGATGCTCCGCCAGCCGGACTGGGTGACAGGCGCGATGATCAGTGAGGCGACGGATGCCGTCACCGGCAGGAAGCACCTCCCCGGGGTGCCCCGACTCCGTTTCGCCGTCCTCGACGAAGGCCGGAGCATCCAGACCCTGCATCTCGGAGGATACGACGACGAGGGTCCCGTCCTCGACGAGCTGCATTCCCGCTACCTCCCCTCCCGCGGGCTGGCGGAGACGGGCAAGCATCACGAGATCTACCTCAGCGATCCGCGAAAAACGGATACAGCCAAACTCCGAACCATCCTTCGCCAGCCCGTGCGCGCGCTTGCATCAGAACCAAGGGAAGAAACGCCATGACCGAAACGCCAGCCGCAGTCCTCTTCGATGTCGACGGAACGCTCGTCGACTCGAACTACCTCCACGTCGAGGCCTGGATGCACGCCTTCGACGAACTGAACGTGCCAGTGCCGGCCTGGCGAGTGCACCGCTCCATCGGCCTCGACTCGGCGAAACTCCTCGACGCACTCCTCGGCGAACGGGCCGACGAACTGGGGGAGCAGGCGAAGACCCTCCATTCCGGTTTTTACCGCTCTCTGGCCTATCGGCTGACCCCGCTCAGCGGGTCGCGGGAGCTCCTGCAAGCACTCAAGGACCGCGGCACGACCGTCGTGCTGGCGACATCGGCCCCTGAGGACGAGCTCGCGCTGCTGACCGACACCCTCGACGCCGACGACCTCATCGACGCGGTCACCAACGCCGATGACGTCGAGTCGGCCAAGCCCGATCCGGCGGTCGTGGAGGTCGCCCTGAAGAAGGCCGGTGTGCCCGCAGCGCATGCGCTCTTCGTCGGCGACAGCGTGTGGGACTGCATCGCAGCCTCCCGCGCCGGCGTCAGCACGATCGGGCTGCTGTGCGGAGGCACGTCGTCCGCAGAACTTCTCTCCGCCGGTGCAATCGCCGTCTACGACGATCCGGCCGCCCTGCTGCGCGAACTCCACCTGAGCCCGCTCGCCTGACCTGCAGCCGCCCGATTTGGCCGGATGGCGACGGATGCCCTAAGCTGGGACAAAACCAAAGACCGCAGGTTTTCGGCGTGCGCGCGCAAGCGAGCATCCGATCGAAGGTTCTCATGAAGAGACAACCAGCGCAGGTGAACGAAACACTCTCGAGATTTTCTCTCTGACTGCTCCGTGCGCTTGCGCCGGAGCTTTTTTCATGTTCTGAGCCCACTGGGTCTGAGGCTCGTGCCGCTTCCGCGGTACGAGGAAGACTAATCAAGGAGTGGCTATGGCGAACAAGGAAGCCTCGGTTGCCGAACTCACGGAGAAATTCCAGAGCTCGACCGCCGTTCTGCTGACCGAGTACCGCGGCCTCACTGTTGCACAGCTCAAGACGCTGCGCACCACCATCAGTGCAGACGCAACCTACGCCGTGGTGAAGAACACGCTGACCAAGATCGCCGCGAACAATGCGGGCATTTCGTCGTTTGACGAAGAGCTCGTTGGACCGTCGGCCATCGCATTCGTGCACGGTGACCCTGTCACCGTCGCGAAGAGCCTGCGCGACTTTGCCAAGGCAAACCCTCTCCTGGTGATCAAGGGCGGTTACTTTGACGGTAACCCTCTGACCGCCGCAGAGGTAGGCAAGCTCGCCGACCTCGAGTCCCGCGAAGTTCTGCTCGGCAAGCTTGCCGGCGCCTTCAAGGCCTCGCTGTTCGGAGCCGCATATCTGTTCAACGCACCGCTCTCGAAGGCCGTTCGCACGGTCGACGCGCTGCGTGAGAAGCAGGAGTCCGCTTCCTAGGTTCAGACCTGGGCAAGCGGTGAGTAGACCAAAGAAATCTAAGGGAGAAAATCATGGCAAAGCTGTCAACTGAGGAACTGCTTGAGCAGTTCAAGGGACTTACGCTCATCGAACTCAGCGAGTTCGTGAAGGCATTCGAGGAGACCTTCGAGGTCACCGCCGCTGCACCTGTTGCTGTTGCTGGCCCGGCTGCTGCCGGCGCTGCTGCAGAAGAGGTCGAAGAGAAGGACTCGTTCGACGTCGTTCTCGAGTCGGTCGGCGACAAGAAGATCCAGGTCATCAAGACCGTCCGCGAGCTCACCTCGCTGGGTCTCGGCGAGGCCAAGGCCGTCGTCGATGGTGCTCCGAAGGCCGTCCTCGAGGGCGCAAACAAGGAGACTGCCGAGAAGGCAAAGGCTGCACTCGAAGAGGCCGGCGCAACCGTCACCCTCAAGTAATTTGCGCCCCTCTGGGGCTCTCACTTGATGTGACGTGCGCTGTCGTTTTCGACAGTCTGTTACGCGAAAGGCGTCGTTCCTCCTGGGACGGCGCCTTTCGCCGTTAAGTACCGGCGGAGACGGTCATGGAACCGTCCGAAACGGCTGCTCCCACGGTCGATCGGTCCGAATGGGTCGCTCACGGAAATGAGGAACGACCGTCGGGGGCCGATCGGCGCGTCTCAGACGGCGTCAGCGCCGAGCTGAGCGTGCGCCGTGCTGGCGCGGATGACGAGGCGTGCAGGCATCTCGATGACATCAGGGGCTGTCGGTTCGCCGGCTACGGCCGCGAGGAGGTCGGCGACCGCTGACTGCCCCTGCACCCTCGGCTGTTGCTCGATGGTCGTGAGCGAGAACATCTCGGCGTACTCGTGGCCGTCGATGCCGATGACCGAGAGGTCGCCGGGGACCCGGACCCCGATGCGGCGCGCGGCGATGATCGCGCCGATGGCGACCTCATCGCAGGCGGCGAAGACCGCACTCGGGCGAGAGGTCGCGTCGCTGAGTGCGTGGGTGCCCGCCTCGTAGCCGCCCGGCACGCTCATCGCCGTCTGGGCTGTCCGGATCTGGCTGTCGAGGCCGGCAGCAGCCATGGCCTGGAGGTAACCGGCGAGCCTGTGGCTGTGGATGGTCTGTTCGTCGGGGTGACCGATGACCCCGCCGATGTACATGATCCGCCGGTGGCCCAGCCCGATCAGGTGTTCGGTGGCCAGCCGCGCCGCGCCGACATCGTCGATCGTCAGTGACCGGATACCGGAGACGGGCGCACCGACACTGACCATCGGGATGCCCAGGCGCAGGAGCCGCTCCGTCTCGCCGGGGGTGGGTTCGACCCCGATCGCGATCACCCCGTCGAACCGCTTGCGAGCGAGGAAGAAGTCGAAGACACGGTCGCGATCGGCCGATCCGGGGTGCAGGTTGTAGAGCGTCGTGTCGTAACCGCGATTGAGCAGCGCCTCCTCGATCCCCTCGAGAATCTCGCCGAAGAACCAGCGGTTGATGAAGGGGATGACGACGCCGATGTTCTTGGTCTGACCGGTGACGAGGCCGGCAGCGTTGGGCGACGCGACGAAGCCGATCTCCTTCGCCGCCTGCTGGACCCGCCTGCGGGTTTCGTCAGCCACGTAACCCTTGCCGGAGAGGGCCCGGGATGCCGTCGCCTTGGAGACGCCGGCGCGCGCGGCGACATCCGCGATTGCGCTGCCCATGGTGGCCTCCCGACGCTGGGGGCTGAGTACCGGCGTCGAACCGGGACTGAGTTGTCTGGAACAGGGTACCGAAAACGGACACGGCATGGAACCGGTTACACATTTTGACCTCGAAGTGCCGGTGCCCGTTTACCCGAAACTCCGGAGGTTTCCGCGAGAGAGCGCGATCATGCCCTGATTTCGTTATCCCAGCGTGCTTGTGTATCTCCCTGTGGTGCCGTAACTTTTGCATGGAACCGGTTCCCTATGGGCTGCCGGAATTGCACCAGCAGGCTCGAGGCTCCCAACCTCAGCCCAGAGAAATCACACTCAATGAGGAGAACAGAGATGAGCTTCACGACCAAACGCCGCATCCTGATGCCGCTCGCGGCCGCCGGGATCGTCGGTCTCGCACTCACCGGTTGTACCGGCGATGAGGCAGCGGGAAACAAGGCCGATACGGACTGCGCCGATTACGAGACGTACGGCACTTTCGACGACAACCCCGAGGTCACGATCGGTGGCACCATCCTTGACGCTGAGGCGGATCGCCTCGTCGAATCCTGGAAGGACTTCGCTACCTGCACCGGCATCGACGTGTCCTACCAGGGCACCAAGGAATTCGAGGCCCAGATCGCCGTTCTGGCAGAGGCAGGAAACGCCCCTGACATCGGCATCGTCCCCCAGCCCGGACTTCTGCAGCGTCTCGCCGCCGGTGGTTGGCTGCAGCCGGCACCCGAGGCCGTCGAAGCCAACGTCGACGAATTCTGGGGCGAAGACTGGAAGGGCTACGGAAGCCACGACGGAACGTTCTACTCTGCTCCGCTGATGGCGAGCATCAAGGGTTATGTCTGGTACTCACCGGCCGAGTTCGAGGAGAAGGGCTATGAAGTCCCCGAGACCCTCGACGAGCTCACCGCCCTGAGCGAGGAGATCGCTGCCGAAGGCGACCACAAGCCATGGTGCGTCGGCCTCGGCTCCGGTGACGCCACCGGCTGGCCGGGAACCGACTGGGTCGAGGACTTCGTCCTTCGTCAGTCCGGTCCTGAGGTCTACGACCAGTGGGTCGCCCACGAGATCCCGTTCAACGACCCGCAGATCGTCGAGGCATTCGATGCTGCAGGCGAGTACATCAAGAACGCGGACATGGTGAACGGTGGACTCGGTGACGTCTCCAGCGTCATCTCGACCGAGTTCAACGGTGCCGGCCTGCCGATCCTCGAGGGCACCTGCTCTCTGCACCACCAGGCATCCTTCTACGAGGGATTCTGGCCAGAGGGCACCGAGGTCAGCCCAGACGGTGACGTCTTCGCCTTCCTGCTTCCCTCGGTCGAAGCCGGCGGAGACAAGGCAGTGACCGGCGGCGGAGAGTTCCCCGTCGCATTCTCCGAGGGTGAAGAGATCGACGCCGTCCGCGCCTACCTCTCCAGCGACACCTGGGCGAACAACCGGGTCAAGCTCGGCGGTGTGATCAGCGCGAACAAGGGTCTCGACCCCGAGAACGCTTCGAGCGACGTGCTGAAGCAGAGCATCGAGATCCTTCAGGACGAGAACGCCGTGTTCCGCTTCGACGGCTCCGACCTGATGCCGGCCGCAGTAGGCGCAGACTCGTTCTTCAAGGGAATCGTCGCGTGGGTCAGCGGCGACAGCACCCAGGAGACGGTCGACGCGATCGAAAACAGCTGGCCGAAGAGCTAGTTGACACCACCTGTTGAGGGCGGGGTCGCCATCCGGCGGCTCCGCCCTTGATCTCCCACTTCCGAAAGGCGTAGTTCAATGACGACCGCTGACCTCATCGGCAAAATAATCCAGGTGGTAGGCGGCCTTGCCATTTTCGCCGCCTTCATCGGCATCCTGTTCTTCATCCTCGACAGGGGCCCCAAGCGCGGCAAGGACTACGTCCAGATCGCCGTCTTCCTCGCGCCAGCCCTGTTCCTCATCCTCCTGGGCCTCATCTACCCGGCCATCCGCACGAGCCTCCTGGCGTTCACCGACAACGGTGGCGAATTCAACGGCCTCGACAACTTCGTCTGGATGTTCACGCAGCCCGCGATCATCAGCACCCTGATCAACACCGTCGTCTGGGTCCTGCTCGTGCCGCTGATCTCAACGGCCGTCGGGCTCGCCTATGCGATGTTCATCGACAAGTCCCGCGGCGAGAAGATCTACAAGGCACTCGTGTTCATGCCCATGGCCATCTCCATGGTCGGTGCCGGCATCATCTGGAAATTCGTCTACGACTACCGGCAGGCAGGCGACGAGCAGATCGGTCTGCTCAACCAGATCGTCGTGTGGTTCGGGGGCGAGCCCGTCCAGTGGCTGCAGACCTCCCCGATCAACACGTTCCTCCTCATCGTCGTCATGATCTGGATCCAGACCGGATTCGCCATGGTCGTGCTCTCTGCCGCCATCAAAGCCGTTCCGGTGGAGCAGCTCGAAGCCGCCGAGATCGATGGGACCAACGCATGGGAGCGGTTCATCAACGTGACGCTCCCTGGCATCCGTGGTTCCCTCGTCGTCGTTCTCACCACGATCTCCATTGCAACACTGAAGGTGTTCGACATCGTGCGCACGATGACCGCTGGAAACTTCGACACCAGCGTCATCGCCAACGAGATGTACACGCAGGCGTTCAGGGCCGCTGAACCCGGACGGGGCTCGGCGCTCGCGCTCGTGCTCTTCATCCTCGTTCTGCCGATCGTCATCTACAACGTCCGAGTCATGCGGAAGCAGAGGGAAATCCGATGAGCACCACACCGATTGCCCCCACCACCGGCGACGCCGGCACCGGCAAGGCCCTCGCGAAAGGAGCCGACGAGGAAGTCGGCCCCAAGTCGCACCGGGTCAAGCGACGGCTGACCTCACGCAGGGCCTCGATCGTCGCCCTGCTGATCGCCGTGATCTGGACCATTCCGACCTTCGGACTGTTCATCTCGTCGTTCCGCCCGGCCGAGCTGATCCAGACCACCGGTTGGTGGACGATCTTCCAGAACCCCGGCTTCACCCTGGACAACTACCGCGAAGTCCTGCTCTCGTCGTCCCAATCGTCGCCGCAGCTGGGTTCGTACTTCGTGAACTCACTGGCGATCGCGATCCCGGGCACCATCTTCCCGCTGATCCTCGGGGCCATGGCCGCATACGCCTTCGCCTGGATGAAGTTCAGGGGATCTGGCTGGTTGTTCATCCTGATCTTCGCACTGCAGATCGTGCCGCTTCAGATGGCACTTCTTCCGCTGCTGCAGACGTTCACGGTGTTCCTCCGGCCGATTCAGGAGACGCTGCACGAGATCATCCCGATCATCCCCGAGCAGAATTACCTGCCGGTCTGGATAGCGCACACGATGTTCGGGCTCCCGCTCATCATCTTCCTGCTGCACAACTTCATTTCGGAGATCCCGGGTGAAGTGATCGAGGCCGCACGTGTCGACGGGGCGAGCCCCGGGCAGATCTTCTTCCGGATCGTCCTCCCGCTCTCGCTGCCCGCCATCGCGTCCGTTGCGATCTTCCAGTTCCTCTGGGTGTGGAACGACCTGCTTGTCGCCCTGATCTTCTCGGGCGGCACAGCGGATGTCGCTCCACTCACGCAGAGACTCGCGGAACTCACCGGTACCAGAGGGCAGGACTGGCAGCGATTGACTGCTGCGGCGTTCGTCTCACTGATCGTGCCGCTGATCGTGTTCTTCAGCTTGCAGCGCTACTTCGTGCGCGGACTGCTCGCCGGGTCCACGAAGGGGTAGCCACGCGAATCCTCGTCACCCTGACCCCGGCATCCGCGAGTCTGATGCCGGGGTTAGGGTGAATCCATGAGTATGCATGGGGGCGGCGGCGGAGGTCGCGGCGGAGGTGGAGGAGGCCGGATGCGTGGCGGCGGCGACGAAGAAGCCCAGCGCGCCGTCAACGCCGAAGCGCCGCGGATCCCGCACCTGTTCCCCCGCATCGCCGCCCTGTTCAGGCCGCACCGCGCAAAGATCTCTCTCACCATCGCGCTCGTTCTGATCGGCGCCGCATTGAGCGTCATCCCGCCGCTGCTGGTAGAGCGCGCGTTCGACGAGGGCTTGTTCCCCGAGAGCGGCGGACCGAACCTCCCCGCCCTCACGCAGATCGTCGCGGTGATGATCGGCGTGTATGTGCTGGCGACCGGGCTCGGCGTCTGGCAGACCTGGCTCACCGCGACGGTCGGCAACACGGTCATGGGCCAGCTGCGGGTCTCCCTGTTCCGACGCCTTCAGGCGATGGAGCTGAGCTTTTTCACGCGGACGAAGACCGGAGTGATCCAATCCCGGCTGCAGAACGATGTCGGCGGTGTCGCCGGCGCGCTGAGCAACACCATCGCCAGCGTGCTCGGCAACACCGTGACGGTTCTCGCCGCGTTCGTGGCGATGGTGCTCATCAACTGGCAACTGACGATCGTCGCTTTGGTGCTCATGCCCATCCTCGTGATCGCGCAGCGTCGTGTCGGACAGGTGCGGGCGAGGATCGCGACCAAGACGCAGGAATCCCTCTCCGACATGACCGCGATCACACAAGAGACCCTGAGCGTCTCCGGCGTGCTGCTGTCGAAGAGTTTCAACCAGCAGCCCGCCGAGATCGCGCGCTATTCGACGTCGAACGACGAGCAGGTCGATCTGCAGGTCAAGCAGACGATGAGCGGCCAGTGGTTCTTCGCGATGGTGAACATCTTCCTGTCGTCGATCCCCGCCATCGTGTACCTCGTGGCCGGCATGCTCATGGCCGGCGGTGCGCCGGACATCACAGCGGGCGCCATCGTCGCCTTCACGACCGTGCAGTCGCGGCTGCTCTTCCCGCTGATGGCCCTGATGCGAGTCGGACTGGACCTGCAGACATCCGGTGCCCTCTTCGCCCGGATCTTCGAGTACCTCGATCTCAAGCCGGCGATCGCCGATCGACCGGACGCCGTGCCTGTGACGGATGCCAGGGGTCGCCTCGGCAGCGTCACCTTCGACGAGGTGTCGTTCCGATACCCCGACGCGACACCGGAGTCCCGGCCAACGCTCGATCGCGTCTCGTTCACGATCGAACCCGGGCAGTTCGCGGCCTTCGTCGGGCCGAGCGGCGCTGGCAAGACGACCGTGTCGTACCTCGTGCCCCGGTTCTATGACGCGACAGGGGGACGCGTACTCTTCGCGGGCAGGGACGTCCGCGAGCTCTCCCACGAGTCGCTGGTCTCGAACATCGGTATCGTCAGCCAGGAGACGTACCTGTTCCACGCCTCGATCGCCGAGAACCTCCGGTATGCCAGGCCGGATGCCACAGATGAGGAGCTCGAGATTGCGGCGAGGGCCGCGAACATCCACGACACGATCGTGTCGTTCGAGCAGGGCTACGACACCGTCGTAGGCGAACGTGGCTACCGGCTGTCCGGTGGTGAGAAACAGCGGATCGCGATCGCCCGGGTGATGCTCAAGGACCCGGCAGTGCTCGTGCTCGACGAGGCGACGAGTGCTCTCGACACGATCTCGGAGCGCGTCGTCCAACGGGCGCTGGAGGCGGCATCCGCCGGCCGGACGACCATCGCGATCGCCCACCGGCTGTCGACCGTGGTGTCCGCCGACGTGATCTTCGTGATCGAAGGCGGGCGGATCGCGGAGAAGGGCACGCACGCGGAGCTGCTTGCGCTCGACAGGACGTACACGCGGATGTACGAGGAGCAGGTGGTCGCGCGGCCGCTCGTCGACTGACGCCGGGTCGTGGGCGGCAGACGTGCGCGGCTAGCGGTGTTCCTTGCTGAGGTTGAGGACTTCGCCGACGTCGAGGAGCGGATAGGGAACCGGGGCCGGTCGGTCAGGGTTGAGGTAGAACAGGTCGATGACAGAGATTCCGAGGCGGGCAGCGACCTCCTCGGCGAGGTCGTCAGCGGCGACGGTGTAACTCCTGGGCTGACCGTCGACCAGGGTCACCTCACCGGTCGCACCCCCGGTCTTGCCCGAGTCGGCGACGACGAGTCCCGGCCGCATGTCCGGGATCGTCCATTCGAGGATCGCGCTCGCGGCGACGGAGACGTAGCATCCCGCCTGAAACGCCTCGAAATCGGGAACGGCGATGAGCACGGTGTCGAGGAAACTCGGATCGCCACGCGGCAAGGGGAAGGCCTGCTCCGGGTCGGCCGGGATGTTGCCGTACGAGCGATTCATGCTCGACGTCGTGCATCTCTCATCGGGTCCGACGACGATCGGCGACACACGCAGTTCGATGTCACCCTCGCGATCGGAACGGAAGTCGAGCAGCCGTAGTTCGAAGGTCCCTTTCCCGGTGACACGGACGTCGACGTCGCCGGAGATGTGGGGATCACCGACCAGCGTGCCTGTCGCCACCACGGTGCCGACGTCGAGCACCGGCGGCTCGATCGACGGCCGCGGTGTGGACGACGGGGATGAAGTGGGCGTCGGTGTGGTCCACGCGATGGTCGGTCCCGTCGTCGTGCCGAAACTGCATCCACTCAGGATGAGGGCCATCATGAGGGGCACGCCGGCGCAGAGCAAACGGCTTCTCGGTGCCACAACGCCCCCCAAGGGCCGCGGTCACTCCGGTCGGCCGTGTTGCGAGGCTAGCGCAGGGCCGTGCCAGTCGGCGAGCACGCGATCGGGGGGTGCGGCCGGGGCTCAGCGGGTGGGAAGGCGCTGCTCCCGAGCCACCGATACGCGACGCACCACCTCGAGCGGCGTCGTGAACACGTGGTGTTTTGTGAGGCGCACGATGCGCCATCCGTTCTCCACCAGCCTGTCGAGACGATCGATGTCGTGATGGATCTGCTCTGCCGTCATCCAGTGGTGGGCGCCCTCGTATTCGATCGCGATCCTGAGGTCCGGGTAGGCCAGGTCGACGCATCCGAGGAAACGTCCGCCGTCGTCGTACGCATCGAAATTGAGAACGGGCTCAGGCAGCCCGGCGTCGACGAGGATGAGTCGCACCCACGTCTCTGGCCGCGACCACGAATCGGTGCGGATGCAGCCGAACGCGTCGCGGAGGGCACCGATGCCTGGCCTGCGCCCCGCGTCTATCGCCGCGCGCAGTTGCTCCAGGGTCGCCAGTGGTGGCCGGTGGGAGCCGTTTCCTCCGCCAGAGGTTCGCCGGCAGACGATCGCGTCGCCGGCAGCAACGAGGTCGTACGGGTGGAGCAGCGCACCCAGTCCGGCCCACGTCGAAGCGGGTGTCGTGAGCCGCAATCCGTCGTGCATGGTCACGTGCGCAAGACGCAGGTCGATCTCGCGACCGCGAACGCCCGCCCCTCGCGGTGCACGGCGAGGTCGAAACACCGAAACGTCGAGGAGTTGACCGCCGAGGCGCGGAAGCGGCACGTCCCACAGAATCGCGGCCGTGGTGTGGCTGAAGAACTGAGACGGTGGCATTCCCGTCGCGTACGCCTGCGCACGCCGCAGTGTGTCCGCGCGGGCGCGCTCCGCCGAGTCCGACGCTGTGGCGATGATCGGGATCCGGGAAAGCACTCCCCGAAACGACCGGTCGAGATCGTGCGCATCGAGCCGCGACCTCCCGACACCGAGGCCCCTGGCCTGGGCGAACGTGAACGCTTCAGAAAGCTCGGACGGTAGAGGACGAGGTGTGCGCATCCGCCACGGTCCCACCGGATCATGCGGGGAGGTGGTCCCGTCGGGAAAGTGTGCACAATATCTGGCCTGTGGAAAGTGTCGAGTTGCATAGCGGTAGCCGGTGCGTAACGTGTTCATCCGTCGCGAATGTCGACTTTGACGTTTCGAATCCGGCATATGCGACGGATGAGTTCGCGGCGGCATCCCGAGCCGGCGTCATCCGTCGCCAATGCCGGCTTTCAGCACGGAAACCCAACACATACGACGGATGAACCGAACCGCTCGCGACCTATTCGGCGGGGCGCTCCTCGAGCATCGACTCCATCAGGTCGATCTCCGACTGCTGCGCCTTCACCACGCCGGTCGCGAACGTGCGCACCGTCGAGTTCGTGCTGCGGTCGAGCACGGCCTCGGCCATGTCGATCGCCCCCTGGTGGTGGGCGATCATCAGTTCGAGGAACATCCGCTCGGCGGCAACACCCTCGAGTGTCTTCAGCTCGGCGATCTGCTCGGGAGTCGCCAGACCCGGCATCGGCTCACCCGGCTGATGAGCGTCGTCTCCGCTGCCGTGGTCGTGCCCCTCGCCCTTGAGCGTTGGCCGGGTCATCCACGTCATCGACGGTTCAGACGAGGCCTGCGGCAATCCCCACGCCGCGAGCCACCCGCGCATCATGCCGGACTGTGCGCCCTGCGTGGTCGCGATGTCGTACGCCAGCAGTCGGACCTCGTCGTCGTCCGTGAGGTCGCGGATGATGAACGAAAGCTCGACGCCCTGGTTGTGGTGGGTCTGCATGTCACGCGAGAAGCCGGCCTCGGCGCTCTCCGTGGTCGGGGTCGGGTTCTGCAGCGTCGACAGTCGTCCCACCGAGAACGCCACGACACCCACGACGACGATCGCGACGATCGCCAGCAGGATCAGGGCGACAGGGGAGCGGCGTCGGGAACCGTCGGCCGTTGCTTCGTCGGATGCTCCGGCATCCGTCTCGAAACCGGCCGTCACGTTACGCCTTGCCCGGTCCGTCGATGGCGCCGGTGCAGAGAGCGCCGGGCTCCGGAACGTCCTCGCTCTGCCAGAACTCCTCGAAGAACTCGCCGATGCGCTCGTCAGAGGCCTCGTCGATCTGCAGCTGGGCGTCCCAACCGGAGAGCACGATGGGGGAGGGGAGGTCCTCGAACGGCGAGAGGATCACGTACGTGGACGGCAGCTTCGACTTGAGGGTGTCGAGTTCCTCGTCGGAGATGGACGGGTCGTATGTGACCCAGATCGCACCGTGCTCGAGCGAGTGGACGGCGTTCTCGTTGGTCTGCGGCTCGGTGTAGATGCCACAGTTCAGCCAGGCCTGCGCGTGGTCGCCACCGGCGGGCGGGGTCTGCGCGTAGTTGACGGTTCCCTCGACGTGGTTGTTGGTGTTCTCGAAGGTCTCGACGCCCTCGATCTCGGCACCCGAACCTCCTGCGGAGTATGTGGCGTTCTTCGGCATGGTCAGAACGACACTCGTCACGACGAGCGCAACGATGGCGAGACCGCCGACGACGGCCGAGATGATGCCGATCCGCTTGTTGCGGGCCTTCTTCGCCTGCTCCTTCTTGTACGACTCCACCTTGGCGGCACGCTGCTCAGCGCGCTGCTCCTTGATGGTCAACTGCCTGGCGGGGTTGCCGCTCTTGGTGCCGGGGGAATCGCTTCGGGGGGTCACGGAGGCCTCTCGTCTCTGGGGATGCTCACGGCAGAACCTCTATGCGCGCGCATATGCCGGAGTCCTTCCAGTTTATGGGCCCCCGTCACGGTTGTCTGGGAGCCTGCGGTGAACGTCGGCGTGTATGACGTCGCCAGCCCGGACCGACCGTCGCCTGTAACAGACGGATGCCAGCGGCTAGGCTCGGAAGGCACGGCCACGAGCCGGCACCGGGCCCGTCGAAACACGGCAGTGCGCCCGACGAACACACACCACCGAACGGACGAACGTGAAGTACGCAGAGAGCATCGTCGACCTCGTGGGGAACACCCCGCTGATCCGGCTCAACCGAGTGACCGATGGCATCAGCGCGACGGTTCTCGCGAAGGTCGAATACTTCAACCCAGGCGGAAGCGTCAAGGACCGCATCGCGACGCGGATCATCGACGCCGCCGAGGCAGCCGGACAGTTGAAGCCGGGCGGCACCATCGTCGAACCGACGAGCGGTAACACCGGAGTCGGCCTGGCCATCGTCGCCCAGCAGCGCGGGTACCACTGTGTCTTCGTCGTCCCCGACAAGGTCGGCGAGGAGAAGCGCCAGGTCCTCACCGCATATGGTGCCGAGGTCGTCGTCACGCCGACATCCGTCGCTCCCGACCACCCCGAGTCCTACTACAGCGTCTCCGACCGGCTCGCCGCCGAGATCCCCGGTGCGTTCAAGCCCAACCAGTACTTCAACCAGAACGGCCCGCTCAGCCACTTCGAGACGACCGGACCCGAGATCTGGGACGACACCGACGGCAGGGTCACCCACTTCGTCGCGGGGGTCGGCACCGGCGGCACGATCACAGGCACCGGCCGCTTCCTGCGCGAAGCGTCCAACGGTGGCGTCCGTGTCATCGGAGCGGACCCCGAGGGATCCGTCTACTCCGGAGGCACCGGTCGCCCGTACCTCGTCGAAGGCGTCGGCGAAGATATGTGGCCAGGGGCATATGACCCGGGCGTCGTCGACGAGATCATCGCTGTGACGGATGCCGAGTCATTCGCGATGACCCGCAGACTGGCCCTCGAGGAGGGACTGCTCGTCGGCGGATCCAGCGGAATGGCCGTCGTCGCAGCTCTCCAGGCTGCTCGCGGCCTCGGCAAGGACGACATCGTGGTCGTTCTCCTGCCAGACGGCGGCCGCGGCTACCTCGCCAAGATCTTCAACGACAAGTGGATGCGCTCATACGGCTTCCTCGACGACTCCAGCGACCAGCGCACCGTCGGAGACATCGTCCGGGCGAAGGGCGGCGAGCTTCCCGCGCTTCTCCACGCCCACCCGAGCGACACCGTGCACGACGCGATCAGCGTGATGGCCGAGTTCGGCGTCTCGCAGCTCCCCGTGCTCAGCGCCGAACCTCCCGTCGTCATGGGCGAGGTCGTCGGAGCGATCTCCGAGAGTTCGCTGCTGGACAGCGTCTTCAACGGCGATGCGAAGCTGACGGATGCCGTCGCCACCGTCAACCAGGCCCCGCTGCCGATCATCGGATCAGGTGACTCGCTTGCGGCGGCTCGCACGGCACTCAAGGCATCCGATGCCCTCATGGTCACACACGGCGGCAAGCCGCACGCGGTCATCACCCGGCAGGACCTGCTGACCTTCCTCAGCGAATAGCCCCACCCCGAAAGCAAGAGAGAATTCCATGCGCACCAAGGACACAGGATTCGCCACGCGCGCGATCCACGCCGGCCAGGCCTTCGACCCGACCACGGGGGCCGTGATCCCACCGATCTACCAGTCGTCGACGTTCGTGCAGACGAAGATCGGCGGGCTCCGCAACGGCTACGAGTACGGCCGCGGGGGCAACCCGACCCGTGACGGACTCGAAGCGCAGCTCGCGGCGCTCGAGGGCGGGGCGCACGGCATCTCCTTCGCGTCCGGCCTCGCAGCCGAAGACGCCCTGCTCCGCGGCATCCTCAAGCCCGGTGACCACATCGTCATCGGCAACGACGCATACGGCGGGACCTACCGGCTGATCAACCGCATCTTCGGCGCGTGGGGAGTCACTCACACCGTCGTCGACATGTCCAACCTGCGCTCGGTGCAGGCGGCCATCGTGCCTGAGACCCGCGTCCTCTGGGTCGAGACCCCGTCGAATCCGCTGATGAAGATCACCGACATCGCCGAACTGGCCGAGGTCGGCCATTCAGCCGGCCTTGTCGTGGTCGTCGACAACACCTTCGCGTCGCCCGCGTTGCAGCAGCCGCTGACCTTCGGCGCCGACGTGGTCGTGCACTCCACCACGAAGTACATCGGCGGACATTCGGACGTCATCGGAGGCGCCCTCGTACTCAACGACGACGAGATGCACGAGAAGGTCAGATTCATGCAGTTCGCGGCCGGCGCGGTCGCCGCCCCGATGGAGGCCTACCTCACCAGCAGGGGAGTGAAGACGCTCGACGTGCGCATGCAGCGCCACAGCGAGAACGCCCAGGCCATCGCCGAGTACTTCGCGGAGCACAGCGCCATCGACACGGTCTACTACCCCGGCCTCGAGTCCCACCCCGGTCACGCACTCGCTGCGAAGCAGATGTCCCGGTTCGGCGGGATGCTCTCACTCGCGTTCGCCGGCGGAGAGCGGGTCGCGCGCCGCTTCGCCGAGTCGACCCGGTTGTTCCAGCTCGCCGAGTCACTCGGCGGCATCGAGTCGCTCGTCAACTACCCGGCCGAGATGACGCACGCCTCGGTCGCGGGCACCGATCTCGCCGTGCCCGCGAACATCATCCGCCTCTCGGTTGGTCTCGAGTCGATCGATGACCTGCTCGCCGATGTCGATCGCGCCGTCGGGAAAGCGCTCAAGAAGCGCTGACGTCGACAACCCGGAGCCGTTCCCGCGTCGTCAACGGGGGCAGGATACCGGAGGGAGTCCACGCCCGGGAGACCGTGGACAGCCGGACGATCGTGGCGCTGTACTGGGGGAATGAGCATTCCCAATCCACTCGACCAGTACCCCCGCCCACCGTTCACCGTCGACGACTCCGGAGACGAACCGGTGATGTCGCCGAGCCCGGACCACGGTGAGGAGACCTACCGAGGCACCGGCAGGCTCGCCGGTCGCCGTGCCTTCATCACCGGCGGCAACTCGGGCCTGGGCCGCGCGACAGCGATCGCCTTCGCCCGGGAAGGTGCTGACGTCGTCTTCACCTTCCACAGCGATGAGGAAGGCGCGACCGAGGCGCTCGACGTCATCGAGAAGAGTGGCGTCACCGGGGGGATGCTCAAGGTCGACATCTCCCAGGAGGCGGAATGCGTGGATGCCGTCGGGAAGGCCGCGGCCACCCTCGGTGGCCTCGACATCCTCGTGATGGTCGCCGGGTACCAGAACAACGTGGACGACATCCTCGACCTGGAGACCGAGCAGATCGACCTCACCTTCCGCACGAATGTCTACTCGCTCTACTGGCTCACGAGGGCCGCGCTGGAACATCTCCCCGCTGGTGGAAGCATCATCACCACGAGCAGCGTCCAGGCGAATCAGCCCTCCGCTGACAAGCTCGACTATGCGGCGACCAAGGGCGCGATCGTCACGTTCACCAAGGCTCTCGCCCAGCAGCTCGCCCCACGCGGAATCCGGGTCAATTCTGTTGCCCCCGGGCCGTTCTGGACGAACCTGCAGCCCGACTCGTCGGACGCTGAGAGCCTGACCGATTTCGGCAGTGGCACCCCGTACGGACGGCCGGGCCAGCCTGCGGAGATTGCCGGGGCGTACGTCTACCTGGCGAGTGCGGACGCCAGCTACACGAGCGGGGCAACGATCGTCGTCTCCGGGGGCTCCCCGATCTGAGTCGGCGCTCGCCCGGATGGCGGAAATGCGTGGAAGTATGTCATTTCCGCCATCGCGCGGCATCCCGTCTCCCGGCACGATTGAGGGATGACCGCTCCACGTACCGCGACACCGGCCGCCCAGGATGAGGCGCCTGCCGGCGGTTCGATCGGGCTGGTCCTCGGCAGCGCGATGTACACCGCCGCCGTGCTCGGCACGGGGATCCTGCTGCTGCCCGCGCTGGCCGCGCGCGCTGCCGGCCCCGCCTCGATCGTCGCCGTCCTTGCCGTGCTCGTACTCTCGGTGCCGCTCGCCGGGACGTTCGCGGCGCTCGCGGCCCGGCATCCGGATTCCGGCGGAGTCGCCACATACGTGAGGCTCGCGCTCGGACCGACGGCAGCGAGGGCGACCGGGTACTGGTTCTTCTTCGGGGTGAGCGTCGGCATGCCCGTCATCGGGCTGCTCGCCGCCGAGTACATCGTCGCGTCCGCCGGACTCGACCGGAGCGCGGTCTACCTCATCGCGCCCGCCATCCTCATTCCGCCGCTCCTGTTCAACGCGGTCGGCCTGCGTCTCGCCGGTCCCGTCCAACTCGTGCTCACCGCAGCCCTCGTGCTGCTGGTGGTCGGCGCAGTCGCCCTGTCGCTTCCCCAGTCGGATGCCGCCAACTGGCAGCCGTTCCTCCCGAACGGCTGGGGAGGGGTCGGCCTCGCCATCAGCCTGTTCGTCTGGGCGTTCGCCGGCTGGGAAGCCGTCACGCACATCGCCGGGGAGTTCAGGCATCCGCGCCGGACCATCCCATGGGCGACGGCGATCGCCATCGCCGTCGTCGGCGCCGCCTACCTCGCCCTGCAGTACGTGACCGTCTCAGTCCTCGGTGGGCGGGCTGCCACGTCGACCGTCCCGCTCATCGACCTCGTCGACACTGCAGTGCCCGGCGCCGGTCGGATCGGCGTAACGGTGATCGCGGTGATCGTCGCACTCGGGGTGATGAACGCGTACGCCGGCGCGTTCGCGAAGCTCGGAGCCTCCCTCGGCCGTGACGGCGACCTGCCGCGCTGGCTCGGCGCAGGGGCCGAGCAGGGCGGAGTGCCCCGCCGCGCCCTGCTCCTCGTCGCTGCGCTCGGCCTCGCCTATATGACGGCCGCGTGGCTGACCGGAGGCAACCTCGAGGCCTTCGTGCTCATCCACACGAGCTCGATGGTCGCGGTGTACGCGCTGGGCATGATCGCCGCACTCCGGCTGCTCGAGCGCTACTCAGCCGGATGGTGGATGGCCGTCGTGGCAGCCGTGATGGTCGCCGGCCTGCTGTTGCTCGCCGGACTGACCCTCGTCGTTCCGCTCGCTCTCGGGCTCGCCGCGGTCGTCGTGACGCTCGTGAAGCACAGGTTGGGACGCACAGCTGTCGTGGTGCCTGGTGCGTGACTCCGCCTGGATGCCTCCGGCGGGCGCTCGTCCCGACGCTGACTGCACGCGCGGAAAATGGCTAGGCTCGAGAGCGTGACTTCCAACGCCAGGCTTGACGCGGCATCCGCGCGCCCGGGGCAGGAGGAGCCGCCTGGCATCTACTCGGCACGCTACCTGTGGGTGACGATCGGCACCTGTGCCCTCGTCTTCCTCGCTGCCTTCGAGTCGCTGGCTGTGACAACGATCATGCCGCTCGTGAGCGCCGATCTCGACGGGGCGTCACTGTACGCGCTGGCCTTCGCCGGACCTCTGGCGTCGGGAGTCGTCGGCATGGTCGTCGCGGGGAACTGGTCGGACAGAAACGGCCCCGTCGCTCCCCTGATCACGTCGGTCGCCGTGTTCATCGCCGGGCTCATCATCGCGGGGACCGCTGTGGACATGTGGATGCTCGTGGTCGGCCGCCTCGTGCAGGGCCTCGGCTCGGGAGCCATGAACGTGGCCCTCTACGTCGTGGTCGCGCGGATCTACCCACCGGCGCTCCACGCGAAGATCTTTGCCGGCTTCGCTGCTGCCTGGGTGATCCCGTCGCTGATCGGACCGTTCGCCGCCGGTGTCGTCGCCGAACTGACGAGCTGGCACTGGGTCTTCCTCGGGGTGGTCGGACTCATCCTCGTCGCCATGCTCATGGTCGTGCCTGCACTGAAGATGCTCACAGGGGATCCGGACTTCGGTGTCGAGGGTCGTCCGCGGTGGGCTGCTGGCCCGATCGCCTGGGCGCTGCTCGCAGCGACGGCCGTTCTGGGCTTGAACCTCTCCGCCCAGCTCGACGGCGCGTTCGTCGGCATCGTCGCGGTCCTGGCCATCGGAATCGCGCTCCTCGCCGTGAAACCCCTTGTCCCGACCGGCACGCTCAGGGCCGCACGTGGACTGCCGACGGTGATCCTCGTCCGCGGTCTCATCGCTGCAGCATTCTTCGGCGCCGAGGTCTACATCCCCTATTTGCTCACCGAGCAGTACGACTTCTCACCCGCCTTCGCCGGTCTTGCCCTCACCGGTGCCGCACTGACCTGGGCGTCGGCGTCGTGGCTCCAGGGCAGGCTCGGTGATGCGCTGACGCACGTGCGTGCGATGTGGATCGGGTCTCTGCTCGTGCTCGCCTCGATCCTCATCGCGGTTCTCACCTCGGCTGCCGGTCTTTCCCCGGTGGTCATCATCGCGGGTTGGCTGCTCGGCGGAGCCGGGATGGGGCTCATGTACCCGCGGCTCAGCGTGCTGACCCTCGCGTACTCGACCGAACGGGACCAGGGCTTCAACAGTTCCGCCCTGTCGATCTCGGATTCGCTCGGCGGAGCGCTCGCACTGGCATCCACCGGCATCGTCTTCACGGCCCTCGCCGGGATGGGCGGAGCATGGTCGTTCACCGGATGCTTCGCCCTCGCCGCGGCGATCGGTTGCGCGGCTGTCGCCGTCGGTTCGCGGGTCGGCACCGGACAGCGCGTCACCGGCGACACACGAGCATAACTCCGCCGTGTCGCGCGCAGGGCTCGACCCTGTCGGCGGGAAGTGCGGCCCGTGCGCCCGTTCCGCGGCGGAGCTGTGCGCCAGTCAGCCAGATGTGACAGCCGTGTGACACCGCGCCGATCTTGTCACATAGCCGTCACATCCGCCCCTGACGCCACTTCCGTGAGGTGGAGTTCCTCGCCCGGACGTGCATAATTGACGTAATCGCGCGGATGTGACCGTGCACATGGATTCAAGGGTGTTTCGGTGACAGACAGCGTCGACAAGGGCAAAGCCCCGAACATCCGCGACGTCGCGCGTCTCGCCGGAGTGAGTCACCAGACCGTTTCGCGCGTGCTCAACGACCACCCGAGCATCCGGGACTCGACCAGGCAGCGCGTCCTCGACGTGATGAACGAGTTGCAGTACCGACCCAACCGTGCCGCCAGGGCCCTCGTCACGAGCCGGTCGCGTACCCTCGGCGTGCTGGCCTCCCAGCGTGCCCACTACGGTCCGTCGAGCATCATCCAGAGCATCGAGAGCGCCGCACAGGACGCCGGCTACATGGTGTCGACGGCGAACATCACCGCCACGGACGAAGACTCGATCATCACGGCGCTCGATCATCTCAACGCCCAGGCGATCGAAGGCCTTGTCATCATCGCGCCGCAGGTCCGGGTGTTCCGCGCGATCTCCAACCTCGACCTTCGTGTGCCGTTCGTCACGATGAACACGAGCGAAGGCAGTGACGACCATGTCATCGCCGTCGACCAGGTCGCGGGCGCGCGCCTCGCCACCCGGCACCTCATCGAACTCGGTCACCGCAGCATCTACCACCTCGCAGGCCCACAGGACTGGATCGAGGCTGAAGCGCGGATGCGCGGATTCCTCGAGGAGATGAACGCGCAGGATGTTCCGACGACCGCCCCGATCCTCGGGGACTGGTCTGCGGAGTTCGGCTACTACGCCGGCAGGGAGCTGATGAGGGTGAGGGACTTCACGGCGATCTTCTCGTCGAACGACCAGATGGCGCTCGGTCTCATCCACGCCATCAGGGACGCGGGCCAGGACGTTCCGCACGATGTCTCCATCGTCGGTTTCGACGACATCCCCGAGGCCGCACATTTCTGGCCGCCGCTCACGACGGTGCGCCAGGACTTCACCGAACTCGGCAGGCGGTGCGTCGCCCAGCTCCTCGGGACGATGGGGGACGCCGCCGGCGAGTACGCCGCGCGGATCCAGCCCGAGCTCATCGTGCGCTCGTCGACGGGCCCGCCCTCGTTCTGACCGCCCCGGAACGGCTCCCCTGGCGGGGTTACCAAACTGAGACATTCCGACTTGACAGAGGAGTTGGTTTTCTGAGTAACATGTGACAACAATGTGAACGGTCACATTGCAAGGTCGGAAACGACAGTGACGAAGGAGTCCCCACACCTTTTCGCGGTTACCCGCATTCCCGTCCTGCTTCGGCAGCCGGATCGAGCACGGCATTCATGGACGCAGCCTGCTCACGCGGAACACCACCCCCTGTCTGAGATTTCAGGCGACAAAGACGTCCATGGCACCGATTACAGAGAGGTAAAACACAGTGAAGAAGATTCTCATCGCGACACTCGCGGCAGGCGCAATGGTCGTGTCGCTCGCAGCGTGCTCGCAGGGCGGCTCAGGCGAAGGCGACGGAGCGGGCGGAGGCGCCCTCGTCGGTGTCGCCATGCCCACCAAGTCGAGCGAGCGCTGGATCCAGGACGGCAACGCCGTCAAGGAGCAGCTCGAAGCCGAGGGCTTCAAGGTCGACCTGCAGTACGCAGAAGACGACATCCCCACCCAGGTCTCGCAGATCGAGAACATGATCACCAAGGGCGCAGAAGCCCTGATCATCGCTTCGATCGACGGCACGACGCTGACGCAGGTCCTCCAGGACGCCGCTGACGCCGAGATCCCCGTCATCGCATACGACCGCCTCATCCGCGACACCGAGAACGTCAGCTACTACGCGTCGTTCGACAACTACAAGGTCGGCGTCCAGCAGGCCAACTCGGTGCTCAACGGCCTCGGCCTCGTCGACCTCGAAGGTGCACCGGTTGACGGCGCTCCCGAAGGTCCGTTCAACATCGAGATGTTCGCCGGCTCACCCGACGACAACAACGCAACCTTCTTCTGGAACGGCGCTCAGGACACCCTGAAGCCGTTCATCGATGCAGGCACGCTGGTCGTCAAGAGCGGCCAGACGAGCTTCGAGCAGGCTGCCACGCTCCGCTGGGACGGCGAAACCGCCCAGAAGCGCATGGAGAACATCCTCACGTCGAGCTACTCGGACGGCACCAAGGTCAACGGCGTTCTCTCGCCGTACGACGGCATCTCCCGAGGCATCATCTCGGCTCTGACCGACGCAGGTTACACGGTCGGTGACGAATGGCCCATCATCTCGGGTCAGGACGCTGAGCTCGACTCGGTCAAGGCCATCAACTCCGGCGAGCAGTTCGCAACCATCTTCAAGGACACCCGCAAGCTGGCAACGGCCGCGGTCGAGATGACGGTTGCCGTTCTGAACGATGAGGAGCCCGAGGTGAACAACACCGAGGACTACGACAACGGCAAGTTCGTCGTCCCGTCCTTCCTCCTCGAGTCGCAGATCGTCGTCAAGGACAACATCAACGAAGTCCTGGTCGAGTCCGGCTACTGGACCGAAGAAGAAATCGGCTAACACCGGTTCACTGCTGCACGCCGGTGGGGGAGTAGATTCTCCTCCACCGGCGTACAGCCAGCAATGAAGCAGGTTTTCGGTATGGAGAAGGTGCGAAAGTGACCACAAACATCCTCGAGATGCGCAGCATCACCAAGACGTTCCCCGGTGTCAAGGCACTGTCGGACGTCACACTCGACGTTGAGCGGGGCACTGTCCACGCCATCTGCGGTGAGAACGGGGCAGGCAAGTCGACGCTCATGAAGGTGCTCTCGGGTGTCTACCCGCACGGCACGTACACGGGCGACATCGTCTTCGAAGACGAGACCGTCGAGTTCAAGGACATCCGGGACTCGGAAGCCAAGGGCATCGTCATCATCCACCAGGAGCTCGCGCTGAGCCCCTACCTCTCGATCGCCGAGAACATCTTCCTCAACAACGAACAGACCGGCGCGCTCGGTCTCATCGACTGGAACAAGACCAACCACGAGGCGGCGAAGCTGCTGGCCCGGGTCGGCCTGAAGGAAAACCCGACCACAAAGATCCTCGACATCGGTGTCGGCAAGCAGCAGCTCGTCGAGATCGCCAAGGCGCTGTCGAAGCGGGTCAAACTGCTCATCCTCGATGAGCCGACCGCTGCCCTCAACGACGAGGACTCCGACCACCTGCTCGACCTGATCCTGCACCTCAAGGAGCAGGGCATCACGTCGATCATCATCAGCCACAAGCTCAACGAGATCAAGAAGGTCGCAGACACGGTCACCGTGATCCGCGACGGCAAGACGATCGAGACCATCCAGAAGACGGATGTCACGGAAGAGCGCATCATCAAGGACATGGTCGGTCGCGACCTCGAACACCGCTACCCGGATCACACGCCGAACATCGGCGCCGAGATCCTGCGTGTCGAGGACTGGACCGCCCACCACCCGCAGGACCCCACCCGTGTCATGGTCGACAACGTCAGCCTCAACGTGCGCGCCGGTGAGATCGTCGGCATCGCCGGCCTGATGGGCGCCGGACGTACCGAGTTCGCCATGAGCCTGTTCGGACACACCTACGGCACGCGTATCTCGGGCAAGGTGTTCAAGCACGGCATCGAGATCAAGACGCGCACCGTCTCCGAGGCGATCAAGAACGGCCTGGCCTACGCCACTGAGGACCGTAAGCACTACGGACTCAACCTGCTCGAGGACATCAAGCGCAACATCGCCCTCGCCTCGCTCGACAAGCTCTCCAACAACGGACTCGTGAACGACAACGAGGAATACAAGGTCGCCGACGGCTATCGCAAGAGCATGAACATCAAGGCGCCGAACGTGCTGGCCAAGACGGGCAAGCTGTCAGGCGGCAACCAGCAGAAGGTCGTGCTGTCGAAGTGGATCTACTCCGACCCTGAGGTGCTCATCCTCGACGAGCCGACCCGCGGCATCGACGTCGGCGCCAAGTACGAGATCTACGCGATCATCAACGCCCTCGCCGCCGAAGGCAAGGGGATCATCGTCATCTCCAGCGAACTTCCCGAGCTCCTCGGCATCTGCGACCGCATCTACGCCCTCAGTGAGGGACGCATCACCGGCCAGCTTCCGATCGAGGAAGCCAACCCGGAATCCCTTCTCAAGCTCATGACCATGGAAAAGCCGCGCTAGCGCGCCCGGCACCACCAAGGAGAACCTCGACATGTCAAACACCCAGACCCCGGTGACCGAAGAAACCGCTGCAGGCGGCGGAATCCACCCCACCGAGAACAAGTTCACCAGCTGGCTCAGCCACCTGGTCTCCGACCTCGGCAAGAACGGTATCTTCCTCGCCCTGCTGGCGGTCGTGCTGTTCTTCGCCATCGTCACAGACGGCATCCTGCTGCGCCCGCAGAACATCTCGAACCTCATCGTGCAGAACGGGTACATCCTCGTCCTGGCCATCGGCATGGTGATGATCATCATCGCCGGCCACATCGACCTCTCGGTCGGTTCGGTCGCCGCATTCGTCGGCGCCTGCTCGGGTGTGTTCGCCGTCTCGTGGGGTCTTCCGTGGTGGCTCTCGATCATCCTGTCGCTCGGAATCGGTGCGCTCGTCGGTGTCTGGCAGGGCTTCTGGGTCGCGTATGTCGGGATTCCAGCGTTCATCGTGACGCTGGCAGGCATGCTCATCTTCCGCGGGCTCGCCCTCGTGGTCCTCGGCAACGCCAACATCGGTTCGTTCCCGGCCGAGTACCGCGCACTCGGAAACGGCTTCCTCAGCAACGTCTTCGGTGACCTCGAACTCGACCCGCTCACGCTCATCGTCGCTGCCGTCGCCGTCGTCGCCCTCATCATCGGTCAGTTCCGCACCCGCAGCGCCCGCCAGAAGTACGGCCAGGAGGTCGAGCCGATCGTCTGGTTCGTCGCCAAGCTCGTTCTCATCACCGTCGCGATCGGTTTCTTCGCCTACGCGCTTGCCAGCTACAAGGGCATCCCCATCACGCTCATCGTGCTGGCCGTCCTCGTGCTCATCTACGGCATCATCATGAACCGCAGCGTCTTCGGCCGCCACGTCTATGCAATCGGTGGCAACCGTCACGCCGCAGAGCTGTCGGGCATCAAGACCCGCAAGACCGACTTCCTCCTGTTCGTGAACATGGGCGTGCTCGCTGCCCTCGCCGGTCTCATCTTCACCGCCCGCCTCAACCTTGCAGGTCCGAAGGCCGGAGACGGTTTCGAACTCGAGGCCATTTCGGCCGCATTCATCGGTGGAGCGGCCGTGCAGGGTGGCGTCGGAACCATCGGCGGCGCGATCATCGGTGGTCTGATCATCGGTGTCCTGAACAACGGTATGTCGATCCTGGGCCTCGGCATCGAGTGGCAGCAGGCCGTCAAGGGCCTCGTGCTTTTGCTCGCGGTCGCCTTCGACGTCTACAACAAGCGTCGCTCGGGCGGCAAGTAACGCACCCGCCCGGGTCGCAGGCGCTCTGCCGGCGACCCGGGCGATCCTCCATGAAAGAGAAGCGGATGCCCCTCCTCGGCGCGGTGCCGGACGGCGCGCGGCTGATCGCCGTGCTCGGCGGCGTGCCCGCGTCAGACGGAGTGCCGGTTCTCGGAGCCGAATCGCTCATCATCCCGCTGCAGTCCGTCGGCTACAACGTCCTGCTCGGCGCCGAAGGGGGCAGCGGCTTCTTCCCCAGGAAGCGGGATCTCGACCGACGCGCAACCGAACTGCTCGGCATAGTCGGACTAGCCGTGAAGCCGTCGACACCGATCCTCGACCTCGACATGGTCGACCGCCGGATCGTCGAACTGGCACGGGCCCTGGCCAAGACTCCGGAGCTGGTCATCGTCGATGACCGGTCCCTGGTGTTCAGCGCCGACGAATCCCGGCGCTGGTACGCGGCGCTCGCCCGGGCGGCAGACGTGACTCCGGTCGTCGTCGCCGTGCAGGGGATCGCAGAGCTGAGACGGTCTCCGCGTCCTCTCGACGCCGTGAGCGTCATCCGGAACGGCACGGTCGTCGGCACGACGAGCCCGACGGACAGCGCCAGGCTGATGGACCTTCTCGTCGGCGACGACGAGCGGCCGGCCAGGCCCGCCCGCGTGTTCGGGCCTGTCGTTCTCGAGCTCCGGGACATCTCGGTGTCGCATCCGGTCCATCGGAACCGGCCGGTCGTGGAGGACGCCTCCCTGTCGGTACGTGCGGGCGAGATCGTCGGCCTCGCCGGCGCGCAGGATCTTGTCCTCGGCGTCTTCGGATCATCCTCAGGCGGTCGGGTCGACGGCACCGTCCTGCTCGACGGCGAACCGGTCGACCTCTCCTCCGTCGAGCGCGCAATCGCCGCACGCGTACTGTTCATCTCGGAGTACCCGCCCGCATACGACGTCGGCCTGATCGGTGGCATCCCGACAAGCGTCTCAGGGGAGTCCCTGGCGCGGCTGGCGAAGATGGGGATCATCGACTCCAGGCGGGATTATGTTCCCCGGCGTGCCCCGTCGATGCTCATCGACGCCATCCCCGGCGCCCGGTCGCGGCCGTCCACGAAGGACATGGACGACGTGCTCGCCGGATGGGCCGTTACGCCGCCACGTGTCGCGCTCCTCACCGAGCCGTTCTCCGGACTCTCGCCTGCGGAGCGCGAGGCCAGGCGCGACCTCATCGAAGCCATCGCAGAAGCAGGGGCGGCCGTTGTGCTCGAGGCCGGGGACGCCACCCAGCTCGTCGGCGTATGCGATCGCTTCGTCGTTCAGAGGGGCACCCGCCTCGCCGCCGAACTCACGGGCGACGATGCCACCGCCCGTGGCCTGGCCGAACTCAGCATCCGCACCGACTTACAACGTTAGAATTGACCGAAAAGAGAGAGGCTCACGTGAGCACCTATTCCCCTGAGATCGAAGTCGCCATCGCCCGGGTCCGGGCAGACGTCTCCCGCCTGCACGGCGAACTCGTGCGCTACGGCCTCGTCGTCTGGACCGGCGGGAACGTCTCCGGCCGAGTGCCGGGCGCCGACCTGTTCGTGATCAAGCCGTCAGGCGTGAGCTACGACGACCTGGCACCCGAGAACATGATCCTCTGCGACCTCGACGGCGCCGTCATCCCCGGAACCCCCGGCTCCGAGCGGTCGCCGTCGAGTGACACGGCAGCGCACGCTTACGTCTACCGCCACATGCCAGAGGTCGGCGGTGTCGTGCACACCCACTCCACCTACGCGGTGGCGTGGGCGGCGCGCAACGAGCCGATCCCGTGCGTGATCACGGCCATGGCCGACGAATTCGGCGACGAGATCCCCGTCGGTCCGTTCGCCATCATCGGAGACGACTCGATCGGTCGCGGCATCGTCGAGACGCTCACCGGCCACCGAAGCCGCGCCGTCCTCATGGCCAACCACGGCCCGTTCACCATCGGCAAGGATGCGAAGGATGCCGTCAAGGCCGCCGTGATGGTGGAAGACGTCGCCCGCACCGTGCACATCTCCCGCCAGCTCGGCGACGCCGTGCCGATTCCCCAGCCCGCCATCGATTCGCTGTTCGACCGCTACCAGAACGTCTACGGCCAGGCGCCGCAGGGCGCGCTCGCCGATTCCCAAGGAGACACACATGCCTAAACTCACCACCTCGCTCGATGCCTACGAGGTCTGGTTCCTCACCGGAAGCCAGAACCTCTACGGCGAAGAAACACTCAAGCAGGTCGCCGACCAGTCGCAGGAGATCGCGCGGACGCTCGGGGCCGCATCCGACGTCCCGGTGAAGGTCGTCTGGAAGCCCGTGCTCAAGGACTCCGAATCGATCCGCCGCGCGGCTCTCGACGCAAACTCCGACGACAAGGTCATCGGCCTCATCGCCTGGATGCACACGTTCTCACCGGCGAAGATGTGGATCGCCGGCCTCGACGCGTTGAAGAAGCCGCTGCTTCACCTGCACACGCAGGCCAACGTGGCGCTGCCGTGGGGCGAGATCGACTTCGACTTCATGAACCTCAACCAGGCCGCGCACGGCGACCGGGAGTTCGGCTACATCCAGACCCGTCTCGGCGTCTCGCGCAAGACGGTCGTCGGCCACGTCTCCAACCCGGCCGTCACCGCGCAGGTCGGCACGTGGATGCGCGCCGCCGCCGGGTGGGCAGCCACCCACGAGCTCAAGCTCGCGCGTTTCGGCGACAACATGCGTTACGTGGCCGTCACCGAGGGCGACAAGACCGAGGCAGAGCTGCGGTTCGGCGTCCAGGTCAACACCTGGGGAGTGAACGAACTGGCGGATGCCGTTGCCGCGGCTTCCGAGAGCGACATCGACGCCCTCGTCGCCGAGTACGAAGAGCTCTACGACGTCGTCCCCGAGCTCCGCAAGGGTGGCGACCGCCACTCCTCGCTCCGCGACGGAGCAGCGATCGAGATCGGCCTGCGCTCGTTCCTCGAGGAGGGCGGCTTCGGCGCGTTCACGACCTCGTTCGAAGACCTCGGTGCTCTCAAGCAGCTCCCGGGCCTCGCCGTGCAGCGCCTCATGGCCGAGGGATACGGCTTCGGTGCCGAGGGAGACTGGAAGACCGCGATCCTCGTGCGCGCGGCGTCCGTCATGGGCGCAGGCCTGCCAGGAGGCGCCTCACTCATGGAGGACTACACCTACCACCTCGTCCCAGGGGAGGAACAGATCCTCGGCGCCCACATGCTCGAGGTCAGCCCTGGTCTCTCGTCGGCGAAGCCGACACTCGAGATCCACCCGCTCGGCATCGGAGGCAAGGACGACCCCGTGCGCCTGGTCTTCAACGCAGACCCCGGCCCAGCCGTCGTCGTCGCCATGAGTGACATGCGTGACCGGTTCCGTCTCGTCGCGAACGTCGTCGACGTGATCGAGCCGGCGGAAGCACTGCCGAAGCTTCCCGTCGGCCGCGCGGTGTGGAAGCCTCAGCCGTCGTTCGCCACGTCGGCAGCAGCCTGGCTGACCGCGGGTGCCGCGCACCACACGGTCATGTCGACCGCGGTGGGCGTCGACGTGTTCCGTGACTTCGCCGAGATCGCGAAGACCGAGCTGCTCGTCATCGACAACGACACCACGCTCGACGGCTTCGCTCGGGAGGTCCGCTGGAACAACGCGTACTACCGCCTGGCGCAGGGCTTCTAGGGAACATCGACGAGAGGGGCGGGTGCCATCGGGCATCCGCCCCTCTTCTTGTGCCGTTTGTGATCGCTCACAATTGATCGCGAAATATTCCATAAGACTCTTGTGCTCGTCATTTTGTGAGCGCTAACATTCGAGGCACGGCCAGAATGGACTGGCCGACCGGCACCACGACACAGCAGTGCGAATCCCGTCGTCGCCGGCCGAACAAGGAGGTTTGGTTGTGAAAAAGACACTCGGAGCAGCGGTCGCGATCGGCGCGCTGCTCCTGACACTCACCGGTTGCGCCCAGGGGGGCGGGGGCGGTGACGCGGGGGAAGGGCCCAAGGACCCGGCCGACATCACCGTCGGGTTCGCCCAGGTCGGAGCGGAGAGCGGATGGCGCACGGCCAACACCGCAGACATCCAGTCCGCTTTCGAAGAAGCAGGCATCCCGCTGAAGTTCTCCGACGCCCAGCAGAAGCAGGAGAACCAGATCAAGGCGATCCGGTCGTACATCCAGCAGCAGGTCGACGTCATCGCCTTCTCGCCGGTCGTCGAGACCGGATGGGACGCCGTTCTCAACGAGGCCAAGGACGCCGGCATCCCCGTGGTGCTGACCGACCGCGCCGTCGACAGCAAGGACGACTCGCTCTACGTGAGCTTCCTCGGCTCGGACTTCATCGAGGAAGGCAAGAAGGCCGGTGAGTGGCTGGTCGAGCAGTACAAGGACTCGACCGACCCGGTGAAGATCATCCAGCTCGAGGGAACCACAGGTGCTGCACCGGCGCTCGACCGCGCCGAGGGCTTCGCCGATGTCATCAAGGCGGACGAGAAGTTCGAGGTCGTCGCGTCGCAGACCGGTGACTTCACCCGCGCAGGCGGAAAGCAGGTCACCGAGGCGCTGCTGAAATCGAACCCGGACGTCAACGTGATCTACGCACACAACGACGACATGGGCCTCGGCGCGATCGAGGCGATCGAGGCAGCGGGACTCGTGCCAGGTGAGGACATCACCATCATCACGATCGACGCGGTCAAGGACGGCATGCAGGCCCTCGCCGATGGCAAGATCAACTTCATCGTCGAATGCTCGCCGTTGCTCGGCAAGCAGCTCGTCGACATCGTGAAGAAGGTCGTCGCAGGCGAAGAGGTCGAGAAGCGCATCATCACGGAGGAGACCACCTTCACCCAGGAGCAGGCCATCGAGGCGCTGCCCGACCGTCAGTACTAGGCAAGACAGCGAGCCGGGGCCGGGCCGAGAGGTCCGGCCCCGATACGCTGCGACAGGCATCCGTCCCTCAGCGCAGAGAGATTCCAGCATGACCGAACCACAGCCAGCCGTCGCGATGGAGCACATCTCGATCAGCTTCCCCGGGGTGAAGGCCCTCGACGACGTCAGTTTCCGGATGTTCCCCGGCGAAGTCCATTCGCTGATGGGCGAGAACGGGGCCGGTAAATCGACCCTGATCAAGGCGTTGACCGGTGTGTACCGGATCGACAGCGGCGTGATTCTGCTGGGCGGCGAATCCGTCTCGTTCAGCGGTACCGCCGAAGCGCAGGCCGCCGGCGTCTCGACCGTCTACCAGGAGGTCAACCTCCTCACCAACCTCACCGTGGCCGAGAACATCATGCTCGGCCGCGAACCCCGCAGGTGGGGCGGTATCGACTGGAAAGCCACCCGCAGGCGTGCTGCCGAACTACTGAAGCGCCTCCACCTCGACATCGACCCGAACTCGCGGCTCGGCTCCCACTCGCTCGCCGTGCAGCAGCTCGTCGCGATCGCCAGGGCCACAGACATCAACGCCCGCGTGCTCATCCTCGACGAGCCGACATCGAGCCTCGACGCCGACGAGGTCCAGGAACTGTTCCGGATCATCAGGAACCTCAAGAAGGACGGAGTCGCGATCCTCTTCGTCTCCCACTTCCTCGACCAGGTCTATGAGATCTCCGACCGGCTCACCGTGCTGCGCAACGGCAAGCTCGTCGGCGAGTACCTGACCGACGAGATCCTTCGGATCGAACTCGTGCAGAAGATGATCGGCAAGGAACTCACCGTCCTCGAGGCACTCGAACGCAAGACGAAGGCGCAGTCGGTCGACGAGGACGCACTCGTGCCGTACATCAGCGCCATCGGCCTCGGCAGGAAAGGGTCGATCGAGCCGATCGACCTCGAGGTGTACGAAGGTGAGGTCGTCGGCCTCGCAGGGCTTCTCGGCTCCGGTCGCACCGAACTTGCGCGCATCCTCGCCGGAGTCGACCGGGCGGATGTCGGAACGCTCACCGTCGCGGGGGCGACCAGACGCATCCGCAATCCGCGCCAGGCGATCCGAGACCGCATCGTGTACTCCAGCGAGAACCGGAGGGAGGAAGGCATCCTCGACGATCTCTCCGTCCGCGACAACATCGCCCTTGCCCTGCAGGCAGACCGCGGCTGGTTCCGGCCGATCCCCAAGAAGCGGCAGAACGAGCTCGCCGAGAGCTACATCCAGGCCCTCAACATCCGCCCAGCGAACCCGGACGCGCTCCTCAAAAACCTCTCGGGAGGCAACCAGCAGAAGGTGCTCCTGGCGCGCTGGCTCGCCATCGCACCGCGACTCCTCATCCTCGACGAGCCGACACGAGGCATCGACGTCGGGGCGAAAGCCGAGATCCAGAAGCTCGTGTCGAATCTCGCCGAGAACGGGATGAGCGTCGTCTACATCTCCGCCGAACTCGACGAGGTTCTCCGGCTGAGCCACCGGGTCGCGGTCATGCGCGACCGCAGGATGGTCGCCGACATCGAGAACGACGATCTCACCACGGACAACCTGCTGGCGATCATCGCCGAAGGCGCTGAAACGGAGGCGGTCGCATGAGACGACTGATGGCACACCGGTTGTTCTGGCCGGTCGTGATGCTGCTCGTGCTGCTGCTGATCAACCTGATCGCGTTCCCGGGGTTCTTCTCCGTCCAGGTCCGCGACGGGCACCTCTTCGGCAGCCTCATCGACATCCTGCGCAACGGCTCACCGACCCTCATGATCGCCATCGGCATGACCCTCGTCATCGCCACCCGCGGGATCGACCTGTCGGTCGGCGCGATCTGCGCGATCTCCGGCGCGGTGGCCTGTTCGATCATTCTCGGTTCATCGGACCCTGGTAGCCCAGGCACCGTCGCCGTCGCCGTGATCGTCGCGATCCTCATCTCCCTCGTGCTCGGCCTCTGGAACGGTTTCCTCGTCTCGATCCTCGGCATCCAGCCGATCATCGCGACGCTGATCCTGATGACCGCGGGGCGGGGCGTCGCCATGCTCATCACGGAGGGGCAGATCCTCACGGTGAACAGCCCGCCGTTCAAAGTGCTCGGCTCCGGCTTCTTCGGAGGTCTGCCCGTCTCAGTGCTCATCGCAGCTGCCCTCTTCCTCTTCGCGCTGCTCATCACGAGGCGCACAGCGCTCGGACTGATGATCGAGGCTGTCGGAATCAACCCGGAGGCATCCCGCCTCGCCGGTGTCCGGTCGCGTGGCCTGCTCATCAGCGTCTACGTGTTCACGGCATTCTGTGCCGCACTCGCCGGCCTGGTGCTGACCAGCAACCAGACGGCAGCGGACGCCAACAACACCGGGTTGTTCATCGAACTGGATGCCATTCTGGCCGTGGTCATCGGCGGAACGTCACTCGCTGGCGGCCGGTATTCGCTGTTCGGGACCCTGATCGGTGCGCTCGTCATCCAGACGCTCGTGACGACCGTCTACACCGTCGGGATCCCCCCGATCGCGACCATGGTGTTCAAAGCGGCCGTCGTCACCGCCGTCTGCCTGCTCCAGTCGCCGCGGACCACCGAACTGATCGACTCCTGGCATCGCCGCAACGCGGCCCGCCGCATCTCGGAGGTTTCCGCATGACCGCCATCGCCCCGTCCCCGCAGCGGCCCGCCACGCCTGTCCGGGCATTCGACCGCATACGAGACGCTCTGACCAACCCGAAGTACGGGCCCGTCATCGTGACAGCAGTGCTGCTGGTCGGGATGTTTGTGGTCGGCGCCTTCCGTTACCGGGGGTTCACGAACCCGCAGGTGATCGCCAACCTCTTCATCGACAACGCCTACCTGCTCGTGCTCGCCGTCGGCATGACCTTCGTCATCCTCACCGGAGGCATCGACCTCTCGGTCGGCGCCGTGCTCGCGATGTCGACGATGATCACGGCCAGCCTGCTGCAGTCCGGATGGTCTCCAGGGGTGATCATCCCGCTGGTGCTCATCCTCACGTCCTTCCTCGGGTTGCTCGTCGGGCTGATGATCCACTACTTCCAGATCCAGCCGTTCATCGCGACGCTCGCGGCCATGTTCCTGGCAAGGGGGCTCTGCTACGTGATCAGCAACACGACGATCTCGATCGTCGACCCGGTGTTCGTCGCCCTCGCGCAGACACGGATCCCGCTGGCACCCCGGCTGAGCATCACGCCGAGCGTGATCATCGCGGTGCTCGTCATCGCCGTGGCGGTCTACGTCCTCCACTACACGCGTCTCGGTCGCACGGTCTATGCGATCGGCGGGAGCGAGCAGTCCGGCGTGCTGATGGGGCTCCCGATCGCGCGGACCAAGGTGCTCGTCTACGTGATCAGCGGATTCTGCTCGGGCCTCGCCGGCGTGCTGTACAGCTTCTACACGCTGTCCGGCTACGCACTGACGGCGATCGGAACGGAACTGGATGCCATCGCGGCCGTCGTGATCGGCGGCACCCTGCTGACCGGCGGGTACGGCTTCGTCCTCGGCTCGGTCCTCGGCGTGCTCGTGCTCGGCACGATCCAGACCCTCATCACCTTCGACGGCAACCTCACCTCATGGTGGACCCGCATCTTCATCGGCGCGCTGCTGCTCGTCTTCATCATCCTGCAGAAGGTGCTGACGGCGAGACGGACGTAACCCGCGGCATCCGCCCGGAAACGTGGCCGGAGCTGTCGGGCGCACCGGGTGAGGCCCGTGAGGCGGGATAATCGAATGAGCATGCAGGGGCGCGAGTCGCCGGGCAGGAGTGGGCCGAGGTGGTGACGAACGAAGACGAGCGTGCGCGCGTCGCCAACATCTTCGATGTCGCGCGGCTCGCCGGAGTCAGCCACCAGACCGTCTCCCGGGTGCTCAACGACCTGCCGAACGTGCGGCCAGCCACGAGGGACCGCGTCGAGAAGGCGATCAAGCAGCTCCGGTACACGCCGTCGCAGGCCGCCCGTGCCCTCGTCACCCGGCGGTCGCGCACGATCGGGCTGATCACGACGGGCGGACCGGACTACGGGCCGTCGTCCACGGCGCTGCACTTCAACGACGCGGCTCGCGATGCACGGTACGCCGTGAGCATGGCGAGCATGCTCGACTCAGATCCGGCCTCGCTGCGATCCGCCGTCGAGCTGCTCGTGCGACAGAACGTCGAGGCCATCGTGCTCATCGCTGCTCACGCCGGAGCGCTCGACGCGATCCTCGGCATCGAACTGGGTGTTCCGCTCGTGGCCGTCGACGCTGGCAGACGGCCGGGGGTGCACAGCGTCGCGCTCGACCAGTACGCGGGGGCGCGTGCCGCCGTCGAGCACCTGATCGGGCTGGGGCACCGCGACATCCGTCACATCTCGGGGCCGCGCGATTCGACGGACGCCTCCGAGCGGGTGCGCGGCTGGCGCGACGCGCTCGCCGAATCCGGTCTCGTCGCGCGTGAACACCTCGTCGGCGACTGGACGCCGGCGAGCGGACACCGCCACGGACTGGCGCTCGTCGGCGACCGCGAGATGACCGCCGTGTTCTCCGGTAACGACCAGATGGCGCTCGGGCTCATCCATGCGCTCACCCAGGGTGGGCTGCGGGTGCCGCAGAATGTCAGCGTCGTCGGATTCGACGACATCCCGGAGGCCGAGCACTTCGCGCCGCCGCTGACCACGATCCGGCAGGACTTCGACGGACTCGGTCGCGACATCATGACCGAGCTTCTTGCCGTACTTCAGGACGAGCAGGCCGCCGACCTTCCGCGCATCGTTCCCGAGCTCGTCGTGCGTGAGTCGACGGCGCCACCGCGAGCCTGATTCGCCGTGGTGTGTCTGGTGCTGCCGCTCGACAGGAGAGCCGCTGCTGGAGCGGCTGTCTGCTCGTGTTGAGCGTTCGTTCACGCCGGATTCTCCTGTTGGGCGTCACGCGGCGCCGGGTTCTGGCACTGTTGAAGGCATGACCGACCTCAGAGTGGCGATCGCGCCAGACTCCTTCAAAGGCACAGCGACCGCGAGCGAGGTGACGGCAGCACTCGCTGAGGGCTGGTTGTCGGTCCGCCCGAGTGACACCGTGATCCGGATGCCGCTGGCCGACGGCGGCGAGGGAACGCTCGACGCGTTCGAGCTCGCGGTGGCTGATGCGAGGCGGATGCCGGTCACTGTGACCGGTCCCGATGGCCGACCGGTCGACGCGAGCTGGATCCTCCTGCCGGACAACTCCGCGGTCGTCGAACTGGCCACGACGAGTGGCATCACCCTGCTCGATCCGCTGCAGCCGCTCGACGCGCACACCATCGGGTTCGGCGAGGCGATCGCCGCGGCCGTGGACTCGGGCGTCGACCGGCTCTACCTCGCGATCGGCGGAAGCTCGTCGACGGACGGCGGAGCAGGCACCCTGACCGCGCTCGGCGCCGTGTTGTCGGACTCATCGGGGAAGCCGGTCGTGCCGGGAGGCCGCGGGCTCGCCACCGTCGCGGCGATCGATGCCGCCGACCTCCGTGCACTCCCGGCCGGAGGCGCGACGATCCTCAGCGACGTGACGAACCCGCTGCTCGGCCCGCTGGGCGCTGCCGCCGTGTTCGGTCCGCAGAAGGGAGCAGACGAGGCGCAGGTCGCCGAGCTCGACTCCGGGCTTGAGCGGCTCGCATCCGTCCTGGGTGGAGACCCCTCGACGCCGGGAGCGGGCGCAGCCGGTGGAACCGGGTTCGCGCTCCTGGCCTGGGGCGCGACGGTCGCCGCGGGGGCAGAAGCGGTCGGTGAGGTGATGCACGCGCCGGAGACCGTGGCATCCGCGACGATCGTGATCACGGGGGAGGGACGCTTCGACGGGCAGTCGGATGCCGGAAAGGTGCCGTCATACGTCCGGTCGCTGGCCGAGCAGACCGGGGCGTCGCCGCTGCTCGTGGCAGGCGCGATCACGGCCGAGCCTGACGGGTTCGCGCACGCGGTGTCGTTGACAGACCTCGCCGGAAGCGCCGAGGCCGCCATGACAGACACGGTGCACTGGCTGCGTGAGGCGGGGGCACAGCTCGCGCGGGCGGTCGACGCGCCTCCTGCAGGCTAGCCCGCGCTCGCGCGCGCGATCTGCTCACGTGTTCCGGACGTACTCACCCGTCACGCGAGGTGAGTGGGTCCGGAAATGGTGAGTGCGCTGAAGGCGATGGCTGCGCGGCTCACAACCCGAGCGTCGGGTTCGCAGCGCGCATCGCGTCGAGCGCTGAGGTCGCGGCAGGACCCGTCGTGCTGAGGTCGTTGGAGTTGACCATGATCCACAGGTCGCCCGTGAACAGGTGGGTCGCCGCAATCGTGGAGACCTCGTTCTCGCCGGTCATCTCGAACGTCGTGACCGTCCCGGTGGTCTCGGTCGAGAAGCCCGCAGCGGTGAGCGCCGCCTCCAGGCTGCTGCGCTGCTCCTCGGTCACTTCGACCGCGTGGATCGTGAAGACGCCGTCGGAGTTCGGCACGCCCCACGAGCACGCTCTCGCCTGGGTCGACGCCGCGAGCGTGCTGTCGATCTCGTCGAGGGGGAACCACCCGCCGGATTCCGTCGGCGGCCGTTCGCCGAGGAATTCCGTCGCATCGGAGAACAACGCCCGTGCGTCCTCGATCGGCAGCAGAACCTCGCAATCGACGATCGTCAGGGGCTCGGCGGTCGGGGTCGCCGATGGGCTCGGTGTCGCCGACGGCTCGTCCGTCGCGCTCGGGCTCGGCCCTGTTCCTGTCGGCGCACAGCCCGAAAGGGCTACCGCCACCGCGGCGCCTGCCAACACCAGTCGTGCCCTCATGCGCAGCATGGTAGCCCTCGACCGGTCGGGCCGATAGGGGGGCTTCGCAGGTCGTTCGCGGTGCGGTCGCGAGTGGAGTCCGCGGCCTACTCACCTGTACCGGACGTGCTCACCCCGCGTACCAGGTGAGTACGTCCGTAACAGGTGAGTACGTCCGCAACAGGGACGTGACCCGCGTCGGCGCTACCCGGCGCTCAGCGGCACGGCCGCTGGTCGCTCGACGGTGCTGTCGACGCGCTCTTCGTGCCCGGAGTCCGCTGACCGCAGCACCGATTCGAGGATGTCGAGGACGTGGAAAGCGAGCCGTCCACCGGCGCGCGGCTCGGACCCTGCCGGGGTGTCTGCGAGGTCCGCGAGCCCGAAACCCCTGCCGCTGTCGCGGTATCCGCCGCTCACGGGAAGCTCTGCCCAGTCGTCGGCACCGAGGGGGAAATGCCTCACCGTCCCGTCGAAGGTGTTGGGGTCGGGCACCGCGAGGCTGCCGGCATCCCCGTGGACCTCGATCGGTGCCGCGAGGGTCTTGACCGCGTCGAAGCTCATCAGCAGGGTCGAGATCGCGCCGGACTCATGGGTGAGGATGCCGGTGACGTGCGTGTCGATCGACACAGGGACGCTCTCGCCTGCCCTGGGACCTGCCCCGATCACGCGGCTGTCGCGCAGGTGGCTGGCGACACCGACGACGCGGTCGACGGGGCCGAGCATCGTGACGAGCGCCGAGACGTAATACGGCCCCATGTCGAGCAGCGGACCGCCGCCTGGGGAGTAGTAGAAGTCGGGATTCGGATGCCACCGCTCGTGTCCAGGAGTGACCATGGTCGCCGTCGCAGCGACGGGAGTGCCGATGAGCCCGTCGTCGATCGCCTGCCTGGCGGTCTGGATGCCGGTGCCGAGCACGGTGTCAGGCGCACAGCCGACGAGGACGCCCGCCTGCGTCGCGGCGTCCAGCACCTCCCGTGCTTCCGCGGTGGTGACGGCGAGGGGTTTCTCGCCGTAGACGTTCTTCCCGGCGGCGATGGCCCTCAGCGCGATCGGCGCGTGCGCTGCCGGAATGGTCAGGTTGAGGACGGTGTCGACGGCAGGGTCGGCGAGGAGCTCGTCGACCGAACACGCCCGCACGCCGTGCTCGGCGGCGACGGCTTCCGCGCGGGAGATGTCGAGGTCTGCCACAGCCACGAGTTTCAGTTGCGGCAGTTTCGGGAGGTTGGCGAGGTACTGGGCCGAAATGGCTCCGACCCCGATGATCCCGAGGTTCAGCGGCTGGCCCACAGGAGTCCCCTTTCGATGATCGTGCGGACGTTCTCATCCTGCAGCACGGCGACGGAGTGCCCCGGTGTCGCCACGAAGATCCGCCCATCGCCCCACTGCCGTGTCCACACGGCAGGCGATGTGACCTCACGATGCCAGGGGTCGCCAGGGCGCACCTTCTGCGTCGTCGTCGCGAGCACGTCGTTGAGCTCGTCGGAGAGAACCCAGTACTGCTCGGTCACCAGGTCGAAATCGGCGATGCCTTCGGTGATCGGATGCCGCCGGCCGAGGTCGGTCAGTTCCACCGCGTACGGGACGAAATTGTCGGTCTCGTCACCGACGACCGGTTCACCCTCCGGCTTGCCGGGGTGGTTGGCGAACTGTCCACCGACGAACTGGAGGTAGTCGCTCGATGAGCGGAAGGAGTCGGCGATCCCGCCGTGCCAGCCCGCAAGACCGGTACCGGCACGCACCGCGGCGATCAGCCCGGCGAGTTCCGGTTTCTCGATGGTGGACATCGTCACGCACTGGACGATGAGATCCATGGATGCCATGGCGTCGGCATCCGCGTACACGGCCGTCGAGTCCTCGACGCGCACGGTGAAGCCATTGGCCTCGAGATACGGGATGAAGAGGTCGGTCGCCGCGACGGGAGCGTGGCCCTCCCATCCGCCTCGGACGATGAGTGCGTTGCGTTCGTTTGCCATTGGCGGGGTGCTCCTTTGCGGGTACTGGCCAGTCAGCCGTCCTTCGATGCTAGCCGTGCGCAGCGGCCACGTGCAGTAATTCGTTGCGTGACACGACAAAATTGAGGGATGCGGTCCGACGGTGCGTTTCAGTCGAGCCAGTGCCGAAGCGTCCTGGCCTCGCTCGCCAGGAGGGCGGGGTCGTCGTCCGGAACGAATTCGAGCAACGCGTCGGTCACGCGGGGAAGCGTCTGCAGGAACGGCAGCACCCGCTGCCAGAGTTCTGAGCGCCCGTCGAGAGGCAGCCGTTCGGAGTCCGGCCACCACGAGAACACGTGCACGGCGGACACCCAGGGGGTGACGGCCTCGAGTTCGGCGAAGGCGGCCGCGTCGGTGAGACCCTTGCTCGGCTGCCAGTATGAGCTGACGTTGTCAGACGCGACCTCCTCCAGGAGGCGTCTGGCCGAGTCGCCGGTGTCTGTCAGGGTGCCGCCGTGAAACTCGACGGCGAGTTCGACGCCGTAATCCTCGGCACGCAGGGCACTCTCGCGGAGGATGGCCGTTGTCTCCGCCCGCTCGGCGGGCGACACGCTCGCCGATCCCGCCCGCCCCGCCCAGACACGGACGCGAGGAGCGCCGATGGCGGATGCCGCAGCGAGGAGGTCGTCGATGTCCTCGCTCGGCGTGCACCGGAAGTACGAGCCCAGGGAGGCCACAGCAAGTCCCGCGTCGCGGGTCAGGTCGCCTGTGCGGCTCGCCCCATCGAGGTCGTCGATGGGGACGTGGACGTCTGTGCCCCACTCGATGGCGTCGAGTCCGACCGTGCCTGCCTGCGCGATCACGTCGTCCACAGCAAGCTCGCGGAATGTGACGGAGCAGAGCCCCGCGCGGATGGCCGCCGATCGCGTCGTCATGTGATCCAGCGTATGACGACCGGGGTCGGTGGGGATAGTCTCCGTCGCCCACCCGCCCCGGTCAGCGCAACCCACCCAGCGACGTCCTGATGCGGTCGAAGACGGCGGCGTCGACGTCGACTCCCGCCGTCTGCAGGGTGAGCACGGCAGCGCCGATCACTCCGTCGGGCACCTGCCTCGTCTCTGACACGAGCCCGGACGCCGTTGCGGCAGTCGCGACGGCCTCGGCCACGACGCTCTTCTGCGCGAGGATGCTCCCGCCGAGAACCAGGGGACCGGTGAGTTCGGGATCCGCGACCGCTCCGAACAGCCGGGCGAGCGCTTCAGCCGCTTCGCCGAGGATCGACCGCGCGGCCTCATCACCGGTCGCCTGGAAGGCGAGCGGCGCGAACCGCGACAGTTCGACCGGGCGGAGCCGGTAGACGGCGTCGGTGACGAGCCGGAGGACACCAGGGCGACCGTCCGCATCGATGCCGGCATCCGATTCCAGGCCGAGGGCATCCAGCAGAAGTCCGGTGAGAGCCGTCGGGCCCGACCTGCCGTCCAGGGCGGCCACGGCATCCCGCACGACGCGGTGCCCGATCCAGAACCCGGATCCGACATCGCCTAGCAACCAACCCAGACCGTCGGCCGCGCGGTCGACGATGCCGCCGCGCACCCGGATGCCCGCAGCCCCCGTCCCCCCGACGAGCGCGTAGCCCTCCGGCTCGTATGTGCCGGAGAAGAACGTCGCGAGCAGGTCAGAGCGCAGCTCGACCGAACCAGAGAATCCGGCATCGGCCAGGGCGCTGGTCACCCAGTCGGTCTCGGGAGAGACGCCGGACCCGGCCATCGCGAGGATCCCCGAGCCGATGTCCTGAGGGGACAGCTGCGCCACCGCCGTGGCCGTCGAGATGGCACCAACGACGGCGGATGCCGCCCGCTCGGTTCCGGAGGAGATCGGATTGCCGCCGCCGGCCGTTCCGTAACCCAGGCAGGTGCCGTCAGCGGCGACGAGGACGGCACGGGTGCTCGTGCCACCGGCGTCCACAGCGAGAAAAGCGGGCATTGTCATCCGTTCGAAACAGGACAGGGGTCATCGTTACCAATTCTTAACAAAGGCGTCATTGACCACGTGAGGTTCTAAGAATAGTTTTCAACAAAGCTTCAAACCAGTGAAACGGATTTTCAGCCAATGACGACGCAGTCAACGATGAGTACCTCAGAGGGTGGCGTTCGTGTATCCAATCGCATTCAGGCAAACCTGCCACAGATGTCGAGCGTCATGGTGAAAATCGCCGAGCTTCTTCTCGAGAATCCCGCCGCCCCTCTCGAGCTCTCGATCACTGAGCTGGCGGAGAAGGCGGGGACGTCGGCAGCGACCGTCACACGGTTCTGCCGGCTGATCGGCTACAGCGGTTACGTCCAGTTCCGGGTGGGAGTGGCCAGCGATGTCGGACGCGGGGACGCCCACCAGTCCTGGCGGGAAGACATCGGTCGCGGATTCGACCCCGACGACGCGCCTCGCGGCGTGCTCAGCACACTGCTCAACTCGCACATCCGGTCACTGCAGTCGACCGCCGAACTCATCGACCTCGACCTCGTCGCCGACATCGCGACCGCGATCAGCGAAAGTGAACACCTCGACATCTACGGCATCGGCGGAAGCGCCGGGATGGCCGCAGAGATGCAGAGTCGTCTCTACCGGATCGGCATCAATGCACACTGCTGGGGCGAAGTGCATGGCGGCCTGACGAGCGCGGCGATCCTCGGCAAAGGAGCCGTCGCGATCGGCATCTCCAACACGGGGCGCACCGAGGAGACGATCCAGATGCTCTCCCAGGCGAAGTCTTCAGGTGCCTTCACCATCGCACTGAGCAACAGCGCCGACTCGCCACTTGCCGAGGTCGCCGATGTCACCGTCATCACCGCCGCCCCCGAGCTGTACCTCCAGCCGGACGACCTGTCCGCCAAGCATTCACAACTGTTCGTCCTGGATCTTCTCTACCTCCTCGTCGCCCAACTGAACTTCACCGAGATCGCCACGAAACTCGCCGCATCGGCGATGGCTGTCTCCGAGCACCGCCGCCCAGCGCACGTGCGCACCGTTCGTCGGCCGCGCGAACGCGACATCACCCCAGGGAGTCCCGCCAATGTCTGACCTCGTCCCCGAATTCCTCGACCAGGCGACCCGTCGCCTCGAAGCGATCGCCGAGATGGCCGCCACGGGCGGCTATGACGACGCGATCGATCTCATCGTCGCGTCGCTCGACGCTGGCGGGGTCGTTCAGGCTTTCGGAACCGGCCACTCCCAGGCGTTCGCCATGGAGATCGCCGGCCGCGCGGGTGGACTCATCCCGACGAACAACCTCGCCCTGCGCGACATCGTCCTGCACGGCAGTCGCGATGTGTCCGTGCTCGGCGGCTCGAGCCTCGAGCGCGATCCTTCCGTCGTCGACGAACTCTTCACCGTGTCACTGATCAACGACGCCGACATCTTCATCATCGCGTCGAACTCCGGCGTCAATGGTTCGATCGTCGGGGTGGCTCTGAAAGCGAAGGAGCTCGGCCACAAGGTCATCGCCGTGACGAGCATCGAACACACCAACGCGGTCGAACCGAAGCACCCGAGCGGCAAGCGCCTCAGCGAGATCGCCGACGTGGTGATCGACAACCGCGCCCCGTTCGGAGACACCACCCTGTCGCTCCCCGGTGACATCGGAGTGGGTGCGATCTCCTCGATCACATCCGCATTTATCGCACAGCTTCTCACCATCGAGGTGTCCCGCCGGATCTCAGAGGCGGGGGCCGTTCCCCCTCTGTACATCTCGGCGAACATCCCGGGGGGAGATGAACACAACACCGCACTGGAAAATCTCTACCGCGACCGCATCAGGCGCACCGCATGACCCCGAGCCCTTAACCCACCCAGCACCACCCGTATCCCACACAGAGTTCCACCCCCACACGGAAGGTACACACAACAATGATGAACATCACCAACCTCGAGATGGACCGAAGGAACGTCCTCCGCGGCGCGATCGCTGCCGCGGTGCTCATTCCTCTCGGCAGCACCCTCGCCTCCTGTGCCACCGGCGGACCGTCGACCACCGCACCGGGCGGAACGGTTTCAGCGAAGAACCCGTTCGGCCTCGCAGCTGACTCGACGGTCGACTCGGTCATCTTCGACGGCGGCTACGGCGTCGACTACGTCGAGTACGCGGCCAAGATCCTTGAGAAGAACCACGACGGCGTCACCGCGAAGGTCGCTTCGTCGACCCAGATCTCGCAGGAACTGCAGCCGCGTTTCGTCGGCGGTAACCCGCCTGACCTCATCGACAACTCCGGTGCGGGCTCGATCGGCTTCAACACGATCCTCGAACAGCTCGAGGACCTCTCCGACATCATCGAGGCCGAGAACCTCGAGGGTGAGAAGATCGCCGACACCCTGTACGGCGGAGTTCTGAAGCCGGGCACATTCGATGGCAAGCTCGCCGCGCTCAACTACGTGCTGACCGTGTACGGCGTCTGGTACTCGTCGAGCCTGTTCGAGGAGAATGGCTGGACCCCGCCGACGACGTGGGCAGAGGCACTCGAGCTCGGCGCAAAGGCGAAGGAGAAGGGCAAGTACCTCTTCGTCTTCGGTAAGGAAGCCGCGACCTACTACCAGACCCTCGCCATCGAGTCGGCGATCAAGGAAGGCGGCGACGAGGTCCGTCTCGCCCTGGAGAACCTGGAGGAGGGCTGCTGGTCGCTCCCCGCCGTGCAGAGCGTCTTCGACGCCATGCACGAGGTCATCGCGGCCGGCTACATGAAGCCGGGTGGTTCCGGTACCCAGTTCACGGCCGCACAGGCACAGTGGAGCAACGACATGGACGCGCTCCTCTACCCGTCTGGTTCCTGGATCGAGAACGAGATGAAGGACAACACGGCCGAGGGCTTCGCCATGAAGGGCTTCGCTGCTCCGGTCGTCTCGTCCGGTTCGGCAATGCCCCCTGAGGCGCTGCACTCCACAGCAGGCGAGCCGTTCATCGTCCCCTCGCAGGGCAAGAACGTCGCCGGTGGCAAGGAGCTGCTCCGCACGATGCTGTCGAAGGAAGCCGCGACGAACTTCGCCAAGACGAAGCTCGCCCCGACCATCGTCAAGGGACTCGTGCCCGCCGACGGTTTCGGGTCCACGGCTCTCGTGTCGCAGACCGACATGCTCGATGCCGCCGGTGAGAACATCTTCACCTGGGGCTTCGTCGACCTGTACGGCATGAACCCCGACCAGCTCGTGCTCTGGAACACCTTCCTCGAAGGTAAATCCGACGTCGCCGCGCTCACCGCAGGCCTCCAGGCCATCACCGACAAGGTGAGGGACGACGACTCGGTCAACAAGATCGAGATCAAGTGATCGATACCGCACTCGCCAACACGAAGCCGGGCAGCCAGAAGGCTGCCCGGCCGCGGAAGCGCAAACCCACATTCGACTACGTGACGTTCATGGTGGTCTTCCTCGGGCTGCCGCTTGCCATCTTCCTGATCTTCGTGATCTGGCCGTTCGCCCAGGCCGTCTTCTACTCGCTGACGGACTGGTCGGGCTTCAGCCCCGAGATGCAGGTCATCGGTCTCGAGAACTATGTCCGGCTGTTCAACGACGACATCTTCATGACGGCCCTGTGGAACAACGTCCTGCTTGCTGTCCTCGTCCCGTTCATCACGATCGTTCTCGCGCTCGCCCTCGCCACCCTGGTGACCGTGGGCGGACCGAGCCATGGTCCGATCCGCGGACTTCGCAATTCCAGCTTCTACCGGGTCGTCTCGTTCTTCCCGTACGTCATCCCCGCGATCGTCACCGGCATCCTGTGGGGCCAGATCTACAACCCCGCCGGGCTGCTCAACGGCCTCCTGGGATTGATCGGTCTCGACATGTTCGAGTCGTTCCCCTGGCTGGGTGACGAACGGACGGCGATGGGTGCCACCATCTTCGTCATCGTCTGGGGCTTCGTCGGCTTCTACATGGTGCTGTTCGTCGCCGCGATCAAGGGCGTTCCGGCGGAGACATACGAGGCAGCGCGCATCGACGGTGCCGGACGTGCCAGGACCGCGTTCTCGATCACCATCCCGCTGATCAGGGACAACATCCAGACCGCGTACATCTACCTCGGGATCATGGCGCTCGACGCCTTCGTCTACATGCAGGCGCTCAACCCGGGCGGTGGACCGAACAACTCCACCCTCGTGATGAGCCAGCAGCTGTTCAGGACGGCATTCAACAAGGGTGAGTTCGGCCAGGCAAGCGCCATGGGCGTCGTCCTCGCCATCGTCACGCTGATCTTCGCTGCGATCGTGTTCGCCGTGAACCGCATCACCGGCGGCAAGGACGAGGAGAGCCGAGCATGACCACTGAAGCGATCACAACCCGCGGAGCCACCGGCGACCGCAAACCGCCCGTCTTCACCCGCAAACCGAAGAACACGCCAGGCGACAAGGCCGTCGGTGCGCTCTCGCACACCGCCCTTGTCATCTGGTCGATCATCGTCATCCTTCCGCTCCTGTGGACGCTGATGACGAGTTTCAAGACGACGAAGGAGATCTTCGCGTCACCGTTCTCGCTGCCGGCGGACTGGAACTTCAACAACTACGTCTCGGCGTGGACGCAGGAGGGCATCGGCAACTACTTCCTCAACACCGTCATCGTCGTCGGGTTCGCGCTCGTCATCGTGATGGTGCTCGGGGCGATGTGTGCCTACGTGCTCGCCCGCTACAAGTTCTTCGGCAGCCGCGCGATCTATTACCTGATGCTCGCTGGGCTCACCTTCCCGGTGTTCCTCGCGATCGTGCCGTTGTTCTTCGTCCTCCGCAACATCGGACTGCTGAACACGCTGCCGGGGCTGATCCTCACCTACGTCGCGTTCGCTCTGCCGTTCACGGTGTTCTTCCTGTACTCCTTCTTCAAGGGGCTTCCAGATGAGATCGCCGAAGCAGCGGCCATCGACGGTGCAGGCGAATGGCGCACGTTCTTCCAGGTGATGCTGCCGATGGCGAAACCGGGAATGGCATCCGTCGCCATCTTCAACTTCCTCGGCCTGTGGAACCAGTTCCTCCTGCCGGTGGCGTTGAACACCGACAAGAACAACTACGTGCTCTCGCAGGGCATGGCGTCGTTCGCGTCGTCTGCCGGGTACGCCGTCGACTTCGGGGCGCTCTTCGCGGCCGTGGTCATCACCATCGTGCCCGTGCTCATCGCGTACGTGATCTTCCAGCGTCAGCTGCAGGGTTCGGTCAGCCAGGGGACGATGAAGTAGTTTCTCGCACGGAATCGACAGTGCAGTAGTGGCGCGAAAAACACGTAGGGAAGCGCCACTACTGCACTCTCGACATCGGTAGGGTGTGGCCATGACTGAGACACCGGATGCCGCTGCTCCCCTCGAGCGCGCGGGCTGGATTCGCCGCAATGCGGCGCTGATCTGGGCCGGGGGACTCGTCCTGATCGGAGTCGTCGTCTCGGTGCTCGGATCGGGCCTGGCGCCCATCGCGATCGGACACCTCGGCTACGCGCCGCTCGCCGCGACGATCCTCTTCGACGGTCCGCCGTTCTGGCTGGAGCCCTTCTTCATCGGACTGGTCATCGCGCTGGCAGGGCTTCTCATTCTCGCCGCGAGCCTCGGCTACCGAGCCGGGGTCAAGCGCGCCCAGCTCACCCGCCCGTCCGTGACGGCATCGAGAGCGCAGTAGTGGCTCGAAAAGCGCTCAGTGAAGCGCCACTACTGCAGTCTCGACGCTCGGGCCGGGCACTCAGGCGCGGTGCGCCCGGTACTGCTCGCGGATGATCGACCGGAAGTCGACAGCGGGCTCGGCGACGATCGACAGCGGCCAGTCCGGGCGCTCACCGGTGAGGATCCACGCGGCCTGAGCCGCGGCACCAGCGGCGACGTATTCACCGGGGGTGGGGATGACGACGGGCACGTCGAAGACCTGGGCGGCGATCTGCTGAACGGCGGGGTTCTGGGCTGCACCGCCCACGATGAGGATGCGCTGCGCCTCGACACCCTGCGCGCGAACGGCCTCGAGACCGTCGGCGAGGCCGCAGAGCAGCCCCTCGATCGCGGCCCTCGCGAGGTTCTCGCGAGTGGTCGACCCGAGGGTCATGCCGAAGAGGGTCGCCGTGGCATCCGGAAGGTTCGGGGTGCGCTCGCCCTCGAAGTACGGCTGCAGGACGAGGCCGTCGGCACCGGGTTCTGCTGAGAGGGCGAGTGTGCCGAGTTCGTCGTGACTGACGCCGAGAAGCGCAGCGATCGAGTCGAGGATGCGTGCCGCGTTGAGGGTGGCGATGAGCGGGAGGAACAGGCCGGATGCGTCGGCGAACCCGGCGACGGTGCCTGTGGCATCCGTCGCCGGAGTCTCGGTGACGGCGAAGACGGTGCCGCTCGTTCCGATGGAGAGGACGACGTCACCGGCCGCAGCGCCCAGACCGAGGGCGGCGCCGGCGTTGTCGCCCGCGCCAGGCCCGACGAGCGTGCCACCGGGAGTGACGCCCGCCTGATCTCCTGGACCGAGAACGCGGGGGAGGACCGCCGAGTGGCCGAGGGCACGCTCGAAGAGTGCGAGGTCGTACTCGCCGGTGACGGCGGACCAGTACGCGGTTCCTGAGGCGTCCGACCGGTCGGTTGTGAGCTCTTCGAGCACAGGGCCGAGCTCGGATTCGTCCGCGGGGCCGAAGCCACGCAGGCGCCAGGTCAGCCAGTCGTGGGGGAGTGCGACGGCGGCGACCCTGACGGCGTTGTCCGGTTCGACATCGCGCAGCCAGCGGAGTTTGGACGCCGTGAACGAGGCGACGGGCACGACCCCGATGGCCTGGGCGTATTCGTCCGCGCCGACTTCGGCGATGAGGTCACGTGCGGCCTGAGCGCTCCTGGTGTCGTTCCAGAGCAGCGCGTCGCGGATGACGCGACCGTCGGCATCGAGCACAACCATTCCGTGCTGCTGTCCGCCGACAGAGATCGCCGCGACGTCATCGAGGCCGCCTGCCTCGGCGATTGCCGAGGTGAGGGCATCCCACCAGGCTGACGGTGGAACCTCGGTGCCTGCCGGATGCGACGCGCGGCCCTGGCGCACGATCGCGCCGGTGTCGGCATCCGTGACGACGATCTTGCAGCTCTGGGTCGATGAATCGATGCCGGCGACGAGTGTCATGGGGCCCTTCGGGGTCGAACGGTGAAGAACGCAGGCCCCGACGGATGGTGCTCGCCAATCCGTCAGGGCCCACGCCCGGTGTGATGGGGTCTATCGCGCGTTCAGCAGGTGCTCGAGAGCCAGCTGCTGAAGACGGACGAACCCGAAGCCCTTGCCGTTGAAGTAGGCGTCAGCGTCGAAGTTCTCGTACGCCGAGGTGTCGGCGAGGAAGTCGTCGTAGCTTTCCCCAGCGCCGAGGGTCGGGGTGCTGAGCTCGTCGACGCGCGAGGCGGCGAGGGCTTCCTGCACCTCGGGGTCGGCGCGGAACGCTGCTGCGCGCTCCTTGAGCAGGAGGTAGGTGCGCATGTTCGCCGCTGCGGACTCCCAGACACCGGTCTCGTCTTCTGTGCGGCTCGGCTTGTAGTCGAAGTGGCGGGGGCCGTCGTATGCCGGTCCGCCGTTCGGTCCGCCGTTTTCGAGCAGGTCGACGAGTGAGAACGCGTTCTGCAGGTCGCCGTGACCGAAAACGAGGTCCTGGTCGTACTTGATGCCACGCTGCCCGTTGAGGTCGATGTGGAAGAGCTTGCCTGCGTCCAGGGCCTGGGCGATGCCGGCGGTGAAGTTGAGCCCGGCCATCTGCTCGTGGCCGACCTCGGGGTTCACTCCGACGAGTTCGGGGCGCTCGAGGGTGTGGATGAAGGCGATCGCGTGTCCGAGGGTCGGCAGCAGGATGTCGCCGCGCGGCTCGTTGGGCTTGGGTTCGATCGCGAAGCGGATGTCGTAACCCTTGTCGGTGACGTAGTCGCCGAGCAGGTTGACGGCCTCGCGGTAGCGTTCGAGTGCGCCGCGGATGTCTTTGGCAGCGTCGTACTCAGCACCCTCGCGGCCGCCCCACATGACGAAGGTCTTGGCGCCGAGCTCGGCGGCGAGGTCGACGTTGCGCATGACCTTGCGGAGAGCGAAGCGGCGGACGTCGCGGTCGTTGGAGGTGAATCCGCCGTCCTTGAAGACCGGGGCGCTGAACAGGTTGGTGGTGACCATCGGCACGATGATGCCGGTGTCTGCGAGGGCCTGCTTGAGGCGGTCGATCTGCTTCTGGCGCTCGGCGTCGGTGGAGCCGAAGGCGAAGAGGTCGTCGTCGTGGAAGGTGAGACCGTATGCCCCGAGCTCGGAGATCTTCTCGACGCCGTGCACCACATCGAGGGGAGCGCGGGTCGGGCCGCCGAAGGGGTCGGCTCCGTTGTAGCCGATGGTCCAGAGCCCGAACGAGAACTTGTCTTCGCGGGTGGGGGTCAGTGACATGGGTCGTGCTCCGATTCAGCGTCGTTGATGATTTGTTGGTTGTTAAAACATATTACACGAGGCGCGCGGCCTGGCTACCCCTCACACCACAATTTCAGGAACTGTGGTCCGCGCGGCCGGCGTCGACCTCGCGGAAGAAGGCGATCGCCCGCTGCTCGTCGATGATGCCGCCTCCTTCGTGCCCGTTGTACTGCCAGAGCGACATCGACTTCTCGCCGGCGTAGACGTTGTACGCGCCGAAGATCGTGGACGGCGGGCAGGTGGCATCCATCTGGCTCGCGGAGAACAGGGCGGGCGCGTGCGCGCGCCTGGCGAAGTTCACGCCGTCGAAGTAGGGCAGCACGGCCGCGACGGTGTCGACCTTGTCGCGGTGGACGGCGAGGAAGTCGCGGATCTCCTTGTACGGGTAGGCGTCGGTGATCACCGTTGCGCGGGGGAAGTCGCAGAGGAACGGAACGCACGGCGCGACGGCGGCAAGGTCGGGCACGAGGCCGGCCACTGCGACCGCGATCCCTCCGCCCTGGCTCTGGCCGAACACGGAAACGCGCGCGGGGTCGACCATCGGAAGGTCGCGCACGGTGTCGATGGCGCGGACGGCGTCGGCGAACAGGCGCCGGTAGTAGTACGTCTCCCTGTCCTCGATCCCCCTCGTCATCACGCCAGGGCCCTGCGGCCCCGAGCCCACCGGGTCCGGGGTGTCGCCGCGCGACCAGACGCTCCCCTGGCCGCGGGTGTCCATCTGGAAGCTCACGAACCCGGACGACGCCCAGAGCAGGTTCTCGAGGTGATGCCCGCGTCCGCCGCCGTATCCGATGTACTGAACGACGGCGGGCAACGGCCCGGTCGCGCCCTTCGGCACACGCAGCCACGCCTTCACCTTCTGCCCGTCCCAGCCCGAGAACGTCACGTCGAAGACGTCGATGGTCGTGAGTCCCGAGTCGACCGGTTCGATGACGACAGCGGATGCCGCGGCGCGGGCGGCGGCGATGTTCGCCTCCCAGAACGCATCGAAATCCTCGGGTTCGGTCTGGCTGCTGCGGTAATCGGGGAGCTGGGATTCGGGCATGTCGACGTACATGGAGGCGCTTTCGCTCGGGAGACGGAAAATCTCTGACCACCCTAGCGAGGTCGATCGGAGATATGTCGGCGCAATCCACAAATGACTTGCGCCTGCCGGATCGGTGTCTTATGCTCCTGAGAAGCATCAGTCGAAACGTTTAGACAATGGAGTTCTCAGATGGCCAACATCCACGACGTCGCACGCGTCGCCGGTGTGTCCATCTCCACGGTCTCGTACGCGCTCAGCGGCAAACGGTCGATCGCCGAGTCCACGCGCCGCCGCATCGACGACGCCGTCCTCAAGCTCGACTACCGCCCGAACGCCGGTGCGCGGATGCTCAAGGGCACGCGCACGAACATCCTCGCCCTGAGCGCCCCTCTCCACTCCGGCACCTATGCGCCTGCCCACATGACCTTCGTGCTCTCCGTGGCCACCGCGGCTCGCAAATACGACTACGACGTGCTCCTGCTCACCCAGGACGAGGCGACGAGCGGCCTGCGTCGTGTCGCGCGGAGTTCACTCGTCGACGGCATCATCCTGCTCGACGTGTCAACGGTCGACGTGCGGACCGACCTCGTCCGCGAGCTGGGGCTCCCCGCCGCTCTGGTCGGAATCCCCGCAGACACCACAGGGCTCACCTGTGTCGACCTCGACTTCGAGGCGGCAGGGGCACTGAGCGTCCGACGGCTTGCCGAGCAGGGTCACCTGGCGATCGGACTGCTCGGACAGACCCCCATGGTCTACGAGCGCGGCTCGAACTTCCCCGCGCGATTCCGCAGCGGCTTCCTGGCCGAAGCGGAGCGCAGGGGACTGCGAGTCGGGTTCGTGCCGTCTGACGAAGACGCCGTGAGCGTCGCGCGCGCCTTCGACGACCTCGTGTCCGCGATCCCTGGGATGACCGCCCTCGTCCTCAACTCCAACGAATCCGTCCAGACCGCCCTGCTCGAACTGCTTCGGCACCGCGGCATCCGCGTACCGCAGGGCCTCTCGATCATCTCGGCCTGCTCCAGCTTCGATACCTCTCATTTCAACCCGCCCCTCGACGTCATCCCGCTTCCTGCCGACCTCTCCTGCACCAGGGCCATCGAGCTCACCATGGCGCAGCTGGCCGGCGACGTCGATCCGCACGTCGAGCTCATCGAGCCGTCGTATGTCGACCTCGGGTCGACGGCCCTCCCGACGTAACCGCCCCCTCGCCGTTACGTCGTTCTCTGTCCCGACTATCGAAACGTTTCGAACACCACTCAGCAGGCCCGCCTGCCTCTACAAGGAAGTAGCACTCATGAAGAAACGAAGGATCCCCCTCGCCGGAATCGCCGCCATCGGCGTCAGCGCCCTGCTGCTCAGCGGATGCTCCGGGGCCGCCGGTTCGTCCGACGGCGGCGACGTCACCCTCGACTTCTGGTCGTGGGCACCCAACACCCAGGAGCTCGTCGACGTCTGGAACGAGGAGAACCCCGACATCCAGGTCAAGTACACCGACGCCGGTGGAGGAAAAGACTCGTCCGCGAAGCTGCTCACCGCTAGCAGGGCAGGGAATGCGCCCGACCTCGCCGCCGTCGAGTACACGACGTTGCCGTCGCTCATCGTCGCCGATGTGCCGCTCGACATCACCGAGCTCGTCACCGACGCCAAGGATGCGTACACGGAGGGCACCTGGGAACAGGTCACCTTCGACGGCCACATCTTCGGGATGCCGCAGGATGTCGGACCGATGTCGTTCCTCTACCGTTCGGACAAGCTCGCCGAATGGGGCATCCCTGTTCCGACCACCTGGCAGGAATTCGCCGACGCCGCGAAGGCCGTCCGTGCTGCCGACCCGAACGCCTACCTCGCGTCCCTCCCCGCCGGCGAGTTCGGCTTCTACGCCGGAGTGGCCACGCAGGCGGGCTCGGAATGGTGGTCGATCAAGGACGACACCTGGACAGTCGGAATCGCCGACGAGGAATCGCTGGCCGTCGCTGACTTCTTCGAGAAGCTCGTCGCCGAGGATCTCGTCAACACCGACCCGCTCCTCACTCCCGAGTGGAACGCCAAGGCGAACAGCGGGCAGGTCCTCTCCTGGCCGTCTGCGCTCTGGTCGCCGGGTGTGATCGAGGGCGTCGCCCCCGACACGATCGGCAAGTGGTCGATGGCCCCCCTGCCACAGTGGGAGGCGGGCGAAAAGGCCGTCGCCTACCAGGGCGGATCGAGCGTCATCGTGACCAAGAACTCCGAGCACCCCGAAGAGGCCGCGAAGTTCGCGACCTGGCTGAACGCCAGCGAAGAGGGCGCCAACCTGGTGCTGACCGTCCAGAACGGCTACCCGGCCGCCATCTCCGGCCAGGAAGACGCCACCTCGAGCGAACCACCCGCGCTCATGCCGCAGCAGACCGACTACTACGACCTGGCCGCCGAGATCTCGTCCGACACCATCCCCGTCACCTGGGGACCGAACGTCAACGTCGCCGAGAGCACCTTCACCGACCTGCTGAACAAGGCCATCGCCGACGGCACGCCGTGGCGTGACGCGTTCATCGCCGTTCAGGACGTCGTCGTCAAGGACATGGTCAAGGCCGGATTCACGGTCTCCAACAAGTAACGCGACCCGTCGCGCTTCCGCCGCCAGGCATCCGCTCGCCCTCTCGACGGGCGGATGCCTGGGGGCACGAAGAAAGGACAGCACGTGTCTACATCACTCGCCACCAGGCCGCCGGTCACCGGCGTGCGCCAGCAGCAGCCGAGGCGCAGGAGACGACGGACGATCGCGCCATACGTCTTCCTGGCGCCCGCCCTCGCGCTGTTCGTGGTCTTCATGCTCGTGCCGATCGTCTATGCGGCCTACCTGAGCTTCCAGACCTACAAACTCGAGGGCGGTGGGATCCTCGGCACCCGCGTGCAGGTGTTCGCCGGACTCGAGAACTACATCGCCGTCCTCACCGATCCTGAACTCGGTGCAGGATTCGGACGCCTTGCGGTCTACGGCATCATCTCGGTGCCGCTGACTCTCGGCCTCGCCCTGCTCTTCGCACTGCTTCTCGACGTGCAGACGGTGAAGGCCAAGCGCTTCTCCCGCATCGCGATCTTCATCCCGTACGCGGTCCCCGGCGTCGTGGCCGCCCTGCTCTGGGGATTCATGTACCTGCCGGGGACGAGCCCGTTCTCGTACATCACGAACGCACTCGGCTGGGGCACGATCCCGTTCCTCGACGACCCGGCGATCTTCGGATCCATCGCCAACATCGCGGTCTGGGGTGGTGTCGGCTTCAACATGATCATCATCTACACGGCACTCCGCGGCATCCCGACCGAGATCTACGAGGCCGCGCGGATCGACGGCGCGAACGAGTGGCAGATCGCATTGCGCATCAAGGTGCCGCTCGTCGTCCCGGCCCTCGTCCTCACCGGGATCTTCTCCCTCATCGGTGCACTCCAGCTGTATTCGGAGCCGATGACGCTCAAGCCGATGACCAACGAGATCAGCCAGTCCTGGGTGCCGCTGATGACCATCTACAAGATGGCCTTCATCACCGATGACCTGCCTGGTGCCGCCGCCCTCTCGGTCGTGCTCGCCGTCGGAACGGTCATCGTCTCCGCCCTTGTTCTCTGGCTCACCAACCGCAAATCGACAGGAGCCGTCTCATGACCGCCATCGCCCGTGCGCCACGGTCGTCTCTGCGCGCCCCATCCGCCCCCGGTTCCCGGCCGTCGCTCAGGGCGCGCCTGATCCCGACGATCATCCTCCTCATCGGCGCCGCATACTGCCTCGTCCCCGTCGCATGGGTGTTCTCCGCGATGACGAAATCGCGCAGCGAGCTGTTCACGACGTTCTCCTTCGTTCCGGGTACCGGTCTGTGGGAGAACCTCTCCGCGCTCTTCAGCTACGGCGGAGGACAGTACGGGATGTGGGCACTCAACTCCCTCCTCTACGCGGGTGTCGGCGGCGTGCTGTCGACCCTCGTATCGGCGATGGCCGGCTACGCCCTCGCGAAGTACGAATTCAGGGGCAGGAATCTCATCTTCTTCACCATCCTCGGTGGCGTGCTCATCCCCGGCATCACCCTGGCCATCCCTCAATACCTGCTGCTCTCGCAGCTCGGACTGGCGGGCGGATACCTCTCCGTGCTGCTGCCGCTGATCATCAGCCCGTTCGGCATCTATCTCTCCCGCGTCTACGCGGCGTCGGCCATCCCGTCCGACATCATGGAGGCCTCCCGCATCGACGGGGCGAGCGAGTGGCGGATCTTCCGCTCGATGGCGCTGCCGATGATGGTGCCTGGGATGGTCACCGTCTTCATGCTGCAGTTCGTCGGCATCTGGAACAACTTCCTCCTGCCGTACGTCATGCTGTCCAACCAGGAGAGCTATCCGCTCACCGTCGGCCTGTACACGCTGCTGTCGAAGGGCTCGGGCACTCCGGCGCTCTACGGCCTGGCCATCACGGGTGCGGCGATCTCCATCGTCCCTCTCGTGCTGCTCATGCTGTTCCTGCAGCGGTTCTGGCGCCTGGATCTGCTGTCCGGTGGACTGAAAGGCTGAGCCCATGACGCCACCAGCATCCCTCCGCCCCCTCGGGACAGGCGGCCCGCTCGTCTCACGCCTCTGCCTCGGCACATCGTCCTGGTCGCAGGCCCGGGTCGGGAACGGGCCAGTGCCCGCGCTCGATGAGGTACTCGGCATGCCCGCAGACGCCCCAGGGCGCATCACCTTCCTCGACACGTCGAATGAGTACGGCGGGGGCAACAGTGAGATCGTGATCGGTGCGGCCATCGACGGCGGACCTGGCGACATCGTTCTCCAGACGAAGCTCGATCGCGACCCGGACACCGGCGACTTCGGCGGCGAGCGGATGCGACGGAGCCTCGCCGAGAGCCTCGACCGGCTCCGAATCGAATCGGTTCCCCTGCTGTACCTGCACGATCCAGAACTGATCAGCTACGACGAGGCCTTCGCCGTCGACGGCCCGGTCGCCGCCCTCGTGGCGATGAAGGAATCAGGGGTCGCCGAGCGGATCGGCATCTCCGGCGGTCCTGCGCCGATGCTCAGCCACTACGTCGGGACCGGGCTGTTCGACGCGGTGATCACTCACAACAGGTTCACCCTCGTCGACCGCTCGTCGGCTGAACTCGTCGCCGAAGCGGCAGGGCGCGGCATGGCCGTGGTGAACGCCGCGGTCTACGGAGGAGGCGCCCTCGCCAACTGGCCGCGACCGGCGACCCGGTATGCCTACGAGCAGGCCACCCCTGCCGTCACCGATGCCGTCCGGCTGATGGGAGAGGCCTGCGCGCGCGCTGGGGTTCCTCTTGCCGCCGCAGCCATCCAGTTCAGTTCGCGGCACCCGGATGTCACGTCTACCGTGATCGGCGCGACCTCCGCCGCCCACATCCGGGACGCCATCGCCGCAGACCTCCTCGACATCCCCGAGTCGCTCTGGGAGGAACTCGAAACGCTCGTGCCACCGTCGAACGCGTGGAAAGAACCACCGTCGTCGACCTGGCCGCCGGCATCCTGACCCGTCCCCTGCACACGCAGCTCCACCGAAAGAGAACCTCACCGTCATGAACAGCATCCTGTCCTGCGCCAACGACCTGCCGGAGCCGACCGCGTTCCGCCGGATCTCCGACGGATTCGCCTTCGGAGGCGACTACAGCCCAGAGCAGTGGCCGGAGGAGGTCTGGATCGAAGACATCGAGCTGATGCGCCGCGCAGGGGTGAACTCGGTCAACCTCGGCGTCTTCTCCTGGGGCCTGATCGAGGTGGCAGACGGGGAGTTCGACTTCGGCTGGCTCGATCGCATCATGGACCTCCTGCACGAGGGCGGAGTGGGCGTCAACCTGGCCACCCCGACCGCCGCGCCGCCGATCTGGCTGCACCAGGCACACCCGGAGATCCTCCCCGTCGACGACCGCGGCGTTCGGCTGGCACAGGGTGGCCGTCTCGGTTGGTCACCCAGCTCGGCGACCTTTCGGAGGTACGCCCTCCGCATCGTCGAGAAGCTCGCCGAACGCTACGGCGAGCACCCGGCGCTGCGCCTCTGGCACGTGAGCAACGAACTGGGCAACGAGAACAACCATTGCTTCAGCGACGAAACCGGACTCGCGTGGCAGGCCTGGCTGGAGAAGAAGTTCGGCGCCATCGACGCGCTCAACGACGCCTGGGGCACGGCGTTCTGGGGCCACCACTACACCTCGTTCGACCAGGTCCAGCCGCCGCGGCACAGCGGCACAGGGCACAACCCCGGCCTGCTGCTCGATTTCGAGCGCTTCAGCTCAGACGCGCTGCTCGACCACTATCGCGCAGAGCGGGAGGTGCTCCGCCGGATCACACCGAACATCCCCATCACCACCAACTTCATGGTGCAGAACCACCCTGGCGTCGCCGACTACCGAGCCTGGGCAGCCGAGGTCGACCTGGTCGCCAACGACCACTACACGATCGGCATCGACCCCGAACGGCACGGGGAGCTGGCATTCAGCGCCGACCGCGTGCGGGGTATGGCAGGGGGCGACCCCTGGCTGCTGATCGAACACTCGACATCTGCTGTCAACTGGCAGCCGCGCAACCGCGCGAAGTCCCCAGGGGAGCTTGCCCGCAACAGCCTCGCCCACATCGCCCGCGGCGCCGAAGGCGCACTGTTCTTCCAGTGGCGCCAGTCGACGGCAGGAAGCGAACAGTTCCACTCCGCGGTCGTCCCGCACGGCGGAGCGGACACGAAGGTCTACCGCGAAGCCGAAGCCCTCGGTGCGACGCTCAAGGCGATCGCAGAGGTGGCCGGGAGTCGCGTCGAACGCGCATCCGTCGCGATGCTGTTCGACTACGACGCCGCCATGGCCCTCCGCGCCGGGCGGAAACCGACCGTCGACGTCACAGCGATCGACCAGGCGCTCGAACTCCATCGCGCATTCACCGCGCGGGGGATCGCCGTCGACATCCTCCACCCGTCGGACGATCTCGACGGCTACACGGCCGTCGTCGTGCCCACCCTGCTCCTGATGAGCGGCGAGAACGCCGCGCGGCTGACCGCCTGGGTCGACGGCGGCGGGCACGCGATCGTCACCTACTTCTCCGGCATCGTCGACGAGCACAACCGGGTGCACGGCACATACCCCGGTGTCCTCCGTGAACTGCTCGGCGTGCGGGTGGAGGAGTTCTACCCGCTGTTCGAAGGCGAACAGGTCACCATCGACAACGGCTGGGCCGGCTCGATCTGGACCGAGCTCGCCCACCTCGACGGAGCCGAACCGGTTGCCTCGTACACGTCGGGCGAACTCGCCGGCGTCCCGGTGATCACGCGGAACCCGGTCGGCTCGGGCACCGCCACATACGTGGCCACCCACCTCGATGCCGCATCCACTGGAGAGCTCGTCGACGACCTCGTCAGCCGCGCCGCCCTCCGGCCGGTCGCCGTCGCCGACCGGGGCCTCGAACTGGTGCGCCGGGTCGGTCAGGACCGGTCGTGGCTCTTCGCCATCAACCATTCGTCCACACCGCTGCGCCTCGAGGCCTCGGGTCTCGACCTCGTCACCGACACCCGATTCGAGCCGGGCCCCGTCGCGCCCGGCGCCGTCATCGTTCTCAGAGAGGACACCCGCGCATGAAGTTCACAGACGGATACTGGCTCGCGCGCCCAGGCGTCACCGCTCTGTACGCCCAGGAGGCATACGACATCGACCCCGGTGAGGACGTGCTTCGGATCACGGCCCCCACGAAGGTGATCGAACGCCGTGGTGACGTGCTCAACCGCCCCGCGCTGACCGTGACCCTGTCCTCGCCGCTCGACGGCGTCATCCGGGTGCGGGTCGAGAAGGACACGGGCGCTGCCACCGGCCCCGGCTTCGACCTCGTCGGCGCCGGCGACCCGGACGTCGCGATCGAGGTGACGGATGCCGGAGGCGCGCTCACCGCGGGACCGCTCACCGCGCGCATCGCGCAGGGGGCCCCGTGGAACCTGAGTTTCGAGGCCGAGGGCCGCACGCTCACGTCGAGCGGCCACAAGTCGATCGGATACATGGCCCTGTCAGACGGCGCGCCTGTCACCACCGAGCCGGCCGGGCTTTCGGGCGTCACCGAGACCGGCCTCGCACCGGCATCCGCCTACCTGCACGGTCGACTGTCTCTCGGCGTCGGCGAACTCGTCTACGGCCTGGGTGAACGGTTCGGCCCGCTCGTCAAGAACGGTCAGACCGTCGACATCTGGAACGCCGACGGCGGAACGTCGAGCGAGCAGTCATACAAGAACGTGCCGTTCTACCTCACCAACCGTGGCTACGGGGTGCTCGTCAACCACCCGGAGCACGTCTCGTTCGAGGTCGGAACCGAGAGCGTCGAAGAGGTCCAGTTCTCGGTCGCCGGCGAAGCACTCGAGTATCTCGTCATCTACGGTCCGACCCAGAAGGACGTGCTCGAGCGGTACACCCGGCTGACCGGGCGACCCGCCCGCGTGCCCGCGTGGTCGTACGGCCTGTGGCTGTCGACGTCGTTCACCACGCAATACGACGAGGCGACCGTCTCCAGCTTCATCGACGGGATGGCCGAACGGGACCTCCCGCTCAGTGTTTTCCACTTCGACTGCTTCTGGATGCGTGAGTTCAACTGGACCGACTTCGAGTGGGACCCGCGGGTGTTTCCCGACCCGGAGGGCATGCTCGCCCGCCTGCACGACAGGAACCTGCACGTCTCCGCGTGGATCAACCCGTACATCGGCCAGCGCGCCGCCATCTTCGCCGAGGCCCGCGACGCCGGCTACCTCGTGAAGAAGCCCAACGGGGATGTCTGGCAGTGGGACATGTGGCAGGCGGGCATGGGCCTCGTCGACTTCACCAATCCGGATGCCACGGCCTGGTTCCAGGACAAGCTCCGGCGCCTGTTCGAGCAGGGGGTAGACGCCATCAAGACCGACTTCGGTGAGCGCATCCCTACAGACGTCGTCTGGCACGACGGATCGTCGCCTGACGTGATGCACAACTGGTACACCCAGCTCTACAACAAAGCCGTCTTCGAGGTGCTGGAGGAGCACCGCGGGCAGGGCGACGCCGTGCTCTTCGCCCGGTCGGCGACGGTCGGCGGCCAGCAGCAGCCGGTGCACTGGGGCGGAGACAACTCGTCGAGCTTCGAATCGATGGCCGAGACCCTCCGCGGCGGGCTGTCGCTCGCGTTCAGCGGCTTCGGCTACTGGAGCCACGACATCGGCGGGTTCGAGGGCATGCCGGACGCTGCGGTGTTCAAGCGCTGGCTCGCGTTCGGACTGCTGTCGAGCCACTCCCGCCTACACGGCTCGACGAGTTACCGCGTGCCATGGCTGTTCGACGACGGCACGGAGGCAGAGGGCCTGAGCGCCGTCGACGTGACTCGGCGCTTCACGAAACTCAAGCTCGAACTCATGCCGTACCTGTACGAGGTCGGGCTGGAGGCGCACGCGACCGGCTCGCCGTTCATGCGTCCCATGCAGCTGGAGTTCGACGGCGATCCGGCTGTCGACTACCTCGACCGCCAGTACCTCCTCGGCTCCGACCTCCTCGTCGCACCGGTGTTCAGTGCGGCCGGCGACGTTCAGTTCTACCTGCCGGCGGGCACGTGGACGAACTACCTCACCGGCGACGTCGTGGACGGTCCGTCCTGGCGGACGGAGACGCACGCCTTCGACAGCCTCCCACTCTGGGTGCGTGAGGGGTCGGTGATCGTCACAGGGTCACGCACCGATCGACCGGACTACGACTACACCGACGGCGCCATCGTCACCGTGTACCCCGGCTTCAGCGGAACACGGACGGTCGCCGTCTCGAACCCGCTCGACGGGGCATCCGTCACCCTCACGGTCACACGCGACGGTGAGACGATCACCGTGACGAGCGACGCGGATGCCACCTTCTCGGCCAGGCGTGCGGGCGGGCACACCGTCGGTGCGCGCGACCGATCGGCCGTGATCTGACCCGGATGCCCGCCACGCCCCGGCGGGGCGTGGCGGCCGTAGGGGCACGACCTTCGGTATCGTTCGAGGGAGCCGGCAACCAGTCGGCCTGCGACAGACCTCTGGACTTCCTGTGAACAACCGCGGTACCAACCTCGACACCGTCCGGCAGCACAACCTCTCGAGAATCTTCGGGCTCGTGCACCGTGAAGGCGCCGTGTCGCGCTCGACGCTCACCAGGCAGACCGGACTGAACCGCTCGACCGTCGCCGCCCTCGTCGGCGAACTCGCCGCACTGCGGCTCGTCATCGAGGTCGAGCCGGCCGGCGCGCGCAGCGTCGGCAGACCGTCTCCCGTGGTGCGGCCGCATCCGGACTGCGTCGCCTTCGCTGTGAACCCTGAGCAGGACGCCATCACCGTCGGCGTCGTCCGCATGCACGGCGAGGTCGTGTCCCAGGTGCGCCACGACCTCGACGAACCGCTCGGCGTGGCCGAGACGGTGCGGGTGACCGCGAAACTGATCGCCGGCCTCAGGGCCGGGCTGCCGGCATCCGTCGTCATCGTCGGTGTCGGGGTCGCCGTGCCAGGTCTTGTCCGCTCTGACGGACTCGTGAGGCTCGCACCGCACCTCGGCTGGGTCGACGAACCGGTTGCGACGCTCCTCGCCGACGCCACCGGGTACCCGACCCTGGCGGGGAACGACGCGAGCCTCGGCGCGCTCGCCGAGCACATCTTCGGCGTCGGCCGTGACGTCCGAGATCTCATCTACCTCAACGGAGGCGCCAGCGGTATCGGTGGCGGAGTGATCGCCAACGGGATGCCTCTCGGCGGGGTCGGCGGGTACGCGGGGGAGTTCGGTCACAACCTCGTCACCGCGCCCGACGGACCAGACCAGCCGTCGACAGGGGGAGCGCTCGAGGACGAAGTCAACCGTGGCCGCCTGCTGGACCTGCTCGGGCTGAAGTCGGCGGACTCGGCCCAGCTCGAAAGTGCGCTCCTCGACTCGGGGTTGCAGACGGTGACGAGCGAGGTCAGACGCCAGCTCGGCATCCTGAGCGTGGCACTGCGCAACGCCATCAACGTGCTCAACCCGGAACTCGTCGTGCTCGGCGGATTCCTCGGCTCGATCTACGCCGTCGACCCCGAGCTGCTCGACCGGCTCGTCGAAGGACAGACCCTGGCCGCGTCGTTCGAGGAGGTGCGGATCGTCCGCGCCACGCTCGGGGCCGACCTGCTCCTGATCGGTGCTGCCGAGCTGGCATTCGAGCCGCTCATCGCCGACCCGGCGCACGTCGCGGGAGCGGTCACGGCCTGATCACCCCGCACGGGCCCGCTCAGCAGGAGAGCGTGCCCGAAAACAGCCGTTCGCTCCTGTTGGACGTGCGCTCGGAGCGATAACTCCCGTCGAGCGCGCAGTAACTTGACTTTCCGCTGCAACGGCAACCGGATGCTAATCTTGAGAGCGTCGGCCTCGAATCGATTCGATGAAGTTTCGCCTGACGGGAATATCGCGCCTCAGCCACGCGGTTACGTTCAGGGCACCGGCAGATTCCGCCCGTGGCATCCGCGGCGCAGCCCGCTCCTATCTAGGACTTCATCTCGTGACTACCGTTGTGCACCCCGGCGACTCCCTCTCCCGCCGGCAGAGGCTCGTCTACATCCTCGTTCTCGGGTCGCTCACCGCGCTCGGACCGTTCACCATCGACCTGTACCTGCCCGCCTTCCCGGTGCTCGAGGACGACCTCAACGTCTCGGCAACCCTGATCCAGCTCACCCTCACCGGAACGACCCTCGGTTTCGCCATCGGGCAGCTGTTCATGGGGCCGTGGAGCGACAAGGTGGGGCGCAGGCTCCCGCTCATCCTCGCCACGAGCGTTCACGTGGCCGCGAGCATCGGCGTCGCGCTCTCGCCCGACATCGTCTGGCTCAGCGCGTTCCGCGTGCTGCAGGGTGCTGGCGCAGCGGCCGGCGGTGTCGTGGCGATGGCCATGGTCCGCGACCTCTTCGGCGGCAAGCCGCTGGTTCGGATGCTGTCCCGTCTTGCCCTCGTGAACGGCCTCGCGCCGATCCTCGCCCCGGTGATCGGCTCGCAGCTGCTGCTGTTCCTCGACTGGCGTGGACTGTTCGTGTTCCTGGCCATCTACGGCATCATCGTGGTCGTCGCCGTCTCGCTGTTCATCGTCGAGACCCTTCCGCCTGCGCGCCGTTCGATCGCCGGTCACTCGACCGTCCGCGACCGGTATCGTTCGGTGTTCAGCGACCGCGTGTTCGTCGGCGTCGCCGTGATCGGCGGAATGAGCTTCTCCGGGTTGTTCGCCTACCTGTCCGCGTCGTCGTTCCTGTTCCAGGAGGTCTACAACCTCGACCCACAGCAGTACGGCTTCCTGTTCGCCGTCAACTCGCTCGGCATCGTGGTCGGTGTGCAGATCTCGTCCCGCCTGATGCGACGGTTCGGCCCGCAGTGGATCCTCGCCGCCACCACGATCACGCAGGCGATCGCCGCCCTGCTGATCGTGAGCCTCGGCATGGCGGGCGCAGGGCTCATCGGCATCCTCGTGCCCTTGTTCGTCTTCATCGCTGCCGCAGGGTTCGGGTTCCCCGCCGTGCAGGTCCTCGCCCTCGTCAACCACGGCCGTGAGGCCGGAACGGCGGCATCCCTCCTCGGCGCCCTCAACTTCGGGCTCGCCGGACTGATCTCACCGATCGTCGGCTGGCTCGGCATCGACACGGCGATCCCCATGGGATCGGTGATGCTCGCCACCTCGCTCGTGTCGGTCGGAGCGCTCTGGCTCATCGTGCAGCCCAAACGGGTGCCTGCGCTCGTCGGCTGACGGCCGGTCGCGCCGGCGGACCGTCACGCGCGGGTGAATCGGCCCCGCGCGGGTGAAAAAACACCCGCGCGACGCCGGTCGACCCGCGCGACCCCGCCGACGGCATCCCACCCCGCGCCATTGGGCCCCGTTCAGGGGACAGTGGCGGTAGCATCGGAGCACAGCGACTCCGGGATCCCATGAGGATGCCGGCGCGTGCACTGACAGCGAAACTGAGGGGTTCCGATGGGCAACGACGCCGAACGAGAAACAGGCGGGCAGACGGCCGACGCCGCAGCAGCCACGATCGAACAGGATCCGAACCTTCCCCCCGTGGCGGTTCCCGACGACGAGCGCGAGGCCGAGGAACGGCACTGGACGCCGGCGAAGATCGCACTCTGGGTGGCCATCGCCCTCCTCGGTGGAGTCGCCTGGGTGATGCTCGCCATCGTCCGTGGTGAGACCGTCAACGCGATCTGGTTCGTCTTCGCGGCCGTGTGCACCTATCTCATCGCCTACCGGTTCTACTCGAAGTTCATCGAGCGGGCCATCACCAGGCCGGACGACCGCCGGGCGACTCCCGCCGAGTACAAGGCGAACGGCAAGGACTATGTCCCCACCGACCGCCGCGTGGTCTTCGGTCACCATTTCGCGGCGATCGCGGGAGCCGGCCCGCTCGTCGGGCCAGTGCTCGCAGCCCAGATGGGCTACCTGCCGGGGACGCTGTGGATCATCGTCGGAGTCATCCTCGCCGGTGCCGTCCAGGACTACCTCGTGTTGTTCTTCTCCACCAGGCGCGGCGGGCGTTCCCTCGGCCAGATGGCGCGCGACCAGCTCGGACGCGTCGGCGGCACTGCAGCCATCATCGCCACCCTCGTGATCATGGTCATCATCGTGGCCATCCTCGCCCTCGTCGTCGTCAACGCACTCGGTGAAAGCCCGTGGGGTGTCTTCAGCGTCGCGATGACCATTCCGATCGCGCTGTTCATGGGTGTCTACCTGAGGTTCATCAGACCGGGGAAGATCACCGAGGTGTCGATCATCGGCTTCGTGCTGCTCATGGCGGCCATCGTCGGCGGTGGCGCCGTCGCAGCGACGGACTGGGGCGCAGCACTCTTCACGCTCGACCGCACCACGATCGCGTGGGGCATCATCATCTACGGATTCATCGCCGCCATCCTCCCGGTCTGGCTGCTTCTCGCACCGCGTGACTACCTCTCCACATTCATGAAGATCGGCACGATCGTCATGCTCGCCGTCGCCATCGTCATCGTCCGGCCAGAGATCACGGTGCCGGCCTTCAGCGAGTTCGCCGGCGACCCCGCCGGCGGTCCCGTCGTTCCCGGATCGCTCTTCCCGTTCCTCTTCGTCACCATCGCGTGTGGTGCGCTGAGCGGATTCCACGCGTTGATCGCCTCCGGGACCACCCCGAAGCTGGTCGAGAAGGAACGCCAGACGCGGTTCATCGGGTACGGCGGGATGCTCATGGAGAGCTTCGTCGCGATCATGGCCCTCGTCGCGGCCCTCTCGATCGACCGCGGGCTGTACTTCGCCATGAACATCTCGGCGGCGAACACCGGCGGCACCATCGAAGGCGCTGTCGCCTTCGTCAACTCACTGGGGCTGACCGGGGTGAACCTCACTCCCGAACTGCTCGCCGAGACGGCGAAGAACGTCGGCGAGGAGAGCATCGTCTCCCGCACCGGTGGGGCTCCGACACTGGCCGTCGGGCTCGCGCACATCATGCAGTCGTTCATCGGCGGCGTCGGAATGATGAGCTTCTGGTACCACTTCGCCATCATGTTCGAGGCCCTGTTCATCCTCACGGCCGTCGATGCCGGGACGCGTGTCGCCCGGTTCATGCTCCAGGACACGCTCGGCAACATCATCCCGAAGTTCCGGGATGCGAGCTGGACGATGGGGGCGTGGATCTGCACGGCGATCATGGTCGCTGCGTGGGGGGCGATCCTCATCATGGGGGTCACCGACCCGCTCGGCGGGATCAATACCCTGTTCCCGCTGTTCGGCATCGCGAACCAGCTGCTCGCAGCCATCGCGCTGGCCGTCTGCCTGGCCATCGTCGCAGACAGGGGCTACTTCAGGTACCTCTGGGTCGTCGCTGTTCCTCTGGCGTTCGCCACGATCGTCACGGTCACTGCGTCCCTGTACAAGATCTTCTCGCCCGTCCCCGCCGTCGGCTACTGGGCACAGAACGCGGCGTTCCGCCAGGCGCTCGAGCAGGGCGAGGAGAGTTTCGGCACGGCCCCGAACCGCGCGGCCATGGAGGCCGTGGTCCGAAACACGACAGTGCAGGGTTCCCTGTCGATCCTGTTCGTGACGCTCACGGTCATCGTGATCGGCATCGCCGTGTGGCGCACGATCCGGGCGTTCCAGAACGGCGGCGGCATCAACACCGAGGATCCGGCGGTCCCGTCGCGGCTCTTCGGCGGCTCGGGCATCTTCTCGACGAAGGCCGAGAAACGGATCCAGAAGCAGTGGGACGAACTGCCGGTCGAGCGCCGCCGTGTGAAAGCGAGGCACGAATGAACCTCAGGTCTGGCCTGGCTTCGGCCGGCCGATATGTGAAGGCGGTGATGGGCGACAACGCATACGAGGTGTACCTCGCGCATCACGCCGCCACCCACCCGGACACGCCGCCCGTGCCCGAACGCCTGTTCTGGCGTGAGCGCGACGACGAGCAGGATCGCAACCCGCAGGGGAGATGCTGCTGACGGATGCCGCCGCATCCTTCCGACCCGCCCAGCGGTTGAAATCGGGGCGGGTGCCGCACCCCGGCCCTGCAACGTTGTAGGTTCGTACTGACACGAAGCGACGCGACGGGTTCGTTCGGTGAGCAGGAAGCGGGAAGCTCGATGGCAGTGACGCTGCACGACGTCGCGATGCTCGCCGGCGTCTCGATCAAGACGGTGTCGAACGTCGTCAACGACTACGAGCACATCCGTCCCAGTACGCGCGAGAAGGTGCTCGCGGCGATCGCAGAGCTCGGCTACAAACCCAACATCTCGGCGAGGAGCCTCCGGTCCGGTCGCACGGGAGTCATCGGCCTCGCCCTGCCCGAACTCAGCCTGAGCTATTTCGCCGAGCTGGCGGATGCCGTCATCCGCGCGGCCGAGAGGCACAAGCTCGTCGTGCTCATCGAGCAGACCGGTGGGGGAGACCGCGATCGAGAGATCGCGATGCTTTCGAGCCCCCGCCTTCAGCTCACCGACGGGCTCATCTTCAGCCCGCTCGGCATGAGCTCCGACGACGCCGGGCTGTTGAACGTGCCATACCCGCTCGTCCTCCTCGGCGAGCGGATCTTCGGCGGCCCGACCGACCACGTCACGATGAAGAACGTCGAGGCGGCGAAAGCAGCGACGGCGCACCTGATCGAGCGGGGACGCCGCCGGATCGCCGTGATCGGCGCGCACGAGGGCGAACTGGTCGGATCTGCCGCATTGCGCGTCCAGGGCTACCGGGACGCGCTCGCCGATGCCGGCCTGCCCTACGACGAATCGCTCGTGCGCTACGTGGGAGAGTGGCACCGTCTCGACGGCGCACAGGCCATGCACCGGCTGCTGGACTCCGGAGTCGAGTTCGACGCCGTGTTCGGCCTCAACGACACCCTCGCACTCGGAGCCGTCCGGGTCCTGCAGGAGGCGGGGCGGCGTATCCCGCAGGATGTCGCCGTGATCGGCTTCGACGGCCTCGACGAGACGAAATACTCGCTGCCGACGCTGTCGACGGTCGACCCCGGCCGTGACGAGATCGCCGAGACGGCGGTCCGGGTCCTGGCCGAGCGCATCGCCAGTCGGGACGAGCAGGTTCCGCCCCGTGAGTTCCTCACCGACTTCTCCATCGTCGAGCGGGAGTCCACGGCCCTCTGAGCCATCGGGGCCTCGGATGCCGCGGCACCCGCTGCGCCCGCTCGTGCTGCGCGAAAACTCCACGTCCGGTCGAGAACTCCCGGCGCACATGATGCCATCGACCGCACCTGATGTCCTCGCTGCGGCGGCGCCGTCTACAACGTTGGAAAAACTTTGCCCCAAACTCTTGACGTTCACTCAATGTCCGTGTCATTCTACTTTCCAACGTTGTAAATCAACGCGGTCAATGGATGCCCACCCCGCTCTGTGCGAAGCATCCGGCCACCCACAGCACAGCCAAACGGGAAGGACACGTGATGAAGACGTCACGTTTGATGGCCACCTCTGTAGCAATGTTCGCTGCAGCAGGCCTCTTGCTCAGCGGATGCTCCGCGACAGCCGGCAGCGACTCCGGTGAGAAGAAGCTCACATTCATGTTCCGCGGGGGCGAGGACGAGAAGAAGGCCTACGAAAAGGCCATCGGGGAGTTCGAGAAGGCGAACGACGTCGAAGTGGACGTCATCGTCACCACCGCGGACCAGTACGCCACGAAGCTCAAGGCCGCGATCGCAGGCAAGAAGGTGCCCGACGTCTTCTACATCGCCCAGGGCGACGTGCAGTCCTACGTCAAGAACGGTGTCGTCAAGGACATCACCGAATACGTCGAAGGCTCAGACACCATCGACCTCGACAACATCTGGGAGTACGGCGTCGACAGCTACCGCTACGACGGCAAGCTCGTCGGAGACGGCGCCATCTACGCGCTGCCGAAGGACGTCGGGCCGTTCTCGTTCGGCTACAACAAGACCATGTTCGAGGAAGCGGGCATCCCGCTCCCCGACAAGGACACCCCGCTCACGCTCGACGAGTTCGTCGACATCTCCAAGCAGCTCACCCAGGACAAGACAGGCGACGGCAAGATCGACCAGTGGGGCACCGGCCTGAACGTGCAGTGGAACCTGCAGCCGTTCGTCTGGTCGAACGGTGGAGACTGGCTCAACAAGGACCGCACCAAGGTCACCGTCGACACCCCGGAGTTCGCTGAGGCGCTCCAGTGGTTCGCCGACCTCCAGAACGTGCACAAGGTCACCCCGTCGGTCGCGGAAGCGCAGACCCTCGACACCTACCAGCGCTGGATGAAGGGGGAGCTCGGGTTCTTCCCTGTCGGACCGTGGGACGTTTCCACCTACGAGAAGCTCGACTTCGAGTGGGACCTGATCCCCTACCCGGTCGGTGAGAGCGGAAAGAGCGCGACCTGGGTCGGCTCCCTCGGCATCGCCGTCTCGAACGGCACCGAGTACCCCGAAGAAGCCGTCAAGCTCGTCGAGTACCTGACGGCAGACGAAGAAGCGCAGCAGAGCCTCGTCGACGCCGGGATCCAGATCCCGAACCTCAAGGACATGGCAGACACCTGGGTCGCAGACTCGACCACCATGCCCGCGAACAAGGAGGAGTTCCTCCAGATCGTCAACGACTACGGTCGCGGTCTGCCCGCCAACAACACCTACAACAGCGAGTGGTACGACGAGCTCTTCACCAACATCCAGCCGGTGATCGACGGCAAGCAGACCGCCGCCGACTACCTCAGGGAAGCCCAGCCGAAGATGCAGGCGTTCCTCGACGCCGCCAACCAGCAGGCAGGGATCGGCTAGTCGCCGACCGGATGCCGCGACGAGCGTTCGCACCGCACGTCGCGGCATCCGTCCCACCCCTTCTCGCCCCGATCAAGGAAGATCTCTGATGACAGCGACATCGACAACGACGAACCGTCGTTCCCGGCTCCACCGCAGGGAGAACCTGGCTGCGCTCGGCTTCGTCGCCATCCCGCTGATCGGGTTCCTGCTTTTCACTCTCTACCCGCTGCTGTTCAGTGTGTACGCCTCGTTCACCAGCTGGAACGGACTCGGCGACCCCACGTTCAACGGGATCGCGAATTACATCCAGATGTGGAACGACCCCTACTTCGCCAAGGCGATGTGGAACACCTTCTTCATGATGATCGGCATCCCTGTCGGTCTCGTCATATCGCTCGTCCTCGCGCTGGCACTCAACCGCAAGATGCGCGGGACCACGTTCTTCCGCACCGTGTACTACGTGCCGGTGATCTCTTCCATCGCCGCGGTGGCCATCCTCTGGCAGTGGGCGTTCAACGGTGACTTCGGTCTCGTCAACCAGGCCCTCGCACTCGTCGGCATCGACGGCCCGAACTGGCTGATGGACACCGCGACGGTCAAGCCGGCGCTCATCATCATGGCCGTCTGGAAGGGCCTCGGCTACTCGATGCTGCTCTACCTGGCCGCCCTCCAGTCCGTGCCGAGGCACCTCTACGAGGCAGCGGCTCTCGACGGAGCGAACACCTGGCAGCAGTTCAGGAACATCACCCTCCCGATGGTGCGCCCTGTCACCTTCTTCCTCGTGGTGACGAGCATCATCGGCGGATCTCAGATCTTCATCGAGATCAACATCATGACCCCGACCGGTGGGCCTGAATTCTCCTCCGCCAGCATCGTCTGGTACATCTGGCAGAAAGCCTTCAGCCAGTTGCAGATGGGGTACGCCTCGAGCATGTCCATCGTGCTCGGACTGATCATCCTCGTGATCACGATCATCCAATTCCGGCTCAACCGCCGCAACCAGTTCTCGATCGACTGAGGCAGGCAACCATGTCGTCAATCACATCAACCACGCCACCCGTCACCCCGGCGGTGGGGCCTGGCGCCCTCGGAATCCCTCCGCTCACCCCCACAGACGGGCTGCCAGGACCCGCTCCACGGGCCAACGAGAAAAAGCCCCTGTCGACGAAGGGCCGCTACGCCCTCGGCAACGTTCTCGTCACGCTCCTGCTCTCCGCCGGCGCCATCGTCATGGTCGCGCCGCTGGTGTGGACGTTCTCCACGTCGCTCAAGACCCGCGACAGTGTCTTCGCACTCCCGCCGCAGTGGATCCCCGACCCGGTGATCTGGGACAACTACATCCGGGTCTGGACGGCCGGCCCGCTGCTCAGCGGCATCCAGAACAGCCTCATCGTCGCCTGCTCGGTCACCATCGTCGGTTCCCTGGTGTCTGCCATCGCCGCGTTCGCCTTCGCGAAAATGCGGATGCCGTTCAAGAACGTCATCTTCCTCGGGCTGCTGGCCGGGCTGATGATCCCCTTCCCGACCATCATGATCCCGCAGTTCATGGTGTTCGCCGAGATCGGCTGGGTCGACACCCTGCTGCCCCTGATCGTGCCGGGGCTGTTCGGCAACATCATCATGATCTTCTTCCTCAAGCAATACCTGGCCACAGTGCCGGACTCGATCATCGAGGCCGCGAAACTCGACGGTGCCTCGTACCTGCAGATCTTCTTCACGCTGATCTTCCCGGCCATCAAGCCGGCGCTCGCCGCCCAGTTCATCCTCTGGTTCATGGCGGTCTGGAACGACTACCTCGCACCGATCATCTACCTCAACACCCCGGAGAAGCAGACGCTGCAGCTCGTCATCGCGAACTTCAACGCCGCGTACGCCATCCAGACCGACTACCCGCTGATCATGGCCGCGTCGTTCATCGCACTGCTGCCCGTGCTCGTCGTGTTCGTCATCTTCCAGCGCCAGATCATCGAATCCGTCGCCCTCACCGGCGCGAAGGGCTGAGTCATGTCACTCGCAGACGCGCTGACGAGCGCACGGCCCGAACCCACCGGCGATCCACAAGCATGGGGGGCAAGGCACGCCCACGACCCGACGGTCGTCCGAGGCGACGACGGCACCTGGTACATGTTCTCGACGGATGCCGTCGCGAACGCCGCCGACATCCCGTCCGGTGTGCACGTGCGGACGTCGAGCGACCTCGTCACCTGGACATTCGCCGGCACCGCCCTCGACGGTGTGCCTCCGTGGGCATTCGAGCTCACAGGCGCTCCTGGTCTCTGGGCTCCTGAGGTGGTGCGCTGGCCTGGTGACGAGCCGCGCTGGCACATGTACTACTCGGCATCCACCTTCGGGTCGAACACGTCGGTGATCGGGCTGGCCGTTGCATCCGACCCCACCGGCCCATGGACAGACCACGGCGTCGTCGTTGCCACTCGGGCAGGAGAGACCACGCAGAACGCCATCGACGCCGCTGTCGCCTTCGACAGGGACGGGTCGCCGTGGCTCACCTACGGGTCGTTCTTCTCCGGCATCCACACCCTCCCGCTCGATGCGGCGACCGGCCTGCCGGTGACGCCGGGCGACCTCGGCACGGTCATCGCCCGGCGGCCGCGGTCGGTCGATCGCGCCATCGAGGGGGCGTACATCGTGTACCGGGCCGAAGAGGACCGGTTCGTGCTCTTCGTCTCCTACGACTCGCTGTTCTCCACCTACCACGTGCGTGTCGCCGTGGCCGAGCAGATCGCCGGTCCATATCTCGACGCGAACGGCCGTGTGATGACCGACCTCGACGCCGACCCGACGAGCACCGGCACAAAGGTTCTCGGCAGCTACCGCTTCGGAGCCGACACCGGCTGGCTCGCCCCGGGGCACAACTCGATCCTCACCGAACCCGGCGCCGACGGCGACGAGTACCTCATGGTCCACCACGTTCGGTTCGCCGACGACCCGACCCAACACGTCGTCCAGCTGCGACGGGTCTACTTCACGGATGCCGGCTGGCCGGTCGTCTCGCCGCAACCGTTCGCGGGTGTCGAGCGAGAGTCACTCACCGAACCGGTGCGGATCGATGGAATCTGGCGCGTGCTCCTTCTCGACCCCGCGTCGACAGACCTCGTCGATGCTGTCGCGCTGCCGGTGACCGTCCCGGATGAACCCGGCCGTCTGGCGAGCGGGCGGGCTGAGCACGTGCGCCTGCGCGTCGGCGCCGTCGACCTCGATGCCGTGGTGTTCGGCTCGTTCGACTGGGCTCACGGGCGTGCGGCGCTGTCGTTCGCCGGGATCGACGCCGACGGTGTCGCGTGGCAGGGCACAGCGGGGGAGCCGTCATGAACGATTCCGAGATCGGTTGGGCAGGCCGGGTGATGGTGTGGCTCCGGTTCGGCGTCGCCCTCGTCGTGCTCAACCTGCTGTTCGTGGCGGGCACGCTCGCCGGACTCGTCGTGTTCGGCCTGTTCCCTGCTGCAGTGGCGACGTCTATCGTCGCCGCACGGATGCGCGCAGGCGTGCCTCCCGATTCCCTCGTTCGCGACTTCATCGCCGCGTACCGCGGCCAGTTCAGGCACCTTGCCGTCGTGGCCATCCCGTTCCACCTCGCCGCGATCGTGATCGCCCTCGACCTCGTCGCGTTCCAGACGCTGGCGGCGTCGGGTTCCGCGCTGGCGACCGTCCTGCTCGCCGTCTTCGTGGCATCCGGGGTCACTATGCTCCTCGCCGCGCTCGCCGCCGTCTCGATCTGCGCCCGCTACCGCGCCACCGCCCGTGCCACCTGGCGGTACGCCGTCGCACTGCCGCTGATCTCGCCTGGGACGAGCCTTTCGGTGCTGATCAGCCTGGGCGTGCTCGCCTACCTGCTGATGGCGTTCGGTGTTCTCGTGCCGCTCGTCGGAGCATCCGCGCCGCTGTTTATCGCGGGCTGGCTTCTCGACACCCGGCTCACCCGGCTCGCGGGAGGCGAGGCGTCAGTGTCGCTTCGCCAGCCGCGAGTCGCCGGGATGAACGGAATCTGAGCCGTCCGAACCATCCAGACCACTCGCGCCACACGCTTGACCCCACGACCACCATCCCACCACTATGGACTCAACCGTATTACTACGTTGTAAAGAAAAGGACCGAACCGCGTGACCACCGCATCCATCGCCATCGACCGCACCGCTGTCGTCGCTCCGCTCAATCGACGGATCTTCGGATCGTTCGTCGAGCACCTCGGCCGTTGTGTCTACGACGGAATCTACGAGCCAGGCCACCCGACTGCGAACGAGGACGGCTTCCGTCTCGACGTCGTCGAACTCGTCAAGGAACTCGGCTCGACCACCATCCGCTACCCCGGCGGCAACTTCGTCTCCGGCTACCGCTGGGAAGACGGCGTCGGCCCGCGCGAGAACCGTCCGGTCCGCCGCGACCTCGCCTGGCACGCCCTCGAATCGAACCAGGTCGGTACCGATGAGTTCGCCCGCTGGTGCAAACTCACCGGGTCAGAACTGATGATGGCCGTCAACCTCGGCACTCGCGGCATCGAAGCCGCCCTCGACCTGCTTGAGTACGCCAATCACCCCTCAGGCACGGCGCTCAGCGACCAGCGCATCGCCAACGGCACGCCAGAGCCGCACGGCATCAAAATGTGGTGTCTCGGCAACGAAATGGACGGCCCGTGGCAGACCGGCTACATGACCGCAGACGACTACGGCAAGATCGCCGCCCGCACCGCCCAAGCGATGAAGGCCGCGGACAAGACGCTCGAACTCGTGGTCTGCGGCTCGAGCGGATCGGCGATGCCCACCTTCGGCGACTGGGAACGTACCGTCCTCGAGCACAGCTACGAGCACGTCGACTACATCTCCTGCCACGCCTACTACCAGGAGCGCGGCGGCGACCTCGACTCCTACCTGGCGTCGTCGCTCGACATGCAGTACTTCATCGAGACCGTCGTCTCCACCGCAGACCACGTGGGCAATAAGCTCCGCAGCACGAAGAAGATCCAGCTCTCCTTCGACGAGTGGAACATCTGGTACCTCGACGAGCACCAGGCCTCTGACGAGGTGAACGAGGGCTGGGAGTTCGCTCCGCGCCAGCTCGAGGACGTCTACTCGGTGGCGGATGCCGTCGTGCTCGGCAACCTGCTCATCACGCTGCTGAAGAACCACGACCGCGTCGGGTCGGCGTCGCTCGCCCAGCTCGTCAACGTCATCGCCCCGATCATGACCGAACCGGGCGGAGCGGTGTGGCGCCAGACCACGTTCTTCCCGTTCTCGGTGACATCGCGGCTGGCCCGCGGCGAGGTGCTCCGCCCGCGCATCGACGTCGGAACGTACCCGACGAAGGTCCACGGCCGCGCGCCTCTCGTCGACGCGGTCGCGACGACGGATGCCGACAGCGGCACGAGCGCGGTGTTCCTCGTGAACCGCAGCCAGACCGAGTCGATCACGGTGACCATCGACGTCTCCGACCTGGCGGCATCCGCTGTCACCGAGGCCGTCACTCTCCACGACGACGACGTCTACGCGAAGAACACGCTCGAGGACCAGAACCGGGTCGGACTGCGCGACCTCGATGGCGTCGTACTCGAGGAGGGCACGCTCACGGTCACGCTGCCTCCCGTCTCCTGGTCGGCTCTGGCGCTGGCTCAGGCCTGATTGAGATGACAGTTTCGCACTCACGAACGCCGTCTGGGCGCTGGTTGGGTGCGAAACTGCCATCTCGCGTGGCGGCGCTGGTGCTGGTGGCCCTTCTCAGCGGATGCTCCGCGACCGCGACCGCGCTCGATGAACCGGTGGGCGACGTGTACACGCACGACCCGGCGCTCGTCGCCGGCGAGGGCGGCGACCCGTGGTTCGTCTACTCCACAGGGAGTGGGCAGACCGCGGACGGGAACATCCAGATCCGGCGGTCGGACGACGGGGTCGACTGGGAGTACGCCGGAGAGGTCTGGCAGGAGAAACCGGACTGGCTCAGCGAGGCCGTGCCCGGCGTCGACAACCTGTGGGCGCCCGAACTCTACGAGCACGACGGCACGTGGTACCTCTACTATTCGGCGTCGACCTTCGGGAGCAACCTCTCGGTGATCGCCCTGGCCACGAACACGACGATCGATCCGGATGCCACCGGTTACGAGTGGGTGGACCGCGGCGTCGTGATCTCGTCGGAGGGCGCCGACTTCAACGCCATCGACCCGGGGATCGTGGAGGACGCCGACGGCACACCGTGGCTGAGTTTCGGTTCATTCTGGAGCGGACTGCGGATGGTCGAACTGGCGTGGCCGGACGGCCTCCGTGCCTCGGATACCGATCCGCTCCGACTCGCCGACCGGCAGTCGCCGCCGAACGCGATCGAGGCGCCGTACATCCTGTACCACGACGGGTTCTACTACCTCTTCTTCTCCCGCGACTTCTGCTGCCAGGGCGCCGACAGCACCTACAACATTGCCGTCGGACGGTCAGCGGAGGTGACGGGCCCGTACCTCGACGCCGACGGAGTGGCTCTCATGGACGACGGCGGCACGGAGGTGCTCGGGACAGACGGGGCGCGGATCGGGCCAGGCGGACAGTCGGTGTCAGACGGCATCCTCGCGTATCACTTCTACGATGCCGAACTCGACGGAGCATTCCGGCTGGGGCTGGCGCGGCTGGACTGGGAGGATGGCTGGCCGGTGGTGCGCTGATCGCCGGACGGGCAGGCGCACACGCTCGCAGCTTCTGTCAACGCCCCGGAGCGATGGGCGATCCGGCGTCGTTCAGGGCATGATTGATGAATGTCAGAACAACGCACAGATCCGGCACAGCAGGCCGACCCATCCGCCAAGCGCGTTGCCAGCCACTGGCCGTACATCTCAGGGGGCATCGCGGTCGCCCTCGGCATACTCCTCGCCTTCCTGATCGTGCAACGCGGAAACACCATCCCGTTCGAACTCGACTCGGAATGGAGCGAAGAGGTCTTCGATGAAGACCGGCTGCCGTTCCTCGAGTGGATCTCCTACGGGATGAACTGGCTCGGAGGAGGGCTGTTCGCGTCGTTCATTCTGCCGCTCCTCATCGTCATCGTGCTGTTGATCATCAGACGCCCGTGGTCGGCGCTCTTCTTCGCACTCTGCTCACTCGTCAGCGTCGGCGTTGTGCAGCTCCTCAAGAGCGTCGTCGACCGCGCCCGTCCGGAGGAGATGCTCGTGGTGAGTGATGCCGGCTCGTTCCCGTCCGGGCACGCCGCGAACGCCGCGACGATGGCCGTCGCTCTCGGCATCATCTTCCCGAAGGTCTGGGTGTGGGTGGCAGGAGCCATCTGGGTCGCCCTGATGATGTTCTCGCGGACCTACCTCGGCGTGCACTGGCTCACAGACACCATCGGAGGGGCGCTCCTCGGGGCTGGGGTCGTCCTCATCCTCTGGGCGCCGTTCGCCGCCAAGATCTCAGGAGAGCCGATACGCAAGAAATCACCCGCCGTCGATGACAGCAGGGAGCCGGTGGCGTGACGACAGCCAGGGACCAGGCGGATGCCGCCGCACGGGACAGTGCGACGGTCATCCGGTCAGCGGCCAGCCTCGCTGACTACGTCGAGATCTGCCGCCTGCTCGATGCCACATGGGGCAGGGGTGCAGGAGCGGATCCGTCGTTCATCCAGGCGATCGCCCACGCCGGCAACACCGTGCTCCTCGCCGAGCGCGACGGCGTCCTGATCGGCACCGTCGTCGGCGTGCTGGGCTGGGACGGTGGACTCCACGTCCACTCCCACGTCGCAGCAGTGACGCCGTCCGCGCGCGGCGGAGTCGGCTTCGCCCTCAAACTGGCGCAACGCGCGCTCGCACTCGACAACGGCGTGACCGAGATCCGGTGGACCTACGACCCGCTGATCCGCCGCAACGCCCACCTCAACCTCGACAAGCTCGGGGCGAAGGTGATCGCCTACCATCCCGACTTCTACGGGCGGCTCGACGACGCCATCTCAGGCGCCGACCGCAGCGACCGGTTCGAGGTGAGCTGGCAGCTCGATTCGCCCGAGGTGCTCGAGTCGATCGCCCGCTCGCTGGAGCGCGCGGGACCCATTTCCACGTGGACCGGCCCTGACGTGCCGGCGCATGATCACGGCATCCGGTTCGAACTGCACCCGGACTTCGAGTCCTTCCGCCGTGACGATCCGGACGCCGCCGCCGAGTTCAGGGACGCATCCCGCGCCGTCTTCGGGCCGGCATTCGACGAGGGCCTGTCGGTCGAGTTCGTGCACGGGGGCTATGTATTCGTCTAGCGCTCCCGTCCCTGAGCCTGTCGAAGGATAGGGTCGGCAGATGAAGGTCGAGTCGATTGAACTGCACCGGATCGGGATGCCACTCGTGCGCCCGTTCGAAACGAGTTTCGGACGGGAGACGGAACGGGACGTGCTCCTTGTCCACCTCCGCACTGATGGCGGCGACGGCTGGGGCGAGTGCGTGGCGGGCGCGTCACCCGGCTACAGCTCTGAATACGTCGACGGCTGCGCCCACGTCATCGAGCACCACCTCGCGCCGCTCCTCTTCTCGGCGCCCGACCTTCGCGCGGCCGACCTCGAGAGGCTGTTCTCCCCGGTCGTCGGTCATCGCATGGCCAAGGCGGCGCTCGAGGCGGCCGTCCTCGATGCCGAGCTGAGGGCATCCGGAACCAGCTTCGGCGAGAGGCTCGGAGCCGTCCGCACCGAGGTGGACTGCGGTGTCTCGGTCGGCATCAGCACGTCGATCGACGAGCTGCTCGACGAAGTGCGGGGCTACGTCGACGCCGGATACCGACGGATCAAGCTCAAGATCAAACCGGGCTGGGACGTCGAACCGGTCAGGAGGGTGCGCGAACTGATCGGCGCGGATGCCCTGCTGCAGGTCGATGCCAACACCGCGTACACCCGCGACGACATCGCCCACCTCAGGCGACTCGACGCCTGGAACCTCCTCCTGATCGAGCAGCCGTTCGACGAAGAGGACATCGCCTCGCACGTCGCGCTCGCCGCAGCAATCGAGACTCCGGTCTGCCTCGACGAGTCCGTCGTCTCGGCCGGTGTTGCCGTCGACGCGATCGAACGGGGGGCGACGTCGATCATCAACATCAAGCCGGGGCGCGTGGGTGGATACCTCCCTGCGGTCGCGATCCACGACGTCTGCGTCGACCTCGGCATCCCTGTCTGGTGCGGTGGGATGCTCGAGACGGGCATCGGCCGGGCGATGAACGTCGCGCTCGCTGCGTTGCCCGGATTCACCCTGCCAGGAGACACGAGCGCCTCGGACCGATACTACGCCGAGGACCTCACCGAGCCGTTCGTTCTGCGCGACGGACGACTCACCGTCCCTACCGGGCCGGGCTCGGGGGTCACGGTGCGCACCGAGCTGGTCACGGCATGGGCCCGCCGGACGCCGACGGAGCTGCGCCCCTAGGAGACATGCACTCACCTGTTCCGGACGCACTCGCCCGGCACGCGGCGTGAGGAGGCCCGCATCGAGTGAGGAGGCCGACCGCGGCATCCGCGCTCGTCCCGCCGCCTCGTCGTCACAAACGAGCCCGCACCCGGTGTGGGCCGACGGGGATGCCCCGATTACCGGCACAATGGACGTGGCACTCGTGCCGTAATTCCGCTGGGCGATCGTGGCCCTGGCGGATGCGCATCCGGCTGCCGACGACCTGAACCCCTCGCTCGCGGAGGGACGAACCGCGCCACAGGCGCAGGAAAGGCAACTGTGACAAGCGTCATCGGCACGAACTGGTCCGGGAATCACGCCTATCGCGCGGCGCGCATCGAAGCTCCGGCGAGCGTGGACGACGTTCAGCGGCTGCTCCGCGGCGCGACGGCCGTGCGTGCTCTCGGCACCCGGCACTCGTTCAACACCATCGCCGACTCCGCCGACCTGCTGATCTCCACAGAGCTGTTGCGGTCTGCGCCATTCATCAACGCGAAGGACCGCACCGTGACGGTGGGTGCAGGCATCCGCTACGGCGACCTCGCGTCGGAGCTGCAGGCATCCGGATGGGCGCTGCCGAACCTGGCCTCCCTGCCGCACATCTCGGTCGGAGGGGCCATCGCCACGGGGACCCACGGCTCGGGCAACCGGGTCCCGTCGCTCGCGGCCTCCGTCGCGGGGCTCGAGCTTGTGCTCGCGTCCGGCGACGTGCTCCAGCTCAAGCGTGGGGATGCCGATTTCGACGGAGCCGTCGTCAGCCTCGGCGCGCTGGGCATCGTCACGCGAGTGACCCTCGACATCGAGCCGACCTTCGACATCGAGCAGTCCGTGTTCGAAGGGCTGGCGTTCGAGGCCGTCGAGGCCAATTTCGATGCCATCACCGGCGCCGCGTACAGCGTCTCCCTCTTCACCACGTGGCGGAACCCCGACGTGCTCGACCAGGTCTGGCTGAAGCGACGGTCCGGGGTGGATGCCGCGGCACCGTCCGACCTGTTCGGTGCCGTCGCGGCGCCGGCCGACCGGCATCCGCTGCCCGGAATCTCCGCCGTCAACTGCACCGCCCAGATGGGCGTGCCGGGGGCGTGGCTGGACCGGCTGCCGCACTTCCGGCTCGACTTCACCCCGTCGAACGGTGAGGAACTGCAGTCGGAGTTCCTCGTGCCGCGGCGCCATGCCGTCGATGCTCTCCGCGCCGTGCGTTCGCTCGCCGGCCGGATCGCGCCGCTGCTGCAGGTGTGCGAGGTGCGAACGTTCGCCGCTGACACGCTCTGGCTGAGCGGTGCGTACGAGACCGATGCTGTCGGAATCCACTTCACCTGGCTGAAGCAGCAGCCGGAGGTCGAGGCCCTGCTTTCCGAGATCGAGGAGGCGCTCGCGCCGTTCTCGGCGCGGCCCCACTGGGGCAAGCTGTTCTCCGCCGATACCGCAGCGCTTGAGCGGGTGTACCCGCGGATCGGTGACTTCCGGGCTCTGGCCGCGCGGCTGGATCCGTCTCGTGTATTCGTGAACGAGTTCCTCGAGCGGACCCTGCTGCCCGCCTGACCTGCGGTTTCGGGAGGACAATCGAGGGGTCTGAGTTCCATGTGCGGACGGACCCCCTGATCTTCCTCCCGAAGTGCTGGTGGTGGCGTTCCCAACGTCGGAGTTTTCGGCCGCGCCGGGCCTGCCTGCGGTCGTATCGGACCGATCCGCCGCGATTCTCCGCAGTTGTGAACGGTACTGCCGGCGAAAGGCGGTCCGCTGCAACCCCTGCGGTCCGATCCGGGCGGTGGCTAGGCTCGAGCCATGAGCGACGCCTCCGAACAGACAGATCCACTCGCCGCTGCCCGAGCCGAGGCAGCCGCCCTCGCTGAGGCGGCCGAGCAGGCCCAGACGGCAGCGGCAGCCGCGCTCAAACGCCTCGAAGACGCAGCGGCTGCGGCGAAGGCCGACGCCGAAGCGAAGTCGCAGGCGACCGTCGACCAGGCACAAGCTGACGGCAGGGCCGCGACGGATGCCGCACACGTGGCAGCCGCCGAGGCGACCGCCGCAAAGGACCAGTCGACCCAGTCTGCCGCGACAGCAGCAGCAGACGCCTCCGCCGATGCCCGTGCAGCCGCAGACGCCACGACCGCCGCCGCGCGGGATGCCGCCGAGGCAGCGGCCGCTGCGACCACCGCGGCTGCGACCGGGCAGGCCGATGCTGCCGTATCCGCAGCGGCATCCGCTGCGTCCGCTGAGTCCTCCGCGTCATCCGTTCCCGTCGCGACACCGGGCCCGCTCGGTCCAGACGACGTCGAGCGCATCCGCGCCGGCTACGCCTTCGACGGGCCGGCCCTGCAGATGGGCGCTCTCGTCAACGGCGACCCGGACCCGTCGGTCCAGGTACGGATCCCGCTCGCCATGATGAACAGGCACGGTCTCGTCGCGGGTGCGACGGGCACAGGCAAGACCCGCACCCTGCAGGGGCTCGCCGAGCAGCTCAGCGCCCACGGCGTCTCCGTATTCGCCGCAGACATCAAGGGCGACCTGTCAGGGATGGCTGTTCCGGGCGAAGGAACCGAGAAGCTCCTGAAGCGCACCGCAGGGATCGGTCAGGACTGGACCCCTGACGCCTTCCCCCTCGAGTATTTCTCCCTCGGTGGTGTCGGCAGGGGAGTGCCGATCCGGGCGACCATCGCCGGGTTCGGCCCGATCCTGCTGAGCAAGGTCCTGGGCCTCAACGACACCCAGGAGTCGAGCCTTGGCCTCGTCTTCCACTACGCCGACAAGGCCGGGTTGCCGCTCCTCGACCTCACGGACCTCCGTGCCGTGCTCAGCTTCCTCGCGAGCGACGAGGGCAAGGCCGAACTCAAGGACCTCGGCGGGCTGTCCGGCGCGACCGTCGGCGTCATCCTCCGAGAGCTCATCACGTTCGCCGACCAGGGCGCTGACGTGTTCTTCGGCGAACCCGAGATCGACACGGCCGAGTTCCTCCGCTCCACGGCAGACGGCAAGGGCGTCATCAGCCTGCTCGAGGTCCCGGGTGTCCAGGACAAGCCCGCGCTCTACTCGACGTTCCTGATGTGGCTGCTCGCGGACCTGTTCAACGACCTCCCCGAGGTCGGTGACCTCGACAAACCGAAGCTCGTCTTCTTCTTCGACGAGGCGCACCTGCTCTTCGCGGACGCCTCCAAGGACTTCCTCTCCCAGATCACGCAGACCGTGCGGCTGATCCGGTCGAAGGGGGTCGGCATCTTCTTCGTGACGCAGACGCCGAAGGATGTGCCAGGTGACGTGCTCGGGCAGCTCGGCTCCCGCGTGCAGCACCAGTTGCGGGCGTTCACTCCAGACGACGCCAAGGCGCTCCGTGCCACCGTCTCCACCTACCCGAACTCGGGCTACGACCTCGAGGAGACCCTCACCGTGCTCGGCACGGGCGAAGCCATCGTCACCGTCATGAACGAGAAGGGCGCGCCGTCACCGGTCGCCTGGACGCGGCTTCGGGCTCCTCAGGGACTGATGTCGCCGAGCCCGGATGCCTCGATCGACGCCGCCGTCGCGGCATCCACCCTTCTGCCCACCTATGGCACGCCGGTGGACCGGGAGTCGGCCCGCGAGGTCCTCGCCGCGAAGATGGAAGCGGCCAACCAGGCAGCGGCCGCTGAGGAGGAGGCACTTGCACGGGCCAAAGCCGAGGCTGAGTACGCGAAGCAGAAGGCCGCGATGGACAAGGCCCAGGCGGCAGCACAGAAGAAGGCGGATGCCGAATATGAGCGGCTGCTCAGGAAGACGCAGGGAACGACGCGGCGCACGACGTCCCGGCCGCAGAAAACCGTACTCGAAGAGGTGCTGACCTCCCGGGCGACGAAGACCATCCTCACCGGTGTCGTTGAGGGGATTTTCGGCACCCGCCGGCGGCGCTAGCGGTCGTTTCAGGAGGAAAATCCGGGGGTCCATCGTCCATGCGTGGACAGACCCCGCTAATTTCCTCCCGAAACCAACCTCTCTTCGGCGAGTGCCCCGATCCGCAACGCCCGTCGTTCGTCGCCGGTGTTGCCGTCGGTCGCGAGCCAGCTGGCGCTGAGCCCGGTCCAGGCGACCGTCCACTCGAGCAACGACTCGGGCGGAGTGCCGGCCAGGTCGCTGATGAGCGCGACCCGTCGGTCGAAGTGCGCCTCGGCGAGACCCTGGCTCGGGTTGCAGAGGATGTTCGTGTAGTCGAACGCCCGATTGCCGACGAGGAACTTGGGGTCGATGGCGAGCGGTCCGCGCTCGCCGAAGTCGAGCACGTTGCCGTGGTGCAGGTCTCCGTGCAGCACGACTGCGTCTGAGTCGTCGAGCAGGCGTCGTGCGGTCGCGGCGGCTCGCCCGTAGAAGCCTCCGCGGTCGTTCGCGAACAGCGACTCGAACCAGATGCTGAGAGGGATCAGGCCGCCGGGGCGATCGGCGAACCGGCGGGTGGATGCCGCGTGCAGCGACGCGGCCACGTCGCACAGGATCCGCGTCGCACGGTCGTCGTCCTGCCCGGCCAGGTCGACGAGTGACGCGCCACCCCATTCGAGGAGAGCGGCGTGATCATCGACCTCGAACACGCGGGCGGCGCCGTCGCCGTCCCACCAGTCGAGCAGGCGGCATCCCTTCGCCTCCTCCTCGATTCTGGCGACCTTCAGCATCGCAGGAACGTCGCCTCTGAGCACGGGCTGCAGGTGCGACGAGGGCGTGGAGAAAGCCCGGCCGGTCGGAGTGACACGCCAGCGCGTGAGGTAGTCCTCGAGGGTCGCCGGCTGCCACATGGTCCCAGCCTAGGAGGACGCCCACTCGACGGATGCCAGGCGACGTCCGGCCGGAGGGCGTTCGTATACTGAGGGGCATGACGGCGCCACAGATCTATGTCACGTTCCCCGGCACGGCGCGTGAGGCCCTCGGCTTCTACGCGGACGTTTTCGGCGGCGAGCTCTCCCTGTACACGAATGAAGATTTCGGCAGGAGCGACGGCTCACCCGACGCCATCGCTCACGGAGTTCTCTCCGGTGTGGTCGCTCTTTCGGGGTCGGATGCCGCACCGGGAGAGGCCAGCGTCCGGCTCGAGGGCGTCCGGCTCTCGTTGCTGGGAGCTGCAGAACCCGCCGTCCTCCACGAGTGGTTCGACAGGCTTTCCGTCGGCGGACAGGTGGTCGATCCCCTTGCCCCGAAGCCCTGGGGCGCCTCGGATGGCCAGGTCATCGACCGCCATGGGCTCCACTGGCTCGTCGGGTACGAACCGGAGAAATGACCGAGGTCCCGCCGCGGTTCCCTAAACTCGGACGGATGATGAACATCCGCCCGTACACTCCCGCCGACCGCGACGACGTCGCCGACATCTGCGTCCGCACCGGTGACAGCGGGCAGGATGCGACGGGGCTGTACTCCTCGGACGCCCTCCTTCCCGACATCTACGCGCTCCCGTACGTCGACCATGAGCCCGAGTTGGCGTTCATCGTCGACGACGGACAGCGGGCGGTCGGCTACATCCTCGGAACAGCGGACACGAGGGCGTTCGCCGCGTGGTTCAGCACCGAGTGGTGGCCCAGTGTCGTCGGTGGGCACACGGGCGACTCAGCTGCCGAACGTTCCGTCGTCGCGTCGGCAGGAGACCCCGAGCGGGTGCTCATCGACGCGGTCGACGAGTACCCGGCACACCTGCACATCGACCTGCTGCCCGAAGCGCAGGGGCGCGGCCTCGGGCGCAGCCTCGTTGAGACGCTCGCCGCTGCCCTCAACGCCAGGGGCGTTCAGGGGCTGCACCTCGTTGTCGGCACGAGCAACACAGCGGCTCAGGCCTTCTATGGCCGGGTCGGGTTCAGCGAGCTCGCTGCCGATGCGGACGGCGTCGTGATGGGAAAGAAGACCGCCTAGGGCATCCGGCTCGGGCGGCGTTCGAACCAATAGAGCATTTCGGGTCGGGTCGACTGCAGTTCGTCGAGCGTGACCGGGTGGTCGACGTGCTCGATCGGCGCCATCGTGAGGTGGGACGCGATCTGGTTGATGCTGTTCCTCGACCAGTACTCACCGCGCATGCGCAGCAGGGGCAGTCCACCCTTGTCGAGGACGAACATCTGCAGGCGAGACTGCGATGCCATCGTCCGGTGCATCTCCAGCATGACGACGCGGGCGATCGACTCGAGCGGGATGCGCGTGGTGCCGAAGAAGAATCGCCGTTCGATCAGGTGCGTCGGAGTGACCCCGATACGCACCCGGAGGAAGCGAACCGTCGCGAAAGCGATCGCTGCCAGGACCCCAGCCTGCGCCAGGAGGACCCACACCCAGGCTCCGGTCGGGATGGTGAGCCAGTACAACACGATGAGAATCGGCACGCTGAGAGCCAGCAATGCGACGATTCCCTGGGCGAGCAGCCCCTGGCGAACCCGCACAGACACCACAGTTCTATCGTCAGTCATGCTCATGTGTTGCGCCCCCGCTTCGGGTTTCATTCTGGTGCATAAAGTCCGGAAGGTGGTATCCACCCTTTGGGGGACGTTTCGCGTGTCGGAATTTCGTGGCGAATCAGCATGCGCTCCCACACCCGGGAGGGCTCACGGAATGAGGAGTCGCCTCTTCGCCTGCCGTCCGAGTCTTGCCCCGCTGAACCCCGCAGTCCTACCCTGAGGAGCTACCACCGCCGTCGCAGCCGGTGACCATCAGGCAGGAGGGAGGAACGCGATGACCGACACACCAGCCCAGGCGCTGTCGCCGGCGCAGCGTCGTCGGTTTCTCCTGCTCGGCCTGCTCCGCGCCCTGATCTCGGCTTCGGTTCTGGTCGCCCTGTATTTCCTGTTGCCGCTCGATGACTTCAGCCGTGTGTCTCTCGCCGTATCCCTCGTCATCGCGCTGGTGCTGATCGTGACAGTGTTCGTCTTTCAGATCCGCGCGATCATGCGGGCGGATCATCCTGCGCTCAGGGCCGTCGAAGCGCTGGCCATCACTGCCCCGCTTTTCATACTCGTTTTCGCAGCCACCTATTTCCTCATGGAGAGCAGCGATCCGGCGAGCTTCAGCCCCGACGGGATGACGCGCATCGACTCGCTGTACATGACGGTCACGACGTTCGCGACCGTCGGCTTCGGTGACATCACGCCCACCAGTCAGTCGGCGCGAGTCATCGTGACGGTTCAGATGATCCTCAACCTGCTCGTCCTCGGCGGTGGTATCCGGGTCATCTTCGGCGCCGTCAACCGCAGCAGGCAGTCGAAGGCGCCGAATCCGAAGGCGGCTCCCGAGGAGCCCTCGTAGGGCCGACTGGCCGATCGATAGCATGAGTCCCATGCTGAGCTCGTCCTCTCGCCCGGAATCGTTCGTCGCCACGACATCCCCTGCGGCGCTCGAGGATCTCCGCGCGCGACTGCGGGCGACCCGGTGGCCAGACGCGCCGGAGGATGCCGGGTGGACGCTGGGAACGGATGTGACCTCCCTCCGCGATCTGGTGGCCTACTGGCTGGACGGGTTCGACTGGTCGATGCACGAGGCGCAGCTCGCGCGGCTGCCGCGATACCGGGCCACGATCGGCGGGCTGGGTATCCACTTCGTGCACGCACGGGCATCCGAGTCAGCGCGCCCGGCTCTGCCTCTCCTGCTCAATCACGGGTGGCCCGACTCGTTCTGGCGGTATTCGAAGGTTGTTCCTCTTCTCGTGGATCCCGGAGCCCACGGTGCCGACCCGGCCGACGCATTCGACGTGATCGTTCCTGACATGCCCGGGTTCGGGTATTCCGACCGCCCCACGGGTGCTCCACTGGCTTCGCCCGCGGTGGCCGGGTTGTGGTCAGAACTGATGACCGTGCTCGGTTATGAGCGTTTCGGTGCCGCCGGCGGCGACATCGGCAGCCATGTGAGCCGATACCTCGCGCTCGATCACTCGGAACGTGTTGTCGCTGTGCACCGCATGGATGCCGGGCTGCCCGTGTTCAGCGGAGACCCCGCCGGACTGTCGTCGGCGGAGCGGAACTGGTTCGCCGAAGTCTCGTCATGGGGCGCGAGCGAGGGCGCTTACGCGGCGATGCACCGGACGAAACCGCAGACGCTCGCGTTCGGCCTCACCGACTCACCCGTCGGGCTGGCCGCCTGGATCGTCGAGAAGCTTCGCGCGTGGAGTGACGGCGAGGACCGGTTCTCGAAGGACGAGATCCTGACGAACGTCATGATCTACTGGCTCACCGGGACCATCGGTTCGTCGATGCGGATGTACAACGCCAACGCCGGCATCCCGGTCGGGCAACTCGAACGACGGGTCGAGGTGCCGTCTGGTTTCTCCCTGTTCGCCGGGGACATCGTCCGGCCGCCGCGCGAGTGGGTCGAGCGGATGGCCAACGTCGTGCGTCTCACCGAGCCCGACCGAGGGGGCCACTTCGCGCCGTTCGAGGAACCCGAACTGTACGCGCAGGAGCTCAGGGACTTCTTCCGCCCGTTCAGGTAGTTGCGCGGCCCGGGGTGCAGAAAACGCCCACCGGCCGGAACCGATGGGCGTTTCTGGTGTTGGCGGAGAATGGGGGATTCGAACCCCCGAGGGCGTTAACCCAACACGCTTTCCAAGCGTGCGCCATAGGCCACTAGGCGAATCCTCCGGACCAGCCGAATCGCTCTCGCGATTTCAGCCTCAGCTATCCTACCGTGCTTCGCGCGGACATCCGAACGCGTCGGTTTGCCCGCGGTCGCGAAGGCTTCAGGAGTCTGTAGAATGGATGCTGGCTCCTCGCGTGGCGCCATCCAGGCCAACTCCCCCAGGACGGAAACGTAGCAAGGGTAACCGGGCTCTGGCGGGTGCGCGAGGAGTCTTTTCTCGTTAACGGAGCCCAGGGCTCGCACGGAGCCGGGGATCCCGAGAGCCTCAGTGCTCCGCGCCGCCTCTCCCGTCGGACGCGAGGCCTCTCGTCACACGAACCGCCGCCCGTCAAGGGTATTTGTCGATCTTGACAACAAAAGTCGCACCCCCCTAGGATTCGAACCATTCGAGTGGTTTCGACGCAGGTGTCGAAACTTTCGAGCTTCTTCGGCATCACCCTGCAGTCGGCGGTCACGTCACCATGCAGTCTCGCTTTTCCCACGCAAAGGAGCGTTATGAGCGTCAGATCCATGTCCCGCACTCTCGTCATAGGAACGTTGGCGGCCGCGCTTCTCGTACCGGTTCTGACATCGCCGGCCGCGGCGGCAGAACCCGAAGTTCTCGCGTCCAGCGACTTCGAGGACAGCACGCTCGGAGGCTGGGAGTCGAGCGGCGGGCCTGCACTCACCTACGTCGATGACGGCGAGGGCGGCACCGCGCTGCGTGTCGGCGATCGCGCGAACGACTACAGCGGCATCCAGACCCCGACCGGGTTCTTCAGCGACCTCGAGCCGGGCGACACGCTCACCTTCACCATGAAGGCACGGCTTGCGGATGCCGCAGCGTCCCCTGTGGGCGTGCGCTTCGTGATGAAGCCCGCATACACGTGGATCGGCAACACCACGATGACAGCCGACGCCTGGACGACGGTCACCGGAACCCTCGACATCGCGGAGGGAACGGATGCTGCGGCGCTGCAGACCTACATCGGCACGGCCGACCTGCCCGGCGGCACGAGCTACAGCTACCTGCTCGACGATCTCTCGATCTCCGTACTCCGGGCGGAAGATCCGACAGATCCGACGGACCCCGGCGACTCGGACCTCTCCTCGCTCAACACCGGGTTCGAAGACGGACTCGGTACCTGGGTTCCGCGCGAGGACGCGAGCGGTGCGGCCTCCGTCATCGTGTCCACCGACGAGGCACACAGCGGCTCGCAGTCCGCGCTGATCTCGGAGCGTGTCTCCGAGGGCCAGGGAATCGGGCACGACGTGACCGGCATCCTGCTCCCCGGGCAGACCTACGAGGTATCCGCGTGGGTGAAGTTCGCCGCAGGCGAGACTCCCGGCGACGTCTGGCTGAGCCTCGCACGCACGACGGGAGGCTCGACCTCGTACGGAACGCTCGGCCAGTTCACCGGCATGTCGAACAGCTCCTGGGTACAGGTCACGCAGACGTTCCAGATGGGCGCAGCAGACGAAGCATTGCTCTACTTCGAGACCGCCTACAACGGCGGAAACACGTCGGCGTTCCTGGTCGATGACATCACCGTCACCGTGCCTGCCGCCGGTGAGGTCGAGGACCTCACCCCGATCAAGGACACCGTGGACTTCGCGAGCGGCGTCGCGATCGACAGCCGTGAAACCACAGGGACGGCCGCCGAGCTGCTCAACAAGCACTTCAACCAGGTCACCTCCGAGAACTACATGAAGCCGGAGGCCTGGTATGACGCCGACGGCGTCTTCACCCCGCACGCTGAGGCCGACACCCTGATGCAGTTCGCACAGGACAACGACCTCAGTGTCTACGGGCACACGCTCGTCTGGCACTCCCAGACCCCTGCCTGGTTCTTCCAGGACGACGCAGGAGCCGCCCTCACTGACAGCGATGCGGACCAGCAGATCCTTCGGGATCGCATGCGCGCGCACATCTTCGCGGTCGCCGAGCACCTCAGCGACACCTACGGCGAATTCGGGAGCGACACCAACCCGCTGTACGCATTCGACGTCGTCAACGAAGTGGTCTCAGACGGCAACGAGAACGCAGATGGCCTGCGTCGCAGCGAGTGGTTCCGTATCCTCGGCGAGGAGTTCATCGACCTCGCGTTCGAGTACGCCGATGAGGCGTTCAACGGCGAGTTCGCTGCCGCAGGCGCTGACCGCCCGGTGACGCTGTTCATCAACGACTACAACACCGAGCAGAGCGGCAAGCAGGCCCGCCTGCTCGCCCTCGTCGAGAGGATGCTGGAGCGCGGAACGCCGGTCGACGGTGTGGGACACCAGTTCCACGTGAGCCTGTCGACTCCGGTCGCCGCGCTCGAGACTGCGCTCGACGCGTTCACCGGACTCGGCCTCACGCAGGCTGTGACCGAACTCGACGTCACCACAGGTACGCCGGTGACCCAGGCGAAACTCGTCGAACAGGGGTACTTCTACCGCGACGCCTACCGGATCTTCCGCGACTACTCCGACGAGTTGTTCTCGGTCACGGTCTGGGGCCTCACCGACGGACGCAGCTGGCGCAACAGCTCAGGGGCGCCACTCGTGTTCACCGACTCGCTCGTCGCGAAGCCCGCGTACTACGGCATCGTCGACACGGAACTGCCCGCACGACTGCGCACCGCCAACGTCTTCCAGGGCGACGTTCCGCTCGACGGCGACGCAACGGATGCCATCGCGTGGCGTCAGCTGCCTCTGCAGGCCATCGAGCAGGACGCCGCGTTCCAGCTGCGCTGGCAGCCGGATCACCTGACCGTGTACGTCGAGGTGAACGACCCGACGACGGATGTCTCCGACGGCGTCGAGTTCGCCTGGGGCGACGAGACGGCGAGCGTCGGCCGTGACGGCAGCGGCGACGTCGATGGTGTCATCACCGAAACGGATGACGGCTACCGCATCGTCGCACACCTGCCCCTCGACGGAGCAGCCGAGGGCGACACGGTGGACTTCGACGTGCGGGTACAGAACGACGGCGCAACGGCGGGCTGGAACACCGAGGGTGCCATCGGCACCCTGACCCTGCTCGAGCCCCTCTCATACCAGGAAGTCGCTGAGACGGCCACGGCACCCGCGATCGACGGAGACCTCGACGAGTTGTGGGCAAGCGCAGGCACGGTCGAGACGACCAAGCAGGTCGAGGGAACGGCAGGAGCATCCGCGGTCTTCAGCACGCTGTGGCGCGACAACATGCTCTACCTGCTCGCCGAGGTCACCGATCCGACCGTCGACGTGTCTGGCTCAGACCCGTGGATCCAGGACTCGGTCGAGATCTACGTCGACGCAGGCAACTACAAGAACGGCTCGTACCGTTACGACGACACGCAGATCCGCATCAGTGCGGACAACGTCGTGTCGTTCGGAACCGGTGACGAAGCGTTCCAGCGTGCCAGGGTCGAGTCGGCGACGACGCGAACGGATGCCGGCTACCGCGTCGAGGTCGCCGTCAGCCTCCTCGAATCCGGTGGCGTCGGCTCGTTCCAGGGTCTCGACCTGCAGGTCAACGACGCATCGAACGGCGCTCGAACGGGCATCCGAAACTGGGCCGACCCGTCCGGAGCCGGCTACCAGTCGACCGCCCGGTGGGGTGTCGCCCAGCTGGTCTCTGCCGTCCAGGCATCCGAACCGCTGATCACGGTGACGCCAGGCAGCGTTGTCGCCGGCGGAACGGTCGACGTCGAACTCAGCGGCTTCGACGCTGACACCGAGATCGAACTGGCCTTGCGAGAGCCCACAGCGGAATTCGCACTGTTCGCGCTCGCCCTGCCGGCGGTGCTCGAGACAGTGACGACGGATGCCGACGGCAACGCATCGGTGCGGCTCACCATTCCGGCCGACACCGCGGCAGGGGCGTACGAGATCGCCGCGCTCCGGGACGGGGCCACGCTCGCTGCGGCATCCATCACGGTGACCGTCGCAGCGGGACCCGGTGCCGACCCGGCCGGAGACGATGACCTCGCGAGCACAGGATCCGACCTGGCCGGCTGGCTGTGGCTCGGGATCGTGCTGATGCTCGCCGGTGGCGTCCTGGTTCGCGCTCGCCGAGCAGCACAGGTCGCGTAACCGCCGCTGCTCCCTCGAGGGCATCCGTTTCGGTCGAAGGTTCCCGGTGTACCGGATGCCCTCGACCTGGGCGGATGCCCTCGTCGCATTATCACCCTCCACGCCGGGCCGTTCGGCCCTATCGGCCGCACGACTCGCGTCCCTAGGATGAGGCCATGGCAGCCCAGACGGACGACCCGACACCGACCATGACCACGGATGACGACCTGGCGGGCATCGATGCCTGGTGGAGGGCAGCGAACTACCTGTCGATCGGCCAGATCTACCTGCTCGACAACCCGCTGCTGCGCCAGCCGCTCGCGGTCGAGCACATCAAGCCGCGCCTGCTCGGCCACTGGGGCACCACTCCCGGCCTCAACTTCGTCTATGCGCACCTCAACCGCATCATCCGTGAGCGTGAACAGTCGATGCTCTACGTCGCCGGTCCTGGCCACGGTGGACCTGGCATGGTCGCGAACGCCTACCTCGAGGGCACATACTCCGAGGTCTACGCCCGGATCAGCCAGGACGAGGATGGCTTGCAGCGGTTGTTCCGCCAGTTCTCGTTCCCCGGCGGCATCCCGAGTCACGTCGCGCCCGAGACACCCGGGTCGATCCACGAGGGCGGCGAGCTCGGCTACGCGCTGAGCCACGCCTACGGTGCCGCGTTCGACAACCCCGACCTGATCGTAGCGGCTGTCGTCGGCGACGGAGAAGCCGAGACCGGCCCGCTCGCCACGAGCTGGCACTCGAACAAGTTCGTCGACCCGTTGCAGGACGGCGTCGTGCTGCCGATCCTGCACCTCAACGGCTACAAGATCGCCAACCCGACCATCCTCGCCCGCATCCCCGAAGAGGAACTTCTCGACCTCATGCGCGGGCACGGTCACAAGCCGCACATCGTCTCCGGCGGCTTCGACGGTGAGGACCCGATCCTCGTGCACGCGCGCATGGCCGCGACCCTCGACACCGTCATGGACGAGATCGCCGCGATCAAGCGCACAGCGGCCGAGCAGCAAGCGGCGGGTGAGGATGTCACCCGCCCCCGCTGGCCGATGATCATCCTGCGCACTCCGAAAGGCTGGACCTGCCCGGCCGAGATCGACGGACAGCCGGTGGAGAACACCTGGCGGGCGCACCAGGTTCCGCTCGCCAACGCGCGCGACACCGAGGCACACACCCGCATCCTCGAGGACTGGCTGAAGAGCTATCGGCCTGAGGAACTCTTCGGCGATGACGGTCGGCTGCACGAGGACATCGCCGCCCTCGCCCCGGCAGGCGACCTCCGGATGAGCGCCACCCCGCACGCCAACGGCGGGGTGCTGAGGCGCGACCTCGACCTCCCCGACTTCCGCGACTACGCCGTCGACGTGCCTGCGCCAGGCGCGACGACCGCTGAGGCGACGAAGGTGCTCGGCATCTGGCTCGCGGACGTCATCGCCGAGAACCCGGTCAACTTCCGCATCTTCGGACCGGATGAGACGGCTTCCAACCGGCTGGCTCCTTCTGTCTACGAACACACAGGCAAACAGTGGAACGCCGAGATCCTCCCCGTCGACACGAACCTGGCCCGCGCCGGCCGCGTGATGGAGGTGCTGAGCGAACACCAGTGCCAGGGCTGGCTCGAGGGCTACCTGCTGACCGGCAGACACGGCCTGTTCAACTGCTACGAGGCGTTCATCCACATCATCGACTCGATGTTCAACCAGCACGCCAAATGGCTGAAGACCACGCGTGAGATCCCGTGGCGCCGCCCGGTGTCGAGCCTGAACTACCTGCTCTCCAGCCACGTCTGGCGGCAGGACCACAACGGCTTCAGTCACCAGGACCCCGGATTCATCGACCACGTCGTCAACAAGAAGGCAGACGTCGTGCGGGTGTATCTGCCGCCGGACGCCAACACGCTGCTCTCCACCTACGACCACTGCCTGCGATCCGTGAACTACGTCAACGTCGTCGTAGCAGGCAAGCAGCCGCAGGCCAACTGGCTGACCATGGACGAGGCCGTCGCGCACTGCAGTCGAGGGCTCGGCATCTGGGACTGGGCGGGCACCGAGACCGAAGGCACCGATCCGGATGTCGTTCTCGCCTGCGCCGGAGACGTGCCGACCCTGGAGACGCTCGCAGCGGCATCCATCCTGCGTGAACGGCTGCCAGAGCTGTCTGTGCGCGTCGTCAACGTGGTCGACCTGATGCGGCTGCAGGACGAGCACGAGCACCCGCACGGACTCTCGGACACCGAGTACGACACCGTCTTCACGACCGACAAACCCGTGATATTCGCGTACCACGGCTACCCGTGGCTCATCCACCGGCTGGCCTACCGCCGCACCGGGCATGAGAACATGCACGTCCGCGGCTACAAGGAGGAGGGCACGACCACGACGCCGTTCGACATGGTCATGCTCAACGACCTCGACCGGTACCGGCTCGTCATCGACGTCATCGACCGGGTGCCGCAACTCGCGTCGACGTGTGCGGGGCTCCGCCAGGAGATGCAGGATGCCCGGCTCGCCGCCCGCCAGTACACGCGCGACCACGGCGAAGACATTCCCGAGGTCGCGAACTGGCAGTGGGCAGGTACCGGAGCAGGGGTTTCGCAGGAGGACGCGCAGGAACGGGTGGACGATACCGGCTCGGACAACGCCTGAGACCGGCGCCCCACAGATGACGACTGTCGCGGTGAGGGTCGTCGCCCGGGCGGGCAACGTATGGTGGACCCGTGGCGAAAAGCATTTACATCACGTCCGCCGAAGGGCACACCGGTAAGTCGACGATCGCGCTCGGCACCCTCGACACCCTCTCCCACCAGGTGCAGCGGGTGGGTGTGTTCCGTCCGATCGCCCGGTCGACCTCTGAGCGCGACTACGTCGTCGACCTCCTGCTCAGCCACGACAGCGTGGATCTCGACTACGACGAGTGCATCGGTGTGACCTACGACGCGGTGCACGTCGACGCGGACGCCGCCCTGTCGAACATCGTCGAGCGTTACAAGGCGGTCGAAGCGAAGTGTGACGCCGTCGTCATCCTCGGCTCCGACTACACCGACGTCGGAAGCCCGACCGAGCTCGGCTACAACGCTCGCATCGCCACCAACCTCGGTGCCCCCGTGCTTCTTGTGCTCGGTGGCCGCTCCAACCAGGGTTCGGGCGAACGCCTCGGCCAGGCCGACCCGCGTAGCCCTGAGCACATGGGCGACATCGCCGAACTCGCTCTTCTCGAACTCCGCAACGCGCATGCCACCCTCCTCGCCATCATCGCCAACAGGGTCGATCCTGCCCGACTCGCCGACGTCACAGCGGCGATCGAGAAGGCCGAGCCCGGTGTGCCGGTGTGGGCGATCCCAGAGGACCCGTACCTCATCGCCCCGAGCATGGAATCGATCATGACGGCGACAGACGGCGTGCTGCTCAAGGGTGATCCCGCCCTGCTCTCCCGCGAAGCGCTCGGCGTCGTGGTCGCGGGAATGGGCATGGTCAATGTGCTGCCGCGGCTGATCGAGGGAGCGGTGCTCGTCGTCGCAGGCGACCGCACCGAAGTGCTGCTCGCCGCCATGATGGCCCAGAGCTCAGGCACCTTCCCGTCGATCGCCGGGATCGTGCTCAACGGCGGGTTCGACCTGCCCGAACCCGTCGAGCAGCTGCTCGACGGCCTTCCCCAGACCCTGCCGATCATCAAGACCGGCCTCGGCACCTACGACACCATCGTCGCCATCACCAGGACCCGCGGGCGCCTGGCCGCCGATTCGCAGCGCAAGTACGACGCGGCACTGGCGCTCTACGAACAGCACGTCGATGCGACCGCTCTCCTCAACCGCCTCGAGGTGAGCCGCACTGCCGTCGTCACGCCGTTGATGTTCGAGTACGGGCTCCTCGAACGCGCCCGCGCGAACCGCAAGCACATCGTCCTGCCCGAGGGCGACGACGATCGCATCCTCCGCGCAGCGCACACCCTTCTCGCCCGTGGCGTCGCCGACCTGACGATCCTCGGTGAACCGTTCGAGGTCCGGTCCCGCGCCATCGAGCTCGGCCTGGACATCTCCGGAGCCGAGGTGCTCTCCTCCCACGATCCCGTCCTCGGGCTGAAGTTCGCCGAGGAGTACGCTCGGATCCGCGCGCACAAGGGCGTCACAGTCGACCAGGCCCGTGACCAGGTCTCCGACGTCTCGTACTTCGGCACGATGATGGTGCACCTCGGGCTGGCAGACGGCATGGTCTCCGGTGCTGCGCACACGACGGCGCACACCATCCGACCGGGGTTCGAGATCATCCGCACGAAGCCGGGCGTCAACGTCGTCTCTTCCGTGTTCCTCATGGCGTTGCAGGACCGCGTCCTCGTCTACGGCGACTGCGCCGTCATCCCCGATCCGGATGCCTCCCAGCTCGCCGACATCGCCATCTCGTCCACTGAGACCGCCGTGCAGTTCGGCATCGACCCGCGGGTCGCCATGCTCTCCTACTCGACGGGGGAGTCCGGTTCGGGCGTCGACGTCGAGAAGGTGCGAGACGCAACGGCGCTCGTGAGGTCCCGTCGCCCCGACCTGCTCGTGGAGGGTCCGATCCAGTACGACGCCGCTGCGGATGCCGCGGTCGGCGCGTCGAAGATGCCCGGTTCAGAAGTGGCCGGCCGCGCGACGGTCTTCATCTTCCCCGACCTGAACACCGGGAACAACACCTACAAGGCGGTTCAGCGTTCGGCAGGCGCCGTCGCCATCGGTCCGGTCCTGCAGGGCCTCAACAAACCGATCAACGACCTGTCGCGAGGAGCTCTGGTGCAGGACATCGTCAACACCGTCGCGATCACGGCGATCCAGGCGCAAGGCGAGACGCCCGCATGAGCGCCGTCCTCGTCGTCAACTCGGGTTCCTCGTCGTTCAAGTACCAGTTGATCGACATGGACACGGAGCAGATGCTCGCGACCGGCCTGGTCGAGCGGATCGGCGAGGACTCCGGCCACGCCGTGCACACCATCCCGTGGGACGACGTGCCGTCCGTCGACAGGTCCGATGCTCCCCAGACCACCGAGCGGGACCTCCCGATCCCGGATCACACGGCCGGGTTCAGAGTGATGCTCGACGCGTTCGCCGCCGACGGTCCGTCGCTTGACCGGCATCCGCTGATCGCCGTCGGGCACCGGGTCGTCCACGGCGGAAAGCGCTTCTTCGAGCCCACCCCGATCACCGACCTCGTGAGGATCAACATCGAGGAGCTCGCGGAACTCGCACCACTGCACAACCCGGCGAACCTCCAGGGGATCGAGGCCGCGCAGAAGGCGTTCCCCGACGTTCCGCACGTCGCCGTCTTCGACACCGCGTTCCACCAGACCCTGTCGCCCGCGGCATACAGCTATGCGATCGACGCGGCTCTCGCCAAGAAGCACCGGCTGCGCAAGTACGGTTTCCACGGCACATCGCACAAGTTCGTCTCCGAGGAGGCAGCAGCCTTCGTCGGGCGACCGCTCGCCGAGCTGAACCAGATCGTCCTCCACCTCGGCAACGGGGCGTCGGCATCGGCCATCGCCGGCGGCCGCTCGGTCGAGACCTCCATGGGGCTGACGCCGCTGGAGGGACTCGTCATGGGCACCAGGTCTGGTGACATCGACCCCGCGGTGCTCATCCACCTGCACCGTCGAACCGGAATGACGTTCGATGAGATCGACACCCTGCTCAACCGCAAGAGCGGCCTGCTCGGGATGAGCGGCGCCAACGACATGCGCGACGTCCTCAGCCGTGCCGCAGCGGGCGACGAAAACGCCCAGGTCGCCTTCGACGTCTACGTGCATCGGCTCAAGGGCTACGTCGGCAACTACATCGCGCAGCTCGGCCGGATCGACGTCATCACCTTCACTGCAGGGGTGGGGGAGAACGCCGCCGCCGTGCGCAAGGCCGCCCTGTCGGGGCTCGACGCCTTCGGCATCCGTCTCTCCGACGAACGCAACGAGGAGAAATCGCGGGATGCCCGCCGGATCTCCACCGACGACTCCGCCGTCACCGTGCTCGTCATCCCCACCAACGAAGAACTCGAGATCGCCCGGCAGACGATGTCCGTCTTATGAGAAGGTCAACGGCCGCCGTGCTGGGAACGCGATGGTTCGGCTACCGGGCCGAAGTCGCGACCCAGCTCGCCGCCGTCGTGATCGTGGTCGTCTCCATCGCCATCGCGCTCGTCGTGGATACGGCACCCTTGCGGACCGTCGCATTCGCCATAGCGAGCAGCCTGATGATCGTGGCGACGGTACTGGCCGCCATCCTCGGCCGAACCGACTCTGACTGGCTCCTGGCGGTCCCCGTTCTCGACATGATCGCGCTCATCGTGATGCAGCAGGTTCCCGAGCACCATGTCCACGCGCTGAGCATTCTTGCGATCCTCCCCGCTCTCTGGCTGGGTCTGTCCGGCCGCCCGGTCTTCGCCGGGCTGGCCGTTCTGCTCTCCCTGGGGCTGGTCGAGGTGGCCGGTGTGGGCGAGCTGGATTCGATGGATCTCGAGCACGCCCTGCGGAACTTTCTCACGCCGGCCGTTGTGAGCATCGCAGCAGCCAGTACTTTCGTCGCGTCGCGTCGCGCCGCAGCGAGCATCCGTTCGCTCATCGAGCAGGAACGGGAGACGGCCGCATCACTCGCCCGGGAGAAACGCACCTCCGAACTTCTCGACGCCATGCTCGATGCCGTCGACATCGGAATCCTCGCCTATGACGCCGAAGGCAACCAGATCCTCGCGAACCGTTCGGTCCTCAGCCATCCGGTGATCGTCAACACCGGACTCACCCCCCTCGAGCTCGACCAGCAGGGATACATGCTGCAGGAGGACAGAGTCACGTCGCTCCCTGACGGGCAGGGGTTCGTCACCCGGGCGCTCAGGGGCGATGAATACTCCAACCAGATCATCTGGATCAGCGCCCCCGGTACCCGGCAACACGCCGTTGCGGCATCCGCGCGGCCGCTGCACGATACCGATGGCCGCTTCGCCGGAACGGTGATCGCCATCGACGACGTCACGGCGTATCTCGAGACGATCGCGGCGAAGGACGAGTTCGTCGGATCCGTGTCGCACGAGTTCAGAACCCCGCTTGCGTCGATCCTCGGCTACCTCGAACTCGTTCTCGAAGAGCCTGAACGGCTGCCGGACGACGTCCGCCAGCACCTCGGCGTGGTCGAAAGGAACGCCGACCGGCTCCAGCGACTCGTCCTCGATCTTCTGGAGGCAGCCAGCCGGAAGCGCGAAGCCGTTCGCCTGCAGCGGCAGTCGACGGATGTCGTCGCCCTGTGCGCTGCTGTGCTCGAGCGATGCCGGACGGCCGCTGAGAAGGCGGGCGTCCAGTTCGCCCTCGATGCGTCCGCACCCGTGATCGCGGTGATCGACCCGAAGCGGATCAGTCAGGCCATCGACAGTCTCGTCTCGAACGCCATGAAGTTCAGTCCGTTCGGAGGGCAGGTCCGCCTGACCGTGACGTCCGACGGAGAGAACGTCACGATCACCGTGACCGACAACGGCATCGGGGTGCCGTCCGAGGAACTCGAGGCAATGACCTCGCCCTTCTATCGCGCCGGCACCATCGGTGAACACTTTCCGGGAGTCGGGCTCGCTCTCACGGTGACGAAGGCGATCGTCGAGGAGCACCGCGGGTCACTGTCGTTCGAAAGCACTGAAGGCCGGGGGACCACCGTGACGGTGAGGCTGGCGGTTCGGTAGTAACGAGCGCATGTTGTTTGCGAAAAGTCCACAAGAAACATTGCACAAGACTTCTTGTGCAACTATCGTGAAGGCATGGCCACCCCACTTCCACCCGTCCGCGCGCTGACCGATCCGCGGGCGATGCGCGCACTGGCGCATCCGTTACGTGTGAGACTGCTGGGTGAACTCCGCGTCTCGGGGCCGCAGTCGGTCGGGATGCTCGCCGACATCTTCGACGAGGCACCCGGGTCGATCAGCTACCACATCGGGGTTCTCGCCCGGTCGGATTTCGTCGTCGAAGCCCCGGAGAATGCGCGGGATGCGCGCGAGCGCTGGTGGCGGGCGGCCCAGTCGCACACGCGCTACGAACCCAGTCGGCTCAATGCCGACCCGGACACCCGGGTCGCGAGCGCGGCGATGCGTCACACGTTCCTGCAGTCCCAGGCCGCCGAGCTCGCCGAGTACATCGACCTGGAACCGACCCTCGAGCCGGAGTGGGTGGCAGCAGCGACGACCGGTGACACGGTGAGCTTCCTCACGCCAGACGAGCTACGCGAACTCGCCGACGAGCTCGAAGCGCTCGCGCGCCGCTGGGAGGCACGGAGTCGCCCGGATGCCGCAGGAGCACGCCCGTCCCGCTTCATGTACAGCGCGTTCGTCCGTCCGCGGCCCGCGCAGACCAGCGCCGACTCCTCCAGCGACGCGACCGGGCACGCAGAAGCCGGCGCGGCATCCGCTCGCCCCGATGGGCACCGACCTCAGGACCCCGCGTGACCACCGCAGTCGGAACGACCCACCGCACGCCGCTCGTCGGGCTGCTCGCTGCCGAACTCATCTCGAAGGCGGGCAACGCGATCACGATGGTGGCCGTCCCGTTGTACGTGCTCGGAACGACTGATTCGCCCGTGGCGACCGGCGTGGCCGGGGTCTTCGCCACCGTCCCGGTCGTCGTCGGGGGTGCCCTCGGCGGTGCGGTGATCGACAGGTTCGGCTACCGGACGGCGAGCATCCTCGCCGATCTCGCCAGTGGGCTCACCGTGCTGGCCATCCCTGTCTTCGCCCTGACGAGCGGGCTGCCGTTCTGGCTGCTCCTCCTGCTCGTGTTCCTCAGCGGCCTCCTCGACACCCCGGGCGACACGGCGAAGGCGGTGCTGCTTCCCGGGCTCGCCGAGCGGGGCCGTGTGCCGCTGGCGCGGGCGGCCGGGGCGCAGTCCGCCGTGCAGAGGAGCGCGTCGATGATCGGGGCCGCGACCGCTGGCATCCTCGTGGCGCTCGCAGGGGCGACGAACTCGCTGCTGGTCAACGCGGCGACCTTCGCGGTCTCCGCGTTGCTTGTCGCGCTCTGCATCCCACGAAAGGTGGCCAGGCCCCTGCGGGAGGAATCGGACGGGACCTACTGGCAGGAGCTCTCGGACGGCTTCCGGTTCCTGTCGAAGCAGCCGCTGTTGCGCAGCGTCGTGTTGCTCGTCATGGTGACGAACGCGATCGACATCGCCGGCCTGACGGTGATCAAGCCGGTCTATGCCACAGCGAACTCCGAATCGGGCGCGCTGCTCGGATTCATGGTCGGATGCTTCGCCGGTGGCGCCCTGGCCGGCTCGACCCTGTTCGCGGTCTGGGGGCACCGTCTGGCCGGACGGGGGCTGTTCGTCTTCTCGTTCTTCTGCGCGGGGGTGCCGCCGTACGTCGCGATGTTCCTCGATGTCCCTGTGCCGGTGCTGCTCCTCGTGTTCGGGCTGTCAGGACTCGCGGCCGGTGCGATCAACCCGATGCTGTCGACCGCGATGTACGGGCTGACGCCCGAGCGGATGCGCGCGCGGGTCTTCGGCGTGACGACAGCGGGGGTGGCCGCGGCGATGCCGCTCGGGAGTTTCGTCGCCGGGCTGGCCATCGCAGGGATCGGGTTCGGGCCGACCGTACTGGCCTGCGCCGTGCTCTATGCGGTGCTGACGCTGCTGCCGCTGTGGGGCAAGCGCTGGGAGGGCCTCGATGCGGCGCGGGCGGAGCCGGCTGCGGCTGCGGCCTAGGTTTCGGGAGGAAAATCCGGGGGTCGATCGTCCATACGTGGACAGGCCCCCTGCTTTTCCTCCCGAAACCCGCGCGCCCCGAGAGTTCAGGTCAGCGGTGCCTGCACTGCTGTCAGGTCGGCGGCGGTGATCGTCAACTCCACCTCGTCGCCGAGACCGAAGGACTGCGAGGCGGCGTGCTGGGTCACGACCTGCTGTGCTTCGACGAGAACGATCGTGCGCCGGAAGCTCCCGTGGAAACTCGAGCCGACGACGGTGCCGCTGCCCTGCCCGGCACGCTGGATGGCCCTGATGCCGATGTCCTCCGGGCGGACGAAGCAGAGAACGCTCCCGTTCAGGCCAGGGGTGCGCGATGGCAGATCCTGGCCGAAGATCTGTATCCGCCCACCGGATGCCGTTCCCTCCAGCCGGTTGCTCTGGCCGACGAAGTCCGCCACGAACGCCGTGGCGGGGCGCGAGTAGAGCTCCTCTGGCGTTCCGATCTGCTCGATGCGCCCCTCCCGCATCACCGCGACACGATCGGCGACGGCGAGCGCTTCGTCCTGGTCATGCGTGACGAAGAGTGTGGTGATGCCGAGCTCCTGCTGGATGCGGCGGATCTCGTCTCGCAACTGCACCCGCACCTTCGCGTCGAGAGCCGACAGCGGCTCATCGAGCAGCAGCACCCGCGGTCGGGTCACGAGTGCCCGCGCCAGCGCCACCCGCTGCTGTTGCCCGCCGGACAGTTGGTGGGCATACCGGGCGCCGCGGCTCCCGAGTCCGACCAGGTCGAGCGTTTCGGCGGCGAGCCGACGTCGCTCGGCGACCGGGACACGTCGCATCCGCAACCCGAACTCCACGTTCTCGATCGCCGTCATGTGCGGGAACAGCGAATAGGACTGGAACACCATGCCCATGTCGCGACGGTTCACCGGCATTCGTGAGATGTCGGTCCCGTCGACGGTCACCGTTCCGGACGAGACGGTCTCGAGCCCCGCGAGGGAACGAAGGGCCGTCGTCTTGCCGCAGCCGCTCGGCCCGAGCAGGGCGACGAATTCACCGGGTGCGATGCTCAGATCGAGCCCATCCAGCGCGCGGTGGACGCCGTACTGCTTCACCACGGATCGGAACTCGACTGCGGTGCCGGGGCGTGCCAGTGCGGATGCTGCGTCTGTCGACGTCACGATGTTGTCCTGTTCTGCGGGTGGCCGGCGCCGACCCGGCCGATGACGGCGAGGAGGACGAAGGCGAAGATGAGGGAGAGAAGGGAGAGGATGACCGCGGTGTACGGGTCGCTCTTCGACGCCTGCACGAGAGCGGTCTGCAGGTTCTGCCGGTTCAGCAGAGACGCGATCGTGTACTCACCGAGCACGACGGCGATGCTGATCACCGACGCGGCGAGGAGGCCACGGCGGAGCCCGGGAACGATCACCCGGACGATGACCGTTCCCCACGGGGCGCCGAGCGTGCGGGCGGCCTCCGTCAGGGTGGCGAGGTCGATCGCCTGCAGGTTGGACTGGATCGCTCGGTAGGCGAAGGGCAGCACGAGGATCCCGTAGGCGAACGCGAGAGTCCAGGCGCCGCTCCCGAAGACGCCGGCGATCACCGAGTACACCGGCGCGAGACCGACGACGAGGGCGATGGCGGGCACGGTGATCGGCAGCAGGCAGATCAGTTCCAGCGCACGTCGCAGTTTCGGGAACTGCAACTGCACCAGGATCATCGTCGGAACGAGCAGGGCGAGCATCACCAGCACGGTGAGAACCGCAAGGACGAGCGAATTCAGGATGCCGGTGAACAGCGTCCGGTATTTGCGTTCGTTCTCCGGGTCGACCAGCGCCAGCCAGTGCTCGAAGCCGTATCCGCCTGCGACACCGCGCAGCGTGAATTCGACCATCGAGACGAGCGGGATCGCGAAGACCAGCCCGAACGTGACGAGGATCACGACGGTGGCGAGGCGGCCGGGCCGGTCGCCGAGTCGCTGGGTGCCTGCGCGGCTCATCGCTGCCACCTCTCGGTCTTGCGGGCGAGCGCCGAATACACGGCCATGAGCACGGCCATGACCACGATCATTCCGAGCGCGAGGGAGCCGGCGAGGTTCTCGCGGCCGAGCACGGTCTCGCTGATCAGGGCACCGCGGATCTGCAGCGGCACGATCTGCGCACCCTGGCTGATCAGCGCGGCTGCAGTGGCGTAGGAGGAGAACGCGTTGGCGAAGAGGAGGACGAGTCCGCCGAAGAACGACGGGGCGAGGATCGGACCGGCGATCCGCGTCCAGTAGGTGATGGTGCCGCCGCCGAGGGTGGCGTTGGCCTCGGCCCACTGGGCTTTGAGACCGTCGACCGCGGGCAGGAAGGTGATCACCATGAGCGGCACCTGGAAGTAAAGATAGGGGAGGACGAGCCCGGGCACCTGGTAGAGCCACACACCGTCGGCGAAGATGTCGATGCCGAACCGGTCGCGGAGAAGAACGGTGACGACACCCTGGATGCCGATGGTTGCGATGAACGCGAAGGCGAGCATCACTCCGCCGAACTGGGCCAGCACACCGGAAATCGCGTCGACAGCTGTCCGGATCCGACCATCGGCCGTAAGACCGCTGAGTGCGTAACAGACCAGCGCTCCGAGGACGGCGCCGGACAGCGCCGTGATTCCCGAGATCGCGAACGAGGCGCCGAACGTGGTGAGGATCACCGGGTCGGCGAGCGCGGTCAGGTTGTCGAGGGTGAACTCGCCGTCGGAGTTGGTGAAGCCCGTGGCCACGGCGAGGACGACCGGGAGGACGAGCATCAGCAACACATAGAGAGCGAAGGGCGTGAGCCCGAGGTATTTCATGACGGATGCCTTCAGCCGGCGTAAGAGGACGCCGGATCGCAGATGAACGCGCCGGGACCGTGAGCCGGTCCCGGCGCGTGTCGACAGGGTCGGACTATCCCAGGACGGTCGCCCACTGCTCGGCGAGGAGCGCGTTCGCGGCATCCGTCTGCGCGGTGTCGGGGGAGAGGAGCTCCTCCGGTGCGCTGCCTGCTGTCTCGGCAGCGGCGGAGTCGACCGTTCCAGCCTCTTCCATCGCCGCGAGGCGGACCGGGTAAGCGCCGGCCTCGAGGTAGAGGTTCTGGGCCTCGTCGCTGAAGATGAACTCCTGCCATAGGCGGGCGGCGGCCGGGTTCGGCGCGTCGACGTTCACGGCCTGGTTGTAGTACGCGCCGTAGGAGGGGCCCTCGAGGACGACGGTCTTCCAGCTCGGAACGTTCTGGGCCTCGGCCAGGTTGTTGTAGCTCCAGTCGAAGACGACGGCGGTCTCACCGGATGCGATCGTCGCCGGCGTCGGGTCGAGGGGCAGGAAGTTGCCCTCGGCGTTGAGTTCGGCGAAGAAGTCGATTCCCGGCTGGAAGTCGTCGACGGTGCCTCCGGACTGGATCGCCGCGAGGCCGACGGCGGCGAAGGCCGCGCCCGCCTGCGTGGGGTCGCCGTTGATGGCGACCTTGCCCTTGTACTCGGAGCCGAGCAGGTCGTCGAGTGACTCGGGGGCGTCGACGAGGTCTTCGTTGTAGCCGATGGACATCAGACCGGTGTAGTCATTGACCCAGAGGCCGGTCTCTTCCTTGTTCTCGGCCGGGATGTCATCCCAGGTCTCGACCTGGTACGGCGCGAACTGGTCGGTGGATTCGAGGGCGACGGCCGTGCCGAGGTCGAAGACATCAGGCGCGGTGTCCTGTCCCTTGAGGTTTTCGGCTGCGGTGATCTCTTCGGCGCTCGAGACGTCGGGGTCGGCCGAGTTCACGGTGATGTCGTACTTCTCCTCGAATGCGGTGATGATCTTGCCGTAGTTGGCCCAGTTCTCGGGCAGCGCGATGACGTTGAGTTCGCCTTCGGCCTGTGCGGCGGCGACGAGCCCTTCGAGCCCACCGAAGTCCTCGGCGCTGGTGGCCGCTGTCGCGTCGACGTCCGGGTCGGTGCCGGATGCCGGCGACGCCGCGCATCCGCTCAGAAGAAGAGCCGAGGCCGCGAGAGCGGTGCCGGCGAAGATAAGTCGTGATCGGGACACAATTTCCTCCAGGGAGCGCGGGTCGTCCTGCTGTGGACGAATGGGGGCCGCGCGTCTGTGAGGCTAGGAGCGGCCGGAGGCCGGGCGGTGAACTGACGATGAATGGGGGGCTGCTCGGCGCTGAACTCGGCCGCCGCTGCCGCACACGTGCCCGTTTCGGGAGGAAAATCGAGGGGTCGATCGCCCATATCTCGGCGGGCCCCTGATTTTCCTCCCGAAACTCAGCGTGGCGGGTCAGCCGACCAGCCCGGCGCGGATGTGTCGCGCTGCCCACAGGTGCTCCCGGCGGGAGACGTAGCCGTGGATCACGGATTCCACCTCGGCCCAGCGGTACATGACCATGGCGTACGTGACGCGGATGACGATGTAGCCCAATCGGTGGAGCACGAGATCCCGTTCTCGATCCTTCACGGCTGCGTCGCCGGTATGGAATTCCAGGCCGTCTGTCTCGATGATCAGGCGGTCTCCGATCAGGATGTCGACCCGGCCGACCTCGGGAATTCTTGCCTGGGTTCGGTAGCGCAGGCCGCGACGCCCGAGTCTCAGCCGGACTTTCGTCTCGAGGCCGGACTCGCAGGTGCCGTCGACACAGTCGAGGAGCGGCCAGTATTTCCGCGGCACCCGCGATCGCAAGTCGCTGAGGTCGGAGGGTCTGATCACGCGACGGTTGAGTGCGGAGTCGATGGCGACGATGACGTTCTCGGCGGTCTGGCATCCGAATTGATCGACAAGCGAATCGACGACTGACGACAGCGGTGGGCCATCGGTCTGTCCCGCGGGGCGGGAGTAGTGCGTCACTATCCCATTGCCTGGCCTTGGCGCGTGACCCGAGTTCACGGGCACGGCGATGTGAGTTCTGTGGTCGTCGACGCACCACACCCCTGCTCTCCTGAGGGCAGTGACACACGTGATCCTTCCACCGAGGGAGCAGGCTCGGAGGAGTAGCGGGTCTGCGCCGGGAAGTGCGTACCAGCCGCGTCTCGGTCGAAGGAGCAGACCGTCCGCTACGAGACGCTGCAGGCGAGTGCGTTTCGCACCATCCGACTCCAACACGGACAGATGAGCGATGCCGCCGCGGCGCTCGAGGAGGTTGAATTCGTCAATCACGCCCACGATCGTGGTCCGGGATCGCGTCGTGCAGTGGCCAGACGGCAAAGTGGTGGACAACTCGCGTGACCTCGAGGCCTGTGGATAATCCCGGGCCATGGTTTCAGGAGGAAAATCGAGGGGTCAATCGACAATATGTAGACGGGCCCCTCGATTTTCCTCCCGAAGTTTCGGCGGCCGGGCGCCGACCCCGCCCACCCGCGGTGTCAGCGGCGGCGACTACGATAAGGGGGTGGTTACAGCCCTGTATCGCCGTTACCGGCCAGAGTCCTTTGCCGAGCTGATCGGTCAGTCTCAGGTGACCGATCCACTGATGACGGCCCTGCGCACCAACCGGGTCAACCACGCCTATCTGTTCAGCGGCCCGCGTGGCTGCGGCAAGACGACCTCGGCCCGCATCCTGGCGCGCTGCCTCAACTGCGTCGAGGGCCCGACCGACACCCCCTGCGGTGTGTGCCCGAGCTGCGTCGAACTCAGCCGTGACGGCGGCGGATCCCTCGACGTCGTCGAGATCGACGCCGCCAGCCACAACGGAGTCGACGACGCCCGCGACCTCCGCGAACGCGCCATCTTCGCCCCGGCCCGTGACCGCTACAAGATCTTCATCCTCGACGAGGCACACATGGTCACCCCGCAGGGCTTCAACGCCCTGCTGAAGATCGTCGAAGAGCCGCCGGAGCACATCAAGTTCATCTTCGCCACGACCGAGCCAGACAAGGTCATCGGCACGATCCGTTCCCGTACGCACCACTACCCGTTCCGGCTGATCCCGCCGGCCCAGATGCTCGAGTACGTGCAGACACTCTGCGAGTCCGAAAAGGTCCAGGTCGAGCCGGGCGTGCTGCCGCTCGTGGTCCGCGCCGGCGGCGGGTCCGCCCGCGACACCCTCTCGCTCCTCGACCAACTCATGGCAGGTTCCGAAGGCGACACCGTCGACTACGAACGCGCCGTCGCCCTCCTCGGCTACACCCACTCTGCGCTGCTCGACGAGGTCATCGACGCACTCTCCGCCCGGGATGCCGGCGCGGCATTCTCCGCGGTCGACCGCGTCATCCAGACCGGCCAGGACCCCCGCCGCTTCGTCGACGACCTCCTCGAACGCCTGCGCGACCTCATCGTCGTCGGCGCGACCGGGGGAGAGGCGGCATCCGTTCTCCGCGGCATCCCCCAGGACGAACTCGATCACATGGCGGTCCAGGCCACCGGTTTCGGCCAGGCCGAACTCAGCCGCACGGCCGACATCGTCAACACCGCCCTCAGCGAGATGACCGGCGCGACCTCGCCACGCCTCCACCTCGAACTCATGGTGGCGCGCGTGCTCGTCCCCTCGATGGACGACTCCGCCCGCGGCGCCCTGGCCCGCGTCGAGCGACTTGAACGCCGTGTCGGCATGTCGGATGCCGCTTCGCCGGCCGCCGCTCCGACGGATGCCGCCGCTCAGCAAAGCCCCTCCACCCGGCGCTCGTTCGACGCACCGGCCGCACCTCCTCAGCAGGCGCCGCAGCAGGCGCCCGCGCCTGTCCGTCCGCCCGCCGCTTCCCCGGCCACTCCGCCGGCTCCCGCGGAGCGCCCCGCTGCCGAGAGCGCGGCTCCTCCTGCACCTCCTGTGACGGTGAAGCCGATCGGGCCGGTCAGCCTCCAGCAGCTGCGCGACTCCTGGCCCGAGATCCTCGAGCGCGTCGCAGCGGCCAAGCGGTCGGCCTGGCTCGTGGCGCAGACGGCATCCGTTCGCGCGTTCAGCGATGACGCCGTCCTGCGCCTGAGCTTCCCCAGCGCCAAAGACGTCGAGGACTTCAAACACCTCAACGCCGGCGACGGCGTCAGCACGATGGTGCGACAGGCGATCCTCGACGTGCTCGGCGTGACCGTCAAGTTCATCGCGCACGTCGATGCCCCAGGCGACACGGATGCTCCGCGCGACTCCGCCCCGAAGGCGCCCGACGCAGGGGGCGCACCGAAGGCGCCGTCCCCCGTCGGCTCGTCCTCGCCCGCGGCGCCGTCAGCGCCCGACGCGCCGTCGTCGACCGTCGCCTCACCCACACCAACCGCCTCGACCAGCGCCCGCCCGGCCGACGGCCCAGCGGCGTCCGTTCGGCCGAGCCCAGCGCCGACGGCAGAAGCAGCGGCAGCACCGCGTCCCGCGTCGCGTCCCGCAGATGCCGCCGTCCGCCCGGCGAGCAGCCCCGCAGCACCCGCGTCCGGCGGAGCATCCACCGCAGTGGCCGCGCCCGCAGCGGGAGGCTGGCACGTCGTTGCGATCCCGACCTCCGACCCGACCGCCCCCGCCGCCGAGGTGTCCGCCCCGGCTTTGGCGGCACCCGCACGCCAGGCAACCGCGACAGCGGTCTCGGACCTCACCCCGCCAGACGACTTCGACGCACCGCCGCCAGACGACGAGCCGCCGTACCCGGACCCGCAGCACGACCCGGGCTACAGCGAACCCGTCGCGATCGGCGACGTTCCGACCGTGATCCCTCCCGGCCGGTTCTCGCCAGTGGCTCCCGCGTCCGGCGCGCCGTCGACGGGTGCACCGGCAGCACCGGCGTCGAACCCGGCCGCAGCAGCACACCCGACCGGCCCTCCCGCGAACCAGCCCGCCCCGCCCGAGCGGGGTGCCGAGTCCCGCCCGGTTGCCCCACAGGCATCCGCTCCCGCCGCTCCCCGCGGGCGACAGACTTCGCACCCGGCGGCCTCGACACGCTACGGCGAATCCGTGGTGCGCGAACTCCTCGGCGCGAGCTTCATCGAGGAACAGCCGCACACGCCGCCGACCCGATTCAACAGAGACTAGACCCGCATGTATGAAGGCATTGTCCAGGAACTGATCGACGAATTCGGTCGTCTGCCCGGCATCGGACCCAAGTCCGCCCAGCGGATCGCGTTCCACATCCTGCAGACCGAGACCTTCGACGTCTCCAGGCTGGCCGAGCTGCTCACCGAGGTGCGCGAGAAGGTGCACTTCTGTGAGATCTGCGGAAACGTCGCCGAACAGCCCACCTGCTCGATCTGCCGTGACCCGCGCCGCAACCCGGCGAGCATCTGCGTGGTCGAGGAGGCGAAGGATGTCGTCGCAATCGAACGCACCCGCGAGTTCCGTGGTCTGTACCACGTGCTCGGCGGGGCCATCAGTCCGATCGACGGCATCGGCCCCGACGATCTCCGCATCCGCCAGCTCATGCAGCGGCTGGCAGACGGCGTCGTCCAGGAAGTCATCATCGCCACAGACCCGAACCTCGAGGGCGAGGCGACGGCGACGTACCTCAGCCGCCTGCTGACCGTGCTCGAGATCAAGGTCACGCGGCTCGCATCCGGACTTCCGGTCGGCGGAGACCTCGAGTACGCCGACGAGGTCACTCTCGGTCGTGCGTTCGAAGGCCGCACCGTCGTCAAGCGCTGATCCGGCGCAGGCATCCCGCCGGGCCACGTGCGCCAGACCGCCGACGGATGCCGCGCGGCCGTGACGCGCGACGGCATCCGTCACATAGCAGGGCCGGCATGCATCCGGCTTTAGAATAGGGAGTCGGGCATCGCCCGATCGACCCCACCAGGAGTATCCGTGAGCCTTATCGTGCAGAAGTTCGGCGGTTCATCCGTCGCGGACGCCGAGAGCATCAAGCGCGTCGCCAAGCGCGTCGTCGAGTCGCACAAGGCCGGCAACGAGGTCGTCGTCGTCGTGTCAGCCATGGGCGACACCACCGACGAACTGCTCGACCTCGCCGCTGCCGTCTCGCCGCTCCCGCCCGAACCACGCGAACTCGACCTGCTGCTCTCCAGCGGTGAGCGCATCTCGATGTCGCTGCTGGCCATGGCGATCAAGAACCTCGGCGTCCCGTCGCGCTCGTACACGGGTCTTCAGGCCGGCATGCGAACCGACAAGCACTACGGCGCCGCCCGCATCATCGACGTCAACCCGGTCCGCGTGCGTAAGGCACTCGACCTCGGTGCCATCGTCATCGTGGCCGGATTCCAGGGCTTCAACGACGAGACCGAAGACATCACCACACTCGGTCGGGGTGGGTCAGACACGACCGCGGTCGCACTGGCTGCAGCGCTCAAAGCGGATGTCTGCGAGATCTACACGGATGTCGACGGAATCTTCACGTCTGACCCCCGCGTCGTTCCCCGCGCCCAGAAGATCGACACGATCACGAGCGAAGAGATGCTCGAGCTCGCGGCCAACGGGGCCAAGGTGCTCTATATTCGCGCAGTGGAATACGCCCGCAGGCACGGTGTGACCCTCCACGTGCGATCATCGTTCAACAACAACGAGGGAACCCTCGTCATCAACCCGAAAGAGGGCGAAGAGATGGAACACCCCATCGTCACCGGTGTCGCAATCGACCTCACCGAAGCCAAGATCACCGTCGTCGGCGTTCCCGACGTGCCGGGCAAGGCCGCCCAGATCTTCAAGATCATCGCCTCGACCGACGCCAACGTCGACATCATCGTCCAGAACGTGTCGGCAGCAGCAACCGGTCTCACCGACATCTCGTTCACCCTGCCGCAGGACGAAGCGCACAAGGTGCTCACCGCCCTGCTCGAGCAGCGCGAAGATGTCGGGTTCGAATCGCTGCAGCACGACGACCAGATCGGCAAGCTCGTGCTCGTCGGTGCGGGAATGAAAGCCAACACGGGTGTGTCCGCGCGCCTGTTCGAAGCGCTGCACCTCGCCGGGATCAACATCGAGATGATCTCGACCAGTGAGATCCGGATCTCGGTGATCACGCGGGCAGACAACGTCAAGGAGGCCGCGCGCGTCGTCCACGCCGCGTTCGACCTCGACAGCGACGAAGAAGCCGTCGTCCACGGCGGCACCGGCCGCTGACGCTGTACCCAGCTGCGGAGATTCTCCGCACGACGGCCTGAAATCGCCGTTTCAGCAAGAGTTTGGGACAATTGTCCGAAGTTGAGCACGGGCCGCCCCGCCCGGACGCACGGAAGAGAGAACCATGAGCAACGGAGTGAACCTCGGAGTCGTCGGCGCCACCGGCCAGGTCGGCGCTGTCATGCGTCGTCTGCTGGAGGAACGGGAGTTCCCGATCGCGAGCATCCGGTTCTTCGCCTCGGCGCGCTCAGCAGGCTCCACGATCTCCTTCCGCGGCGAAGACATCGTCGTCGAGGATGCCGCGACGGCGGACCCGAGCGGTCTCGACATTGCCCTGTTCTCTGCCGGTGCAACCGGCAGTCGCGCCCAGGCCCCGCGGTTCGCGGCGGCGGGCGTCACCGTCATCGACAACTCGAGCGCCTGGCGGATGGACCCCGACGTTCCGCTCGTCGTCTCCGAAGTGAACCCGCACGCCATCGACGAGGCGACCAAGGGCATCATCGCCAACCCCAACTGCACCACGATGGCCGCGATGCCGGTGCTCAAGGTCCTGCACGAGGAGGCTGGCCTCGAGCGACTCATCGTGAGCACCTACCAGGCCGTCTCCGGCTCAGGACTGGCCGGCGCCCGTGAACTCGCCACCCAGGTCCGCGTCGCCGTCGAGGACGAGAACCTCCTCCAGCTCGTGCACGACGGACAGGCCGTCAGCCTCCCCGAGCCGGTCATCTACAAGCGTCCGATCGCGTTCGACGTCATCCCCCTCGCCGGTTCGATCGTCGACGATGGCGAGTACGAGACCGACGAAGAGAAGAAGCTGCGCAACGAGAGCCGCAAGATCCTCGAGCTGCCCGGCCTGCTGGTCTCGGGCACCTGCGTCCGCGTCCCTGTCTTCACCGGGCACTCACTGTCGATCAACGTCGAGTTCGCGCGCGACATCAGCCCGGAGCGTGCTATCGAACTGCTGGCGGATGCTCCCGGGGTCAAGCTCGCCGACATCCCGACGCCGCTGGAAGCCGCCGGCCAGGACCCCTCCCTCGTCGGACGGATCCGCGCCGACCAGAGCGCGCCTGCCGGAAAGGGCCTCGCCCTCTTCATCTCGAACGACAACCTCCGCAAGGGCGCCGCACTCAACGCCGTGCAGATCGCTGAACTCGTGGCCGCCCGGCTGCACGCCTCGGTCTAACCCCGTTCGGCCGGATCGCACAGGTACGGGTGCCGGGATTGCTAGTGTCACAAGCATGACCTTCCCGACGACGCGCGTCGAGTCGCACGGTCGGGCGCGCATCGAACGCTCGGTCTTCCTCTGGCAACTCCTGTTGTCGGTGGGCGTGCTCATCCTCGTCTGCATCCTCCTCGTCGTCGACATCGACCTGTCGACTCAACCGACGCTGCTTCTCGGCATCGCCCTGATCTTCGTGGCGACCATGGCGGCATCCGCCGTGCCATGGCGAAAGCTGTCCCGCCGCTGGGCCATTGCGCTGCCGATCGCCGACATCGTCGGCATCGCGCTCATCCAGAATGGCGAGCCGAGCCTCGGGGCGTCACTCTTCTACGTCTTCCCGGTGATCTGGCTGGCGACCTATTACGGGTTCTTCGGCGCGGTGCTCGGCCCGGTCCTGTCGAGCCTCGCGGTGTGGGGCGTCTGGCTGATCAACCCGGAGACCATCGAAACCACTCCGAAGCTGCTGGTCTTCCCGATCGTGCTGGCTTTCGTGTCAACGGCGAGCTACATCGGAACCCAGAAAAATCTCGCCCAGCGGAGGCTGCTGCGCCAACAGGCCGTACTCCTCGAGAGCGCGTTCGACCGCACCAGAAGCCAGGAACGCACCCTCGATGAGGTGCTCAACGCGGTCACCTTCGGCGTCGTGGCGTACGACCGGATGGCCAGGCCGACGATCGTGAACCGCGCGCACCGTGATCGTTTGCGACAGTTCGGTTTCGGCGAGAGCGAGATCGTTCCGGATGTGATCTATCGCGAAGACCGCGTGACACCGTTCGCCGAGGAGGACCGGCCCCACAAACGTCTGGCCAGGGGCGAATCCTTCGACGACGTCATCATGTGGTACGGCAATCCGGGCGGATTCCGGATGGCGCTGGCCGTCACCGGGCGGCCGCTGACCAACTCGTCGGGTGGGCAGGACGGTTCCGTCTGGGTGTCCCGCGACATCACCGCAGAGCTCGAGGCGATCGGGGCGCGAGACGACCTCGTCGTCTCGGTCTCGCACGAACTACGCACGCCGCTCACCTCGATCCTTGGATACCTCGAACTCGTTCTCGACAGCGAGGACGTCGGCGAGGAGAGCCGCGGACACATCGAAGTGGCGTTGAAGAACGCCGATCGACTGCTGTCCCTCGTCTCCGACCTGCTCGTGGCATCCCACGACGAACAGGTCGGTTTCCTGCTCAACTTCGCCCCGACCGACCTGGCCGTCATCGCTAAGCAGTCGATCCAGGCCCTCAAGCCGGTCGCGGAGGAGCGGAAGATCTCGCTGCTGCTCACGACGATCGGCGACCCGGTCGTCTACGCCGACGAGTTCCGCGTGCGCCAGGTCATCGACAACCTCCTCTCGAACGCCGTGAAGTACAACAACACCGGTGGCCGGGTCAGCATCGCCGTCATCGGCGACATCGACGAAGTCGAGATCTTCGTCTCCGACACGGGTCGCGGGATGTCTGCCGAGGACCAGAAGAACCTGTTCGAGCGGTTCTACCGCGCCGAATCCGTGCGTAATTCGACGATCCACGGCACCGGCCTCGGCCTCAGCATCAGCCGCGAGATCGCACGTGCACACGGCGGGGACGTCCGCGTGTCCGCCAGCAGCCCCAGCGGGACGACCATGGTGGTCACCCTGCCCAGAGAAAACGACGAGGACGCGTAGCCATGGAGTCAGCCACATCCGGCGCATCAGCTCTCGACTTGCAGACCCTTCTGCTCGCGAGCGGGATGGTCGTGGCCATCTGCGGGGTGTCCTTCATCGTCAACACGGTGTTCGGACGGAACGACCCGCCCGGTCGACTGTGGAGCGCCGCGTTCACCGCCGGCATCCTCACGACCGTCGCCTTTGCGATCTGGGGCGCCCAGCCGTCGGCGTGGTGGGCGATCGCGGTGGGGAACGCCTCCCTGGTTCTCGCGATGGGGTGCGTCTGGGCCGGCGCCCGGCTGTTCAACAACCGATCCTCGCGATTCCTCATCGTCCTGGCCGGGGCAGCGGTGGCGGCCCTTGCCGTCATCATCGAGGGTCCTGACGGCGGCGACTGGGCCGGCGGACTGGTCATGCTGCTCGGAGTCGCCGTGTTCTCCTCGCTCGCCGGATTCGAAGCTCTCACCGGGCGGATGCGACGCAACCTCAACGCACGCATCCTCGCGTCGCTCATGCTCATCGTCGCCTTCTACTACGCCACCCGCGCTGTGGTGTTCGCGACCGCGGGCCCGGACAGCGACGTCTTCCGCGACTTCTTCGGCACCGAGGTGACCACGTTCGTCACGATCCTCTTCGTCATCGTCGCGTCGACGTCGATGTCGATCCTCCGGGCGGAGCGATCGCCCGTGCGCGCGACCCGCGAAATCGAGCAGATCGACTGGAACGGCATCCTGCCCGACGCGCTCTTCGACTCTCCTGCCGTCGACCGGATCCTTCGTGCGACCCTCCACGGTGAACGGGTCGCGTTCATCGGGGCGGAGATCGACAACCTGTCGGACATGAACACCGCCTTCGGCCGGTCCTTCGGCGACGAGGCAATCGAATCGTTCTCGTCGATCCTGCACGACCACATGCCGACGACGGCGCTGCTCGGCCATCGCTCGTCCGCGAGGTTCGCCGCAATCGTGCTGGTCGACGATCTCGACCAGGCCTACTCGATCATCGAGGACGTCCGCGCCGCGCTGGTCGAGTCGCCGATCGACAACGCGAGCGGCCTTCGACTCGGCGTGAGCTGGGGAGTCACGATGATCGAACCGGGCAACACCGACATCGCCGCGCTGACCGCGGACGTGAACGCGCTCGTCCAGAAGTCGCGGGATGCCGGTGGCAACCGGATCGAGGGACGCCCCGCCTCAGCTCTGTAGTCGCTTCGCGGCGATGTCCTGGTGTGCGAGCCGTCGCATGGCCAGGATCACCGGTTCATACAGGGCAGTGCCGAGCACGGCGTATTCGATCGGACTGAGGTCGCTCGCCCCCATGCGCTGCAGGTCGAACTCGGCGATCCCACGGATCTGCCTGGCGTACACCTCGAGTCGCTGCTCACTCATCCCGATGCCGGCCTCTTCAGCTGCTTCGAGCGCGTGCTCGAGCTGAGCCGTCGCGGCATAACCGGGGTCGTAGACCTGGCCGATCTTCTCGAGGAGGGCTCGCGCCCTGGGGTAGTCGACGGCCGAGTCCTCGCGGTAGGGCGGCAGGCTCGCGACGGCCTGCCCCAGCGCCGCGAAAAGGTCGTCGCCGGGGTCGTCGATGAGATCGAGGACGATTTTCACCTTCTGGAGGGGGAGTCCTGCCGCCGACGTCAGCGCCTTGATCACGCGCAGCCGCCGTACGTGCTCCTCGGTGTAGTTCGCCTGCGTCGCGCCTGTCGATGTCCCCGACGGGAGAAGGCCCTCCCGGAGGTAGTACTTGACGGTCGCCAGCGGTACGCCTGTGCGCTCGACGAGAGCAGAAATTCTCACGGGACCCCTTGCATTGGATAGCAATAGTATCCAATACTGGATACCGCTACTATCCAACCACAGGAGTCGCCATGAATGCACCCAACCTCATCACAGCGGGGATCGTCCTCCTCACCGTGGTCGCGATCGAATCCGGCGGGCTCTTCCTTCTCAAGGTGGTGGGTGGAAAGCAGCGAGCAAATGCGCTGCAGACGAGTTTCTTCCGAGCCGGTCATGCACACGCCGGGGTCCTGGTGATCCTGGGGCTGGTCACGCTTCTCCTCATCGACGGGAGCGGGGTGGCCGGTGTTGCCGTGCTCGCTCCGACACTCGTGCTTTCGGCAGCCATCCTGATGCCCGCGGGTTTCTTCCTCTCGGTGACCGGAGACGACCCGCAGAAGCCGAACCGGTTCGCGATTCTGCTCTATGCGGGTGCGGCGGTGCTCGCCATCGGGCTGGTGCTCGGCGGGGTCGGGTTGATCGGGGCGGGGGTCGCGGCACTCGCCTGACCCCGTTCGGAGCTCCAACAGGAGTCGCGGACGAGAAACGGCCAGATCATCCTGTTGAACGTGCGTCGCGCGCCGTTCTTCCTGTTGAGCCCTGACGGCGCGTCTCCGCCGCGTGCCGAGAGCCCAGTTTCCGCGGCCTAAACTAGGTTCATGACCTCTTCCAGCCCGGTGGATGTCGCCCTCATCGGTGGCGGCATCATGAGCGCGACTCTCGCATCCCTGATCAAGCAGCTCCAGCCGGACTGGACCATCGAGATCTTCGAACGGCTCGGCGACGTCGCCGAAGAGAGCTCCAACCCCTGGAACAACGCCGGGACCGGCCACGCCGCACTCTGCGAGCTCAACTACATGCCGGAGGGCAAGGACGGCTCGATCGACCCGGCCAAGGCGATCAGCATCAACGAGCAGTTCCAGCTCAGCCGCCAGTACTGGTCGTCGCTCGTCGCGCGCGGCGTGCTCCGCGACCCATCGACGTTCATCAACTCGACCCCGCACATGACCTTCGTGCAGGGTGAGAAGAACGTGACGTACCTGCGCGAGCGGTACAACATCCTCAAGCAGCAGCCGCTCTTCGGCGACATCGAGTACTCCGAGGACTCCCGTGTCATCAACAAGTGGGCACCCCTCCTCATGCGCAAGCGTCTCAAGGGCGAACCGTTCGCGGCCACCCGGGTGGCGTCTGGCACCGACGTCGACTTCGGAGCACTGACGCACCAGCTGATCGACGCGACGACGGATGCCGGGGCGAACCTCCGCCTCAACACCGAGGTCCGTGGCCTGAAGAAGCAGAAGGACGGCACCTGGCTGATCAGCCACCGCCAGCTCGTCGGCAGGACCCCGGGGGTCACCAGGGCGCGGTTCGTGTTCGTCGGAGCAGGCGGATGGGCGCTCAAGCTGCTGCAGAAGTCCGGGATCCCCGAGATCGCCGGGTACGGCGTCTTCCCGATCTCCGGCCAGTTCCTGCGCACGGACAACCCGAAGATCGTCGCCGACCACCAGGCCAAGGTCTACAGCCAGGCGGCCGTCGGTGCTCCGCCGATGTCTGTTCCGCACCTCGACGCCCGTGTCGTCGACGGCGAGAGCAGCCTGCTCTTCGGTCCGTACGCCGGGTTCAGTCCGAAGTTCCTCAAGAACGGGTCCATTCTCGACATCGTCACGCAGGTCCGGCCGTCGAACCTCATCCCGATGCTCGCCGTCGCGAAGGACAACCCGAGCCTCATCAGCTACCTCGTCGGCGAACTCCTCGCCAGCAAGACGAAGAAGTTCCGCGCGCTGCGGGAATTCATGCCGACGGCCAAACCCGAAGACTGGTACCTCATCACGGCCGGCCAGCGCGCCCAGGTGATGAAGAAGGACGAGAAGAAGGGCGGCGTCCTCCAGTTCGGCACCGAGGTCATCGCCGCTGAGGACGGCACCATCGCCGGGCTCCTCGGGGCATCACCCGGAGCATCCACCGCTGTGCCGATCATGCTGGACGTGCTGAAGAAGTGCTTCCCGATCGAGTTCCCCAGCTGGGAACCGCAGATCAGCGGCCTGATCCCGAGCTACGGCACTACGCTGAACGACAACCCCACCCAAGCGTCGGCAGTGCTGGCGAAGACCGCTGAGGCACTCGCGATCACCCGCTGAGAGCGGCTCGGGCGGCTCGTTTTCTCGGCAAGATCTGACCCCATAGCACCGGTCCCCCATTTGGGGGAACCCCTCGCTGTCACTGTTGAGGAATCCTCAACCACGGCGGTATATTGAACCCAGACCGGGGGGTACGAGTTGGACACCCCGGATGGCCCGCGTGTCCCTTGCACCGTGCCGGCTGGGTGACACCACCACGGTGTCGGAGGGTGATGGTCGCGGTGGCTGCAGCAATTGGTTCGAGCGACAAACCCGGTGCGCTCTCGGTTCTCTACAGTTTCCCCGGCGCCATCGGCGGGCCCGGATTCGGCGCGATCGCCTGGCACCAGGTCGACCAGCTCGTCCGCGCCGGACACAACGTCACCATCGTCGTCGCGAGCGTCGCACGACCGGTGGTCGGTGTCAGGGCCATCGTCCGGTCACTCGATTTCGTCGGGCGTCGCATCCCGGAGCGCACCATCGGCCGCGCCCGTGCGTACGCCTGGCACGACTGGCGTGCCCGCCGGGTTCTCGCGTCAGGCACGTTCGATGTGGTGCACACGTGGCCGCTCGCGGCCGTCCGCACGCTCGAGCTGGCCGCGCGAATGGGCGTCACCGGCATCCGTGAGGCGCCCAACACCCACCTCGCCGAGGCCTGCACCCTGGTGAGCCGGGAGTACGCCCGGCTCGGGCTGGCGATCCCGTCGACCTGGTCGAAGTTCGGTGACGGGGACCGCCTCGAACTCGAGGAGCGGGAGTATGCGGCGGCGACCGCCCTGCTCGTCCCATCGGATGCTGTCGCCCGGTCCTTCCTGTCGCGCGGCTTCGACGCCGACCGCCTGATCCGGCACCAGTACGGGTTCGACCCCACGTGCATCCGTGTTCCTGTTCGCGAGGCGCACCACCCGTTCACCGCGGTGTTCATCGGGCGTTGTGTTCCCCGCAAGGGACTGCACTATGCACTCGAAGCGTGGCTCGCGTCGCGGGCGAGCGAGACCGGCCGCCTGCTCATCTATGGGGCATTCGACTCCGACTACCGCGAGCTGCTGAGCTCGTCGCTCGCGCATCCGTCCATCACCGTCTGCGGCCCGACCGAGAAGCCGGGCGCCGCGTACGCGAAGGCCGACGTGCTGATCCTGCCGAGCGTCGAGGAGGGCAGTGCCCTCGTCACCTACGAGGCCCAGGGTGCAGGAGTGATCCCTCTCGTGTCGTCTGCGAGCGGTGCCATGGTCGAGCACGGCGTCAACGGGCTCGTCCACGAAGCCGGTGACACGGCCGCACTGACCTCCCACATCGAACTGCTCTATGACCAGGAGAAAGCACGCCGTCAGCTCCGGACCGCCGTGCTGGCCGAGGCGCAGCGGCTCACCTGGTCCGTGGCGGGGCGCGTGCTCGTCAACGCCTATCGGGCGGCCATGGCTCGGCCGGCCGACGCCTACTACGGGCGCCCGTCCGAGCAGATGTCGTCGACCTGGAACAGCGACTCCGCCGTCTCCTGAGCGCCACTAAACTCAAGCCGTGGCAAAACTCTACTTCCGCTATGGCGCGATGAACTCTGGCAAGAGCACGGCCCTGTTGCAGGCTGCGTTCAACTACGAGGAGCGGGGTCACCACGTTCTGCTGGCGAAGCCGGCGATCGACACCAAGGCCGAGTCGAACATCGAGAGCCGGCTCGGAGTGACCCGTCCCGTCGACTACGTCATCGAGCCGGATGCCGACGCATACGCGGTCTTCCAGCACCACCGTGCCGAGGCGCTCGCCGCGAACGGGGCGGATGTCAGCTGCCTCCTCATCGATGAAGCCCAGTTCCTCACCGACGCACAGGTGAACGATCTCCTGCGGATCGCGCTGCTCGAGGGGATCCCGGTGCTGGCGTACGGCATCCGGACCGATTTCCAGACCGTGGCGTTCCCCGGCAGCCGACGCCTGCTCGAGGTCGCGCACAGCCTCGAGGAGCTCAAGACCATCTGCCGGTGCGGGCGAAAGGCGCTGTTCAACGGCCGGCGTATCGGCGACCGGTTCATCTTCGACGGCGACCAGGTCGCGATCGACGGCGTCGAGGTCACCTACGAGTCGCTCTGCGGCGTCTGCTACCTGCAGGAATCCGCAGGAGCGCTCGGCCCCGTCCGCTGAGACCCGGCACCTCCGCCGGGCGCCCGGTTCGCAACTGCGGAGATTCTCGAGCCGAACCGCTGTTTCGGGCCGCACCGGCCGCTATCGGGCAGATCTCCGAAGTTCACAACAGCGCCTGCGGGATCAGGCGCCCGTGTCAAGGGCACGGCGAGCATTCGTGATCGGCGTGGGCGCTGCCTAGGCTGTGTCTATCCAGGGGTTCCCTCCCCACTGTCGCCGCGTCGCCGAGCCCCCGTGCCGCACAAGAGGAAGCAGGACCCATGACCGAGCAAGCACCGACGAAGACAGCCACCAAGCTCGCCGCTGTCGTCTACAACCCGATCAAGGTCGATCTCGACGCGATCAAAGCTGTTGTTGCTCGTGAGCAGGATGCCGCCGGCTGGGGAGAGACCCTGTACTTCGAGACCTCCGTCGAGGACCCGGGTCAGGGCGCCACGAAGAAGGCGATCGATGCCGGAGCAGAGATGGTCATCGTTGCCGGTGGTGACGGAACGGTCCGCGCTGCAGCCGAAGCGGTGCACGACACGGATGCCACGCTCGCCCTGCTTCCGTCGGGGACCGGCAACCTCCTCGCGCGAAACCTCGACCTGACCCTGGACGATCTCGACCACTCCATCCACTCCGCGTTCGCCGGAAAAAACAGGGACATCGACCTCGGGCTCATCGACGTGCGCCACGGCGACGACTCCCTCACCAAGCACGTCTTCCTCGTGATGGCAGGCCTCGGTCTCGACGCGAAGATGCTCGCGAACACGGATGAGGACCTCAAGGCCAAGGTCGGCTGGCTCGCCTATGTCGGCGCGATCTTCAAGGCGCTCACCGACAAGAACGAACTGCGGGTGCGCTACCAGCTGGACGGCGCGAAGACGAAGTCAGCGCGCGCACACACGATCATCGTCGGCAACTGTGGCTCCCTCCAGGCCAACGTGCTGCTGCTCCCAGACGCCGCTGTCGATGACGGGCTGTTCGACATCCTGATCCTCCGCCCGGAGAACTTCTTCCACTGGATGCAGATCTCGTTCAAGATCCTCTGGGAGAACGGCGTGCTGCACCGCACGAAGCTCGGAAAGAAGTTGCCGACGAAGGAAGTCGACGCCCTCAACTACGTCAAGGCGAAGACGCTGACCATGCGCCTCAGCCGGGCCGAGGAGATCGAACTCGACGGTGACGGCATGGGTACGGCGAGTGCAGTGAAGATCCGGATCAAGCCGGGCGGCCTCACCATTCGGGTTCCACAGGACGCGTAGGTCACGCGACCCGGGTGAAATCCGCTCTCCGGGGTACTGGTTCGAGCTGCCGCCCTTGACTTCGACTCACCCGTCTGGGACGTTCGATGTGTCGACCCCTGGGCCCGTGGATACCCTCGGGAGCTGAACGGTCGACTGCTGGCCTGGGCGATAACGTCGCGAAGGCCTGGGAGCGAATCGTGGCGACGAGATCGAACGAATCAGCCGCAGCCCGACGCAGGGCACGGCGGACTCCGCGACGCCCCGCGTCGAGCCTCGCCGAGCGCTGGACGACGATCGACGGAGTGGATGTCTTCTACCGCGAGTCGCCCGAACCACCAGACGCCCGGGTGATGCTCCACCTGCACGGATTCGGCCTGTCGGGTCGCTACCTTCTCCCGACCGCCGAGCGACTGAGCAGCGAGTTCCACACCCTGGTCCCCGACCTCCCGAGCTTCGGACGAAGTGGCAAAGCGCCGTACTCCCTCGACGTTCCCGACCTCGCCCACGCCGCCGTCCGGTTCATGGATGACCGACAGGTCGACAAGGCGACTCTCGTCGGCAATTCGATGGGATGCCCCGTCATCCTTGAAGTTGCCTACAACTACCCGGAGCGGATCGACCGCGCGGTACTCGTGTCGCCAGCGGGCGGTGTGCACAACCAGCCGTTGCGTCGGGCGGTCGGGCAGCTCGCTCGCGACGGCGGCCGGGAGCCGACCAGCATGGTGCGGGTCGCGACCCCGGACTACCTCCGGTTCGGGGTCCCCAGCACAGTTCGGATGTTCCGCGCCCTCACCCAGTTCCCCTCGTTCCAGCGACTGCTCGACCTGGAGATCCCCACACTCGTCGTGATCGGTGACCGCGATCCGCTTCTCCCTGGTCCTGCGCGTGTGCAGGAGATCGCATCCCAGACCGACAATCAGGTTGTCATCGTCCTGATCGAAGGCGCCGCGCATGCGATCAACTTCAGTCATCCGGGCGAACTGTCGAATGTCATCCGTCTCTTCATGGCCGACAAACCCATCGTCGACGATCCGGACTCGCCCGGCACAACCCGGTCGTACGAGATCCACAGGGGCACGAAGCATCCGCGCCCCGAGGGCGGCACGGACCCTGCGTCGACGTGACGGTCAGGCGTTCTCGAGCTCTGCGATCACGATCTTCTTCTGCTGCATCATGACCTGGATCTGCTCGGGCCGGCGGGTGAGCTCACCCATGTTGGCGGGGATGATCTGCCAGCTGACCCCGAACCGGTCCTTGCACCAGCCGCACTGCTCAGACGAAGGAACGTGGGAGAGTTTCGCCCAGTACCGGTCGATCTCGGCCTGGTCGGCGCACGACACGATGAACGAGATCGACTCGTTGAAGGTGAACAGTGGCCCGCCGTCGAGGCAGACGAAATCGACGCCGTTCAACGTGAACTGACCGTTGATCACCTTGCCGGACATTCCGGAGAAGTGTTCGTCCAGCGATTCATCCGGGTACTCGTCGATCGCGACGATCCGCGAGTTCGGGAACACATCCACGTAGTACGTCATCGCCTCGCGTGCCTGATTGTCGAACCACAGGCACGGCTGGATCGGCGAGAGTTCGGCCATGGGGAACCTCCTTGTTCATCGAGAACATCGTCGATCACGCTACGCGGATGCGCGTCGCTGCGACACCCCTGAAGCGTGAGGAGGGTGAGTCGGCTCCGGCTCCAGCGCAACCCCTGTGAGCGAATCGGTGACACCGGTAGTGTCGGACACTCGATCAAGGGAGCTCCATGGAATACCGCACTCTCGGCAGGTCCGGCGCAGTCGTCTCGGCGCAGGCACTCGGCACGATGACATTCGGAGCGGAGGCCGACGAGGCCGACTCCGGCAACATCCTCGCCGCCTACATCGACGGTGGAGGGACCTTCATCGACACAGCGGACGTCTACAGCGCCGGGGTGTCTGAGGAGATCATCGGCCGCTGGCTCGCGAAGAACCCGACAGAGGCGCAACAGATCGTGCTCGCCACGAAGGGCCGGTTCCCGATGGGCACAGGGCCCAACGACGTCGGGTTGTCCCGCCGTCACCTCCGTGCGGCACTCGACGACTCGCTCGCCCGGCTCCAGGTCGACCACATCGACCTCTACCAGATGCACGCATGGGATGCGCTGACTCCGGTCGACGAGACCCTCCGCTTTCTCGACGACGCCGTGACCGCCGGCAAGATCTCGTATTACGGATTCTCCAACTATCTCGGCTGGCAGCTGACCAAAGCGGTCCACGTGGCATCCGCCCACGGGTTCACGGCGCCGGTGACGTTGCAGCCGCAGTACAACCTTCTCGTCCGCGATATCGAGCACGAGGTCGTCCCTGCTGCGCTCGACGCCGGGATCGGCCTGCTGCCGTGGTCGCCGCTCGCCGGCGGCTGGCTGAGCGGCAAGTACGAGCGGGATGTTCCTCCGACCGGGTCCACCCGTCTCGGCGAGAACCCGGAGCGCGGCATGGAGGCGTGGCAGGCCCGCAACGACTCCGAACGCACCTGGCGGGTACTCGATGTCGTGACCGAAATCGCTGACGCGCACTCGGCATCCGCATCGCAGGTGGCGCTCGCCTGGCTGGGCGCGCAGCCCGCCGTCACGTCGGTGATCCTCGGCGCGCGAACGGTCAAGCAGCTCACCGACAACATGGCCGCCGTCGAGCTCGACCTCAGCACCGACGAAGTGCAACGGCTGACGGATGCCAGCGCGCCGCAGCTGGACGACTACCCCTACGGTGAGGCCGGCATCGCCCAGCGGAACCGGCCCCTCGCGGGCGGCCGGTAGTCCGGAGCGACGGGGCGCGGTTTCCAACTTCGGAGATCGTGCCCCCACCGGCCTCATTCGCGGATGAGACGGCCTTCCAGGCGAGAATCTCCGAAGTTGGGGACGGTGCATCCCGAGCAAGTGGCCGCGCGGGCAGTGTTCGGCCGAGGTGTGCCCCGACGGTCAACAGGTGGAGACGCCGAGAAACGTGCGATTTCTCCTGTCGAACGTGTGCGCCTCGCGATTTCTCCTGTCGAGCGGCCGGCCCCACGACGGCGAGTACAGCATCCGCTCAGGCACCCCTCGGATACGGTGGAGCGATGACGACCATCGCCCTCGTGCGCCACGGTGAAACCGACTGGAACCTGCAGCGCCGCCTCCAGGGCCGTGCCGACATCCCACTGAACGAGACCGGGTTCGAGCAGGCTCGGGCGATCGCCTCCAGTTTCTCGCCTGACGAGTGGTCGCTTGTGCTCAGTTCTCCGCTCGTCCGCGCCGCAGCGACGGCTCGCGCGATCAGTGACGGATCGGGGATCCCGATGGGGGAGCCGGTCGAAGATCTGATCGAGCGCAGCTTTGGCCAGGCCGAAGGCGCGAACGCGGCCGACATCGCTGCGAAATGGGCGGATCGAGTCTTCCCGGACGCCGAACCTGTCGAGGCGGTTCGCGCCCGAGGTGCCGCAATCGTCGACGAGCTCGCGGGGCGCCACGAGGGCAACCTGATCCTCGTCTCGCATGGGGCTTTCATCCGGGCGACGGTCTTTGCCCTCACGGGTGAAGACATCGGCGGCATCGCGAACGGGGCGATCGTCCTGCTCGAAGCGACGGATACCGGCTGGTCGCTCCTGCCTGATCCGGTGGCTGCCGCCCGCTGACCCGCGATCCCGTGCCGAAGCGCACGATCTCGTTCGTCGGGTACTGGAAGCTCGGGAAGGCGCACTAGCCCGGGGCGAGCTCACGCTGAACAGGAGATTGCACGATTATCAGGACAAATCGCGCCGAAGCATCCTGCACATCGTGCGTTCTCCTGTTTTGCGTTCGTCCCTCCCGTCGCTGGGCGCCCGCATTCCTCCTCGCGACTCGACATCCCGCTACAGTTCAAGCATGATCACTGCTGCGGCCATCGTCGCTTGCCTCATCCTGTTGGCGCTCGCCGTATTCCAGGCCCTACTCATCGCGGGCCGCCCGCTCGGCCGGTACGCGTGGGGTGGGCAGCACGATGTTCTGCCGCGCAAGCTCCGCATCGGAAGCGCGATCTCGATCCTGCTGTACGCGGTGATCGCGATCATCATCCTCGAAAACGCCGGCATCGCGAACATGCTCCCGGAGCCCGTCGCTGAGATCGGCATCTGGGCGGTGACCACCTACTTCGCGATCGGGATCGTCATGAACGGCGTCTCGAGGAGCAAGCCGGAGCGCAACCTGATGACGCCGGTGTGCATCGTCCTCACGGTGCTCTGCCTTATCGTCGCGCTCGGCTGATCCCGTCACCGGCGCTTCGGGAGGAAATTCCGGGGGTCCATCGTCCATACGTCGGCGGACCCACGACTCTCCTCCCGAAACCCCGCTGCGGGCGGCCGGATGTGTCACCCCGCACCGACGTGCACGCCGGGCCCACGCTGTCATCACCCCGCACGACCGACCCCGCACAAGGAAAAAGGCACGAGACAAGGATGCCGCGGCCACAGCGTCCTTGTGCCGCGCCTTTCTCCTTGTCTCGTGTCGATGGTCCCACTGCTGATCGGGTGCAGACCGAGCCACGCGACCTCGCTGATCGGGTGCAGACCGAGCCACGCGACCCGGTGTATCGAGCTCCCGCTAGCGCGCGTCGACGTCGGCGGGCTCGCCGGCGTCGTCTGCGGAATCCACGTGCCCGCGCGGCTTCTGCTCGTGAGCCGCAGCCATCGCGGCCCGACCTGATGGCAGCAGGATCGCGACCACCATCACGAGGATCGTCGCGATACCGGCGATGATGAGCAGCACCTGCACGCTGATCACGTCGGCGAGCGGACCGAACACCGTCATGCCGATCGGCGTCGCGAGGGCCATGACGATACCGACGTAGCTGAACACACGGCCGTGCATCTCGGGCTCGACCGTCTCCTGGACGAGCGTCATGAACGGCGCCGAGAACAACGGAACAAGAAGCCCGAATGCGAACATGAAGCCGTAGAACACCCAGAGGTTCGGCGCGAGGCCGAGCGCGATCGTGAAGACCGCGAAGCCGAAGGTGGCGACGAGGATGAGCCCGATCCTGCTGCGCTTGGCGAGCAGGGTCGACACGAGGATGCCGCCGAGGATCATGCCGACGCTGAACGCGATCTCGAGCACGGTGACCATCCACACCTCGGTGCCGAAGGTGCGGGCGATGAGCAGCGGTGTGATGAACGACGGCGCAACGGTCAGCAGGAAGATGATCGCGAAGACACCGAGCAGCCAGCGGACGACCTGGTGCTCCCAGATGTACCGCATCCCGGCGACGAGGTCCTCACCGTAGCTCGTCGTCTTCGAGGCGATCGATGCCAGCGTCGGCACCGAGACGAAGACGAGGAACAGGATGCCGATGACCGCGGTCACCACGTCGATGAAGAACACCGGAACGATGCCGAACAGGCCGAACACGGCGCCGGCGACGGCTGGAGCGAGCAGCGCCATCGCGGACTGGATGGTGCCGAAGATGCCGTTGACCCGCATCAGTTGGTCTTCAGGAGCGATCTGCGGAATCATCGCCTGGACGGCTGGCGTCTGGAAGCCGGCGCCGATCGACCGAGCACCGACAGCGAGCAGGATGACCCAGAGGTCGGTGATGCCATTGGCCATGGCCAGGGCGAGGATGAACGTCACCACGGCGATCGAACCGTCGGCGATGATGACGAGGACGCGGCGGTTCATCCGGTCGGCGACGACACCGCCGAAGATCGACACGAGGCCCTGCGGCAGGAAGGCGGCCAGCGCGTAGAGCGCGATCGCGAAGCCCGACTGGGTCTCGAACGTGACGTACCACATGACCGCGTACTGCACGATCATCGAGCCGAACAGTGAGATCGTCTGCCCGCTCAGGAACAGCCCGACGTTCCGCTTCCAGTGGGCGGGCACCTCGGATGCTGCGGCGCCCGGTTCGAGGACGTCGTCGGAGGTGGATGAGGAAGGTTCAGAATTCACGTGTACAACCTACACAGGGCGTGTGACATCCGTCTTCCCTCTGCCGACGGAGATGCCCACACCGCCAGTTGCCGGGTTTGTGGGGGTGTGGGCCGGCCCGCACCCCCGCAAACTCAGCAACTCGCGGGTTTAGATGGCGGTGTAGCCGCCGTCGACCAGCACGTACGAGCCGGTCATGAAGCTCGCCTTGTCTGACAGCAGGAAGGTCGTGACGTTGGCGACCTCTTCCGGCCGGCCGAGTCGGCCGAGCGGATGCTTGGACTGCAGGCTGTCGAGGACCTCCGCAGGTGCGGCCTTCAGCAGCGGGGTGTCGATGTAGCCGGGGCCGACAGCGTTGATGCGCAGCCCCTGCGCGCCGTACTCGGCGGCCGCGTTCTTCGTGAGGCCGACGACCGCGTGCTTGGTGGCGGTGTATGCGGAGTTTCCGAGCGCGGCGACGGTTCCGTGGATGGATGCCATGTTGACGATGGCTCCGTCCGCTGCGCCTGCCTTCAGGATCTCCGGAATCTGATACCGCATGCCGTAGAGCACACCGTTGAGGTTGATGCCGATGACGCGGTCCCAGTCCTCGAGGTCGATCTCCCCGGTCGGGGCGTTGGCGCCACCGATGCCGGCGTTGTTCACGGCGTAGTTGAGAGCGCCGTAGGTCCCGACGGTGAACTCGACGGCCTTCTTGCTGTCGTCGGCCACCATGGTGTTCGCCTGGAACGCGGAAGCGGTGCCACCGGCAGCGGTGATCTCGTCGACGACGCGCGTCGCGGCATCCAGATTGATGTCGACAACCACCACCTTCACACCGTTGCCGGCGAGGTCCTTGCTGATTGCCTCACCGAGTCCCGAGCCGCCGCCCGTGACCAGTGCCGTCTTGCCTTCGAAGTTACCCATGGTGTTTCCTCCTGCGCGGGATCGTGTCCTGCAGTTGTATGTTCGGCCGGCCGAATTGTGAACCGTCACTAGGTCCAACGTAACAGTGGCAACCGTATTCCATAGCGACGCATGGAAAGGGTCACCCATCGACGGTGGGACCTGCCCGTCCCTCGATCTCCGCGGCCAGCCGATCGATACGGGCGAGAACGGCATCCAGATCCCGGACCGTCTGCCACAGCACCGGATGCTCCTCGCGAACGTCGGCCAGCGCCTCACCGCCCGCGGTGAGCGAGGAAAGATCGAAGCTCACGTTGGTGCGGGCGCCGGCGACAGCGGCACGGAGCGCACCGCACGCGACGGCGACATCGGCGACGAGCGCGGGGTTGCCGTGCCGTGCCAGCCATTCCAGGTCGGCGACGGCATCTGTGCCCTGCTTTCCGACGGCGGCCGACGCGCGTGCGGCCTCGACCGACGCCTCGCGGATGGCCTCGGCCCTGCCCGGCCCACGCTGCAGTCGAAACGCGCTTCCGAACGATTCGGATGCCGCAGCATCCTCGTCGGCGAGGCGGAGAGCGGTTTCGCGTCCATCCGCGGCGCGTCTCCGGAGGCCGTCGAGCTCGTCGCCGAGGTCGCCGTCGACCGTGGTGTACCCCGCAACCATCGAGGTCAGGCTGTACGCGATCGCGAGCATCACCCCGGCGGCGGCGCCCCCACCCGGCGACCCGGTGGATTCCGCCAGCGCTCCTGTCCATTCCTCGACCGTGGAGCGACGAGCCGACACCTCTTCAGAATGAGCCATGCTCCAGTGTCCCAGCCGCGTCGATCGGTCCCCAAAGGATGTGAAAACAACCGATTGGTCTCTCGGGGTCGTTCGGCCCCCTTCGACGCGCGATCACGGCAACCGTCGGATGCCGCATCGCCGGCCGGCTACGCCCGGAGCACCCCTCGCGGTTCGGTCCAGTGCAACCCCGAGCGAAGGTGCCCTGCAACCAGCCGCTCGAGCGAGGTCACGGGGACCACGACCGCCGGGTCCAGCACCTCAGCCAGCGGGCGACGGAAGACGAACTTCGCGACCGCGGCATCCCCCGAGCCGGAATGCCCGGTGCCGGATGCCGCAGGCGCCACGTCGAAGCGGGCGGCGAATGCGACGATGTTGCTCCCGCTCGGAAGCGCGCCAAGGTTGGCGTCGAGCAGCCAGGACGTGCACGTGATCGTCCCGCTCCCGAACAGAGCACGGCACTCGGCGATCGACCGATCCACGCGCTCGGGGTCGAGGGGCCCGTCCTCGGGGATGTGCATCGCCCGTCCGTCAGCGGTTGCCCGGCGTTCGAACTGCAGTCGTCCGAGGGTGATGACATCACCGCGCAGGAGACCGATCAGCCAGGGGATGTCGACATCGGCTCCGTATGAGTCGATCTTGCTGCCGACATCGGCCAGTGTCGCGGCCGTGACCTCCGGAGAGATCCCGAGCCTGACCTGCCGCCGCGCGGACTCCTCGCCACAGCTGATCAGCGCCGCCTCGAGAGACTCGACGCGTTGTGCTCCGGCATCTGGGAGGGCGTCCGAGACCGCGGCGACGAGCGATTCGAGTTCTCGGCTCCCGGCTTCCTGGTCGGTCCGCAGAGCCGCGATGATCGCATCGGTGACGCGCTCATCGGCGGGCACGCGAGGCATCGCGGCGAGTCCGAGCATCCGTGGCGTACTCACCGTCGTTCCCGGATGTATGACAAACTTGCTCAACTCTCAATGGAAATGATCGATATCGTCGTTGTTGAGCATAATCAATCACGACCGGTCAGGTTGTGACAGCAGATTTTCGGAACCAGGGGAAGGCGGCCGTCGATGATGCAGCAGGGTCGTCTCAATCTCGTGCTCGAGATCGTGGGGGAGCAGGGCAACGTCTCGATCGCAGACGTCAGCGATGCATTGGGGGTCTCGACCGCCACGGTGCGTCGCGACCTCAACCTGCTCGCCGAGCAGGGGCTCGTCACGCGAACGCACGGCGGGGCATCCGCCCTCGGCTCCGCGTACGAACTGCCGTTGCAGTACAAGATCGCCAGGCAGGCAGACGCAAAGGTCGCCATCGCGCGGGCCGTCGCCGAGCTCATCATGCCCGGCGAGTCTGTGGGCATGAACGGCGGAACGACCACGAGCGAAGTCGCACGGATGCTCGGACGCAGCGAACGACTCCGGGTCGGCGGAGACGTCTTCGGCGTGACGATCGTGACCAACGCCCTGAACATCGCCTACGAGATGTCGGTCCGCGAACACGTCAAAATCGTCGTGACCGGCGGGGTTCCGCGGCGGAAATCGTACGAACTCGTCGGCCCACTCGTCGGCGCAGCCATGCGCGGCTTCAGCCTGGACACCGCCGTCCTCGGCGTCGACGGCCTGAGCGGACCGTTCGGTGCGACCACCATCCACGAGGGCGAAGCGGATGCCAGCCGCGAGATCGCCGCGGTCGCCGGTCGCGTGATCGTCGCAGCCGACTCCACCAAGATCGGGCGGAGCACCTTCGCGCGGATCTGCCCGCTGAACCAGATCGACATCCTCGTCACCGACGTCGACGTGCCCGCGGACTTCGCGGCCGAGCTCACGACGGCAGGGGTCGAACTCGTCGTCGCGCAGCCCGTCGAGGCCCGATAGCGTCACCTGCTCACCCGTTCCGGACGCACTCACCCGGCGCACCTGGTGAGCGCGTCCGGAACGCGTGAGTAGACCGCCGACGCCCCGAGTCAGTGCGGCGGGCCATCCCGCGCTCCTCCCGAAGCCGGGCGCGACCGACGGATTCCGCTCGTGTTACGGCTCCGTAAACAAACACGGGTGACCCCTTGCGGCATCCGGACTGCGTTGTAGTGTCGTTTTGTGATCAGTTTGACCTCGAACGTGACAAAGTCGCGCAGGATGGTGCAAGATGTCAGAAGACACAACGAAGTGGGAGCGTACGGATGAACTCGGAATTCACGCAAGCGGATGAGACCCGGCTGACGGTCGCAGTGATCGGCGCAGGCCAGCGCAGCGAGATCGCACACCATGTCGCCGCGGCACGCCCCGGCGCCAGCGTCACCGCCGTCGTCGACAACAGCGAGCATGGCCGAGACCGTGCGCGCACCCTCTTCCCCGGAGCGACGGTCTACTCGACACTCACCGAACTGATCGCCGCAGGCGGGATCGACGCCGCAATCGTCACCACCCCCGACCACACCCATGAGGACATCGCCGTCGCGCTCCTCGAAGCCGGCATCGCCGTGTACCTCGAGAAGCCCCTGGCCATCTCGCTCGAGGGCGCCGACCGGGTCCTGATCACGGCAGCCGAAACCGGCACTCCGCTCTACGTCGGCCACAACTTCCGGCACGCCGCAGTCGTCCGAGTGATGCGCGACATCATCGAGCGCGGCGAGATCGGCGAGGTCAAGGCGGTCTGGGTGCGCCACTTCGTCGGCAACGGCGGCGACTTCTACTTCAAGGACTGGCACGCCGACCGCTCGAAGACCGGCACGCTCCTCCTGCAGAAGGCCAGCCACGACATCGACATCGTGCACTACCTCGCCTCCGGCTACACCCGCCGCGTCGTCGGCATGGGTGACCTCATGGTCTACGGCGGCATCACCGACCGCCACGAGCGCCCCGGCCAGACCATGATGGACTGGTTCTCCTACGACAACTGGCCCCCGGCCGAGCAGACCGGACTCAACCCGGTCGTCGACGTCGAAGACGTGTCGATGATGCTGATGACTCTCGACAACGGCGTGCAGGCGAGCTACCAGCAGTGCCACTTCACCCCGGACTACTGGCGCAACTACACGGTGATCGGCACCGAAGGTCGCCTCGAGAACTTCGGCGACACCGCCGGCGGAGTCGTGAAGGTCTGGAACCGCCGCCACGAATGGCAGGAAGCCGGCGACGCCGAGTACCCCATCGACGGTGTCGCCAGTGGGCATGAGGATGCCGATCGGCTCACCATGACCGAATTCCTCAACCACGTGCTCGACGGCACCCCGACGATCGTCTCGCCGATCGCCGCACGTGAAGCCGTCGCTGCCGGCTCACTGGCCGCCGCGTCCCTGCGCTCCGGCTCCGTGCCGCTGACCGTCCCAGAACTTCCCTCCGCCGTCACCGAACACTTCACCACCAGAACCTCCACCCTCGCCTGACCCCGTCATCACATTCGTTGCGTCACCCTCGAAAGGACCTCAGCATGACCTCGTCCATCTTCCCCACCAGGCGTGTCAGCGCCGGCGTGGCCGCAGCAGTCGGCCTCGTCCTCGTCGTGAGCGGCTGCAGCTCCAGTGCCGGCCCGAGCGACTCATCCGAATATTCGGCTCCTGACAAGGACCTGAAGGCATCCATCACCTATGGCCTCTGGGACCAGAACCAGGTTGCAGCCATCGAGGAGAACGTCAAGGCGTTCAACGAGGAGTACCCGAACATCGAGGTGAACGTCAACGTCACCCCGTACGCCGAGTACTGGACCAAGCTGCAGACGCAGGCATCGAGCGACACCCTGCCTGACGTGTTCTGGATGAACGGGCCGAACATCGGCCTCTATGCCTCCAACGGCCAGCTCGAGCCCATCTCAGGAGCCGTCGAGGCCGACGACATCGACCCCGCGAACTACCCCGAGTCGCTCGTCGACCTCTACAACGTCGACGACGTGCAGTACGGGGTCCCGAAGGACTTCGACACGATCGGCGTCTGGACGAACAAGGCGCTGTTCGAGCAGGCCGGCGTCGAACTCCCGACCGAGGACTGGACCTGGGAAGACTTCCAGCAGACCGCAGCCGAGATCTCGACCGCGCTCGAGGGCCAGGGCATCTACGGCGGTGCAGGCGGCATGGACGGTCAGACGACCTACTACAACACCATCCTGCAGGCCGGCGGATCCGTGATCGACGATGGTACGTCCGGTTACGCTTCCGAAGAGTCGCAGGCCGGAATCCAGTTCTGGACCGACCTCATCGCCAGCGGAGGATCACCGAGCATCCAGCAGCTCACAGACACGACCGCCGACCAGTGGTTCACCTCGGGCAAGCTCGCCATGTACTGGGGCGGCAGCTGGTTCCGTTCGGCACTGACCGACACCGACCTCGCGGCCGACATCACTGTTCTTCCCCTCCCCGCAGGTGAAGAGCAGGCCACCGTTATCCACGGTGTCTCGAACGTCGTCTCAGCGACGTCCGAGAACAAGCAGGCCGCGCAGGCGTTCCAGGTCTTCCTCGCCAGCGAAGAAGCACAGCAGCAGCAGGGCGACGCCGGAGCGATGATCCCGGCGTACACCGACACGCAGGATGCCTTCACCGAATCGATGCCGGATGCCAACCTGCAGGTCTTCCTGGACGCTGTCGCCTACTCCCAGCCGCTCCCGGTGAGCAACAACTCCGCCGCATGGAACGCCCTCGAGACCGAGCTGCTGCCGCAGGCGTTCTCAGGAGAGCGCCCCGTGGAGGAGGTCGCCACCGAACTCGCCGAGAAGATGGACGCGGCTCTCGCCGAGGAGTAACCAGTGACAACCACCACGCACACTCCCGGCTCGCCCGCTCCGACCAGCACTGGTCGGGCGGCGCGGGCCGGGAGGGGCGCCCCCGCTGCGCGTCGCCGCCGCACCGCGGGCGACGGCATCTGGCCCTGGCTGTTCCTCGCTCCGCTCGTCGGCGGGATCGCGGTGTTCTACTTCTGGCCGATCCTGCAGACGGCGTTCTACTCGCTGACCGACTGGGGGGCGTTCGGCGGCTGGGACTTCGCCGGCTTCGAGAACTACGTCAACCTCTTTGCAGACCCGGCGCTCTACCTCTCTTTCGGCAACACGCTGCTGTACACGGGGATCGTGATGCTCGGCATCCCGATCGCCGTCTTCCTCGCCAGCTTGCTCAACCTCCCGGGCCTCCGCTTCGCCTCGCTCTACCGAGTCCTCTTCTTCCTCCCGTACGTCGCGATGCCGACGGCGATCGCCATGGTCTGGCGCATCATCTTCAACGGCGACTTCGGGCTGCTCAACTACGGCCTGGGCTTTCTCGGCATCGACGGGCCGTACTGGATCAGCACCCCCGGCGCAGCGACGGTCGCCGTCGCCATCGTCGGACTGTGGTCGTCGCTCGGTTTCGCCATGATCGTGCTCGCCGCCGGACTGAAGAACATCCCGCCGGAGATGTACGAGGCATCCGAACTCGACGGTGCGAGCCGCTGGCGACAGTTCCGGTCGATCACGGTGCCGCTGCTCACACCGAGCATCTTCTTCATCACCATCGTGACGATCATCTCCAGCTTCCAGGTCTTCGACCTTCTCTATGCGATCCTCGGCAGCTCCAACCCGGTGCTTCCGAAGAGCATGTCGCTGGTCTACTTCTTCTACCGCGAGGGCTTCGTGAACAACGACAAGGGCTACGCCGCGGCGATCGCCATGGTGATCTTCGTCATCATCGGAATCGTGACCGCCATCCAGTTCCGTCTCCAGAAACGGTGGGTCCAGGTTGACTGACGCAGTGACATCCGTCCGCGTGCCTCCTGTCGCGCGGGAATCAGCTCCGACCGCTCGTCGGCGTCCGCGCCGTCGCGGGGGCTCCCACGTGGTCGCGCACATCGTTCTCGGAACCGGCGCCGTCATCATGGCGTTCCCGTTCGTCTGGCAGATCATCATGTCGCTGTCGACGAACCAGGAGGTACAGAGCGTCACACCGGTGTTCTGGCCCGCAGAACTGCAGTGGGACAACTACGCAGCGGTGTTCACGCGGTTGCCGTTCCTCGACCAGCTGACGACATCCGTGCTCATCACGGTGATCCGCACGGTCGCCCAGATCCTGTTCTGCACGCTGGCTGGGTACGCGTTCGCCCGGATGCGGTTCAGGGGGAGAGGACTCCTGCTCGCGCTGGTGCTCTCGATCCTCATGGTGCCGTCGCAGGTGTACCTGCTGTCGCAGTACCAGATCGTGCAGAACCTCGGGCTGCTCAACTCGCTCTCCGGCCTCGTGCTTCCCGGTCTGTTCAGTGCGTTCGGCACCTTCCTCATGCGCACTGCGTTCCTCGCGATGCCGGTCGAGCTCGAAGAGGCCGCGCGCCTAGACGGTGCGAACCCGTTCCAGGTCTTCTGGAAGGTGATGCTGCCGCTCGCCGGCCCGACGATCAGCGTGCTCGCGATCACGACCGTGCTGTGGTCGTGGAACGAGCTGCTCTGGCCACTCGTGGTCACGACATTCAGCGATCGGATGCCGCTGTCCGCGGGCCTCGCGACGCTGATCGGTGACCGCACCACCGACTATCCGGTGGTGATGGCCGCGAGCCTGCTCGCGATGGCGCCCGTGTTGATCATGTTCATCGTGCTGCAGCGTCGCGTCATCGATGGCCTGGCGTCGAGTGGCCTGAAGTAAGCGCAAACCAGCATCATCTGAACAGAGGGGATCGGAAATGCACGCCAGAAAGAGTCGCACGAAGTTCATACCGGTAGGGATCGCGCTGGTGGGGTTGGCCGCGTTGGGCGCTCCGTCCATGGCGATGGCCGCGCCGGGTGACGTCACCGTCACCTATGAAGCGAGCACCGAGGTGATCGCGAACCCTGAGCGTGGTTTCTATCACCACACCGAAACCCACTACCGGGCAGACGGTTCCGGCTACACCCCGCTCGATGGAGCCGCCATCGAGCAGTTCCGCACCGAAGGGATCACGCAGATCCTCCGCGTGTTCTACCTGGAGAAGTTCGCCAGCACTCCGGTGCTCGACGATGGGTTCCTCGACCTCGTGCAGGCCGACTACGACACCGCGCGGGATGCCGGCATCTCGGTGATCACGCGCTTCGCCTATGTGCAGGGTGGAGCCTGGCCCTATGAGCCGCCGTACGGTGACGCGCCTGTCGACGTGGTGCTCGCGCACATCGAGCAGCTCGCACCGATCCTCCAGGCGAATGCCGATGTGATCCCCGTCGTCCAGAACGGCCTCATCGGACTCTGGGGTGAGGGCTACTACACCGACCACTTCGTCGCTGACCCGGCAAACCCGGGTGTCGTCACCGAGGAGGACTGGGCGAACCGTTCCGCGGTGACCGAGGCGCTGCTCGACGCACTGCCCGAGAACCGCTCGGTGCAGGTGCGCACGATGCTCTCGAAACAGGAGTTGCTCGGCGTGCCGAGCGGGGCCGGCAGCGCCGTTACCGCAGACGAGGCTCGCGGAGACACGACGATCGCGCGTGTCGGTCACCACAACGACTGCTTCCTCGCCGCACCTGACGACTGGGGCACGTTCCTCTCCGACCCGATCGAGCTCGACCAGGAGTATCTCGAAGCAGACAGCCTGTACGTTCCCATCGGCGGTGAGACGTGCAACGTCAACCCGCCGCGATCGGAATGGCCCAGCGCATCAGCCGAGATGGCCCGCTACAACTACAGCTACCTCAACCGTGACTACAACCAGGACGTTCTCAACAGCTGGGGCGACGAGGGCATCGCCGAGACTGCCCGCAGTCTCGGCTACCGCTTCACCCTGACCGAGAGCACTGTGTCGGCCGGCTCGACCGAGATCTCGGTCGGTGTGCGCAACGACGGCTGGGCCGCGCCGTACAACCCGCGAACCGCTGTGCTCGTTCTCGAGGGTGCTGCCGGTCGGTTCGAGCTCCCCTTCACCAGCGGTGCCGATGCCCGGGCCTGGCTGCCCGGGACGACCACGACTCTGACGGCGTCGCTCGCCGGGGTCCCGGCCGGGCAGTACGACACCTACCTCGCGCTGCCCTCGGCAGACGAGGGGACCACTGACGACCCCCGCTTCGCGATTCAGACAGCGAACGTCGGTACGTGGGATGCAGCATCCGGTCTCAACAACCTGCAGCAATCGGTGACGATCGCCGCCGCGCCGGTCGAGACAGGAGACACGACGGATGCCGATGGGTTGCTCGCGGAGTCAGGTAGCGATGGCAGCGCACTCACCCTCGCCATCGCTGCGGGCGCGATCCTCGTCGGCAGCGGAGCGCTCCTCGTGCGCCGTCGTCGCGCCGCCGCGCTCCGGTGATTGAGCCGCACTCCGGTGACTGAGCCGCCCCGGTGATTTGAGCCGCCCCGGTGATTGAGCCGCCCCCGGTGATTGAGCCTGTCGAAATCTCCCCCTCGGCAGGCTTAGTCCCGATCACCCTCGAGCTCAGCCACTTCCCACCAGTCGGAGCGGTCGCCCTTGCGGGATTTGATCGAGTACAGCGCTTCATCGGCGACGCGCAGCAGCTCAGCCGGCCGGGTGCCGTGGCCGGGGAAGAGCGCCACTCCCATGCTCGCAGTGCTTGCGACAGTGTCGCCGTCGCCCAAGTCGATCGCGGGCGACGTGGCGTCGTCGATGCGGGCCAGCACGGCGCGCAGGTTGTCGAGCGGTTTCGCGCGGTCGAGCCCTTCGAGCACGACGATGAACTCGTCGCCCCCGACGCGGGCGAGCATGTCGCCGTCACGGATGCATCCGCCGACGCGACGGGCGAACTCGCGGAGGACGATGTCTCCTGCCGGATGTCCGTATGTGTCGTTGATGCCCTTGAAATCGTCGAGGTCGATCATTCCGACGGCGAGGGCGGTTCCGCCGCGCGCGGAACGGGCCAGCGCCGCGACCAGATGTTCAGTCATCGCGGCGCGATTGGGGAGTCCGGTGACCGAGTCGTGGGTGGCCTGGTGCTTGAGCTGGTCTTGCAGTTCGATCAGCGAACTGATGTCGCGCTGCACGCTGACGTAGTGGGTCGTCGTGCCGGACGCATCTTTCAGCGGGGTGATCGTCAGGGAGTTCCAGAACGGGGTTCCGTCCTTGCGATAGTTGAGGACCTCGCCGCGGAATGTCTCACCGGAGGCGAAGCAGTCGCGCATGCTCTGGATGGTGGCCTCATCGGTGTCTTCGCCCTGCAGCAGCGTGCAGTTCTTGCCGAGCAGTTCGTCTGCGGAGTATCCGGTGATGGTGGTGATCGCGCCGTTCGCGTAGATGATGCGCTGCTCGGCGTCGGTGATCAGCGACCCCTCCGACACGGCTTCGAGAGCGAGGGCGAGGAGCCCGTTTGACAGGGTGGTGCTCGGCGAGGTTTCCGGTGGCGCCGGCGTGGGTGAGTCGGTTGCCGGCTCGTCGCCAGACCCGGATGATGCTTCTGCGTTAAGAATGTGTGGCTCCCGACCGATGCCCTTGCGGTTGGTCAATGATCTCACGCCATGCCCCCACCGCTGATCGAGGCGCTCCACCCTGTTGATCGAGTGCCCCGCTGATCGAGCTTGTCGAGATCGAGGCGTCCCGTTGATCGAGCTTGTCGAGATCGAGATCAGTGCAGCACCCTTCACCCCCGCATGCCGCGCCCCCTAAACTTCCCCGCATGACTGTCACTGACTGGCTGCTCGATTCCGACCCCGCGATTCGCTGGCAGGTGATGCGAGATCTCCTCGACGAGCCGGCCGAGATCGTTGCGGCCGAACGGTCGCGGGTCGCCACCGAAGGCTGGGGTGCGCGTCTTCTCGCACTGCAGGGGGCGGACGGCCTGTGGGACGGTGGCGTCTACGACCCCGCCGAACCGCGCGACCCCGATGCTCCCGGCCAGCCCTGGACGGGCACCCACCACACCCTCGTCCTGCTCCGTGAGCTGGGTCTCGACCCGGCGAGCAATGAAGCGCGCACGGCCATCGCCCGGGTGCGTGACAACGTGAAGTGGGAGCACGACAACCAGGACTACTTCGCGGGCGAGGTCGAGCCCTGTATTAACGGACTGGTGGCGGCGCTCGGTAACTACTTCGGCGAAGACGTCCAGAGTGTGGTCGACCGGCTCCTCGACGAGCAACTCGATGACGGCGGCTGGAATTGCGACGCCGAGCTCGGCTCCACGCGCTCTTCGTTCCACACGACGATCTGTGTGCTCGAAGGGCTGCTCGAGCATGAACACGTCAGAGGTGCGTCAGCTGAGGTGACCGCAGCGCGAAACCGAGCGGAGGACTACCTCCTCGAACGACGGATGCTCCGCCGCCTGTCGACGGGCGAGCTGGGGGATCCAGAGTGGGCGCTGTTCTCGTTCCCCACCCGGTGGTACTACGACGCTCTCAGAGGCCTCGACTATCTGAGACTGGCCGGAGTCGCACCTGACCCACGCTGCGACGAGGCCATCGATCTCGTGGAGAACAAGCGGGGCGACGACGGGCGCTGGCTCCTGGAGAATCCGCACCCGGGCAAGGCGCACTTCGAGATGGAGCGGGTGGGGGAGCCGAGCCGCTGGATCACCCTGCGTGCGCTGCGCGTGCTGGACTGGTTCGCGAGCGGTCGGTGATCGAGCCTGTCGAGATCCCCGACCTTCCCGCCCGCCCCTCCGTTGATTGAGCGTGTCGATATCCCTGCTCGCCACCCGGTGATCGAGCTTGTCGAGATCAGCCCCCTGGCACCCCGGTCTTCTCCGCACCCAATCGCGTCGCCGAAGCATCCGCGGGCCGCCGAACGATGAACGCGACAAAACAGGCCATGGCGCCGGCTGCGAGCACAGCGGCTGCCACCCACAACCACCAAAGCTCCGACGTACCGGCAAGCACTCCGAGAACCCCGGCGCCGGCGGTCAGCAGCACACCGAGCGCAAGCATCGCGGTCGACAGCTGGATGGGCGGCGCAGGCGAAGGGGCCGTTTCGGGCGCTGCCCAGACGACGATCAGCAGGGTCGCGATCGGTCCTAGTAATAGGGAGAGCAGGAACCAGGTCAGGCGTGACCTGTTCTTCTGTTCGGCGAGGCCGGCGTTGACGAGGGCGAGGGCGAGCCATCCCCATGAGTTCGCTGCGTTGGGATCCACTCGCTCACCCTAGCGAAGGGGACGTTGATCGAGTGCCGCCCGAGCGCAGCGGCCGGCATATCGAGATCAGGCCCGTTCGAGTCCTTGCTGTCGAACCGGCTCACAGACGGGGCACCACACGTGTGCGCGCTCCACCCCGTCTTGCCACTCGTGCGTCACCATGACGAGTCCGTGCTTCTTGCATCGAGTCGCGAGTGTCACCATATTCGTCTCCCCCCAGGGCTGGCCGTCTTGCCAGTGTGCGGCCCGAGGGCTGCCACATGCAAGTTGAGACGGCTCATGTCACGCAACGTTAACGCCTCCGCAATACGACTTCGGCCGCGCGTATCAGAGCAGTGTGCCGAGCACCCCAAGGCCGTTGAAGACGACGTGCGCGATGATTGCACCGCCGAGTCGGCCGGTGACGACGGCCAGAGTTCCGAGCGCGATTCCCACTATCAACGTGGACAGGCCGACGACGGCCATCTGTGCCCCGCCGTTGGTTTGAAGCATGTGAACCGCGGCGAAAACGACAGAACTGACCGTGACCGCGATGACGGCGGGCACACGGGACGTCGCCGGCAACGATTGCGCGGATGCCTTCAGAACGGACCGCTGAAGGAGTCCTCGGAAGAACAGTTCCTCGATGAACGGCGAGATTAGTACAGGGGCAATGACCGCAAGCAGCACCCACCACAAGTCGTACACGGTCGGGCCGAAGGTGACGCCCCCAGTGGCCGGACTGCCGTAGAAGACGATCTCAATCAGCGTGGTGATCGAGCGGAGGAAGAACCCGAGCGTGAGCCCGAACAGAATGTCGAGCCACGTGAACCGCAGTCCGAAGTCGAGGCGGAGCGAGCGTTGGCCGCGGAGGTACGACGCAATGAGAACGGCGCCTAGTAGAGGAATCCACGCTGCCAGGTAGCTGACTGCCGCCCGGCTTGGTCCGGGCAATGGCAGGCTCACGAGTGGCCCAAAAGTCGCCCATGCGACCAAAGCGATCGCCGTGCATAGACCCATCGAAGCATCTACGATTCCCCAGCGCCGTTGCGCGTTGCTTGTTGCGAGGTTCACGTCATTAGTCCAGACTCCTAGGCCGTGAGTGACAGTGCGGTAAGCGTGGTTACTCGTCGACGTCAACAAGGTAGGGGGAAAGAGCTACCTCGATAGCCGACTGGAGCGCAATGTGACCAGCCGTGTTCGGTAGTACGCCGTCCTCAGCAAGAAGGTCCGGTCGACCACTTAGTGGCTGTCCGATGTCTAAAAAGGTCCCGTCGACAGCCTCTACCGCCACACGGACCTCACTCGCGATCTCGCTGAGGCGGGATGGCACCTGGGAAGCGTCCCATATCGGGCCAAAGGCAAATATCTTGGAAGTCGGCAGTCCCGCGCGAAGCGAACTGAAGGTCGCTTGGATCGCCGCCGAGACCTCCTCAGGAGAAGCGCTGCCGGAAAAATCATATCTGCCACCCGACACCAATACGATTGCAGGCTTAGCAGCGATGACCTCCGCCACCCTGCCAGTGTATGGCGGCTCACTATTGTCGCCGCTGGTCCCGTAACCGGTGCCTGCCGCACCCAGATTGACCTCAGTGAAGTTTGCCGACGCTGCTAACAGTGTCGTCCAGCGCGACCCGCTCTGGGACGCACGCCGGTCCGAAGTGTACGAATCACCCAAGAAAACAACGACGGGTGATGCGGGTGTCGCGGAAGGCGAAACTGTAGGCGTCGCCGTCGGTGTGGGCGATGGGGCTGGCGGATCAGACGGGGTGGGCGGAGGTACTGGTGTCGGCCGGTTGAAGGCCAGCACAACAAGGAAAATCGTTAAGGCGGCAACAAAGGCAAGCGCAAGGTACTGCCAGTTCTCCGAGAGCCAACTCCGCGAATGTTTCTCCGATCGCCCCCCGGACTTGCTCATGGTGTCGAGCATAGCTGGATCGGACCGACGGGAGGCCACCGCACGATGAGTTGAGAGCCTCGCAGCTGCACCGGATTCGCGCGACACATTGTTTCTTCATGGTCGGGCAACGATGTGCCAAATACCATGGTCCGTTGGTGATATGGCAACATAACCTGTAGGGCGCGTGACACGGGCTTCTGATATTTTCTTACTGGAAGGCCGCACAATTGGATTTTCGCGACTACGTCCGTATCCTCCGAAAGAGTTGGATCCTCATCGTCCTCCTTACTTTGGTTGGGACCGCTGCCGCTGCAACGTACTCGCTCCTTCAGACCCCGAAGTACAGCGCTTCGGCAAAGGTGTTTGTTTCCACGTCCTCCGGGCAGTCCGTCCAGGATCTTGCGCAGGGGAACAGCTTTACTGTGCAACGAGTCAAGACATACTCTGACCTCGCTACCACGCCTATTGTAATTTTGCCCGTTCTCGCCGCTCTCGACCTCAATCGGACGGCGAGCGCATTGGCGCAAGATGTTGCGGTATCGGCGGCGCTCGACACCACGATCATCCAAATCACAGTCACTGACCCCGATCCAGTTGCTGCGGCCGACATCGCGAACGCCATATCCGACAGCTTGTCCTCCGCCGTAGAACGGATCGAAACAGCAAACGCCCCGGATGCAATCTCGCCTGTGAAGCTCACTCCCGTACAGCAGGCGGAGGTTCCAACGAACCCCGTCAGCCCGAACGTGCTGATCAATCTGGCACTCGGCGCTGTTCTCGGGTTGGCCTTCGGCGTCATCCTGGCAGTCCTTCGTGAGACTCTCGACAATCGCATCAGGAACGAGCATGACGTTGAAGGGATCACAATTGCCCCAATCATCGGAGGCATCGCTTTTGATCCCAAAGCGAAGCAGCGACCACTAATAGTTCATGCGGATCCGCGTAGTCCGCGCGCGGAGTCTTTCCGAACTTTGCGAACGAATTTGTCCTTCCTGGAAGCGGGAAAGCATGGGCGTATGTTCGTCATCACGTCGTCGATTGAGAGCGAGGGCAAGAGCACAACCGCAGCAAATCTCGCGATTTCGCTTGCGGATTCCGGAGCCCGCGTCTTGTTGGTTGATGCCGACCTCCGGCGCCCGAAGGTCGCCGAATACATGGGAGTGGAAGGTGCCGTCGGGCTGACGGATGTCTTGATTTCCCGGGCCGAGTTACTTGATGTCGTTCAGCCATGGGGTCGTTCGAAGCTCTTCGTTCTCCCCGCGGGAAAGATTCCTCCGAACCCGAGTGAATTGCTTGGCTCGAAGGCGATGTCCAAATTGATTGACCTGTTCGGCCGCGAGTTCGATGCCGTCATATTCGACGCGCCGCCTCTGCTGCCGGTAACTGATGCCGCGATTCTCGCTCGAAGCGTGGGTGGAGCGATCGTTGTTGTTGCTGCGGGGCGAACCCATAAGAATCAGTTGAAGGGCGCAGTTAGCGCGCTGGAAAACGTCGGAGCACCCGTTGCCGGGCTCGTCCTGACCATGCTCCCCACTCGTGGGCCCGATGCTTATGGGTTCGGTCGCTACGGCTACGCCTATGGCTACGGCTACGAGACCGAAGAATTGGCCGAGGCCAAGTAGGCGAGCGAAGAATTATGGCTGCGGAGAGTGGAGTCCTCGCGGGCTGATCCTTCGAACATTCGCCGCATCGCGTTTGACTGTCACGTCATGTTTATTGAGGAAGAGTCCGTAAGAAGTCTTCTATGACCTCGAGAATGCTTAGTTTCATAACGCTTGAATCGAGCTGGCCACAAGAATCAGACTCAAATTTTCTTCGTGTATGTCGATAGTAGGAAGGACGCAATGCAGGAAGATCCGAAACCCCAGGTGACAATAGACCTACGAGGTGGATTTGCCAACCAGCTTTTTCAGTGGGCTGCGTCAGAACGCTTGCAGGCGCTCAGCGGCGCGGACGTCAATTTCGACGTGCGAACGGTAGAGCGGCCGAACGAAAGAGGAGACCAGCTGAGTCCGATCGGGCTAATCGACGACGCGACGTTACGTCCAAGTGTGCTATCGGAGAGGTTCTGGAGGGCGGCCTTTAGGTTCCTCCCAATCGGACTCGCAACGCATCTGAGCGCTGCGATACGGCCGGCAAGATTTTTGTCGAGCTGTGATTCTATGGCGATGGCGGAATTAAGGCTCAAGAATGGCAATAACGTCCGGTTGGCTGGCTTTTTCCAGGAGGCCGACTCACTTCGAGGTATGCGTGAAGTTCTCGCGGCAAAGCTGCGCGAGGCGCTCGCTGGCCACGCTAAATACTCGCCGAGCGAAGATATCGGACCGTACGGTGCCGTCCACGTGAGACGGGGCGACTACGTCACCCATGTCCAGAACTTGGAGAAATTCGGCATCTGCGAACCCGAATATTATCTGAAGGCCATCGAACAACTTGACGAGAAAAGGATCCTTATCGTTAGTGACGACCTTCAATGGAGCAAAGACGTTCTTGTTCCATCCTTGCCAAGTTGGGTAGACGCTGAGGTCGTCGACGGTGGAGACCATTTCAGCGATCTGCAGATACTAATTCGGGCTCGCGGCTTGGTTATGTCCAACAGCACGTTCTCCTGGTGGGCCGGATTTGCTGGAAAAGCTGAGAACGTGATCATCCCTGCACCGTGGACGTCCGACGGTGAGAACCATCGTCACCTTTATGTCGACGGTTGGACGATCCTCGATCGGCGCACCGGCATGGCGGTATGAGGTTTCGTGGGGGTCGGCGGCTCCTTGAGCTAGCCTTCTACGGGGCATCTCCAGCGGTTGCTCTTGCCACCACCCCGTTCCTGGCTCGCGCTCTAGGCCCAGATGATCGGGGAGTGCTGGGTGTAGCACTTTCTATTTCTGCCATCGCCCTGACCCTCGGCAACTTCGGCCAAGCCGAGTTCTACATTGGCCAAGCGCGTCAAGGGCTGTCTGATTATCGGATTGCCTCCAGAGTTACCCAGTTTGGCGGGCTCCTAACCGCGGTCGGCGCTTTAGCAGCGCTGCTTATTCTTGGCGTGCCGGCCATGGTTGCAGTAACGGCGGCAATATTTATTCCCTTCTTGGTGCAGAGCAATCTTTGGCGTTCGGTCGCGATTGTTCGGGGCGCGACTACTCCGCCCGCAGTGGGAAACCTCATTGCAGCGGCGCTACGGCTTGCTCTCATCCCGCTCGTCGCAATTTTGGGATGGCTTTCGACGGAAAGCGCGCTTTGGATCACCCAGGGTTCGTTGCTTGTCGGCGTCACCGCGACCGTTGGATACCTCGTCTGGACATCTCGGATGCATCTGCATTCAGGGCCACCGCAGGTTTCGCGCTCTGACGTGGTAGATGCCCTACGGGGCGGCTCCCAGATAATCGTTTTTGGGGTGTTCACTGCAATCACCCTGAACGCGGCGGTGTTGGTGCTTCAAGTTCAGGGCAACCCGACACAGGTGGGCGTTTTCGCTGCCGTTCTCGCCCTGAGTCAAGCTGGACTCGCCATTTCCGCTGCATTCAAGAATCGAATTCAAGCAGCGGCGATGGGGCCAAACTCCAAAGTTCAGGTTTTCAAGGAACTGCTTGCGTTAGTCATTGTCGGTGCACTTGGGGCTGGCATCGCGCTGGTGCTTGCTGATCCGATCTGCAGACTGATGCTGGGGGATGAGTTTATCGGCGCTAGTAACGTCCTCCGGGTGATGGCCGTCGCATCGTTGGGCCAAATGATTCTCGACTCCACACACGGGCTGTTGATCTCACTGGGAATGCGTCGAGCTCTTATTCGCGTTGGTGCCACCGGTGCAGTAATGACGGTGGCAAGTTTGGCTGTTGCGGTGCCGCTATTGGGCGGCGTCGGTGCTGCGATAGCTTCTACAGTTTCGTTCTGGACTGCAGGTATTGTTGGTTTGATATCTGTCTATCGGCGACTACGCATCGAACGAAACGGGGGCAACGCCGATGAACAGGCAAACTAAGGCTGGAGCTCATGGCGTCGCGCAGTTGGCGCCCGACGCTCACATTTTGGTTTGTGTAGTCACCTACCAACGGCCGAGGCAACTCCAGCTTTGCTTAGATTCGTTGGTCCGCTTAGATCTGCCGACAGGCCCCCGCGTCGATTTTCTGGTGGTCGACAACTCTACGGACCGCTCTGCAATGGACCGTGTGGAAGAGCATCCTCTGAAATCTATCTATGTGAGTGAGCAGTCCCCTGGCATTGCTGCAGCGCGAAACGCAGCGCTGAATACGGCAGAAGAATTAGGGACGGACGCGGTCGCGTTCCTCGACGACGACGAGACCGCTTCACCTCGTTGGCTTACGGAGCTTCTCGCGACACAGCGCTTGTTCGGAGCGGACATTGTGGCCGGGCCAGCGGTCCCCGTGCTCGAACGAACACCGAGCCCATGGTTGGCACGCTTCTTTCGCTCGCCGCAGTTAGCAACCGGCACATCGATCGGAGAAGCGGCCACGAACAATATTCTGATCTGTTCTCAGTGGTATCGGGGGATTGAACGGTTCCGTTTCGATGAGCGATTTTCCTCTAGCGGAGGTGAAGACACTGACTTCACTTCGCGAGTCGCTGGTAGGGGCGGAACTCTAGTTTGGAGCAGCGATGCGATCGTTTTTGATCACATACCTTCTTCCAGAATCACCTGGGCCTGGGTTAGACGGCGGGCAGTTCGCAATGGGCAGGTGAGCGCTCGACTTCGAGTTCGTGATGGCATGTCCATGCCGATGTGCGCGGCCTTAGGCGTGGTTCGAATCGGCGGCGGCATGGTCAAGACCCTCCTTCGGCTACTGACTCTAAGGTTGCCTAGACCTACTGATATCTGGCCGCTGCTTCGCGGTGTCGGGTGGGTCGCATTCGCTATTGGTATCGACATACACGGCTACCGCGGTCCAAGCGAGGCGAAGTAATATGCCGGAGACCCCGAACCAAGGAAACGCCCGCACGGTCACTGCGAATTCCACGCGATCTCCGTCGCACTCGACGAGTGGGCTCCCGACATTGGTAATTCGAGTGATCTCGATCGTTATTCTATGCGGGATCGTACCTCTGCTTCTTTTTGGGACCGTTCCGGACTCTGGCCGATCAGCGGCCTTCGCGGGTTGCGTGGTTCTGATTATTTGGTCCGGTCTTCGGCTCTCGAAATTGGTCGCGCGAGGAGAGCCGCGGCTATTCTCGTTTTTCTGGTGGCTCTTCGTCTATGTCTTCTTGGGGCTGGCGCCGGCTGTACAGTTGCGGTCGAACAACATGCCGTCGACCACCCCTGGTGTCGATAGCAGCCTCGACCTGGTCGCGTTGTGGATCGCGCTCGGTGGCGTGATTTCGTGGGAGGCGGGAGCTTTCATCGCATCGCGCCGACGCAGGACTCCGGTTTTACCTGCGCGGCAAGAGCCTTCATTTTCCGGCCCACACGAACGGTACATTGACGCTAGGCGGGCCCGCCTGGTCGCCGTTGTCGCGCTGGCGTTTGGCGCATACTTCATCGCGACTGTTGGTCCGTCGAATATTTTCTTGGACCGGACAAGTCTTGCCACCGTTCGGAGCGCAGCGTGGCCAGATCTCGCCGTTTCGTCCATCGTCTTCGCGGTAGCCGTTTACCTCAACTTGGTCGCGGCACATGCGCTAGTTCGAAACGGCCGCGAGTCTGGCAGGTTCATGCCCTACGACATTGTTCTCATCGTTACATGCGCCACATGTGCGTTTGCGATTGCGAACCCAATCGGCAACGCTCGATACGTTGCCGGAACTGTAATATTCAGCCTGCTGATTCTGTGCGGAATGACTGCGAGCTACGCTCGAACCCGCTTCACGCTAGCGGCGACGGTCGCTGGGTTTCTCTTCCTTTTCCCAGTTGCAGATGCGTTCCGTCGCGAAGGATTCAACTCATCACGATCGGGCTTCTTCACCGAGTACGCAGGCAACGGTGACTACGACGCCTTCGCTCAGATTGCAAACGCAGCGGCAATGGTGAGTGACCTTGGTATCACCTGGGGTAATCAGATGCTCGGCTCTGTCTTCTTCTGGGTCCCGAGAGGTCTCTGGAGCGCCAAGCCGCTAGATACTGGCGTGGTCATCGCGAACTATCGCGGGTACGGGTTCACCAACCTGTCCTCTCCTCTTTGGGCAGAATTCTTGGTAAACGGAGGCCCGGTGTTTCTAGTGCTGGGGTTTGTTTTGGTTGGCTGGATCTCAGCAACACTGGATCGGTTAGTCGCGCGAGATCTTATCGCTGGGTCGGGTTACTGGGGCGTGGTTGGCGCCGTGATTCCTTGTTACTCCTTGATCTTGCTTCGCGGCTCGCTTCTTCAAGCCACTGGAGCGCTTGCAATCGTCGTTGTTGGCACTTGGTGGGTTAGCCGGAAGACGCGAGCGTCGGCGAGGACACTGTCCAGCAATGTGGCCACAGGCTCGGCGCGAATTGGCTAAGCGATCTCGACACGGAGCCGTCTTGAGTCACGCTCATCCGTTGCAGAAGCCCTGAAAACTCGACACCGATAGCGCTTCCTATGGCGCCTTAGGTGCGCCTTCAGCTGTGCCTCGGGGTATAAACGTCCCAACCGAGTCTTGTGCGTAGTTCTCTCTTGTCATGGCCATACATACATCGGATATCGGACCCGACTCACCGCGCGTTCTAATAGGCCTCCGAGGCAGGGGCGACGACGGCTCTGACTGTTCTCCAGAGAATCACGATGTCGCCCATGAGCGACCAGTTCTCGACGTAGTACAAGTCCAGCCGTATTGCATCGTCCCACGACAGGTTGGATCGACCGCTCACCTGCCACAGCCCTGTCATCCCAGGCTGAACAATGAGGCGGCGCTTTGCGGCGGTGTCATAGAGTGCGACTTCACCCTCGCGCTGTGGGCGTGGCCCCACAAGGCTCATGTCACCGCGAACGACATTGAACAGTTGAGGGATCTCGTCCAACGAATATTTCCGAAGGAAGGCGCCGACAGGGGTTAGCCTCGGGTCATTCCGAACCTTAAATAGAGGCCTACCTTGTGTTCCCTGTTCCTCGAGAAGGTTCGCTAGTTGGGAATCCGCGTCTACCGCCATGGATCGAAACTTGAGCATGTGGAACGTTGCCCCGTTGAGTCCGATTCGCTCCTGCCGATAGAAAATCGGTCCCGCGCTGGTGGCTTTTACGAGCACAGCTACCGTGAGCAGAATGGGCGACAGCAGAGCAACCAGCAGGCCGCCACCTACTAGATCGAACGCCCGTTTGGCGAACTTCTTCTTGCCTTCGTATCGAGGAGTCTCGACGTGGATTAGAGGAAGCCCGGCAACTGGGCGAGTGTGTATTCGCGGACCACCGATATCCGTGAGGCTTGGAGCGACGACCAGGTGCTGTCTCCCCGGTTCAAGAGACCAGCTCAGTTCGCGAACACGATTTGGAGGCAATTCGTCGGCACTCGTGATGATGACTGTGTCGGCCTTGGTAGCGCGCAAAGCTTCCATTACGGCCGACACATTCCCGGAAACGGGGACTGAAGTACCAGGCAGTACTCCTGCTACAAGACCGCTGGGGACACATGCTCCTACTACGACGTAGCCAGCTTCTGGGGACCGTGAGAGTTCCTGTGCGATATGTGTGGCGGAAGCTTCTGACCCAACGAGCAATACTCGGGACGCGTACCTCCCGCTATTTCGTTGTACGCGCAGCCATTGGCGCCACATCCAACGTGAGAACACGAGAACAGCAATACCCAAGGGAAACGCCATCAGGATGTAACCACGTGCGAGGTCGATTTTGAAAAGGAAGGCGACTATTGCGACTAGCCCGAAGAGTCGCACGCTGGCGTTGACAATGAGCATGTACTCACTTGAACCGACACCGGCGACGCGATCTGATCGAGTACCGAAAGCGCTTAGGACGGCAAGCCAACTCAGGACGATGATCGCCGAGATCGCGGTGTAACTGATGCCGATATCATCCCGACTGCCGCTGAATCCGAGCGCTTCGCCGTCGAAACCCAGCCACGCTAGTTGGACGCCGACCACAACCCAAATCAGAACAAGGCTGTCCGTGACAACTAGTCGGGCAGCATATGCGGCGCGCCAGTCGTGCGCCGTAACTTTCGCTAAATCATCCGTCTGTAAAATGCCGTGCGCCATGTCTCCCCCTCGTTCAAATGGCGTCGACACTGACCCCGTCTATCTGAGCGCCTTAGCCTGATAGCCAGTGTGGCGCACTCCGTCTGGATCGCCACGCGAGATCAACAATACCTAAGCGCTGCTATCGACTTAGCATCCGCTCGACGCCGAAAGCGAAGTTCTCCACCATGCGTTCAAGGGTGGGAGCGGGCGACGTGACTCGACCGTGGGCGGCCGGGTCAAAGTGTGCAATCAGGTTCGCGAAGCTAGAAACGTCATCCCGAGAGGTGAAGCGCGACTCGCCTTCACGTAAGTACTCTGCCTCCGGAGCGTGGAACGGAAACGCTGTGGTGAGAATTGGGAGTTGTAGGGCGAGCGCCTCAACAGCGATTAACCCGATCCGACCAGGCATTAGGATCGCCGTAGAGACGGAAGCCATGAGCGCCTTCCTCTTGGAATCGACATGTCCTAGAAGCACAACCTGTCCTCTTGTCGCGGCGCGCCGGAGCAGATGCTCATCGGCTCCCGTACCTCCGACCAGCACCTTGATGTCAGGACGCGTACGCCACAGTTCATCCATCGCAGCAGCGAGGAAATCAACACGCTTGCTGCTGTCCAGACCTCCGACAAAGCTGAATGTCGAGTTGGGCCGAAGCCCAAACTGAGACGAGAATGATGCCTTCTCTTCGGCGCTTACGGAACTCCACGCTGCTGTCAACGCTGTGGTGTCGACGGAATTCATGACTGTCGTGACACGGTCTTCTGACAGGCCTCGTTCCAAAGCAAAGTCGGCTCCGCCTGGCGTGTACGCAAAAATTTGGTCAGCCTGTCTGAGCTGCCAGCTTTCCAGGGCGGCGTCAAGCGGGTGGGCGGGGTTCACGTAGGACTTGATGTGGCCCCACACCCCTACCCGCCTGTTGTGAACCCGTCCGTCCCAGAGCGCGCGGTAGGTTTCCACGGAAGACCCGACGTGCCCCACAATGATCGCGTCGGAGTCCTTCCAAGTATGTGCAGCCGTCGAGAAAGTGAGCGAACGCGAGCCTAGTTTCACGCGCCGGGTAGGCACCGAGATTGCCCAGGGAGGCTGTACAGCATCACCTCGTTGGCTTTGCAAGCGATCGGGATGCCCCGCGGCAACTACACAGGTGATATCTGCGCGGGAAAGCCGAGCAACCAGTGCCTCGAAAAAGGGAACTCGATACTGCGGGATGTAGGGCTGAGCAATTAGGAGCCGAGCAGACATTATGTGGAACTATCCTCGATCGCGCCCGCGTACTCGACTTCAAGACGGGCTCGGACTGAGTTCATGTCAAATCGTTCGCGAGCAGCAACCAAGGCTCGCTCACCCGCGCGTCGGCGGCGGGCTGGGTCGCGCATCAACTGGTCGACGCCCGCGACGAGTGATTCAAAGCTTTCGTCCACGACGATCCCCGCCGAATACTGTCTCACGATGTCGGCCAGGCCGCAGGACTTCGTGACAACAACAGGCTTCCCTAAAGCCATCGCTTCAATCACAGACATCGGATAGGGCTCATCGACCGATGGGAGGACATAGATGTCACATTCCGACATGCGACCAGACGTAGCTTCGGGCGCGATCGCACCCTCCCACGAGAGATATTCCGCAGCATCATGCTTTCGAATCACTGCCATCACTCGAGAAGCTTCGCCTTCATCGGGTCCTACGAGGCCGAACTCTGCTGTCGGATACAGCGAACGAAGGCGCACGGCCATCTCGGCGAACTGAGCCGGGCGTTTTCTACTTTGCAGGCGAGCTAAGTAGAGAACGCGAAGTGGGCCGCCGTCGCGACTCATGACCGGCGGATCTGCGAAGGAGTGTCCGTTGTTGATCTCGACTAGCGGAAGCGATTTCCCGCCTACTGCGATGAGCCCGTCCTTCTCTTCCGGTGTGAGGTAGAAGATCCTACTCGCTGAATGGAGCACCCTCCGCGTCATAAGTTGATCAATCGGAAACGATAACGGGTTCGAAGAAGGGTCGACCATTCCGTGCGTTTGCAGCACATAGGGAACTCCTCGGGACCTCGCAAGCATGGCGGCAGGGAGTGTGATGAGATCTCGACTCAAATGCACATGGAGCACATCGGTCGTAGATAACTCCTGTCTGAGCCAGCGCTGGAGGGACGGCGACCCGAGCCCAGCGAACCCGGTACCCGGGACTAGCGTTCTAGCAGGAAAAAGCGCTGCGGGAACCCCATCAAAGGCCTTCGGCAATGGGTCGTCGAATCCTGACGCTCCGGCCACCAAGGAGGCGTCGTGTCCCGACTGATTCAAAGCCCGTATTTGATTGGTAGCGACTCGGACTGGTCCGCCGTAGGCGCCGGTTGGAGATACGAGCGTCGCGATGTGAAGGACTCTCATCGGGACTCTCTCGCATTTTCCTGGCTGTCGGTGAACCGATGCCCGACCACTCTCGCCGGCCCATTTCCAACTATGGAGTTGGGCTCAATGATTCCGCTGACTACGGTCATCGGTTGCACTAACGCGGAACGGCCCACAACGGAACCGCCGAGAACCATGCAGCGAGAGGTAATCCAAACTCCGTCATGAATGCGAATCGGACGAGTCACTAGCGCCATGTCCCGTCGGTGTGCGTGGCTCCCCGTGGTCAGCATGGTTTCTTGCGAGATCACGACATCACTGCCGATTGTGACTCGATCTTGATTGTGAACCCAGACCCCCTCACCCACCCAACACCGGTCGCCGATTTCGAGATTCCATGGGAATCGAACCCGGGTACGGGGGCGATAGATGACGTCCTTGCCGATGTGAGCACCGAACAACTTCAGAATGAAAACTCGCAGTCTCGAACTGATCTGCCAGGGATTCGTAACAAAGAGAAGTTCTGCGACGGCCCAAAGGTAGATGACAACCGTTGGACGATTCCACGCCCCACGCTCACCTGGTGCCATCGAGAGATTGACCACTGGTGGGTGCTCGCTGTCTGGCTGAACATTTTCGTCGTGCTGCAAGACTCCCCGATTCCCCGACCATTCGATGGTGCAACTATTCTGTCAGGCGTGAGCGAACCCAAATTACGCATACTGATTCTTGGCCTTCACTATTCCCCGGAGACAACCGGTAACGCTCCGTACACGTCATCTCTCGCACAGGGGTTGGTCGATCGGGGGTTCGCGGTCCGCGTGGTCACGGGGCATCCCCATTACCCAGCCTGGGAAGTGAGCGCGGGCTACGGGCAGTGGAAACGATTCGAGACAATCAGCGGCGTGCCTGTGCAAAGGCTTTGGCACTATGTTCCGAGGTCGCCGAGTGGCGTGCGGCGGTTGCTTTCAGAGCTGAGCTTCGGCGTCCGCCTCTTGTTTGCCAGGTGGGGACAGCCAGATGTAGTGCTCCTGGTATCCCCGGCGTTGTTTGCCTCCGCTACTGCCGCCGTCAAAGCGAAGTTGAGATTGCGAAAAGTGCCGCTCGCTGTGTGGGTTCAAGACATATACGGACTCGGGATAGGAGAGACGGGTGGGGGCGGAGGGCCGGTCGAGAAAATTATCCAAATTGTCGAGAGAGCGACGTTGCGTTCGGCAAACGGAGTGGTAGTCATCCACGAGCGTTTTCGAAAGCATTTGACAGGAATCCTTGGGCTAGACGGCGCGCGTGTGGAGGTGATTCGCAACTGGACGCACATCCGAGGTTCCTTCGTTGGCGACCGCTCGATTCGAACCGATCTCGGTTGGAAGCCTCACGAGACAATTGCGCTTCACGCCGGAAATATGGGCGCAAAGCAAGGTCTTGAGAACATACTGGCGGCTGCTCGGATAGCAGACGACCAGAACCTAGACCTTCGGTTTGTGCTCCTAGGCGATGGGAACCAAAAAGCGAGGCTGCAGGAACTGGCTCACGGCACAGACCGACTTCAATTCCTTGACCCGTTGCCGGGGGACTCATTTGGGAAAGCGCTCGCGGCGGCCGACGTGTTGTTGGTCAATGAACTGCCTGGCGTAACCGAGATGTCGGTTCCAAGCAAGCTAACGTCCTACTTCAGTGCGGGGCGACCGGTAATAGCCGCGACAGATGCTGGAAGCGTAACTCACGACGAGATTGAGTCCTCGGGGGGTGGAATTCGGGTCGATTCCACGGATCCATCCGCTCTTGTCTCCGAGTCGCTGAGGCTTGGCGCCGACGAGCGACTCGCATCCTCGATTGGCAGCGCCGGGTTGCGCTATCGCGAGAAGGTGCTCGGAGAGGCGGCTGCGATTGATCACTATGCTGAGTGGTTGAGAAGCCTGGCAGAGAAGCGTGGTCGTGCTGCCGGCGCGCCCCTGCCTGACAAACTAAGGGGAAATGCGTGACGAAACGTGCACTAATCACAGGAATCACCGGTCAGGACGGCTCCTACCTCGCCGAACTGCTGCTCTCCAAGGGCTACGAGGTCCACGGGCTCATCCGCCGGGCATCCACGTTCAACACGTCTCGCATCAACCACCTCTACGTCGACCCACACGACCCGACGGCCAAGCTCTTCCTCCACTACGGCGACCTGAGCGATGGTGCCCGAATGGTCACCCTGCTCAGTGAGATTCGCCCCGACGAGGTTTACAACTTGGCCGCACAGTCCCACGTGCGCGTCTCCTTCGACGAACCCGAGCACACCGCAGATACCACCGGAACCGGCACGGTTCGCTTGCTCGAAGCCGTGCGTATGTCTGGCATCCACTGCCGCTTCTACCAAGCCTCCAGTTCCGAGATGTTCGGCGCCACGCCGCCGCCGCAGAACGAGGAGACTCCGTTTTACCCGCGCTCGCCGTACGGCGCCGCGAAGGTCTACAGCTACTGGATCACCAAGAACTACCGCGAGGCCTACGACATGTTCGCGGTCAACGGCATCCTGTTCAACCACGAATCCCCACGCCGCGGCGAGACCTTCGTGACCCGCAAGATCACCCGTGCGGTCGCAGCGATCGCGGCAGGCAAGCAGGACCACGTCTACCTCGGCAACCTCGATTCCATTCGCGACTGGGGCTACGCCGCCGAATACGTCGAAGGCATGTGGCGGATGCTCCAGGCCGACGAGCCTGACGACTTCGTGCTCGCCACCGGCGGCAGCTTCACCGTGCGGGACTTCGTCGAAGCATCGTTCGGCCGCGCCGGCCTGGACTGGGAGAAGCATGTGCGCTTCGACGAGCGCTACCTGCGGCCCACCGAGGTCGATGCACTCGTCGGCGACGCGTCCAAGGCGAAGGACGTTCTCGGCTGGGTGCCCGAGGTCGACACAGCCGAGCTTGCACGAATCATGGTCGACGCCGACATCGAGGCGCTCAAACACGACGGCACGAGCTGGATTGACGCCCCGAAGCTCACGAGCTGGGGAACGAAGTAATGCCCGCCGAGAACGTCGACTTCACGCCGGGCGCCCTCGACCGTGACGCGACGTTCTACGTCGCCGGCCACCGCGGGCTCGTCGGCGGTGCCATCTGGCGGCTGCTGCAGAACGAGGGTTTCACCGGTCTCGTCGGACGCACGTCGGCCGAGCTCGACTTGAAGAATCGCCAGGCCGTCTTCGACTTCTTCGAAGACACCAAACCGCGCTACGTCGTACTCGCTGCGGCCAAGGTCGGCGGCATTCTTGCCAACGACACCTACCCGGTCGACTTCCTCAGCGAGAACATGCAGATCCAGGTGAACGTTCTGGATGCCGCAGTCGCCGCGGGCGTCGAGCGTCTGCTCTTTCTCGGGTCAAGCTGCATCTACCCCAAACTGGCTCCTCAGCCGATCAAAGAGGAGTACATGCTCACCGGCCACCTCGAGCCCACCAACGATGCCTACGCGATCGCGAAGATCGCCGGCATCCTGCAGGTGCAGGCCGTGCGACGCCAGTACGGACTGCCCTGGATTTCGGCTATGCCGACGAACCTCTATGGGCCGGGTGACAACTTCTCGCCCAAGGGATCGCACGTGCTGCCCGCCCTCATTCGCCGCTACGATGAGGCGGTTCAGTCGGGTGCCGACACAGTCACGAACTGGGGCACCGGTTCTCCCCGGCGCGAGTTCTTGCACGTCGACGACATGGCCGCGGCGTGCCTTCACCTGCTGGAGCACTACGACGGCCCTGAACAGGTCAATGTCGGAACCGGAAGCGACGTCACCATCAAGGAGATCGCCGAGACGATCGCCCGTGTCGTCGGCTTCACAGGCACCACCGAGTGGGACACCTCCAAGCCAGATGGCACACCCCAGAAACTTCTCGACGTCTCGAAGCTCGCCGACGCCGGCTGGACGGCGCAGATCGGCTTGGAAGACGGCATGCGGAGCACGGTTGCCTGGTATCGCGAGCACGTCGACACGCTGCGCAACTAAGCGCGCTCGTTTTGGTGGAGTTCGTCGCGCCTGATTGGATGAGGGCATGACTGCCGCCGAACCTTCCCGCCGTGAGCGCCGCGGGGGCAAGAAGCGGCGCAGGACGCTGCTGTGGGTCGTGACCGCAATTGCTCTGCTGCTCGTCGCGTGCGTTGCGTGGGTCGGCGCGCGTGGGCTGATGGCCAAGAGTGAACTCGAAGCGGCCGTGCCACTGGCGACAACGCTGAAGGATCAGGTTCTCGCCCAGGAGGCCGACAAGATCGCCGAGACGGCCGCCAGCCTCGACGAGCACGCGGCGAGTGCCGCGGCGCTGACGAGTGACCCGATCTGGCGTCTGGCAGAGTTCGTGCCGTGGGCGGGGCCGAACCTCACCGCTTTTCGTGAGCTGGCCGCGGTGATCGATGGCCTCTCGAACGACGCTGTCGCGCCGCTCACGGAACTTGCGACATCCATCGAGGTCGCAGACTTCAAACCGGTCGATGGCGCACTCGATGTGCAGCCGCTCATTGATGCGCGACCTGTCGTGGAGCGTGCCGCCACGGCGGTTGACGCGGCGCAGAAATCCATGGCCGATATCGACACGGATGCGACAATCGGGCAGGTGAGAGCTGCCAAGGTGCAGCTGGGCGACCAGCTCGAGTCCATCGCCGGCCCCGTGCACGCGATTCGGACGGCGACGGTGCTGGTGCCAGACATGCTCGGCGCATCGGGCCCACGCGACTTTCTCGTCCTGTTCCAAAACCCCGCGGAACTGCGGGCGAGTGGCGGGATCCCCGGCGCGTTGGCCTTGATGCGCACAGAAGCAGGGCGAATCGATCTCGTTCAGCAGGCTGCCGCAACGGACTTCCCCCGCTTCCCCAACCCGGTTCTGCCGCTCCCCGATGACACTCGCAGCCTGTACGGAGACTTCACCGGTGAGTGGATGCAGAACGTCAACTTGACTCCGCAGTTTCCAGTGACGGCCGCGCTGGCGCGGGAAATGTGGAAACAGGAGTTCGGTCCCGAAGTCAGCGGGGTGCTCTCCATCGACCCTGTCGCTTTGAGCTACATCCTCGAGGCCACCGGACCGATCACCCTCGTCACGGGCGATGTACTGTCGGCCGAGAACGCTGTACAACTCTTGCTCAGTGACGTCTACAACCGGTATACCGAGCCGGCGCAACAGGACCTCTTCTTCGCCGCCGCGGCATCCGCTGTTTTCGACAAAGTGGCTGGGGGTGACCTCGACCCGGCAAAGCTCGTCGACGCTCTCGCGAAATCGGGAAGCGAACGGCGGATCAACCTGTGGAGCGCGGTCGAGGTTGAACAGGCTGAGCTGGCGGCAACGACGCTTGCGGGCACTCTGCCTCAGAAGACGGACGACGTGCAGCCGTTCGGCGTCTACCTCAACGACGGCACCGAAGCCAAGATGAGCTACTACCTCGACGTCGCCGTGGCAGATGGCCAGGTCGATTGCCGTGAAGACGGTCGCCCCAGTTATGGGGTCACTGTGACGCTGAAGAACACGGCGCCCGCCGACGCGGCGGAGTCACTCCCCGTTTACGTGACCGGGGACAGCTCCGGTGTACCTCAGGGCAGCGTCAAGACCGTCGTCAACGTCTATGGCACTCCCGAGCTTCAGAATTACGGTGTCGCCCGCGATGGCGCGGTTGTTCCCTACCATCCCGCCACAGACGAGGGCTATCAGGTCAGTCAGATCGAGATCGAACTCGCACCGGGGGAGAGCACGACGCTGCAATTCGGGTTCCTCGGCGACGCGCCGTTCGACGGCGAAGTCGTCACCGAACAGACTCCGGTAATTAACCGTCACGAAACACAGCAACTAACGCTGACCTGTGACTTTCCCCTATGGTAGAACCTGTGTCACCGAGACACGCCAATGTCGGATCGACAAACCAATAGTCCTGGGGGTCTATACACATGCTCAAAAAAACTTTCGCAGCGCTTGCGCTCGCGGTGCTGGCGATCTTCGCCGTTCCCGCAGCGGCAAACGCCTACGGCTCTGGCTCTGACATCACCGTCGAGGGCCCGATCGTCGCCGGTGGAAACGTCACCGTGATCTTCGAGGAAGGCTCCTTCGCCGGCGCCCAGAACATCTCGTTCACCATCGAGGGCAACGGAAACGTCACCCTTTCCGCTTTCAAGGCTGCAACATTCAGCCTCGACAAGACTTCGGCAGCTGACGGCTCTGTGAGCGTCGTTGTCAACCTTCCCGAGAACGCTTCGGGCACCTACAACCTGACCGGTGTCGACGAGGATGGAACCATCCAGACCGCCGCACTCACGGTCACCGCTGCTGACGGTGGAACCGATACGGATGGCGATGGCCTCCCCGACACCGGCGCTGAAGTTCCGGTTCTCGCTCTCTGGACCGCTGGTGGAGCTCTTGCTCTCGGCGCCGCGCTGATCGCCGTCATGACGATCGTCCGCCGCCAGCGTCTCTCGCAGGACTAGAAAAAACCGCGAACCGACATAAGCGGTACCTCTAAACACTGATACCGAAGAAGGTCCCAGGCTCAGGCCTGGGGCCTTCTTTTGTGCATGAGCCCGTCACGTCGACCCCATAGTCTGGAAGCACAATGAAGATATCGGTAATCGGCTGCGGGTACCTCGGTGCCGTCCACGCGGCATCCATGGCCCAGCTCGGACATGACGTCATCGGTATCGATGTCGACAAAACCAAGATCGACGCCCTCACCCAGGGCAAGGCCCCCTTCTTCGAGCCGGGTCTGCCCGAGCTGCTCGTCGCCGGCGTCGAAGCCGGAACCCTCCGCTTCAGCACCGACATGGCGGATGTCGCTGGTAGCGCCGTCCACTTCGTCGCGGTGGGAACCCCCCAGCAGAAGAACGGAACGGGCGCAGACCTCACCTACGTTGACGGCGCCATCCACGGACTGCTTCCGTACCTCGCGCCCGGCGACCTCGTCGTCGGCAAGTCGACCGTGCCGGTAGGAACGGCCGAGCGCCTCGCCGAGCTCATCGAGCCCACTGGCGCCCAGCTGGCGTGGAACCCCGAGTTCCTGCGTGAGGGGTTCGCGGTGAAAGACACCATCGCGCCCGACCGGCTGGTCTATGGAGTGCGGCGCCCCACGGTGATCGAGCCCGTCGAACTCTCGTCTCGATCCACCGACGCCGTCGCGATCCTCAGCGAGGTCTACGCCCAGGCGATCGCCAACGAGACCCCGCTCGTCGTCACCGACTTCGCCACCGCCGAGCTCGTCAAGGTCGCCGCGAACGCATTCCTCGCCACCAAGATCTCGTTCATCAACGCCATGGCCGAGATCGCCGAGGTCGCCGGGGCAGATGTCACCGAGCTGGCGGATGCCATCGGCTACGACGCCCGCATCGGCCGCAAGTTCCTCAACGCCGGAGTCGGATTCGGCGGCGGATGCCTGCCGAAGGACATCCGCGCCTTCACCGCCCGCGCCGAAGAACTCGGCCGCGGCGAATCCGTCGCCTTCCTCAAAGAGGTCGACGCCATCAACCTCCGCCGCCGCGACCGTGTCGTCGAGCTCGTCGTCGACGCTCTCGGTGGCAGCGCGTTCCAGAAGAAGGTCGCCGTTCTCGGATTGGCTTTCAAGCCGAACAGTGACGACATCCGTGATTCGCCTGCCCTTGATGTGGCCGTGCGGCTGCACGGACTCGGCGCTCACGTCGTCGCGACCGACCCCGAAGCGATCGCGAATTCGAGCGTCAAGCATCCGCAGCTCACCTTCGGCACGACAGCTGAAGCGCTCGACGGAGCGGACATCGTCGTGGTCCTGACCGAGTGGAAAGAGTACCGGGCGCTCGACCCGGTCGAGTTGGTGACCGTCGTCAACGACACGATCGTCGTCGACGGGCGCAACTGTCTCGACGTCGCCGCCTGGCGTGGCGCCGGCTGGCGCTACATCGGCCTCGGTCGGCGCTGAGTTCTCGCGGTGTGAGATGACCCTCGACGAACGGTTCGACCCGCGGCGGAACTCGCTCAACGCGTTCCGTCTCGTGCTCGCGTCGCTCGTGGTCGTGTCGCACTCGTGGCTGCTCGGCGGCTACGGCGCGCAGCCTGAGCTCGGCGGCGTCCAGCTCGGCACCTGGGCAGTGATCGGGTTCTTCGGACTCTCCGGCTTCCTCATCACGCGGAGCCGCCTCTCGGGCCGGCCGGCGGCATCCTATTACTGGAATCGCGCCCTGCGGATCCTGCCCGCCTTCCTCGTCTGCATCCTCGTCGTCGCCTTCGTGCTGGCGCCCGTCTCAGTGATGCTGTGCACAGGTGCCTCGTATTCGTTCCCGAGTGCGCTCACCTACGTGCTGACCAACCTGCCGCTTGCGCCGCAGTTCCTCGCGCAGAAGGGGATCGAGTCGACTCTGCTCGGGCTTCCGGTCACCGGTTACTGGAACGGTCCGCTGTGGACGCTGTTCTGGGAGGCCTGCTGCTACGTCGTCGTCGGCGTGCTCGTCAGTGTGGTGCGCGGGCGCTGGCTGAAACTGACTGTCGGCGTGCTGTTCCTGGCTGCCACGGTCCTCGTCGTGCTGACGACAGCCGGGGCCCTTCAACTCGCGGCGCAGGTCGAAGCGATCTTCCCGCTGTTCGTCGCCTTCTTCGCCGGATCGCTGGTCTACCTGTTCCGTCGTGCGGTCGACGTGAGCTGGCCCGTGCTGGTCGGCTGCCTGCTCGTGATCACCGCGGTGGTGATCGTCGGGTACGCGGCCGCGTTCGCCGCTCTGCCCCTGATCATCCTGCTGCTCTGGCTGGGCTCCGTGCTGCCGCTGCAGCGCGTCGGGGCGCGGTACGACATCTCCTACGGCATCTACATCTACGGCTGGCCGGTGCAGCAGCTGATCGCCCTCGTCGTTTTCGGAACCGGGATGCACGTCGGCTGGTTCATCGTGCTCAGCCTGGTCTTCACTCTGCCGCTCGCGTTCCTCAGTTGTGCGTTCGTGGAGCGTCCGGCGCTTGCGCGTAAGCGGGGGAGCGTGGCGCGGATGTTCAAGCCGGCGCCGCTCACCTAGCCCGAGTCGGCTGGCTGGACCGGCCCCGCTGGCTGGAGCGAAGCGAAGCCCAGGCAGCCGCCCCTTAGACGGACTGCTCCTGCGCCGCCCCTCCTCCACAGCGGGAAATCTCAGAAAGTTATCCCCACCTGCCTTTTCCCGGCGAATTCCGGCGCTCCAATGTCAGTGGTGGGGTGTTCACTGGTCGTATGAACACCCCATCCGCTGCAGGCCGACCAGAGTCGCTTCCTGGCGCAGGCGTGACTGCTGGGTCAGCAGCGGAGTGTCCGATGGATGCCGACCTCACCACGCTCGGTCAACTGACCGGCGACGAACTCCTCACTCTGATCTCGAATGCGGCAGCGATGATCTGCCGGCTCGAGGGTGTCGTGACGGCTGCAAGCAACGAGGTGGCGATCCGGTCCGACCGGGCTCGAGGCTCAGCGGGGCTCGCTGCACGTCACGGCTATGCACGGGCGTCACAACTGATCGAACGGGTCACCGGGTTCGGTTCCCGCACCGCGTCGCGCTTCATCAACGTAGGTGCACGCGTTGCGCAACGCGAGTCCGAGACGGGAACCCCGCTGCCCGCGTTGTATCCGATCGTCGGCAAGGCACTCAGTCTCGGAGTGATCGGGGTCGAGACGGCGGATGCGATCACTCGCGAACTTCAGCAAGCAGCGCCGCGCGCTGACGTGGAGCTGTTGACGATCGCCGAGGCAGCGCTGGTCGGTCAGGCGACGGGCGCCACGAGAGACTCAGCCGTGCCACTGTCGGCAGACCTGATCGCCGACCAAGCCAGGGTGTGGAAGAACGCGCTCGACCAGAACGGCATCGAGCCACGCACTGCACAAGCCTTCGCCGAGCGCGACATGTGGATCGGCAACAGGAGCGAGAACGGCCTCGTGCCTTTCGGCGGCCGGCTCACCCTCGACGTCGCCGCGAAGTTCAACGCCTTGTTCGCGTCGATCATCACGCCGCGAACCGCGCCCCGCTTTCTCGCAAAAGAAGAGGAGGCCGAGCGAAAGCTGCCCAAGGACCCACGGACTCCCGGGCAGCAGCGCGCCGATGTCTTTGCCGCCATGATCGACTCACTGGCCCGCTCCGCCGACGTCCCGACGGTGTCGGGTGCGGCGCCCACGGTCGTGGTCACGGTGCCGTCCGACGTTCTCATCGAGCAGAAGGGCACGGGCAAGCTGGTAGGCATCGATGACCCCGTCGCATACTCGGTCATCAAGCAGATCATGTGCGACGCAGGCATCCGCCCCGCCATCGTCGACACACGGGGAGCAGTCGTCGCCCTCGCCAACAAGCTCCGGGGTTTCAACCGGGCGCAACGCGAGGCGATCATCGCTCGCGACGGCCCGACCTGCGTCTGGAGCGACTGCAACGTTCCGGCTTCCGGCTGCGAAGGGCACCATGTGCAACCGCACACCGACGGTGGACCGACCGAGGTGTGGAACGGAGTGCTCCTGTGCTGGTTCCATCACCGGTTGATCGAGCTCGGCGAATGGATGCTCGAGATGATCGATGGCTTGCCCCAGTTCACTCCGCCCGATTGGATGGCACGAAAACCGTACCTCGTGTGACGGGGGAGGGCTCTGCCCGCTAGCGGCCAGATCGTCGACATGCAAGAAGCCCAAAGAAGTCCCGGAAACCAAAAAGAGGGTCTCGGCTCAGCCGGGGCCCTCTCTTCGCTCTTCGCAGGCAGTCCTGGGGGGAATGTGTCTACGTCGAGTACGGCGGTGCTTCGGACAAGTCAACGAAAACCATCGCTCGATAGAAACAAGAGTACTCCTCACGAACTGGGTAGGCACTGGTAGCGACCTGTGAAATCGCGGAGATATGCGGATCTAGCTGCCGAAAAGGCCCTTGGAGGACGCCAACACGCCGGTCCCCAGTTAGGGGTACACGAAACCCGTGGAGGCAACTTCATGAGTTATGCTCAGGTTACAAGTTTTCGCCGACAGAGGAGCAGCAATGGCGCTTTCTTCTACCCATCACCGTCTCGGTCATGGCGCCCATCCTCGATCCGACGGTGCGGCTCACTCCTTCCGCGAAACGATCGAGCACGGCACGTACACGGCACTCCTGGCAACGGTCGGCTTCATCATCGTGAACCTCCTCAAGGTCGCCGAGCGACGCGACGAACACGCAGCACATCCTCGCCGCTGAATCCGGCGGTTGCCTCAGCTTTCGTCTATTCAGGCTCCACGCTGTTTGAGGCTGATGATCGCGCATCGTCAGAAGGTGCGACGATGGGGGATGCGCATTTCTCCTGAATCCGACGGCATCCGATGAGCGCGCGCTTCGAAGAGCTGGCCTGGCAGGAGACACCGCTGGGCGAAGTGAGCCTGCGCCGGCGGCACGACCCGGCGCTCGACGTCGACATCTACGAGGTCAAGCTCGGCGATGAGTTCCTCATGTCGAGCCTGTTCCCTGTCGCTGAGATCGAACTCGCCCACCTCGGTCTTGCCGCCGTGCACCGTGACGACCTCAACGTCGTCGTCGGTGGGCTCGGGCTCGGCTACACAGCCGAAGCTGTGCTCACCCACGAACGCGTCGCCACGATGACCGTGGTGGATGCCCTGGATGCCGTCATCGACTGGCACCAACGCGAGCTGCTGCCGGTCTCCACACCGATCGTGACGGATGCCCGCACCCGTCTCGTTCACGACGACTTCTTCGCCCTGATGCGCCGCGCCCCGACATCCGACTCGCTCTTCGACGCCATCCTCGTCGACATCGACCACTCGCCACGGCACCTGCTGAACGAGAACTCCGCCGGTTTCTACACGGTGCAAGGGATCCGTGAGGCGGCCGCGCACCTCACGCCCGGGGGTGCTTTCGCGCTGTGGTCTGATGACCCGCCCGACGACGCCTACACCGCCGTGCTCGGCGAAGTATTCGACACCGTCGAAGCGCACGTGGTTGCGTTCCCGAACCCGCTCACCGGCGGGCAGTCCGCGAACACCGTGTACGTGGCATCCGGAGTGAAGGGCTAGCCGCGCGTCCCGGCAGGGTGAGCTCAGAGCGCTGCCGCCTTCGCGCGCAGCACGGCACGTTCGCGCTCGTTGCCGGCGAGGCCGGCGGCGGTCAGCAGTTCGGAGCGGGCCTCCTCGGTGCGACCGAGCTGCGCGAGGAGCTCGCCCCGCACGCTCGGCAGCAGGTGCGATCCACGCAGTGCGCCGTCGGATGCCAGCCGGTCCACGATCCGCAGAGCGTTCGCCGGGCCGGTCGCCATCGATACGGCCACTGCACGGTTGAGATCGATCACCGGGTTCGGTGCGAGCCGGCCGAGAGCCTCGTACAACAGCACGATGCGGTCCCAGTCGGTGTCCTCGACGCTCCGGGCTGTTGCGTGGCACTCGGCGATCGCCGCCTGGAGACCGTAGCTTCCTCGCCCGCGACCGATGGCATCCGCCCGGTCCAGTGCGGCAAGCCCGCGCCGAATCTGCGCCTGGTCCCAGCGCGACCTGTCCTGGTCGGCCAGAAGGATCGGGTTTCCGTCGCGGGTGGTGCGTGCGGCGAAGCGTGACGCCTGGAACTCCATCAGTGCCACGAGTCCGTGTACCTCAGGCTCACGGGGCAACAGCCCGGCGAGGATGCGGCCCAGCCGGAGGGCTTCATTGGCCAGCTCGGTGCGGATCCAGCGGTCACCACTCGTCGCGGCATACCCCTCGGTGAACATGAGGTACACCGTGCCGAGCACGGCACCGAGTCGCGCGCCCCATTCGTTCGGCTCCGGTGCCTCGAACGGCACGTGCGCCGCGGAGAGCGTCTTCTTCGCCCGGACGATCCGCTGCTGCACCGTCGCGACGGGAACCAGCAGCAACCTCGCGATCTCTTCCGTGGTGAGACCGCCGACCGTGCGGAGGGTGAGTGCCACCTGCGCTTCGCGCGACAGCACCGGGTGACAGGCAGTGAAGATGAGACGGAGCACGTCGTCGTCGATCGGCTGCCACTCATCGTCGCCGGCCTGCTCGAGGTCGTGTGCCATCGTGCGATACCGCTCGTCGAGGCGCTCGCGGCGGCGCCACCCGTCGATCGCCTTCCGCTTCGCCACAGCGGTGAGCCAGGCGCCCGCGTTCTGCGGGACGCCTGACTCGGGCCACTGCGTGAGGGCGTCGATGACGGCCTCCTGGGCGAGATCCTCGGCGAGACCGACGTCTCCGGTCATCTTCGCAAGCGTCGCGACGATACGCGCGCTCTCGATGCGCCAGACGGCGTCGACCGTTCGACGGATGTCGGGCGGCTGGGACATGGTCTGCCTACTGCGCCTGCCTGGCCTGCTGCTCTTCGCGCCAGCCCTCTTCCTTCTTAAGGTAGTCGTTGTCGGCGAAGTCCTCGAAGTCGCTCATGTCCGTGACGCGACGCACCTCGAGCTTGGAGCCTGGTCCGAGTGGGCACCTGGTCGCCCACTCGACGGCCTCTTCCTTGCTGGCCACCTCGAGGATCCAGAAACCGCTGAACAGCTCGTGGGTCTCGCCGTAGGGGCCGTCGGTGACGATCGGCGTCTCCGACGCGAAGTCGACGACGAACGCCTCGCTGAGGTCGTCGGCCAGGCCGTCGCCGCCGAGCAGCACGCCCGCCTTCATGAGGGACTCGTTGTATGCACCCATCGCGTTGATGATCTGCTCGAAGTCGGCCTTCTCGTATTCCTTCTTCGCTTCATCCGTCGAGCGCATGATCAGCATGAACTTCATGGTGTTTCTCCCTGTGTCAGAGGTCGCGATTGCGTCCTTCTACCTATGCGTCGAACGAGCGACCCACGGATCGACACACTCTCGGAAAATACCCCAAAAAAGTTTGCAGGGCCATGTCGGCGATCTGGGCCGTGGCATCCGTTCGTATCCGCGGCGGGATATACGAGAGGCTAGGAACATGAATGCAGAGAAGACGGTGATCGCCTCCGAACTCGCCCAGGTCACGAAGCACTGGACCCCCCGAGTGATCGGGAGCGTCAACGACCAGTACATCAAGGTCGCCAAATTGCTCGGCGAACTGGTGTGGCACGCACACGAGAACGGGGACGAGATGTTCCTCGTCGTGTCCGGCCACCTACGGATCCAGCTTGAGGGTGCACCCGACGTTCATCTCGATGCGGGTGAGTTCTTCACCGTGCCCCGTGGGGTTCGGCACAATCCGGTTGCCGACGAGGAGGTCGAGATCGTTCTGATCGAGACCGTCAGCACCGCCCACACCGGTGACGTCGTGGTGCCACGAACCGTCCCGATCGCGGAGCAGGTCGCGCACCGGGGTTGAACGGCACGGCGACTGTCACCAACGACGGAGATTTTCGCGCGAAGGGGGCCGTGCGCCCCCAAAAACAGAGGTGTACCCGAGAATCTCCGAAGTTGAGAACAACCCTCGTTGCGAAAAGGAGCCGGCTCAGGATGCCGCGGCGCGGAGCTGCGGGATGAGTTCTTCGACGAAGCGGGCGGTGTCTTCCCAGTCCTCGACGGCCTGGCAGCGCACACCGAGTGCCTTCACCGGGTAGTCGTTGCCGTTCTCGTCGAGGCGGTCGCCGACGAAGAGCATGTCGTCGAGGGGGATGCCGGTGAGCTCGGCGAGCTTCTTCATGCCGTATGCCTTGTCGATGCCCCTGCGGGTGATGTCGACAGACGTCGATCCGCCCGAACGCACCTCGAGGTCTGGGAGGTCTCCGGCGACGGCTTCACGCAGGGTGTTCTTCTTCTCACCGGTCGGGTCCCACTCCTGCTTCGCCGACACCGGTGCAGCCTGGCCGAGGGCGGAGAAGGTGATCTGCGAGCCGCGGTCTTCGAGGATGGGGCCCCAGGTGTCCGTCTCCCAGAATCCGAGCTCCTTCGCGCGGGCCTCGACGGCCGCCAGCGCGCGGGACTTCTGGTCCTCGGTGAGGTTCTCGGCGTAGATCTGCTCCCACGCGTCGTTCTCGAAGCGGAAGTACTGCGTGCCACAGGTGGGCATCAGGTGCAGCCGCTCGAGGTGCGTCGATCCGGCCTCGGGCAGATTGTCGATCGCCTGCATCTTGAACTGCGCGAACTGACCGCCCGAGATGATGCAGACCGGCACGACGTCGAGCAGCTCAGCGAGGATCTGCGACATCCGCGGGTCCATCGGCGATTTCGACGGCGCGAGTGTGTCGTCGAGGTCGAACGCGACCAGAGCTGTCTTGACCATCGGCGGAACGTCCCCTTAGTACCCAGAAAAAATGCCCCGGCGAATCCGACGAGGACGATCCCAGACTACCGAACCGAGGAGAAAACCACCCCTCGGGGTATGGCAAACTGGGGACGCGCCGCACCCGAGCACGGCGTGTAGCGGAGCGACAATTGGCTGACTTCTCCATCCTGACCGTGTGCTCCGGCAACATCTGCCGCTCTCCGCTGGCCGAGCAACTCCTGCGAGCAGGCCTCGCCGACGTCCCCGACGTTCGGGTCTCGAGCGCAGGAACCATCGGAATGATCGGGTCCCCGATGGACCGCCAGTCGGCTGAACTCGCCGCACGGTTCGGTGTGACGGATGCCGACAAGCACGTCGCCCGCGAACTCAACGCCCAGCAGGTCGGCGACGCCCAGCTGGTGTTCGCGATGTCCCGTGAGCACCGCAGGGCCGTCGTCGAATTCGAACCCCGTGCCGCCAGGCGCACGTTCACGATTCGGGAGTTCGCCCGGATCACTGCCGAGATCACCGACGACGATCTCGCCCCCGTCGCCGCGTTGCCGCTCAGCGACACCACCGCACGACTCAATGCGGCCGTCGGTCTCATCGCCGCGATGCGCGGAATGGTGGGACCGGCCGCATCACCCGACGATGACGATGTGATCGACCCGTATCGTCGCCCCGCAGACGTCTACGAGCAGACCGGACGCGAACTGCAGCCGGCGGTGGATGCCGCGCTCACGCTGTTCCGGCGCGCGCTCACCCTCGCGGTCTAACGCACCTCGCGACGTAGCGGGCGGCGACCTCAGGGTCGAGGGCTGGGCTCCCGGCGAATCCGCACGCGGTGCGCAGCCTGTGCCCGCCGGTGACGGCTCACGTCGGCCCGTCCGGCGATCAGCAGCGCGGTCACACCGATCAGCGTGCCGATCACCGTGCCGATCGTGTTGGCGTACACGTCGTCGATCGTGGCGAATCGGCCGGTGAGAAACAGGTCCTGGCCCATCTCGATGGCGACGGACACCGCAATGCCGCCGAGGATGCTCAGCCACCACCACTGCACCCCGAGAAGCACGACCAGCAAGAGGCCGGCGGGGATGAAGAGCAGCACGTTGGCGACGGATTCGATCGTGTCGTAGGTGATCCAGCCGAAGCCGTTCCGGGCGAACCAGGCGATGAGGCGGCCGAGGAACCCGGATGCGGGTTTGTCGACCGGCGTCGGCCAGAACGCGATCAGCATGAGCGCCACCGCATAGAGGATCGCTGCCGTGGTCGTGAACCGACGGAGTCGGGTGGTGATCGTCATGCGGTCTCCGATGCAAATGGGAAAACGGATGATCCGCGATGACCGTGTGGGAAAAGTGTAGACCCGAGGAGCGGTGAACGGCCCTATGTGTTGACGAGTCCCGGCTCCGGGGCGGGAGGGGGACCGGGGATCAGGCCGAGTGAGGCGACGAGGAGGTCGTCGTCGTCACGGACCTGGGCATAGCAGTACCAGGCCGGGCCCTCAGGGCCGACGAGTTCGAACCGGGCATCGAAGCCCATGGCGAACGGCGCATCGCGGGCCACGACGATGCTGCAACTCCGGTCTGCGGTGCGCGTCGCGGTCGACGTTGTCACGAGGATGCCTGGCAGCACCAGTCCGATGAGCCCGAGGACCACAAGGAAACGGGCGGGGCGGAGCATCCGTCGTGAGGGCAGGGGTCTTCCGTCACTCGGCTCATAGCCGTCGAGTTCGGGGTGGCGGTCGGTCACTCCGTCATTGTTTCACGCCGGGCTGAGTGTGCGGGGCAGTGGCCGACGATCGAGTGCGCAGGGTCCTCTGATTCGCTTCGCTCCAGCCAGCGAGCCCTCGATCGATCAGCGGAGAGGGCTCCGCTCAACCCCAACCGGCCGAGGCGAGCGGGTTGGGGGAGCGAAGGGTTCAACATCGCTGGCCCGGCCACATCGGCAGGCGGGGCGGCCGCCGAAGTGGAAACTCTCGGGCCAGCGATGGTCAGTGGGGCGATCAGGCCATCTCGACGAGATCGCTGTAGGTGAAGGCGTCGAACGAGGCATCCGACATCACCGGCCTGGTGAGCGTGTGCTGCCTGCCGACCGCGCGTTGGCGGAGGAGAAGTACCAACTCGTCGTCGAAAATCTCGCCGTAATCGCTCGACTCGGATTCGGACACGATCTGGCTCGTCGGAACCAACAGGAAATTGGCTCGCGCGGTCGATCCGTCCGACCGGCGAACCGGTATGTCGACCGCTGCAGAGGTGTGGTGAGCGGTGAGGAAATGCGCGTAGTCGATCAGTGCGCGAGCGATCAGGTCGCCCGTGAGAAATGAACTGCCCGCGTAGTGGATGCGTTCCATGGCGGTGTCCCCTTAGGTTCAAGCCTCGACGTTGCGAGGATCATCCCGGGGTCTGGGGGACAGTTCTAACTGGTCCGGTGTCGGATCATGATCTGACGCTACACCCCGATGGGCCCGTTGAGTAGGGGGTCAGGGTTCGATTGTCAGTGCTCGCGAAACAAGGTTTTCCGCGACATTGGACAGCAATATTCCATTGTTGCGTGCGTACTGGCGCATCAGGTTGAACGCCTCGTCTGTTGTGATGTCGTTTGTCTGGGACATCACGCCCTTGGCTTGCTCGATGACGATCCGCGAGTTCAGTGCACGCTGGAGCTGGTCGCGCACGGCATCACTTTCGCTCAGACTGCGCGCGTGCAGGATGCCGATCGTTGCGACATCCGCCAGCGCCTGCGCGGCGCGCACGTCGCGTTCGTTGAGCTCCCCGGTTTCGGCGCGGAGCAGGTTCAGGGCGCCGATCGTGTTGTCCCGCAACCGCAGCGGAAGGGCGAAAACCGACTCGAAGCCCTGCTCGGCAGCACTGTCGCGGAATCGACTCCACTTCTCAGGGCTCTCGCGGATATCAGGCACCGAGACCGTGGTCCCGGATGTGAAGCAGTCGACGCACGGCCCGGCCTGCGCACTGAGCTGCATGACCTCAACGAGTCGGGAGGCTTCGCTGGTCGACGCGACGACCTCGAGGTTGCCATCCGGATCGGCCAGCAGAATTCCCGCCGCAGTGACGTCGAGCAGGTCGCGGCAATTTTCAACCAGGGTCTGCAGAAGGTCCACGGCGTCGTAGTCGGCAACCAGGGTGTCGGCCAGCGTCGCGAAGGCATCCACGAGCTGTCCTTCCCGTGTCATCTCAGTCATTTGGACTCCTCGATTCCGTCGTCGCTCACCGAGAAGTTCAAGCGTCGTTCTACTATGTCTTCTGCGATTTCCTGCATTGAGCGGCCCACAGCAAAGGCGTGGGCCTGGATGACGAGGCGGGCCTCGTCGGGGGGAAGGTTCAGCTGGGCAAGCACCATGCCTGTCGCCTGATGGATGGTTCGGCGTGAGAACTGCAGGTCGGCTTCGGGGGTCTCGTCGCGTCCCACCCGGGAGAGGGCGCGGTGAAGAACGAGACGGCTGACCACCGCCGCGAAGGCCGCAGTCTGTTGCGCATGGATATCGCTGAGGGTCAATGGTCGCGTCGAGTACAGATCGAGCGCCCCGAGTCGCAGCGGACCGACGAACAGTGGGAAGGCGAAGATGGCGCCGACCTCGTCTTTGCGAATCGCCTCAGAAAAGGCAGGCCAGACGCCGGCAGGGTGCGTCCTCACATTTGGCTCGAACACGGGGCGAGCTGTCGCCATGGCATCCCAGCACGGTCCTTCTCCGAGGTCGAACTGCAGCTCGTCAATTCTCGCGGCCTGCGTATCGGTGGCGGAAACGGTCTCGTTGCCGAGGAAATCGCCCATCGTCGAGATCGCTGCTCCGGTCACGGGGAGCGCGTCGGCGATCGGCCCCGCCAGTTCGGCTGGATCTCGTTCGGGCCGCGTCAGGCGGTCCATTGCTGCGGCGAATGCGTCAGACACAGCAACCTCCCTGTTGGCCCCTTCGGGAACGGGTGTTCCTTCTTCCTATGCTAACGCTGGGTGGGGGGAGCGGGGCATCCGTTTCAGTATTGGATCCTGTGATTCGACGGCCGGTGTTCGCGCTTCCGCGGTCGCATTTGACGACCTCGTTCAGATTTTCACAAGCCCCTGATTTTGCACCGGGCCGGTCTGTAGTGTGGGCGAACCAAGTGTTGTGATGTGCGCCCGAATCGTCGTCGCTGCACGGCGCGGTGGGGCGCCATTGAACACGATCTAGGGAACTCACATGTCCGACAAAACCGAAAAACGTGACTCAGGGCAGCCTGGCGCTGAGGCCACTCCGCCCGCTGATTCAAGCATCCCAGACAGCGACACCGGTGTCGCCGCTGGGTACACCGGCGAGCCGTCGACGTTCGAGCCGGAGGAAGACGTTCCGGCCTCCGACGCCTCTGCGGATTCAGACTCTGGCACCGGCGATGAGAAGGATGACGCTCAGGGAGGAACCGGCCCGCGCTCCACTGAGGCAACCGGGCTGAGCGGCGAAGACCGATCGATCTTCCAGAGCCACTGGGACGATTTCGCAGGGCACGTCGACTGAGGAGAACTATGCGCATCGTGATCGTCGGAGCCACCGGCAACCTGGGTACAGCGTTGCTGCGTCGGCTGCACGAGGAACCGACCGCCACCGACATCGTCGGTATCAGCCGTCGGGAACCGGATCTGACGGTCGCGCCGTACAGCGGTGTCTCCTGGCACGCCCTCGACATCGGGTCGCCGTCCGCGCCACGACGGCTGGCGAGGATCTTCGCCGGTGCGGACGCCGTCGTGCACCTGGCCTGGCAGCTCCAGCCGAATCACAATGAGGCGGCCCTCTGGCGGACGAACGTCATCGGGACGAAGAACGTCCTCGCCGCCGTCGCTGCTGCGCGGGTACCGCAGCTCTCCTACGCGTCATCAGTCGCGGCATACAGCCCCGGGCCTAAGACGACCCGGGTCGACGAGCACTGGCCGACCGGCGGCATCCCTTCATCGCATTACAGTCGGCACAAGGCCGTCAACGAGCGGGCGCTCGACCGGTTCGAGGAACAGTTCCCGACCATCATCGTCAGCCGGCTGCGGCCTGGACTGGTGTTCCAGCGCCGGGCGGCGAGCGAGATCGCCGGCCTGTTCGTCGGCAAGATCGTGCCGATGGGCTGGCTGAAATGGGTTCGGCCGCCCGTGCTGCCGATGCCCCGCCAGGCCATCTCGCAGGTCGTGCACGCCGACGACGTGGCGGATGCCTTCTGGCGCGCGGTCGACCGGAGTGCGGCTGGGGCGTTCAACATCGCTGCCGAGCCGGTCGTCGATCCGCTGCTCGTGGCATCCGTTCTCGGCTCGCGCTGGGTCCCTGCTCGTCTCCGCGTGATTCGCGCCCTGATGTGGGCCACCTGGAAGCTGCGGTTGCAGAAGTCCGACCCAGGCTGGATCGATATCGCGGCGACGGTGCCGGTGATGTCGACGTCTCGGGCTCGCGACGAGCTCGGCTGGAAGCCACGTGTGCCGTCATCGGTCGCGCTCGATGAGATCGTGCGTGGGGTCGCTGAGCACTCGAACGTGAGAGCGTCGCCGCAGCTCCGGGGGTAGTTCCTCCTGTCTCCACGCGAGATGGCAGTTGTGAACTCAAGATCGCCCGAATCCATGTCTATGGGTGCGTAACTGCACCCTCGTGTGCCCGGGCAGCGCGTGCCCCTTTTCGGGGACAGCCACCCGCCGTTCCCCACCGGTTCACCCGGATGTTCCCTGCGCTCGGTTGGCTGTGAACCGTCCGCCAGTTCGGCGGCACATCATCCAGGGGAATGAACTCAGCATGCCTGTATTTGAACTCGTGCGCCGTCGGCGCATCGTGACGTCGGTGGCCTCAGCGGCCCTCCTCGTCGGTCTCAGCATCGCGACGCCGCTCGCGGCATCCGCAGCGGTCGATGACAACGGGGGCGCCGCCCGCAACGACTCGGACCAGACCCAGGCGCTTCGCGACTCGATCGTCGACGGCGCTGCGAAGAACGTGATCGTGCTCATCGGCGACGGCATGGGTGACAGCGAGATCACGGTCGCCCGCAACTACGCCGAAGGCGCAGCTGGCACGCTCGCGGGCATCGATGCCCTCCCGCTGACCGGTCAGTACACGACCTGGGCGCTCAACAAGGACGGCACCCCGAACTACGCCTCCGAGTCGGCGTCGACGGCGAGCGGCTGGTCGACAGGCACGAAGACCAACAACGGTGCGCTGTCCGTCGACATCAACGGCACCCCGCAGGCGACGCTGCTCGAACTGGCGAAGGCGAACGGCCTGAAGACCGGCAACGTGTCGACGGCTGAGATTCAGGATGCCACTCCCGGTGCGGAGATCGCGCACGTGTCCGCGCGCTCCTGCTACGGCCCGACCGCGACGACGAAGACCTGCCCGGAGGCAGCCCTCGAGAACGGCGGCCTCGGCTCGATCTCGGAGCAGCTGCTCAACGTGCGCCCCGACGTCACCCTCGGTGGCGGCTCGAAGTCCTTCACCGAGAAGGCCGCCGCCGGACCGTGGGAGGGCGAGACCCTCTTCGAGCAGGCGGAAGACCGCGGCTACGCGCTCGTCGACTCCGCTGCCGAGCTCGAAGCGGTTACGACGGCGGATGACTCGAAGCCACTCCTCGGACTCTTCACCCCGGGCAACTTCCCGACCCGCTGGGTCGGTCCTGAGGCAACCGTCGGTGGCGGCGACCTGCCGGCCGTCAGCTGCACCGAGAACCCCGAGCGACTCGGCACCGGGCTCTCCCTCGGTTCGCTGACCAGCAAGGCCATCGACCTGCTGGCATCCGACGACCAGGGATTCTTCCTGCAGGTCGAAGGTGCGAGCATCGACAAGCGTGACCACGCTGCGGATGCCTGTGGCCAGATCGGTGAGACCGTCGACCTCGACGAGGCCGTCCAGGTCGCCCTCGAGTTCGCCAAGGCAGACGGTGACACGCTCGTCGTCGTCACCGCGGACCACGCCCACACGAGCCAGATCCTCGGCTCGACTCCTCCCGGACTCAGTGCACACCTGGTCACCGAGGAAGGACAGTCGATGATCGTCGGCTACGGCACCGCTGAAGCCGGCGGCTCGCAGCAGCACACCGGTTCGCAGGTGCGCATCGCCGGCTACGGCCCAGGTGCGGCCAACGTCGTCGGACTCACCGACCAGACCGACCTGTTCTTCACCTCGGCGAACGCGCTGACGCTGAACCGCAACCTCGCGGCGCTCAGTGCGGATGCCACGGTTTCTGTGGACAAGCCCGAGGCGGTTCCCGGTGACGACGTCACGGTCACGGTGTCCGGTCTGGATGCCGACTGGCAGGTCGCCGGTCTGCTCGAGTCCGACCCGGTCGACCTGGGTCAGCGGGACCTTCTCGGTGGAACTGCGACCTTCACCGTCGAGGCCCCTTCGGAGATCGGTGAGCACACCGTGACCCTGACCGGCGCCCAGACGGGAACGGAACTCACGGCATCCATCCTCGTCACCGAGGACCCGGCGGCCGTCCCGGTTCCGTCGCCTGAACCGTCCGATGGTGCTGGTGCCGGTGCCGGTGCTGCCGGGCCTGGTGGCCTCGCGTCGACCGGTGGCACGATCGTTCCGTATGCGGCGCTCGCCGCGCTGCTGCTGATCTCCGGCGCAGCACTGGTGAAGCGGCACCGCGACAGGCAGCAGCTGGTCTAGCGCTCGAACGCATCGAGATTGCAGTTACGCACTCATGATCGCCCGAAAGGGTGGTTATGGGTGCGTGACTGCAATCTCGTGCGAGCTGGGGTGCGGTCTACGCGTACAGCGTCTCCGGCGTCGCACGATACGCAGACGGCAGCATCCCGTACTGGGCCTTGAAACCGGCGCGGAGCGCGAACGGCGAGCTGAACCCCGACAGCGCGGCGATCTCTGAGATCGGGAGCCCACGCGTCCCCGGGCCGGCCAGCAGCATGGCCGCGGTCTGCGCCCTCTGCCTGCCGATCTCCTCAGCCAGCGTCGTCCCTGCCTCCTCGAACGCGCGCTGCAGGTTGCGCAGCGACACCCCGAGGCCCTGCGCCACCGACGACGGATTGAGTTCCCGCTGACGGTGCATGGCGGCGACGAGGTTGACGGCACGACCGCGGAGCCCAGACCGGAACTCCTCCCCGTCCATCGCGTAGCCCTCCGTCTCGAGGAACATGCCGACGACGAGGTCCTCGAGGGTCCGCTCGGCAATCGTCTCGCTCACGGCGCCCGGATGCCACGCCGGATCGACGAGCGCCGCAGCGAACGATCGCAGCGGGGCGCCGAGCGTCGTCTGCGACGCCAGCTTGAATCGGTCGTGGCGGGTTCGCACCCCGCGCTCGTGGATCCGGCTCTCCGCGAACCGGATCGTCAGGCCCCTCGTCGACTCGGTGCTCTCGAGATCGAAGGCATGCCAGTTGCTCACCGCGAAGACGCCGCCGGGGCGCATCACCGTTCCGGGGCCGCCGGCGAGTCCGATCCTGGCGCTGTTGTTGAGGAGAAAGCCGACGTAGAGCGAGCCGTCGGTGTCGATGACCTCGCGACCGCGGACCCGGAATGCCGACTGTGTGCTGAGCATCACACTCGTCGCGCCGAGGTCTCGCCTGCGCGCGGAGAAGTGGAAGACGACGCCACGGGGAATCGAGAAGCCGCTGGCTATGTGCTCGATCAGCTCGTCGGGCAGGGATGATTCGCCAACCTGCGTGAGGATGTGGCGCAGTGCTTCAGTCGACAGGGGTTCCCACATGCCTGGCCTTTCAGCATCCCTATCCCCGGGGCAGGGGATGGCGAAGGGATGCTCCGCACACTAGTGATCTTCGTGGCTCACGGCAACGACTTCTTCCGTAACGGTCGAACGCGCGCCTGACGAAGGGCAATCCCGCGCCGGACTCCTGCCCGGCCCGCCTGGCGCTCTTAATCTGAGCAGAACTGACGGATGACCACCGCCGATCAGCCGGAACGGCCCGCACCCACCGGGCAGATGTGAGGGAGCACAGGCACATGACCACAGCATCCACAACACAGAAAAAGACACCGGCTGCGCCTGCGACATCCTGGCTGCCGCTCATCGTGGTCGTCCTGACCCAGATCCAGGCGTCATTCGCCGTGAACGCCCTGACGGTGTCGATGCAGGGCATCACCACCGACCTCGACACCCCGGCCACGAGCGTCGGGACCGCGATCACCGCAGGAACCTTCGCGATGGCCGCCTTCATCCTTCTCGGCGCGAAGCTCGGCGCGAAGTTCGGGTCGCGCGGCGTGTTCCAGATCGCCGTCGCGATCCACGGCCTCGCCATGGCCGCCGTCGCGCTGAGCGTCAGCCCGGCGATGCTGTTCGTCGCCCAGGCGGCATCCGGAGCCGTCATCGCCCTCATCGCGCCCGCGCTCGTCGTCTTCATCGCCACGAACTTCCACGGCCAGGCGCAGGCGCGCGCAATCGGATTCCTCGCCGCGGCCATCCCCGCCGCCGGCGTTCTCGCCCTGCTCATCGCCGGAACCTTCGCGTCGACGATCGGATGGCGGTACTCCTTCGCCCTCGTCGCTGCCCTGGGCGTGCTCAACCTGCTCCTCAGCTTCCGGCTCAAGAAGGTCCCCGCCCAGCCGGGAGTGCAGATCGACTGGACAGGTGCGATGCTCGCCGCGGTCAGCGTCATCCTGCTCAGCTTCGGTTTCAGCGGCCTCAACTCGTGGGGCGTGGTGCTGACCCAGCCCGGTGCCCCGTTCGACATCCTCGGCCTGTCGCCGGCGCCGGTGCTCATCCTGCTCGGTCTCATCGTGGGTCAGATCTTCTTCAGCTGGACCCGCAAACGCAAAGCGACGAGCCGGCCGCAGATCTTCGACCTCGACGTGCTGCGCAGCGGCTCGGAGCGAGCGACCACCGCGTGCATGGCCGCGATGCTGTTCGTCGGCACCGCCGCCAACTTCCTCATCCCGCTGTACATCCAGATCGTGCAGGGCCGGTCGAGCCTCGAGACCTCGTTCTCGGTCATCCCGTACACCCTGTCGATCTTCGTTGCCTCGACGGTTGTCGCCACCCTGTACAAGAGGTTCCCGCCGAGGCAGATCGCCCGGGTCGGGTTCGTCGTCGTCGCGCTCGGCCTCATCCTCCTCGCCTTCACGATCCGCAACGAGTGGCAGCAGGCATTCGTGGTGATCGGCCTGATCACCCTCGGACTCGGCCAGGGGGCCATCGTCGCCCTCGTCTTCAATACCCTGCTCGCCGCCTCTCCCAAGGAACTCGCCGGCGACGTCGGCGCATGGCGCGGGCTCGTGCACAACATCTCGGGCAGCGTCGGCATCGCCGTGGCCAGCGTCTTCGCGGTCGGGGTGCTCAGCACCCTCGTCGCCACGAGCCTGGTCGGCAACGAGACGATCGACGACGCGTTGACGTCGCAGGTGAACCTCGACAACGTGAACTTCATCACGAACGAACAGCTCGACGACGTCCTGGCCGAGACCGACGCCACCGATGATCAGATCGCCGAGGCGGTGCGCATCAACGAGGAGGCGCGCCTGCAGGCGCTGAAGATCTCGCTGCTCAGCCTCGCAGGCATCGCCCTCCTCGCGATCGTGCCGGCCGGGCGGATGCCCAACTTCCGCCCGGGCGACATCCCCGAGGTCCTGTCCAGCGGCAAGCCCGTTCCCGTCCCGCCGGAGGACTGAGCGGCGGGCAGTGAGACCGGGCGCAGGGAGGCACCGTGGACCCCATAGCGATCACGCTGGTCGTGCTTGCGCTTGCCGTCGTCCTGTTCGTCTGGAATCGCATCCCCGTCGGCATCGTCGCCATCGCCGTGGCCCTGTCGCTGTACGCGACAGGAGTGCTCACCCTGCAGCAGACCCTCGCCGGATTCGGCGACCCGGTGATCGTCTTCATCGCGGCCCTCTTCGTCGTCAGCGAAGGACTCGACGCCACCGGTGTGACGACGTGGGCGGGGCAGCAGCTGATCGACCGCGCCGGAACGGAGCGCCGCACGATCGTCACCCTCGTCATGACGCTCGTCGCGGTCGTGACGGCACTCATCAGCGTCAACGGCGCGGTCGCAGCGCTCATCCCGATGGTCGTCGTTCTCGCCATCCGGATCAAGCAGCCCCCGTCGCAGATGCTCATGCCGCTCGCATTCGGCGCCCACGCCGGCTCGCTCCTCGTGCTCACAGGCACCCCCGTCAACCTGCTCGTCTCCGAAGTGGCAGTCGACGCAGGGGAACGCCCGTTCGGGTTCTTCGAATTCGGCTTCGCGGGGCTCCCGCTGGTCGTCGGAACCATCCTGATCACCGTGTTCCTCGGCCCGTTCCTGCTGCCACGACGTGAGGCCGTCGCCGGACCCCGCGACCTCAGTGCCCACGCCGAGACCATCGCCGCGCAGTATTCGCTGACGGATGCCGACGCGCGCCTCACCCGGGACGCCGGACTGACCGAGGTCATCGTGTTGCCCCGCTCGGCCCTCGTCGGCGAACTGGTCTTTCCTGGGATGGTCACCGACAGCGGCGAACTCGTCGTCGTCGCCGTCCATCGCTCGGGGGAGGACGTCGGCCGCACCCACCTGGCCCCCGGCGACATCCTGCTCGTGCGCGGAACCTGGGACGCCCTCGACGAACACACCGCAGACCCTGCCGTCGCCGTCGTCGATGCGCCGCAGCAGATCCGACGTCAAGCCGTACCGATGGGTCCGCGGGCGAAGATCGCGCTTGTGGTGCTCGCCGGGATGGTGGTCCTCCTTGCCACCGGGTTCGTCCCGCCCGCGATCGCGGCCCTCGTGGCGGCATCCGCCATGGTGCTGCTCCGCGTGGTGACCGTCTACCAGGCGCACCGGTCGATCTCGTGGACGACGCTCATCCTCGTCGGCGGGATGATCCCGCTCTCGACCGCGATCGAGGTCAGTGGCGCCGCCGACCTCATCGCCGACAGCCTCGTCGAAGCCGTCGGGGCATCGAGCCCGTACCTCCTGCTGTTCGGGATCGCCATCGTCACCGTTGTGCTCGGGCAGCTGATCAGCAACATGGCGACAGCGCTCATCGTGGCGCCGATCGCCGTAGCCATCGCCGCGGAGACCGGCATCTCGCCGCTCCCGCTGCTGATGGGCGTCGCCGTCGCGGCCGCGGCATCCTTCCTCACCCCGGTGGCGACTCCGGCGAACACCATGGTGATGGGGCCAGGCGCCTACCGTTTCGGTGACTACTGGAAGCTCGGGCTTCCGCTCGTCGCCCTCTTCGTGCTCGTCGCCACCTTCCTCGTTCCCCTGATCTGGCAGTTCTGACATCCACCCACACACACAAAGGACACGCTGATGACTCGCAGCCCGAACAAACTCATTCCCGCCACGTTCACCCCGGGGCCGTCGCTCTCGCCTGACGTTGCCGTCGGCATCGTCGTGCACACCGACCCCCCGGTCGGAGTGGATGCCTGCGGCTACGCGGTGGGGACGGAGGGGGCGGTCCCCGACGCGCTCGGCGTCGACCGCGCGGTTCTCGAACGCTCCGGCTTCGAGGGCAAGGTCGGCCAGGTGCTGCTGCTGCCGCAACCGGACGGCCCCGTCGTCGTCGCGGTCGGCGCGGGGCCGACCGTCGAGCAGAACGCCGCAGTGCTGCGAAACGTGGCAGCGTCGTTCGCCCGCGCCACCACGCGGCACTCGCGACTCGCCCTCACGCTGGGCAGCGAGTTCACACTGGAGCCGATGGCTGTCGGCCGGGCGCTCGCCGAGGGTGTTCTGCTCGCCCGGTACCGGTACACGGAGCTCAAAGCCACGGCGAAGGATGCCAGGCTCGAATCGTTCGACATCATCGTGAACGACGACGCCACCGACGTGTCCGCCGGGGTGCGGCACGGCGAACGGCTGGCTCGGGCCACGAACCTGGCCCGCGACCTCGCCAACACTCCCGCCGGCTACCTCACCGCCACCGACTTCGCCGATTTCGCTCTCGAACTCGGGCCGCAGCGGGGCCTCGAGGTCGAGGTGGCCGACAAGCAGAAGCTGATCGAACTCGGCTGCGGCGGGCTGCTCGGCGTGAATGCGGGCAGCACCGAGGAGCCGCGGATGATCGTCCTGCGTTACCGGCCGGAGGACGCATCCGGTCACCTCGCCTTCGTCGGAAAGGGCATCACCTACGACTCGGGCGGAATCTCGCTGAAGCCGTCCGACCCGATGCACCTCGCCATGAAGATGGACATGGCAGGGGCGGCCGCGGTGTTCGGGGCGATGACGGCGCTCTCCGACCTCGGCTGCACCACGGCCGTGACCGCGTATCTGATGTGCACAGACAACATGCCGTCGGGCTCGGCGACGAAACTCGGTGACGTGCTGACGATCCGGGGCGGCACGACCGTCGAGGTGAAGAACACGGATGCCGAGGGCCGGCTGGTGATGGCTGACGCCCTGGTGCTGGCGACGGAGGAATCTCCTGACGCCATCGTCGACATCGCGACGCTCACGGGTGCGGCGCTCGCGTCGCTCGGTCACCTCACGGCGGCGACGTTCAGCACCGATGACGGCCTGATCGGGCAGGTCCAGGCGGCGGCGGACGTCACGGACGAGTCGGTCTGGGAGCTTCCGCTCGAGCGGCGCTACCGGGAACAGCTCGATTCAGACGTCGCCGACATGTCGAACATGGGCGGCAAGTGGGCCGGTGCGACGATCGCGGCACTGTTCCTCGCGGACTTCGTGGCCGACGTGCCCTGGGCGCACCTCGACATCGCCGGGACGATGCAGTCCGAGAAGGACGACTTCTGGCGTTCGAAGGGGGCGACGGGTTTCGGCACGCGGCTGTTGATCGAGCTGGCGCTGAACTTCACGGCGCCGTAGCCGCGCGGGCATGCTGCCCGCCCCACGAGATGACAGTTGCGCACTCACTATCGGCGCAAATCGCGATTATGAGGGCGCAACTGTCATTCCGCGATCCGGAGGCAGCCGTCGGCTAGAGCGACCCCTGCATCTCGGTGCCGGCGGGCAACGGTTCGAGGCGGGTGACCTCGACCGGTGCGGCGAGCTTGCCCTCGAGAGCGGCGGTGAGGGCCGCGACCGCCTGGCCGCCGCCGTGGGCGTCGAGCAGCTCGGCGGATTCCCACTTCTCGATCATCATGATGGTGTTCTCGGGAGTGCGGTGGATCGCGTAGATGATGCACCCCGGCTCCTCGTGGACGGCGGCGATGGCGGGCAGGAGCGCCTCGTGCACGGCGTCGAACTGGCCGTCGGCTGGAACGAAATGGGCGGTGACTACGAGTGGATTGGTCATGGTGATCCCCACGCTACAGGCCGCGAGCGTCATTGCCGCAGCCACGGGCATCCGTTCGCTGAGAGTGCAGTTGCGCACCCAAGATCATCCGCGAGCGCGGTCTTGGGTGCGAAACTGCCATCTCGCGGGGGCGGCGGTGGCCACGGACTTCGTGGTCGCTGGGAGCCCGCTCGCGGAGCAGGAGTACCCTAGGGGGGTATAGACATTCGACCGGCCGGGACCGTTCCTCGCCGTTCTGGAGGTGACCATTCATGCTGCACAATGACCATTCCGCATCACGTCAGTGGACACGAGTGGTCGGCAGAATTACGCGCGTGCTTCTGGGGATCGCCGCTCTGGTGGCTGTGGCCGTACTCAGTGCTTGCACGATCAACTTTCCGACCGGTGGGGGCATGGGGTCATCGGCCCAGCGCCCTGCTGACGTCAACCAGAGCGACGTGATGTTCGTCGCGATGATGATCCCTCACCATGAACAGGCCGTGGAGATGAGCGACATCCTCCTCGAAAAGTCCGGCGTCGACGCCGAGGTGAGAACGCTCGCTGAAGACATCAAGGCAGCCCAGACGCCGGAGATCGAGCAGATGGATGCGTGGCTCTCGGAGTGGGGTATGAACATGGGGGGCGGGAGAGGCCATGGCGGGGGAATGATGTCAGACGATGACATGGGCACTCTGGAGGACGCTGACGGGCCGAGCGCGGCGGTGGTCTACCTCGAGTTGATGATCCCGCACCACGAGGACGCCATCGAGATGGCGGAGGACGTGCTCTCCACGGGTGAGAACGCGGATGTGCGCGAACTCGCGGAGAACATTCTGGAGAGTCAGACTCGTGAGATCGCGCTCATGGAGAACATGCTCGCGAGCGGGTAGAGGTGTGCCGGACCGCGGTCGCGGGGGTGGCGGTGGCCCTAGGGCGAGGTGACGAGCGAGTAGCCGGCCTCCTCGATCGCCGCAGCGACGTGTGCCCGGTCGAGCGGGGCGTCGCTGGTGACGACGACGGAGGAGACACCGTTGGGGTCGAGTGTCACATCGACGCCGTTCACGCCGTAGATCCCGGCGAGTTCTTCGGTGACGGCCGAGACGCAGTGCCCGCAGGTCATGCCGGCGACTGACAGCTCGGTCACGACTGAGCCCGGCGCCGACACGGCATGAGCGCCGTGACCGCCACCGTGTCCACCGCATGCGCAGCCACCGCCGCCGTGGCCGCAGCCACACCCGCCGGCGTTCACATCAGTGAGGCCCAGGTCGGTGCGTGCAGTCAGGCCGAGGTCGTTGAGGGGTGCTGCGGTCATGAAGTTCTCCTGGGATGTCGGGATGCGATCGGGTTCGGAAATCAGGAACGGACGAGCCTGGCGATGGCAGCGGATGCCTCGCGCAGCTTCTCGTCTGCCACCGGTCCACCCTCGCGGGTGGCCTCGGCGACGCAGTGGCTGAGGTGGTCCTCGAGCAGTTGAAGCGCCACGGTCTCGAGCGCCTTCGTGACAGCAGAGACCTGGGTGAGGATGTCGATGCAGTAGACATCGTCGTCGACCATGCGCTGGATGCCGCGCACCTGGCCTTCGGCGCGACGCAGCCTCTTCGTCAGGTCAGCCTTGTTGTCGACGTAGCCGTGCATGGGATCCTCCTCGGTGGCAATGCGTCCAATATACCCTGCGGGGGTATCGTTCACCACTTGCAGTATACCCCTGGGGGGTATATTGTGACAGCCATGAAGACCGAACACACGGCGCACAGCCCTGAGGCTGCCCACGAGCACACACCTCTCGAGCACAGCGCACACGAGGAACACATCGGAGCAGAGGCGGGGCACGGCGGCCACGCGGGTCATGAGGGCCACGCGGGTCATGGCGGCCACGGGGGCCATGCGGGTCACGGCGATCATGTCGGCCAGTTCCGCCGCCTGTTCTGGATCATGCTGGTCCTCGCCGTGCCGGTCGTCGTGTTCAGCCCGATGTTCGCGATGATCTTCGGCTACTCACTGCCGGACGCCGCCTGGGTCGCGTGGGTCTCGCCCCTGCTCGGCACCGTCCTGTACGTGTGGGGCGGTCGTCCGTTCCTCGTCGGCGCCGTAGACGAACTCCGGGCACGCAAACCCGGAATGATGCTGCTCATCGGGCTGGCCATCACGGTGGCGTTCGTGGCGTCGTGGGGAGCGACCAGCGGCATCCTCGATCATGAACTCGACTTCTGGTGGGAGCTCGCCCTCCTCATCGTGATCATGCTGCTCGGCCACTGGATCGAGATGCGGTCACTCGCCCAGACGTCATCGGCGCTCGATTCGCTCGCGGCGCTCATCCCGGATGAGGCGGAGCGCGTCCAGGGCGACCTGCTCGAGACGGTCTCGCCGGCCGACCTCGTCATCGACGACGTCGTCGTGGTGCGGCCGGGCGGGCGGGTGCCGGCCGACGGGCGGATCACCGAGGGCAGCGCCGATGTCGACGAGTCGATGATCACGGGCGAGTCGATGCCCGTTCGGCGGAGTCCGGGCGACCCCGTCGTCGCGGGCACCGTTGCGACCGACAGCGGCATCCGCCTCCGGGTCACCGCTGTGGGGGAGGGAACGGCGCTCGCCGGCATCCGTCGCCTCGTCGCCGAGGCGCAGAATTCGACGTCGCGGGCGCAACGGCTCGCAGACACGGCCGCCGGGTGGCTGTTCTGGTTCGCGCTCGGGGCTGGGGCGATCACTGCGGTCGTCTGGACGATGCTCGGGATGCCGGACGAAGCCGTCATCAGGACGATCACCGTTCTCGTGATCGCCTGCCCGCACGCCCTCGGCCTCGCCATCCCTCTCGTCGTCTCGATCGCCACCGAACGCGCCGCCCGTGCGGGCGTCCTGGTGAAGGACCGGCTCGCGCTCGAGAGCATGCGCACCGTCGACACCGTGCTGTTCGACAAGACCGGAACGCTCACCCGTGGCGAGCCCGTCGTCTCGGAGGTTCTGCCCGCCGGATCGTGGACCACGGATCGGGTGCTCGCGGCGGCGGCGTCAGCGGAGTCCGACAGCGAGCATCCGCTCGCCCGGGCCATCGTCCGTGCGGCGTCGCACCTCGAGCTGGCGCCCGCGACCGACTTCCGCTCGTCGCCGGCCGAGGGCGTCTCGGCGACGGTGGGTGGGGCATCCGTCTCGGTGGGCGGTCCGTACCTGCTGGAGCGGCACGGGCTGGCCCGCCTGCCCGGGACCTCTGAGTGGGACGGCGCCACCGTGCTGCACGTCGTGGTCGACGGGGTCGTCGTCGGTGCGCTGAGCCTGGCCGACGAGGTGCGCCCCGAATCGCGTGAGGCGGTGGACGCGCTGCACGCTCGAGGCATTCAGGTCGTGATGATCACCGGGGATGCGAAGCCGGTGGCAACGGCCGTGGCGGATGCCCTCGGTATCGACCGCGTGTTCGCGGGCGTCCGGCCCTCCGAGAAGTCTGCGCGGGTGGCGCAGCTGCAAAGCGAAGGCCACAGGGTCGCGATGGTCGGCGACGGCGTCAACGACGCACCCGCGCTGGCGCAGGCCGACGTCGGGCTCGCGATCGGAGCGGGGACCGATGTGGCGATCGCCTCGGCGGGCGTCATCCTGGCCAGCGACGACCCGCGGTCGGTGCTCTCGGTGATCGAGCTGTCGCGGGCGAGCTACCGCAAGATGAAGCAGAACCTCTGGTGGGCGGCCGGTTACAACCTCGTGTCTGTGCCGCTCGCGGCCGGCGTGCTGGCGCCGATCGGGTTCGTGATGCCCATGGCCGTCGGCGCTCTCCTCATGTCGCTGTCGACCGTCATCGTGGCGCTGAACGCGCAGCTGCTGCGGCGCCTCGACCTGCGGCCCGGTGTCGTGGTTGGTGCTGGTGCTGACTCCGCGAGGGACAAGGCGCTGGGGTAAGGGTGCTCGGCGGTGCTGGTAGGTCGCACGGTTCGCAGGAGATTTCACGATCTGCAGGATGCCCTGGGTCGATTCGTCCTGCTAACCGCACGATCTCCTGCAAACCGTGCGCGCGGTCGGGTCAGGCGATCGGCTCGGCGAGTCCCTGCGTCCGACGGGCGTGCAGGGATGCCGACCGGACGGCCCCGGCGCTCGCCACGACGACGAGCGCGATGGCCAGCCAGCTGACCAGTGTGAGGCTCTGGCCGAGCACGATGGCGCCGACGATCGCAGCCATCGCCGGGGCGAGGCTCATGAGGATCGAGAACGTCGACGCGGGCAGGCGACGGAGCGCCAGCAGCTCGAGCGCATACGGAATCGCCGACGACAGCACGGCGACAGCCAGGCCGAGCAGGAGTGCGGTCGGTGTGAACAAGGTGACCCCCGCGCTTCCGATGCCGAGGGGCAGAGTGAGGAGCGCTCCGATCGCCATCGCTATGGCGAGTCCGTCGAACTTGGGGAACCGTGCCCCCGTGCGCGCCGACATCAGGATGTAAACGGCCCAGAGTGCCCCGGCTCCTGCGGCGAAGGCGATCCCGACCGGATCAAGTGCCTCGTGCCCACCCTGGCTCAGCAGCACGACACCGGCGAATGCGAGCACGGCCCACAGCCAGCTCGCCGCCCGGCGGCTCGCGATCACGGAAAGGATAAGGGGTCCGAGCACTTCGATGGTGACGGTCGGGCCGAGCGGCAACCGCGCGAGTGCCTCGTAGAACAGCACGTTCATGCCCGCGAGCGCGACCGCGAAACCGGTGACGGTGAGCCAGTCGGCGCGCGAGTACCCGCGCAGCCTCGGTCGGCAGATGAGCAGGAGCACGATCGCCGAGAACGTCAGCCGCAGCGCGACCATCCCGAGCGGACCGACCGCCGGAAACAGCAGCACTGCGAACGATGCCCCGATCTCCTGGCAGAACAGGCCGCCGATGACGAGCCCCGCAGCGCCGATCGGCGCCCGTGCTGCCGGTCGGGTCGGGGTCGAAGTCACGCGTTCAAGCGTACGGCCAGTGCCGGGCGGCCACCGTACCCGCACCCCCGCCACGCTCAACAGGAGGAATCACGCGATTCGGACGCTCACCAGGAGCGAACGGCTCTCCGGGGACCGCCGTTCCTGTTTGAGCGTCAGAGCAGCGGGCGTCACGCCTCGGTCGTGAACCCGATCGCCTTGTGGGTTCCGTCGCAGAACGGCTTGATCGCCGATACTCCGCAGCGGCACAGGGCGATCGTCCTGCGCTTGCGCTCGATCGGGTCGCCCTCCGGCGTCACGAGGTCGAGTTCGCCGCGCACGAGCAGGGGACAGTTCGGGCACGCCACGATCTGAGGAGCCGCCCGGTTGAGGTCGCTCATGTCCGCCTCCACGATCAGGCTTCCGAACCGGATGCCGCCGGCGCGTCAGCCGACGGACGCCCGGTCACGAGCGGCACGCGCAGCGACGACTCACCTGCGGTCCACGCGTCGAGCATGTGCTGCCCGGCCCAGCCGTCGACGATGAGGCAAGCGGCCGCACCGAACATGATGTCGGCGCACAGCGCGGGCTCGTCCTCGGCGAGCGACCCGGCGAGGTCGCGTCCGGCGATCTGCTCGTGCACCGCATCCGCCTCGACGTGCTCATCGAAGTACCACGTGACATCCGCACCGAAGCCGTTCCGCCTGAAGCCCCTGGCGTACAGTCCGTTCGGGATCGACGACGTCATCTCGAACGCGGCCAGGTGGCCTGCGATCGCGCCGCGGAGGCGCCGGTTGAGCCCGAACATCGACATCATGTTGAGCGACGCGAGGGTCACGGCCGGCACGTGGTCGACGTATATGCCGTAACGGTCATCCAGTCCGAGCCCACGCATGGTGCCCGCGAAAATCGCCGCGTGCATCCGTTCGGGGCGGCCGCCGCCGTATTCGTCCGCCTGGATCTCGACCAGCGCGGCCTTCGCACGCCCGCTCAGCCGTGGGATCGCCCAGGAGTGCGGGTCGGCCTCCTTGAGGGTGTAGATCGACCGGTGCACGAGGAACTCGGTCAGCTGCTCGCGCGTGGCCTTCGCCGCCACGTACCGCGACAGGCTCGGCCCGGAATCCTCGCCGGTCAGCGCGAACAGTGCTGATGCGACCGACGCGCTCGTCGTCTCGGGCAGAGGCGGTACGGGCACGACGGCGCGCAGTTCCTTCTCGAAGGCATCCTCGAGGAGGCGGCGCAACGCGATGAGCGACGGATTCCACTCCCACCCGTCGTCGGTGTCGACCACACCTCCGTAGTGCAGGCCGTACAGCACGAACAGGGTCAGCTGGATGTCGTCGTCGTGCACGAGCTCTGTCGCCCGGGCGAGTGCCTCATCGGCGAGGGGAAGAAGGTCGAGATCGCGGATGCCGTCCGGCGCGTTCCCGAGGATGTCGAGGAGCCGGGCGCTGAGCGGCCCGCGGGAGCTGAAGGAGGGGTTCGGGTACGTGCCCTGCTCGAGCAGGGTCGGAGAAAGCGCCATTGTTCCACCATCGTCCGGGCTCCCGGCAACGGTCAAGGGCTTGCCATCGATCCTCATTCCTGCATGACGAGCCGTGCCCGGTCGTGCGAACCAGCGCGCGCGGGTGTTCCGGCTCCGCGCGGGTGAAAAAGCACCAGCGCAGAGCCGATTCACCCGCGCGAAGCAGCCAGGGCGCCCGCCGCCCATCACGACCCGCGCCGCCCTGTCAAGCTCGGCGCCGGCAGCCTCGAGCGGCGATATGGTGTGCCTATGACCCCCATCCGACGTCGGCTCCTCGCCGTGATGCTCGCCGTGGCGTTCGCGCTCACCGGCTGCGCGACGAGTTACCCGGCCGACCCCGACGGCACGCTCGACCGGGTGACCGGCGGCACCCTTCGAGTCGGGGTCTCGCCGAACGGGGACTGGACCGTCACCGGTGACGGCGACGACCCGTCCGGCATCGAGGTGACGCTGATCGAACAGTTCGCCGACACCATCGACGCCGAGATCGAATGGACGGAAGGCGGCGAGGAACGCCTCCTGACCGACCTCGAAGACGGTGAGCTCGACCTCGTCATCGGCGGGTTCACCGACCAGACACCCTGGTCGGAGAAGGCCTCGATCACGAAGCCGTTCGCCGAGGTCGATGCGAAGGATGGCACGACCGAGAAGCACGTCATGGCCACGGCCATGGGGGAGAACGCGTTCCTGCTCGAACTCGAGCAGTTCCTGCTCGACCGGGAGGATGCACCGTGACGGTCGTCGCGTTCGGCGAGACCGAACTCCCCAAGAAGCAGACCGAGACGCTGAAGAAGGCGATCAGGCTCGAGTGGATCACCATCGCGTTCCTCGCCGTCACCGTCAGCCTCGTGTTCCTCGTGCTCGGCAACTCCCAGGCCATGAAAGCCGCGTGGCTCGAAGACATCCTGTCATTCATCCCCCCGATCGCTTTCCTCATCGCAATCAGGGTGGCGCGCCGCAGGCCGAGCGCGAAGCATCCCTACGGCTACCACCGCTCCGTCGGGGTCGGGCACCTCGTCGCCGCGGTCGCCCTGCTCACGATGGGCACATTCCTCATCATCGATTCGGTGGCAGGTCTGCTCGCCGCAGAGCACCCGAGTATCGGTTCCGTCGAGCTCTTCGGCCAGGTGTTCTGGCTCGGCTGGCTGATGATGGGCGTCATGGCGGTCATCGCCCTCCCGCCGGTGTTCATCGGTCACGCGAAGATGAAACTGGCGCGCGAACTGCACGACAAAGTCCTGTATGCCGACGCAGACATGAACAAGGCCGACTGGATGACGGCGGTCGGTTCGATCGTCGGTGTCGGGGGCATCGGGCTCGGCATCTGGTGGACGGATGCCGCTGCGGCGCTCTTCATCGCCTGCAGCATCCTCTGGGACGGGGTCAAGAACACCCATGCAGCCGTCGACGACCTCATGGACAGCCGAGCGACGACGTTCGACGAGGCGAGACCACACCCGGTCATCCACCGTGTCGACGAGTATCTGCGCTCGCTGGGCTGGGTCGAGGATGCCGGCTCCCGCGCCCGCGATGAGGGCCACGTCTTCCACATCGAATCGTTCGTCGTTCCACGGTCGCGTCGCAAGGTCTCACTCGCCGACCTTGCCGCCGCGCGCGACGGATGCATCGAGCTCGACTGGAAGGTCGAGGACATCGTGATCATCCCCGTCACCGAGCTGCCCCGGGTCGTGCGGGACACGCACCCGGCGCACGCGCGGTCAGCCCAGCGGCGCCCCGCCGGTTAGGAAGCGGGCGGAACGTTCGTCGCGGCCGGGGGCTCAGGCACGATCTCGAGTCCGCCGACCGAGTTCGACGAACGCACGAGCGCCTGGATCCAGCGGGAGTTGATCTGCGCGGCGCGGCCGCCGTAATACTGGAACGACAGCGAGATGGCGCTGTGGATCCAGACCGTCGTGCGGCCCAGTCCGTTGGCGTTCTCGTTCCAGGTGAAGGCGAACGGCTCACCCCGGCGAAGCTTCGCGAGCATCACGATCTGCAGGTGGGCGAGGATGCGGTCATCGATGTTCGCGGTCACCTTCGAGTCGTACATCAGCGTTCCCACGGGGCGGGCCTCCAGGTCTCGAACTCCACCGCGGAGCGGCTGAGGTGTTGAATGATTCTATCGACGAACGAGGCGGGCACCCGCCGGTGAGCTACACATGGACGACCGTGATCCGGTTCTTGCCCGCGTTCTTGGACGTGTACATGGCCGCATCGGCCGTTCGCAGGATCAGGTTGGCAGATGCGCCCGTCCTGGCGTTGGGACCGATCACGGCGATCCCGATGCTGGCAGACAGCGGATGCCCCTCGGCATCCGGAACAGGCTCGCTCACGGCCTTCTGAATTCTCTCGGCCACCACGGTGGCCGCGGCTTCATCGGCGTCATCGCAGACGACGACGAACTCGTCGCCTCCGTACCGGCCGATGGTGTCCTCCTGCCGCACCGACGTGCGAAGGCGTTCGGCGATCCGCTGAAGGACGGCGTCGCCCGCGGAATGGCCGTTGGTGTCGTTGATGGCCTTGAACCCGTCGAGGTCGAGAAAGAGCACCGAGACCGGGCGCCCCGTTCGCCGCGATGTGGCCAGTGACTGGCTCAGGCGCTCCTGCAGGAGTTTGCGGTTGGACAGCCCGGTGAGCTGGTCATGGAGGGCCAGTTGCGTGAGCTGATCCTGCAGTCGGATCCGTGCGAGGACCTGGGCCGCCTGCCGGGTCAGGGCGTTGGTGAGCTCGACGGCGTTGTCGTCGAATGTGCGGTGCCTGGCGAAGGAGTAGAGGATGACGCCGAGCAGCGAGCCGTTGTCGAACACGGGCACGGCAGTGACGGTCTCCAGGCGAGCAGAGCGGAGCGAAGGGGCGAGGTCGGGAAGATCGTGATCCGCCCGTTCGGTCGTGTCGGAGACGGTGACCATGTGTCCACGTCGCACGGCCTCGGACTCAGGGCGGAGCGCGTCTGCCGCGAGGTGATCCTGCAGGGGATTCGTGCCGGCGGCGAGGACGAGTTCGCCTCGGGAGTCGATCCGGAACACGGCGGCAGCCGTCGCGTCGACCGCGCTGCGCACCGTACCGGCCAGGGCGTCCGCGAGGCCCTGCTCCGTCGCCGCCGCTGCGAAATCGCTCGAGGCCTGCTGGAGGACCCGAACCCGCGCCTCTGACGATTCAGCGGCCCGCCGCGAAGCAAGGAGCTCGCGTTCGTAGTCACGTCGCCTGGTCGAATCGAACACGGCGATCCGGATCTCCTGCCGCCCGTCAGGGCCTGTCGCGATCACGGAGTTCACGAGAGTCGGAACGGATGCGCCGTCAGCGCAGGTCAGGGAGAGAGCGACTTCGTCGGCCCGCCCCTCCAGCCTCAGTACCGGCAGGTGCCGCGTCTCGTGGAACAGCCTGCTCCCCACCGAGAGGAGGCTCTTGAACGTCTCGCCGATCACAGCTTCCCTGCGGTGGCCGGTCATGCTCAGGTACGTGTCGTTGACCAGGGTGACCACGCCGTCGGCAGTCGTGACCAGGTATCCGAACGGCGCGTTCTCGAACAGGTCGCCGGAGACGTCGCGATCCACCCCTCTGGCCCTCTCAGACACGGAGGTACGCCAGAATCGCGTCGCGGAGTTCCTCGGGTGCCGAGAGGTTCGGGCAGTGCCCGGTCGCTGACAGTTCGACCAGTTCGCTGCCGGGAATCTCGGCGTGAACGAACGTTCCCACCGACACGGGGGCGATGATGTCGTCCTGGCACTGCAGCACGAGCGTCGGCGTCGTCACATCCTTCAGGTCGCGGCGGTTGTCTGACAGGAAGGTGACGCGCGCGAAATGACGTGCGATCGTCGGGTCGGTGCTGCAGAAGCTCTCGACCAGGGTGTCGCCGAGGGCGGGGCGGTCGCCGTTTCCCATGATCATCGGGGCGATGGAGGCGGACCAGCCCAGGTAGTTCGCGTCGAGGGCGTCGAGGAGCGAGTCGATGTCCTCCTGTTCGAACCCGCCCTCGTACCCGGTGGCGTTGATGTAGCGGGGAGACGGCCCGACGAGGATGAGCGCGCCGAACGATGCGGGGTCGCGCGTGGCCGCGAGAACGCCGATCATCGCACTGACCGAGTGCCCCACGAACACGACGTCTCGCAGGTCGAGGGCGTCAACGATCTCGAGGAGGTCGTCGGCATACCCGTGGAGGGAATCGTACTTCCCCCGGTCGTACGCGCCGAGGTCCGATCCGCCGGACCCGACATGGTCGAACAGCACGACCCTGAAGTTCTCGGCGAAGTACGGAGCGACCTCACGCCACATCTCCTGACTGCACCCGAACCCGTGGCCGAAGACGATGGGCCGTCCGTCCGGGTTGCCCGAGACGGTGACGTTGTTGCGCTGGAGGACCGTGCTCGTGGAGCTCTCCATGGTGATGTCGTTCCTGGTCGTGAATCGCGAGCCTCACGGCCCGCCGTTCGCACCTCCGCGACGGCTCACAAAGCGTAACCGACCCCAAATTGCACGGCAATTTCGGGGCGGGGCTTCACCGGGAGTCTCCGGTCGTGTAAGGGATCGCGATTATACGCACACGGAGGCCGGATCCGGGTGCGTAGAAAAATTCTCTTCCCACGCTGACGATGGACTATGTCCAATTGCACCGTCCCCAGACCCGGACGATTCAGGCTCGAGGCGCCGTCGTGCCAAGACGGAGGCTCGTGGTGACGATCGAGGCGGAACTGGAGGGCGCCGTCGGTCGTGCGGAGATCGTCGCGTATTTCCAGCCGCAGGTCGATCTGGTCACCGGACGAGTCGCTGGCGTCGAAGCACTGTGCCGATGGCGCAACCCGCATCGCGGACTGGTCCCGCCTGCCGAGTTCATCCCGGCGGCAGAGAAGAGCGGCCTGATCCACGAGATCGGTGCATTCATGCTGGAGGAAGGATGCCGTCAGGCGGCGCTGTGGCGGAGCGTCGGCCGCGAGATCGACGTGTCGGTGAACGTCTCCGCGCTTCAGCTGGCGAAACCCGACATCTTCAACCGGCTGCACGAGCTGCTGCAGGAGAACACGCTCCCCGACGGTGCGCTCACCATCGAGATCACCGAGTCCCAGCTCATCGCGGACATGGGCGGCGTCGCTTCTCGCCTGCGCGTGCTCAAAGCTCTTGGCCTCGGGATCTCGCTCGATGATTTCGGCACGGGGCGGTCGTCACTGAGTCAGCTCCAGGATCTTCCGATCACCGAACTCAAAATCGATCGGTCGCTCGTTCAGGACGACACGAGCGCTGGAGCACTCATCGCCGTCGCTGTCGCACTGCTCCAGGAGCGCGGCGTGCGGGTCGTCGCTGAGGGCGTCGAGACCGAAGCGCAGCTCGAGAGGGTTCGCGAGTTGCACTGCGACCGCGCACAGGGCTTCCTGTTCGGGCGCCCGGTGCCGGTGGGTGAACTCGACGAGATGCTCGCGCAGACCCAGCCCTGACGCATCGGCCAGGGCGGAAACCTGCGGGCCTACAGACCGCCGAAGGCGTCGTCGTCGAGCTCCACCTGATCGTTGCCGCTGTGATCGCTCGGGGTGTTGTCGCCCCCGACGTCGATCTGGCTCCACGTCACAGGCATCCCGGGGGAGAAGAGGATGTCGATCCCGGGGCCCGTTCGCAGCGGCGGGATGTTGACGTATCCACCCCCGGCCTGGATGGCCGCGAGAATCTTGTCGCGCAGTTCGGTGACGGGGTCCGGGAGAAAATAGTCCCGACCGTCGACGGTCAGCCTGTGAACGATCACCTGATGAATTCCTGTCTCTGCCTGGCGCAGCCTCAGCCGCGCAACCAGCACAACGTTACCGGCTGCGACTGGATCGACCCGACATCGGGAGAGGGCTTGCGAATCGCCCGCACGTGCCGAACATCCGGGGAGCCGGACTTGACGTGGAGTGCACTCCAAGGTTCATGCTTGGCGTATGAGCATCACAGAGAGCGTTCCGGGGAGCAGGATTCCCGACACCGTGGTTCCGCGTGAAGGCCTCACGATCGGCGCGGCCGCCGCGGCGAGCGGGCTGAGCGCCGACACGGTCCGGTACTACGAGAAGGCCGGACTGACCCTGTCCCCGCCCGACCGGTCGGCCTCGGGTCAGCGCCGGTATTACGAACGCGACCTGCGCTGGCTCGACATGCTCGTGATGCTCCGCAAGACCGGGATGCCGATCCGCGACATCCGCTCGTTCGTCTCGCTGTACAGCGTGGACGGCAGCGAACCGGAGCGGATGGCCATCCTCACCGCGCATCGGGAACGGGTCCTCGCTGACCTGCGTGAGGTGCAGGAGCACCTTGCAGCGATCGACCGCAAAATCGAGTTCTATGAGAAGAAAGTGAATCAGCAATGAAGACAGTCGCACTCGGAAGCCAGGGACTCATCGTTCCCATCGAGGGCCTCGGCGCCATGGGAATGAGCGCCTTCTACAGCGGACGTGACGATGACGAGTCGATCGCGACCCTCAACCGCGCGGTCGACCTCGGGGTCACGCTCATCGACACCGCGGAGATCTACGGGCCGTTCACCAACGAGAAGCTCATCGCCCTGGCACTGGGAAGCCGCAGGTCCGAGATCACGATCGCCTCGAAGTTCGCCCGCGAGGTGTTCGACGACGGCACCATCGGCCCCGTCAACGGCAGCCCTGCGTATGCCAGGAAGGCGCTCGAGCGCTCGCTGCGTAATCTCGACACCGATGTGATCGACCTCTACTACATGCACAGGATGGACCCCGAGATTCCGATCGAGGAGACCGTCGGAGCGATGGCGGAGTTCGTCGCAGAGGGGAAGGTCCGCTACCTCGGGCTGTCGGAAGCCGCCCCTGAGACCATCCGCCGCGCGCACACCGTGCACCCGATCACCGCCGTGCAGACCGAGTACTCGCTGTTCGAACGGTCTCCTGAGGTCAACGGAGTTCTGGAGACGGTGCGAGAACTCGGCATCGGTTTCGTCGCGTATTCACCGCTCGGTCGTGGCTTCCTGTCCGGTGAGATCACGAAGCCGTCCGATTTCGCCGAAGACGACTTCCGCCGCCACCTGCCCCGGTTCAGCGAAGAGAACTTCGATCAGAACCTCGTCCTGGTCGAGAAGATCCGCTCGCTCGCCTCCGCGAAGGGCGTCACACCGTCGCAGCTCGCCCTCGCGTGGCTGTTCGCTCAGGATGTCGTCGCGATCCCCGGCACGAAGCGGCGCAGCTACCTGGAGCAGAACGCTGCGGCGGCCGACATCGACCTGTCTGCTGACGACATCGCGGCCCTCAGCGACGCGGCCCCGGTCGGTGCTGCCGTCGGCACCCGCTACGACGAGGCGGGAATGAAGCAGACCTACCTGTAGGCGGTCGCTCCGTCGTCGGCCGAACCGGGAGGGCACGCACCCGGTGCCCGCCCGTAGACAGCGGGAGGGTCGTGGCCCTACCGTCGAGGTGAGGGGATCTCGGCCTGGCTGCGAGCGGAGGACGGCATGACGGACGACAGTTTGCTGACGGACGCCGAGCAGCAGGAGATCGACAGGGCCAATGCCTCCGGACTCATCCCCGTCGTCTTCGTCCACGGACTCTGGCTGCTCTCCAGCAGCTGGGACCGCTGGCGGGCGCTGTTCGAGGATGCGGGCTACACGACCATCGCCCCTGTCTGGCCGGATGACCCGGAAACGGTCGCGCTGGCCCGGCAGGACCCGGATGTCTTCGCCCACAAAATGGTCGCGCAGGTCACCGACCACTACCTCGACGCGATCGGAAACCTCGAAGCCCAGCCCGTTGTCATCGGTCACTCCTTCGGTGGGCTGATCGCCCAGCGCCTCGCGGGCACGGGAGCATCCGCGGTCACCGTGGCGATCGACCCCGCGCCGTTCCGAGGGGTGCTGCCCCTGCCGTTGTCGTCGCTGAAGTCCGCATCGCCTGTGCTCCACAACCCGGCGAACACCAGGAGGTCGGTGCTGCTGACCTTCGAGCAGTTCCGCTATGGCTGGGCGAACGCGCTCACCGATGAAGAAGCCCACGAACTGTACGAGGGCTTCCATGTGCCGGCGTCCGGCGTTCCGCTGTTCGAGGCCGCAACGGCGAATCTCAACCCGTTCACGGATGTGAAGGTCGACACCCTCAACCCGGATCGCGGTCCGCTCCTCATCATCTCGGGGGAGAAGGATCACACCGTGCCGTGGGAGATCGCCAACGCGTCGTTCAAACGACAGCAGAAGAATCCGTCACTGACCGAGATCATCGAGATGGCGAACCGCGGGCACTCGCTGACCATCGACCACGGCTGGCGTGAGGTGGCCGAGACCGCACTCGAGTTCGTGCAGCGCAACTCCCACACGGCTCACTGACCGAGCGAAGCGACGAACTCCCGAATCTCGGAGGCCATGAGATCCGGCTCCTCGTGCGCGAGGAAATGGCCGCCGCGCTTCGGCTCGTGCCAGAACCTGATGTCTGAACACGCGCGTTCGGCGATGCTCATCGGATAGCCCACCATGCCGGGTTCTGAACTCAGGGTGAAGGCGGCAGGCACGTCGATGAGCGGCCGGGGTGCGTTGTGCTCGAAGTCGAGGTACTGCCGGAACGAGGTGCCGATCGACTCCGTGACCCAGTACAGCGTGACGAGCGTGAGCAGGGTGTCCCGATCGAACCGGGACTCCAGGTCGCCGTCGCAATCGCTCCAGTCCCTGAGCTTGTCGACGATCCACGCTGCCAGCCCTGACGGCGAATCGATCAGGGCGGATGCCACGGTGTCCGGCCTGGTCTGCATGATCCAGCTGTAGCCGGCATCCGTCGTGTCGTAGGCCTCCTCCGCGTCGAGGAATGCCTGCTCCTCGGCCGCGACCGGCTCGTCGAACGTCGCAGGGAACGGCGGGTGGATCATGTGGATGCCGATCACGTTCTCCGGATACTTCGCGCCCAGCCAGGCTGCGACCGTGCCGCCGATGTCGCCTCCGAACGCGGCATAGTGGTCGAAGCCGAGCCCGTCGGTCATCAGCGCGTGCAGGTCGTCCGCGACCTTCTCCCTCGTGAACGGGCCGTCAGGCAGATCGGAGAACAGGAATCCGGGCAGGGAGGGAATCACGACATCGAAGGCGAGGCCGGCCGGCGCCCCGAAGCGTGCCGGGTGAGCGAGACGGTCGGCAAGGGCGAGCATCTCGGTGAATGCACTGGGCCAGCCGTGGCAGAGGACGATCGGCACCCGGGTGGTGGCGTCCCCAACAGCCGGGATGTGGGCGTAGTGGAGCGTCCGTCCGCCGAGGTCGGCCTGGAACTGCGGCACGTCGTTGAGGGCGGCCTCCTGTGAGCGCCAGTCGAACCCGTCGGCCCAGTACGCCACGAGGCCCCGGAGATACTCCGGGTCGACCCCCGCCTGCCACGGTGTCGCAGCGGATGCCGTGGGGAACCGGGTGCGCTCGAGACGTTCGCGGAGGTCGGCGAGGGTCGCGTCGGAGATGTCGATCGTGAACGGCTCGGTGGTCACCATGCCGACACTCTAGGGCGAGGTTCTCCCCGACCGCGAAAATGTCCTCCCACCCGGCCGGCAACGGTGACCCCCGTTTAGGCGCAGGACAGCGTGGCGCCGACCACCTAGGCTCAATGTGAGTAATCATCACGTTCACAAACCTGAACCCGAAGCGGGCGCCTGAATGACAACTACGACTGAGCTTCCGCCACGCGCGCCGGTCAGGGTCTTCCTTCTATGGACCCTGCTGGTGCTGCTGGTCGGCGCCATAGCTGCCGGCCTGTGGATCGGGGTCCGCGGCGCATCGGCCGCAGACGAACTCTCGCAGGCGCGATCCCTCGCCTCAGGGCTCAGCGCGGCGATGGGGGCTGGAGACGTCGAGGATGCCGCTGACGCGATCGAGGAGGCATCCGGGCACACCGCGTCCGCCGTCTCGCTCACGAGCGACCCGGTGTGGAGGGCGGCCGAGTGGGTGCCGCTGGTCGGGGCGAATCTCGCCGCCGTCCGCCAGTCGGCCCAGGCCGTCGACGACCTGGTCACCGAGGTCGCTTCACCCCTGTTGCCGCTCGCAGGAGAGCTTGACGCCGGATCGTTCGCCGGAGCATCCGTCCCGATCCAGCCCCTGGTCGATGCGGCGCCGACCGCCGCAGAGGCCAGGAAGGCCGCCGAGGGGATCTCCGAACGGGTCGATGCGATCCAGACCGGACAGGCCCTGCCGTTCGTGCGCGATGCCGTTGCGGAACTCACCGACCTGGTCGCCGATGTGACGCACGCCGTGCAGGCCATCGACCGGGCGACCACCCTTCTCCCCGCGATGCTGGGTGCGGATGCGCAGAGGAACTACCTCGTCCTGTTCCAGAACAACGCCGAGCTGCGTGCCTCGGGCGGGCTGCCTGGGGCGACGGCTGTGCTCGCCGCCTCCGACGGCGAGATCACCCTGGCCGCGCAGCGCTCGAGCATGGACTACCCGCGGCTGGCCGAGCCGGCTCTGCCGCTGACCGCCGCGGAGGCGGGGTTGTACGGAACGATCCTCGGCAGGTACGTGCAAAACGTGAACCTGACGCCGGACTTCAGCAGGACGGGAGCACTCGCGCAGGCGATGGCGGAACCCGTCGTCGGCATGCCGATCGACGGTGTCATCGCCATCGACCCATACGTGCTCTCCTACGTCCTGGAGGCGACGGGACCTGTCGAGCTGGCGGACGGGAGCGTGCTGTCCAGTGACAACGCCGTCCGCGTGCTGCTCAGCGAGGTGTACGGCAGCATCGAGAAGCCCGCGGACCAGGATGCGTTCTTCGCCTCGGTCACCAGGGAGGTCTTCGCCGCAGTGACCTCAGACGACGTCGATCCCGCACGGCTCCTGGCCGCGATCGTGCAGGGAAGCGACGAAGGCCGCATCCGGCTCTGGAGCGCGGATGCCGCCGAGCAGGAGGCGCTCGCCGAGACCACGCTGGCCGGGGTGCCGTCGACCGATTCCGATCCGGTGCTCGGCGTCTACCTCAACGACGCCACCGGCGGAAAGATGGGCTACTACCTCGACGGACTCGTCACGTCGACATGCGCAGGCACGGAGCGCCGCGTCACTGTCGAGCTCACGAGTGAGGCGCCCGCAGACGCGGCGACCAGCCTGCCCGGGTTCGTCACCGGGAACGGCGTGTACGGGGTGCCCGCAGGCTCGATCCGCACCCAGGTGCTCATCGTCCTTCCGCCTGGCGCTCGCGCCGTCACCCAGGCCGACTCGGAGCGGACGGTCGTCAGGGACGACGCCGGACGGGTCGTGGTGGCCCAGCTCGTCGAGGTCGAGCCCGGTGGGTCGGTGAGCGTGGTCGTCGACTACGCGGATGCCTCGACCGCGCGGATCGACACCACGCCTGGGCTCGCTGTCAACAGCCCCGAAAGGGGACAAGCGGAATGCTCCTGATCGCCAGAAAGTGAGTTATTCTCACGTTAGGAGAGCACGCCAGTGCGATCCGGTCCCAGACAAGGAGAGATCCCGTGACACCGACCCGAACCCTCGCGGCAGCGTCCCTAGCGCTGCTCGCCGTCCTCGCAGCGCCTGCCCCGGCGTTCGCGGACACCTACCCACCCGGAGGCGGCGCGGCCGTCGTGAGCGTCGCGTGTGAATCGACGTTCAACGCCGAACCCGGCTATTTCAGCCCCGGTGAGACCGTCACGATCGAGATCCTCGCCGACAGCGCTGACGCCGCCGCACAGAGCGACGCGGACGTCGCGGGCTCGTCCATGTCGAAACACACGGCGGCCGCCGACGGCAGCCTCGTCTACACCCTGCCGAAGGGTACTGCCGACGCTTCGCAGTACGAACTGACGACGTGGGGATCGACCAGCCCTGAGCGTGGCCCGATCCTGTACTCGGCTGCGCAGGAATGCCTCGATGCCTCGCCGACGGCGGAGGAGGCGGCCCAGCCCGGGCTGCCGAACACCGGAGCCGACCTGTCCTGGCTGTGGCTGTCAGGCGGCCTCATCTTCACCGGCCTCATTGCCCTCGGAGCGGTCCACCTGGTCCGTCGTCGCTCCGTGTGAGCCGACCGTGGTCGTCGCCGACCCCAGACAGTTCGGCGACGACCGCGGGAGGTGGTCAGCTCGGGGAGCGCTCAGAGGATTCCTCGGCCGTCGCCCGCGGGCGCACCCCGCGGAACACGATGTAGTGGTAGAAGAGGAACCGCACGAGCACAACGATGACGATGCTCACGAGGTTCACGATGTTGACGATCACCGGGCCCGGGGAGTGGAACAGGCTGACTCCGAGCGCGAGGATACCGGCGCCGAGGACGGTGCACGCGGCATTCACCACGATGAAGAGGACGATCTCGAGCGCACGACCGTGATGTCCCCTGTGCTTGAACGTCCACTCGCGGTTTCCGAAGTACGCGTTCACCAGCGCGATGAGGGACGCGATGATCTTCGACGCCACCACGTCCACCCCGAGCGCATAGTGCAGCAGGTTGAACACAGCGATCTCAATCAGGGTGGAAATCGCTCCGACGGTAAGGAAGCGCGTGCCGAGTACGGCGAGTCGGCGGAAGCGGGTCTGGGTGGCCATTCTGCCGTCAACCGTACTTCACTTTCGGCGCATCGGCCCGCCGACCCGGCTTCGGCAGGTGAGGGCTGTTCGCTCGACTACGCTGAACGAAAACATGTCCGCTAAGGCCCTGGGGAGTGCCGTGCCCTTGCACCATCTTGCTGTAGTGATGCCGGCCTACAACGAGGCCGAAGGGCTGCCGGGTTTCCTGCACGAGATCCTCGCGCACGTCTCACCGCTGGCCGACAGGGTCAGCATCGTCGTGGTGGACGACCGCTCGACCGACGGAACGGCATCCGTTCTGCGCACACTCGAAGCCGAGCTGCCGCAGCTCGTCGTCGTTCACGCCGAGAGCAACCAGGGCCACGGTCCGACCGCACTCGCCGCCTACCGGGCCGGCCTTGCGCTGGGAGCGGATGCTCTCGTGCACGTCGACGGGGACGGCCAGTTCCTCGGAGCCGACTTCCCTCGTCTCGTGCGAGCGCTCGAGTTGCCAGGGGTCGACGTCGTCCACGGCGTTCGGCAGCACCGGAGCGACCCGTGGTTCAGGACCGTGCTCACCGGCCTCGTCGGCACACTGGTCTTCCTCTCGGTCGGCCGTCGGATTCCGGATGTCAACACTCCGCTCCGCGCGTACCGCCCCGGCGCGATCGCCCAGCTGCTCCAGCTCGTGCCGGACGACGCCCTCGTGCCTCACGTGCACTTCTCGCTCGCCGAACGACGCCTCGGCTTCACCGTGCGCTACGTGAAGGTCGAGAGCATCCCGCGCAGGGGATCGACCGCCGCCGGCACGATGTGGGGAGAGTCGGACGCGCCACGGCTTCCGCCCCGGCGACTCCGCGAGTTCAGCGCGCGGGCGATCTCCGAAGTGTGGCGGGTGAGCCTCAGGCCACGTCGCAGCCGATCATGACCCGGGTCGATGGGGCCGTGTCGCGTGCCCCGGGGAACCGCCCGTGGGCATCCGTTCTGTTCTGGTCCGTGCTCGGACTTGTCGTCGTCGCCCAGGTGGTCGTCGTGGTCCCCGGATTCACCGTCATGCGGCTCTGGGAGGATGAGGCCTTCAACCTGACCGTGCCGATCAACCTGCTCGACGGTCTCGGCTACACCAGCGACGGAACGCTCTCGGGGAGCCGGCTCACGCCGTTCGACCCGCGCATCTCGACCGGCCCTGTCGTGCTGCTTCCTGTCGCTGCGGTGCTTGCGCTCGGGGTGGATCCGGTGATCGCCGGTCGCGCCGTCGTTCTCGTCTTCTACGCCGGGCTGCTCGCAGGTCTCTGGCTGCTCGGCCGGCGGATCGGCGGCCGGTGGGCCGGCCTGGCCGCCGTCACCGTTCCGCTCGGCCTCAACACGTGGGATTCGGCGTCGCCGATCCAGACGCCCATCGACGTACTCGGCGAAGTGCCTGCGGCCGCGCTCGTGGTCTGGGCGCTGTGGGCGTTCCGTGACCGCCCGTGGCTGGCGGGACTCCTCATCGGGTTCGCGCTCGAGACGAAGACCATCGCGCTTCTCGCGGTACCGGCGATCGCGGTCGGCGTGTTCTTCACGGTGGAGGGGCAGGCGTTCTGGCTGCGGGTGCGACGGGTGGTGTTCTGTGGGCTGTTCGCGCTTCTCCCCGTCGCCGCCGTCGAACTCTGGAAGCTGATCGCGCTCGGGCCCGCAGGCTACGTGGACGTGACGAAGCAGTTCGGCTACTTCCTCCTCTCCGGCGGCCAGGGTGACAACCGCGTCCCGTTCGCATCCAAACTCAGCGGGCTGGTCACCTCCTGGTTCTCTCCGGCCATCCTGCCCGTCCTCCTGATCCTCGTGTTCGTCGTCGTCGGAATCCTCGTCATCGTCCTGCAGCGGCGGCAGGCTCTCCCTCCGCTCCCGACGGATGCTTCCGCCCGCGAACTCCTCGTCCTCCTGTCGGCGACACTGGTCGGCCTGGCCACCTGGATCGGCTGGTGGGCGCTGTCGAGCCACCTCCCGGTGTGGATCAGGCATCCGTCCCCTGGTCTGTTCGCTTTCGTTCCCGTGCTCGCCGCCTTCCTCGTGCTGGGCGCCCGGCTGCTCTGGAACGCGCGGTCATCCGGTGCGCCGGCCAGGCGGACCGGTCTGCGGGCCGCTGCCGTCGCGGCATCCGTGCTGCTGGCCCTGACGCTTGCCGTGCAGGTTCGCGGCCACGTCGGGATCGCCGATCATGTGCGGTACGGCGAGACGCTGGGGGAGCAGCGGACGGCCGCCGCAGCCGTCGGTGTGCTCGGCGAGGAGACCCTGGCGAGCAGCTGGGGGCCCGCGGTGTCCGTGATCGTGCTGTCCGGGGCGCGCGCAGCCCTCGTCGACGCACCCGGGTTCGCCGGGACGACGAGACTCTACGCAAACTACGACGTGTCAGAGGCCGGGCTGGACCGGTTCGACGACGCCCTCGAGGCGGTGTGTGAGGACGTGCCCCTTCGCATCGGGCACTACGCGATGTGCATCCCACGCTAGGGGCGCGTGCCGCGGCATCCATCCATCGTGCACACATCGCGCTCTGGGAGCGGATCCGGGTCGATTCGCGCACGATCACCGTGTGACTGACCGCGCCGATTGGAGTCGTCCGCTCGCCCGGTCTAGGCTCGACGGATGCCTTCCAGCCCCTTCACCCGCTCCCTGGCCGCCGTCAGGTGGCCGGTGATCGCCGGAACCGGCCTCGTGCTGGCCGGTCTCGTCGCCGGCAGCGCACTGCTGCTCGGCGCAGCGGGAACGGAGCAACCGGCGGCCGGGACCGCCGGCGTGCAGACACGAACGACGGCATCGGATGCCGACGGCCCCCTGAACCCGGGCTCAGACGCCCTGTTCTTCGGAGACTCGTGGACCTGGGGCTACAGCGCCGAGCCGCCGACGGAGGGCATGGCGTACACGGCCGCCGCTGAACTGGAACTCGATGCAACGGTCGACGGCGTACCGGGGACCGGCTTCGTCAGCCCAGGCCCAGGCAACGAGGGCTCCTTGGCCCGGCGGCTCACCGCGCTCGACCTCGACGCGGTGCCCGAGCTCGTCGTGCTGCAGGGCGGCACGAACGACACCGAGTCCACGCCGGAGAACATCGCGGCGGCACTGACCGCAGCCGTGGACGTCGTCGAGAAGCGCTGGCCGGAGGCGACGCTCGTCGTCGTCGGTCCCGGGCCGCGCACCTGGCCGGCGGAACAGCGGCTCTCCGCCGTCGACGCCGTGCTGTCCGGCACGGCGGCCGACCTCGGGATCGACTACATCTCACCCCTCGCCGAACGCTGGATCACCGAGGCCACGGCGCCGACGGTGCTCGACCAGTCGACGTCGCACCCGGGCACGGCCGGGCACGCGTACCTGGGCCGGGAGCTGGCCGACAGCATCCGGGAGCTTCTCGGTTGAGCCGGCCGCGGTCTCGCGGGCTGAAATTATCGGCTATTCTTATTGAGGCCTCCGGGCCATCGGGGTGTGGCGCAGCTTGGTAGCGCGCTTCGTTCGGGACGAAGAGGTCGTGGGTTCGAATCCCGCCACCCCGACAGTCAGACCGTTCGGTTCCGCAAGGAGCCGGGCGGTCTTTTTGTTGCCGCCGTGCGGATGCCGTGACGGCACCAGACAAGGAGAAAGCCCCGAGGCAAGGACGCTCCGCCTGAGGCATCCTTGCGCGGGGGCGTCGTCCTTATGCCGTGCTGGCGGCCGGACCCGGGATCGGCATGAGCCGGATGTGAACGTCTGCCCGGTGCTACTTTTCGCGCGCGACGAGGGTGAGCAGCGTCGCCTCCGGCCGGCAGGCGAACCGCACGGGCGCGTAGATCGAGGTGCCGAGGCCGGCGCTGACGTGCAGGAACGCCGAGCGCAGGGCGTGACGCCACAGGCTGAGCCCCTTCACCTGTGCGCGCGGGATGTCGCAGTTCGTGACGAGCGCACCGTAGCCGGGAACGCAGACCTGGCCGCCGTGGGTGTGGCCGGCGAGGATGAGGTCGGCCCCGTGGTTCACGAACGAGTTCAGGACACGCTGGTACGGCGCGTGCACGACTCCGATGTGCACGACGTGCTGCAGGCCGGCATCGTCGGTCTCGAGCGATTCGTCGTCCTGCTGGCTGTCGAGGAGACCGGTGAGCAGGTCGAGGCGGTCGGCGCCGATGTGCGGGTCGTCGACACCGAATACGTCGAATCGCGTGTTCTTGATCGTGACGCTGCCGACCGCGTTGTTCAGGTTCTGCCAGCCGAGGGCATCCGTGAAGAAGGCGTCGAGGCGCCGGGTGTCGAGGTTGCGCTTGCGCGGGTGATTGCCCGGACGGCCGGCGCTCGACGGGCCGGTGAAGTACTTCAGCCAGTTCTTGTGCATCGGGCCGTAGTAGTCGTTGGAACCGTGTACGTAGATGCCGGGGATGCCGCCGAAGTCCGCGAAGGCGCGTTCGACGCCCGGGATGCCGTCCTCGTGCCCCAGATTGTCTCCGGTGTCGACGATGAGGTCGGGCTTGAGTCGAGCGAGCGACCGGATCCAGTCCTGCTTGTCGTGCTGCCACGGCGCCATGTGCAGGTCGCTCAGGTGCAGGATCGTGACGGATGCCGCGCCCTTCGGCAGCACGGGAACGGTCGCGTGGCGCACCGTGAACAGGCGGCGTTCAACGAGGGAACCCCACGCGAACGCTGCCGTGCCGAGAAGGGCCAGGGTGCCGAAAGCACCCCAGACCCCCCGGCCAGTCGTGGACCCGGTCAATCGCACTTCTGTTTTCTGACGGTGAGAGTGATCTCGTCCTCAGCTTTCGCGGCTGTGCCTGGCGCAGGATCCTGCGCCGTCACCGTTCCAGGGCCCGCTCCGGCCCCGTTGTCCGGTTCACACACTTCTTTCACGTTGGCGTACCCGGCACCGGCCAGGGCGCCGCGTGCGGCATCGGGCGCGGCGCCGACGACGTTCGGGACAGTCGGCGACGGTGTTCCTGTCGACGGCCGGATGGTGATGGTCGAGCCGGTGGAGACCGACGCGCCTGCGCCCGGGTTCGTGGAGGCCACGAGACCCGCCGCGACGCTGGAGGCGATGGGCTCACCGATCTGGGTACCGAATCCGGCGTTCGCGAGCGTCGCGGCCGCTGCCTCGACCGACTGGCCGGCGACATCCGGGACCTTGATCTGCTTGGCGCGGATCAGGGCGTCGTCAGGCGCGGCGAACTTGTCTCCGCCGTACTTGTCGATCGACGACCGGAGGATGCCCGAGAAGATGCCGAACTTCGCACTGAAGCCGGTGACGCCCTCGTTCACGACGACGTCGTACATGCTGTCTTCGCCCTTGACGTTGCCGACCCAGAGCGACGTGATGGCATTCGTCGTTCCACCGGTGATCCACGAGTGCATCGCGTCATCGGCTGTTCCGGTCTTGCCCATCAGGGGAGCGCCGCCGACGGCCGCGCGAGACGCGGTTCCGCCGCCGTCGAAGACGGTTTCCATGGCGTATGCCGCGGTGTTGGCGACCTCGGGCGTGACCGCCTGCGTGCAGGTGCTCTTCGGCGGGGCGATCTCTTCACCGTCAGGCCCGACCACCTTGTCGATGGCGATCGGTGAGCACGTCAGACCCTGTGCCGCGATTCCGGCGATCGCCGTCGCGAGCGACAGCGGTGCGATCTCGTTGGAGCCGAGGAGGGTTGCGGGCAGACGCTTCAGATCTGCTCCGTCGGCGCGGTGCACGCCCATGTCCTGAGCCGTCTGGAAGATGTCGCACATGTCCAGCTTCTGCGCCATCGCGACGAACGCCGTGTTCACCGAGCGTCGTGTCGCCTCGATCGGCGTGATCGCCCCCGGGCTGGTGCCGTCATAGTTCTTGGGGGTGTATGGCTGGGTGTAGTTGCCTGAGCAGCTGTCGTTCCACTTGGAGAACGTGCGTTTCGACCCACTCACCGATTCCCGGAGTGAGTGACCGTTCTTCAGCCAGTCGAGCAGGATGAACGCCTTGAACGTCGACCCGACGTTGAAGCCGCTCGACCCGCCATAGGCGCGGTCAGTGTTGTAGTTCACAGACGTGTAGGAGTTGTCGGCTTCAGAGAGGGCGGCGTTGTTGCTGTACGTCTTGTTCTGGGCCATCGCGAGAATGCGGCCGGTCTTCGGCTGGACCGTCACGGCCGCCGTTCCGATGTCGGTGTTCGTCATCTTCTGCGGGATGTACTTGTTGATCGAGTTCGCCGTTGCGACCTGGAGGTCGTAGTCGAGGGTCGTGTAGACCTGCAGGCCGCCGCGCTTGAGTGTCGCCGCGCGGGCCTCTGGTGTTGCGCCGAAGGCTTCGTCCTTCTGGATGACACGGGTCACGTAGTCACAGAAGAACGCCATGCTGCTTGCGGTCGTGCAGCCGGTGCTCGGCTGCTGGATGTTCGGGGTGATCGGCACTGCCTTGGCTGTTGCGTGCTGCTCGGCGGTGATCTTGCCCTCTTCGAGCATCTTGTTGATCACGTAATCGCGACGTTCCAGGGTGGCGGCGTAGCCATTGGCCGCGCCATTCGTCTCGCTGTCCGGCATGTCGATCCGGAGCCGGGACGGGTAGTTGACGATGGCGATGAGCGTTGCGGCCTGCTCGATGGTCAGGTTCGCGGCTGTGACGCCGAAGTAGTACTTCGCTGCCGCCTGGATGCCATATGTGCGGGCGCCGAAGTTGGCGATGTTGAGGTACCCGAGGAGGATGTCGTCCTTCGCGTAGTCCTTCTCGACCCCGATGGCGTAGCGCATCTCCTTGAGCTTGCGGCTCGCGCCCTCGGCACCGCTCGCGGTCGTCGCGTCGTCGGCACAGGCCTGAAGTTCTTCGTCGTCCTTCGAGTCGATCTCGCACTGCTGCACGAGGACGTTCTTCACGTACTGCTGCGTGATCGACGATCCACCCTGGGTGGTTCCGCCGATGACGTAGGTCTTGAGGATGGCTCGCGTCGTGCCCATGACGTCGATGCCGCCGTGCTCGTAGAAGCGCGGGTCCTCCGCTGCGACTGCAGCGTCCTTGGCGAACTGGGAGACCTGCTCCCATGCCACTTCCTCACGGTTCTGGTCGAAGAACGATGCCAGGAGCACCGGCTTGCCGTCGGAGGTCTGCGCGAAGATGTTGGTCTTCTCCATCGACTGTCCGACCTTGAGGTAGTCGGGGAGTCCGTCGAATACGCCGATGGCGTTGTTGGCGGTCATCCCGGTGACAGCGAGGGCAGGGGTGACGGCAGCGGTGATGAGCAATCCGGCGGCAGCACTCAGGCCGATGAAGCCGAGGAACCCCCCGAGCACACCTCTAGCCGTGCGTTTTTGTTCAGGCATAGGATCGAGTTTAAGCGACAAATCTGAAAAACCGCCTTTACCCGGACATACAAGAGGAAAACATGCCCCGCTGGGAGTACATCACCACCCCGCTGATGATTCATAACACCGCCGCCATACTGAACAACTGGGGCAGTGACGGCTGGGAACTCGTGCAGGTCGTCAACGGTCCTGAGGGCGGCCTCGTCGCCTACCTGAAGCGTCAAGTGGCGGATGCCTGATGTCGCGGATCGCGGATCGTCTCGCTGAACTCGGACTCACCCTTCCCGCCGTCGCGACGCCCGTCGCCGCGTACGTTCCCGCCGTCGTGCAGGGCAACCTGGTCTACACCTCAGGGCAGCTGCCGTTCGTGGACGGCACCCTGCTCGCCACCGGCAAGGTCGGCGGATCCGTGTCGGCCGAAGACGCGAAGTCGTACGCGGCGACCTGCGTGCTCAACGCGCTTGCGGCCGCAGACAGCGTGATCGGCTCTCTCGACCGGGTCACCCAGGTCGTGAAGGTCACCGGCTTCGTGGCATCCGACCCGTCGTTCACCGGTCAGCCCGGTGTCATCAACGGTGCGTCCAACCTGCTCGGCGAGATCTTCGGAGACGCCGGCATCCACGCCCGCTCGGCCGTCGGTGTTGCTGTGCTGCCGCTCGACGCGCCCGTCGAAGTGGAGCTCGTGCTCGCGTTCGCGTAGTGCCCGCACGTTTAGCAGGAGATCGCACGGTTATCAGGATGCGTTCGGGCATTCCGTCCTGATAACCGTGCGATCTCCTGTTTTGCGTCTGCCCGGCCGTCTCCTGCACAGCCGGGGTCGCTCGCCGAGCTGTCCACAGACCGGTGATCACACGGCGTGACCAGCTCCGTTCCGCCATCGTCGATGGATGGACGTTGAGGAATGGGTGCGGCGCAACGGGCGGATCGCGCACACGAGCGACATCATCCGGGCCGGTGGCACGAAATACGGGATCCGTGCGTCGCTGGCGTCAGGGACGCTGAGTCGCGTCCGGCGTGACTGGCTCGCGATTCCCGATTGCGATCCGGCACTCAGAATGGCTGCCATGCATGGTGGGCGGCTGACGTGTCTCACCGCCGCGCAGCGCTACGGACTGTGGACGGTGGCTCATACCGAGATACACCTGGCAGTGCCGAGGAACGCCGGCCGGCTGCATCTGCCACCGAACGTCAAAGCTCACTGGTCCATGGGCCCGGTGTCGTCGTCGTCCTTGCAGCTTCTCGACTCGCTCGAGAACGTGCTCGTCCGGGTCGCCGAGTGCCAGCCCTTTGAGGCCGCGGTAGTGGTTCTCGACTCCGCGCTCCGGCTCAGGAAGGTCTCGCCCATGCATCTGCGACGGGTGGTGACCCGGTCGACGCGGTTCGCGGCCGCCGTGGAAGCCGCGAGCGAGTTCTCAGACTCGGGTATCGAGTCCATCCCACGTATCCGTCTGGCCCGGATCGGAGTCGAGATGCGTCAGCAGGTCATCATCGACGACCACCCCGTCGACGGCCTGATCGGTGATCGTCTCATTCTGCAGATCGACGGGTACGGCCCTCACTCGAGCGCGGATCGCCGCCGCCGCGACCTCCGACAGGACGCTCGCCTCACGCTCATGGGCTATACGGTTCTGCGGTTCGACTACGCGCAGGTCGTGGGGGACTGGGCCTACGTCCAGGCCACGATCCTCTCCGCAATGGCTCAGGGGCTGCACCGTGCCACCTGACAGCGCCGTGTGGGCAATCGCACGATGAACAGGAGATCGCACGATTTTCAGGATGGAATCGAGCTTTTCGTCCTGATAACCGTGCGATCTCCTGTGGCGCGTTCGCCCGCTCTACCTCGCCGTCACCTGCCCGGTGATGATCTGCATCACCGTCGTGTCTGCGAGCGTGGTAGTGTCGCCGACCTCGCGACCCTCGGCGACGTCCCGCAGCAGACGCCGCATGATCTTGCCCGACCGGGTCTTCGGCAGCTCGTTGACCACGAACACGTCACGCGGACGCGCGATCGGGCCGATCTGCTCGCCGACGTGCGTCCTCAGCACCGCGGCGATGTCCTCCACGGCAGAGGACTCCTCGAGCATGCTCTCCTTGATGATCACGAAAGCCACGACGGCCTGGCCGGTGGTGTCGTCGTGCGCACCGACCACAGCGGCCTCAGCCGTGAACGGATGCGCGACGAGGGCGGACTCGATCTCCGCGGTCGACAGGCGGTGACCCGAGATGTTCATCACGTCGTCGACGCGGCCGAGCAGCCAGATGTCGCCGTCGTGGTCGAGACGCGCACCGTCGCCGGCGAAGTACAGGTTCTTGGCCCCGAACTTCTCCCAGTACGTCTCCTTGAATCGCTCCGGGTCGCCCCAGATGCCGCGCAACATCGATGGCCACGGCTCGGTGACGACGAGGAGTCCGCCGTTCCCTGACCCGACGTGCTCGCCGTCGTCATCGACCACATCGATACTGATACCGGGGATCGGAACCTGCGCGCTGCCCGGCTTCGTCTGGGTCACGCCCGGGAGTGCGGAGATCATGATGGCGCCGGTCTCGGTCTGCCACCAGGTGTCGACGATCGGGGCGACCTTGGCGCCGATCACCTTGCGGTACCACATCCACGCCTCAGGGTTGATGGGTTCGCCAACCGACCCGAGCAGGCGGATCGACGACAGGTCGAACTGCTTCGGGATCTTGCGTCCCAGCTTCATGAACGAACGGATGGCGGTGGGCGCCGTGTAGAAGATCGACACCTTGTACTTCTCGATGATCTCCCACCACCGACCGGGGTGCGGGGTGTCGGGGGTGCCTTCGTAGAGCACCTGGGTCGCACCGTTGGCGAGGGGTCCGTAGACGACGTAGCTGTGACCGGTGACCCAGCCGACGTCCGCCGTGCACCAGTAGACATCCGTCTCGGGCTTGAGATCGAAGACCGACTTGTGGGTGAACGCGCTCTGCGTCAGGTACCCGCCGGACGTGTGCAGGATGCCCTTCGGCTTTCCGGTGGTGCCTGATGTGTACAGGATGAAGAGCGGGTTCTCGGCCGGGAACGACTCCGGGGTGTGCTCGGGGCTGGCCTTCGCCATCTCCTCGTGCCACCACAGGTCCTTGTCGGTCCAGTCCACCTCGTTCTCGCCGCGCTTGACGACGAGCACGTTGGTGACGGTGTCCTGGGGGCCGAGGTCTCCGCGGGCGCCGAGCGCGGCATCCACTGCGGGCTTCAACGCAGAGACCTTGCCCTTGCGCCACCCGCCGTCTGCGGTGATGACGAGTTTCGCGCTGGCGTCGTCGACACGCGAACGGATGCTGTCGGCGCTGAATCCTCCGAAGATGACCGAGTGCACGGCACCGAGGCGCGCGACGGCGAGCATCGACACGACCGCCTCGGGAATCATCGGCAGGTAGATCGCGACCCGGTCGCCCTGCCCGATGCCGAGGCCGGAGAGCACGTTCGCGGCGCGCTTGACCTCTTCGGTCAGCTCTGCGTACGTGACGGTCCTGCTGTCGCCCTGCTCACCCTCCCAGTGCAACGCCACCCGGTCGCCGTTGCCGGCTTCGACGTGACGGTCGAGGCAGTTGTATGCGACGTTCAGGCGACCGTCGTCGAACCACTTCGCGAACGGAGGGTTGGACCAGTCGAGGGTGTTGGTGAACGGAGTCTCCCAGTGCAGGAGCTCGCGCGCCTGGCGAGCCCAGAATCCCAGTCGATCGGCATTCGCCTCGTCGTAGAGCGCTGCGGTCGCCACCGCGTCGGCGGCGAATTCCTGTGTCGGAGGAAACTTGCGGTGTTCATGCAGGAGATTATCGATCTGAGTGTTCATCTTGTGGCTTCTCGCTCCTTCGCGGTCGGTTCACGGGGTCACCCCTGTGTGACTCATACAGACTGTACTCCGATCGACGCAGCCTCTTTTGTGCAGTGTGCACGGGCAAAAGTGCGCGTTTGCAGGCGGTCCACTGTTTGGGGGACTCGCCCGGGCTGCACAGGTGTTGCGCCGCCGTCGTTTGCGCGTACACTTGGGCTCGGCCGAATTCTTAATTCGTGCGTGCGACGTACAGATTCCCCCCAATCGAGCGTCGCGTGTGGCGGCATCCATTCCCCCCAATGGATGTCGCCCTCTAATTTTCCGGCCGGTCTCCCGCGGCCGATCCCTCCACCGCGAGACGCGCGAAACGCGTTCTCCACGGATGCCGGCCGGCCGGTTCTGGATCACCCCGGGCTGCGTACCCTCACAGCATGAGCGATCGATTCGTGGCGGCTCCTGTGCTCGGTGCCCCCTCAGCGGCGACGGCGCGGCCGGAGCGCGGGTCCGGCGCCGGAACAGGTTCGCCCGGGTCCGACGGCATCCGTGCGGGACCCGCTGTCGACCTTGCCGACGCCAGGCTGGCCCGGATGCGAATCGCCGCCGAGTTCGGCCCCCTCGCTCCATACCTGGTGGGCACAGACGTGACGGACCTCTTCGTCAACGGCGACACAGGGCTCTGGGTCGACCGGGGCGACGGACTCGAGCGGGACTCCGCGTGGGCGATGGCGGAGCGACCGTTGCGCGAGCTCGCTGTGCGGCTGATCGCGCTCGGCGGCCGCCACATCGATGAGGCGACGCCGTGTGTCGACGTCCGGTTGCATGGTGGGGTTCGCGTCCACGCGGTCCTTCCGCCGGTGTCGGTGAGCGGGACGCTGCTCAGCATCCGGGTGCCGCAGGTGCGGCGGTTCCGACTCGGCGACCTCGCCGAATCGGGGATGTTCGGAGCTGATCCCACGGTCGCGGTCGCCCGGCTTCTGCGCGCCGTCGCGGACCGCACCAATCTCCTCGTCACCGGCGCGGGGGGATCCGGAAAGACCACTCTGCTCGGCGCGCTGCTCGCCGAAGCGCCACACAGGGAGCGGATCGTGGCCATCGAGGATGTCGCCGAACTCGGCGTGGAGCATCCCCATTTCGTCTCGCTGGAGTCCCGGCAGGCGAACCTCGAGGGTGCAGGGGCGATCGGCCTGGAGCGGCTGCTGCGGGAGGCGCTGCGGATGCGGCCGGACCGGCTCGTTGTCGGGGAATGCCGCGGCGCGGAGGTCAGGGAGCTGCTCGCTGCCCTCAACACCGGCCACGACGGCGGCGCCGGCACGCTGCACGCCAACTCGTTGCGCGACGTGCCGGCACGGATCGAGGCGCTCGGTGCGCTCGCGGGCATGACCCCGGACGCCGTCGCACGCCAGACGGTGAGCGCCATCGGCCTCGTGCTGCACCTGGAGCGGGAGGACGGCGTGCGTCGGCTGGCGCAGCTGGGCCGGTTCGAGCTCGACGGGCACGGACGGCTCGGCATCAGCCCCGAAGGACCCGTCCCGTGACGGGGAGGGATCGCACGCCGCCGATCGAACGGGTGGCAGCCGTCACCGAACGGCTGGCCGTGCTCCTCGCCGCAGGGGTTTCGCCGTCGGCGGCGTGGGGATACCTGGCTGCGGCCCCCGGTGTCCGCACCAGGTCGCGCCGGCAGCCGCCGACCGTCGTCGACAGCGTCGTCGCGGCGGCCGCAGCGGCGGCCGCGGATGGCACGGATGTCGCGGCCGCGATCGCCGCGGCTGCGCAGGGGGCGGGGCGGCGGTCCGGAAAACGCGCGAGGGCATCCCCGGTGGCGGATGCCTGGCTCACGGTGGCCGCCGCGTGGTCCGTCGCGATGGAGACCGGTGCGCCGCTCGCCGGATGCCTGCACGAACTTGCGAGGTCCCAGCGCGCTCTCGGGCAGTCGCAACGGGACATCGAGGCAGCCCTCGCCGGGCCTCGGTCGACGTCGCGACTGGTGATGATCCTGCCGCTCGTCGGTCTGCTGTTCGGCCTGTCGCTCGGCTTCGACACCGTCGGCACCCTGGTCGGCACGATCCCCGGTGCGGTCTGCCTGGTGGCCGCAGCGGCGCTCATGCTCCTCGCGTGGCGCTGGTCGGCTGCGATGGTGCGCCGTTCGACACCCCGGTCGAGCGCGCCGGGGCTGGCCATCGACCTCACGGCGATCGCGATGTCGTCCGGGGCATCCGTCGACCGGGCGATCGCGGTGGTCGAGTCGGCGCTCGCCGCGTTCCGGCCGGACTTCTCAGCGGATCACGCGGACCGGGCGGCGATCGACGGAGTCCTCGCGCTATCGCGGGCGGCCGGGGTGCCGGCAGCCGACCTGTTGCGCGGGGAGGCGGACCAGGTTCGACGGGATGCCCGATCCACCGCCCAGCAGGCAGCGGCGGCGCTGGCCACGGGGCTGATGCTTCCGCTCGGGCTGTGCATCCTTCCGGCGTTCATGCTCGTCGGGGTGGCACCGCTGATGATGAGCGTTCTCTCCTCCACAGTCCGGGGAATCGGGTGAGGTTTCCCACCGATCCGCTGCCGGCGCTTCCGCCGGGCGCCGGACGCGCGACGATGGAGGTCCTCGCGCCAGTGGAACCGCATCGCACGATGCAGAAAGAAGGAAGACATGGCGCGAATTCGGGACAGGGCTGCACGGGTTGCCGGGCGGCTGGGAGACGAGACCGGAGCGGCGACGGCGGAGTACGCGATCGCGACGATGGCCGCAGTCGGTTTCGCCGGGCTGCTCGTCGTCATCATGCGCTCAGACGAAGTCCGCGGGATCCTCACCGATCTCATCCGCCGGGCACTCACGGTCAACGGCTGATCATGCCGGTCAGTCATATCGGGTTCGGCGGCGATCCCGTTCGGGCGGGCCGCCGCCGGGCGCTCCCGCGTGGCGCAGGGGAGAGGGCAGGGCCCTCTGGCGAGTCGGGGAGCGCTGCCGCCGAGTTCGCCGTGGCGATCCCTGTCGTGATTCTCGTGCTCGGGTGCTGTCTCGGCGCGATTCAGGTCGCGTCACAGCAGGTACGGCTGACGGATGCCGCGGCAGACGCGGCCAGAACGCTCGCCAGAGGTGACCCCGCCGCTGTGGCCGCGGCCCGTGTGCACCGTGTCTCAGGGGCGGCGCAGATGAGCGCGTCGACCCAGGGCGACTTCGTGTGCGTCGCGCTCAGTGCGCCGGCGAGCTTCGGACCGGCGTCGCTCGCCGGACTGCGAGTGCGCGCCTCGGGCTGCGCGCTCGCCGGAGGGCTCTGATGGCAGACCGTGACCGCTCTGGCTCTGGCGGCTCGGAATCCGGGTCGGGTTCCGTCCTCGCCGTCGCCCTCGTGGCATCCGTCCTGTTGCTGACCGGGATCGCGCTTCCGCTCAACGCCGCCCTCACCACTCGGCAGCTCGCTGCGAACGCCGCGGACGCTGCGGCACTGGCCGCGGCCGACACGGCATCCGGCCTCGTGCCCGGTTACCCCTGCGAGAACGCGGCCGAGGCGGCCAGGCTCAACGGAGCCTCACTGGGCGACTGCGCGGTGGACGGACTCGAGGTGCGGGTGACGGCGTCGAAGGTCGTGCTCGGGGCCACCGTCACGGTCGAGGCACGCGCCGGGCCACCGCCTCACGCGCGGTGAGTTTCCGGTCGCGGCATCGTTGCGCACACCAGAGCGTGCCGCATGCAGAGAGCGTGCCGAACGTGGGCCAGAACGAGAATGCACAGGTGTGCAGCACTCCTCCTGGCGCGAAGACGACCCCCACAACGGGAGTGCCGCCCCGGCGCTACTCTTCGTCGAAGTTCGTCGTCAGGAAACGGTAATTCACTGCGCTCGGACGGTCGGAATCCTCCGACTCGAACTCCTGCCCCGCAGCGCGTGCATAGATATAGGTCTTGCCGCCCTGCGCGGCGACGTCCACGGTGGGGCGCGGATCACCCGACTCGAGGAACTCGGCCGACATCGTCTTGCCTTCCAGCGGCCCGTCGGTGAGCTTGGCTGTGTAGGTCGTCGTCGTTGATGCGCTCATAGCCCCCATTCTGCTCTTTCCTGCGGTCTAATCAAGGGCCCACGACGGATGTGACGCCACGGGCGGATTAGGTGGACACCGGGAATACGTGTGTATGGTGTGCACGACGAAGGGAGTCGGGTGCCAGGAACACGCAAGCTGGTCATTGTTGAGTCGCCGACCAAAATGAAGTCGATCGCCGGATACCTCGGCGACGGCTACGAGGTGCTGAGTTCCGTGGGACACATTCGTGACCTCGCCGAACCCAAGAACCTCCCGGCTGAACTCAAGAAGGGCGCCCTCGGCAAGTTCGCTGTCGACGTCGACAATGACTTCGAGCCCTATTACGTGGTCTCCGACAACAAGAAGAAGACGGTGGCGGAGCTCAAGCGAGCGCTCAAGAACGCCGACGAACTCCTGCTCGCGACTGATGAGGACCGCGAAGGTGAAGCCATCGCGTGGCACCTGCTCCAGGTGCTCCAGCCGAAGGTTCCCGTCAAGCGCATGGTGTTCCATGAGATCACCAAGGACGCCATCCTCGCCGCCAAGGACAACACCCGCGACCTCGACGTCGCCCTCGTCGACGCCCAGGAGACCCGGCGCATCCTCGACCGTATCTACGGGTACGAGATCTCCCCCGTGCTCTGGCGCAAGGTCGGACCGAGCCTCTCGGCCGGTCGCGTCCAGTCGGCAGCCACCCGGCTCATCGTCGACCGCGAACGGGAACGCCTCGCCTTCACCGCCGCCGTCTACTGGGATCTCACCGCCCAGGCGGCGCCGGACGCAGACGCCACCCACTTCGAGGCCCGCCTCGTGCGCCTCGACGGCCAGCGCGTCGCGACCGGCCGCGACTTCGATGACACCGGAAAGCTGACAGGCAAAGCCGTCACGCTCGACGAGCAGGGCGCACGGTCGATCGCCGCAGCGCTCGCCGACCCCGCGGCATCCGCCGTCGTGTCGAAGGTGGAGTCGAAGCCGTACTCGCGTCGCCCAGCAGCCCCGTTCACCACGTCGACCCTGCAGCAGGAAGCGGCGCGCAAGCTGCGTTTCTCGGCCAGGCAGACGATGAGCGTCGCCCAGTCTCTCTACGAGAACGGGTACATCACCTATATGCGTACCGATTCGCCCTCGCTCTCGAGCCAGGCGATCAACGCGGCCCGCGCGCAGGCCACTGCGCTCTACGGCGCCGAGACCATCCCGGACAAGCCCCGTCTCTACGCCGGCAAGAACAAGAGCGCGCAAGAGGCCCACGAGGCCATCCGCCCGTCCGGCGACACCTTCCGCACCCCTTCGTCGCTCTCCGGCAGTCTCCGTGGCAACGACTTCAAGCTGTACGACCTGATCTGGAAGCGCACCGTCGCCAGCCAGATGGCAGACGCCAAGGGCCAGACCGCCACGGTGACGATCGAGGCGCAGGCCGACGGCAGGCTCGCCGAGCTGACGGCATCCGGAACGGTCATCACCTTCCGTGGATTCCTGCACGCCTACGAAGAGGGCCACGACGAGGAACGCAACGCGAGCGACAACGCCGCCCGTGAAGCGAAGCTGCCGCCGTTGACCCAGGGTCAGAAGCTCCAGCTCACCGACGTCGAAGCCAAGGGCCACGAGACGTCCCCGCCCCCTCGGTACACGGAGGCGAGCCTCGTGAAGACGCTCGAAGAGCTGGGTATCGGTCGCCCGTCGACGTACGCGCAGACCATCGCCACGATCACCGACCGCGGGTACGTCACCGCGCGCGGCCAGGCGCTGATCCCCTCGTGGATCGCGTTCAGCGTCGTCCGGCTGCTCGAGGAGCACTTCAACGACCTCGTCCAGTACGACTTCACCGCTGAGATGGAGGAAGACCTCGACCGGATCGCCGGCGGCGAGCAGGACCGCACCGAATGGCTTCGTTCCTTCTATTACGGCAGCGACCAGCACAGGGGCCTCCGCACCGTCGTCGACAACCTCGGTGACATCGACGCCCGCGAGATCAACTCGCTGCGCCTCTCCGACGCGATCACCATCCGCATCGGCAAGTACGGCCCATACCTCGAGGTGACGGATGCCGACGCGCCGGCCCAGGCGGACGGCGAACCGGCCACCCCGCGCCGGATCAACATCCCCGAAGACCTGGCGCCTGACGAACTCACCCTCGCGAAGGCGCAGGAGCTCATCGACGCTCCAGTGCTCACCGACCGTGTCATCGGGCTGAACCCCGAGAACGGCAAGGAGATCGTCGCGAAGGACGGCCGGTTCGGCCCCTACGTGACCGAACTCGAACCCGAGGTGGTCGAAGAGCCCGCCGTCGACCTCGCCACGGGTGAAGTGACGGATGCCCCGAAGAAGAAGGCGCCGGCGAAGAAGAAGGCCGCAGCGGTCAAGCCGCGCACGGCATCCCTCTTCAAGTCGATGTCACTCGACCAGATCGACCTCGACACTGCGCTGAAACTGCTCTCGCTCCCACGCGTCGTCGGCGCCGACCCGGAGACCGGTGAGGAGATCACCGCGCAGAACGGCCGGTTCGGACCGTACCTGAAGAAGGGCACTGATTCCCGGTCGCTCGAGAACGAAGACCAGATCTTCGACATCGAACTGCCCGGAGCTCTCGAGATCTTCGCGCAGCCGAAGTACGGCAACCGCCGTGCCTCAAGCGCGCTGAAGGAATTCGAGGCCGACCCGGTCAGCGGAAAGCCGATCAAGGTGAAGGACGGCCGTTTCGGCCCGTACGTCACAGACGGCGTCACGAACGCGACGATCCCGAAGGCCGAGTCGGTCGAAGAGGTCGACTTCGACCGGGCAGTGCAACTGCTCGCCGACAAGCGCGCCAAGGGCCCTGCCGCTCCGCGGAAGAAGGCGCCGGCCAAGAAGCCCGCAGCCAAGAAGCCCGCGGCGAAGAAGCCGACCGCTGCCGCCGCCAAGAAGGCCGCGGCGACCTCGAAGACCGGGGCCTCCACCGCAACCGCCAAGAAACCCGCCGCTCGGAAGCCGGCAGCGAAACCCGCACCGGCCGAGTAATGGGCACGACGGATTCGTACCCCGGGCTGTTCATCACCCTCGAGGGTGGTGACGGCTCGGGCAAGTCGACCCAGGCCGCCGAGCTGGAGACCTGGCTGAGGGAGCAGGGCCGCGAGGTCGTGCGCACCCGAGAACCGGGTGGCACTGACGTCGGAATCGAGATCCGCGAGATCGTGCTGCACCACCGCGGCGAGATCGCCCCACGGGCCGAGGCGCTCCTCTACGCGGCCGACCGTGCGCACCACATCAGCACCAAGGTGCGCCCGGCGCTCGAACGCGGGGATGTCGTCATCCAGGACAGGTTCATCGACTCCTCCATCGCCTATCAGGGCGCAGGACGCGACCTCGGCATCGACGAAGTACGCGACCTCTCGATGTGGGCCACCGGCGGGCTGATGCCCGACCTGACGATCCTGCTCGACCTCGACGAGGACGCCGCCCGGTTGCGGCTGGACTCGGCGCGCACGCGGTTCGACCGGCTCGAGAACGAGGCCGCCTCGTTCCATCGACGTGTCCGCGAGGTCTACCTCGAGCTCGCTGCCGCCGACCCCGCGCGCTTCCTCGTTCTGGATGCCACGGATGCCGTCGCGACGCTGGCAGACAGCATCCGGTCGCGGGTGTCGACCCTGCTCTGACCGGTTCGGCACCGATCGGTTCCGATGGCGCGATCGACGTCGGAGGCCACGGGTAGGCTGGAGGCCATGGCCACCTGGGATGACGTCATCGGGCAGGCAGACGCTGTCTCGCTGCTGCGCGACGCCGCCGCCGATCGTGGTTCAGACGCGCACGGCGCGATGACCCACGCCTGGCTCATCACCGGCCCGCCCGGCTCGGGGCGTTCGAACCTCGCCTACGCCTTCGCCGCGGCCCTGCTCAGCCGCGAACCCGACGGCGATCCGGGCACGGCGGCGCAGGTCGCCGCCCGAACCCACCCGGATCTCACTGTTCTCGCCACGTCGAACGTCATCATCAAGATCGACGAGGTGCGTGAACTCGTCCGCAGCTCGTATTTCGCCCCGTCCGTCGGCCGCTACCGGGTCATCGTCATCGAAGACGCGGACCGGATGGTCGAGCGCACGTCCAACGTGCTGCTGAAGGCCCTCGAGGAGCCGCCGGAGCGCACCGTGTGGGTGCTCTGCGCCCCCAGCGAGGCCGACCTCATCCCGACGATCAGGTCGCGCGTGCGCGCCATCCGTCTGCGCGTCCCCGACATCGCCGAGGTCGCCGACCTCATCGTCCGCCGCGACGGTGTCGACCTCGAACTCGCCGAACGGGCGGCGCGACAGGCCCAGTCCCACGTCGGCATGGCCCACCGCCTGGCGACGGATGCCGGCGCGCGCGCCAGGCGCGACGAGACGCTCACCGCAGCCCTCGGCATCCGCTCCGTCTCAGACGCCGTGCTCGCAGCGGCCCGGATGCTCGCCATCGCCACAGACGACGGCAAGGCCTTCACCGAACAACGGGATGCCGAGGAGCGCGAACACGCGCTGCGTTCGCTCGGGGTCGAGCCGGGTCAGAACCTCCCGCCTGCGTTGCGCTCACAGATCCGCACCCTCGAAGAAGACCAGAAGCGGCGAGCCACCCGCAGCCTCCGCGACGGACTCGACCGCATCCTCGTCGACCTGCTCTCGCTCTACCGCGACATCATCATGCTGCAGCTCGGCCGGACGGAGACCATCATCAACCGGGAACTGCAGGCCCAGCTCACGGCAGCGGGCGAGGCAAGCACCCCGGCCGAGACGATGGCGACGATGGATGCCATCCAGGAGGCCCGCCAGCGCATCGAAGGGAACGTCGCTCCGGCGCTGGCCCTCGAATCCATGCTTGTCACAGCCATCAGATGATCTAATGGCCGTAGGCCGACGCCGCACACCACCGAGCCCCGACCACGCAGTGGAGACTATTCCGTGACCAGCCAGACCACGACCATCCGTCGACGCACCCGGATGGCCCTTCTCGCACTGTCCGCCGGGCTGGCACTCACCCTCACCGGATGCGTCACCGCGTTCTTCCCGCCCGCGAACGGGACCGCTGCGACCTCCACGCCGACCGGCGAGGACGTTGCCGAGAACCTCCGCCCGTTCTACGAGCAGCAGCTCGACTGGTCGGGCTGCGAGAACGGGATGCAGTGCGCGACTGCCACAGCACCGATGGACTGGGAGAACCCGGAAGCCGGCGAGATCGAGCTGGAACTGGTGCGAAAGCCTGCAGGCGGAAATCCGATCGGCTCCCTCCTGGTCAACCCCGGCGGCCCAGGCGCCTCCGGGTTCGAGTTCGTGTCGCAGTCGGTCGACTACGCGACCGACGCGCGGCTGCAGGACAACTTCGACGTCGTCGGCTTCGACCCTCGCGGTGTCAGCCGGTCGACCCCCGCTGAATGCCTCGACCCCGAGGAGATGGACGAGTACCTCTACGGCATCGCCGACGGTGAGCGGGGCAGCGACGAGTGGATCGCCGAAGTCACCGCGAGTGCGAAGAACTTCGGCGCGGCGTGCGCCGAGAACACCGGCGACCCCCTCGAATTCGTCGACACGGTGAGCGCAGCCCGTGACCTCGACCTGCTCCGTGCGGTCCTCGGCGACAAGAAACTCAACTACCTGGGCTACTCCTACGGAACCTTCCTCGGTGCGACATACGCCGAGCTCTACCCGGAGAAGGCGGGCCGGCTCGTCCTCGACGGCGCCATCGATCCGTCGTCGAGCAACTACGAGGTCAACGAGACACAGGCGAAGGGATTCGAGAGCGCCCTGAGCGCCTACCTCGACGACTGCATCGGCGCGAGCGACTGCCCCTTCACCGGCAGCACGGAGAAGGCGCTGACGACGATCGGTGACCTGCTGGCATCCGTGGGGGAGACGCCGATCACGAGCGGAGACGGCCGCCAGCTGGGCGCAAACACCCTGCTCACCGCCATCATCTACCCGCTGTACTCGCCGGATCAGGGCTGGCCGCTGCTCAGCGAGATGCTCGCCGACGTGATGAACGGCAACGCCGAGTACGCGCTGTCGTTCGCAGACGCCTACAACGGCCGCAACGAAGACGGCACGTACGCCGACAATTCGACCGAGGCGTTCAACGCATACAACTGCCTTGACTACACCTACGACGACGACCCGGCGCGGATGGCGGCCGAGGCCGAGCAACTGGCAGAGGCCGCACCGGTGATCGGGCCGTACTTCAGCTACGGCGACATCGGATGCTCCAACTGGCCGTACACGGACGGCGCCGAACGCGACGAGATCCACGCCGAAGGCGCCGCGCCGATCCTCGTGATCGGGACGACCAACGACCCGGCGACACCGTACATCTGGGCCGAAGCGCTCGCCGACCAGCTGGAGAGCGGCGTGCTCGTCACCTACGAGGGCGAGGGTCACACCGGCTACAACAAGGGCAGTGATTGCGTGAACGACGTGGTCGACGATTACCTCATCAGCGGCACCGTGCCCGACGCGGATCCGGAGTGTTCGTAACCACTCCGAACCTCGGGTAAGATCGATAGCTGTGCGTCGCAGCAGCCCCAGGGCAGCAGCGAATCACGCGCCGCCTTAGCTCAGTCGGCAGAGCGTTTCACTCGTAATGAAAAGGTCGTGGGTTCGATTCCCACAGGCGGCTCCATCAAACCCCCTCCCCGGAGGGGGTTTTGTGGTTCCTGCGGCCTGCTGACATTGCTAGACGGTGGCGAGGCCGGGCGTTGACGGCTTGCGACCCCCGAGGGCTGCCGTGAGGCCGTCCGCCGCAGTGACGACGGCGTCGACCATTCCCTCGCAGACTTCGCGCGGCATCCGCAGGGTCGGTCCCATCACGGTGAGAGCACCGACCAGGGCTTCGTGCGGGTCGAAGACCGGGGCGGCCAGGCCTGACGCCGACTCGAGTCGCTCGCCGACGGTGATCGCGTACCCCGCCGTCCGTGTTTCGGCGACGACCTGGCGCAGGACGGCCGGATCGGTGATGGTCACACCGGTCATCTGGGGGAGCGGGCCCGATGCGACCTCTTCGAGAAGGTCATCGTTCCAGGCCAGGATCACCCGGCCTGAGCTTCCCACGTGAAGCGGCTGCAGACGGCCCACGTACATCTCCTGCTTGAGGCCGTGACGGGTCTCGGCGAGACCGATGCAGACGCGGGTGCCCTGTTCGGCCCGGAAAAAGCACGCCGTCTCGCCGGTCTCATCGCGCAGGGCGTTCAGCTGGGGGGTGAGGATCTCGGTGAGATCGCGGCTGCGCGCCGCCGGCCCGGCCCAGTAGGCCATCCGCGCGCCGATCCGGTACTTGTCACCGGTGCGATCCAAAAATCCGTTGTCGACGAGGTTCGCGACAAGCCGGTGTGTGGTGGATGTCGGCAGCCCCGTGATCGCGCGGATCTCCGCTGCCGACCGAACGGGCTCGACGAGCGTGAACGCGTCGAGAATCGCGGCGATCTTCCCCAGCACGAGGAGGGGTTGTTCCTTCATGGCTTGATCCTATGGCTCATCGTTCCTCGAAGTCTTCCCAAATTGTGAGAACTGGCTTACGATGTGAGAAGCGCAACGAAGCGCACTCACAAGGAGGTCCTCGTGCCCGACTGGTACACACTCGGCGTCGTCGCGCTCGTGATCATCGCCGTGGTCATCGTCATCGTTCGGTTCCGCATCAATCCCGTCATCGCCCTCGGACTCGGAGCTGCCGCCATCGGCCTGCTGACCGGGCTCGGCCCCGTCGACACCGTCACGACCATGACGCAGGGGTTCGGCGACGTGATGATGGAGGCCGGACTGCTCATCGCGTGGGGGGTCCTGATCGGCGCCATGCTCAACGAGATGGGCGCGATCACGAGGCTCGTCGAGAGCCTCATGCGCGTCTTCGGCAAGCGCGGCATCCCCTATGCACTCGGGCTGTCCTTCGCGACGTATCTCCAGACGATCTTCATCGACGTCATGATCGTGATCGCGGCCCCTCTGGCGCGGCGGATCGCGCCGCGGCTGGGCAAAGCCGGCACAGGCATCATGGGCGTGACCTTCGCCGTCGGGCTCGAGGTCGGCATCGTGCTCATGGTCCCCGGCTTCGCCGCTGTCGCGCTCGCCGGACTGCTCGGCGTGCCGCTTGGCGTGATGATGCTCAGCGGATTCGCGGTCGTCGTCCCCACCGTCGTGCTGACCATCCTCATCATGGGCATCGCCTTCCGGCTCGGGTTCTGGAACCCGGAGAAGGACGAGGAGGTCATCGTCAGGGATGAGGAGGTGGAGGCGCCGGTGGCCGTCGCCGCGATGGCCGGCGAATCCGCGCCGAACCAGCCGACACCGCTCGACCGCACTCTCACCGGGACGGTTCGGACCTCGCTCGGAGGCGTTCCACGGGGCGTCGGCTCGTCCACGACAACGACGACCGAGCACGAGCGGCCTCTGATGCTGCTGTTCGCCCCGATGCTCGTCGCGCTCCTCCTGATCGCCGCACAGGCCGTCCTGACGATCGTCGGAGCAGAAGTTCCGACGATGCAGTTCCTCGGAAGCCCGGTGATCGCACTCCTGCTCGCCGTCATCGCCACCGGACTCATCGGGCGGTCAGCGATCGGCACGAAGCGCATCGAGAAGTCGCTCGTGAAGGGCTTCCAGGACGGCGGACAGATCTTCGTCCTCACCGGGATCGGCGGCTCGCTTGCCGCCGTGATCTCCGAGGGCGACCTCGGCGACGTCCTGCAGGGCTACTTCCAGGCCACCACGTTCGCGCCGCTGCTCGTCGTCTGGGCGATGGCCGCTGTGCTGCACATCGCCGTCGGGTCCGTGACCCTCTCGGCGATCACCGCCGCAGGAATCATCGCCCCCGTCGCCGCGACCATGGGGCTCAACCCGGTCCTGATCGCGCTCGCGGCAGGGGCAGGTGCGCTCTTCTGCATCCACGTGACATCCAACACGTTCTGGCTGCTCCAGACCTTCCTCGACCAGTCCGTCCGTGGCGCCCTGAAAACCGTCACTGTCGGCGTCTCCCTCGCATCGGTCATCGCGCTGAGCATGACCCTGATCCTGGCGGTGTTCCTCTGATGATCGACAATTCCCCCCTCCGCGGCATCCGCGTCGTCGAACTCGGCAACTACATCGCCGCGCCCACCGCAGGACGGATGCTCGCCGACTTCGGCGCCGACGTCATCAAGATCGAACGACCCCGCACCGGCGACGAACTCCGGCGGTGGCGCCTGTACGCCGGCGACACATCCATGCTCTACCGCACGATCAATCGGGGGAAGCGCTCACTGGTCGTCGACCTGCGCACCGAAGAGGGACGCGACATCGTGCTCGACCTCATCCGGTCCTCTGACGTCCTGCTCGAGAACTTCAGACCGGGGACGCTGGAGAAATGGGGACTGGACGACCAGACCCTCGAGGCCGCGAACCCCGATCTGATCGTCGCGCGCATCTCCGCTTTCGGGCAGACCGGCCCGCTCTCGCACCGGCCGGGATTCGCAGCGGTCGCAGAGGCCTACGGCGGATTCAGGGAACTCGTCGGAGAGCCAGGGCGACCGCCCAGCCGCACCGGGGTGTCCATCGGCGACACGATCGCGGGGATCTATGCCGCATTCGGCGTGGTGATGTCGCTGCTCGACCGGCAACGCCATTCCGAAGACCCCCAGCGTCTCTCGTTCTCGCAGAGGGCCATCGACGTCGCCCTGAACGAAGCGATGCTGTCTGTCACCGAGTCGCTGGTTCCGGACTGGGAGGCGTACGGCGTGCGGCGCGAGCGCACGGGAGGACGGATGCAGGGGATCGCCCCGTCGAACGCCTACCTGTGTGCCGACGGCAAGAGCATCGTCGTCGCCGGGAACGGCGACGCCATCTACCAGCGTTACATGACCCTGATCGGCCGTCCGGATCTCGCCGACGATCCGACGCTGCAATCGAACGAGGGTCGCTGGGCCGCCCGTGACCGGCTGGATGCCGCGATCTCGGAGTGGGCCGTCACCCGCTCCAGCGAGCACGCGCTCGAGGAACTGGATGCAGCGGGCGTACCATCAGGCCCGATCTACACGGCCGAAGACGTCGGGAGCGATTCGCAGTACGCGGCGCGCAACATGATCCAGCGGTTCGACGTCAATGACGGCGAACAGCTCCGCACCAACGTCGGGTTCCCCGGCATCGTGCCCGTCTTCGGCGGGCAATCGCAGCCGATCCGCAGCATCGGGCCGGACCTCGGAGAGCACACCCGCGAGGTCCTCTCCGAGCTGGGATGGAGTGACGACCGTATCGACACCTATGAGGAGGCAATGAGATGAGCATCGCGTACCGCGACGTCACCCTGCGTGACGGCCTGCAACTGGCAGGGAAGAATCTGCCAACCGAGCGGAAGGTCGAGCTGGTCCGCGAGCTGTTCGCGCTCGGGATCGAGCAGATCGAGGTGGGGTCGATGGCCAGGCCCGACCTGGTGCCGACGATGGCTGACACGCTCGACGTCGTTGCAGCGCTGACCGAAGAGGAACGCGCCAGGGTGTGGGTCTGGGTGGCGACACCCAGGCACGTCGAACGGGCCGCAGCGGCAGGGGCACGCAACTTCCAGTACTGCTTCTCCGCATCAGACAGCCACAATCGCGCCAACATCGGCCGCGACACCGCGACGTCCCTCGACGCGATGCCCGACGCCATCGCCGCGGCGTCAGCCGTCGACGGGAACGTGCAGCTGTGCATCGCCACGTCCTTCACCTGCCCGTTCGAAGGCGTGATCCCGATCGAGCGGTTCACGAGCATCCTCGACGACCCGCGCACGGACGGCGCCGTCGACGTCGTCGTGTGCGACACCCTCGGGCAGGCACACCCATCCGAGGTCGAGCGTCGCGTCGGGCTGGCCTCCCAACGGCGTCCAGGCCTGGGGGTCGTCTACCACGGTCACGACACCTGGGGGCTCGGAGTGACGAACGCCGCTGCCGCCGCCGACGGGGGAGCGACCGTCGTCGACGGGGCCCTCGGCGGACTCGGCGGCTGCCCGTTCGCCCCAGGCGCCTCGGGGAACACGGCAACCGAGGACCTCGTCTTCGCCTTTCGCCCGGAGTGGCTGAACCCCGGCCGGTTCGGCGAGCTCGTCCGCCTCGGCGAAGAGATCACGTCGACCCTGGACGAACCCAATCGGTCACGGTCCCGAGCCGGAGCGCGAAGCAAGGCCGAGGCATTCGAGTGGGTGATCCGCTGACGGCTCCCGCCTGATGTCGGCCGCTGCACGTACTGTCGGGGCATGCCCGACCTCTCCAACGTCACCACTCCCGTTGAATGGGTCGTCACGCACTCGGCAGCAACAGGACCGATCGCGGTCGTGCGGCGGCTCCGGCTCGGCCCGGATCGCGAGCTGTATTTCCGGGCCGTGACCTGGCACGCAGACCCGGCGCGCCGCGAGCTCGTCGGCTACTGGGGGTCGGTCGAGGAGGCCGTGCAAAATGTGTACGGGCTCTACGAGCGGTCGCTTCCACCCCAGTTCCTCATGACCGGCGGTGGCACGACGCGCGAACCACAGCCGCTGACGAAGCCGAAAGCACCGCCTGCCGTTGTGCCGCAACAGGATGCCCCGTCCCACCGGCCGATATCACCGCAGCGCGGCGGCGCTGCACGTGCGGGCACGGGACGAACGTCCGGCGCCGACGCGCGGCGCTCACCGTCGCGCGAGCTGTCACCGGCCGGCCGGTGAGCCGAACGGCTCAGCCGACAGGGAGCTCGAAGACCAGCTCGAGGCCGTCGATCTCATCCATCTGGTCGCCGACATGGACGAACGGGAACTTCGCCAGCGTGGCGAGTGACGCGGCGTTGTCCGGACTGATCGACGCCCGCAGCACACGGACATCCCGCTGCTTCCTCGCGTAATCCACGAGGAGCCGGACGATCGCCGTCGCGTAGCCGCGGCGCTGGAACTCGGGCAGCACCGAGTAGCTGAGCTCCACCATGCCGTCGGCATCGGGAGCCCCATGAAAGCCTGACCGCCCGATCACCCGCCGGTCGTCCTCCCGCGCGACGATCCAGGCCACCCACGGTTCGTCATCCGGCGTCTCCTGCAATTGCTCGAGGCGCAGCTCCCACAGCCACGTGTTCGCGTCGAGGTACTCATCGGGCAGGTCGTAACCGGTGATCCTGGACGCCTCTGCCAGGTCGCCGGCCACGAGCGCGCCCAAACCGGCGACACCGATCGGGGCGACGACGAGATCGTCGGGGTGTGCTGTCATATGTGGCCTCCGAGCCGTGGTCGCCAGTAGTCTAAACCGGTGACTACAACTGGGCTCCGCTGGGGCATTCTCGGGCCGGGCGGCATCGCCCAGGCATTCGCCAACGACCTCGTCCTCGCGGGCTTAACCGTGCAGGCGGTCGGTTCCCGCCGGATCGAGACCGCGACTGCGTTCGCGGAGAAATTCAACGTCCCGAATGTCCACTCGAGCTACGAGGCGCTCGTCGCCGACCCCGAGGTCGATGTCATCTACATCGCCACGCCGCACCCGTTCCACGCGGCGCAGGCACTCCTGGCACTCGAAGCAGGCAAGCACGTCCTCATCGAGAAGCCGTTCACGCTGAACAAGCCGGAGGCCGAAGCCGTCGTCGCCCGCGCCCAGGAACTCGGCCTCGTCGTGCTCGAAGCGATGTGGACCCGGTTCCTGCCGCACATGGCCCGGGTCCGCGAGATCCTCGCTGAAGGCACCATCGGTGAGCTCCGCTCGGTCGTCGCCGACCACACGCAGCACCTCCCGTCTGACCCGAACCACCGGCTCAATGCGCTCGAGCTCGGCGGTGGAGCGCTCCTGGACCTCGGGATCTACCCGATCTCCTTCACGAACGCGGTCTTCGGGACCCCAGCGCAGATCGCGGCATCCGCCACGTTCCGCGAGACAGGGGCTGACGCCGCCGTCGCCACGATCTTCACCTACGGCGACGACCGCATCGCCACCACGTTCTCGGCGAGCAACGCCCACGGCCCCAACGTCGCGAGCATCATCGGTTCCGAGGGTCGCATCGACATCGACGCCGTCTGGTACACCCCGACCTCGTTCACCGTCTACAACAACGCGGACGAGGTCCTCGAGACCTACACCTCGACGGTTGTCGGGCGAGGCATGCAGTTCCAGGCGATCGAACTCGAGCGTCTCGTCGCCGAGGGCCTGCTCGAAACCGATCTTCTCCCGCTCGCCGAGACGGTGTCGATCATAGGCACCCTCGACGACATCCGCCGACAGATCGGCCTGGTGTACCCGGGCGAATAGCCCGGAAGGTCACCTCGACGGGCGCACCCGGTAAAATCATCGGGTGCGCGACTCCCCCCAGGACGATCCCGCCGACGATGGGCTGACCGGTCCGTCGATCGAGGCGGATGCTCCGGCGCGCGCCGATACCCCCGCTCGCGCGACAGCGCACCGCAGGGCAGGCATCGGAGCGGTCTTCGGCAGGCGCCGCACGGCGTGGCTCGTCGTCGCCTCGGCCGCGGCCTTCGCCGTACTCGGCGGAGGAGCCGTCGCGCTCGGAGCGACGACCGTAGCGCCGGCGGCGGTGACCGCCGCCCCGACACCGACGGCCACCCCCACTCCGACCCCCACCACACCACCGCCCCGCCCGGTCTCGACGATCGAACAGGCTGCGACTCCTCTGCGGACCTGCTCGGTGGCCGGGCTGCTCGGCGACTCGAGGTTCGGCACACTGCAGGCTCAGGTGCTCAACGCGGCCGGCGGCCAGCTCATGTTCGACAGGAACGCGGGAACCGCCTCGCAGACCGCGAGCTCGATGAAGGTTCTCACGGCGGCAGCGGCGCTCAACGTCCTCGGCCCCGACTTCCGGGCATCCACCCGCGTGGTCGCGGGTGCAGAGGCAGGCACGATCGTGCTCGTCGGCGGCGGAGACCTCACCCTCTCGCGGCTGCCATCAGGCCAGGAGCCCGTGTACACCGGCGCGGCGCACCTCGACGACCTCGCCGCGAAGGCGAAGACGGCGTGGGAGGCCCGGTTCCCCGGCACCCCGATCACCCGGATCGTGCTCGACTCGACCTACTTCGGCGGCAAGACCTGGGGGGACACCTGGCCACCGACCGAGCGCGGAACCGGCTGGCTGTCGCACATCACGGCACTGCAGGTCGACGCGGACCGCGCCGACCCCCGGGTGTTCCTCTCCCGCCGTGGCGACGACCCGATCGGACGGGCGGGTTCCGCCTTCGCCCAGTACTTCAGCGGCGTCTCCATCGAACAGGGGACCGCTCCTGCCGGCGCTGCCGAACTGGCATCCGTCTCGTCACAGCCGCTGTCCGTCCTCATTCCCCAGTTCCTCATCCCCTCGGACAACTCGCTGGCCGAGATGGTCGCGAGGCATGTCGCCATCGAACTCGGCGTCGGCAACACGATCGACGCGCTCGCGACGGCGATCCCGCAGGCTTTGCAGGTCTACGGAATTCCCACGAGCGGGTTGCGGATCGCCGACGGTTCGGGGATGAGCCGGAACAACGCCGTCCCCCCGTCGTATTTCACCTCGCTCTTCCTCAAGATCAACGCCCGCGAGGGAACGCTCGGCATCATCCGCGACGGGCTGCCGGTCGCGGGCCAGTCAGGCACCCTCAATTACGCCAACCGGTTCTTCGGCGACAACGCGGTGGCGAGGGGCCATGTGCGCGCCAAGTCGGGGTCGATCTCCTCGGCATACACGCTCACCGGGATCATCGACGCTGCCGACGGTTCCACCCTGATCTTCGCGATCTTCGCAACCGGCCGCGTCGGCGCCAACGCCAGGACCGCGATCGACACCCTCACGACCGCGTTCTACCGGTGTGGGAGCAATCTCTCCAACACCTAGCTGAGCCCAGCGCCCTTCTCACGACCTCCGAAGGGTGAGGATCTCGGCTCCGTCGTCGGTGATCGCGATGGTGTGCTCACTGTGCGCCGTCCGCGAACCCGTCGCACTCCTGAGCGTCCAGCCGTCGGCATCGGTGACGAGTTCTGCGGTGTCCGCCATGACCCATGGCTCCAGCGCGAGCAACAGTCCTGGGCGCAGCGTGTATCCGCGCCCGGCGCGCCCCGTGTTCGGAACGTGCGGGTCCTGGTGCATGGTCGATCCGATGCCGTGACCGCCGAACTCGGTGTTGATCGGGTATCCCGCTTCGCTGAGGACAGCGCCGATGGCGGCGGAGATGTCGCCGATGCGTGCCCCTGGCCCTGCTGCGGCGATCCCCGCGGTCAGCGCGCGTTCCGTCGCCGCGATCAGCGCCACGCTCTCCGGGGGCCTCGAGTCGCCCACGACGAAGCTGATGGCCGAGTCTGCGGCGACCCCGCCCAGCGAGACGGCGAGGTCGAGGGTCAGCAGGTCGCCGTCGGCCAGACTGTAGTCGTGCGGCAGCCCGTGGAGCACGGCGTCGTTGACCGCGGTGCAGATGTAATGACCGAACGGCCCGCGCCCGAAGGATGGCTCGTAGTCGACGTAGCAGGACTGCGCGCCGGCCTCCACGATCATGGACTGTGCCCACCTGTCGATGTCCAGGAGGTTCGTTCCGACGGCGCTCCGGCTCTTCAGCGTCTGCAGGATGTCGGCGACCAGGGCGCCTGTCTCTCTCGCTCTGGCCAGTTCTGCGGGGTTGAGGATCTCGATCATGCGGCGCCTTTCGTTCGCCAATAACTATACCGGTCAAACTATCCCGTACTAGAATCGGAGCCATGGTCAGGTTGCCGCACACCCCAGCAGAGGTCGATCGTGGAAAGCGCCTCGGCGCCCTGCTGCGGAGCGCCAGGGGAGAGCGTTCGATGCTCGAGACCGCGCTCGATGCCGGTGTGTCGCCCGAGACCCTTCGGAAGATCGAGTCCGGCCGCGTCGCGACTCCCGCCTTTTCGACCATCGCCGCGATCGCCGACGTCCTCGGGCTCTCCCTCGACGCGGTGTGGACCGCGATCGCCGGGCCGGAGCGAGGCGCCGAACCGGCCGACGCCAACGCACACGAACGGCTGGTCTCGTAGGTCGTGCGGCTGCGTCGCTTCAGCGGGGCAGACGACGCACCGAGCGCGGCGGTACCCTGAAACGACTGCGGAAACGGGGAGGCCACTCATGACCAGGGCACTGTTCATCATCGACGTCCAGAACGATTTCACCGAGGGCGGTGCGCTGGGAGTCGACGGGGGAGCGGCGGTCGCTGCACACCTGACCGGCTACCTCGAGCGGTCAGCCGGCGATTACGCCGTGGTCATCGCGTCGCGCGACTGGCACAACGCGGAGGGCGACAACGGCGGGCACTTCGCCCCGACCGGTGAGGAACCGGACTTCCTCGACACCTGGCCGGTGCACTGCGTCGCAGGCACCGCCGGAGCGGAATACCACCCGGCCCTCGACACCTCCAGGATCACCCTGCACGTGAAGAAGGGGCAGGGTGAGCCGGCCTACTCGATCTTCGACGGGCACGTCGACGGCGGCGCGTCTGACGGCGCCACGATCACCGAGGTGCTCGACGAGCACGGCGTCACCGAGGTGGACGTTGCCGGGATCGCCACCGACTACTGCGTGCGGGCATCCGTCCTGGACGCCGTCGAACACGGCAGACACGTTCGGGTCTTCACCGATCTCATCGCCGGTGTCGCCAGGGAGACGAGCGACACCGCCATCGCCGAGATGGGTCACGCGGGCGCGGTCCTCGTCGCGAGCGACGCCGACTAACGTCCCCAACTGCGGAGAAACTCGCTGACACGGCCGTCTGACGGCCATTCCCGGTCGTCGACGCGGAAATCTCCGCAGTTCGACACGGTGCCGCCGGAACCCGACGGCGCGCAGGACGTCAGTCGAGCGAGCCGAGGAACTCGAGCGTCGCCGTCTTGAACGCCCGCGCCGACACCGTGTTGACGTGGGTGCGCCCCGGGATGGCGACGAACCGCCCATCCGCCACCCGATCCACGAGGCCGATCCCGTCCCTGGCGACGTCGTCGTTGTCGCCGGTGACGAGCAGGGTCGGCACGGCCGGAGCCTCATCCGATCGGGGGCTGACGCGCACCCCAGCGGCGAGGGCGACCAGTGCGGGCGCGTCGTTCCCCGGCGCGGCAATCATCGCCAGGAAAGACCTGGTGGCGTCATCGGCGACCGATTCCCCGCCGGCCAGGTCGGCGGATGCCGCAGCCACGTCGAACGCGAGCAGCGGCTCGGTCGCGGGGAGGCCGCCGAGGCTGAGCGACCGGACAAGCTCCGGATGCCGAACGGCGAGTTCCCAGCCCAATCGCGAGCCGAGGGAGTAGCCGAGGTAGTCCACCGGGTCGACGGCAACGCCGTCGAGAACGGCCACGAGGTCGTCGACGAGGATCCCGATCCCGTACGCGGAGGCATCCGTCGGCTTGTCGCTCTCGCCGTGGCCGCGGAGGTCGACAGTGAGAACCTGCCGTCCGTCTGCGGTCAGCCCCCTGATCCAGCCGGAGGTCTCCCAGGTCAGCGTCGATGTCGACGCGAATCCGTGCACGGCGAGGACGAGCGGGTCACCAGGCGCGCCGAACCGCCGATACGCGATGCCGACCCCGTCCGGCCGCTCGACCCTGCCGGCTTCGAACGGTTCAGCCGCGTCTGTCACTGGTCACTCCGGGGGAGCCAGCCGCACGCGGCGGGTGGCGGCCTTCTCTGCGGGCACCGTGCCGATGATCCCGGCCTCCGCGTCAGGAACGGTGAAGGTGATCAGCGGTTCGCCGACCTTCACCGTGTCGCCGTCCGTTGCGTGCAACCGCAGCACCGTGCCGCTCAGCGGCGACGGCAGCTCGACGGCCGACTTCGTCGTCTCGACCTCGACGAGAGGGGCGTTCCGCTCGACGAAGTCGCCTTCGGCGACGAGCCATTCCAGCACGGTGGCATCGATCAGGCCCTCACCGAGGTCGGGCAGCGGGAAGGAGCGCTCAGCCACGGCCGTACTCCAGAACCCGCTGCACACCGAACAGGATGCGGTCGACGTCGGGGATGTGCTCGTCCTCGAGGTCGCCGGACGGGTAGGGGACGTCGAAGCCGGTGACGCGTTCCACAGGGGCCTTCAGCTTTCCGAAGCAGTGCTGGGAGATGAGCGCGGCGAGTTCCCCGCCGAGCCCGCCGGAGAGCGGTGCTTCGTGCACGATCACGGCGCGTCCGGTGCGTCCGACGCTCTCCGCGAGTGCCGCTTCGTCGATGGGCTTCAGCCAGCGCAGGTCGAGGACCTCGAGGTCGACACCGTCCTCGGCGGCGAGCTCGGCGACCTGCAGGCACCGCGCGACCATGGCGCCCCATGCGACGAGGGTGGCGTGGCGGCCGGTCCGCGCGATCCGGGCGCCGTCGAGCTTCCCGGGCTCTGTGTCGACCTCTCCCGGGTTCCAGTAGCGCGCCTTCGGCTCCATGAAGATCACCGGGTCCTGCTCAGCGATCGAGTGCCTGAGCAGGTGATACGCCTGGTGCGGGTTCGACGGAGAGACGACCTTGAGTCCCGGCACGTGCGCGAAGTACGCCTCGAGGCTTTCGCCGTGATGTTCTGGCGCACGGATCCCGCCGAAGCTCGGCACGCGGACGGTCACCGGCATCGGCATGGTGCCTCTGCTGCGGTAGTTCATCCTCGCCAGCTGGCAGACGATCTGGTCGAACGCGGGGAAGGCGAAGCCGTCGAACTGGATCTCGGGCACCGGACGCCAGCCCGCCATCGCGAGACCGACGGCCATGCCGATGATGCCCGATTCGGCCAGCGGGGTGTCGAAGACGCGAGTGTCGCCGAAGCGCTTCTGCAGCGTGTCCGTGACCCGGAACACGCCGCCGAGTGTTCCGACATCCTCACCGAAGACGAGGACGCGCGGGTCCGCTGCCATCTCGTCGGCCAGCGCGGCATTGAGTGCCTGCTGCATCGACAGCGAACGGATGCCCGTCGGTGTCGTCGGCATGGGAGCCTCCAGAAGGGTGTCAGACACGGTCGGTCTCCTCTCGCCAGCGGCGTTCCTGCGCGGCCAGTTGTGGGGTCGATGACACGAAGACGTGCTCGAACAGATCGGAGCCGGGGCGATGGGGCTCGGCGACGAGAGCCCGGTGCAGGTCCTCGACTTTCGCGGCGACGTCGGTGTCGACCGCAGCGAACCAGCCGGCATCCGCAGCGCCGGTCGTGGTGAGCCTGTCGCGGAGCCGCTCGATCGGGTCCGGTCCAGCGGCGCGCTCGTCGTCGAGGCTGCGGTAGCGCCCGGGGTCGTCGCTCGTGGCGTGTGGGCCGCGCCGGTAAGTCATCGCCTCGAGGACGACCGGCTGCCGTGCGGAGCGAGCGTGCTCGACCGCAGTGGTCATTGCCTGGTAGACCGCCGCGACGTCGTCGCCGTCGACGGTCAGGCCAGGGATGCCGTATCCGGCTGCCCGGGCGGCGACCGATTCGCCGGCCACCTGGCGGTGCAGCGGGACGGAGAGCGCCCAGCGGTTGTTCTGCACGAAGAAGACGACGGGGGCGTCGAGCACCGCGGCGAAGTTCATGGCCTCGTGCACGTCGCCCTGCGAGCTCGCGCCGTCGCCGAGGTAGGCGACCGCGACGGCATCCTTCCCGTCGAGTGCGCGACCGAGCGCCCAGCCGACGGCGTGGAGGACGCTGCCGCCGACGACGGCCTGGATCGGCGCGAATCCGGAGGCGACCGGGTCGTAGAGCCCGCCGTTCCACAGTCCGAGGTGGTTGCCGAAGTAGCCGGGAAGGTCGACTCCCGCGGCGACGGCGACGCCGAGCTCCCGGTAGGTCGGAAAGAGGAGGTCTGCGGTGAGGTCGACGCCAAGGACGCTTCCGACCTGTGCGGCTTCCTGCCCCTTGAGTGGCGGGTAGGCGGGGAGGAGCCCTTGTCGCTGCCAGGCGACCGCGTTCGCATCGAGTGCGCGGGTGTGCACCATCAGCTCGTATGCGCGGCGCAGCAGGTCGTCGTCGACGACGCGGACGTCTGCGGGGTCCGGGAGGGGTGCTGTGGTCATGCCAGGTCCCTGCTCGTGTTCGGATCGCGCCCACCCGGGAGGGCAGGCCGACGGCACGCGACGGTGCGGTGCCGTGGAGCCGACACTAGCCTCGCGTCCGGAACCGAGCAATCCAGACCCTTGATCGCAGTCAGGTTGTACTGTTTGTGTGTATGAATGCCGGATTGACCACGCAGTCTGCCTAGTCCGGCAACAGGCTGGCTCCGACCGATCGCGCTACACTGTGCAGCGGACCCGAAGGGATGGCCCATGACCCCCGATTCTCTCGATGTGCGGCTGGTCACGTTGATGACCGAGGAGCCGAAGGTCGGCGTGCTCGAGGCGAGCAGACGACTCGGCGTTGCCAGGGCGACCGTCCAGTCCCGCCTAGACAAGCTGATCGGTTCAGGCGCGATCTCGTCGCTTGCGCCCCAGCTCGACCCCGCACGATTCGGGTTCCCCGTGACGGCGTTCGTCTCGCTCGAACTCACCCAGAGTCTCGGCGCTCCTGCCGCGAGTGAACTCGAGCAGATCCCCGAGGTGCTCGAGATCCACAGCGTCTCAGGCGCCGCCGACCTCCTGCTCCGTGTCGTGGCCCGTTCCAACGACGACCTCCAGCGCGTCCTCGACACCGTCCTCAGCGTCGAGTCTGTCGTCAGGGCGTCATCGTCGATCGCCCTGACCACGTTCCTCGATCACCGCACGCTCCCCGCGTTCGTCGAGGCCGCCGGGTAGCGCTCGGTAAACTCGCCAGGTGCCCGTTCTCGAGATCTCCGACCTCTCCGACCCGCGGCTCGCCGACTACGCCCACTCCACCGATGTCGCCCTGAAGAAGGCCAGGGGAACCGAGCACGGGCTCTACCTGGCTGAGTCCCTCCTCGTCTTCGAGCGGGCGCTCAGGGCCGGTCACCAGCCGCGCTCCGTCCTCGCCCTCGGCGCGACCGTCGACGAGGCGCTCGACCTGCTCGGTGACAGCGACGTTCCCGTCTTCGTCGGACCGGGCGAGCTTCTCGCCGAACTGACCGGCTACGTCCTCCACCGCGGCCTCATCGCGTCGATGCACCGGCCGGCCCTCCCCGATCCAGACCAGTTGCTCGAGGGCGCCCGGCGCGTCGTCATCCTCGAGAACGTCGCCGATCCCACGAACGTCGGTGCCATCTTCCGCTCGGCAGGCGCAATCGGGGCGGATGCCCTCCTCGTGACCCCGCGCTGCTCCGACCCGTTCTACCGCCGAGCCATCCGGGTGTCGATGGGCACGGTGCTCCAGGTGCCGTGGACGCGGGTCGGCGACTGGAACGACACGAGGGCGCTGCTCACCCGCCACGGTTTCCACGTCGCCGCCCTCGCGCTGACCCCGGATGCGGTCAGCCTGCGAGACGTCCATAGTGCCGACCACGACCGCCTCGCACTCGTGCTCGGGGCGGAGGGCGACGGGCTCACGGATGCCGCGATCGCAGCATCCGACAGCGTCGTGATGATTCCGATGAAGCACGGCATCGACTCACTCAATGTCGCAGCGGCGAGCGCCGTCGCGATGTGGGCGCTCGGCGCCTCTTGAGGGCGGATGCGTCCGCCTGGCCGTCTCAGGTTCTGACCGGGTCGCTTCAGTCCTCTGTGGGGTCGCTCGGCCGCACGGGGGCGTCGTCGGCGATGTCGATCCGAGTCGCGCCGTTCTCGCCCTCGCTGACCTCGATCCGCGGGGCGGCGTCTGCCTCGGTGGCATCCGGTGCGCTCGTGAGCTGGTCGTGCCGCTTCTCTTCGTGTGTCGGTTCAGCCATGACGCGACACTAGCACCGGCGATCAGCCGTCGCTGTGCCTGTCGAGGAACTCGTATACTTCGGAGTCGTCGACCCCGGGGAACGTTCCGCTGGGCAGCGGCGAGAGGATGTGGGCGTGCAGCCTGGCGCTCGGCCAGGCCTGGTCGCGCCAGCGCGCGGCGAGGCCGTCGGGCGGGCGGCGGCAGCACGACGGGTCCGGGCAGGTCGACACAGCCCTCGCCGTCGTCTCCCGCCCGCGGAACCACTTCGCCTGGTTGAACGGGACGCCCACCGAGATGGAGAACTCGCCGGCGCTCGTCGCTCCGGTCTGTGTCGCGCACCAGTACGTGCCAGATGGCGTGTCGGTGTACTGGTATAGCTCCGTCGTGCGGTTGGTGCGCTCGAATGCGCTCCTCGCACTCCACTTGCGGCAGACGATCTGCCCTTCGATCGCACCGGTGACGTCCATCGGCAGCGGGAGCCCGTCGTTCTCATAGCCCTTGGCGAGCGAGCCGTCCTCTGAGACCCGGAGGAAGTGCAGCGGCATGTCGAGGTGGTGCGTGGCGAGGTTCGTGAACCGCAAAGCGGCTGCCTCATGGGTGACGCCGAAGGCGTCGCGGAAGTCCTCGACGGCGAGGTTTTTGTCACGTTTGGCCTGGCTGAGGAACGCGACCGCCGCCTCCTGCGGCATGAGGCAGCACGCCGCAAAGTAGTTGATCTCGAGCCGCTGGCGGAGAAAGGCGGCGTAGCTCGTCGGACGGGTGTGCTCGAGCAGCCGGTGCGCCATGGCCTGCAGCGCCATCGAGCGGAGGCCGTGCCCACCGGGGATCGACGCGGGCGGAAGGTAGATCCGCCCGTTGGCCAGGTCAGTGACGCTGCGTGCGGAGTGGGGGAGGTCGTTGACGTAGATCAGGCTGAGCCCGAGCTGCTCGGCCATGATGCTCACGGTGCGGTGGGTGACAGCGCCACGGACGTGGCCTGCCGCCTTGATCTTCTCCTCGGCGAGGTTCTCGATCTCCGGCAGGTAGTTGTCCCGTTCGCGCATCCATTCCCGCAGCTCGGTGTTCGCACGCCTCGCCTCTTCGGGTGTGGCGATGGCCTCCGTCGCCTTGCGCTGGAGTTCCCGGTGCAGCCCGACGAGGGCGGTGAGCGCGTCGTCGGTCATGCCCTTGCTCGGTTTCACGGCCGGCAGGCCGAGTTCCGTGTAGAGCGAACTCCGCTGGGCAGATCGCAGTTCGATCTCCAGGGCCGCGCGCGGATTCGGCGGTTCGGCGGCAAGAAGGTCGGTCAGGTCGACATCGAGCGCCGACGCGATCGCCTGCAGCGCGGACAGTTTGGGTTCACGCTTCCCGTTCTCGATGAGCGAGAGCTGGCTGCCGGCGAGACCTGCCCGCTCCCCGAGCTCGTCCAGGGTCAGGGACCGCTCCGACCGGAAATGACGGATGCGATGTCCCAGCGTCGACAGATCGGACGTCGTTCGATTCATTCCTGAACAATATCGTAAGAACGGCGATTCTTAACGCCCCTCATCGTGTTATCTCTGGCGATTTATGCGTCATCGTTGACTCAAGCCACCACAGCAGAGGAGCCCAGAGGACATGAGCATCGCCGAGATCAGCCAGCACACGCACTCAGACGCGGACCACGACGCGGACGTCGTCGGAGCGCCGACCGGCGAGGCATCCGCACCGCTCTCAGCGCTGCGGGACTGGGTCGACCAGATCGCCGCGCTCGCCCAGCCTGACCGGGTTCTCTGGTGCAACGGCTCGAAGCGCGAGAGCGACCTGCTCACGAAGCAGATGGTGGCAGAGGGCAAGCTGATCAAGCTCAACCCGGAGTGGCGCCCCAACAGCTACCTGGCCCGCAGCGCCCCCAGCGACGTCGCGCGCGTCGAATCCCGCACGTTCATCTGCTCCGAACGCCAAGAGGATGCCGGGCCCACGAACAACTGGCAGTCGCCTCAATCGATGCGCGACGAGCTCGACGGTGTCTTCGCCGGCAGCATGCGCGGCCGCACGATGTACGTCGTGCCGTTCTCGATGGGTCCCATCGGCGGTCCGTTGTCCCAGCTCGGTGTCCAGGTCACCGACTCCGCATACGCCGTGCTCTCGATGGGCGTCATGACCCGCACCTCGGATGCCGTCATCGACCTCATCGCCGACGGCACGCCGTGGGTCAAGGCCGTGCACTCGGTCGGCGCCCCGCTCGCCATGGACGAGGAAGACGTGGCGTGGCCGTGCAACGAGACCAAGTACATCGTCCAGTTCCCCGAGGCCCGCGAGGTCTGGTCGTACGGCTCCGGCTACGGCGGCAACGCGATTCTGGCGAAGAAGTGCTTCGCCCTTCGCATCGCCAGCGTGATCGGCCGTGACGAAGGCTGGCTGGCCGAGCACATGCTCCTGGTGCGGATCATCTCGCCAGAGGGCAAGAAGTACCACGTGGCGGCTGCGTTCCCCTCCGCCTGCGGCAAGACCAACCTGGCGATGCTCCGCCCCACCATCCCCGGCTGGCGGGTCGAGACCCTCGGCGACGACATCGTCTGGCTGCGCCCGGGCGACGACGGCCGCATGTGGGCCATCAACCCTGAGGCCGGTTTCTTCGGAGTCGCCCCCGGCACCGGTGCATCGACGAACGTCACCGCAGTGGAGACCCTCTGGGGCAACACGATCTTCACCAATGTCGCGCTCCGCGACGACGGCGACGTGTGGTGGGAGGGACTCACCGATAAGGCGCCCGAGCACCTCATCGATTGGGAGGGCAATGACTGGACGCCGGATTCAGACCGCCCTGCCGCCCACCCGAACTCACGGTTCACCGTCGCCGCCGCCCAGTGCCCGGCGATCGCCTCGGACTGGGAAGACGCGGTCCCGCTCGACGCCATCCTGTTCGGCGGGCGTCGCGCCACGAACGTGCCCCTCGTCGTCGAGGCCACCGACTGGACCCACGGCGTGTTCATGGGTGCGACGATCTCCAGCGAGAAGACCGCTGCTGCTGAGGGCACGGTCGGCGAACTCCGCCGCGACCCCTTCGCCATGCTGCCGTTCTGCGGCTACAACATGGCCGACTACTGGGCCCACTGGCTGAGGATCGGACAGAAGCTCCGCTTCGACCGGGCGCCGCGGGTCTACCAGGTCAACTGGTTCCGCAAGGACGACGACGGCAGCTTCCTCTGGCCCGGCTTCGGCGACAACGCCCGCGTGCTCGAGTGGATCGTCCGTCGGCTCGAGGGCGAGGTCCCGGCCACCGAGACGCCGATCGGACGGATTCCCGTCACTTCGGACCTCAACCTCGACGGAACGGACGTGACCGAGGACGCGCTAGCGAAACTGTTCGCCATCGACCCGGTCTCGTGGCAGGCGGAGGCCGACCTGACCGAGCAGTTCTTCGGGCAGTTCGGTTCGAAGGTTCCGCCGGCGTTGCGCGCCGAGCTGGCGTCGCTGAGGTACCGCCTCCGCGCCGACTGAGCAGATGGCCGTCGCGAGCGGCCAGGAAGTGTTCTGAAACGACCTTGGCGGGATAGTTTCAGATCACTTCCTGGTCGCTCGCGGCGTTTCGCCGCGAGTCGTCGCCGATCCACGATTCGATCGGAGGATGGATACGCGCCGCTACGCCTTCTCCGACGATTCCACCCGCATCGACCGTGACCTCGTTCACCGCTGGCTGAGCGAGGAGTCCTACTGGGCCGAGGGGCGATCGCGCGCGGTCCAGGATGCCGCGATCGACGGGTCGAGGAACTTCGGAGTGTACGACACCGAGACCGGACGCCAGGTCGCGTACGCACGGGTGATCACAGACGGCGTGACGTTCGCCTGGCTGTGTGACGTCTTCGTGGATGCCTCCGTGCGCGGCGACGGGGTCGGCGTCGCGCTGATCGAGCAGTTGCTCGCGACCCTCGAGCCGCTCGGGCCTCGCCGCATCGTCCTGTCCACTGCTGACGCCCACGGTCTCTATGAGAAGTCGGGCTTCAGGGCCCTCGACGATCCGGCGCGCTGGATGTGGCGCCCGGGGACAGCGATCTGACGCGTCAGACCAGCAGCTGGTGCTTGGCGAGGTCGCGGTAGAGCGGCACGGATGCCACGAGCTCGGAGTGCGTTCCCGTCCCGATCACCCGGCCATGGTCGAGCACGACGATCGTGTCGCTGTCGACGACGGTCGAGAGCCGGTGCGCGATGACGATGAGCGTCCTGTTCTCGGCGACGGCGTCGATGGCCAGACGCATCTTCTGCTCGTTCACGCCGTCGAGTGAGGACGTCGACTCGTCGAGCAGCAGGATCGGCGGCGCCGCAAGGATCGCCCGCGCGATGGCCAGGCGCTGGCGCTCCCCGCCTGACAGCATGATCCCGTCCTCGCCGACGGGCGCGTCGAGTCCCTGCGGGTTCCTGTCGAGCACCTCGGTGAGGTTCACGGCGTGGAGGACCCTGATGCAGTCCTCGTCCGTGGCGTCCGGCGTCGACAGCAGGAGGTTGTCGCGCAGCGAGCCGGCGAGCACGGGGGCATCCTGTTCGACGTAGCCGATCTGCGAACGCAGGGTCGTGCGGGGCATCGTGCGGATGTCCACCCCGCCGAATCGGATCGAGCCGGCCTCAGGGTCGTAGAAGCGCTCGATCAGCCCGAGGATCGTGGACTTGCCTGCGCCTGACGGCCCGACGAGCGCAGTGCGCTGGCCCCGCGCGGCCGTGAAGCTGACTCCGCGGAGCACAGGCTCGTCCTGGCCGCCGGTGGTCCCGACCTGAGCGCTCTGATCGAGCTCGCCGGGATCGGCATCGCCGGGGACGTCGAGGGGCCCGGCCGGTGTGGCGCCATCCGCAGGTGCCTCCGGCGGCACCGCGCCTGTCGGGTAGGCGAATACGACGTCATCGAACTCGATGGCAGCAGCATCGGCCGACGCGATGCCCGGGGCGGTCACTGACGCGGCGATCGTCGCATCCGCTGAATCCTCGACAGGAAGGTCGATGATCTCCTGGATCCGCCCGAGGGCGCCGAGGGCCTGGTTCGTCGCCGAGATGGCGCCGAAGGCCTGGCCGAGGGGCATGACCATCATGAACAGGAAAAGGATGAAGGTGACGAGGCTCGCGACGGTGATGGCGCCGCTGGCCACACGGAATCCGCCGACGCCGAGGACGACGAGGAACGACACCTGAAGCGCGATCCCGGCGACAGGAACGACGAGGGCCGAGATGCGGGCGACCTGGAGTCCCATCTCCCACGCGCCGGTGGCATCCTTGTCGATGCTCGCGACCTCACGCTCGGTCGCGTTGGAGGCACGCACAGTTCTGACGGCGCTGATGGCCCGTTCGACGCTGGCGGCGAGGTCGCCGACCTTGGTCTGTGCACGCTGGCTGGCCACACGGATGCGGCCGGAGAGGAGGGTGACGACGACGATCGACACGGCGATGACGAGTGAGGTCAGGCCGAGAAGCACCGGGTCGATGATCAGCATGGCGATGAGCGCGCCGACGAAGGTGATCGTTCCGCCGACGGCCTCGATCAGGCCCTGGGTGAGGACGGCCCGGAGGAGCGTCGTGTCACTGCCGACGCGCGAGACGAGGTCGCCGGTGCGGCGGGTGTCGAACTCCGAGATCGGGAGATTCAGCATCCGTCCGACCAGGCGGCGCCTTGACGACAGGACGACGCCTTCGCCGGTGCGCTGGAGCAGGTAGTGCTGGTAACCGGCGATGACGCCTGAGATGACGACGAGGGCGATGAGTCCCCACACCAGTCCGTCCAGGGGTTCGCCCTTCTCGACGACGCCGATGACCTGGCCGACGAGGAGCGGCTGGGCCAGCGAAGCGGCGGAGCCGAGGATGCTGAGCAGGATGACGAACCAGAGCACGCGCTTGTGCTCGAACAGGTAGGGGACGAGCTGGCTGAACCGTGCCCGTGGGCCGTCGTCTGGTCGTGGTCTCGCGAACGGGGAACGACGCGGAGGGCGGGTGGAGGTGGAGGCAGACATCCGGGTCCTGACGGTGGAACGGGTGGGGGTCACTTTCGGCCATACTTCTTGTGCACGGCCTGGCGGCTGACGCCGAGGGCGAGGGCGATCAGTTGCCAGGAGGCGTTCTGGTTGCGCGCACGGCGCACGGCGACCGCTTCGACGCGATCGAGCTCTGTATGAAGTTTAGCGATCGCCCGCAGGGCCGTGTATGGGTCGTCCGACCCGGCCTCCGCGGCGAGTGTGCCGATGGTTCCTGTGCTCATGCCGTCAACCGTAGTTGACGGCATTCGCGATGTCAACTTGTGTTGACGTGGGGTCGTTAGGCAACGCCCCGCAGTGCCCGCACGATTATGCTTGGGGGCCTATCCGTTTCGAAGGAGCGCAGCATGGGTTCGATCATCGGTGACATCCTCACCAGCGCGCTCGGTATCGCCCTCAGCCCCATTCCGCTGTTCGCGGCCATCACCCTCGTGCTCTCGCCCCGCGGCAACGCGGCAGGCCTCGGCTTCCTCGGCGGCTGGCTGATCGGCGTCATCGTCCCCGTGCTCGTCATCTCGGTCCTCGCCGGTCTCCTTCCTGAGAGCTCACCGGATGCCTCGCGGCCGGTCGCAGGGACGATCCTCCTTCTGCTCGGGGCGCTCCTGCTCTCCCTCGCGCTCGGCGAATGGCGGATCCGGCCGCTACCGGGGCGGGCGCCGGTGCTTCCGCCGTGGGTCGCGGCCCTCGACTCGATGACCGTGCCGCAGGGGCTCGCGCTGGGTTTCGGCCTCGCTGCCGCCTCTCCGAAGAACCTCACCCTGGGTGTCGCAGCAGGACTCACCATCGGTGGCGCGGACTTCCGGCCGCGTGAGGTGATCGTCGTGCTCCTCGTCTTCGTGGTGATCGCCGCGTCGAGCATGCTCATCGTCGTCGTCGGTGGAATGGCCGCGGTCGAGCCGTGGCGCCGGCCGCTCCTCGAACTCAGGGACTGGCTCGGGCGGAACAGCGCGACCATCCTGACGGTGCTGTACCTCGTCCTCGGTGTCAGCCTGATCGGTGGGGGCATCAGCGCCTACTGACCGGTGTCCGCACCGCGCGATCGCGACCGCCCCGCGCGGGTGAATCGGCCCCGCGCGGGTGTTTTTTCACCCGCGCGAGGCCGGAAGACCCGCGCGAACGGCCCTGTTGCTCCGCAGAACACCGGATGCCACCGCTCCCGACGGCATACTGGTCACGTACCGGCCGCACGCGCTGGCCGTGGGCGATGAGGAGGTCGGATGAGACGGGGCACGAACGTCCACGCGCTAGGCGGGTTCAATCAGACCGTCATTCTTGACACGATTCGCCGGACCCGCGACGGCGTCAGCCGGGTCGAGATCGCACAGCAGACGGGGTTGAGCGCACAGACCGTCTCCAACGTCTCCCGCCGTCTCCTCGACGCCGGGATCGTCGTCGAGGGCGGACAGAAGATCAACGGCGTCGGCAAACCGCGCACGATTCTCCGGCTGGACCCGTCCGGATGCTTCGCCATCGGTGTGCACATCGACCCCGCCGTGATCACATACGTCATCCTCGACCTCGACGGCCGTGTCGTCGCCAGCGCGTCGACTCGAACGCCGTCCGATGTGAGTCCCGAGCGCGTGATCGACGGGATGAGCGAATCCATCGAGTCCCTCATCGTGGACTCAGGCGTGGAGCGCGCCCGCATCCTCGGAGTGGGGATCGCGGCGCCGGGACCCGTCGACCTGGACAGGGGAGTGGTGCTCGACCCCCCGCTGCTCGAGGGCTGGCACGTCGTGGCCCTCCGGGACGCTCTCGCCGAGGCCACCGGTTTCCTCGTCCTGCTCGAGAAGGATGTGACGGCCGCGGCGGTCGCCGAATTGTGGACGAGCAAGGCGCACGAACGCGACGACTTCATGTTCTTCTACTACGGCACGGGGGTCGGCGTCGGCCTCGCCCTCGGGCACGAGGTCGTTCGGGGAGCGACGAAGAACTCGGGAGACGCCGGGCACATCATCGTCGACGCCGACGGGCCCGTGTGCTCCTCATGCGGGCGCCGCGGATGCCTCGGCGACTCGATCATGCCCAGGCGGCTCGTCGACCTCGCCGTGGCCCGTGGTGTGCTCGCCGCGGCAGACGGTCCGCTCAGCGTCGACGACGGGCTCGCGCAGCTCGCGACCCTCGCCGCAGAAGGCGACGCGGGCGCCACACGCATCCTCGACGAGGTAGCCGACCGGGTGGCCGTCGCCGTCGTGACGATCGCCAACCTTCTCGACCTCGACCGGGTCGTCTTCGGCGGGCCGTACTGGACCCAGGTGGCCGGTGTGTTGCTGCCCCGGCTTCCCGAACTGATCAACACATCGAAGGCCCTCGTCACGACGCATCCCGTCGCCGTGGGCGAGTCGACGGGCGGCGACGACGTCGCGGCGATCGGGGCCGCATGTCTGGTGCTCGACAACGTCCTCTCGCCGCGGCCTTCTGCGCTTCTCATCTCCGGTTGACCTCCTGAGGCGACCCACCCCGTCCGGGGGACGGAGGAAAAGGCTTGACATTAATAAATCCATACGATTTATTTATACGAGACACGCGGCCACCGGCACTGACGCCAGGACGGGACGCGTTCGGAATCAAAGGAGAATCCGTGAAAATCTCGCGCCCAGTCACGACCGCGGTCGCTGCCGCCGTCCTCGTCCTCATCAGTCCTCTCACCCCAGCAGGCGCCACGCCTGGAGGGCACCCCGGTTCCGACGACAACAACACGGTGAAACGCGCCGCTGCATCCCTCGACGCGATGGAGACCTACCTGGCGGCCGATGACGGCTCCGGCCTGTACCACGAGCAGTACCCGTTCGAGTCGGGCGACAACCCGTACTCGTACGAGTGGCCGTTCTCCCAGGCGCACATCGCCATCGCCGACCTCGCCAACCTGCCCGGTGCCCACGGCCGGGCGTACGACAAGCCGCTCGCGGTCGCCGCAGCCGCCCAGGAACATTATTGGGACGCTGACGGAGGATCGACCGGTCTGCCCGGATACGCGTCATACCCCGTCGGCGAGTACGGCAACGGCGGCGACTACTTCTACGACGACAACCTCTGGGTCGGGCTCCTCGACGCTCAGCGGTACCTGACCGACGGAGACGAGTTCGCGCTTGAGCGTGCCGAGCAGATCTTCGAGCTCACCGTTTCCGGTTGGGACACCGACACCAGCCACGCGAACCCCGGCGGCGTCTTCTGGACGCAGGCCCCGTGGAGCACAGACAGGAACACGGTCTCGACCATGCCTGCCGCCCAGCTCGGACTGCGGCTCCACGAGATCACCGGCGAGAAGCACTACCTCGACTGGGCGCTGCGGATGTACGAATGGACGAACACCTACCTGCAGCGGCCGGACGGGCTCTACAACGATCACATGAGCCTCGACGGCACCATCGAATCGACGGTCTGGTCCTACAACCAGGGCGTGCCGATCGGCGTCAACGTGCTGCTCTACGAAGCGACGGGGGATCGTGGCTACCTGACCGAAGCCAAGAGGATCGCCAGCGCGGCCGAAGCGTTCTACGCCGACGGACGTCTGGAAGCCCAGCCGGCATTCTTCAACTCGATCTACTTCAAGAACCTGCTGCTGCTCGAGTCGGTGACAGGCGGATCCCACTACCGCGGCGCGATGAAGGACTACGCCGACCACGTCTGGGAGACCAACCGCGACGCGGCGACAGGCCTGTTCTCGTTCGACGGGGAGACCACCCAATTGCTCGACCAGGCGGCCATGGTGCAGATCTACGCCGTGCTCGGCTGGGCTCCCAGCCAGTGGCGCAACCTGTACTGACCACGTCAGAGACCTTTCCATTTCGACCACGTTCCATTCAGGCACCACCCGCTCGAGCCGGCACCGACGCCGGTCCGAGCGGCCAGGATCACAGGAGAATCGATGAAGAAATCACTGTTCACGATCGTCGCAGTCAGCGCCGTCGCGGCGCTCGCCCTGACCGGATGTTCGGCAGGCGGTTCAGAAGGCGACGGCAAGACCGTCAAGGTCGCCTACCAGAAGTTCGGCAACTTCACGCAGCTCGATGCCCACATGAAAGAGGTCAAAAAGACCTTCGAAGCGGAGAACGAGGGGCTCACGGTCGAGCTCGTCCCGATCGAAGCACAGCAGAACGACTACTTCACGAAGCTTGCGCTGATGAACCAGTCGGCAGCGACGGCACCGGATGTGATGTACGAAGACACGTTCATGGTGCAGTCGGATGCGGACGCCGGCTACCTCGCGCCGCTCGACAAGTACACCGAGGACTGGTCCGACTGGGACATGTTCTACGACAACGCCAAGGCAGCCGGCCTGGGCAGCGACGGCAAGACGTACGGCATCCCGATGGGAACAGACACACGCGCTCTCTGGTACAACAAGGACCTGTTCGCACAGGCAGGTCTGGACGTGCCGTGGGAGCCGAAGACGTGGGCGGACGTGCTCGACGCGGCGAGGACCGTCAAGTCCGAGCTGCCGGACGTGATCCCGCTCAATGTCTACTCGGGCAAGGCCCAGGGTGAAGCCGCTGCGATGCAGGGCTTCGAGATGCTGCTCTACGGCACGGACGACACCCTGTACGACACCGATGAGAAGAAGTGGGTCACCGGCTCGCAGGGCTTCGAGGACTCCCTGACCTTCATCGGGGACCTCTACCAGGGCGGCCTCGGCCCGACCCCGGAGCAGGCACTCGACAAGAACGTCGGCACCGTCGTGTCGAACGAATGGTTCCCGCAGGGCAAGCTCGCCATCAGCCTCGACGGATCGTGGCAGAGCGGCACCTGGCTGGAAAGCGGAACCTCACCGTGGCCCGAGTGGAGCGACGTGCTCGGCCAGGCTCCGATGCCCACCCAGGACGGCCAGGAGCCCGGCGCGACGAGCATGTCAGGCGGCTGGACCCTCGCCATGGGATCCAAGTCGGCAAACAAGGATGCCGCGTGGGACTTCATCGCCATGGCCCTCAACAAGGACAACTCGCAGGCGTACGATGTGGCCGCCAGCCAGATCGCCGTGCGGAGCGATGTCTCCGAGGACCCGGAATACCAGGGCGCGAACCCCACCTTCGGCTTCTTCTCGGAGATCGTCGAGGTGACGCACTTCCGACCGGCCACGAGTGACTACGGCAAGATCTCCAACGAGATCACGATCGCCATGGAAGCGGTCATGACCGGCCAGCAGAGTCCGGCGGATGCTGCCGCAGCGTACGACAAGGCGGTCGTCGGCATCGTGGGCGACGAGAACACGACGAGTTCGAAGTAACCCGGTGGCCACGCTCAACCCGGCGCGGCCCACGGAACGACCCGGACGGGGCGACCAGCCCCGTCCGGTTCGGCCGAGGAGAACCGCCCGTCGATCGATGATCCGCAGCATCCCGCTGCTGCCGGCGATCGTCCTCCTGACGATCTTCCTGCTCGGCCCCGTGATTAGTTCCTTCTACGGATCGCTCACGGATGCCTCACTGTCGGGGGCCGCCGCGCAGAACTCGTCCTTCGTCGGCTTCGACAACTACATCGAGTTGTTCGCCGATCCGGACTTTCCCAAGTCGGTGATGCTGACCCTGGTCTTCCTGGTCGCATCGGCGATCATCGGGCAGAACGTCCTCGGCCTGGGGCTCGCCATCCTGATGCGCTCGGGGAACCGCCTCGTGCGCGGTCTCGTCGGAACGTTCGTTGTGACCGCGTGGGTCCTGCCGGAGATCGTGGCATCCTTCGCGGCGTATGCGTTTTTCAACGACACAGGAACGCTCAACAGCATGCTCGCAGGTCTCGGGATCGATGGGCCGAACTGGCTGTACACCTTCCCGATGATCTCCGTGATCCTCGCCAACATCTGGCGCGGGACCGCGTTCTCGATGCTCGTCTACTCGGCGGCGCTGCAGGACGTGCCGACCGAGATCACCGAATCGGCCGAGGTCGACGGAGCGCGCGGCTGGCAGAGGCTCGCATTCATCACCCTGCCGATGATCCGTCGGAGCATCTCGACGAACCTCATGCTGACGACACTGCAGACACTGTCCGTGTTCACGCTGATCTTCGTGATGACGGGCGGAGGGCCTGGCACGGACAGCTCCACCCTCCCGATCCTCGCCTATCAGGAGGCGTTCAAGTTCGGCGAGCTCGGCTTCGGCACCGCGATAGCGACGATCCTGCTGCTCGTCGGCGCCGCATTCTCGCTCGCATACATCCGAGCCCTCAAACCGGAGGTGGACTGAAATGGGACTGACTTCACCGAGCAGGAAAAGCCTGCGCGCCGTATCGAACAGCGTGCTCGTCCTCATCACGATCGCCTTCGCCCTCCCGCTCGTCTGGCTGGTGCTGGCATCCGTCGACACGACGGCGACGCTGTCGATCGCGCTCCCCGAACGATTCTCGCTGCAGAATTTCATCGACGTGATGACACCGGAGAAGGCGTTCATCCCGCTGCTCAACTCCCTCGTGCTGTCCGCCGGATGTGCGATCATCACCGTGGTCGTCGCCGTGCTGGCCGCGTACCCGCTGTCGCGCTACCGGATGCGAATCAACAAGCCGTTCCTGTACGGGGTTCTCTTCGGCACCTGCCTGCCCATCACGGCCATGATGGTGCCGGTGTACAGCCTGTTCGTGGCGTTCAACCTCATCGACTCGACGGCGGGGACGATCCTGTTCCTGGCCGCGACGAGCCTGCCGATGGCCATCTACATGACGAAGAACTTCATGGACGGCGTCCCCGTGAGCCTCGAGGAGGCGGCCTGGATGGACGGCGCCTCGATGATGTCTACCCTCACCAGGATCGTCGTCCCCCTGATGCGACCCGGGATCGCCGTGGTCTTCATCTTCGTGTTCATCGGGGCGTGGGGGAACTTCTTCGTCCCCTTCGTTCTGCTGCTCTCCCCGGACAAACAACCGGCAGCGGTGAGCATCTTCTCGTTCTTCGGGCAGTACGGCACGGTCGCATACGGCCAGCTCGCCGCGTTTTCCCTTCTCTACTCCGTACCGGTGATCGGCCTGTACGTCATCGTCTCGCGCCTTCTCGGCGGTTCGTCGGCTCTCGCCGGCGCCGTCAAGGGCTGATCGTCACGAACAACCAAGGAGCACCATATGCACAAGAATTCCACCCTGGTCCGAGCCCGCATCGAACGGTTCATCGACGAGCGCGTGCGCCCGGCCCTCTACCGCGACTCGGTCGGGCTGGACCTTCGGGCGTGGGAGATTCCCGACGAGCCGGTTCCGTTCGCGGATGCCATCGAGAACGACTTCGAACCGTTCGAGACAGGGCGGACCTGGGGCAAGCCGTGGGGAACGACGTGGTTCCACGTCACCGGCACCGTCCCGGCCGGCTGGGCGGAGATCATGACCGACGGCTTCGACGGCAGGGTGGAACTCGTCATCGACCTCGGCTTCCTCTCCGGCCAGGCCGGATTCCAGGCCGAGGGACTGGTCTTCAGCCCCGACGGTCACATCCTCAAGGCGATCGAACCGTTCAACAACTACGTGCCGCTCACCGTCGGGCCGGGCGAGAAGATCGACATCTACATCGAGGCGGCATCCAACCCGGATGTCGGCAGCGACTGGAGCTTCAGGCCCACGTCGGTCGGGGACAAGGCGACGGCGGGGACCGACCCGATCTACCGGCTCCGCCGTGTGGACGTCGCCCTCCTGGACACGGCGGTCTGGGAACTGGACAGGGATCTCTGGACCCTGACAGGACTCGTCGACGAGCTCAGCGCCGATCTGCCTCGGCACGCCGAGATCCTGCGCGCGCTGGAGAACGTCGTCGACGGGATGGACCCGGACGACATCAGCGGGACGGCGCTTGAGGGCAGGGCCATCCTCGCTCCCGTCCTCTCCCAGCCCGCATACGCCAGCGCCCACCGGGTCATCGCTGTCGGCCACGCCCACATCGATTCCGCCTGGTTGTGGCCTCTGCGCGAGACGATCCGCAAGTGTGCGCGCACGTTCTCGAATGTGCTCGACCTGATGGACCAGGACCCGGACTTCGTATTCGCCTGCTCGTCCGCCCAGCAGTACTCGTGGATGAAGCAGCACTACCCCGACCTGTTCGAACGGATCCGGGTTCGGGCGGTCGAGGGCCGGTTCGTCCCTGTCGGCGGCATGTGGGTCGAATCGGACACGAACATGCCGGGAGGCGAAGCGCTGGCCAGGCAGCTCCTCGCAGGCAAGTCGTTCTTCATGCGGGAGTTCGGCGTCGAACCTCTCGAGGTGTGGCTGCCGGACTCGTTCGGCTACACCGGCGCGCTTCCGCAGATCGTGGCGGCCGCCGGGTCCAGGTACTTCCTCACCCAGAAGACCAGCTGGAACGAGACGAACCTCATGCCGCACCACACCTTCTCGTGGGAGGGCATCGACGGGTCACGGGTGTTCACCCACTTCCCGCCCGTCGACACCTACAACTCCATTCTGTCCGGGCAGGAACTGGCCAAGGCCGAGCGCCAGTACTCGGAGAAGGGCGCGTCGAACGTGTCCCTCGTCCCGTTCGGGTACGGCAACGGAGGGGGCGGCCCGACCCGGGAGATGCTCGCCGCTGCCAGCAGGCTCGGCTCCCTCGAGGGGTCGCCGACCGTCGAACTGGCGACACCGCTCGCCTTCTTCGAAGAGGCCGAACGCGACTATCCGAACCCGCCGGTGTGGTCTGGTGAGCTCTACCTCGAGTTCCACCGCGGCACGTACACCTCCCAGGCGAAGACCAAGCAGGGCAATCGGAGAAGCGAGCACCTCCTTCGGGAAGCGGAACTCTGGGCTGCGACAGCCGCCGTGCGCACCGGCGCCGAGTACCCGTACGAGAAACTCGCCGATGCGTGGCACACCGTCCTGCTCCTGCAGTTCCACGACATCCTCCCCGGCAGTTCGATCGCGTGGGTGCACCAGCAGGCGGAGTCCAGCTACGCGGCAGTGGCGGAGCAGCTCGAGGCGATCATCGCCGATGCCATCGCGGCACTCGGCGGACGCGGGCCGGCCACCGGGGCGGATGCCGTCGGCTACAACGCCTCCCCGTTCGCCGTGTCAGGCGTGCCAGCGCTGTCTGCCGGGCGGATCGTGAACAGCGGAACCGTCACAGCGGAGGAGCGCGACGGCGGGTTCGTCCTCGCCAACGGCGTGGTCACCGTCACCATCGACCGCGATGGTCTCCTCACCTCACTCCTGCACGAGGGAACCGGCCGGAACGCCATCCCCGACGGGCAGTCAGGAAACCTCCTGCAGCTGTTCAGGGACACCCCGACCCAATGGGATGCCTGGGACCTCGACGACCACTACCAGCGGTCGGGCACCGACCTGCGCGCGGCCGAGTCCGTCGAGCTGAGCCACATCGACGACGCGCGCGCCGTCGTCCGTGTCGTGCGCCGGTTCGGGGGGTCGACGGTCGAGCAGCTGCTGTCGCTCGACGGCGACTCCTCTGCGGTCGACATCGTCACGACGGTCGACTGGCACGAACGGCAGAAGCTCCTCAAGCTGGCGTTCCCGCTCGACGTGCACGCCGACCGGGCCGCGTCAGAGATCCAGTACGGCCACATCTACCGTCCCACCCACATGAACACGTCGTGGGATGCCGCCAGGTTCGAGACCTGTGCGCACCGCTGGGTGCACGTCGGCGAGCCCGGGTTCGGTGTGACGGTGGCCAACGACTCGACCTACGGTCACGACATCACCCGGAAAGCGAGCCAGGGAGGCGGCACGTTCACCCTGGTGCGGCAGTCCCTGCTGCGGGCGCCGGTGTTCCCCGACCCGACCGCCGACCAGGGCAGGCATGTGCTCCGCACCTCGCTGAAGATCGGCGAGGACATCCTCGACGCGGCAGACGAGGGGTACCGGCTGAACCTCCCGCTGCGCATCGTCGAGGGGTCGGCGTCATCGCCCCTCGTCGTGAGCGGCTCCCCGGCGATCGTGGTCGAGTCCGTGAAGCTCGCCGAGGACCGCTCAGGCGACCTCATCGTGCGGGTCTACGAGGCGAGGGGCGCGAGGGGCTCAGGAGCCATCACCGTCGACGGGTCGGTCGGCCGGGTCGTCGAGACGGACCTGCTGGAGCGCGAGATCGCCGAACCGACAGCACTCGCCGGGGTCGACGGCGCTACCGCGACCCTGCGGGTGCGTCCGTTCCAGATCGTCACCCTCCGGGTGTCGCTCGACTAGTGGCGCGGGTGAATCGGCTTCGCGCGGGTGTCTATTCACCCGCGCGGGGCCGAAAGACCCGCGCGAGGCGCCCATCGCTCAGGCATGGCGCAGAAAAACGGATGCCGTCCAGCAATCACCTCGCTGGACGGCATCCGTTTTCGGTTCGACGACCTAGCGGTTGATGTCGATGTCCTTCGTTTCCTTGCTGATGATCAGCGCGGTGAGCGTGATGAGGCCCATCACAGCGAGGTAGACGCCGACGAGGACGGGGCTGCCGTCAGCGACGGCCCACAGCCACACGGCGATGAACGGCGCAACCGCGGCACCGAGGATCGACGACACGTTGTACGAGATTCCCGAGCCGGTGTAACGGACGTTCGTCGGGAACAGTTCGGGCAGCAGCGCGCCCATCGGTCCGAAGGTCATGCCCATCAGGCTGAAGCCGATGATGAGCCACGCCATCACGCCGATGAAGCCGGCACCGAGCAGCGGCACCCAGAGCAGACCGAACACGATGATGCCGGAGGTGACGATGATGAGCGTCTTGCGACGGCCGAACTTGTCAGCCCACGGACCGGACAGGAGCGTGAAGATTCCGAAGAACACGACACCGGCGATCAGCATGAGCACGAAGGTGTTGTAGCTGTAGCCGAGGCCGGGCTGCTGGCCCTCTGCCGGCTCGATGGGCGCACGGCCGTAGCTCAGCGAGAACGTGGTCATCAGGTAGAACAGCACGTACGTGGCGAGCATGAAGAAGGTGCCGAGGATGAGCTCGCGCCAGTTGCTCTTGAAGACGAGCTTCAGGGGAAGCTTGACGACCTTGCCTGCCTTCACCGTGTTGGTGAATGCGTCGCTCTCGACGAGCCTGAGGCGAACCCACAGGCCGACGATGACCATGACGGCCGAGAACAGGAACGGGATGCGCCAGCCCCAGTCGAGGAACTCGTCTGACGGACGCGACGGGTCGTCTGAGGGCAGGGCGAACGCGATGATCAGGAACAGGCCGTTGGCGATGATGAAACCGATCGGGGCGCCGAGCTGGGGGAAGGTGCCGTACCAGGCACGCTTGCCGGCAGGGGCGTTCTCCGTGGCCACCAGGGCTGCACCACTCCACTCGCCGCCGAGCGCGAAGCCCTGGGCGAGACGGAGGATCACGAGCAGCAGCGGGGCGAACCAGCCGATGACGAGGTACGTGGGGAGCAGACCGATGAGGAAGGTCGCGATCCCCATCGTGAGCAACGCGGCGACAAGGGTGGTCTTGCGCCCGACCTTGTCGCCGAGGTGCCCGAAGAACACAGCGCCGAGGGGGCGTGCGACCATCGCGGCGCCGAAGATGGCGAACGACGACAGCAATGCCGTCGTCTCGTTCCCCGGCGGGAAGAAGAGGTGAGGGAAGACGAGCACTGCGGCCGTGGCGTAGACGTAGAAGTCATAGAACTCGATGGTCGTCCCGATGAGGGACGCGAGGATGACCCGTGACTTCGGGTTGGCCGGGGCCGTTGGGGGTGTTGTGGCAGTGAGTGACATGGCGCTTTCTGAAACGGACAAACAGGAAGCCCTCGGATGCCGGCTGGCCGGTCACGTCTGCCACCCCGAAGACAGGAAAAATCGTGCGTGTCCGCTTGTGGCAGACCAACACACCTTACGCCGGGTTCACCCGGCGGCAAAAAGGGATCAGGTCAGACGCGCAGTTCCCGCAGGAGGACCGCCGTGGCGACGGCGGCCTCAGCTGCTTCGCGTCCCTTGTCCTCTTTCGAGCCGGGGAGCCCGGCACGGTCGAGCCCCTGCTGCTCATCATCGAGGGTGAGCACGCCGAAACCGACGGGCTTGCCGGTCTGGATGGTGACCTGCGTGAGGCCGCTCGTCGCGGCATCCGACACGTACTCGAAGTGCGGTGTGCCACCGCGGATGATGACGCCGAGAGCGACGACGGCGTCCGCGCCAGCATCGAGTGCGGCCTTCGCAGCGACCGGCAGCTCGAAACTGCCCGGCACGCGTACCAGCCGGTGGGATGCCCCTGAGTCGTTGAGTGCGGCGGTCGCCCCGGCGATCAGGCCGTTGCTGATCTCCTCGTGCCACGTTCCCGCGATGACGACGATGTCGAGTCCCGTTCCGTCGACGTGGAGTTCGGGTGATCCCTGACCGCTCATGATGTTGTCCTGCTTTCCTGGCCTGCGGCCGTAATCGCCGTCGGGGTGAATTCGTGCCCCATCCGGTCGCGTTTTGTTTCGAGATACGACTCGTTGAAGGCGCCGACGCCGACGACGAGCGGAACACGTTCGCTGACGCGCACCCCGTACTCCTCGAGCTGGCGGACCTTCTCCGGGTTGTTGGTGAGCAGCCGGATCTCTTCGAGACCGAGGTCCTGGAGGATGGCCGTCGCTGCGAGGTAGTTCCTGGCGTCTGCGGGGAGCCCGAGAGCCAGGTTGGCGTCGAGGGTGTCGAGCCCGTCCTCCTGCAGCCGGTACGCCCTGAGCTTGTTGATCAGGCCGATGCCGCGCCCTTCGTGCCCTCGGAGGTAGATGACCACACCTCCGTGTCGCTGCACGGCGTCGAGCGCCGTGTCGAGCTGCGGACCGCACTCGCACTTGAGTGAGCCGAACGCCTCACCGGTCAGGCACTCCGAGTGCACGCGGACGACGGCGCCCGGGCCGTGGATGTCCCCGGCGATGATCGCGACGTGGTCCGCCCCGGTGTTCCTGTCGCGGTAGGCCCGGATCGTGAACGTACCGTGCGTGGTGGGAACCTTGGTCTCCACTTCGAACAGCACGGGGGAGGACTGGGCGATGTCGTCGATGCTCTTCCGCGTGCCCGAGCAGGTGTCAGACGCTTCAGGGTGGGTGTTGATGTACTCGATGAGTGCGGCGATGGTGATCACCGGCAGGCCGTCGCGCTCGCCGAGGGCGATGAGCCCAGGCAGGCGCATCATGTCGCCGTTGTCGTCGATGACCTCGCAGATGGCGCCGACAGGGGTCAGCCCGGCGAGCTTCATCAGGTCGACCGCCGCTTCGGTGTGACCTGGGCGCTGCCGGACGCCGCCGTCGACGGCCCGGAGCGGGACGATGTGGCCGGGGCGGATGAGCTGTGAGGGGACCGCCTGCGGGTTGCCGAGGGCGCGCAGGGTGTGCGCGCGGTCGGCGGCGCTGATTCCCGTCGTGATCCGGTCGGCGGCGTCGACGGTGATCGTGTACGCCGTGTGACGCAGGTCCTGGCTGTCGCTGACCATGATCGGCAGTTCCAGCCGGTCGGCGATCTCGTTCGTCATCGGGGCGCAGATGTATCCGCTCGTGTTCCTCACCGTCCAGGCGACCCAGTCGCGGGTGGCCAGTTCGGCGGAGAGGATGACGTCACCCTCGTTCTCGCGGCCTTCATCGTCGGCGACGAGCACCGGTTTGCCCTGACGGAGCGCCTCGAGCGCCTCGGGGATCGTTGCGATGCTCATGCGTCGCTCCTTCCGCCGGCGGACTGTTCCGCCGGAATCCATTTCTGCGCCGCCTGCATCGCGAGCATACGCTCGACGTGCCTGGCCAGGATGTCCGTTTCGATGTTGACCCGGTCGCCGACGCTCCGCTGCCCCAGCGTCGTCGCGACAAGGGTCTCGGGAATGAGGGAGACCTCGAACCACTGCTCTGGCGCGGTCGCAGGCGAGACGGCACTCACTGTGAGGGAGATGCCGTCGACGGCGATCGATCCCTTGTCGGTGACGAGCCTGGCAAGGTCGTCGGCGATGCTGAACCGCACGACGCGCCACGCGCTCCCCTCGGTGATGGCGAGGATCGTCGCCGTTCCGTCGATGTGCCCCTGGACGATATGGCCACCGAGCCGGTCACCGACTTCGGCGGCCCGCTCCAGGTTGACCCGTCGTCCTGGCGCGACGCCGTCGAGTGTCGACATGTCGAGGGTCTGGGCCATCACGTCTACGGTGAACGAGTCCGGCGTCTGGTCGACGACGGTGAGGCAGACGCCCGAGACGGAGATCGAGTCTCCGTGCCTGGCCCCCGTCACGGCCAGCGGACCGCGAACGGTGATGCGTGCGGCGTCCGCGGTGCGGTCGACCTGGGTGACCTCGCCGATCTCCTCGATGATTCCGGTGAACATGATCAGTGGTGTCCTTTCGGCCTGGCGACGATGAGCATGTCGTCGCCGAGAGTGTGCACGCCATCGACGGCGAGCCGCCTGGCGTCGGAGATGGAGCCGACGCCGATGTCGGTGAGAGCGGTGCGCGGGCCGCCGAGCAGGGCGGGCGCGAGGTAGATGAGGTATTCGTCGACGAGGCCGGCAGCGATGAAGGAGCTGATCAGCGTCGGGCCACCCTCGAGGAACAGCGAACGGATGCCGCGGGCGTGCAGGTCGGCGAGGTCGGCAGCGAGGTCGTCACCGGTGAATCGGAGCACCGGGCGCGGGTGCCCGTGCAGAGTCGCGGTGTCGGGCAGCTCGCGGTGACCGAACACGACGGGGACGGGCTGGGCCGGGTAGAGCGAGCCCGTCGCGGTTCTGGCCGTCAGGGAGGGGTCGTCGCTGTAGACAGTTCCTGTGCCCACTCCGATGGCGTCCGCGGCGGCGCGGCGCGAGTGCACGTCTGCGCGGGCGTCCGGCCCGGTGACCCACTGGCTGCTGCCGTCGGCCGCGGCGGCGCGGCCGTCGAGGCTCTGGGCCCACTTAGCGGTGACGAGCGGTCGCCCGAGTCTGGCCGTGACGAGCCAGTCGCCGAGCAACGCTTCGCCGGCAGCGCGCAGGACACCGGGGAGGACATGGACGCCAGCCGCACGGAGGCGATCCGCCCCTCCCCGCGATCGCTCGCCAGGGTCGTCGACCGCGTAGACGACGCGCGCGACACCTGCGTCGATGAGGGCCTGGGCGCATGGCCCCGTCCTGCCGGTGTGGTTGCAGGGTTCGAGCGTGACGACCGCTGTCGCCCCAGCCGCCTGGCCGGGGGAGAGGGAGGTCAGGGCGTCGACCTCGGCGTGCGGTGTCCCTGCCCCGCGGTGCCAGCCTTCGGCGAGCACCGTGCCGACGCTGTCGAGGATCACACAGCCGACCTGCGGGTTCACGCCCCTGGCCGGTCCGTTGTGGGCGAGCTGGAAAGCGCGACGCATGGCGTCACTGAGCACGTCGGCGTCAGGCGCGCCTGTCTGTGCCTCGCTCGTGTCGCTCACACCCATTGGATCTCTTCTCGTCGGGGAACGAGCTCCGGGGTGTCGCGATCGGCGCGAGCGCCGTCGACGATCGCGCTGCAGGCATCCGAAGATTCTGCGACGCGCGTGCTGCCTCCCATCCGGACTCGGGCCGCACAGCTTTCGCCACACAACCCATAACCGTCGGTACCGGAATTCCACCGGTTCAATCGCGTGCATTGCTGCGTGCGACTCGCGGACTATCACCGCCGGTTCGGACTCTCACCGACCCCGGAGCACGTTTCGTTGTTCTATCGTATGGCCAACGCGTCAGGGCGCGCAGTATTCCTGCGTATTGTGACAGGCGTCAGGATCAGGCCGCGAGGATCTTTCGCGCGGTGCCGGAATCGACGATCAGGTCGGTGACCAGGCCGGCGGCCAGCGCCCCCCTGAGGCTCTGCAGTTTGCTCTCGCCCGACACGACGCACACCCGGCGGGCGATGCCGCGCAGCACGTCGAGGCTCGGCCCGCTCGAGCGTTCGTTCAGGGGGATGCCGTCCGTCGAGCCGTCCTCCCGGTAGAACACTGTCGCGATGTCGCCGACGGCGCCGGTCGAGCGCAGCTGGGCGAAGTCGTCGTCGTCGAGGTAGCCGCCGATGTAGACGTGGCTGGGGACGCCTGCGAACGGCGACCCGAGACCGAAGACGATCACGTCGAGCGTCTTCTGCATCTCGACGACCCGGCTGATGCTGCGCTCACGCCAGAGCGCTGCCTTCGTGTCGGGGTCGTCGAACACGGCGGGCACCGGGAATTGCTGGACGGTCGCGCCGTACGCCGAGCCGAATCGCTGCAGGATCTCGCTGGCGTAGAGGATGCCAGTCGTGCGGGGGTTCGCCGCACCGTTGAGCTGGACGATCGTGGAGTTGTGCGTCGCCTTCGCCAGCAGGTGGCGTGAGAGGGCGCTCATCGTCGAGCCCCATGCGACGCCCATCGACATGTTCGAGTCGAAGAAGCCGCCGAGAATCCGTGCAGCCGAGAGCGCGACGCGGTCGAGCCGGTCGACGTCGCTCGTCAGGTCGGGGACCGGGACGACATGGGCGGTGACGCCGAACCGTGTCCGCAGATCACCCTCGAGCTGCCGGGGCATGTCGAGGGGTGAGCGCACCTGGATCTCGACGAGCCCGGTCTCCCTGGCATGGCCGAGCAGGCGGGAGACCGACGACCGGGAGGTGTGGAGCTCGTGCGCGATGGCATCCATCGTCAGGTCCTGCAGGTAGTACAACTGGGCGGCGGTGAGGGCGTCCCTGGTCTTGGGATTGAGGTGAGCGGCGGCTGAGGGATTCATGTGACTCCTTGCACGTTTGTGCAGTGGGTTTGCACGTTGGTGAATATACCCCAAGAATCGCAGAACACGAGAAAGTACGCGATCCGGATGCCGGTGGCCCAGCCACGACACCGGTCAGCAGACAGGAGCATCAGGGCAATGAAGCAGCCAGCACAGCAGCCGGGAAACCGCCGCGCATCCGTCGAGTCCCTCACCAGCCGCCCCGGCGCCAGCGTTCTCGTCATCGGCGGAGGCATCAACGGCCTCGCCGCTTTCCGCGACCTCGCGCTCCAGGGCGTCGATGTCGCCCTCGTCGAGCGCGGTGACTACTGTTCAGGAGCTTCGGCCGCATCGAGCCACATGATCCACGGAGGCATCCGTTACCTCGAAAACGGCGAGTTCCGGCTCGTCAAGGAATCGGTGACCGAACGCAACGGCCTGCTGAAGATCGCACCGCACTACGTGAAGCCGCTACAGACGACGGTGCCGATCTTCTCCACGTTCTCCGGCATCATCTCTGCTCCGCTCCGGTTCCTCACCCACAAGCAGGGCAAGCCGCAGGAACGCGGCGCCCTGCTCATCAAGGCAGGGCTCGTGCTGTACGACTCCTTCTCGCGTGACGGCGGCTCGGTTCCGCGTCACCGCTTCGTGGGGAAGAAGAAAGCGCTGACGGCACTGCCCCAGCTGAACAGCGACCTCAAGTACACCGCCACATACTTCGACGCCTCCGTGCACGACCCCGAGCGCCTCGCTCTCGACGTGCTCCGAGACGGGCTCGACGCCGGTCCGCACGCTCGAGCGGCGAACTACGTCGAAGCCGTCGATTTCGACGGCGGTGCCGTCCGGCTGCGCGATGGCGTGACCGGAGACGAGTTCTCCTTCACCGCAGACGTCGTCATCAACGCGTCAGGGCCGTGGACGGACCTCACGAACGACGCGCTGGGCCAGTCGAGCGCGCTCATGGGCGGTACGAAGGGCTCGCACATCGTGCTCGACAACGCCGAGCTGCTCGCTGCGACCGGCGGCCGCGAGATCTTCTTCGAGCACGAGGACGGCCGCATCGTGCTGATCTACCCGCTCAAGGGCAAGGTCATGGTCGGCACGACGGACATCGACGCCGATCCGAGAGAGCCGGCCATCTGCACCGAAGAGGAAGTGGACTACTTCTTCGACCTCGTGAAGCACGTCTTCCCCGCGATCTCGGTCGACCGCGGCGACATCGTCTACCGGTTCAGCGGCATCCGCCCGCTGCCTGGCCACGGTGACCTCGAACCCGGCTTCGTCTCCCGTGACTACCGGATCGTGCCCACCCCGCTCGGTGACGGGACGATGCTCAGCCTCGTCGGCGGCAAGTGGACGACGTTCAGGGCGCTCGCCGAACACCTCTCCACCGAGACCCTCGACCTGCTCGGCCGCAAGAGGACGGTCTCGACCGTCGGGATGCCGATCGGTGGAGGAGCAGGCTACCCGTCATCTGACGCCGCACTCCAGGTCTGGCTCGCCGACAACTCCCGTGAGGTGGGCAGCGCTCGCGCGCTGCAGCTGCTCGAGCGGTACGGCACGCGCGCCACCGGCCTCATCGAGGAGCTCGCCGAGGCCGGGGACACCCGGCTGGATGCCGCGCCCGACTACAGCAGGCAGGAGATCGCCAGGCTCATCAGGACCGAGCACGTCGTGCACCTGCTCGACCTGCTCCAGCGCCGGACGAGCATCGCGTTCACCGGGGGAGCATCGACGGCGGTGCTCGAGGAGCTCGCCGGGATCCTCGCCGACGCCCTCGGCTGGGCGGAAGAAGAGGCGCTTGCAGAAGTCGATGCGGCGGCGACGATCCTCCGAACTGTGCACGGCGTGCAGCTCGAACCGCGCTCAGTGGGTGTCGCGGCGCAAAACGGCCAGTGAACAGGGCAATACCTGCACGCATTCTCACCTGACCCTCTTGTTTCGCTGTGAGAAAGCTCGATACGTTTCACAGGGGATTGAAAATCCATCACCGGCCGGGGCGTCAGAACCCGGGCCTGCACACCAAGGAAGGTCAACGTGGACGTAACTTTAGGCTCTATCTTTCTCTCGGAGGTCGTCGGAACGGCTCTCCTCATCCTGCTCGGTGGTGGCGTCGTCGCCAACGTCGTGCTGGCGAAATCGAAAGGCTTCAACGGCGGCTGGCTCCTGATCACCTTCGGGTGGGGTCTTGCTGTCTACGTCGGTGTGATCGCCGCGTACGTGTCGGGGGCGCACCTGAACCCGGCCGTCACTCTCGGGCTGGTCACAGCGGGGACCGAGGAGTTCAAGCCGGGCATCCCGGTCGACTTCGCCTCGACGTTCACCTACTTCGGCGGTGAGATGCTGGGTGCCTTCATCGGTGCTGTCCTCGTCTTCCTGACGTACAAGAAGCACTTCGACGAGTCAGAGGATGCCGGTGCGAAGCTCGCCGTGTTCTCCACAGGTCCGGCCATCCGCACATACGGCTGGAACCTTCTGACGGAGTTCGTGGGCACGTTCGTCCTCGTCTTCATCGTCCTGGCCTTCGGACGACAGGGTGACGCAGGCGGCCTCGCTGCCCTCGGCGCACTGCCGGTGGCACTGCTCGTTATCGCGATCGGTATCTCACTCGGTGGGCCGACCGGTTACGCGATCAACCCTGCACGTGACCTCGCCCCCCGTATCGCGCACGCCCTCCTCCCGATCAAGGGCAAGGGAACAAGCGACTGGAGCTACTCCTGGGTCCCGGTCATCGGACCGCTGCTCGGAGGTGCCGTCGCCGGCTGGGCCTCCATCGCCCTCCTTCCCGTCCTCGGCTGACCCATCGATGCCGGCGGCCTCGTGCTGCCGGCACCTCACCTCTGTGAACCACCGCACTGCCAACAAAGGAGTTACTCATGGCGGATTACGTCATCGCAATCGACCAGGGAACGACCAGTTCCCGGGCCATCGTGTTCGACAAGGCCGGATCGATCATCTCGACCGGGCAGCTCGAGCACGAGCAGATCTTCCCGAAGGCCGGCTGGGTCGAGCATGACCCCGCCGAAATCTGGAACAACACCCGTGAGGTCATCGGCCAGGCACTCTCGAAGGCCAGCCTGACCCGGCACGACATCGCTGCCATCGGCATCACCAACCAGCGTGAGACCGCTGTGGTGTGGGACAAGACCACCGGCAAGCCGGTGTACAACGCGATCGTCTGGCAGGACACGCGCACCCAGTCGATCGTCGACCGTCTCGCCGCAGACGGAGGTGTCGAGCGGTTCAAGCCCAAGGTCGGGCTCCCGCTGGCGACCTACTTCTCCGGCACGAAGATCGTCTGGATCCTCGAGAACGTCGACGGCGCCAGGGAGAAGGCCGAAGCCGGCGACCTGCTGTTCGGAACGACGGACAGCTGGGTGCTCTGGAACCTCACCGGCGGCACCGACGGCGGCGTCCACGTCACCGACGTCACCAACGCCAGCCGGACGCTGTTCATGGACCTCGAAACGCTCCAGTGGGACGACGAGATCCTCTCGGTGTTCAACGTGCCGAAGTCGATGCTCCCCGAGATCAAGTCCTCGAGTGAGGTCTACGGCCACGCGCACAGCTCGAGCCTGCTCCGCGAGACTCCGATCGCCGGCATCCTCGGAGACCAGCAGGCCGCGACGTTCGGTCAGGCCGCATTCGACACCGGTGAGTCGAAGAACACGTACGGCACGGGTAACTTCCTCATCTTCAACACGGGGGAGGAGATCGTCCACTCGAAGAACGGCCTGCTCACGACGCTGGGCTACAAGCTGGGCGACGCGAAGCCGCACTACGCCCTCGAGGGCTCGATCGCCGTGACCGGTTCGCTCATCCAGTGGCTGCGTGACAACCTCGGCATCATCAATTCGGCTCCAGAGGTCGAGACGCTCGCCACGACCGTGGACGACAACGGCGGGGTTTACATCGTCCCGGCGTTCTCCGGATTGTTCGCTCCGTACTGGCGCCCCGAGGCCCGCGGCGTCATCGTCGGTCTGACCCGGTTCGTCAACAAGGGACACATCGCCAGGGCCGCACTGGAAGCCACGGCGTTCCAGACCCGCGAGGTGCTCGACGCCGTCAACGCCGACTCCGGTGTCGACCTGACCGAGCTCAAGGTCGACGGCGGCATGGTCGCGAACGACGCCCTCATGCAGTTCCAGGCCGACATCCTCAACGTCCCGGTCGTCCGACCGGTCGTCGCGGAGACCACGGCACTCGGAGCGGCGTACGCGGCAGGCCTCGCGGTCGGCTTCTGGGCCAACCTCGACGACCTGCGCGGCAACTGGCAGGAAGACAAGCGCTGGACGCCGTCCATGTCAGACGAAGATCGCGACCGCCAGATGCGGCTGTGGAAGAAGGCCGTGTCGAAGTCGTTCGACTGGGTCGACGAGGACGTTTCGTAACACACAGGCAGTGCACTGACGGGTCCGTCCTCTTCCGAGGGCGGGCCCGTCGGCGTGTGCGGCGGGGCCGGGCGTCGATCGGTCCGGAAGGGCCGTCCACACCGGTGCGCCGTGACCCTTCAGGACCGACCGATCCATCGGGTGACTCTTGGGGACCGATCGCTACAGTTCGGCGAGCGTGGCGATGGTCCGCACGCCGGACTCCCCGGCGAGCTCGAGTGGGTCCGTCGTGCTCGCGCCGTGGCCGACCGCACCTGGCACGACCTCGTCGCCGAAACGGTTGAGCCACACACCGGTCAGTCCGGCGGATGCCGCGCCGACGGCATCCGTCAGCAGCCGGTCGCCGACGTACACGGCGTCGACCGGCCCGACCCCGAAGAGCGCGCAGGCGTGTTCGAAGATCCGCGGATCCGGCTTGGCGACGCCGAGCGAACCTGAGGCGACCACGTGCTCGAAACGGTCGGTGAGCCCTGTGCGCTCGAGCTTCACCCGCTGGTAGTCCAGTTCGCCGTTGGTGATCACGCCGAGCCGCCATCCGGCATCCGCCAGCCGATCGAGGCAGGGGAGCGCGTCGTCGAAAAGCTCCCACGCTCCCCGGTAGTTCTCGAAGTAGCTGTCGAACCAGAGGTCGGCTTCGACGTCGGCGAGGGTGACGCCGTGGGCGGCCGCGAAATCGAGTGCCCGTGCGCGCCGCTGACCGGCGAAACTCAGCTCGCCGGCGAGGTAGCGGTGGTAGTGCCGGTCCTCGAGCTCGTGCCACAGCGCAACGGAGCGTTCCTGATCCTCGACGACGAAGTCGTCGAGACCGCCGACGTATTCGACGATGCCGCGCGAGACCGCCCCGCGATGATCGAGCAGCGTGTCGTCGAGGTCGAAGAGGGCGAGCCGCGTCACCGCGCGAGCGCCTCGGGTGGCCAGCCCTGTGCGGGGCCGGGGCGATCGGCCGGTCGGAGTTCGGCGCGGTGGCTCGACGGGAACTGGCCGAAGTGCTCGATTTCGCTGCGTCCGGTCCCGGTGAAGCGGAAGCCGACCCGCTGGGCGACGACCGCTGACCCGACGTTGCCGACCATGGCTTCCCAGAGGATGGTCTTGTTCGGTGCGTGATCGCGGAAGGTCCACTGGTTGGTGAACACCCAGTCGGCGATCGCGCCGACGGCCTCTGGCGTGTAACCCTTGCCACGCCAGGGAGCGCCGAGCCAGTAGCCGACCATCGCCTGGGTGTCGTTCCAGTCACGCATGGCCACGACGCCGAGGATCGTGGGCTCTTCCTTACGGCGGAGCGCCCAGGTGAGTTCACGGCCGCTCGCCCAGCCGGGCTTGACCAGCTTCGAGATGAACCCTTCGGCATCGGCGAGCGAATACGGCTGCGGCACTGTCGTGAACTGCTGGATCAGCGGGTCCTGGCAGTAGGCGTAGATGTACGGGATGTCCCGTTCGTTCGGCGCGTCGAGAATCAAACGGTCGGTTTCGAGACGCACGACATCCATGCGCTCAGCTTACCGGCGGGCGGGCCTACGGACGGAGCAGGCCGATTCGCTCATACGCGACGGCCAGCGTCTTCTCCGCGACCTCGTTCGCCTTCGCCGCGTTCACGGCGAGAATCCGGTCGAGCTCTGCCGGGTCGTCGAGCAACTCGAGAGTGCGCGCACGAATCGGCTCGAAGACGGCGTTGACGGCCTCGACGACGCCCTTCTTCAGGTCGCCGTATCCACGGCCGGCGTACTCGTCCACGATCGCGTCGATGGTCCACCCCGACATGGCCGAGAAGACGGTGAGCAGGTTCGAGACGCCCGGCTTGGTCTCACGGTCGAATCGGATGCTTGCGTCGTCGTCGGTGACCGCCCGCATGATCTTCTTCTGGTTGACCTTCGGGTCGTCGAGGAGCTTGATGAGGCCGGCTTCACTCTCGGCAGACTTCGACATCTTCGCGGTGGGGTGCTGCAGGTCGTAGATCTTCGCCGTCTCCTTGAGGATGACCGGCTCCGGCATGGTGAAGGTCTCCCCGAACCGGCTGTTGAACCGGCCGGTGAGGTCACGGGTCAGCTCCAGGTGCTGGCGCTGGTCTTCCCCGACCGGAACGGCGTTGGTCTGGTACAGCAGGATGTCAGCGGCCATGAGCACGGGGTAGGTGAACAGGCCGACCGTCGTGGAGTCGGCCCCGAATCGCGCCGACTTGTCCTTGAACTGGGTCATCCGGCCGGCCTCGCCGAAGCCGGTGATGTTGTTCAGCACCCAGGACAGCTGGGTGTGAGCCGGAACGTGCGACTGCACGAAGAGCGCACTCTTCGACGGGTCGATGCCTGCGGCGATGTACTGCGCTGCCGTTGACCGCGTCCGCGCACGGAGCTCATCCGGGTTCGGTGAACTGGTCAGGGCGTGCAGGTCGACGACGCAGTAGTACGCGTCGTACTCCTCCTGCAGGGCGACCCACTGCTGGAGCGCACCGACGAAGTTGCCGAGGTGGAGCGAATCGTTCGAGGGCTGCATTCCCGAGAACAGGACGGGCTTGGTCATGAGGTGATCCTTCTCTCGCAGCGTGAAGGCGGCGAAGCGGTGAATTCGAGTGGATGTTTCGGCGAGTGCGGGCGACCGCCTCGTGGCGTCTCAGATCGCGTAGTCGACGACGACGGGGGCGTGGTCCGACCAGCGTTCGTCATGGCTGGCTGCCCGGTCGACACGGTAGTCGACGACGGTGGCGGCAAGGGCGGGTGTGGCGACCTGGTAGTCGAGTCGCCAGCCCGTGCCCGTGTCGAACGCGCGCCCACGCTGCGACCACCAGGTGTACGGCCCGTCGACCTCTCCGGCCCACCTGCGGCCGACGTCGACCCAGCCGAGTCCGGTGCCGACGGAGCCGTCGACGCCCGTGACCGGCTCGCCCTCGGCTCCGAAGAAACGGTCGAAGTACGCGCGTTCCCGGGGGAGGAAGCCGGCGTTCTTGACATTGCCCTTCCAGTTCTTGATATCGAGTTCGCGGTGCCCGACGTTGAGGTCGCCGAGGACGACCGCGTACCCGGAGTGTGCGGCAAGCTCCGGCAGCCGTTCGGTCATGGCGTCGAGGAACTTGTACTTCTCGACCTGCTTGGGGGTGTCGACCGAACCGGAGTGCACGTAGGTCGAGACGACGGTGACGATCGAGCCGTTGACCTCATAGTCCGCCTCCAGCCAGCGCCCGGCGCTGTCGAAGTCGACGGGGCCCAGTTCGACCCGGTGAATGGAGGCCTTCGCGCGGCTGAGAATGGCGACGCCCGCCCGGCCCTTCGCCGTTGCGGGGTCGTGCAGGATGTCCCAGTCCGGACCGAACAGCCCCTCGAGGTCGCTCGTGGCTGCACGGACCTCCTGCAGGGCCAGGATGTCGATGTCCGAAGCATCGAGCCAGTCGCCCATGCCCTTCCGGAAGGCCGCGCGAACCCCGTTGGTGTTGACGGAGGCGATTCGGAGAGGTGCGGCAGAAGACATGAATCCAAGCTTAGATCAGGGCACCGACGCCCGTTCGGCGAGCTGGAATCGCAAACGGGTCGCCCAAAACGGGGGCAGAGGGCAGAATAGGACGACAGGCGCGACGCCCCTTCTTCAGGGGAACTCGCCTGCACCGCATTTTCGAGGGGCACCGTGAACACTGCAGAGCGCGACCAGCCGTCCACCTATCGCTACGCGATGACGAATTCAGGCACTCCCTGGATCTACATCGTCAGTCAGAAGTTCCTGATCGCACTGCGGACGCCGTCTGAGCCGGCGATCGTCGAACGGCTCTGGTCGATGGTCCAGTCGGCCCAGACGACGTTCGACGACACGCTGCGTGCCATCCCGAACTCGTCAGGGGGCCAGCCGGCATCCTTCGTCGCCCTCGAGCGCGACGGCGAGAGCCAGGCGACTCTGAAGCTTCTGGTGCACGGGGACGCGGTCGTCGACGCCCACGCTGACGGCGCCTGGACGAGGATCACGAGCGGCGACCAGCCGTGGCGCCGAGACGAACTGAGCGGCGTCGAGGCCGTGGCAGCAGGGGGGCTCACTGGCGAACCCGGTGCCCCGGTCTCCGGTGTCTCGTTCCCGCTCGGGTCGGGGGTGATCGTCGCCAACCGGATCGACTGGGTGGCGGACGCGCAGCAGGCCGCAGCAGCTCCCGTTACGGATGTCGCCACTCCCGTCTCCCCGTTCGCCCCTCCAGCCGCCGCCGCACCTGCCGCTGCACCGGCGATGACCCACGCCCCTGCGAGCCATTTCCATCCGTCCCCGGCCGAGACCAACACGATCATCAGGCCGCCGGTGCAGCGCGTCCGCCCTGAAGACGACCCGGCCATGCGTCACGACGGCGAGACGGTGCTCCGCAGGGACATCGCGCCACCGATCCAGGACGAGACCGTCCTCAGGGAAGCCCCGCTCGTCGCCAACGACCCGAAGACCCTGCTCTACGGGTTCCGGATCAACGGCGGTCAGGCCTATCCGCTCGACGCCGTCCACTACTTCGGCAGGAACCCGCGGCAGCCGCGCATCCCGTTGCCTGACCCCTCCCGTCTCGTACCCGTGGTCTCCGGGTCGAAGTCTGTCTCCGCCACCCACCTGGAGATCAAGCAGATCGGTGATTCCATCGTCGCCACCGACCTCAAATCCACGAACGGAACCTCGGTGATCCCGCCGCAGGGCCACTGGCGCCGCCTGCGTCAGGGGGAGTCGGTCGTGGTCATCCCCGGCACATTCATCGACATCGGAGACGGTAACGTCATCGAGATTTTGCCCCCCTGGCCGGGGGCATAGCGCCCTCGCGCTTTTGTCTACAATGGGGAAGGTTGGGGGATCGGGCGATTCTCTGCACTCGAAACCTTTCCCTCTCGTCGATCAGTGAAGGGAGAGCCCAGTGACCCGACGTCTGCCATCGCAGCCGCCTCAACTGCCCGGCTTCTCCTTCGTGCGCATCCTCGGCTCAGGGGGCTTCGCCGACGTGTTCCTGTACGAGCAGGACAACCCACGTCGCCAGGTGGCCGTCAAGGTGATGCTGAGCGAATACGTGAACGCGGACGTCAGGCGGATGTTCCAGGCCGAGGCGGACCTGATGGCCCAGCTCAGCGCGCATCCGGCGATCCTCACCGTCTATCAATCGGGTGTTGCGGCAGACGGGCGGCCGTACCTCGTCATGGAGTTGTGTTCGTCGGCGATCGGTCAGCGATACCGCGAAGAACCCCTGTCGGTTTCCGAGGCGCTCCGCATCGGGATCAAGATCGCCAGCGCCACGGAGACCGCGCACCGCGCCGGTGTCCTGCACCGTGATATCAAGCCGTCGAACATCCTCATGACCGCATACGGCAATCCCGTTCTCAGCGACTTCGGCATCGCGGGGACAGTGGGAGAGTCGACGCCAGACGAGACGGTCGGGATGTCGATCCCCTGGTCGGCGCCCGAGGTTCTGCACAGCCAGACGAACGGCACCGTGCCCAGCGAGGTCTGGTCGCTCGGCGCCACGATCTACTCTCTGCTCGCCGGTCGTGCACCGTTCGAGATCCCCTGGCAGAACAACTCGTCCGCAGACCTCATCGCGCGGTCGAGCAAGGGGAAGCCACAGCCGATCGGGAGGGAAGACGTTCCCGAACGACTCGAGAACCTGCTCGCCCGGGCGATGTCCAGGCGACCGGAGGCAAGGCAGCAGTCCGCGATGGAACTCATCCGCGAGCTGCAGTCGGTTGAGGCTGATCTCGGACTGCCGCCGACACAGCCGGACGTCGCCGTCGATGACTGGGCGTTCACGGCCGTGCACGACGCAGGCGACCGGACCAGGGTCAACCCGATCCGCACCGTCGAGCCCGGGCGCAGGCGCAGGAAGACCCCTGACGACGCTGCCAGGCAGCCCGGCGCCACCCGTGTGGCCGTGGCCGAGCAGGCCACGCCGCTCAGTGACCGCAGCGGCGTGAGAAAGGGCCAGCCGCTCGGCCGGCCGTTCGTGCTGGCCATCGTCGCCTGTTCGGCGCTCATCGTGCTGCTCGCCGTGACCACCGTCTTCGTCGTCCTGCGGCTGGCTCCGGAGAACAGCATCCCGACCGTCGTCGACATCGCGGCCGAGGTCCAGGACTCGAGCGTGCAGTTCACCTGGGCAGACCCCGGCCTCGAGGAGACGGACTCGTACGAGATCCGTCCGGAGGGCGGGACCACGAGTATCCAGCGTGCCGCTGAGTTCACCGTCGACGGTGAGGCGGGCGAGCAGGTCTGCCTGACCGTCCTGGTGAACCGTGAGGGCAAGCTCGGCCCGCCGAGTGCCGAGAAATGCGTCGACATCCCCGAGGGCTCCGGCTGATGTCCTGGTTCCGCTCCCGGCGCCAGCTCCTCGCCACCCTGACGAGCGGCACGGCGATCTGTGCGCTCATCGCCACGGTCGCCGTCATCTCCACCGGGTACAGGGCCCAGCAGCTCGACCTCGGTGACGGCGCCGTGTGGGTGGTGAACGAATCCCGGCAGGCAGTCGGGCGGGCGAACACCCAGGTCTTCGAACTCAATGCGGGCATCACAGCCGGCTCCGCGCGCCTGGACATCCTTCAGGAGGGCGAAGCAGTGCTCGTCTTCGACGCGGGTCAGAGCTCGATCGACATCATCGACCCGGCGACGGCAGCCATTCTCGAGAGCGTGCCGCTCCCGCCTGGCACGACCGATGTGAGCCTCGCAGAGGGGCGGGTGACCATCGCAGGGGACGGTGATTTCTGGCTGGTGTCCGTCGAAGACCTGGCGACCTTCGACGCGGAATCGGACCCGACACTGTCACTCGGCTCAGGTGCGATCGGGTCGGTGAACCCGTCAGGAGACCTCTTCGTCTTCTCGCCGGACGAATCAGAGATCTACCGCATCGGACCGGATGAGGACACCGTCGGCGACACCACATCGGTGGATGTCGGCGAAGATTCGGAGCAGTTCCAGCTCAGCTCGGTCGGCTCGGATCCCGTGGTTCTCGACGAATCGGCTGGCCGGGTGATCGTCCGCGGAAAAGCCGTCGACCTCCCTGGTGCCGTCGATCCCGTCCTGCCCCAGCCCTCCGCGGATGGTTCAGCCGTGCTCGTCGGCATCGACGGCGGGCTGCTCTCCGTTCCGCTCTCAGGCGGCGAACCGACTGAGACCGTGACCGATGTCTCAGGCCTTCCTTCCCGCCCGGTCACCGTCGCCGACTGCGACTACGCCGCGTGGGAGGACGGCACGGTCTTCGAACGGTGCGAAGGACAGACCAGGCGGTCGACGGTCGACGCCACGGGCGGCGCCGACCTCGAGTTCCGGAGGAACGGCACTCATCTCCTCCTCAACGACTCCGTCGGAGGAGCATCCTGGGCGGTCCAGGCCGACAACCAGCTCATCGACAACTGGGATGAACTCCTCGACGTCGAGGAGGATGAACAGGAGGTCGACGACAATCAGGAGGACACGCCGCCGGAATACGAGCAGACGCAGTTGCCGCCGACGGCCGTCCCCGATGCCTTCGGGGCGCGCCCTGGCAAGACCTCCCCGCTGCCCGTTCTCCTGAACGACATCGATCCCAACGGCGACGTGCTGATGATCAGCAGGTTCACCGAGCTCGACGAGACCGAGGGGCGGCTCGAGCTCGTCAACAACGCCCAACAGCTTCAGGTCACCCTGACACCGGATGCCGCAGGCGAGCTCACGTTCGATTACACGATCACCGATGGTCGCGGCGGCACATCGACGGCGACAGTGACCCTTACCGTCAGACAACCAGGGGAGAACGGGCCGCCGGCGCAGATCCGCAAGTCGAAGGCCTCAGTGAACGCCGGAGGCCGCCTCACCGCGCAGACGCTCGGGGACTGGGTCGACCCGGACGGAGATCCGTTCTACCTCACCCAGGCGGGCGTGCCTGCGCCTGACACGGTCCAGTACACGCCGGACGGGACGATCATCTACACCGACGCGGGTCTGGGCGGCACGCTCAAGCAGATCGGGCTGACCGTCTCGGACGGCGTCGCAGAAGGGGCAGGCGGGTTCGCCGTCACGGTGTACCCCACAGGAGAAGTCCCGATCATCGCCGAGCCGTTCCCCGTGCTCGCGTATGCCGGCCAGGAGGTCGTCGTCTCGCCGCTGCCGCACGTGCGCGGCGGATCGGGACCGCTCCGTCTCGCGAACGTCCCGGCCAAGGAAGGCGCGACCATCACCGCGGACTACGACGGCGGCACCTTCCGGTTCGTCAGCACAGAAGTGCGCACGCACTACCTGGAGTACTCGGTCACAGACGGCAACCGCACCCAGACCGGTACGGTCCGGATCGACGTGATCACGCCGCCTGACGCAGGAGAACCTCCCGTCACCGTGCTGCACACCGTCTACATCCGTGAGCAGAGCACCGAGCGGGTCGACGTGCTCGCCGGCGACTTCGACCCCGCAGGCGGTGTCCTCGTCGTCACCGGTTTCACCAACGTCCCCAGAGACTCCGGCCTGCGGGTCGAGATCCTCGAGCAGCGGATCCTCCGCGTCAGCCTGACCACTCCGCTCGACGTGCCGGTGTCGTTCAACTACAGCGTCTCCAACGGCACGGCCGAATCGCAGGGAACGGTGACGGTGATCGAGATCCCGACGCCGATCGTCCGGCAGCCCCCTGTCGCCTACCCGGACTCCGTGTCCGTGCGGGTCGGCGACGCGATCGACATCCCCGTCCTCGCGAACGACACCCACCCGGACGGCGACACCCTGAGCCTCGACCCGAAGCTCAGCAAGAACCTGCCTGACGGCGCAGGATTGCTCTTCACCTCCGGTCGCGTCCTCCGCTACCTGGCGCCGGAGATGCCGGGAAACTTCACGGCCACGTACCGGACCGCCGCCCCTGACGGCCAATGGGCGGATGCGCAGGTGACACTCAACGTCCGCGAGGTGGATGCCGCGTCGAACGCGGCCCCCGTGCCGAAGACGGTCACCGCCCGTGTCCTCAGCGGGGAGCGGGTCCGCGTCACCATTCCTCTCTCAGGCATCGACCCTGACGGCGACTCCGTCCAGCTCATCGGACAGGCCTCCAACCCGGACAAAGGTGCGGTCGTCGGCGCAGGCGAGGACTGGTTCGACTACGAGGCCGGTGCGTACTCGACGGGCACGGACACCTTCACGTACACCGTCATCGACGCGCTCGGCAGCCAGGCCGTCGGAACGGTACGCATCGGTATCAGCGGCAAGCTCGACGGCTCGCGCGTCCCGATCGCCGTCGCCGACGAACTGATCACCAGGCCTGACAGGACTGTTGCGGTGCAGGTCCTGGCCAACGACTCAGATCCTGACGGCGGCCCGCTCACCGTCACATCCGTCGAACCGACCACCGACGGTGCGACAGCGGTCATCGACGGCGAGCTCGTGCGGGTCACCGTGCCGAGCGCCGAGGGTCGTTTCGGGTTCGTCTACGAGATCGAGAACCAGTGGGGAAACACCTCGACCAACTTCATCACGGTCATCACCAGGGACGATGCCCCGCTGGCCCGTCCGGTCGCCGGGGACGTCGTGCTCACGCTCGACGACATTCTCGAGCGGTCGACCATCGACGTCAACGTGCTGTCACGGGTGTTCTGGGCAGACGGCGACGTGTCGAAGCTGCGCGTCTCGCTGCCGATCCCCGACGGGGACGCCGAGGTCACCTCGAACAAACGGGTTCGGGTGTCCGTGACGAACGATTCGCAGATCGTCCCGTTCCGGGTCACCCGACCGGACGACGACAGCGTGAGCGCCATCGCCTTCATCTGGGTGCCCGGGCTCGACGACGCGCTCCCGCAGCTGCGCGCAGGAATCCGGCCGATCAGCGTCGTCAGTGGCGAGCCGGTGACGATCGACATCAACGACTACGTCGTCGCGGTCGGGAACAGGGATGTCCGGTTGACGGATGCTGCCAAGGTTCGTGCCTCCCACTCCAACGGCAGTGAGCTGGTCAGCGACAGCGACACCATCGTCTACACGAGTGCCGAGCGCTACTTCGGGCCGGCTTCCGTCTCATTCGAGGTGACGGACGGCTCGAGCGCCTCCGACCCGAACGGCAGGATCGCGACGATCGTCCTGCCGATCGACGTGACCCCTCGGGACAACCAGCCACCGGTCTTCGCCGGAGGCGTCATCGATTTCGAACCCGGTCAGAACAAGGTCATCGAACTGCCCAGGCTCACGACGTATCCGTACGACGACGACATCGACGAACTGGTCTACACGATCCTCGAGCCGCGCCCCGCGGGATTCAGCGCCAGCATCTCGGGACAGAAACTGACGCTCACGGCCGACGAGACGGCGCCGATCGGTGCGAAGCCCGGGATCATCATCGGTGTCCGCGACGCGGTCAATGAGGGTGATGCCGGGCGGATCGTCCTCAACGTCGTGCCGTCGACCCGCCCGCTTGCCGTGCCCGCCACGGACAGCGAGGTGGTTCGCCGGGGGACGACGACGGTGATCGACGTCCTGGCCAATGACCAGGCCACCAACCCGTTCCCGTCGACCCCGCTGCGTGTCGTCTCCGTCAGGGGACTCGGCGGCGCGCTTCCTGCGGGCGTCTCCGTGACGCCGAGCGCTGACAACAGGCGATTGAGCGTCACAGTGTCCCAGGATGCCGCCGCCGCCGACACGACACTCCAGTACGAGGTGGCGGATGCGACGGAGGATCCGTCGAGGAACGCGTGGGGCACGGTGCAGATCTCGGTCCAGGACCGCCCGGACCCGGTCACGAACGTGAGGGTGACCGGATTCGACAACCGGTCGGTGACCCTCGCGTGGGAGCCTGGGGCCGCGAACAACTCGCCGCTCACCGGCTTCACCGTCGAGATGACCGGAGCCGGCGGCGAGTCCCTCGGCTCGACCGCGTGTTCGACGACGACGTGTGAGATCCGCACACCGGGCAACGGAAGCGACAACGCCGTCCGCCTCCAGGTCACGGCATCCAACGCGATCGGTACGTCAGACGCGCAGCGGCTCCCAGACGCCGTGTGGAGCGACGTCATCCCCCCAGCGCCGACCGGGCTGTCCGCCGCACCGCTCGACGGCGGACTGCGGTTGAGCTGGAACGCCGTCTCCGCCGGTGAAGGCAGCTCGGTGAAACGGTACGCGATCACCGTCGGCGGAGTGTCGCGGGGGGAGGTCGGAACCAACATCTGCTCAGCTTCCCGCTGCTCCCTCGACGTCTCAGGGCTGACGAACGGCACGACGGTTCCGTTCTCGATCTCGGCCAGGAACGACGCCTATCCGGCCCTGTCGACCTGGAATTCGGCGTCAGGAGAGGGCGTGCCGTACGGCCCGCCGCGCGCGGGCACCATCTCGGTGAGCGGAGACTCGGCGAACGGTGCCGTCGCCGTCAGCTGGGGCGCATTCACGGCCAACGGCGACGCCATCGGCGGCTACTACGTCCAGATGCTCAGCTCGAACGCTGCGCCGTCGCCGTGCACGGTGTCGTCGCCCGCCCCTGGCTCGCCGAGCCCGCCCGGCGGCGCGAACGCCCTCGAGACCAGACTCGTCGGGGGTGGAACGACGAGCACGACATTCACGGGCCTGAACGAAGGGAACAGTTCGTACTACTTCATCGTCTGGGGCTACAACCGTGCAGGATGCGTCTCGACGGAGATCAGCGGCGTGACGCTTCGTCCCACGCCGACTCCTGTGACGGACGTCATCGGGTCGATGGAGCGGATCAACTCATCAACTGAGTACGACTACGTCGTCTCGGGAATCGCGTCAGGAAGCGCAGGTTTCTACCAGATCAGTCCGGCGGACGCCGACTCGTGGACCAATTTCTCGGGCACCGGAGTGCCCCGCTCGATCTTGAACCTGTCGTTCGGCCAGACGGTGTCGTTCGATGTGCGCGCCTGCAACGACTGGGGAGGGCTCGTCCTCTGTACCAGCCCGTACAGGCAAACCGCAGGCGGTGTCTCGGTCAGCCTCGTGCCGCAGGGCCTCAACTGGGATGCCGCGACGGCGACCTGGACCTGGACCGCCGATCCGCCCAACGGCGCCGCCTATCCGGCGAGCTACAGCTGCGCCGCCGTGAACGATCCGACGATCATCGGAGTCGCCACGCCCAACTCGTGCAGCCTCAGCGCGGTCCCCGCGGACGGACAGGCGTCCATCACCGTCGCTGTCAATGGGCAGTCCCACTCCTATTTCGCGCCATGATGGTCTCACACAGTCCACTGACAGCGAACCGACCGGGGAAGGCCCGATAGATGACGATGACGCCCGAACAGGCAACCTGGTTCGCCGGGGTCTGCGACCAGCTCGTTGAGAACGTCGAGCAGGTGCTCCTCGGCAAGAACCACGTCATCAGGCTGTCGTTCACCGCCCTGCTCAGCCGCGGCCACCTGTTGCTCGAGGACGTCCCTGGCACAGGCAAGACCTCTCTCGCCCGAGCCATGGCCGAGAGCATCGCCGGGACCGCGAGCCGCGTGCAGTTCACGCCCGACCTGCTGCCCGGCGACATCACCGGCGTCAGCATCTACGACCAGCGCAGTGGAGAGTTCGCCTTCCACCGCGGGCCGATCTTCGCGAACATCGTGCTCGCCGACGAGATCAACCGGGCCAGCCCGAAGACCCAGTCCGCCCTGCTCGAAGTGATGGAGGAGCAGCACGTCACCGTCGACGGCATCACGCACCCCGTTGGCTCGCCGTTCATGGTCATCGCCACCCAGAACCCGATCGAGCAGGCAGGTACGTACCGCCTGCCCGAAGCGCAGCTCGACCGATTCATCATGAAGACGTCCATCGGCTACCCCGACCACCAGTCGACGATTCGCATCCTCGAGGGTTCAGACTCGACCGGGGACGGCACGATCTCGCCTGTGGCCTCCGCGAGCACCATCACGGAGATGACGCGACTGGCCACGACCGTCCACGTCGACGCCTCCATCAACGACTACGTCGCCCGCATCATCGACGGCACGAGGACGGCGACGGAGATCCGCCTCGGCGCCAGCGTGCGCGGCGCGCTCGCGCTCATCCGCACGTCGAAGACGCTCGCGGCAGCATCCGGCCGCCCCTTCGTGATCCCCGACGACGTGAAGGCGCTCGCCGACACGGTGCTCTCCCACCGCCTCATCCTCGACCCCGAAGCAGAGTTCGACGGTGTCAACCCGTCGAACGTCATCGCCCAGGTCCTCATCGACACCCCGCCTCCCACCGACAGCCGGGTGGCATAGGCCCGAGATGGTCAAGAAGAGCATCTCTGGCGGGACGACGACACGAAGGAACGGCTCCCGCCTGACCCGTGCCGAGTCGCAGACGGTGCTCGGCGAAACCCAGCTCAACAACGCGAGAACCAGGCTTGTCGGGTCGCGGGAAGGGGCGCTCGCCGACGTCGTCGTGGCTGTCGTCCGATTCTGGCGGCGGGTCCGCCGTGGCGCCGGCGCCTGGTGGGCTGCGGTCGCCTCCGTCGTGACGCCACTGGGCTGGGGAATCGTCGCGACCGTCGCCATCACCTTTGCCGCCGGGTACGGTCTCGGCTGGCTCGAACTCGTCGCGGTCGGCTGGGCCGGCCTGCTCGTGATCCTCGCCGCCGCCCTGTTCCTCATCGGCAGGACCTCCCACGACGCGTCGCTCAGCGTCCCGGTGAACCGTGTCGTTGCCGGTGAAAGCGCCGTCGGACAGCTCACAGTGACGAACCCGACCCGCAGACTCCTCACCGGCACGCGGATCGAGGTCCCCGTCGGTGAGGGCCTCGCAGACTTCCAGATCCCCGGCCTGGTCGCCGGCGAGACCTACGAGGACGTGTTCACCGTGCCGGCGCTGCATCGCGGGGTGATCCCCGTCGGCCCGGTTCGTGCCGTCCGGGCCGACCCGATCGGCCTGGTCCGCCGGGAACGCGAATGGGACGAGCGGATCGACCTGTTCGTCCACCCGCGCACGATCTCGGTTCCGAGCATGAGCACAGGGTTCGTGCGAGACCTCGAGGGCAACCCGACACGGGACCTCACGGCGAGCGACGTGTCGTTCCATGCTCTCCGCGAGTACATGCCTGGCGACGAACTGCGCAGCATCCACTGGAAAAGCACGGCGAAGACCGGGCAGTACATGGTTCGCCAGTTCGAGGAGACCAGGCGCAGCCACCTCATGCTCGCCCTCAGCCTCGCCGACGAGGATTACGCCGGAGACGAGGACTTCGAGATGGCGGTGAGCGTCATCGGGTCCATCGGGGTGCGCGCCATCCGTGACGCCAGGACGATCTCGGTCGTCGCCAGCGAATCCACGCCCGAGTTCGCCACGAGGCGACTCCTCGCCGTGAAAGAGCTCACGTCGGTGTCCGGGTCACGGCTCCTCGACGACCTCAGCCGCGTCGACCGGTCCGGCACCGCCCTCGGACTCGGCGACCTGGCCAGGGTGGCCGCGGACTCCATCGCCGGCATCTCGCTCGCCTTCCTGGTCTGCGGGTCGACCGTGAGCGTCACGACGCTGCGCCACGCGGCCCAGCACTTCCCCGCCGGCGTCGAAGTGGTCGCGATCCTCTGCGATCCGGATGCCGTTCCGAGTTTCAAACAGGCCGGCGGCCTCACCGTGCTCACGATCGGGTACCTGGAAGACCTTCAGCAGTCGATGGCCAGGGTGACGGCATGACGACGAAGACCAGGGCAGGTTCCGTCATCGTGACCGTGATCTTCACGATCGCCTCCGTCGCCGTGGCGTCGAGCGTGTGGTGGCCGGTCTACCAGTCGCCACCTTTCATCACCCTCGCCGTTTCCGCGATCCTCCTCGGCGTCGCGGTGGCGCTCATCGGCTGGTTGTTCCGGCTCCACGGCGTTTTCGTCATCGCACTCACCGTCCTGGTCTACCTGCTCGCCGGGGTGCCACTGGCGATGCCCGACCGGATGACGGCCGGCATCCTGCCGCCGCCTGACGCCTTCCTGGACCTCGTGAGAGGAACCGCCGAGTCATGGAAGCAGCTCGTCACGATCCTCGTCCCCGTCGGGTCGTACCAGACCCTGCTGATCCCCGCCCTCATCTCCATCCTCGGCACGACGGTGATCACGTTGTCCGTCGCGCTGCGTGCCCGGTATCCCGAATGGGCTGTCCTGTGGCCGATCATCCTCCTGGTGGTCGGAATCACCTTCGGCCGCGACGACTCGTGGTACCCGCTCGCGATCGGCCTGAGCCTTCTCGTGATCACGCTCGGCTGGCTGATCTGGCTCCGCGGCGCGCGCCACAGAGAACACTTGCGGCAGCACGCCAGCGCCGTAGCAAGCGTCGCGCCGTCGCGGCGGGAGCGCCGCCGTGCCGCGCTGGTCGGTGCTGTGAGCGCGGGGCTCATCCTCGCAGTGGCGACCACCGGCGGTGCCGTCCTCGCCACAGCGCTTCCGGCGGAGAACGACAGGAACGTGATCCGCAGCCACATCGAACAACCGTTCAACCCCCGTGACTACCCGAGTCCGCTCTCCGCGTTCCGGCGGTACCTGCTGCCTGACGTCGTCAACGAACCGCAGTTCACGGTCACAGGGATGCCCCAGGACGGTCGGATCCGCATCGCCACGCTGGACACGTACGACGGCGTCGTCTACAGCGTCGGCAGTGCGGAAACCGCAAGCGCTTCAGGCACGTTTGTCCGGGTGCCGTACCGCCTCGAGCAGGCCGCGCGGGGGGAGCGCGTGTCGCTCTCCGTTGCGATCGACGGCTACACGGGTGTGTGGGTACCCGGGGCCGGGCATCTCGCCGAGATGCAGTTCACCGGTGAGAACAGGGACGCGCTGTCCGCCAGGTTCTTCTACAACGACCTCACCGGGACCAGCGCCGTCGTCGAGGGCCTTGTCGTCGGTGACGGTTACCGGATGACGTCGGTCGTCACCCCGACGCCGTCGACGTTCCAGCTCGCCGAGATCGCGCCGGGAACAGCGGAGCTTCCTCCGATCGACGACCTCCCCGCCGTCATCCGCGACAAGCTCGACACCTACACCGAGGGCATCACGGCTCCGGGGGAGCAGCTCGTGGCGATGCTCGACGGACTTCGCAACGACGGCTACATCAGCCACGGAATCGGCGTAGACGAACCACCCAGCCGCTCGGGCCACGGCATCGACCGGATCGAGGAACTGCTCACAGACAAGCCGATGATCGGCGACGCCGAGCAGTACGCGGTGACCGCCGCCCTGATGGCCAGGCAGCTCGGCTTCCCCGCGCGCGTCGTCGTCGGTTTCCTCGCTCCTGAGCCCACGGCGACCGTCACATTCACCGGTGGGGACATCAGCGCCTGGATCGAAGTGCAGGACTCGACCGGTCGGTGGCTGACGGCAGACCCTGTGCCCGCGCTGCGGGAGATCCCCGAAGAGGAGCCGGAGGATCCGCTGAAGGTCTCCCGTCCGCCCGCGATCGTCCAGCCTCCCGTGGAGGAAGACGACGAAGAGATCGAGCAGGCTCCGCCCGCAGACAGCGACCAGAACGACGACGCGGCCGAGAACCCGCTGCTGGCGACCCTGCTTCTCGTCGCCCAGATCGCGGGTGTCACGCTCCTCGTCCTGGCCGTGATCGCTGCCCCTTTCCTCGCCGTGATGGCGGCCAAGCTGCGTCGCAGGGCGCTGCGCAGGAAGAGACCCCACCCGGCCGACCGGATCCGAGGCGGCTGGCAGGAGTTCGCGGACTCGGCCGTCGACTACGGCATCGAACCACCTCCGTCGGCGACGCGCAGGGAGGTGGCGGCGACCGTCGGAGGCAAGCGCGCCATTGCGCTGGCATCCGTCGCCGACCGGGCGACGTTCTCGACCGAGCGGCCGAGCCACGAAGACGCCGACCGGGTCTGGGCGGCCGTCGACGACCTCAGGCGCTCGCTCGGCGCAGGGCGGACGAGGCGGCAGAGGTTCCGCGCGGCGAGTTCGCTCCGGTCGCTCCGGATCAACAGGCACTAGATCGGACGCGGCCGGTACCGGTCGCGATAGGGTCGAGGTCAATCCGGAAGGAGACCCCATGCGGTTACAGGGAGTCGGCGTCGGTCGCGGCGTCGCACACGGCCCGGTGATCCGGATGCCTGATCCGATCCCCGAACCGGGAACGGGTCACCGGACCGCGGAAGCAGACGCGGAATTCGATCGCGCAGCCGGGGCGCTTCAGGAGGTCGCCGCCGACCTCGCCGAGCGTGCAGACCTCGCAGGAGGAGAAGCTAAGGGTGTCCTCGACGCGCAGTCGATGATGGCGCAGGACCCCGCTCTCCTCGACGACGTTCGCTCGCGGATCTCGACGGGGCGCACCGCCGAACGGGCGGTCTTCGAGGCGTTTCACGGTTTCCAGCAGATGCTCATCTCGATGGGCGGCTACATGGCCGAGCGCGCCGCCGACCTCGGCGACGTCTCGCAGCGCACCATCGCGAGGCTGCAGGGGGTCGCTGCGCCCGGCGTTCCCGATGTCGATCATCCGTTCGTCCTGGTCTGCCACGACCTCGCCCCCGCTGACACCGCATCGCTCGACCTCAGCAAAGTGCTCGGCCTCGTCACCATCGGGGGAGGACCGACGTCGCACACCGCGATCCTCGCCCGCTCGCAGGCCATCGTCGCCGTCGTCGGTGTGACGGATGCCGCGTCGATCTCCGAGGGGACGGTCATCCTCGTCGACGCGTCGGACGGAAGTGTGATCGTCGAGCCGACCGACGAGGAGGTGGCGGCAGCACAGCAGCGCCTCGCCGCACGGCGCGTCGAGGTGCCGATCGGGCCGGGGAAACTGTCTGACGGCACCGAGATCCCCCTGCTGGCGAACATCGGCAGCCCGGCGGACACAGCCGCTGCGCTGCTTCATGGGGCTGAGGGAGTCGGGCTCTTCCGCACCGAGTTCATGTTCCTCGGTTCGGACGCCGCGCCGACCATCGCCGAGCAGCAGGAACAGTACCGGAACGTGTTCACGGCGTTCGCTGGCAAGAAGGTGGTCGTCCGCACCCTCGACGCCGGCTCGGACAAACCGCTCTCGTTCCTGGCCACCGGCCACGAGGATAACCCAGCGCTCGGGTTGCGAGGGCTCCGTGCCACGCGCGCCAATGAGGCGATCCTCCGGGATCAGCTCACCGCCATCGTCGCTGCCGAGGCGGAGACAGGCGCCGAGGTATCCGTCATGGCGCCGATGGTGGCCGACGCGGGCGAGACCGAGTACTTCGTCACCCTCGCCAGGTCGCTCGGCGTGAAGACCGCCGGCGTGATGGCCGAGATCCCATCGTGTGCTCTCATGGCCGGTCAGGTGCTCGGCATCGCCGACTTCGTGTCGATCGGGACCAACGACCTCACCCAGTACACGCTCGCCGCCGACCGCCTGCTGGGTTCGGTCGCGTCGTACCAGGACCCGTGGCACCCGGCCGTTCTCCGGCTCGTCAAGCTGCTCGGCGACGCCGGCATCCAGTCGGGACGGCCGGTCGGGGTGTGCGGCGAGGCGGCCGCGGATCCGCTGCTGGCCGTCGTGCTCGTCGGCCTCGGTGCGACGAGCCTGTCGATGGCCCCCTCTGCCCTCGCCGAGGTGCGGACGGAACTGCGCCAGCACACACTCGAGCACGCGCGTGCACTCGCTGTCCGTGCGCTGGACGCCTCGAGCCCGGCCGAAGCGCGGGCCGCCGCCCGCGACTGACGCCTCGGGCTCCGGTCGCTGTCGAGTCGTCCCGAACGGCTGTTGTGGGGCACCTCGAACGCCGCTCCAGGACCACTCGATCGGGCGAACGACCCTTCGGGACCGATCGACCCGCCCCGTCACGCACGAACCCCTCGCTCCCGGAGGAGCGAGGGGTTCGGAGCACGCGGCCGGGCCTTACGGCTTGCCGCGCATGATCGCCTGCTTCACCTCGGCGATCGCCTGCGTGACCTGGATGCCGCGCGGGCAGGCATCCGTGCAGTTGAAGGTCGTGCGGCAACGCCAGACGCCTTCCTTGTCGTTGAGGATGTCGAGGCGCACCTTGGCAGCGTCGTCACGCGAGTCGAAGATGAAGCGGTGAGCGTTGACGATGGCGGCAGGGCCGAAGTACTGGCCGTCTGTCCAGAACACCGGGCACGAAGAGGTGCAGGCCGCGCAGAGGATGCACTTGGTGGTGTCGTCGAACCGGGCGCGGTCGGCGACGGACTGGATCCGCTCCTTGCCCGCACCGGGCTTCGAAGACGGGATGAGGAACGGCTGGACCTCGCGGAAGGACTCGAAGAACGGGTCCATGTCGACGATGAGGTCCTTCTCCAGCGGCAGGCCCTTGATGGCTTCGACGTAGATCGGCTTCGAGATGTCGAGGTCCTTGATCAGCGTCTTGCAGGCGAGGCGGTTGCGGCCGTTGATGCGCATCGCGTCCGAACCGCAGATGCCGTGCGCACAGGAGCGGCGGAAGGTCAGCGACCCGTCCTGCTCCCACTTGATCTTGTGCAAGGCGTCGAGGATGCGGTCGGTGGCGTACATCTCGACGTCGTAGTCGACCCACTTGGGCTGCTCGTCGACCTCCGGGTTGAACCGGCGGATGATGAGGGTGACCGTGAACGACTCGATGACCTCGGGGGCGGGAGCGGGGGCTGCCGCGTCCAGTGTGGCTGTCGACATCTCAGTACTTCCTCTCCATCGGCTGGTAGCGGGTCATCACGACGGGCTTCCAGTCCAGGCGGATGTGATCGGCGGCGTCAGAGGACTGCGCGTCTCCGGTCAGGTACGCCATCGTGTGCTTCATGTAGTTCTCGTCATCGCGGTCGGGGAAGTCGTCACGCATGTGACCACCGCGGCTTTCCTTGCGGTTACGGGCGGAGTAGACGACGACCTCGGCGAGGTCGAGCAGGAACCCGAGCTCGACGGCCTCGAGCAGGTCTGTGTTGTACCGGCGGCCCTTGTCCTGCACCGAGATGTTCCGGTAGCGGTCCCGCAGCAGGTGGATGGTCTCGGTGACCTCTGCGAGGGACTCGTCCGTACGGAAGACCTGGGCCTTCATGTCCATCTGTTCCTGGAGCTCACGACGGAGAACGGCGATGCGCTCGGTCCCGGTGTTCGACCGGATGCCTTCGATCGCTTCGCGGACCTCCCTGGCCGGGTCCTCGGGCAGCGGGAGGAACTCGGCGGTCTGCACGTATTTGACGGCGTTGTTGCCTGCGCGTTTGCCGAACACGTTGATGTCCAGCAGGGAGTTGGTACCGAGACGGTTGGAACCGTGGACGGAGACGCATGCGCACTCGCCTGCGGCATAGAGCCCGGGCACCACCGTCGTGTTGTCGCGGAGGACCTCGGCGTTGACGTTGGTGGGGATGCCACCCATCGCGTAATGCGCCGTCGGCATCACGGGGACCGGCTCCGTCACCGGGTCGACACCGAGGTAGGTTCGGGCGAACTCGGTGATGTCAGGCAGCTTGGTCTCGAGGACCTCGGCGCCGAGGTGGGTGCAGTCGAGGTAGACGTAGTCCTTGTTCGGGCCGGCACCGCGTCCCTCGGCGACCTCCTTGACCATGCAGCGGGCGACGATGTCTCGAGGCGCGAGGTCCTTGATCGTGGGGGCGTAGCGCTCCATGAACCGCTCGCCGCTGGCGTTGCGGAGGATCGCTCCCTCGCCGCGGGCGCCTTCGGTGAGCAGGATGCCGAGACCGGCCAGGCCGGTCGGGTGGAACTGGAAGAACTCCATGTCCTCGAGGGGGAGCTTCTTGCGCCAGATGATGCCGACGCCGTCACCGGTGAGGGTGTGCGCGTTCGAGGTCGTCTTGTAGATCTTGCCGAAGCCGCCGGTGGCGAAGATGATCGCCTTCGAGTGGAAGACGTGGAGCTCACCGGTCGACAGCTCGTATGCGACGACGCCCGCCGGCTGTTCGACACCGTCGACCACGCTCATGACCACGTCGAGCACGTAGAACTCGTTGAAGAAGTTGATGCCGAGGCGCACGCAGTTCTGGAACAGCGTCTGGAGGATCATGTGGCCGGTGCGGTCGGCCGCGTAGCAGGCGCGGCGGACGGGGGCCTTGCCGTGGTCGGAGGTGTGACCGCCGAACCGTCGCTGGTCGATCTTGCCCTCAGGTGTCCGGTTGAACGGAAGGCCCATGTTCTCGAGGTCGATGACCGCGTCGATGGCTTCCTTGGCGAGGATCTCGGCCGCATCCTGGTCGACGAGGTAGTCGCCGCCCTTGACGGTGTCGAAGGTGTGCCACTCCCAGCTGTCCTCTTCGACGTTGGCGAGGGCTGCGGCCATGCCGCCCTGGGCCGCGCCGGTGTGGGAGCGGGTCGGGTACAGCTTCGAGATCACCGCGGTCTTCGCGCCGGGTCCGGCCTCGATGGCCGCGCGCATCCCTGCGCCTCCTGCCCCAACGATCACGATGTCGAACTGGTGGTAGTGAACTCCGTCGATGATCGTGGAGTCGTTTTCTACAGTCACAGATGCTTCCAAAATATTCAGTTGGTCGTTACGCAGCGCAGAACGAGGGGAGGAGGTCGGCGGGCTGTCCGGCCGGGCACGGGTCGAAGGTGAAGACGACGAGGGTGCCGAGGATGATGAGGATCGCGACGGCCGCGAAGATCGCCGCCTTGAGCGCCAGCCTGAGTTTCGGTCCCCTGGCGTAGTCGTTGACCAGGGTACGCATGCCGTTGCCGCCGTGGATGAGGGCGAGCCACAGCATCGTGACGTCCCACACCTTCCAGAACGGGTCAGACCACTTTCCGCCCACGAAGGCGAAGTCGATGGCCTTCACGCCTTCACCGACGACGAGGTTCACGAACAGGTGGCCGAAGATCAGCACGACGAGGACGACGCCGGAGACGCGCATGTAGATCCAGCCCCACTTCTCCCAGTTCACGCCCTTCTTGCGAGCGGGGCGAACGGGGCTGCGGGGAGTGTCGAGAGTTGCAGACATGGTGCTTCCCCTCCTAGTGGCTGAAGACGTTGATGAGGTGCCGTGGCACGAAAGCGATCATCGTGATGACCCAGAGGGCGATCACGATGTAGAACATGGCCTTCTGGTAGCGGGTGCCCTTCGACCAGAAGTCGATGAGGATGATCCGCAGGCCGTTGAAGGCGTGGAAGACGATGGCGCCGACGAGTGCGACCTCACCGAGGCCCATGATCGGCGTCTGGTAGGTGCCGATCACGGCGTTGTACGCCTCCGGCGAGACCCGGACCAGTGCCGTGTCGAGGATGTGCACCAGGAGAAAGAAGAAAATGGCGACACCGGTGATGCGGTGCAATACCCAGGACCACATTCCCTCGCGGCCCCGGTACAGCGTCCCGGCTGGGCGAGGGGAGGTCGTGGAGTCCAACGGTGGTGTCCTTGCAGTCTTCACTGACAACGAACGGCCCTCCCTGCTTGAAGCGTTCTCGACCGCCGGTCGCAGCGATCGTGCGTCACAAACGGCGCGTTTGTTCAGTCTACGGGCCCGAACCGCCTGCCCGCCGGTAAGGACAGCCTAAGTATCTTGACGTCGAGAGACCTGCTCCGTTTCCCGTTCCCGACCGGCCCTGCCGGTACTCTGAGGGGCATGACCAGTCCTCTCGAACGCTTCTACAGCGTGATCCCCGCCGGCGGCATCGGATCCCGGCTCTGGCCGCTGTCCAGGGCGGACGCGCCGAAATTCCTGCACGACCTCACCGGGTCCGGCAGCACACTGCTCAGGGCCACCTGGGACCGACTCGCCCCCCTCTCGGGCGAACAGCGGATCATGGTCGTGACCGGCAGGGCCCACCGGGCGGCCGTCGAGTCGCAGTTGCCGGACCTCGCCGACCACAACGTCGTGCTCGAGAGCGACCCGCGTGACTCATCGGCGGCGATCGGACTGGCCGCCGCCATTCTCGTGAATCGCGAACCGGATGTCATCATCGGCTCGTTCGCTGCCGACCACGTGATCCGCGGCGACCGGCTGTTCAGGGCCGCGGTGACCCAGGCGGTCGCGGTGGCAGACGCCGGGTACATCACGGCGATCGGGATCCAGCCCACCGAGCCGGCCATCGGCTTCGGCTACATCCACTGCGGTTCTCCGCTCGCGGTGACGGGAGCGGACTCGGCTTTGCTCGTCGACTCGTTCGTCGAGAAGCCGAACCTCGTGACCGCCAAGAAGTACGTGTCAGGGGGAACGCACCTCTGGAACGCAGGCATGTTCATCAGCAGGGCGGACGTCCTCCTCCAGGAGCTGCGGCGCAATCAGCCGGACCTCCACGACGGGCTCGTCGAACTGGCATCCGTGTGGGACGACCCGGCGAAGCGCGGCCCCGCTGTCGACAGGATCTGGCCGACTCTCACCAAGATCGCCATCGACTACTCAGTCGCCGAACCCGCTGCTGCTGCTGGCAGGCTGGCCGTCGTTCCCGGCCACTTCGACTGGGACGACGTCGGGGACTTCGCGTCCCTCGCCAAACTGAACTCCGGTGGTCGCAAAACCGACCTCGCCATTCTCGGCGAGAACGCCCGCGTGCTATCCGATGCCTCGAGCGGCATCGTGGTCAGCCAGAGCAACCGCGTGATCAGCCTGATCGGCGTGAAGGACATCGTCGTGGTCGACACCCCCGATGCGCTGCTCGTGACGACGAGCGCCAACGCGCAGCGGGTGAAGAGCGTCGTCGACGCACTCAAGCTCTCCGGCAGGGACGACGTCCTCTAGGGCTCGACGGCGGGTCACACGTCGTTGCCGAGCGCACGGAGGGCGCGATCGGCGGCTCCGCCGAGCCCGAGGTCCGCGGACAGCCGGCGGGCCTCGCCAAGCGCATCGGAGGACAACGGGCGGATCTGCGTGTCGGTCTGCGGAAGGTCGAGGGTGCGGACGACCTCGACCACCGTCGGGGCGACGGCGAGGTAGTCGGCGGCGCCCCGGATCTTCGCGCGGAATGCCTGGGACATCTCGGCATCCGGATCCGACGCCGCGGAGATGATGGCGTCGAGGGTCCCGAACGTCCCGAGCAGACTCGCGGCCGTCTTGTCGCCGATGCCGGCGACGCCGGGGAGCCCGTCAGAGGTGTCACCCCGAAGCGCGGCGAAATCGGCGTACTGGGCGGCCGTCACCCCGTACTTCTCGAGGACGACGCTCTCGGTCAGGACCTCGAGCTTGCTCATTCCCCTGGCGGTATAGATGACGCGGACGCCGCTGTCGTCGTCGATGAGCTGGAAGAGATCACGGTCGCCTGTGACGACGTCCACAGGGATGCTCGATTGGGAGGCGAAACTGCCGATCACGTCGTCCGCCTCGTGGTGCGCGGCGCCGACCACGGTGACGCCGAACGCGGTGAGCATCCGGCGGATGAGGGGGATCTGCGCCACGAGGAGGTCAGGGGTCTCCTCGATGTCCGGTCCGTCCGCCATGACCCGTTCCACCCGGTGCTGCTTATAGCTGGGGATGAGGTCGACCCGCCACTGGGGGCGCCAGTCGTCATCCCAGCAGGCGATGAGGTGCGTCGGCTCATAGTCGGTGACCAGCCTGGCGATGAAATCGCAGAGTCCGCGAACGGCGTTGATCGGCGTGCCGTCGGGCGACTTCAGCGTGTCAGGCAGGCCGTGAAATGCGCGGAAGTACAGCGAAGCGGTGTCGAGGAGCATCAGTCGCTCATTCATGAGTCGATCATGGCACGCCGCTCGAACGCCCGGGGTGCTCTCATGCGGACCATCGTGCTCATCCGAGCAGACGCGCTTCTGAGCGATGCTCATGAGAGCGGACGCCTGATGTAACGCGATGCTTCCCTCTAGGCTCGCGTCGAACAGCTATGTAACGCTTCTGTTTCGAGAGTCATCCACAGCGTCGTGGCCTTCGTAACATTCGGTAACGTATGCCCATACCCGCCCTCGCGAGTCCCGCAGGGCTGCATCCTGGAGGTCACATTGACAATCAATACCCGTAAGGTCGCTTTCGCCGGCCTTGCCACTGCAGGCGTCATCGCCCTGCTTGCCGGCTGTGGACAGGCTCCAGCCAGCAACGGAGATCCCACAGAGGCAGCTCCCGACTTCCTCCCATGCATCGTCTCAGACGCTGGTGGGTTCGATGACAAGTCCTTCAACCAGTCCAGCTACGAGGGCATGGTCCAGGCCGCTGAAGAGCTCGGCGTGGAGATGAAGGAAGTGGAGTCAGACACCGAGGACGACTACGCACCGAACATCACCAGCCTCGTCGACCAGGGCTGCGACCTGATCGCGACCATCGGCTTCGCGCTTGCTGACGCAACAGCAGCGGCAGCTGAAGAGAACCCCGACGTCAACTTCATCATGCTCGACGACAGCTCGATCGAGGCAGACAACGTCAAGCCGATCATCTACGACACGGCCCAGGCCGCGTTCCTGGCCGGCTACGCCGCTGCTGACTTCTCGACGACCGGTGTCGTCGGAACCTTCGGTGGCATGCAGTTCCCGACCGTCACCATCTTCATGGACGGGTTCGCTGACGGCGTCGCGTACTACAACGAGCAGAAGGATGCCGCTGTCAAGGTCGTCGGCTGGGATGTCGCAGGCCAGACCGGTTCATTCACCGGTGGCTTCGAAGCCAACGACACCGCCAAGCAGCTCGCAACGACGCTCATCGGACAGGACGCAGACGTGCTCCTCCCGGTCGGTGGACCGATCTTCCTCAGCGCCATCGAGGCCATCGCGGACTCCGGCAAGGAAATCGCCATGATCGGTGTCGACGCCGACCTGTACGAGACGGCAGATTCGGGCCAGGAGCTGTTCCTGACCTCCATCCTCAAGCAGATGAAGTCCGGCGTCTACGACGTCGTCATCGCTGCTGGCGAGGGTGACTTCGACGCCACCCCGTACGTGGGCACGCTCGAGAACGACGGTGTCGGAATCGCTCCGTTCCACGACTTCGAGGACAAGGTCAACGACACCCTGCAGGCTGAACTCGACGAGATCAAGGCCGGCATCATCGACGGATCCATCGAGGTCACCTCGCCGTCGTCGCCTGCGGCCGAGTAACACCTCTCGACGTCAACCCGTAAACAGATTCGGGGAGACCGGCTACGGCTGGTCTCCCCGAACTGTTGGAACGTAGGATTCACCCATGAAGCTCGAACTTCGCGGCATCACCAAACGATTCGGTGCGCTGGTTGCCAACGACCACATCGACCTGACCATCCAGCCCGGCGAGATCCACTGCCTGCTCGGCGAGAACGGTGCAGGCAAGTCCACCCTGATGAACGTCCTCTACGGCCTCTACCAGGCCGAGGAAGGTGACGTCCTGCTCGACGACGTCGTCCAGCACTTCGCGGGACCGGGCGACGCCATGCGTGCAGGCATCGGCATGGTGCACCAGCACTTCATGCTCATTCCCGTCTTCACGGTCGCCGAGAACGTCATGCTCGGACACGAGCAGACGGGCTTCGCCGGCAAGCTCGACCTCGATGCTGCTCGCGCAAAGGTGCGCGAGATTTCCGCGAGGTTCGGATTCCACGTCGACCCTGATGCCCTCGTCGGCGACCTTCCGGTCGGCGTGCAGCAGCGCGTCGAGATCATCAAGGCGCTCTCCCGCGACGCCCGCGTCCTCGTCTTCGACGAGCCGACCGCCGTGCTCACCCCGCAAGAGACCGACGAGCTCATGGCCATCATGCGCCAGCTCAAGGAGGACGGAACCTCCATCGTCTTCATCACCCACAAACTGCGCGAGGTGAGGGAAGTCGCCGACCGGATCACGGTCATCCGCCTCGGCAAGGTCGTGGGGGAGGCATCCCCGACGGCATCCAATTCGGAACTGGCCGCACTCATGGTCGGTCGCGCCGTCGAGCTCACCGTCCACAAAGAGGTGGCGGTCCCCGGCGCAGCCAGTCTCATCGTCAAGAACCTCGACGTCGTCGACCCGCTCGGGCTGAAGGTCGTCAACAACGTCAGTTTCGAAGTTCGCGAAGGCGAGATCCTCGCCATCGCCGGCGTCCAGGGCAACGGCCAGACGGAGCTCACCGAGGCGATCATGGGCCTTCAGCCACGCGTCTCGGGTGAGATCAGCCTCAACGGCGAACCGCTCACCGGACTCAGCGTGCGTAAGATCCTCAACGCCGGGGTCGGCTTCGTTCCAGAGGACCGCACCGAGGACGGCCTCGTCGGCGAGTTCACCATCGCCGAGAACCTCATGCTCGACCGCTCGGACCGGCCGCCCTTCGTCCGAAACGGCAACCTGCAGCTCGGCTACCTCGCCGAGTTCGCGCAGGAGAAGAAGGACGAGTTCGACATCCGGGCCGAATCGATCAGCACCCGCGCCGGGCGGCTCTCCGGGGGCAACCAGCAGAAGGTCGTGCTCGCACGGGAACTGAGCCGTGAGCTCAAGCTGTTCGTCGCGTCGCAACCCACACGGGGAATCGACGTCGGCTCGATCGAATTCGTTCACAAGAGGATGGTCGCGACGCGGGATGCAGGAATCCCCGTCGTCGTCGTCTCCACAGAGCTCGATGAAGTCGTCGCGCTCGCAGACAGGATTGCAGTGATGTACAGAGGATCTATCGTCGGAATCGTTCCGGGGGACACCCCCAGGGACGTCCTCGGACTCATGATGGCCGGCGAGCACCCGAGCGGAGCCGCCGCGTGAGCGACACGACGGCGACGACGGCTCCGTCGGGCAACGAGCCGAAGCGGGCACCCGACCAGGAGGAGGTGCCTCGCAGCAACCAGATCATCTCCGACATCCTCAACGGCAACCTGATCATCTCGGTCCTCGCGGTGATCTTCGCCCTGCTGATCGGCGCTGTCCTGATCGCGGTCACCAACGAAGACGTCCAGACGGCATCCGGATACTTCTTCGCAGCCCCTGGTGACACGCTCGCCGCCATCTGGAATGCGGTGTCCGGAGCGTACGGCGCGTTGTTCCAGGGCGCGATCTTCAACTTCCGTCGCGACAACTTCCTCGACGCCATCAAACCGCTGACGGAGACCCTCACCTTCGCGACGCCGCTGATCGCCGCTGCGCTCGGTATCGGCATCGCCTTCCGCGTCGGACTGTTCAACATCGGTGGTCGAGGACAGATGCTCATCGCCGCCGCGTGCGCCGGGTGGGTCGGTTTCTCCTTCGAACTCCCGTGGGGGGTCCACCTCGTCGTCGCCCTCATCGCCGGAATCATCGGCGGTGCCCTGTGGGGTGGCATCGTCGGGCTGCTCAAGGCCCGCACAGGCGCCCACGAGGTCATCCTGACGATCATGCTGAACTACGTGGCGTTCTACCTCATCTCCTGGATGCTGCGGACCCCTGGCCTCCTGCAGGCGCCGGATTCGGTCAACCCGAAGTCGCCGCCGATGATGGAGACGGCGATTCTGCCTGACATCCTCGGACCCCGGTACAACCTCCACCTCGGCTTCCTGCTCGTCATCGCTGCGACGATCTACGCGTGGTGGCTGCTCAACCGGTCGAGCCTCGGCTTCCAGTTCAGGGCCGTCGGTGAGAACCCGAACGCCGCCCGCGTCGCCGGTATCAACGTGAAGAACACCTACGTCTACGCGATGCTCATCTCCGGTGGCCTCGTCGGCCTCGCCGGGGTGATGCAGGTGCTCGGAACGGTGACCACCGGCTTCTCCGCCGGCATCGACGCCGGCATCGGCTTCGACGCCATCACCGTCGCCCTGCTCGGCCGGAGCAAACCGTGGGGCATCTTCGCCGCGGGAGTCCTGTTCGGTGCGTTCAAGGCCGGTGGGTTCGCCATGCAGGCGGCCGAAGGCATCCCGATCGACATCGTCACCGTCGTGCAGTCGCTCATCGTCCTCTTCATCGCAGCGCCGCCGCTCATCCGTGCCGTGTTCTTCCTGCCGAAGCAGGGCCGAACCCGCAGAGCGCTGCCGAGCGTCTCGAAGGAGGTGGAGGCGAAGTGACCACCACCACGACCGCATCCGAGTCCATCTCTGCCAGCCTCGAATCGGCAACGATCAAGAGTTGGAAGGCGCCGATCGCGTACGCGATCTTCTCCCTGATCGCGATCATCCTCTTCGTCGTCAACGGACGGGACGGCATCAGCCGGTTCCGTCTCTCCAACGAATCTGATGTCATCCAGCTGCCGCCCATCGACAACCCGACCCGGGTCACCTGCATCATCGTGGTCGTCATCCTCATCGCCATCACCGCGTACGCGACCTGGCTGGCCAGCCAGGCGAAGCGCATCCCGTTGTGGCTGACGATTCTCTTCGCCATCGCGTTCATGTGGGGGTTCCTCACCTGGGCCGCAGCAGGCGAGACCATTCCGATCACCGGGCTGCTGCTCGGAACCGTCGCGCTCAGCGCACCGCTGATCTTCGGATCGCTCGGCGGCGTGATCTCCGAACGTGTCGGTGTGGTGAACGTCGCGATCGAGGGCCAACTCCTCGCCGGGGCGTTCCTCTCGGCGTTCGTCGCATCGCTGACCGGCAACCCCTGGGTGGGCCTCGTCGCCGCGATGGTCGCCGGTGTGCTCGTGAGCTTCCTGCTCGCCGTCTTCTCGATCAAGTACGTCGTCGACCAGGTCATCGTGGGTGTCGTGCTCAACGTACTCGTCGCCGGGCTGACGAGCTTCCTCTATTCGACGGTGCTGACGAGCAACACCCCGCTGTTCAACTCGCCGCCCCGTTTCCCGAGGATCAGCATCCCGATCCTCAGCGAGATCCCCATCATCGGGCCCGTGCTGTTCAACCAGACCGTCATCATCTACTTCATGTACGTCGCGGTCTTCGTGGTCTGGTGGGCGCTGTTCCACACCAAGTGGGGCCTGCGGCTCCGCTCGGTCGGCGAGCACCCCCAGGCCGCTGACACGGTCGGCATCAGGGTCAACCCCACCCGGTTCTGGAACGTCGCCCTCGCCGGCGCGATCGCCGGGTTCGGCGGTGCGTACTTCACGCTGGGTTCCGTCGGAGGCTTCACCAAGGAGATGACGGCCGGTGCCGGGTTCATCGCACTCGCCGCGGTCATCTTCGGCCGGTGGGATCCGATCCGGGCGACCCTTGCCGCGCTTCTGTTCGGCTTCGCGACGAACCTGCAGAACGTCCTCGGTGCCATCGGTTCCGGTGTTCCGAGCGAGTTCCTGCTGATGCTGCCGTACGTCGTGACCATCTTCGCGGTCGCCGGGCTCGTCGGATACGTCCGCGGCCCTGCGGCATCCGGCAAACCGTACATCAAGTCATAAGGGGCGAGTGTGATGGGTGATTCAATCGACTGGGGCGCGCTGCGAGAAGCGGCGACGGATGCCATGGCGAAGGCATACGTGCCGTACTCGAAGTTCCCCGTCGGGGCGGCCGCGATCGTCACCGACGGACGGATCATCGCCGGGTGCAACGTCGAGAACGCCAGCTACGGCCTGACCCTGTGCGCCGAGTGCGCCCTCGTCTCAGCCCTGCACATGTCAGGGGGCGGGCAGCTCGTCGCGTTCACGTGTGTCGACGGCGAGGGCAACACGCTCATGCCGTGCGGCCGCTGCCGTCAGCTGCTCTTCGAGCACGCGGTGCCTGGGATGCTCCTCGAGACCGTGTCAGGCATCCGCACCATCGACGAGGTCCTCCCGGACGCCTTCGGCCCCCGCACGCTCAACGAATACGCAGGGGTACCCAGCGATGACCGCATCTGACGCCGCACTCGAACCGTTCGACGCCGTCGACCTCATCCGCACCAAGCGCGACAAGGGCGAGCTGTCGACCGACGAGGTCAACTGGCTGATCGACGCGTACACGCGCGAATACGTGGGAAACGAGCAGATGGCGGCGATGGCCATGGCCATCCTGCTCAACGGGATGAGCCGTCGCGAGATCCGCGACATGACGCTTGCCATGATCGCCTCCGGCGAGACCATGGACTTCTCCACCCTCGGCAAGACCACCGTCGACAAGCACTCCACCGGCGGTGTCGGCGACAAGATCACCCTCCCGCTCATGCCGCTCGTGGCATCCTTCGGTGTGGCCGTCCCTCAGCTCTCCGGCCGCGGTCTCGGGCACACCGGTGGAACCCTCGACAAGCTCGAGTCGATCCCCGGCTGGCGCGCCGACCTCTCCAACGAGGAGATGTTCGACATCCTCCGTGACGTCGGCGGTGTGATCTGCGCAGCGGGCGCAGGGCTGGCTCCGGCGGACAAACGTCTGTACGCGCTGCGCGACATCACCGGAACGGTCGAGGCGATCCCGCTCATCGCGTCATCGATCATGTCGAAGAAGATCGCCGAGGGCACGAGTGCGCTGGTGCTCGACGTGAAGTTCGGCTCGGGCGCGTTCATGAAGGACTATGCCAAGGCCGAAGAGCTCGCACGCACCATGGTGTCGCTCGGGCAGGATGCCGGGGTGAAGACCTCAGCGCTGCTCACGAACATGAGTGTGCCGCTCGGCCTCGCGATCGGCAACGCCAACGAGGTGCGCGAGTCGGTGGAAGTGCTCGCCGGTGGCGGACCTTCCGACATCGTGGAACTCACTGTCGCGCTCGCGCGGGAGATGCTCACCCTGGCCGGGCTGCCGGACGCCGACGTCGAGGAAGCCCTCGCGGATGGACGTGCCATGGACACCTGGCGCCGGTCGATCCAGGCGCAGGGTGGCGACCCGGATGCCGAACTTCCGGTCGCGCGCGAAACCCACACGGTGACGGCTGACGCCGACGGGGTGCTGGTGCGACAGGAGGCGTTGCCGTTCGGCATCGCCGCGTGGCGCCTCGGTGCCGGCCGTGCGCGCGCGCAGGACCCGGTGCTCCACGCTTCAGGTGTCGATCTGCATGCGAAGCCCGGCGACACCGTGCGCGCTGGTCAACCGCTGTTCACCCTTTCGGCCGACGATGCAGGTCGTTTCCCGCGGGCGCTCGAGGCGATCGAGGGCGCGTACGAGATCGCGGCGCCCGGTACCGCGTTCACGCCCGAGCCGCTGGTGCGCGCCCGCATCCAGTAGGCACGCGTACCGTCCCGTTCATCCGTCACCATGAAGCGGTTTGCGGCGGTGTTCTCGACATTTGCGACGGATGAACGCCCGCCCGCAGCATCAGTCGCTACGCCGGGTCGCCCACGCGCACCAGCGCGTCGACCACGAGATCCCAGAACCGCTCCACGTCGAGCCCGACCGCGACCTGGGTGGTGCAGTCAGCCGGCGCAGGAGCACGGAAGTCCGCCACCGTCATACCGAGCGTGAGCGATCCCGAGAGTTCGACATCGAGGGGCACCCGGCGCACCTGCAGCACCGACGGGTCGATCACGTACGCCACAGCGCACGCGTCGTGCACAGGGGGAGCGTCGAAGCCCTGCACCTCGCGGTAGGTCTCGGCGAAGAAATCCAGCAGTTCACCGACGAAGCGGGCCGGAGCGGTGCCGATCGCAGCGATGCGCTCGACGACGTCCTGGGTTGCCAGCGCCTGATGGGTGACGTCGAGTCCGACCATGGTCAGCGGCCAGCTCTCGTTGAAGACGACGTGCGCAGCTTCGGGGTCGATGACGATGTTGAACTCCGCCACGGCCGACCAGTTCCCGGTGCTGTACCCGCCGCCCATCAGGACGACCTCCTTCACCCGGCCGACGATCCGCGGCTCCTTCCTGGCTGCAAGGGCGATGTTCGTCAGCGCGCCCGTCGGCACCAGCGTGACAGTGCCTGCAGGGCGTTCCATGATCGTGTCGATGATGAGGTCGACGGCGTGACGCTGATCGAGCTCGAGCACCGGTTCGGGCAGCACCGGCCCGTCGAGCCCCGACTCACCGTGGATCGACGGGGCCGTCCTCAGCTCGCGAACCAGCGGGCGGGCGCATCCAGCAGCGAACGGGATGCCGGTGATCCCGGCGACACGGGCGACCGAGAGCGCGTTCCTGGTCACCTTCTCGAGCGTCTGGTTGCCCATCACCGTGGTGACGCCGAGCAGTTCGATGTCAGGATTTCCGTGGGCGAGCAGCAGGGCGATCGCGTCGTCGTGGCCGGGATCGCAGTCGAGCAGGATGGGAGTCGGCATTGCCCAAGCCTAGATCGCGACGGGCGCGAACGGATGCCCCGACCAGTGCGCGGCACGGGGCTGAGCGGTAGTCTTGGCGGGTGACTTCTGAGAACCAGTACCAGCTTCCCAACGGCGTCGACATCGCCGCTCTGCCGAAGATCTCGCTGCACGATCACCTCGACGGAGGCGTGCGCCCACAGACCATCATCGAACTCGCGGATGCCGTCGGCGTCGACGTCCCAGAGCCGGATGCCGGACGGCTCGCCGCCTGGTTCCTCGCCCAGTGCGATGCCGGAAACCTGGTCGACTATCTCAAGACGTTCGACCTCACCACGGCCGTCATGCAGACCGAGGAAGGACTCGCCCGCGTTGCCCGCGAGTTCGTGCAAGACCTCGCGGCCGACGGCGTCATCTACGGTGAAGTCCGCTGGGCGCCCGAGCAGCACCTGGCCCGTGGCCTCAGCCTCGACCAGGTCGTCGAAGCCGTGCAGGAAGGCATCGACCAGGGAATGGAAGACGCCGAACGCGCCGGCCGCGGCATCCAGGTCGGGCAGCTGGTCACCGCGATGAGGCACGCCGACCGTGGGCTCGAGATTGCCGAGCTGGCCGTCCGCCACCGCGGGAACGGCGTCGTCGGCTTCGACATCGCCGGCGCCGAAGCCGGCTTCCCGGCCAGCCGTCACCGCGTCGCCTTCGACTTCCTCGCCCAGGAATACTTCCCGGTCACCGTCCACGCCGGCGAGGCCGACGGCGTCGACTCGATCAAGAGCGCGCTCTTCGACGGCCGGGCCCTGCGCCTCGGACACGGCGTGCGCATCGCCGAGGACATCACCGTCGAACGCAGCGACGACGAGGGCACATACGTCTCCCTCGGTCCTGTGGCCCAGTGGGTGAAGGACCGCGAGATCGCCCTCGAGCTGAGCCCGTCGTCGAACCTGCAGACCGGGGCGATCGCGGCGTGGGGAACCGACCTCGTCGACCACCCGTTCGACCTGCTCTACCAGCTCGGATTCAAGACCACGGTCAACGTCGACAACCGCACGATGAGCGGCACGTCGCTGACCCGCGAACTCAGCCTGCTCGCGGATGCATTCGCCTATGACATCGACGACCTCGAGGTGTTCCAGCAGAATGCGGCGAGTGCCGCGTTCCTGCCCCTGGAGGACCGGGAGGAACTCGCCGAGATCATTTCGGCAGGCTTCGAGGATGCCGAGAGTTACCGCCCCTGACCTGCGCGGCGATCGGGGGAGAACATGGAGCCGATACGCTGAAGCCGGTTGACCACCCCCACCCTTCGAAGTGAGACCACGATGTCCCTGCCCCCTCTTCCGGATTCCGCCATCGAGCTCGGCGCGACCGCGTCGGACTGGCGTGAAGCGGTCCGGCTCGCCGGCGCCGCACTCGTGCGAAGCGGGGCGACCCAGGACGCATACACCGAGCGGATGATCCAGGTCATCGACGAGTTCGGCGCGTACATCGTGATCGCACCGGGCCTGGCGCTCGCACACGCGCGGCCGGGCGCCGACGTGACGCGTGAGGGGCTCTCCGTCGTCACACTCGCCGAACCCGTCGCCTTCGGGCACCCGCACAACGACCCGGTGAGCGTCGTCCTCGGACTCGCCGTCACCACCCCGGAGTCGCACGTGACCTCCGTGGCGGACCTCGCCAACGTCTTCAACGACCGGGAGGCGATCCCGGCCGTCGCATCAGCCGCAACCCCTGACGACGTCCGCCGCGTGCTCAACGCGACTGAATAGTCAGCAACGAGCCGGGAGACCCCATGAAAATCGTCGCCATCTGCGGTGCCGGTGTCGGAACATCCGGCATCCTCAAGGTCAACGCCGAACGTGTGCTCCAGCGACTCGAGATCGAAGCGGACGTGACGGCGTCCGACGTCGCGGGCCTCGCCGCCGCCGCTGCTGACGCGCAGGTCATCCTGACGTCGCCCGAGCTGGTCGACAAGATCGGCAAGACCTTCGCCGACATCGTCGTCATCAACAATTACTTCGACCTCGAAGAGATCACCGAAAAGCTCGAGCGCGCCCTGGGTTGACGCCTCACGTCGCCGGGTGTCAGGCGGTCGCCGTCGCAGCGATCTCCTGCAACTCGGCCTTGACGGCAGCGAGGACATCCGAGGCCTCGCCCCGCTGCTCGATCGGGCGGTGCACGTCCAGATAGAACTTGATCTTCGGTTCGGTGCCGCTCGGCCGCGCCATCACGCGTGAGCCGTCCTCGAGCCGGAACCGGAGAGCATCCGTCGGAGGAAGGTCACCGGACCCGTCGCGCAGGTCGTCGATGCCGGAGACGGCGATACCGCCGAGGCTCTCGAGCGGCTCCGCCCTCAGGTGGGCCATGATCGCCGCGATGTCGTACAGGTCGGTGACCCGCAGCGAGAGCTGGTCGCTGGCGAAGTAGCCGAACTTCTCTGCGAACGCCTCGAGCACGCGCTCGATGGTGATGTTCTGCGCCTTGAAGAAGCAGGTCATGGCGAGGAAGTCGATGGCTGCGGAGATGCCGTCCTTGTCGCGGACAGTCCCCGGATTGACGAGGTAGCCGAGTGCCTCCTCGTAGCCGAAGATCAGGTTCGGCACACGGGAGACCCACTTGAAACCGGTGAGCGTCTCGACGAAGTCCAGCTCGTACTCCCTGGCGACGGCGGCGAGGGCCGGGGAAGACACGATCGAGCAGGCGAGCACGCCGCCGGGCTTCGGCTGTTCGGCGTTGAGGACGGCTGCGCGCCAGCCGAGGATGGCACCGACCTCGTTGCCGGAGAGCTGCCGGTACCCCTCCGGATGCGACGCGTCAGGGACCGCGATCGAGAGCCGGTCGGCGTCGGGGTCGTTGGCGACGATGAGCTCGGCGCCGGTCTCACGTGCGAGAGCGTACGAGAGGTCGAGCGCGCCTGGCTCTTCCGGGTTGGGGAACGCCACGGTCGGGAAGTCCGGGTCTGGTTCCTGCTGCTCGCGCACCGAGTGCGGGAGGGTGAGACCGGCCTTCGTGGCGACGCGGGAGAACGTCTCCCAGCCGACACCGTGCATGGCCGTGTAGACCACGTTGAGCTCGACCGGTTCAACCGGGATGCTCGCCACCGTCGCGTCGACGTATGCGTCGACGACGTCGTCGCCCGCCGTGGCGTATTCGGTGCTCCTGGCCAGTTCGAGGACGTTGCCCGAGGTGGCCACGCGCGAGATGTGGGCCTCGATCTCTGCGTCGGCGGGGGACACGATCTGGGAACCCTGGTCGGCGCCGCCGAGGTACACCTTGTATCCGTTGTCTGCGGGCGGGTTGTGACTCGCGGTGACCATCACGCCGGCGGAGGCGTCGAGGTGGCGGACCGCGAAGGCGAGCACAGGTGTCGGAAGCAGGCGGGGAAGCAGGATCGCGCGGATGCCGGCGCCCGCCATGATCTCGGCGGTGTCCGTCGCGAAGACCCGCGAGTTCCTCCGGCCGTCGTAGCCGATGACGACACTGGGCGTGACCCCAGGCTCGCGCTCGAGCAGGAACGCGGCGAGACCGGCGGCGGCCTGCGAGACGAGCACGCGGTTCATCCGGGCGGATCCCGCTTCGATACGACCGCGGAGCCCTGCGGTCCCGAACTCGAGGCGGGTGTCGAACCGGCTGTGCAATTCGTCGAGGGCCGGTTCACTGCCGCCCTGGGCATCCCGGATGAGTGTTCCGAGTTCGTCCCTGGTCTCCGGGTCCGGGTCCTGGTCCAGCCAGGCCTGGGCCACGGTGAGGATGTGGCCGGCTCCGGCGTCGTTCATCACAGTGCTGCCACGATCCGGGCCAGGAGCGCGCTGATCACCGGTTCGGCGTCGCGGCCGGCCTCGAGGACCTCCTGGTGGCTCAGCGGCGTCGACTGGATGCCCGCCGCGAGGTTGGTGATGAGTGAGAGGCCGAGGACCTCCATGCCCGCCTGCCGCGCGGCGATCGCCTCGAGCGCGGTCGACATGCCGACGATGTGGCCTCCGATCGTCTTCGCCATCTGCACCTCGGCCGGGGTCTCGTAGTGCGGCCCGCGGAACTGGCAGTACACACCCTCATCGAGGGTGGCGTCGATGCTGTGGGCCAGCGCCCGCAGGCGGGACGAGTACAGGTCGGTGAGGTCGATGAAGGTCGCGCCCTCGAGCGGTGAATCGGCGGTGAGGTTGATGTGGTCGCTGATCAGGACAGGGGTGCCAGGAGCCCAGGTCTCCTTGATGCCGCCAGCACCGTTGGTGAGGATCATCGTCGTGGCGCCAGCGGCCGCAGCGGTCCGCACGCTGTGCACGACCCTGCGCACGCCGTGGCCTTCGTAGTAGTGGGTGCGTGCGCCGATGACGAGGGCGCGCTTACCGCTCGGCAGGAGCACGGACCGGAGCGTGCCGACGTGACCCTCGAGGGCCGGGCGGGAGAATCCCTCGATCTCGTGTGCGGGGATCGTTGCCGTCGTCTCACCGATCAGCTCAGCGGCCTTGCCCCAGCCTGAACCGAGGGTGAGGGCGATCTCGTGGCGTTCGACGCCGGTCTTCTCGGCGATCTGGGCGGCAGCGCGCTGCGCGATGGCGAAGGGATCGGCGGAACGATCGTCGAGCGGGTTTCCTGGAGCGTCTGACATTCCCCCATCATATTTGCCGCGCAGCTGCGGGGACGGGAATTCGAACGGATGCCTGCGACGGGCAACATCTGAGCACGACGCGACGCTGTTGTCCCGGATCCGCGCGCTCATGCGGATCTGCCGACCGTCCGCGTTTTGGTGACGGTGTTCCGGGCTGCGACAATGGAGCAATGACCTACGAGTTCGAGCGCAAACAACGGATCGCTGTACTCGGAGGTGGCCCCGGCGGCTATGAGGCCGCCCTCGCGGGCGCACAGCTCGGCGCCGACGTCACGCTCATCGAGCGCACCGGTGTCGGTGGAGCAGCCGTCATCACCGACGTCGTGCCGTCGAAGACCCTCATCGCCACCGCCGAAGCCACCAACGCCGTCCGCGGCGCCAGCGAGCTCGGCGTCCAGTTCTTCGCCCGGAGTGCAGACGGGAAGCCGGTCAAGCCTGAGGTCACCGTCAACCTCGCCGCCGTCAACAAGCGGCTGCTCGGCCTTGCCCGCCAGCAGTCCGAGGACATGCGCTCCAACCTCGAGCAGGCCGGTGTGAGGATCGTCAACGGCGACGGCCGACTCGACGGCCGCGACGCCGTCATCGTGTCGACCGAAGCAGGTGGCCGCGGAACAGACTTCGACCGCGTCGAGGCAGACACCATCGTCGTCTCCGTCGGCGGCAGCCCCCGCCAGCTCCCGTCGGCCATGCCGGACGGCGAACGCATCCTCAGCTGGACCCAGCTCTACAACCTCAAGGCCTGCCCCGAGCACCTCATCGTCGTCGGTTCCGGCGTCACCGGCGCCGAGTTCGCCTCCGCCTACCGGGCGCTCGGCTCTGAAGTCACCCTTATTTCCAGCCGCGACCAGGTCCTGCCTGGGGAGGACGCCGACGCCGCAGCGGTGATCGAGAAGGTCTTCAAACGGCAGGGCATGACCGTGCTCTCGAAGTCGCGAGCGTCGAGCGTCGTGCGCACAGAGAACGGCGTCGTCGCCACGCTCTCCGACGGCAGGACCGTCGAAGGAAGCCACTGCCTCATGGCCGTCGGCGCCATTCCGAACACGGCAGGCATCGGGCTGGAAGAGGCCGGCGTGCAGATGACAGAGTCCGGTCACATCCGGGTCAACCGTGTCGCCCGCACGTCGATCCCCAACATCTACGCCGCCGGCGACTGCACGACCTTCATGCCGCTGGCATCCGTCGCGTCGATGCAGGGACGCTCAGCGATCTTCCACGCCATGGGCGACGCCGTGAACCCCACCGAGCTGCGCAACGTCGCGGCGAACATCTTCACCCAGCCGGAGATCGCCACGGTCGGCTGGACCCAGAAGCAGATCGAGGACGGCATCGCCCAGGGCGTGATCTACAAACTGCCGCTCAAGTCGAACCCGCGGGCCAAGATGCTCGGCATCAAGGATGGCTTCGTCAAGCTCTTCGCCCGCACCGGCTCCGGCACGGTCATCGGAGGCGTCATCGTGGCGCCGAAGGCCAGCGAGCTCATCTTCCCCCTCGCGATCGCCGTCGAGCACCGGCTCAACGTCGACGAGATCGCGCGAGCGTTCGCCGTGTACCCGTCGCTGACCGGCAGCATCACGGATGCCGCGAAAGCGATGCACATCGTCAACTGACGTCGCGTCTGCCGTGGCGGCCGTATGTCGCTGGGGGTTCGTCCGTCGCAACTGTCGACCCGTGGGTCCAGGAACCGGCATATGCGACGGATGACCGCCCACAGCGCTGTTCGGATGAACGCCGGTGTCGGTTTCATGTGTCACGAAGCGCGCCGAACGGGTCGCGTCACCGCCGTTGGTGACAGATGAGCGCGACCGCCGGCATCCGCCGACCGAACGTGATGGGGCGCCGGCTACGCCGAGGTGATCGTCAGCAGCTGGTGCCCGCTCGACACGGTCGCGCCGACGTCGGCGTTCACGTTGCCGATGGTGCCGTCCTTGTGGGCGGTGATGGGCTGTTCCATCTTCATCGCCTCGAGCACGACCACGAGGTCGCCCTTGACGACTTCCTGGCCGTCGATCACAGCGAGCTTCACGATCGTGGCCTGCATCGGCGATGCGACTGCGTCGCCCGTCGCCGAGCTGACCGTTCCCGATCCGCCGTGCCGTTTCGGAGCGGGGGCGAGCGCGCGTCCCGTACCGCCGACGCCGGGGATGAGACTCGTGGGGAGGCTCACTTCGATGCGCTTGCCTTCGACCTCGACGACGACGCTGTGCCGTGTGGTCGATGCCTTCGGGCCGTCGAACTCGCCGTCCCAGGGCTCGATGTCGTTGTCGAACTCGGTCTCGATCCAGCGCGTGTAGATGCCGAACACGCCGTTCTCAGCGGTGAAGGCAGGGTCGCGCACGATCTTGCGGTGGAACGGGATCACGGTGGGAAGGCCGGAGACCTCGAACTCGTCGAGGGCACGGCGGGAGCGCTCGAGCGCCTGCTCGCGGTCCGCGCCGGTGACGATGATCTTGCCGAGCAGCGAATCGAACGCACCAGAGATCTCGTCGCCGGCGGTGACGCCGGAGTCGAGGCGGATGCCTGGACCGCCGAAAGTCTTGAACACGTGGATCGGTCCCGGCTGGGGGAGAAAGCCGCGACCCGGGTCTTCACCGTTGATGCGGAACTCGATCGAGTGGCCCTGCGGGATGGGGTCTTCATAGTCGAGGATGCCGCCCTCGGCGAGCCTGAACTGTTCGCGCACGAGGTCGAGCCCGGTGATCTCCTCTGAGACCGGGTGTTCGACCTGCAGCCGGGTGTTGACCTCGAGGAAGGAGACGGTGCCGTCCTTGCCGATGAGGAACTCGCAGGTCCCTGCGCCGACGTAGCCGACCTCTTTGAGGATCGCCTTCGAGGCGCTGTACAGCAGGTCGTTCTGTTCGTCGGTCAGGAACGGCGCGGGCGCCTCCTCGACGAGCTTCTGGTGTCTGCGCTGCAGGGAGCAGTCGCGCGTGGAGACCACGACGACATTCCCGTCGACGTCTGCCAGGCACTGCGTCTCGACGTGGCGCGGCTGGTCGAGGTACTTCTCCACGAAGCACTCGCCGCGACCGAAGGCGGCGATGGCCTCCCTGGTGGCCGAGTCGAACGCCTCGGCGACCTCGTCACGTTCGCGGGCGATCTTGAGGCCGCGGCCCCCGCCACCGAATGCCGCCTTGATGGCGACGGGAAGGCCGTGCTCATCGACGAACGCGAGCACTTCTTCGGCTCCTGAGACGGGGTTGAGAGTGCCAGGGGCGAGCGGGGCTCCGACCTTCTGGGCCACGTGGCGTGCTGAGACCTTGTCGCCGAGCTTCTCGATCGCTTCTGGCGACGGTCCGATCCAGATCAGCCCCGACGCGATCACGGCACGGGCGAAGTCGGCGTTCTCGGCGAGGAAGCCGTAGCCGGGGTGGATGGCGTCTGCGCCTGAGCGGCGGGCGATCGACAGGATCTTGTCGATGACGAGGTAGGTGTCAGCGCTCGTCGAGCCGTCGAGCGCGTACGCTTCGTCGGCCAGCTTCGCGTGCATGGCGTCACGGTCCTGGTCGGCGTAGACGGCGACCGAGCCGATCCCGCTGTCGCGCGCTGCGCGGATCACTCGGACGGCTATTTCGCCCCGATTGGCAATGAGGACCTTGGATATACGCGACACAGTTCCCTAGCCTATTGCCCACAGCCGCGAGGTTTTTGGTCGGTGCCCACAGAAATGCCCGGAGAAGCACTGCGGATGCCTACAACGCGCCGCCGCGGTTCCACAGTGCGGTCCACTCGAATCCGAGTTGCCTGACGAGTGTGCGGAGGGTGGGGAGCGACAGCCCGACCACCGTCGATGGGTCGCCGGAGATGTGCTCGATGAACGGGGCGCCGAGGCTGTCGATGGTGAACGCCCCTGCCACCTGCAGCGGTTCGCCCGTGGCGATGTACGCGTCGAGCTCGGCATCGGTGATGTCGCCGGCGAACGTGACATCCGCCCATGCGACAGCGCCGACGGCACCCCCTGCGCTGCCGTCCGCACGGTGTTCGATCAGCCAGTGCCCCGAGTAGAGGCGTCCCGTCCTCCCGCGTTGCGTCTGCCAGCGGTCGCGCGCGGCCTCAGCGGTATGCGGCTTGCCGTAGATCACTCCGTCGACCACGAACACGGAGTCGCCGCCGAGGATCAGGCCGTCCGCGCCGTCGAGGTCTCGCCACACCGACTCCGCCTTCGCCTGAGCCAGCAGGGCGACAGTGTCCTCAGGGCTGAGCGCGGAACCGGCAGCGGATTCGGCCGCCGCAACGGCGGCGTCCTCATCCACGTGCGACGGCACGATCACCGGTTCGATCCCGCTCTGGCGCAGCAGCATGAGGCGGGCGGGAGAGGTGGAGGCGAGGTAGAGCTGCAACTTCGGTCCCTTCGGCGGTGCCGGCCGGCACGACAGGCGCGAGCGAGCGGCGCACATCCGTGGGACGATTCAAGGGTGAATGCGCAATCCAACACCCCAGCAGATGTCGAGCTCGAGATAACCAACGTAGCCCACGGCGGTGTCTTCGTTTCGCGGCTCGACGGCCGCGTGGTCTTCGTGGCGGACACCCTGCCGGGGGAGCGCGTCAGGGCGAGGATCACGGAGAGTTCGAAAAAGAGTTTCTGGCGTGCCGAGACCATCGAAGTCCTGGATGCCTCGCCGCACCGGCAGTCCCATGTCTGGGCGTCGTCGTCCATCGACGTCGCCCCCGCCGACCGGGCAGGCGGCGCCGAGTTCGGGCACATCGAGCTGTCGCACCAGCGTGAACTCAAGCGCCAGGTGCTCGCCGACTCGCTGCAGCGGTTCGCCGGAGTCGAGAGCGGCGTCGTGGTCGAGGCCGCGCCAGGTGACGACGACCGCGACGGCCTGGCCTGGCGGACCCGGGTCAGCCTGCACGTCGACGAGGACGGCAACGTCGGCCCGTACGCCGCCCGCAGCCACAAGGTGATCAAGGTCGGCGACCTTCCGCTCGCCACAGACGAGGTGGCATCCGCCGCCCCGCTCGACCAGCGCTTCCGCGGTGCCGAATCCGTGGACATCATCTCGCCGAGCAGCACGAACAGCGCCAGGATCGTCGTCCGTGAGCCGGTGAAGAAGGGCGTGAGCCCGGCGAACAGGCGTGAGCAGACCATCATCGAGCGGGTCGGCGACCGCGACTTCTTCCTCGACGAGGGCGGGTTCTGGCAGGTCCACCGCTCTGCGGCCGAGCTCTTGACCTCGCTCGTGCAGTCCACCGTCGACGAAGCACTCTTCGACCCCCGGGCAGCCAACCTCGACCTGTACGGCGGCGTCGGCCTCCTCGCGGCGGCCATCGGCGACAAGTTCGGCAGCACGACGAGGATCACGAGCGTCGAGTCGTCGGTCCGCGCGACCGACCACGCCGCCGAGAACCTCTCCGACTGGGTCGGGGCACAGAGCATCACCGCCCGGGTCGACTCCTACCTGAGGGGCCTCGTGGCGCAGTCCAGCGCCGCTGAGCGCTCGAGACTCGCCGCTGGGACCGTCGTCCTCGACCCGCCGCGCTCAGGCGCAGGCAAGGAGGTCGTGGCCAGCCTGGCCGAGCTCGGCCCGGCCCAACTGGTCTACGTCGCCTGCGACCCCGTCGCCCTGTCTCGTGACATCGGGCTCCTCGCCGCTGAGGGCTACCAACTCAGGAGCATCCGTGCGTTCGACCTGTTCCCGCACACGCACCACATCGAGTCGATCGCGTTGTTGACCCGATGATCGCGTCGCGACGACCGAAACCGTCCGTGCAGCGCCTACGATGGGCACTGTGGTGCGCATAGCGGTTATCGATGATCATGAGTCCGTCCGGATGGGCCTGACGGCCGTCTGCGAGTCTGCGGGGCACACCGTGGCGCACAGCGTCTCGACTGTGCAGGAGTTCGTCACCGAAGCGGGCGGCGTTCCGTGTGACGTCGTCGTGCTCGACCTCAACCTCGGCGACGGCAGCAACATCACCGACAACGTGCGGGCCGTCCACGGCTCAGGGTCTGCCGTCCTCATCCACAGCATCGCCGACAGGGTCGCCTCGGTCCGTGAGGCGCTCGCCGCAGGTGCAGCAGGTGTCATCCCGAAGAGCGCGCCGACGGATGCCGTCGTGGCCGCCATCGAGACCGTCGCCAGCGGTGAGGCGCTGAACAATCTGGAATGGGCGAGTGCGATCGACGCGGACGGCGACTTCAGTCGGGCCCAGCTCGGCCGTCGCGAACGCGACGTCCTGCACCTGTACGCGTCAGGTCTCCCGATGAAGGACGTCGCCGTCCAACTCGGCATCGCGCCATCGACGGTGAAGGAATACCTCGACCGTATCCGCGGGAAGTACGTCGAGATCGGGCGCCCAGCACCGACCAAGGTCGACCTGCTGCGCCGCGCCGTCGAAGACGGCATCCTTCCCGAACTCAACCCCGGCACGGGCGATGACTAACCAGCCGCGGTCCGGCGCGATCTTCTCGCCGATCCCGCGTGGTCCTGTCCTCGACAACCTCGACCGCGTCGCGCGCGATGCCGCGCACACGCAGCCCAGGTTCAGCGTCGCCAGGATCGAACGGCTGATCGCCAGGTCGATCAGCCTGATGGCCTTGGTTTTCGGTGCACAGACGCTGAGCATCGCACTCGGGAGCGGCGTCGTCGTGCCAGAACCGCTCGGTACGGTCTACCTGCTCACCCTGCTCGGGCTTCTCGTCATCGTCATCCTCACCGGCATCGTGGATGCCCGCGTGCAGCGCGTGGCCAACATCGTCTTCGCCGTCACCTACCTCGTCGCCGTCGCGCTGTGGCCCGTCGTCACGGCGGGGGCCGGTGCGGATTCCAAGGCCGAACCGTGGACCTGGTACCTCTGTGCGATCGCCTGCGGCTGCATCTCGCAGGCCGTCCGGCCCTGGCTGGCGGCCACGTACATCGTGATCACGCCTGCCGTCTACGGCGTGGCCCGGGTGATCGACGGCGAAGGGAACATCACCCACCTCGACATCGCCGTGCAGGATGCGCTCTACGGCACGATGATCGGGCTCGTCATCATGGTGCTCATCACCATGTTCCGCCGCGCGGCGCGAACCGTCGACGAGGCACGCTCAGCGGCGTTCGCCCGCTATGACGAGGCGGTCAGGCAGCACGCGCTCGAAGCAGAGCGGATCGAGGTGGACGCGCTCGTCCACGACACCGTCCTCGCCTCGCTTCAGGCGGCGGACCGCGCCTCCACACCTGAGCAGGCCCGTGCGGCCGTCGCGATGGCCAGCGACGCCATCAGCCGCCTCGCCGCGCTCGACTCCCCGCCGGCAGGACCGGCGCCGGCGATCACCGTCGGCTGGGTCGTCGACCTCCTCCGGCAGCACGCCGAGCACCTCGAAGCACCGTTCGACGTCACCGTGATCGGGCCGATCGATCGCGAAGTGCCGTTCCGCGTCGCCGAGAGCCTCTACCTGGCCGCTGCCCAGGCCATGACCAACAGCGTGCAGCACGCAGGCGAACCGGACACCCGCAGCGTGACCGTCGAGGTCGGCGGCGACCGGGTCGTACACGTGTGCGTGAGCGACGACGGCATCGGCTTCGACCGCGGGGCCGTCGACGCCGACCGGCTCGGTCTCCGCGTCTCGATCATCGAGCGCGTTCTCGCCGTCGGCGGTTCGGTCGACCTCCGTTCCTCGCCGGGAGCAGGGACGACGATCAGCATCCGCTGGGCCGACGACCCGGCCTCAGGGCAGGACGTCCTCGAGACGACTGGAGGGGTGACGGCACCGTGATCTCCCTCAACAGGTACACCATGATCGCCCTCGCTGCGGCGTTCTCGTTCTACCACGTCGTCCGTGGCTTGCTGACGCTGCCGCAGGCGGAGTCTCCGTGGCCGAGCCTCGCGGCCATGGTGCTGTACCTGGCCGCGACAGTGATCGCCCTCTGGCCGTCCAGCCCGACGGCGATGCCTCCATGGCTCGCCGCCTTCTGCCTGGCGACAGCGGTGTCAGTGCCCCTGCTCGTCACCAGCCAGCTCGACCCATCCGTCAACAACGGATACGCGACCTGGCACGTCTCCGCCATCGGCACCCTGATGACCATCACCGTGGTGCGCAGGCAGGAACTCGTCGGCTGGATCGGCGTCATCTTCCTCACCGTCCAGTCGGTCGTCTGGTGCGGGCTCGGCACGTCGATGGAGATCGGCGTCACCGGGAGCCTCATGTGGGTCTTCGTGGCCGGCGTCCTCACTCGGTCCCTCGCGAAGGTCGGGCACGACGCCCAGACGCTTACCGTGGCCGAGCAGGAGGCCGCGAAGTGGCAGGCGGCCCAGGATGCGCACGAGCAGGAGAGGCGCACACGTCTCGAGCAGACCGGCAAGCGCGCACTTCCCATCCTCCGCGACATCATCCTCGCCGGCGGAGAGCTCAGCGAGGCACAGCGGATCGAATGCCGTGTGCTCGAAGCAGGGCTCCGGGACGAGATCAGGGGCAGGCGGCTGCTGAACGACCGGGTCAGGAACAGCGTCCTCGCAGCCAGACGCCGCGGCACCGCGGTGAGCATGCTCGATGAAGGCACCCTCGACCACATGTCCGAGGACGAGCTCGATGTCGTCCTCGGCAAGGTTGCCGATGCAGTGGACCGCACAGAGGCGGACCGGATGATCGTCAGGACCGCCCCGGCCGACTCCGACGTTGCGGTCACCCTGGTTGCGCTGAGCGCGTCGACCGACCCGGATGAGCCTGGCGACGCGGTCCGGTTGTGGCTGGAGATCCCGCGGGAGACCAGCGACGCCGCCATCCGTCGCTGACACCCACGTCGCTATCCGCCGTCGACGGCACCGAGCTCTCGCCCTGATACAGGAAAAGACAAAGGGAAAGGGCCGGTTCTTGTCGAACCGGCCCTGTGAAGCCCCGGGTCAGAGCAGTAACCCGAATAATGCCCTGACCCGCCCCCAAACGCCGCTGCTACCCTAATCGAGCGAATCGTTTGGTGGTGTAACCCTCAAAGAGAGACACCTTGCGGTTTTATTCTGGAGGCATTGCACCCCGGCCGCTAGTCGTCTCTTTGGGGGACCGGTCAGACGGAGAAGTTCCGCCACCGTCCTGCGCCTGCGGTGAGCGGTGAGCGCATCGTGCGCTGGCTCCTCTGCCAGGCCGAAGGGCCATCGGACGGAACGGCCTCCGAACGGCCCGCCTCCTCGACGACGGCTGCGGTCAGCACCGCGGTCACGGCCGCGATCTCCTCGGGGGTCGGGGAGCCGCGGAGGATGCGGACGTTCACGCCGTGCTCTGCCGTCTCGTCCGTAGTGAACAGCCCGGTACGGACCGGCGCCGCCGCATGCCGCCTCGCGCGTCGCGGGAGCGGTTCCTGCCCGGTCACAGCGGGATGTTCCCGTGCTTCTTGGGCGGAAGGCTGGCGCGCTTGCCCTTGAGCGAACGCAGTGCCTTGATGATGGCGACGCGGGTCGCTGCCGGCTCGATCACGCCGTCGAGCTCACCGCGCTCTGCGGCGAGGAACGGGCTGGCGACGTTGTAGGTGTACTCGTTGGCCAGCTTGGTCCGAACGGCGGCGACGTCCTCGCCTGCGGCCTCAGCGCGCTTGATCTCGCCGCGGTACAGGATGTTGACCGCTCCCTGGCCGCCCATCACCGCGATCTCCGCTGTCGGCCAGGCCAGGTTGATGTCGGCGCCGAGTTGCTTGGAGCCCATGACGATGTACGCCCCACCGTAGGCCTTGCGCAGGATGACGGTGACGAGCGGCACTGTGGCCTCGGCGTAGGCGTAGAGGAGCTTCGCGCCGCGGCGGATCACGCCTGTCCATTCCTGGTCGGTGCCTGGCAGGTAACCGGGGACGTCGACGAGGGTGAGGATCGGGATGCTGAATGCGTCGCAGAACCGCACGAAGCGGGACGCCTTCTCACCGGCCTCGATGTTGAGGGTACCGGCCATGGCGTTCGGCTGGTTGGCGATGATGCCGACGGTGCGGCCCTCGACCCTGGCGAAGCCGATGACGATGTTCGGGGCGAACAGCGGCTGGACCTCGAGGAAGTCGCCGTGGTCGACGACGTGCTCGATCACCGTGGTGACGTCGTATGGCTGGTTCGGCGAGTCGGGGATGATCGTGTTCAGCTTGCGATCGGCATCCGTCGTCTCCAGCTCGACCTCGCTCTCGTAGACCGGGAGCTCTGCGAGGTTGTTGTCTGGAAGGAAGCCGATGAGCGTACGTGCGTAATCGAGGGCGTCCGACTCGTCGCTGGCGAGGTAGTGCGCGACTCCCGACCGGGTGTTGTGGGTGAGCGCGCCTCCGAGCTCCTCCATGCCGACGTCTTCGCCGGTGACGGTCTTGATCACGTCCGGGCCGGTGACGAACATCTGGCTGGTCTTGTCGACCATGATCACGAAGTCGGTGAGGGCGGGGGAGTACACGGCGCCACCGGCTGCGGGGCCCATGATGATCGAGATCTGCGGGATGACTCCCGATGCGGCGGTGTTGCGGCGGAAGATCTCGCCGTACTTGCCGAGGGCGACGACGCCCTCCTGGATCCGGGCGCCGCCAGAGTCGAGCATGCCGATGATCGGGACGCCGGTCTTCAGGGCGTGGTCCATGATCTTGATGATCTTCTCGCCGGCGACCTCGCCGAGCGATCCGCCGAAGATGGTGAAGTCCTGCGAGTAGACGGCGACCTGGCGGCCGTGGATGGTGCCGGTGCCCGTGACGACGGCATCGCCGTACGGCCGGGACTTCTCCATGCCGAAGGCGTGCGTGCGGTGCCGGACGAACTCGTCCAGTTCGACGAAGCTGCCCGGATCGAGGAGCTCGGCGATCCGCTCCCTCGCGGTCATCTTGCCCTTGGCGTGCTGCTTGGCGATGGCGGCGTCCCCTGAGGCCGTCACGGCTTCGTGGTATCGCTGCTTCAGATCGGCCAGCTTCCCGGCGGTCGTGTACAGGTCGGGGGCGTCGGGCGTAGCTGCGTCTTCGGTCACTTATTCACTCTACTGTGCAGGGATACTGGCATACCGTTGGCGGATGCCTACAAGGAGGTCGTCGGCACCTTGTGGAATTACGGCGCGTATCGTGGTGCCATGACTGTCGAGTTCCCCCGTTCTTCCGCCGTCGCCTCCCGCCTCGTCGTGCTGTCCGAGACCCCGTCCACCAATGACGTGCTCGTCGCAGCTGCCGCAGATCCGGATGCGTGGCCGGACTTCTCCGTCGTCGTCACCGACAATCAGACCGCCGGCCGTGGTCGTCTCGGTCGGTCGTGGGTGAGCCCGCCAAGCACGACGCTCGCCGTCTCCGTCCTCGTCCGGGCGGATGCCTCGCTTCGGATCGACGCGCTCGGCTGGCTTCCGCTCGCCGCCGGGCTCGCGATGACCCGCGCCGTGCGGGAATCCCTCCCCGCGAGCGACGGTGTCTGGCTGAAGTGGCCGAATGACGTGCTCGTCGACGGACGGAAGATCTGCGGTGTGCTCAGCGAGCTCGTCGTCGGCGAGACGCCCAGCGTCGTCGTGGGCGCCGGAGTGAACCTCAGCATGACCGAGGATCAGCTGCCTGTCCCGACCGCGACCTCGCTCGCCGTTGCCGGGGCGGAGCATCCGGACGCCGACCTCGTGCTGGAGACCTACCTCAGAGAGTTCCGCGGCCTGCTCGACGCCTTCCGCGCCGCGGGCGGGGACGCTCAGGCCAGCGGACTGCAGGCGGCCGTCACCGAGGCGTGCGGCACGATCGGTGCGAGGGTCAGCGTCGAACTCCCCGGCGGCAACGTGCTCGCGGGGATGGCCCGCGGTATCGACGTCTCCGGACGGATCGTCGTCCAGGCCGACGGGTCCCCGGATCTCACGCCGATCTCGGCCGGTGACATCACCCACCTCCGTTCGCGGTAGCCGGCTGGGCTCGCGGATGCCGCGATCAGAACGCCGGGAGGCGGCGGTGCGGTCGGTCGCCCGGCATGGCCGGTGGTAGGAATGAAGCATGGTCGAGTACCCGAGCGCTCCGTCGAGCCTGCCTCATGACGGCCAGCGATCCGTTGTCCCCACCGAACGAGTGGTCGCTCGACTGCGCCCCAACGCCCGCGCCCTGTTCTGGCCGGCTCTCCTGCTGATCGTGCTTCCCGGCGTCGCCGTCTACGGCATCAGCCTGTTCTCCGAGACCTGGCAGCACATCGCGATCGTCGCGGGGGCCGCTGCGCTCTTCGTCCTGCTCGTGCTCTTCCCATACATCTTCTGGCTCAACCACCGCTGCACCATCACGACCAGGCGGGTGATCGCGCGTCGCGGGTTCTTCGTCCGGGAGCGCAGGGAGATCTTCCACAGCCGCGGCTACCACGTCACGCTCAAGCGCACGTGGCTGCAGAGCGCGTTCCGCTCGGGCGACATCGTGATCAGTTCGGGGGTGGAGAAGCCGCTCGTCCTCCGCGACCTCCCCGGAGCGGACCAGGTGCTCGACACCCTGCAGGATCTGATCGAGAAGAACCAGGTGGTCCTCGGGAATCAGGCCGGTTCGCTCGGAACGGTGACCACCGCGTTCTGACCCGCCCGAACGCCTCCCGTGTCTGGCGACAGTTGCCTGCCCGGTGCGAACACCCAGTAGCGGTAGAGCGTGAACCGGAAGACGGCGCCGAGGCCGAGCCCGATGACGTTCGCCGAGATGTTGTCTGCGAGAACGGACGTGAAGCCGAGCCCGTAGTGCGACAGCCACAGGCAGCCCAGGCCGATCCCCATCCCGGCTAGCGACACCGCGAAGAACTCGACACCCTCCCTGGCGGTGTTCGACTGGCGCTCGCCGGAGAAGGTCCAGTAGCGGTTCCCCAGCCAGTTGGTGACGATCGCGAGCAGCGTGGAGATGATCTTCGCGATGAGTGGACCCGTATGCACGTTTTCGGGCGAGAGCAGGGTCAGCCGGAGCGCGTTGAAGACCATCAGGTCGACGAGCAGCCCGGCGGCGCCGACGATACCGAACTGGATCGCCTGGGTCATGAGGCGTCGCGCGCGGCCGGGCGGCGCGGTTCGGGTCATGTCCTGCTCCGGTTCGGAAGGGGCTCGAGTGGATGCCGGTGCGCCGTGCGCGAGGATAGGCTGGCGTACGCAGTTTATGCGACTCTCCGGTGGTTCCCGCTGGGAGTTCCCTGCGCTGCAGAAGTGACATCTACCGCTGGGAGGCGACGGCCGTGGTCCGTGTTGGAGTGATTGGCGGCGGACAGCTCGCCCGGATGATGATCCCGGCAGCGGTGAACCTCGGCATCGAACTCCGTGTGCTCGCCGAGGCGGACGGCATGGCCGCCCAGCTCGCAGCGACAGGCGTCGGCGACTATCACGACGCCGACACCGTGCTCCGGTTCGCCGAGGACGTCGACGTCATCACCTTCGACCACGAGCACGTTCCACAGGACGTTCTCCGCCGTCTCGTCGACGCCGGCGTCGCCGTCCACCCCGGACCTGACGCACTGCTCTACGCGCAGGACAAACTGCTCATGCGCCAGAAGCTCAGCGACCTCGGCCTGCCCGTCCCCGTCTGGGCCCGTGTCGAGACGCCGGACGAGCTGCAGGCGTTCCTCGACGACAACGGCGGACGTGCCGTGGTGAAGACCCCACGGGGCGGATACGACGGCAAGGGCGTCAGGGTCGTCTCATCCGCCCGCGACGCGGACGACTGGTTCACGGTCCTCGCCGAGAACGGAGCGGGTGACGCCCTGCTCGTCGAGGAACTCGTCGACTTCCGCCGTGAACTGGCCCAGCTGGCCGCACGCCGGCCGTCGGGCGAGCTCGTGCTCTGGCCGGTCGTCGAGTCCGTCCAGCGCGACGGAGTCTGCGCCGAGGTCATCGCCCCCGCGCCCGGCTCCGTGGGGCGTGTCGCCGAGGTGGCTGCCCAGATCGCCACAGACGTCGCAGGGGGGCTCGGTGTCACCGGGGTCTTCGCCGTCGAACTGTTCGAGACGACCGACGACAGGCTCCTCGTCAACGAACTCGCCATGCGGCCGCACAACTCGGGGCACTGGACCCAGGACGGGTCGACCACGAGCCAGTTCGAGCAGCACCTGCGGGCCGTGCTCGACCTCCCGCTCGGTGCGACAGGATGCTGCGAACCGCACACCGTGATGGTCAACATTCTCGGAGGGCCGGTCGGGGGCGCGCTCGCCGACCGGTACGCGAGCGCGATGGAGTTCCATCCGACGGCGAAGATCCACAACTACGGCAAGGACCCCAGGCCGGGGCGCAAGGTCGGCCACGTCAACGCGAGCGGCCGCGACCTCGACGTGGTCGCCTATGAAGCGCGCGCCGCAGCGGCGTTTTTTCAGGACTGACATTTAGCATGGGCTTCATGCCATTTCACGATTCTCCGCGCCCTCTTGTCGGCGTCGTCATGGGCAGCGACTCCGACTGGTCGGTGATGGCTGCCGCCAGCGAGGTCCTCTCCGAATTCGGGGTCGGCCACGAGGTCGAGGTCGTGAGTGCGCACCGTACGCCGGAGAAGATGATCGCGTACGGTCGGGATGCCGAGTCGCGCGGACTGAAGGTGATCATCGCCGGAGCAGGCGGTGCCGCCCACCTGCCAGGGATGCTGGCATCCGTCACCACTCTTCCCGTCGTCGGCGTGCCTGTGCCGCTGGCGAAGCTCGACGGCCTCGACTCCCTGCTCTCCATCGTGCAGATGCCGGCGGGCGTGCCTGTCGCCACGGTGTCGATCGGCGGGGCCAGGAACGCCGGCCTGCTCGCCGTGAAGATCCTCGCAACCGCCGACCGTGAGCTCACGGTCAGGCTGGCGGACTTCTCGTCCGCGCTCGCCGCGCAGGTCGACGAGAAGAATCGCGCCCTCAAGTCCACCCTATGAGCGTCTACGCGGCCAGTCCGATCCGCCATCCGGACCTCAAGGCCACCGCACTGATGACCAGGCGTGCCTGGTGGCTCGTCACCCTCAACTTCCTCATCCCCGGCTCGGTCCAGGTGCTCGCAGGCAACCGCCGCCTCGGCCGGCTCGGACTCGCCGCCACCCTGTTCATGTGGCTTCTCGGCATCCTCGCCGTTCTGGCCTGGTTCCTCTGGCGGACGGCAGCGCTCACCATCGTGACCAACTCGTGGGTGCTCACCGGCGTCCAGCTGCTCCTGGCGGCGTACGCGGTGCTCTGGCTCGTGCTCACCATCGACACGCTCAGGCTGGTCCGGATCGTCCGCGCGGCGCCTGGCGCACGATTCTGGATCGCGGCGTGCACCGTTCTGCTCCTCGTCGTCTCCGTCGGCACGGCGACGGCAGGGGCCTACTACGCGGGAATCACCCGCGGTACCCTGCAGTCCATCTTCGGGAACGGGGCATCCGTTCCCCCCGTCGACGGCCGATACAACATCCTCCTTCTCGGCGCAGACGCCGGACCGGACCGTGAGGGACTCCGCCCCGACAGCATCTCCGTGGTGTCTCTTGACGCTGAGACCGGCCGGATGACGATGATCGGCCTGCCCCGCGACATGCGGAACGTGCCGTTCTCGGAAGACTCCCCGATGGCAGAGCTCTACCCGAACGGCTACCGGGAGTGCGACGTGAGCGCGTGCAAGCTCAACTCCATCTACACCGAGGCGGATCTGCGCCACAAGGATCTGTACCCCGATGCCGCGTCGAAGACGTCGAGCGCGGGTGTCGAAGCGACGAAGGAAGCAGCCGAGGGCATCACCGGGCTCGAGATCCAGTACTACGCGCTCATCGACATGCAGGGCTTCAGTGCCCTGATCGATGCGCTCGGCGGAGTGGAGATCACCGTGAAGAAACGACTGCCGATCGGTGGGGACGAGAACCTCCAGGGGGTCGACGAGTGGATCGAACCCGGGACGAGGACCCTCAACGGGTATTACGCCCAGTGGTACGCCCGGTCGAGGCACAACACGAGCGACTACGACCGGATGGCGCGGCAGCGTGAACTGCAGGCCGCGATCCTCGACCAGTTCACCCCGGCGAACGTGCTCTCGAAGTTCCAGGCCATCGCGCAGGCCGGAACCCAGGTGATGCGCACAGACATCCCGCAGGACATGCTCGGCTATTTCGGCAACCTCGCGATGAAGTCGAAGGAACAGCCGACGAGTTCGGTCGAGCTCACCCCGGCGAACGGCATCATCCCCGACGAACGCGACTTCGACGACTTCGACGCGATCCGCGCCCTCATCCGGGCAGACCTCTACCCGCCGACATCGACGCCGACCCCGAAATAGTGCGGACAGGGGAGCACAGCTGCCCCGTCTAAACTTCTTGTCGTGTCACTGAAAGAAACCGTGGAGCCCCGCCACAGCGAGAGCGTCCCCGGATTCCGCCCGGTGAGGTTCCGCCCGGACATCCAGGGCCTCAGGGCAGTGGCCGTCCTGCTGGTCGTCCTCTACCACGCGCACCTCCCTGGTCTGTCCGGCGGGTACATCGGTGTCGACGTCTTCTTCGTGATCTCCGGGTTCCTGATCACAGCGCACCTGCTCGGCTCGATCGCCGGGCGCGGGCGCGTGGATTTCGGTGACTTCTATGCACGGAGGATCCGGCGGATCCTCCCCGCATCATTCGCGGTGCTCGTGCTGTCGACGGTGGCAGCCCTGGTCTTCATCCCACCGCTGATCCTGACGCCGGTTCTCAAGGACGCTCTCGCGACCGCGCTGTACGTGCCCAACTTCCAGTTCGCCACCCGCAGCGTCGACTACCTGTCGGACCCGAACCCGTCCATCTTCCAGCACTACTGGTCCCTCGGAGTCGAGGAACAGTTCTACCTGCTCTGGCCCGCCGTCCTCGTCGTCGCTTTCCTGCTCATGCGGAAGTCGAACAGGGGCATCCTGATCGCACTCGCTTCGACCTTCGTCCTGTCGCTCATCCTGTGCGTGTGGCTGACGGCGCGCGCCCAGCCGTGGGCGTTCTTCATGATGCCCACTCGTGCGTGGGAGTTCGCACTCGGCGGGCTGATCGCGTACGCCGTGACCTCCACCAGGATCAGGATGCCCGCGCGCGCGAGCGGGATTCTGGGCTGGCTGGGACTCGCCGGTGTCGTGGCCTGCGGCGTGCTCTACGACGACACCACCGTCTTCCCAGGCACAGCGGTGATCCTCCCTGTGGTGGCAACGGGGATGGTCATCCTCGCCGGCTCGGCGCCGACCGGCCGCTGGACGGCAAGCTCGGCGCTCAGCGTCAGGCCCATGGTGTTCATCGGGGCTCTGTCCTATTCCATGTACCTCGTCCACTGGCCGCTGCTCATGATCCCGCAGATCGCCCTGAGCGACCAGGAGGAACTGCCACTGGCGTTGACCCTTCTGCTCGGGCTTGCGAGCCTTCCGCTGGCCTGGCTTCTCTACCGCTTCGTCGAGAATCCGGCGCGCACCTGGAAGCCGCTCACTTCCAGGCCCCCTCGCGCCACCCTTTTCGCCGCGCTTGCGACCACTCTCGTCGTCGTCGTCCTGTTGGTGGGAGCCGCGCGGGCCGTCGACGCCCTGCCGCTGCAGGCCGGCCGGAGTGCGCCCACCCTCGACGTCTCCGCCGGACTCGATGCCACGACATTCGTCCCGGACAACCTCCGTCCGAGTCTGCGGGAGGCGAGCTCAGACAACCCCGAGATCTACGCCAGCGGATGCCACCTCTCCGAAACGGAGACAGACGTCACCGGCTGCACGGTCGGGACCGAGGCGGCGCCTCTCAGCGTCGCTCTCTTCGGGGACTCGCACGCAGCGCAGTGGTATCCGGCCTTCGCCGACCTCGCCGAGCGCGGCGACATCCTGCTCACCAGCCACACGAAGAGTTCCTGCCCGTCCGCGATCACGCCGACAGGGGTCCCCGAACTGCCGTACCCGGAGTGTGGGCAGTGGCGCGACGGCGTCATCGACGCTCTGGTGGCCGATCCGCCAGACATCGTCGTCCTGTCCAATTTCGCCGTGAGTGTCGGTGACCCTGATGAGGACTCGTTCGCCCCGATGTGGCGCGACTCGATGCGGGCCACGATCGCGGCCCTGTCGCCGACGTTACGAGTCATCGTCATCGGGGACACCCCCCACTTCGACATCGCCCCGTCGACGTGTCTTTCAGGGCATACCGGGGATGCGCTCGCGTGCGCCGGAAGCCAGGAGACCTCGTTGTGGCCGGCGGTCGGCCAGGCGGAACGGGACGCGGCTCAGGACGGAGGCGGGGTGTATCTCGACCTCAACGGGTATCTCTGTGACGAAACCGCGTGCCCGGTCATCCTGGGGGATGTCCTCGTCTACCGCGACAGTCACCACCTGAGCGCGACGTTCTCGACGGCGCTCGGGACGGAGATCCTCCCCTACCTGCAGGAGTCCGTTCGCTAGAGGTCGGCGTGGAGCGCCCAGACCCGTTCGGCTGAATCCCGCCAGCTGAACGCGCGGGCGCGGTCCTGTCCCGCGATCCGCAACCGCGACGCGCTCGAGCCGTCCTCGAGGATCGACGCGATCGCTGCGGTGAGGCGTTCCGGATAGCCCTTCCCGCCCCGCTCGACAGCGACACCTGCACCGCCGGCGACCTCGACGAGCGCAGGATCGTCCGAGTGCACAACGGGAGTCCCGAACGTGAACGCCTCGATCAGGGGCAGTCCGAAGCCCTCATGGAGGCTCGGATAGACGAAGACGCTCGCCCGGTCGAGGACGACGGCGAGGTCCGCGTCCGACAGGTACCCCAGTGCCCTCACGCGTCCCTCGGGGAGCCCCGCCTCGTCTGCGACGGCCGCGAGGGACAGCTCACCCCACGAGTCAGGACCGAGGACCAAGAGGGGGATGTCCGGTGCTCCCGGCTGCCCGAGTCCGGTGATCAGCGGTGTCAGCCCCCTGCGGGGATCGAGGGTTCCGACGGAGAGGACGTACTCCGCGGGCAGGTCGAGACTTGCCGCCCGTTCGTCGGCATCCGCAGGCAGTGTCAGATCGGATGCCACTGCGCCCGAGATCACCCGGATCCGGTCGCCGAAATCGATGATGTCGGCGAGCTGCTCGGCGACGGCGTGCGTGGGAACGACGATCGCATCAGCGTGCTTCCGTGCCCGCTTCGCCATCGCCTTGTGCCAGGCCACGCTCGTCGGAGTCAGCGACTTCGGGTGGGTCCAGGCGAGGGTGTCGTGGATGGTGACGACGATCTGGGTCTGGTCGAACTCCCGCTCGTGCTTGCGCAGCGGGGCAAGGAGGCTGGGGGAGTGGATCATGCCCGTGCCGAGCGTCGGGACGATGCCGAGTTGCCAGGCCGCCGCCAGCTCGCGGCGGGGGAGAGTCGTCCGGTGCAACTGGGTCAGCCCGGGAAGAGCCTCCTCGATGAGCGAGATCTTCTCTGGTCCAAGCGCGGACACGATCCCTTCCACCGTGCAGCCGCGTGGGGCCGTCTGGACGAGGGCACGGGCCAGTTCTTCGGCGTACCGCGAGATTCCGTTCGGGACCGGCGTTATCATCTGATCGACCACCATCCGCAGCGTCGTTGCCATTGCAGAACCGCCTCTTTCTTCGTGTTGTTCGCCTGTACCAATCTATGCGACACGACGTACCACCCTTTCCGGGGAGCGCGCGGATGCATACATGCACATACGATAGGGACCATGTCTGGGGTAAGAGGGATCTCTCGCGCGCGCGCGACCGCGTTATTCATCGTCGGCCTGCTCGTGGCCGCGATCTTCGTGGCGGCTCCACACCCTCAGTCCCAGACTCCCTCAGCTTCAGCCGCCGGATTCAGCGCGGGCAACATCATCGACGATGCGGTCTTCTACAACGATGCGGCCATGACCGAGGCAGGCATCCAGTCCTTCCTCACCACGAAGGGTGCCTCCTGCAAGGTCGGGGCACTCTGCCTGAAGAGCTACAAGGCAGCGAGCTACGACCGCCCAGCCGACGCCATGTGCTCGGCATATTCGGGCGCTACGTCTGAGACCGCCGCCAGGATCATCTACAAGGTCGCCAAAGCCTGCGGGATCAACCCACAGGTCTTCATGGTGATGCTGGAGAAGGAACAGGGGCTGGTCACGACCACCAACCCGACCACGGGCAAGTACCGGATCGCCATGGGCTACGGTTGCCCGGACACCGCCCCGTGCGACACCCAGTACTACGGATTCTTCAACCAGGTCTACAAGGCGGGGTCACAGCTGATCCGTTACACCAACCCGCCGGGGACATCGAAGTACTTCACCTGGTTCGGGCCGGGCAAGACCGTTCCGATCCAGTGGCACCCCAACGCATCCTGTGGCTCAGGCAACGTCTACGTCGCCAACAAGGCGACGGCGAGCCTCTACTACTACACGCCGTACCAGCCGAACGCCGCTGCCATCCGCGCCGGTTCCGGCACCGGGGACAAGTGCTCCGCATACGGCAACAGGAACTTCTTCAACTATTTCACGTCGTGGTTCGGATCCACGCGCGGCACCGGTGTGCACGCGAGCCTCGCCGCGTACTACGACAAGAACGCGACAGTGCTCGGCCAGCCGGTCGAACCCGCCAAGACCTATGGCGACGGCGGCATGGGCCAGCGATTCACCAACTACTGGGTGTACCGGACTCCGTCTGGCGTCATCACCAAGACGACAGGCCGGATCGGACGTGACCACGCGGACGCAGGCGGAGGCGCCGGGCCTCTCGGGTACCCGACCGGCGAGTACACGTACTACTCCAGCGGCGCCAGGAGCCAGACGTTCGAGAACGGCACCTATTACTGGACCGAGGCGACCGGCGCCATCTTCACCACAGGACTCATCCGCGCCGCGCACGACGCGCTCGGAGGGGCAGACGGCTCACTCGGCCTCCCCACAGGCGCATACGGAACTGTCGCGACCATCGGGCGGACCCAGACGTTCGAGAACGGCACCATGTACTGGTCGCCGACGACCGGGGCGCGTGTGACCACCGGCGTGATCGGTAGGAACTACGAAGCGCTCGGCGGCCCGTCAGGCGCGCTCGGATTCCCCGCAGGAGACTACGGCGTCGCGCCGGACGACGGACGAAGCCAGGTGTTCGAGAAGGGGACCTACTACTGGTCTACCGGGAACGGCGCCCACTTCATGCTCAGCGAGTTCAACGAGGGCTATGAGAGCCAGGGCGGTGTCACCGGACCGTACGGGTACCCGACAAGCGCTGCGAAGTCCTACGCAGGAGGGGGCTTCGGCCAGAACCTCGAGGCGGGAAGCGTCTACTGGTCGCCGGCAACCGGAGCGCGGCTGACAACAGGGAAGATCGGTGCGGCATACACCGCCCTCGGCGGTCCGAGCGGTCTGCTGGGCTACCCGACAGGCGACTACACCTACCGCAAGGACGGCGGCCGATCGCAGCAGTTCCAGAAGGGCATCATCTACTGGTCGTCCGCGACAGGGTCGCAGTACATGCTCACCGACATCGCCACCGGCTACGCGAAGCTCACTGGCACAGGTGGAACGTACGGATATCCGACGCAGTCGACCGTCGTCCACCCTGGGGGGTTCTCGCAGAAGCTCCAGGCCGGCGTCGCCTATTGGACGAGCTCGGCGGGCCTCAGGCTGACCACAGGGAAGATCGGCGCTGCATACACGGCGCTCGGCGGCCCGACCGGTTCGCTGGGATACCCGACGGGCGATTACCTCGCCAACGCCGACGGCACACGCTCGCAGAAGTTCCAGAACGGCACGCTGTACTGGTCGGCTGCCCGCGGCGTCTGGCGAGGCTGAGGCTGACCCACAGGTCACCCGCTCCGGGAGGGGCGGGTAAACTGGCGTGTGGCCGCGACGGCGGCCCGGGGAGGAACACAGGGTGCGCAGTCGTCAGGTAGTTGCGGTTGTCGTCGCCTACAACCGTCGCGACCTCCTCATCGAGGTCCTGGCCGGGTTGCACTCCCAGTCGCGTGTCCCGGATGCCATCGTCGTCGTCGACAATGCATCCAGCGACGACTCTGCGGCCGTCGTCCGTGAGGTGGCACCGACGGCGACACTCATCGAACTCTCCACCAACACCGGAGGCGCAGGCGGTTTCGCGGTCGGGATGGCCGCGGCGATCGCACGTCACGACCCCGACTGGGTCTGGGTGATGGACGACGACACCATCCCGGAGCCGGACGCACTCGGTTCCCTGCTCGACGCCGTCGAACGCTACGACAGCGACGACCTGTGCGCCGTCGGGTCGCGGGTGGTGTGGACCAACGGTGTCGAGCACCCGATGAACACGCCGCGCCGCAACCCGTTCGCCGGGCGCAGGGAGAAGGACCTGGCGTCGCGTATCGACGCGGTCGCCGTGCGCTCGCTGTCGTTCGTCTCGTCGATGTACCGTGCAGACGCCATCATCCGACGCGGTTTCCCCGTCGTCGACTACTTCCTCTGGAACGACGACTTCGAGTTCAGCGCCAGGCTGCTTCGCCACGGGGTGGGGTTGAGCGTTCCTGCGAGTCGTGTCGTCCACAAGACGAAGGCGCTGGCGTCGACCGATGTCGACCCCGGCCCGCGATTCCGACTCGAAGTCCGCAACAAGGTGTGGCTGTTCCGGAAATCGCCCGCGCTCAGCGTGGGGGAGAAGATCCTCTACATCGGTGCTTCAGCGTTGCGCTGGGCCAGGACGTTCCGGCTGTCACAGGACAGGCGGACACTCCGGGCAGGGCTCTCCTCCGGGTTGAAGGAAGGTTTCGGCCGGAACCCGCGCCCGAACACCGAGGTCCTCGCCGGCGCAGGCGTGCCGGATGACATTCTCGCCGTTCTCGGGCGTCGGCACGCATGACCGGCACGGACACCCCGCAGCGCCCCGCCCCGTTCTCTCTTCTCCTGCCCGTCTACGAGAAGGACGAACCTGAGCATTTCGCCAGGGCATTCTCGAGCTCGGTCGCCGCGCAGACCCTCCCACCGGACGAGGTCGTCCTCGTCCAGGACGGAGCGGTGCCTGAGGCCCTCGAGGCGGCGGTGGCGAGCGCCATCGCCTCGACGAACGTCCCGGTCGTCCACCTCCGGATCCCTGAACGCGGCGGCCTCGCGAACGCGCTCACCGCCGGCCTCGCCGCGTGTTCGTTCGACATCGTGGCGCGCATGGACGCGGACGACGTCTCCCTGTCGAGCCGGTTCGAACGCCAGCTGGCGAAGGTGCACGAAGGCTTCGACCTCGTCGGAACCGGCATGCTCGAATTCGCCGATGACACGAGTGCTGTCATCGGTCGCAGAACCCCTCCGACCGGCGCAGACGCGATCGCGAAGTATGCGCGGTTCCACGACCCGTTCAACCACCCCACCGTGATGTACCGCCGCGCCGCCGTCGAACGGGCGGGCGGGTACGAGGACATCGGCCTGATGGAGGACTACTGGCTGTTCGCCCGAATGATCCACTCCGGTGCGCGCGTCGACAACCTTCCTGACGCTCTGCTGATGTACAGGGTCGGCGCAGGCGCGTACTCGAGGCGAGGCGGGCGCAAGCAGTTCGAAGCCGAGTTGAACCTCCAGCGCGCCCTCCGCACCATCCGTTTCACGACCAGGGCACAGTTCTGCCGCAACCTCGCCGTCCGTGGCCTCTATCGCTTCGTTCCTGTGCGCATTCGGACCGTTCTGTACCGCCGCCTGATCGCCCGCGGTTTCAGCGACGACGGCGCCTGAGGGTCCTTCGGACTCTCCCAGAAGCCGACTACTACTATTGACGGGTGTCAGTTCTCGTTACCGGCGGCGCCGGATACATCGGTAGTCACGTCGTCCGGCTCCTCCTGGAGAGGAACGAAGACGTTGTCGTCGTCGACAGCCTCGCCAACGGCGACCCCACACGGATCGGCAACGTCCCGCTCGGTGTGATCGATCTGGCCGGAGACGACGCCCCTCGTGCTCTCCGCGCGTTCATCGACGAGAACGAGGTCACCGCGCTCGTCCACCTCGCGGCACTGAAGCAGGCCGGGCAGTCCGTCGAACAGCCGGCCCGGTACTACCGGGAGAACGTCGGCGGCCTGGCGAACGTCCTCTCCGCCCTCGAGGGCACGGCCGTCGACAGGGTGGTCTTCTCGTCCTCCGCAGCGGTGTACGGCAACCCAGAAACGTCGCCTGTTTCCGAGGACACGCCACCCCGGCCCATCAACCCATACGGGGAGACCAAACTCGCCGGAGAATGGCTCGTGGCGGCCGCCGGGCACGCTCTGGGCATCAACACGGCCAGCCTGCGCTACTTCAACGTCGCAGGAGCGGGGTGGCGCGACCTCGGTGACACCATGCCGATGAACCTCCTCACACTCGCCATCGACGCCGTTCACCGCGGCGAGCAGCCCCGCGTCTTCGGGCACGACTACGACACACCGGACGGCACAGGCGTCAGGGACTACGTGCATGTGCTCGACCTGGCCGACGCCCACATCGCCGCACTCGATCACCTGGCGGCAGCTCCCGAGCGATCAACGGTGCTGAACGTCGGAACGGGCGAAGGGGCGAGCGTGCTCGACGTCCTCACCCAGCTCTCCACGGCATCGGGGAGCGTGTTCACCCCGCTTCTGATGGACCGCAGGCCGGGTGACCCTGCTGCCGTCGTCGCCGACGTGTCACGGATGAGCGTCGAGCTCGGCTGGCGCGCCCGACTGAGCCTGGCGGACATGGTGACATCCGCGTGGGATGCCTCGGTATTCACCCGGCAGGGTCAGCAGTCATGATCGTCAGGCCATTGCGTGCGACAGCCGAGATGACGAGGTGAGCTGGCTTCTCGCCCTCCCGGTGCTCGTCGTCGCCGTCGGAGTTCTCTACCTGCCCGGCCTTGCGTTGCTGTTCGCGGCCGGCGCGCGCGGGTTCCTGCTGTACGTGGCCGCCCCCGCCGTGTCCGTCGCGGTGATCGCCGTCCTCGGCATCGCGTTCCCCTTCGTGAACCTGGCCTGGTCCGTCCCCGCTGTGCTTCTGGCCATCGCCGTGCTCGGAGTCGTCGTCGCCATTGCCCGCCGCCTCCTCGCCGGCACATGGACACGCCCGCGCGTCCAGCGCAACGCCGTCACCACCGGCTGGACGGTGGCGGCACTCGTTGTCGCCGCCCTCGTGATCACCGTCCAGCTGATCGTGGTCTTCGGCGAACCGGGAAACATGTCGCAGACCTTCGACGCCGCGTTCCACCTCAACGGCACCAAGTTCATCCTCGACACGGCGAACGCGTCGTCGTTCCATCTCAGCGGACTGATCCTGCCGGAGGGCACATCGAGCTTCTACCCGGCCGCGTGGCACGGCGTCGTGTCGCTCGTGTCTGCATCGTCGGGCGGGAGCGTCCTCGTCGCCGCCAACATGGTGAACATCGTCGTCGCCGCCGGTGCGTGGCCGGCCGGAGTCATGGCGTTGACCCGCGTCGTCGCGCCGGGAAGCCGCGTCGCCATCGCCGCCGCAGGCATCGTCAGCGCCGCCCTCCCCGGATTCCCACTGCTTCCGCTCGACTACGGCGTGTTGTACCCGTACTTCCTCGCTCTCGCTTTCATCCCCCTGGCCCTCGCCCTCGCGCTGTCGTTCACCCGGCTGGCCTCGTTCCCGTCAGAGGAGCCGGCTCTGCTCCGCGCCCTGGCGCTCGCGGCAACGGTCGCGGCCATGGGACTTGCACAATCCGCGGCGGTGTTCGCGTGGGCGGCGATGCTGGTCCCCGTGCTCATCGCGGTGGTGATCCGTCTCTGGCGGAACCATCCGTCGCCGCGGATCCGATGGACGGCGGTTCTTGCCGGTGCACTCGCCGTCGGCGTCCTCGCAGTCGCCTGGTACGTCATCGGCCGGCTCGGGAACACGGCTCCGTGGGATGCATACGCGACCCCGTTCTACGCCCTGGTCGAGCTGTTCAGCAACTCACGGGAGGGAGCGGCGCCTGCAGTGGTTGTCAGCGTCCTCACCCTCATCGGCCTCGTGTCTGTCGTGCGAGGCGGACGATGGTGGATCGCGGGGATGTGGGCCGTCGCGGCCATCCTCTTCATCGTCTCCGCTTCCCTGCCGTACGGTGACCTGCGCAACGTCGCCATCGGCCTCTTCTACAAGGACCCGCCGCGGCTGACAGCCCTCCTCGCCACGATTTCGGCCCCGATCGCTGTGCTCGGAGTGGTCGCGGTCTGGAACTTCGCCGTGAAACGGCTCTCGCCTGAGCTCAACGCCAGGCTCCGCGCAGGCAAGGCGTCCGTGATCGCCCCTGTGATCGCCGGCGCGCTGCTCTTGGCCACCACCCAGGCCGGAATGCAGGCCGCAGTGGCCGAGGCACAGCCGAAGTACGCCATGACGGAGTGGTCGCCGATCCTGTCGATCGATGAACGCACCCTCCTCGAACGACTCCACGAGAACGTCCCTGAGGATGCCGTCGTCGCCGGGAACCCCTGGACCGGTGCGTCGCTGGCTTACGTCGTCGGCGACCGGCACGTCCTCAACCCTCACTTCAACGTGTCAGCGGAGCCGTCACACGTTCTCATCAACATGCACCTCAACGAGGCGGCAACCGACCCAGCCGTCTGCGAGGCCGTCAGGGAACTCGGCGTCGGATACGTCCTCGATTTCGGCGTGTACACGAGGGACGCCGGCGGAGTGCTCTCCTTCGACAGCACGACCAACTACCGGGGCCTCCTCGATCTCGCTGACTCAGGGGTCGTGGAGGAGATCGACCGCGAGGGCGACAAGGTCCTCTACCGGATCACGGCCTGCGACTAGGGACCGCGTCGTTCCTCCGGCACGGACCCCTGGGGACGACGGATGCGGCCGGTCTCAGCGCCGGTCGTCCTGACCTGCTGCTGCGTCTTCCATCCGCGCCTCAGCGAGGGCGATCTCACGGGCGAGCCTGGTCAGTTTGCGGTCCAGCTGCACATTGCGACGGTACGTCGTCGACACGTAGATCAGGAACGCGAGCACGAAGCCGTAGAGCAGGAGGTCCGTGCCTCTGCCGACTCCGACGAGGTTGGCCACCCAGGTGAGCCACTGCGGGAAGATGATGGACCCGATCGCGACGACGACGAAAGCCGCGAGGAACAGACGGCGCAGCGCCAGGTGGCTGTCGCGTCCGGACGGACGGGTGAGGAAGAGGCCGACGACGACGACGCCGACGACGAGAATGATCTGGATCCACATGGTCTTCGTCCTAACGCACGAGAAGGTCGACGAGGATGTTGACCGAGTTCAGCACTGACTGGCCCTTCCCCTTCGAATAGTCGGTGTAGAGGAGTTCGACCGGGTACTCCTCCCACGGCAGCTTCGTCCTGCCCAGCTGGAACACGATCTCCGTGGCGTGGGCCATCCTGTCCTGCTGCAGGTCGACGAGCCTCGCGGCATCCGTCCGGATGACGCGCAGGCCGTTGTGTGCGTCGGTGAGGCGGAGTCCCGTGGTGCGGTTCGTCACCCAGACCGCGGTCTTCAGGATGACCTTCTTCAGCCAGCCCGGCTGTGTGCGGTCGTCGAGGAAACGGGAACCGAAGATGATGGCAGCGTCGTGCTCGCGAGCCGCGCGGAGCATCCCCTCGGCGTCCTCGATCCGGTGCTGGCCGTCGGCGTCGAACGTGACGATGTACCGCGCGTCGGGTTTCTGCGCCACATAGGAGAGGCCGGTCTGCAGCGCTGCCCCCTGGCCGAGGTTGACCGGGTGTCTCAGTACCCGTGCCCCGGCCGCTGCGGCGACCGCCGCTGAGCCGTCCGTGCTGCCGTCGTCGATGCACACGACATGCACGAAGCGTTCGAGCAGTTCGGTGACGACGCGACCAATGACGGTGGCCTCGTTGTAGAGCGGGATGATGATCCACGCCCCGAAGTCCCGTTCGACGGCAACGTCAGGCTCGTTCGAAGCGTCGGGGGTCATACGCCCATTGTGACAGAACGTTATAGTCTTGGTGCGCACCAGCCGTCGACAGAATGTGTGCGAGGAGCCCACTTGAGTATTCACCCCAACGCCCGAATCGTGCCGTCGGCAGACGTCTCCGAGCAGGCGGACATCGGCGAAGGGAGTTCCGTCTGGCACCTGGCGCAGGTTCGCGAGGACGCGAAACTCGGCCGCAACTGCATCATCGGCCGTGGGGCGTACATCGGGACGGGCGTCGAGCTGGGCGACAACTGCAAGGTCCAGAACTACGCGCTCGTCTACGAGCCCGCGAAGCTCGGCAACGGCGTGTTCATCGGACCCGCCGTCGTGCTGACAAACGACACATACCCCCGCGCCATCAACCCGGACGGCTCACAGAAGAGCGCGCACGACTGGGAGCCTGTCGGTGTCACCATCCGCGAGGGTGCAGCGATCGGCGCACGCGCCGTCTGCGTCGCCCCCGTCACCATCGGCGCCTGGTCCACCATCGCCGCAGGCGCCGTCGTCACCCGTGACGTCCCCGACTTCGCGCTCATGGCGGGAGTTCCCGCCAAACGCATCGGCTGGGTCGGCAAAGCCGGCCTCCGCCTGACCGAAACGGATGCCGGCTGGCAGTGCCCGGAGACCTCGGCACTGTACGAAGAAATCGACGGCACACTCAGAGAGGTAGTCGCACATGACTAAGCCCTTTATCCCCCCGGCAAAGCCGATCATCGGAGACGAGGAACGCGAGGCCGTCGACCGCGTCCTCCGCTCGGGCATGGTCGCCCAGGGCCCTGAGGTCGCCCGGTTCGAGAGCGAATTCGCCGACGTCATGGTGCAGGGCAGGGCGAGCGTCGCCGTCAACTCCGGCACCTCCGGCCTCCACCTCGGCCTCCTGGCCGCAGGCGTCGGCGCCGGTGACGAGGTCATCGTGCCGTCGTTCACCTTCGCCGCAACGGCGAACTCCGTCGCACTCACCGGTGCGACCCCGGTCTTCGTCGACATCGAACCCGCGCAGTTCACACTCGACCCGGTCGCGGTCGAAGCAGCCATCACGAGCCGCACCAAGGCGATCATGCCTGTGCACCTCTACGGCCACCCCGCCCACCTAACCGAGCTCTCCGCTCTCGCCGAGAAGTACGAACTCGACCTCTACGAGGACGCGGCACAGGCCCACGGTGCAGAGCTGGATGGCAGGCGCGTCGGAACCTTCGGTCGGTTCGGGATGTTCAGCCTGTACCCGACGAAGAACATGACCAGTGGTGAAGGCGGCATGGTCACCTGCGACAGCGAGGAGTTCGTCCGCCGGGTGAAGCTGTTCAGGAACCAGGGCATGGAGACCCAGTACCAGAACGAGGTCGTCGGGCTCAACAACCGGATGACAGACATCCACGCCGCCATCGGCCGCGTCCAGCTGACCAAGGTCGGCGCGTGGACGACGACGAGGCAGCAGAACGCCGCGTTCCTCGACGCGAACCTCGAGGGCGTCACCGTGCCCCCTGTCGCCCCGGGCGCCGTGCACGTGTACCACCAGTACACGATCCGTGTCCCCGAGGACCGCGACGGCTTCGTCACGGCGCTCAAAGAGGAGTACGCGGTCGGAAGCGGCGTCTACTACCCGGTGCCGAACCACCGCCTCCCTTCGCTCACCCACTTCGCCCCAGGTCTCGATCTCCCCGAGACCGAGAAGGCCGCTGCAGAGGTCGTGTCGCTGCCCGTTCACCCCTCACTGTCCCAGGACGACCTGGCTCGCATCGTCGAAGCCGTCAACGCCGTCGCGAAGGCCGGCGCATAGTGGCCGAGTTGCGGGTCGGGCTCCTCGGAGTCGGCCAGATGGGCCGCCACCATGCCAGGGTTCTCCGTGAGCTTCCCGGTGTCGACCTCGTCGCCATCGCCGACCCGGGCGGGGACCCGCACGGTGTCGCCGGATCGCTCGACGTCCTTCCCGACATCGACGCGCTCATCGCGACGGGCATCGACATGGCCGTCGTCGCCGTTCCGACCGCGTTCCACGAGGCCGCGGCGCTGACCCTCGCCGAGGCCGGCGTGCACACCCTCGTCGAGAAGCCGATCGCGCACTCCGTCGAGGCCGGACGACGGATGGTCGACGCGTTCAAGGCCAAGGGCCTCGTCGGCGCCGTCGGGCACATCGAGCGTTTCAACCCTGCGCTGCAGGAACTCCGCCGCCGTATCGCCGCAGGGGACGTCGGTGAGGTCTACCAGATCGCCACCCGTCGTCAGGGGCCGTTCCCGTCGCGCATCGCCGACGTCGGCGTCGCCAAGGACCTCGGCTCCCACGACGTCGACCTCACGGCCTGGGTGGCCCAGTCGCCGCACAAGACGATCTTCGCGCAGACGATGCACAAGAGCGGCAGGGCGTACGAGGACATGATCCTCGCCACCGGTCGGCTCGAGAACGGCATCATCGTGAACCATGTCGTCAACTGGCTCAGCCCGATGAAAGAACGCGTCACCATCGTCACCGGTGAGCGCGGCGCCTACGTGGCCGACACGAACAGCGGCGATCTGACCTTCTACGCCAACGGCACCTTCCCGACCGAATGGGAATACGTCTCCGCGTTCAGGGGCGTCTCCGAAGGAGACGTCACCCGATTCGCCCTCAACAAGAGGGAGCCGTTGCGGGTGGAGCACGAGGCATTCCGTGACGCCGTGCTCGGCTTGCGCACTGACGTCGTCACCATGGAGGAGGGCCTCCGCACGCTCGCCGTCGTCGAGGGCGTCATCGAGTCTGCCCAGACGGGGAAGTCTGTCGAGTTCTAGGGCGATGCGCGTCACGATCGCGAGTCGGATATTCTCACCGGAGCCGGCCGCCGCGTCATTCCGGTTGGCCGCCCTCGCTGACGCTCTCGACGCCTCAGGGCACGAGGTCACGGTCACGACCACGTCTACCAGGTCGGCGGAGGCGTCCTCGACCCGTCCGGGCGTACGGGTCAGGCGCTTCCCCGTGCTCCGCGATCGTGACGGGTATGTCAGGGGCTACCTCCAGTACCTGAGCTTCGACGTCCCGCTCGCGTTCCGGCTGTTGTTCGGCAGACGCGCGGATGTGTACGTGAGCGAACCGCCCCCGACGACGGGGATCGTGGTCCGTGTCGTGGCAGCGCTCCGGCGGGCGCCATACGTGTACTACGCCGCCGATGTCTGGTCGGATGCCGCTGAGTCGACCGGCGCTCCGCGCGCAGTCGTCCGGCTGCTGCGCGTCGTCGAGTCGCACGTCCTGCGTCACGCGAGCCGGGTGATCGCCGTGAGCACCGGTGTCGCCGGCCGGGTGGAAGAACTCTCGGGACACAACCGCACGGTCGTCGTCCCGAACGGGATCGACACCGCCATCTTCGCGCCGGCCGGTGCCGATTCCCGCCCCGCGCCTGTCGTCATCTACGCGGGGACGACATCCGAATGGCAAGGCGCAGACATCTTCGTCCGCGCGATGCCGGAGGTTCGACGCCGTGTCCCCGACGCGACCCTGGTCTTCCTGGGCCAGGGGAGTGCGTGGGACGCCCTGCAGGAGCTCGCCGCCGACGTCGCCCCCGGGCTCGTCGAATTCAGGGACGTCGTCGCTCCCGAACGCGCGGCCGAGCAGCTCCGGTCGGCCAGGGTCGCCGCCGTCAGCCTGAAACCGGGGCAGGGCTACGATTTCGCCATCCCCACCAAGATCTTCGCGGCCGTCGCGTGCGGGACCCCTGTGCTGTTCTGCGGGCCGGGCCCGGCAGGCGGGATCATCGGCTCCGCCGATCTGGGCCTCGCCGTCGACTACGAGGTCGCCGCCGTCGCCGATGCCCTCACCACCATGCTCGGCGGCACCAGGACCTGGGACCCCGATCGCCTCGCGAGCTGGTCCAGGAAGAACGCCTCGCTGGAGACCGCAGGGACTCTCGCGGCGCAAGCCGTGTCCGCTGCGCGCACACGAAGGGTCGGGAACTGACCATGGGAACATACAGCAACGAATCACTTCCGACGATCGACGGCAGGCGTCCGCGGATCGCGTTCGTCGTCTACAACGACACCTACGCGGACACCCGCGTGCTGAAGATCGCTGCGACGGCTGCCGAGGCGGGGGCGGATGTGCGGATCTTCGCTTTCTCCTCCAGAACCGGCCATTTCGGCCCCGGCCTGGAGACAGGGCCCGTCGAGATCGACCGGGTCCCGCTCCGTGAAATCGCCCACCTCCTGACGCGATGGGGTCTGTCTGCGCGCCGCCTCCTCGGACGACCGGTCCCCACATACACGCCGACGGGGGCGCATCCGGAGCAGGAGACCACCGCCACGGTCACCCCGGCCTCGCCGAAACCCACGCCCACGTCGGCGCCGCGGCCTGCAGCAGGCAAGGGGGCAAAAGGGCTGGCCATCGACCTGTGGCGCCGCGCCGACGCCACGATCAAACAGGGGTCGTTCTGGATGCGGGCGAGTTCCCACATGACCAGCTGGCGTCCTGACGTCATCCACGCCCACGACGCCAACACCCTCATCGCCGCGCTGTCCGTCGGACGCCGCCTGTCGGTGCCCTATGTGTACGACTCGCATGAACTGTGGACCGAGCGCAACATCAGCGCGGACCGTCCCGTCGCCAAACGTTTCGAGCGGCTCTACGAACGTGTTGGCGCGAAACGAGCCGCCGCCGTCGTCACGGTCTCTCCCAGCATCGCCGACTGGCTGAAGTCCCGCTTCCGCCTGCGCGACCAGCCGGTGCTCGTGCGGAACATCCCGGTCTTCACCGGGAGCGTCCCCGAGCCTCAGGACGGTCGCCTGCGGGAACTGGCCGGCCTCGGATCCGGGGACCGAGTCCTGGCCTACTGCGGCGGAATCACGACGAACCGCGGGATCGAAGAGACGATCGAAGCCCTGCCGCTCCTGCCAGATGACGTGCACTTCGTCCTGCTCGGGTTCGGATCGGAGATCTACCGGGCCGGTCTCGACGCGCGGGTCGCCGAGCTCGGACTCGCCGGCAGGGTCCACTTCGTTGGCGCTGTGCCGTCGAACGAGGTCTCGGCCGCCCTCGCCGACGCCGACGTCTCGCTCGTCCTGACCCGACCGGCGTGTCTGAGCTACGAGTACTCACTGCCGAACAAACTCTTCGAGTCCATCCAGGCCGGCATCCCCATCGTGGCGACAGACATCGTCGATGCGGCGCGTCTCGTGCGCCACTACGACGTCGGTGAGGTCGTCGCGACCGAGATGCCCGCCAGCGAACTGGCCGCCGCGATCACATCCGCCCTGTCATCCACGAGCGAACGGCGAACCGCGATCCGCCTGGCGGCGCCCGAGCTCACCTGGCAGGGTGAATCGGAACGCCTGCTGCGGTTGTACGGTTCGCTGATCGAGCGTCGGCGCGATCGCTGAACCCGGCCGGGGCGAGTGACTCTGACGCTGCCGCGCCGCCGGCTGTGACGAGCGCCGGTGCACGCGACGGCCGGAAAGAAATGCGAAACTTGGGTCGTGCCTTCAGCAACCAAGCTCCTCATCCTGTCGTTCTCTCCGATCGCGACCGACGCCCGCGTCCTCAAACAGGTCGAACGGTTCGCCTCGACCTACTCGGTGACGACGTGCGGCTACGGGCCGAGGCCGGACGGCGTCGACGAGCACATCCAGATCCCCGATGAGGTGCCGGCCAACGATCTGAACGGCCGGCTGATCACCCTTCACCTCTACTCCCGCGCCTACTGGAGCCTCGGCGCCGTCACGTGGGCCAGGAAGGCGCTGGCCGGCCGTCCGTTCGACGTGATCCTGGCGAACGACGTCGAAACCGTGCCCCTGGCGCTGCATCTCGCCCCCGCGCGTGGTGTCCACGCAGACCTGCACGAGTACAGCCCCCGCCTCCATGCCGAATTCGAGGGCTGGCTCCGCCGGATCGCCCCGTATTACGAATGGCTCTGCAAACGGTACGTCAGCAAGGCCCAGTCCTGGACGACGGTCGGCGAGGGGCTGGCGAAGGAGTACGAGCGGAATTTCGGCTTCCGGCCGCTGCTGGTGACGAACGCCGCTCCGTTCGCCGACGTCGCCCCGCAGCCGGTCGGGGAGCCGATTCGCCTTGTGCACAGCGGGGCGGCGCTGCGGAAACGGAACATCCACACCCTCATCGCAGCGGTCAGCGGGTCGCCGGCGGACGTGACCCTCGACCTGTACCTCACCGCGAACGATCCCGCGTACCTCGCCGAACTGCGGCAGGGCGCAGACGAGTCCGACCGGATCACGCTGCACGACCCAGTGCCCTATTCGGACCTGGTGAGAACTCTGAACGCGTTCGACGTCGGAGTGCATTTCCTGCCGCCGGTGAACTTCAACAACGAGTGGGCGCTCCCCAACAAGATGTTCGACTACGTCCAGGCCCGCCTGGGAATCGTGGTCGGGCCCTCGGCCGAGATGGCGAAGTACGTCGACCGCTTCGAGCTCGGCGCCGTCGCAACTGACTTCTCGATCGACGCACTGCGAGCGGCGATCGCCGGACTGACCGTCGACTCCGTTTCGGCCTACAAGGCGAATGCAGACGCGGCCGCCCGTGAGCTGTCCGCAGGACCGCAGGTGGATGTGTGGGACGGCTGCATCGCCAGGCTCGCCGGCCGGGCCTGACCGCCCGCCGGAACCGCCCGGGTGCCTGCGGTCAGTTCGCGATCAGGTAGTCGATCGTCCTCGTGGCCGCATCGCCGTCGCCGTACGGGGTCGCATCGGTCTCGGCAGGGCGGGGGCGTGTCGCTGCCGCGGCGATCTCGTCCTTCGTGTTCGCGAGGACGTTCCAGCCGAGTTCGACCGTTTCGACCCATTCGGTCTCGGTCCTCACCGTCGTGCACGGGACACGGAGAAGGAATGCCTCTTTCTGGAGCCCACCGGAATCGGTGATCACTCCGCGGCTCGATGCCACAGCCGCGATGAGGTCCGGGTAGGCGAGCGGGGCGTGGGCGAGGAGTGAACCGGCCGTGAGGTCGATGCCGTGTTCGGCCGCCTTCGCCACGACACGCGGGTGAGCGAGCAGCACCACGCGGTGCTCGAGCGCTGCCAGCCCGTCGACGATCTGCCTGAGGCGCGCGGGGTCGTCGGTGTTCTCCGCACGGTGGATCGTCGCGACGTGGAACTCGCCGGGTGTGAGCCCGAGCTCGGCGACGAGTTCAGACGGCTTCCCGGCGATCTCGTCCCGGATGAGCAGAAGGACATCGGTCATGACGTCGCCGACGACGACGGTGCGGTCGCGCAGGCCCTCGTTCGCCAGGTGCTCGGCCGCGACCGTGGTCGGAGCGAAGAGCACGTCTGCGGCGTGGTCGGTGAGGACGCGGTTGTGCTCCTCGGGCATCTGCCGGTTGAACGACCGCAACCCGGCCTCGAGGTGAGCCAGCTTGAAGTGCAGCTTGACGGCGCTGAGCGCGGCGGCCACCGTCGAGTTCGTGTCGCCGTACACGAGGACCCAGTCCGGCTGCTCCTCCTCGAAGACGGCGTCGAGGGCTGCGAGCATCGCGCCCGTCTGGACACCGTGGGACCCGGAACCGATCCCGAGGTGGACGTCAGGCGCGGGGATCCCGAGGTCCTGGAAGAAGACGTCGGACAGCATCGGGTCGTAGTGCTGGCCGGTGTGGACGATCACGTGGTCGACGCCTGCCAGTGTGGCCGCCTTGGCGATGGGAGCGAGCTTCACGAACTGCGGGCGGGCCCCGACGACACTGATTATCTTCACGAGGAGTCATCTTAGTTCGTCGCCACCCGGCGGGTGTCTGGCCTGACCGGGCGATCAGGGAACTGTGGGATCATGGGATTTCGATCCCCCGAAGGTAGACGATCCGTGAAACTCCTCTGGCAGACCCTGAAACAACTCTTGCCGCTGCTGCCACCCCGAGCCCGCCGCTTCCTGTCGATATACGTCATCCTCTCGTCGGCCCTTGCGCTGCTCGACGTCGCTGCGATCGGCCTGCTCGCCCTCTCGATGGCGGCGATGGTGCAGTCGGATCCTGTGACACTGCCGGTCGTCGGCACGATCGACCAGTCTGGGTACGTGTGGATCCTCGTGGCCGTGTCCGGCCTGATCATCCTCAAGTCGGGCCTGAGCGTGCTGCTCCAGTGGCGCGCCACCAGACGCTTCGCCAAGTACGAGCTCGAGATCGGCGACCGCCTCTTCGGGGCGTACATCCAGGCCCCGTGGACGGAACGGCTGCAGAGGAACACCTCCCAGCTGGTCAGGATGGCGGACGTCGGGATCGCCGCAGTGGTCGCCGGATTCCTCCTGCCCGTCCTCAGCCTCCCCACACTCTTCACGACGTCGATCTCGGTCCTCGTCGTCATCGTGATCGCTCAGCCGGTCACGGCCCTTGTCACGGTGGTCTACCTGGGCCTCATCGCGTTCCTGCTCTACTTCTGGGTGTCCAGGAAATCGGTGGAGGCCGGCCGGGTGAACCGTGACTACTCGTTCAAGGTGGCGAGCCTGATGACCGACATGGTGTCAGCGCTCAAGGAGATCACGCTGCGCAACAAGGCCGGAGAGGTCGCCGGTGTGATCCACTCGAACCGGCTGCACACCACGCGCGCGCGGGCGAATCTCAGCTTCCTCGGTGCGGTGCCGAAGTTCGTGCTGGAGTCAGCACTCGTCGGCGGGTTCATCCTCGTCGGCGGCGTCGCCTACTTCTCCGGCGGGATGGCCGGCGCGTTCGCGGCGGTGGCACTGTTCGCGGTCGCCGGGTTCCGGCTGGTCCCTTCGCTCACCGGGTTCCAGTCCGTGATCACCCAGACCCACTCGAACATCCCCCAGGTCAAGGCAGTGATGGGCGACATCCACAAGGCTGAGGGCTACCTCGAGCGCGGTGAGCGCATCGGCCACGATCCTCTTCAGGGCGAACCGCGACTGCTCGAGCTCCGGGATGTGGCCTTCACCTACCCGGGAGGGGACCGGCCCGCCGTCAACGGGATCGACCTGACGATCCCGATGGGAAGCACAGTCGGTCTCGTCGGATCGTCCGGGGCCGGGAAATCCACCCTCGTCGACATCCTCCTCGGCCTGCTCGTCCCTTCGGAAGGCGACATCCTCATCGACGGTGTGCCGCTCGAGGGTGTGCTCGCCGACTGGCGGTCCCGCGTCGGCTACGTCCCCCAGGACGTCGCCCTCTTCGACGGCACCGTGGCCGAGAACGTCGCACTGTCCTGGACAGGCGACTACGACAGGACCCGCGTGCGTGAGGCACTGGAACGAGCACAGCTCTGGGAAGTGGTCTCCTCTCGGGCGGGCGGGATCGACGCCAGGGTCGGTGAACGCGGGATGTCTCTGTCCGGCGGGCAGCGGCAGCGGCTCGGAATCGCCCGTGCCCTGTACAGCGACCCGCTCATCCTCGTCCTCGACGAGGCGACGAGCGCTCTCGACACCAAGACGGAGTCAGACGTGTCGATCGCGATCAGGGAGCTGAGGGGACAGGTGACGATCATCTCCGTGGCTCACCGGCTCTCCACCATCCGCGACAACGACCAGGTCGTCTTCATGCGTGACGGGCGGATCGTCACCAACGGCACGTTCGCCGAGGTCGTCCGTGATGTCGAGGACTTCTCGGTGCAGGCGCGGCTCGCAGGCCTTGTCGACTAGCGCGGTGAACGACGCCCAGGCGCCGGCCGTTCCCGTGCTCGTCGACGTCATCGTTCCCGTCCACGACGTCACCCGCCCGATCAGGCGGACGGTGGAGTCCATCCTGGACGGGACACCGGCAGGGCAGGTCCGTGTCCTCGTCATCTGCCACAACATCCCGACAGCGGGAATCGAAGCCCAGTTGACCGGCATGCTCGAGTCCGGTGATGTCGAACTCATTCACTTCGTCGACGGCATCAGGAGCCCTGCTGGACCGTTCAACCACGGACTCACGGTCGCGACCGCACCGCACGTGTCGATCATGGGATCAGACGACTTCCTCGAGCCGGGTGCCATGGCCGCCTGGATCGCGCACGTGGCCGGGAGCAACCCGGATGCTGCGCTCGTCCCGCTCCGTCACCAGCACGGCGAGCTCCTGAGGAATCCGCTGACCCGGTGGCACCGCTCGACCCATCTCGACCCGGTCAAGGACCGGCTGTTCTACCGCACGGCCCCGCTCGGCCTGCTGCGCCTCGACGTCGTGCGCAGGCTGGGGCTCGAGTTCACGGCAGGGATGCCGGTGGGCAAGGACATGGCATTCAGCGCCCGCATGTGGACGGCAGGCGCGCGCATCGACTACCTCAGGACGGCTCCCGCTTACGTGATCGGAGCCGACGCGGAATCCCGGGTGACGACACAGGCACGCCCGATCCGCGAGGCGATGGCCGCCGTGCTCGACCTCGTCGGCCGTGACTGGGTGGCGGCGTCTTCGCCACAGGTACGACGATCCCTCGTGACGAAGCTCCTGCGCATCCACGTTCTCGGGGCGGCCATCACCCGGTCCAGCGCCGGGGCATGGGGTCCTGACGACGTCGCAGACCTCCGGTCGAGTGCCAGCGCTGTTGCCGGTCACTCCCCGTCGGCGGTCGCCCCGCTGTCCCGCGCCGACCGTGCCCTGCTCGATGCGGTTCTCGATTCCCGGTCGACCGTCGAGTCGCTGGTGTCGGCGACCGAGCGGCATCGGACGGCGTCGCGCCTGGACCACATCCTCACCCGAAACCCGTTCAGGATGCTCGCCCGCGAGTCCAATCTGACGCGTTTCCTGCTTTACCGGCTCGACCGATGAGGCAGAATGCAACCACAGGAGAGAGGGAGGGCCGATAGTGCTGCCGCCAGTGGTCCTCCGGGTCCTCAGCTTCCTGACGCGACGCGTCCCTGATCGCGTGCTCGTCGCCGTCCTGCCCGGGCGGTACCGGTTCGACGTGTCGAAGGTACCCGTTCCGACCGTCGGCCCTGACACGACGATCCGCCTGTACATCGCCCCGGTCAACTGGGCAGGACAGGGCTGGCAGTGGGCCCGCGCCGCAGAGCGTCTGCCGGGGGTCGGGGCCGTGAGCATGGCGTACCGACTCGACACCGACTTCGGTTTCCCGGTGGACGTCTCGGTCCCCGTCGGCGCGTTCGTGCTCTCCGGCCGATGGCAACGCGAGCAGAAACGCTCCGTCCTCGCGTCGTTCACCCACGTCATCATCGAGGCTGAGCGACACCTCTTCGGGCGCGTCTACGACCAGAGCGTCGCCGAACAGGCACGGGACATTCAGCGCTCAGGGCTGAAGCTGGCCATGCTCTGCCATGGGAGCGACATCCGGCTCCCCAGCAGGCACGCCGCAGCGAACCCGTGGTCCCCGTTCGCCGACTCCCGGTATCCGGACACGGCAGTCCTCGAGAAGCAGGCGCAGGCGAACCGTGCCGTGCTCGACGCGGTCGACGCACCGGTGTTCGTGTCGACGCCGGACCTTCTCATGGACGTCCCTGAGGGGCAATGGCTTCCTGTCGTGGTCGACACGGCCGCATGGCACAACGACGCAGGGCTGCTCGAGTCCGAGCGGCCGAGGGTCGTCCACGCGCCCAGCAAGGGTGTCCTCAAGGGGTCGGATCTCATCGATCCGGTGCTCGGGAGGCTCGCGGACGAAGGACTGATCGAGTACCACCGCGTCCAGGGCGTCCCTGCGGCCGAGATGCCCGGTATCTACCGCGGTGCTGACATCGTCCTCGACCAGTTCCGGATCGGCTCGTTCGGAGTCGCCGCGTGTGAGGCCATGGCGGCCGGGCGGATCGTGGTCGGCCATGTCACCGACCAGTCACGGGCGTACGTGCAGGCACAGACCGGGCTGGAGCTTCCCATCGTCGAGGCGACCGCCGACTCGATCGAGGCCGTGATCCGCGACATCTGTGCGGATCCCGCCCGGTACCGTCCGATCGGGGAACAGGGCAGGACCTACGTGGACACCGTCCACGACGGCCGGTTCTCCGCCGACGTCCTCAGCACCTTCCTCCAGAACTGATCGTGACGATCGCCACCGACTCCGAAAGAACCGTGAGATGAGTTCAGCACCCAAGCTCCTGATCCTGTCGTTCTCGCCGATCGACGGCGACGCCAGGGTCCTCAAGCAGGTCCGCCACTTCGTCGGCAGCTACGACGTCACCACGTGCGGATACGGGGACGCGCCCGATGGCGTGACCAGGCACATCCGGATCCCTGACGACCAGCCGCAGAATGATTTCTTCCCCCCGACACTGGCACTGAGGCTCTTCAACGCGACGTACTGGCGCACAAGCGCGGTCGCGTGGTGCACGAAGAACCTCCCGGCGGGGGAGTGGGATGTCGTTCTCGCGAACGACGTTGAGACGGTACCTCTCGCCCTGACGCTGAAAGCCAGGCACGGCGTCCACGCCGACCTTCACGAGTACACGCCGAAGCTGCGGACCGAGAACCCGCGCTGGATGCGCTGGCTGGCCCCGTACTACCGCTGGTTGTGCAGGCGTTACGTGTCGAAGGCGAGTTCGTGGACCACGGTGGGCCAGGGGCTTGCCGGCCAGTATCAGGCCGACTTCGGCTTCCTGCCCGGTGTGGTGACGAACGCAGCGCCGTACTGGGAACTTCCGGCATCGGAAGCCACGACACCGTTGCGTCTCGTCCACAGCGGGGCTGGCCTGCGCAACCGCAAACTCGAGATCATGCTCGAGGCCGTTGCGCTCACTCAGACCAGACCCACGCTTGACCTGTACCTGACCGCGAACGACCCGGCATACATCGAGGAACTGCGGACGCGTGGCGCGGCCATCGGAGGGATCCGGGTGAACGAACCCGTGCCGTACGACGAGCTGATCCCGACACTCAACCGATTCGATGTCGGGGTGTTCGTCCTTCCTCCTGTGAACTTCAGCTACCGGTGGGCACTGCCCAACAAGATCTTCGACTTCGTCCAGGCGCGCCTGGCGATCGTGGTCGGGCCGTCTCCGGAGATGGAGTCCATCGTGCGAGACAACGGACTCGGCATCGTCGCGACGGATTTCACGGCGCAGGCGCTCGCCGATGCACTCGACGCGCTCACCGTCGAGTCGGTCTCAGGGTTCAAAGCGGCGTCGACCAGGACGGCCGCCGTCCTCAACGCAGACAGCCAGGTCGCCATCTGGGACACGGCGATCGCCGACCTCATCGGCCGACGTGAGAGAACGAACGGCTAGGCCTTCGGGCCGGACGGCGTGCTTCCCGCCGGAGTCGCCTCGGCGGGCTCGTCGATCGCCTTCAGGGCGCGACGCTCGAGCCTGCGGTCCCACCACGACCGCAGGAAGCGTTCGCACGGACGCTCGACCAGGTAGTGCAGGGCGGCGGCAGCGGCGACGGTGACGACGAGTAGGGCCGCGTACCAGAGGAGGTTTCCCCAGCCCTTCGGCTGCTGTCCGACGACGGCCAGAAGCGCGTAGATGACGGTCGCGTGCACGAGGTAGAAGGCGTACGACCACTCACCGAGCAGGACGAAAGGACGCCACCGCATGATCGAACGCTTCCCGGTGATGTCGCTCCACGCGACGGCGGCGATCGTGACGGCGCAGGTCAGGATGATCCACTCGTTCGCAGTCGCGCGGAAGAAGTCGACAACGGAGTTTCCCGACCAGCGGATCGAGAGTGCGAAGAAGGCGATCAGCGCGCCGGCGCCGAGGTAGCACCACACCGGTGAGAGGCGGACCCGCCACCCCGCGAGCATTGCCCTGGCGATGCCCATCCCGATCACGAACTCGCTCAGGCGAACGACCGGCAGCGGAGCCTGGGCCAGCCAGGAAGAGGGGAAAGCCATCACACCGAAGCGGTAGAGGAAGGCAACGGCGACGACGCCGCCGACGAGAAGAAGCGAGCCCTTGACCTGAAGGCGGCCGAAGACGCGGTTGATCGCCGGGTGGAGGGCGTAGAAGAACGCCTCGCAGGTGAGCGTCCACGCGGCCGGGTTGCCGGAGAAGAGGATGACAGGGTCGCGTGACCAGCCCTGCAGCAGGACGAAGGACAGCGCGAGGATGCCGACGTTCACCGGCTTGACCCACCACTCGTCCGCGGCGGGGGAGAAGCTGTAGAAGACCGGGATGGCGAGCAGCAGCGCGATGAAATGCGACGGGTAGATCCTGGCGAAGCGACGCCAGTAGAACGTCGACGTCGCCGTTCCCGGGCGGGCCGACCAGGTCAGGACGAAGCCGGAGAGGACGAAGAAGAACGTGACGCCGTATGAGCCGAAACTCAGCGCGTATGCGCCGGGGAGCGGCGCGATGTTCGTCATGTGGTGCGCGAACACCGCGAAGGCGGCGAACCACCGCAGGCCGGTGAGGGAATCCAGGCGGGGCGGGCGGGCGATCGCGCCGGGCGCGGGCGCGACCGACGGCATCCGTCCTGTCTTCTGGTCACCCGTCACAGGAAGCCATTGTAAACGCTGAACCTGCGGCTTCCGTCCGTGTCCACGGTGCGGCTACCGAAGGGTGCCCGCGTCCGCCGATAATGGAGTGGATGATCTCCACGGTGATTTCGCAGTTCACATCCGCGCGAGCGGCCTGGTCGCGACCGCTGCGGCGAATCGCCGGGGCGCTGCTCGCCCTCGCTCCTGAACGCTACGAGATGCGCCTGAACCCCGCGAAGTTCGGCTTTCGCGAGGAGGACATCCCCTCGCCGCCCGACCAGCCTTCGGCTGACATCCGGCTCTATGTCGCTCCGGTGAACTTCGCAGGACAGGGCTACGCCTGGGCACGATCCGCCGAACTCCTCCCAGGGGTGGGCGCCGTGAGCATGCAGTACCGGTCGGAGCGGAACTACGGATTCCCGATCGACAACCCTGTGCCCGTCGAAGTCTTCACCAGGTCGGGCCGGTGGCAGGCGGCACAGCATGAGGCCGTGACCAGGGGGTTCACCCACGTCCTCATCGAAGCCGAGCGGAGCATCTTCGGCTCCCTCTTCGACACGTCGCCCGCCCGGGAGATCGCCGACCTCAGAGAAAGGGGCATCGCCGTGGCGATGGTGTCGCACGGCAGTGACCTGCGACTGCCGAGCCGGCACGCCGAACGTGACGAGTGGTCGCCGTTCCGTGACAGCGAGTGGGACCTCGTCCCGGCGCTCGAGGAGCAGGCGCTGAGCAACCGGGCGCTCCTCGCCGAGATCGGGGCGCCCGTCTACGTGTCCACGCCCGACCTTCTGCGCGATTTCCCTGCCGGCAGATGGCTGCCTGTCGTGATCGACCCGGCGGTGTGGGCAGCGGCGGACGGCGTCCTGGTTCGTGAGCGACCCGTCGTCGCCCATGTCCCCAGCAGCCCGACGATGAAGGGTTCCGCCCTGATCGACCCGATCCTCCGCGACCTGCATGATGCCGGAATCATCGAATATCTCCGGATGGAGGGAGTGCAGGCCCACCTCATGCCTGACCTGTACAAACGCGCAGACGTCGTCCTGGACCAGTTCCGGCTCGGACTCTACGGGGTCGCCGCCTGCGAAGCCCTCGCAGCAGGACGAATCGTCCTCGGGCATGTGGACGAGTTCTCACGGGAACACGTCCTCCGCACGACCGGCTTCCGCCTCCCGGTCGTCGAAGCCACGCCGGCGACCATCAGGGACGTGATCCTCGACGTGCTCGAGCGGCGCGCGCACTATCGCTCGATCGCCAGGGACGGCGTCGAATTCGTCCGCCAGGTCCACGACGGTCGGGCATCGGCACGGGAACTCCGGCGATTCCTGCGCCCGGAGGCCGAAGGCGGCGAACCGTGGGCTGATACCGTCGACGGGTGAGCTCGAATCCCGATGTCGACGTGGTGATCCCCGTCCACGACCCGCGACGACCGATCTCCAGGGCCGTGGGCTCGATCCTCGACCACAACCGGGCGGCGTTCCGGGTCACCGTCGTCTGCCACAACACTCCGGCAGCGGGCATCCGTGCCGGGCTCGCCGGGCATGTCGACGACCCGCGGCTGCGCCTGCTCGAACTGCACGACGGGATCCACAGCCCGACCGGTCCGTTCAATCTCGGGCTGGATTCGGCGACGGCGCGGTTCACCTCGGTGATGGGATCGGACGACGAACTCGAGCCTGGCGCCATCGACTCCTGGCTGGCGCTCGCCGACCGGGATCACGCCGCCGTCGTAGTCCCCAGGCTTCGTCATGCGGGTGGAAGAGACGTCCCGACGCCACCGGTGCGTCCTGGCCGGAGAAGGAATCTCGACGGGGTGAAGGACAGGCTGTCGTATCGGAGCGCGCCGCTCGGGCTCGTGTCGACGCAGGAGTTCGGGGCCGAGCGCTTCGTTGCTGGACTCGGCTCAGGTGAAGACGTCGCCTACGTCACCGCCGTCTGGTTCGGCGGACTCCCGATCAGCTTCGACCGACACGGACCCGCGTACCTGATCCACAGCGACGCGGGCGACAGGGTGACAATGGGGGTCAAGCCGGTCAGTGCCGACGTGGCATTCATGCGGCTCCTCGTCGAGGATTCGCGGTTCGCGAACCTCTCGGCAGGGCAGAGACTCGCCCTGGTGATCAAGCTGCTCAGGATTCACATCTTCGGAATCGTCACCAATCGACCGAGTCCGGCCGGGTGGACACAGTCCGATCGGCTCGACCTCGCCGAGATGACCCGGGCTCTCCTGGCGGTCGCCCCGGCGGCGGCAGGCATCCTGTCCAGGGCCGACGGGCGACTTCTCGATGCCATCCAGGACCCGACGGCATCGACGCAGCGACTCATCGACCTGGGCCAAGCGCGTCGGCACTTCGTCCGCCCCGGGTCACTCCTCCCTGGCGACCTGCGTCACTTTTTCTCCAGGGAGGCGCCGTTGCGGATGATCACGGCGTCTGCACTGGTCCGCGGGCTGCGCTGATCCAGCCCCCTACGGGCGCTCAATTCCCCCAAACGGGGGGTGCATGCTAGTCTCCGCTGAGGTGACGAGGGAGCCACGAATGGCAGCGGTAAGCGAAGACACGGCAAATCCACAGACGGAAGCAGCACGGCGACCACGGGGTCTGATCAGCTCGGTCCTGGCGTCGGTGATCGTTCTCGGTCTGCTCGCAACCGCCCAGACCGCGAGTGCTGCGCCAGCTTCGCCCCGAGCCGCTGCGGCGACGACTCCGACCGTTTCACGGGTCGGCGGTGCCGATCGCACGGCCAGTGCGATCGCCGTCTCGAAGGCGACCTATGCGACCGGAGCCCCTGTGGTGTACCTCGGTTCGTCCGTCACCTTCGCAGACAACTTCGTCGCAGGGCCGGTCGCAGCCGCTGCCGGGGCGCCGTTGCTCCTGTCGACCCAGACATCCATCTCGACGCCCACCGTCACGGAGATCCGCCGGCTCAAAGCCACGAAGATCGTCGTCGTCGGTGACACATCGAAGATCAGCGACGCCGTCGTGCAGGCGCTGCGGGCGAACGTTGCCCCTGACGTGACACGCATCGGGTCCGCAGAGGCATACGCATCGGCGAGGGCCATCGTGGCGAGCGGTTTCAAGACGGCACAGACCGCAATTCTGGTCTCCGGACGGACCTGGCTCGGCGTCGTCCCGGCCATGGGCGCGGCAGGGCAGCTGAAGCAGCCCCTCATCCCGGTCGATGGCAGCAGTGCGGCTCTCGACCAGGCGACCAGGAACCAGCTCGTCGCGCTCGGAGTGACGCGGGTGATCCTCGTCGGTGGCACCTCCACCATCTCTGCGGGCATCGAGACAGCGCTCCGCGGTTTCATCCCGACCGTGAACAGGGCTGACGGCGCCGACCAGTACTCGGCCGCGATCAGCCTGAACACCCTGCTCTACCCGACAGCGGCCCGCGCCTATCTCGCCAGCGGTGCGAACTACGCGGATGCCCTCGGCGTCGCCTCCCTGGTGGCCGCCCAGCCCGGCCCGGTCTACCCGTCCCAGGCCGGATGCGTCCCCGACGCCGTCAAAGCCGACATCACCGGCAGGTCGGCGGCCCAGACCGTGACCCTTGTCGGAGGCACCGGAACCCTGGGCGCAGGCGTCGCCGGACTCGTCGCCTGCTCCACGGCGAACTCCCAGACCAAGGCCGCGTCCGAAAAGGCGCTGGTGAACAAGCTGAACGCGGCCATGCCCGGCCTGCCCGGTGGGTACAACGTCTCGGCATTCGAAGCGGGAGGGCTCAAGCGGGCCGTCAGCGTCCGCGGCGGCAACACCGCCGAACCGGCGAGCAGCATCAAGCTGTTCGCTGCATACGCGGCCATGAAGAGGATCGACCAGGGCCGTCTGTACTATTCGACGAAGCTGGCGTCCGGGTACACCCTCGCCCAGTGCCTGCGCGCAATGATCCACATCTCGGACAACTACTGCCACAGTGACATCATCGGGCTGATCGGGGCCAACACGATGAACGCGATGTTCGCCGCAGAGGGCTACTCGGGAACGCACTACGCGGGGAACTGGAAGGGCAAGTACTACTCGTACAAGACCAGCACAACGAACGATCTCACGACGCTGCTCCTCCGCCTCAACTCAGGCACGCTGCTCAGCGCTGCGAGCTCGGCGTACATGCTCAAGCTGATGAAAGAACAGATCTGGCGCTCACGCATCGGGTCGAGCGTTCCGCCCGGTGTCGGAATCGCGACCAAACCCGGTGAGCTGTGGGTGTCGTCGGGGATGACCCAGATCGACGCCGGTCTCGTGTACGCGCCCGGCGGCACATACTCGGTCGTCATCATCGGCTACAAAGGAGCGACGAAAGCAGGGGTCGCCGCACTCTCCCGGATCGTCTACGAACACTTCAACGGCAAGATCTCGCGTGTGGCGACGTTCCCTGTCGAAAACATGCGCGTGACGAAGACCACCGTGGCCAGGACGACGGCGGGCGGGCGAGCCGCCTTCACGATCGCGGCTGGGTCCAACGTCGAAGCGCTCGACAGCGTCAGGCTCTGGTACCGCGTCACCTCGAACGGACGGACAGGCTACGTCTCGAGCCTCGACCTCGGGAACCGGTACTGACCGCGAAGGCACATAGGATTGAGTCCATGCGTATTGCGGTAGTTGCCCTCGGAAAAATCGGCCTTCCCCTCGCGGTCCAGTTCGCGGACGCGGGGCACGAGGTCATCGGAGTCGACGTCAACCCGTCGGCCGTCGACCTCGTCAACCAGGGGATCGAGCCGTTCCCCGGGGAAGACCACCTGCAGGAGAAGCTCTCCGAGCTGGTCCCAGCCGGCCGTCTCCGCGCCACGACGAACTACGCCGAAGCCATCCCGGGGGCTGACGCCGTCGTGCTCGTCGTCCCCCTGTTCGTCAACGACGAGACCTGGGCCCCCGATTTCGCGTGGATGGATGCCGCGACCCGCTCACTCGCCGAACACCTCACCCCCGGAACCCTCGTCTCCTACGAGACCACACTTCCTGTCGGCACGACGAGGACCAGGTGGAAGCCCATGCTCGAGGAAGGGTCTGGCCTCGTCGAGGGGACCGACTTCCACCTCGTCTTCTCGCCGGAGCGTGTCCTCACCGGCCGCGTCTTCGCCGACCTGAAGAAATACCCGAAGCTCGTCGGTGGCCTCAGCCCCGAAGGCGCAGCCCGCGCCACCGAGTTCTACAACGCGGTCCTCACCTTCGACGAGCGAGCCGACCTTCCGCGGCCGAACGGCGTCTGGGACCTCGGTTCTGCTGAGGCCGCTGAGATGGCCAAGCTCGCCGAGACCACGTACCGCGATGTCAACATCGGACTCGCCAACCAGTTCGCGATCTTCGCCGACCAGGTCGGCATCGACGTCTACTCGGTCATCGACGCGTGCAACTCGCAGCCATACAGCCACATCCACCGCCCGGGCATCGCCGTCGGGGGACACTGTATCCCCGTGTACCCGCGCCTCTACCTCTCCACGGACGAGAACGCCGAGATCGTCCGCACGGCCAGGACGCTGAACGCGTCGATGCCTGAACGCGTCGTCGGCCAGGCAGCGAATGTCCTCGGCGACCTGACGGGCCTGCGTGCCGTCGTCCTCGGTGCCGCCTACCGCGGCGGAGTCAAGGAGACCGCGTTCTCCGGTGTGTTCCCGACCGTCGAGGCGCTGGCGTCCCGCGGCGCGACCGTGCTTGTGCATGACCCGCTGTACACGGATGAGGAGCTCGCCCGGTTCGGGTTCACGCCGTACGCGGTCGGCGAGGCGGTCGACCTGGCCATCGTCCAGGCCGACCACGCTGAATACAAGGCACTCACGGCCGCCGACCTTCCCGGCATCCGCCTTCTCGTCGACGGTCGTAACTCCACCAGCCCCGAGGCATGGGTCGGGACTCCCCGGCTCGTCATCGGCGGCGGCGGAGCACAATAGGGGAACGGGGTCACGCCGTGAGGAACGTCAGGACATTCTCGATCGCAGGGCTCCTGCTGATCGCCGCACTGGCGGTCACGGCATGCTCGAGCCCGGCGCCTGAGCCCACCAGGACCTCGACGATCCCGCGGGGCTCGACGACGACGCCGACACCGACAAGCACGGCGACCACCCCTCCGGCGACCTCGACGCCCGCGGAGTGGACGCCTGTCGCGCTCACCGAGGTGTGCGTCGACTTCCAGGCGACCTGGGCCGAGGAGAACGGTTACGAGCCGGCCGACTTCGACTGGGACTCGCCAGGCACAACGCAGCTGAACGGCGGCCTCTGGTACGTCTTCCTCGCCGGCACGTTCACCCCGACGGGCTCAGACGCGGTACCGGCCGAGTTCTCCTGCGCCATCTCAGGTACGCCGGACGCGCCCGTTATCGAAGAGTCACCCAACGAGTAGCAGAACCGGTCCCTGAGCCGCCCGCGTTCGGCTCCCGGCTGTCCGATTGTTAGGCTGGGGCTTTGACCGCGCGCCCGCGCACTGATCCGCTGAGGAGCCCCCACGTGAATGCAGACCTCGTCATCGTCGGATCGGGGTTCTTCGGCCTCACCATCGCGGAGCGCGCAGCAGAGCTCGGACGCCGGGTCGTGGTCATCGACCGCAGGAACCACATCGGCGGTAACGCCTACAGCGCCGCGGACCCGGAGACAGGGATCGAGGTGCACCAGTACGGCGCCCACCTCTTCCACACGTCGAACCCGGTGGTGTGGGAGTACGTCAACAGGTTCACGGCGTTCACGAACTACGAGCACAAGGTCTACACCAACCACAAGGGCGTCGTGTACCCGCTGCCGGTGAACCTCGGCACCATCAACCAGTTCTTCTCAGCCGCGTACTCGCCGGGCGAGGCACGCGCCCTGATCGCCGAGCAGGCATCCGAATTCGATTCGAAGACCGCGGCCAACCTCGAGGAGAAGGGCATCTCCCTGATCGGGCGCCCGCTCTACGAGGCGTTCATCCGCGACTACACGGCCAAGCAGTGGCAGACAGACCCGACCGACCTCCCCGCCGAGGTCATCTCGCGGCTGCCCGTGCGGTACAACTACGACAACCGGTACTTCAGCGACACCTGGGAAGGCCTCCCGGTCGACGGCTACACGGCGTGGATCGAGCGGATGGCAGACCACAAGAACATCGAGGTCAGGCTCGACACTGACTTCTTCGACGAGTCCCAACCGATCAACAAGGCCGCCGTCGTCGGGCAGGTCCCTGTCGTCTACACCGGACCTGTCGACAGGTACTTCGACTACTCGGCAGGAGAGCTGTCCTGGCGCACCCTCGACTTCGAGCAGGAGGTGCTGCCGATCGGGGACTATCAGGGCACCCCCGTGATGAACTACGCCGACGCCGACGTGCCGTACACGCGCATCCACGAGTTCAGGCACTTCCACCCCGAGCGGGACAACTACCCGACCGACAAGACGATCATCATGCGGGAGTTCTCCCGATTCGCCACGAGGGACGACGAGCCGTACTACCCGGTGAACACCGCGGACGATCGCGCAGGCCTGTTGGCCTACCGCGACCTGCAGGCGGGGGAGAAGGACGTCTGGTTCGGCGGACGCCTCGGCACATACCAGTACCTCGACATGCACATGGCCATCGGGTCGGCGCTGTCGATGTGGAACAACAAGCTCTCAGCAGCCCTCGGCGGCGCGTAACGCAGGAAACCGCGCCGGGCTGAGTTTCGCCCGGCGCGGTTTCGCGTGTGTTCCGAGTACGTCCTACTTCTCGAAGGTCTTCCGCCACTCGTCGACGGACGTGATCGTCGGCAGGGCGTTCTTGTACTGGCGCGACAGCTCGTCCCATTTGTCGCCGATCTCCTTGTGCAGGCGGATGCTCTCGCGCAGCATCCGACGGAAGGCACGGCGGTCACGGGTGTACCAGACCTTGCCTGACCCGTCAGCGGTCGAGACGAGGGCGCTGTCGAAGGCGGGTGAGCGGAACCAGGTCGCATCGCGTTTCGACAGCTCCACCTGGGGCCGGTCCCTGTCACGTTCGCTCGGGTCTGTGAGCCAGTGCCTGGCGACCATCCTGGCCGTGAACGCGACCAGGGGGACACCACGGGGTCCCTTGGCCTGCTGGGTGCCTGACGGAGCCTCGTAGACCTGTTTGCCCTGGTTCGTGATCGGTGTCTCGTCGTCGGTGCGGAGCACCTGCTTCTCCCGGAACGACCCGGCCTCCTTGCGCAGGACGGCGAGCTGGGTCGGCATCGTGGCGTGGAGGTGGTCGGGGCCGGAGAGGATGTCGACGAGGGCCTGGTGCCGCAGGCTGACGGCGTAGTACTGCATCGACAGGAGGTGTTTGAGATCCCAGCGCCTGCTGTCCTTGAGGAGCTTGCCGCCGCGCTTGTGGCGCGAGTGGAGCAGGGCGGCCACGAAGCGGTTGCGGGCGTGGAAGTAGGCCTGCCAGTCGATGGCGTCGTCCTTGTCGATCCACGAGACGTGCCAGAGTGCTGCACCGGGGAAGCTCACGGTCGGGAAGCCGTGCTCACGGGCGCGGAGGCTGTACTCGGCGTCGTCCCACTTGATGAAGGCCGGCAACGAGAGGCCGACCTTGCGGATCACGGCGGTCGGGATGAGGCAGAACCACCAGCCGTTGTAGTCCGAGTCCATCCGGGCGTGGAGCATCCGGGTCTGCCTGAGGTTCGACACGCGGAAGTCGTGCGGGAAGTTGTCCTTGAACTGGGTCTGCCAGACGAAGGGGACCGGGTCGATGACTTCGGCGAACGCGTGCATCACTGGTCGGTCGAGCAGGTCGAACATGTGCCCGCCGACGATCGTCGGACGGCGGCTGTGCCTGGCGAACCGCAGCGCGCGCAGGATGCTCTCCGGCTCCACTTTCACGTCGTCGTCGAGGAGCAGCACGTAGTCGCTCTCCGGGCGGTCGAGGGTCTCTGCCATCGACCGGGCGAATCCGCCTGAACCGCCGAGGTTCGACTGGGTGATGATCTCGAGCTTGTCGCCGAGTCGCGAGGCGAGCTCAGGGTACGCCGCTTCGTCAGCGACCCGCTGGTCGCCCTGGTCGACGATGAAGATGCGGTCGATCTCACGGAGCAGTTCGGCGCTCGACTCGAGGGTCGCCAGCGTCTCGACGCAGTAGTCCGGTTTGTTGAACGTCGTGATGCCGAGGGAGACCTTGCCCGTGGTGACCTCGGGGGCGTCCGTCGCCCACGTGCCGTGCTCGAGGATGACGGGCTCGTTCTCGGCGACGATGTCGAACCAGTACCACCCGCCGTCCCCGAAGGACGTGACGGGCAGGTCGACGACGGTCTCGGACGTACCGCTGACGGCACGCGATGTCACGCTCTGCTGGATCCCCTGCGAATTGGAGCGGAACACCAGGACGGTGCCCTCCCCGGTCGTCGTCACGGTCAGGCGGACCGAGCGGACGTTCGACCAGTGCTGCCAGTACGAGGCGGGGAATGCGTTGAAGTAGCTCGCGAACGAGATACGGCGTCCGGCGGGGATGCGCATGCTCGACCGGGAGAGGACGTCCTCGATGTGCGCGTTCTCACTGATCCTGACGGTCTCCCCGCCGATCTGCGTCCACGTCTCCGGGTCCGCATAGAGCGGCAGGACGTCGGGGTCGCCATCGGTGGAGAAGACGACGTTTTGCAGGGTGGACCAGCCAGTCACGATTTTTTCGACTCCGTGTTCGTTGCAGTTGATCGAGATACCGTTCGACGCGTTGCGCCTCGACGAGCCTAGTCGCAGCACCTGTGAGGGTCAGTCGAGAGTCTCAGGGTGCGAGGCGCCCGGCCCCTGCGCCTGGGGCGGTTTCTCGGGCAGCCTGGACCGCCAGCTCATGCCCTGTGACCCCTTCACCGCGCAGATCACGAGGAGGAGCCAGCCGGACTCGCTGAGCAGGAAGCTCTCGGTCATACCGGTGGCGAGGAGCGCGACGAGGACGAGGGCCGGCCAGGCGTACACCGTGCTGCGGCGGTTGGATGCGAGCAGCCAACTGCGGAGAAACGCGAAGCCGCAGAGCAGGACGAAGGCGAAGATTCCGACGAGACCGACCTGCAGGTACACGTCGAGGTACGCGTTGAGCGCAGAGGTGTGCTCGCGGCCGACGGTCCAGATGATGTAGTTGAACGGCGGCTCGTCGGTCTGCCAGCTGCCGGTCCAGCCCCAGCCCTCGAGCGGATGGATCTGGATGTAGTTCCACACGCTCAGCCACAGCCGGTAGCGCACCTCGAACTCGCTGCCGGCGTTGAGGAGGTCGATGATGCGGGTGCGGAGCAGGTAGACGACGATGAGCGAGATCGAGCCGACGGCGAGGAGTGCCCCCTGGAGCAGGCGGCGTGCCTCAGGGCGGGCCCGCCTGAGGCCGTAGAGCGCCGCCGAAGCCACAGCGAGGACGAGGACCACGATGAGCGTCACTGGCGAACCGCTGAACAGCAGGCAGAGCACGGCGATCGTGATCGAATACCTGGCGACCGGTTTGGGCACGGATCGCGTGCGCCATTCGATGACGAAGGTGACGAGGGCGATGGAGGTGACCATCCCGAGCAGGTTGCGGGTCTCGAACAGGCCCTGGATCGGCCCGCCGTTCGCGAGCAGCCCCTCGATTCCGAGGAAGCCGATCGGCTGGTCGAAGATGATGCCACTCGCGACCTCGAGCGCGAGCGATGCCGTCAGCAGCACACGCAGGACGGCGCCCGTCGTGCGCACGATCTGGATGAGGTCCCTGGTGAGGGCGACGGTGAGGCCGAGGAACGCGTAGACGGCGAGGTTGAAGGCGCCCTCGAGAGAGTCGGTCGGGTACCCGCTCCACGCCACGGACACGGCACACCACGCGATGAACGCGATGATCGACAGCGGCAGCAGACCGTGCCAGTCCAGGTACTGCCTCCTGGCGATGAGAACGACGGCGGCGCCGACGACCAGGGTGACGAGCATGGCGACGAGGCCGGGAGTTCCGATGACCCTGCGGATCGCAGGCGCCCCGAACGCCACACCGATGATGCACCAGGCGAGGGCCTGCGCCACGGGCGCTGAACCCATGGTCTTCTCGATCGCGGCTAACCGGTGCGCAGGGAGTCCGCGGCCGGTGCTCATCGCCTGGTTGCCCTGGCGGAGGGAACAGCGACCCTCTGCTGTTTGGTGACCACGGCAAGCAGAACGAGCAGGACCCAGCCGGATTCGATGAGGATGCGGCTCTCGGCGAGGCTCTGGACCAGCAGGACCGTCATCAGGAGGATCGGAAGGAGCGACAGCGGCGAGTAGGGGAGCGAATCATCGAGACCGGCGCGGGGACGGTCGACGGCGGCGAACCAGGACCGCCAGGTCACACTCACGAGAAGAGCGGCGAAGAGGACGAGCCCGACGATGCCGAGCTGGAACCAGACGTCCAGCCAGGCGTTGTGCGCGTGCAGCTGCAGCACCCCGCGGCGGACGACGAGGTCGGTGAACGGCTCTGCCCACGGCACCCAGGGACTCGAGTATCCCCAGCCGAACCACGGCCGTTCTGCCGCGGCGCCGATCACGGTCTGCCAGATGTCGAGGCGGCCGGTGAGGTCGTCGCTCTTCCCGAACAGGCCGAGCACCTGCTCGCTGAACAGTGCGACGCCCGCTGCTGCCGCGACCACGACGCCGGCGAAGGCCAGGTAGACGGGCGTGCGCCCGGCCGGCGTGCCGGCGTTGCGGATGAGCAGGGCCGCCGCGAGCACGAGCACGACCACGACAGCGGCGATGATCATCGTGCTCGACCGGGTGAGGGCGAACACGGCGGCGGCGATAATGAGCCAGGGGATCGCCGACCGGCGGCGTACGGTCCCTGCCGCCCACTGCAGGCTGAACACGATCAGGCCGAACAGGGCGATGATGCCGAGCAGGTTCGAGTTTCCGAGGATGCCCTGGATCTTGCCGCCGTCGAAGAGCAGGTTGCGCGACCAGAAGGCCAGGAGAGGGGGGTCATCCCCGAAATCCACCCAGAACGGCAGCACCCGATCCCGGACCACGATCGACACCCAGAGCTCGAAGAGCAGGGAGAGCGCCAGGACCCACTTGATGGCGTTGGAGAACATCCTGACGACCTCGGGCCAGTCGTAGGCGAGGGCGAGGAAGACACCGACGATCGTGCACAGCAGCATGCCGGTCAGGGTGAACACGCTCGCGCCGGGGTATGCGGACCAGGCGATCGAGAGGATGGCGAACCCGATGAACGCGACAAGTGCCTTCGGAACCAGGCGGCGGTCCCCACGTGGCTTGAGGATCACGACCATGGTCAGGCACGCCGCGACCACGACGAAGCACACGGCGACGAAGCCCCACAGGCCGAGCAGGTGTCTGACGGCGTCGCCGGCCAGCGCGACGAAGAGGGCGAGGGTACCGATGCCTGACGCCCACAGTCGCGGCGTCGAGAGCGCTTCGGGAGGCGCGACGGTCGGCGAGGTCATGCAGTCAGGGTATCGCGCTGCCAGAGGAACGGCCGAAGCTTCGCCAGCTGGACGACGAGGACGACGATCTCGGACACGGCGAGTCCTGCGGCGATACCCGGCGTCCCGAAGAGGAGCATGAGCGGCACGAGGAGGATCGCGCCGCTGATCGCGCCGGCGATCGTGCTCGTCGCCAGCGCCCTGGTCAGACCGAACGCCGTGAGGCAGGCGAAGCCGGTGATCTGGGAGACGAGCATGGCGCCGAGCGCGACGCCGAGGGGGATCGAGAGCGCGTACGAGATCGCCAGTCCGCTGCCGGAGAAGAGGACGACGATCCACGGGGTGGCCACCGCGAAGGCGAGGCCGCCCAGGATGCCGGTGGCGACGGCGATCCTGATGACCACGCGTGACCGGCGGGCCTGGTCGCCGAGGTCCTTCGACGGTACGTAGCTCTGCGCCACCTGCACCATCGGTCGGGTCGCCATGAGGGCGAACCGCATGAGCCGCTCGGCAAGGGCGTATGCCGCCGTGGCCTGGGTGCCGGCGAACGCGCCGACGATGAGGATCGGGAGGTTGACATAGACGGCACTCGTCGCGGACATGGCGACGGCGGCCGACTGGCCGGACAACCGGCGGAACGCGCTGCGCGGCGAGAAGTCACGTACCCAGCCCGGATAGCGCTTCGCGATGCTCGCCGTGCTCAGCGCGATGGCCGTGACCGAGCCGAGGCCCTGCACCACGATGAACCAGAGCGCGTCGTTGGTCACGAAGAGCAGGCCGGCTCCCGCAAGCGTGCCGATGCTCTTCGGGATCGTGTCGAGCACGAAATATCGCCCGGGGCTGGCCTCGCCGACGAAGAACCAGGCACCGGACAGCGCGGCGACGAGCCCGGTGACGACGGTCATCGCTGCGATCAGGCGATAGTTGGTGCTGAACAGGAGCGCGACGACGATCGTCGGCGGAAGCACGACGAGCAGCAGCCAGCACCTGCTGACGAGGGAGTCGAGGTAGAAACGGCCCCGCGACTCGGGCGGCAGGCTCGCCACCTCGGTCGGTCCCGTCACCCCCCAGCCGAAGACGACGAGGACGTACGCGAACCCGGCGACGCCTTGGGCGACCGCGATCTCAGCCCACGCCGCCTCGCCGGCGAGGATGATGATGGCCGGCAGGACGGCGATGCTGATGATGCCGCTGATGATGACGGATGCCCCGTAACCGCCCGTGAAACTCAGCAGGCGCCGCCGGCTCACCACGGTGTTCTCACAGCATCCACGCCATTCTGGCCGCAGCGGCCGGGCTCGACAATGGGGCGGCATCCGCCTCGGGTCGTCGCAAGTATAGGCGAGCGCGGCTGTACGGACCGCCGTGCGCAGCCGGTCGGCCTGACGTGTCGCCTCAGCCCCGTCCTGCGGCCTCGCCCGACCGGTTCGACCGCTGCCGCAGGAGCCGCACGCGTCTGGCGATTCCGCGCCGGAGGCGGAATGTGACCGCGCGGACGGGAGCGGCAGGCGGGTTCCCTCTCCCGACGGCGGCACGGTCGATCTCCCGTGCCCATCTGGCGGTGACCGCGTCGTCGGAGAAGCGGGCGGCCGTGCGCACCGCGTTGCGTCTGAGCGCGGCGACCTGCTCGGCGGGGAGCCCGATGAGGTGGTCGACGGCTGCGGTGAGGCCGGCGACGTCGCCGGCAGGGACGAGGAATCCGTTGTGCCCGTTGCGGATGATGTCGGCTGGGCCGTACGGGATGTCGTAGGCGATGGGGAGGCATCCGCTCGCCATGCTCTCGACGAGGACGAGGGGGAAGCCCTCACTCCTGGACGAGAGCAGGAGGAACGATGACCGGCCGAGTTCGCTGCTCGCGTCGGCGCGGTAGCCGTGGACGGTGATACCGGGTGCCCGGGCCGCTGCGCGCTCGACGCGGTGTCGTTCGGGCCCGTCCCCGAAGATGTCGAGAGTCGCAGGAGATGAGGCGTTCGCGACGGCGCGGACGGCATGGTCGACGCGTTTGCGTTTCTCCAGCGAGGCGAGGACGATGCCTCGCCCGGCGTCCCTTGGCGCCGGCGTCGGCCCGCCGGGAGCCATGGTCCTGCTGTTGGGGATCACGGTGAGCGGGGCGTCTGGCCCGAGGAGCTCCCTGGCGTCGTTGCGCTGGCGTTGGGTGAGGAAGACGAGCCTGTCGAACCCGTCCGGGGACCCGAACACGTCGGCGCGTGACGCCCGCACTGCCGTCCCCTCCTTGCCCTGCCGGTGTGAGGCATGGACGACGTGGAAGGTCAGGAGGCCACGGCGCCGGTAGCCGAGGAGGAACCGGGCGCTGGTTTTGCTGTCGACGATGAGAGTGGTCGGGCGGTCGTCCCTGAGACGGTCGAGCCACCAGCGGTAGAGCGAGCGGGCCTGCGTCCACCGACGGAGGGGCCGGCCGTCCCTGTCGCACCAGACGATCGAGCGGCCCCCGGTCGTTCCGCGACGGCGGACGTCACGACGGTCGGATGCGGCGAGGCTGCCGTCGAGGCGATAGTGGTCGACCTGAAGCTGGGTGGTGCCGTCATCGGCGTACCGGATCCGGGTCATCTCCCGGCCGTCACGCCATTCGGATCCGTACGCCGGGTCGACGCCGAGCGGCGTGAACACGGCGCGAGCCGCCGCATCGGCGGCGTCGGCGTCGACGGACGGGGCGTGATCCCTCAGCCAGTCCCAGAGGTTGTGCAGCCGCATGCCGTCGATGAGTTCACCTGCGGTCCGCAGCCGCTCGGCGACGGCGGGGTAGTCCGGTCGGAGGTCGAACGTGACGACGTCGACCTCGACGCCACCCAGCCTCACGAAGGCGCGGGAGCGGTGCAGGAGCGCCGCTGTCATCCCGCCGAACTGGTCGGCGATTCCCCAGCTCACCGCAAGATGGCATCCGGGGCGGAGTCGCACGCGCGCGCTCACAGGTCCCCCTCTGTGTCCTGCGGATCCGGCGGTCGCCGTCCACTCCCGAATTCTGTCAGGGCGGCATCCTGCACACCAACTGGTTGCCCCTGGCCGGTCACCTGGTGTATTCGGAGATCTCGGCGAGTTCGGCGAGCCGGTGGGCCCGAGCCGATTCGACGGGAGTGAACGGCACGCCCCTGCGGTGGAAGAGCAGGACACCCGAGGATGGCGACGGCACCTTGAGCATGGTGCCGTCCGCCAGACGCGCCCGAACTTCGGCGGAGGAGAGGCCGACAGCCGCCTGGTCGGCGCCGAGCAGTTCCGCGAGGACGCCGGGAAGGTCTGTCGGATCGCCGACGACCCGGGTGGCGAGGTTCAGCGCCCGGGTCTGGCCGTCGATGAGCGAGACGGGCGTCGTCGGCGACACGAGAACCTCGCGGCCGCCTGCGCCGAGGAGCACGGTCTCCAGGTCGTGGCCGGTGAGACCGTGGGGGGCCCCGACCACGAGATCGTCGAGCGTCCCTTCCTGGAGCGGCTGAGTCTGGATGCTGAGGATGTTCACGTCGAGACGGGCGAGGGCGCGCGTGATGCGCTGAAGGGCGCCGGGCTCGTCTGGGACGACGAGGCGGGCGCGCCAGAGCGACGGCGAGCTGTGAAGCCTCCGGTGCCTCGTCAGTTCGCCCGCGTGCAGCCAGGCACGGAGCATCCGCCTGACCGACGGTTCCGCGACCCAGATGACGAGGGCTGTCGCGCTCAGGGCCAGGACGGAGACCTTGGCCAGGTACGGCAGACCCGTCTGCAGGACGACGGCATGGACGAGCAGCTCGATCGGCAGAACCGTTGCGATGTTTGCGACGGTGAGTCTCACGCGGGGCGCCTCAGGGAGCTGTCCGCACGCCTCGCAGCGGAGATCAGCCTGTGCGGCCTTTCCGGTTCTCTGGGTCATGTTCCATAGTGACCCGCGCGCCGTTTCGGCCGCGTTTCCGTCCTGTTCCGACTGCGTGAGCGTTTCGGACGCCTGGGGGGACGGATCAGACGAATGCGGCCGTGCCTGTGATGGCGCGGCCGACGATCAGTGCATTCATCTCGCGGGTGCCCTCGTAGGAGTAGAGCGCCTCGGCGTCGGCGAAGAACCGCGCGGCCTCGTAGTCGAGCACGATGCCGTTCCCGCCCATCGACTCGCGTGCCCACGCCACCGTCTCACGCATCTTCGACGTGCAGAAGCCCTTCGCCAGGGCGGAGTGCTCGTCCTTCTGCGTGCCCTCGTCGAGCATCTGGGAGACCCGGACGCACAACGCCATCGACGCCGTGATGTTTCCGAGGCACCTGGCAAGGAGATCCTGGACGAGCTGGTGCTCGGCGATCTTCTTGCCGAACTGTTCGCGCTCCTTCGCGTATGCCACCGCTGCCTCGTACGCACCGACGGATACTCCGACGCTCGACCAGGCCACTGCCGCCCTGGTCAGGCGGAGAACCTTCGCGGTGTCCCGGAACGACCGGGAGTTCTGCAGACGCATGCTCTCGGGCACGACGACGTCCTCGAGCGTGATGTCCGCGTTCTGCACAGGGCGCAGGGCGATCTTGCGTTCGATCTTCGTTGCCGTGTAGCCGGGCGTCGAGGTGGGAACGATGAACCCCTTCACCTGGTCGTCGGCCGTGTCCTTCGCCCAGATGATCGTGATGTCGCTGAACGTCGCATTGCCGATCCAGCGCTTCGCCCCGTTGATCGTCCACGAGTCTCCCGTGCGCGTGGCCGTCGTGCGAAGACCCCTGGCGCTGTCACTGCCCGAGAGCGGTTCGGTCAGGCCGAATGCGCCGAGCACCTCACCCGACGCCATCTTCGGGAGCCATTCGTCCCGCTGCTCCTGCGAACCGCAGACGCTGATCGAGCCCATCGCGAGGCCCTCCTGCACGCCGATGAACGTGGCCATCGACGCGTCCACCCTCGCCATCTCCATGGCGGCGAGGCCGCGGAAGACGGCGGTGTTCTCGAACGGGCGGGTCTCGGGGAACGGGTAACGGGCCACGTCGGTCTCCATGAACGAGGAGATGAGGTCGTGGGGGAACTCCGCCCGCTCCCAGTAGTCGTTGATGACCGGGCGGACGGTGCCCTCCATATAGCTGCGGAGTCGCATCAGGGCGTCCTGTTCCCTCGCCGAGAGGAGTGTTTCGAATCCGTAGAAATCGCTGGCGAGGGGTTCGAACGACATGCTGGCTCCATTGCGTCTGGGATGTTCCGTGCGGAAAACTCCTTGCAGCCTAGGGATGCGCTGTTCGGCCGACAACGTCGTTGGCCGAACGGACAAGCGCGGCCGATTGCTGAACGTCGGCTCTTGTAGGGTGGCGATAACCCAGCACACCATTGACGATCGATGAGGCCTGTCCGTGTTCGTTCCCATTGCCAACACCCCCCGCGACTACGCATGGGGGTCGACCACCGCGATCGCCGGACTGCTCGGCTCGACGCCGTCCGGCTCCCCTGAAGCGGAACTGTGGCTGGGCGCACACCCGGGTTCGCCCGCGCGCATCCTTTCGCCAGGGGCAGCCGGAGGGCACGACACGCTCGCCGACTGGGTCGCCGCCGACCCGGCATCCGCCGGTCTCAGCGAACCGCGGCTGCCGTTCCTGCTCAAGCTCCTCGCCGCTGACGCCCCGCTCTCGCTGCAGGCGCACCCGTCACCGGCACAGGCCAGGGAAGGCTTCGAGCGCGAGAACGCCGCAGGGATCCCGCTCGGAGCCGCCGACCGCAACTACAGGGACGCGTTCCACAAACCGGAGCTCATCTTCGCGCTGAGCCCCACCTTCGACGCCCTCTGCGGGTTCCGTCCCGTCGCCGAGGCCGCCGCAGACGTCGACGCGCTGCTCGCCGCCCCTGGGCTCGCGGACCAGGCACGTGCCGCGCTTGCCGATTTCCGGGAGTCGCTCGACGGTGAGGATGCCGACGTCCTCCGCCGGGTGGTCGCCTCCCTGCTCGGCGACGACGTCTCCGTGCTCGTCACCGCCGTCACCGACGCCGCGGCATCCGCTGAGCTCACCCCCGCCGTCGACACGGTGAGGCTGCTCTCCGAGTTCTACCCGGGAGACCCCGGCATCGTCGTGTCCCTGCTGATCAACCGCGTCACCCTCTCCAGGGGAGAGGTCCTCTATCTGCCCGCCGGGAACATCCACGCCTACCTGCGCGGGTTCGGCGTCGAACTGATGGCAGCGAGCGACAACGTGCTCCGCGGAGGACTCACGCCGAAGCACATCGACGTGCAGGAGCTCCTCAGCGTCCTCGACTTCACGCCGCTGCCCCTGCCGTACCTCGAGTCCGCCCGCCCGTCTGACGGCGTCGAGGTCTACCGGCCTGACGTCCCCGATTTCGAGCTGGCGCACATCGTCCCTGTCGACGGCCGGCCTGCGGCGATCGACCTCCCCGGGCCGGCGATCGCCATCGCCACTGCCGGGAGCCTGAGGGTCAGCGGGGCGTCAGGCACGATCGAGCTCGGCCAGGGTGAGGCCGTATACGTCACCCCGGACGAGGTCCGGCTGACCGTCACGGGTGCCGGGGAACTCTTCGTCGCGACGACGCGCCTCTGACCGCATGGGTCAGACGGCGGTCATCGCCGGCTCTCCCGTGCAGCTGAAGGTGTTCCTGTAGGCGTTCGGTGTCGTGTGCAGCACTTTCAGGAAGTGGTGACGCATCACAGCGGACGATCCGAATCCGGCTTCAGCGGCCACCTGTTCGAGGCCGAAATCGGTCTGTTCCAGCAGATGCTGCGACCTGATCAGACGCTGGCGGTTGAGCCAGGCAGCCGGGGTGGCTCCCATCTCGGCCCGGAACCGCCTGGCGAACGTGCGCTCGGACATGTGCGCCTTCGTCGCGAGGACGTCGACGGGGAGATCGTCCGCGAGGTTCTCGAGCATCCAGGCCGTCACTCCGGCGAACGAGTCGCTCTGGCGTTCGTGGACGGGGGCCTCGATGAACTGCGCCTGCCCTCCGTCCCGCTGCGGCGGGACGACCATCCGCCTCGCGATGACGTTCGCTGCCGCTGCACCGAGTTCCTTGCGCACCAGGTGCAGGCACGCGTCGATTCCGGCCGCCGTTCCCGCTCCGGTGATGACGTGGCGGTCCTCGACGAACAGGACGTCCGGGTCGACCGTCGTCGCGGGATAGTCGCGGGTGAGCCTGTCGGTGTACATCCAGTGGGTGGTGCTTCGCCTCCCGTCGAGGATGCCGGCCTCCGCCAGTGCGAATGCTCCGCTGCAGACGCTGAGGATCCATGCCCCCCTGGCCTCTGCCGACCGGAGGACCTCGACAGTGCGGGGATCGAGCTCTCCGAAGTAGTACGCGGGTACGGCGATGAGGTCGGCGTCCTCGGCCTCGTCGAGGCCCTCGGTGACAATGATGTCGAACCCGAGTTTCGTGCGGATCGGCCCCGGTGTCGCCGCAACGATGTGGAAGTCGAACGCGGGTCCTCCCATGTCGGACCTGTCGATGCCGAAGACCTCGCAGATCACGCCGAACTCGAACGGCGCCATCTCGGGGAGTGCGATGACCACGATTTTCTTGAGCATTCCGGACGCCTCCAGCTTTGGCAGAAAAGGATCGAACAGTGGCAAGTCTGCCACTGTTGGCGGGAACTCGCAATCCATAGATTTACAGCCATGATGATGTTCATGATCCTGATAGTGGCCGCGGTCGTCTTCGCGACGATCGCCACCGTCGCCGAACTGCGACGCGACGGATTCCGCCGGATGCCCGAACGTACCTTCGGACCGGCATCGAACGAGAAGACCGACTCCCTCGGACGGCCCCTCGTGGCCGGCCTCCGCTGAGCCCCTCACCGCAGGGGAGGCGTGCTCTAGGCTCGGTGTCGGGCGTCGTCCGAGGCCCGACACCGAGGAGGAAATATGACCTGGCTGGTCACTGGAGGAGCCGGATACATCGGCGCCCACGTCGTCCGTGCGTTCGTCGAACAGGGGATGGACGTCGTCGTCCTCGACGACCTTTCCTCCGGACATGATTCCTTCCTCCCTGCAGGAGTTCCGTTCGTGCAGGGGAACATCCTCGATGGTGACGTCGTGTCCTCCGCCCTCCGCGAGCACCACGTCACCGGCGTCGTGCACGTGGCCGGCTTCAAGTACGCGGGCGTCTCTGTCCAGCGGCCGCTTCACACCTACGCGCAGAACGTGACGGGGACACTCGTCCTCCTCCAGGCCATGGCGGACGAAGGCGTCTCCAGGATCGTCTTCTCCTCCAGCGCGGCCGTGTACGGCACCCCGGACACCGACCTCGTCACCGAAGACACGGCGAAGAACCCCCAGTCGCCGTATGGGGAGTCGAAGCTGATCGGTGAGTGGATCCTCAGGGACCAGGGCGTCGCCGCCGGGCTCACCCACACGTCGCTCCGGTATTTCAACGTTGTCGGCTCCGGTTACCAGGACGTCTACGACACGAGCCCGCACAATCTGTTCCCGCTGCTCTTCGACGCGCTCCTCGACGGTCGCTCGCCGAAGATCTTCGGCGACGACTACCCGACACCGGATGGAACGTGCGTGCGCGACTACGTGCACGTCGCGGACCTGGCCCTCTCGCATGTGGCCGCCGCGAAGCGGCTGGACGCGGGCGAGCCGATCGAGGCGGTCTACAACCTCGGTTCGGGCGACGGCGTCTCTGTGGGGGAGATCATGACCGCCGTCCGCGACGTGACCGGAATCGAGTTCACGCCCGAGATGGCGCCGCGTCGCCCGGGGGATCCTGCGCGCATCGTCGCCTCAGGCGAGCTCGCTGCGCGTGACCTCGACTGGGAGATGCGGCACTCGCTCGCCGAGATGGTCGAGAGTGCGTGGCAGGCTCGCTCAACCGTCCGAGCGCCGCGAGCGTAGCTCGCGACGCGCGGAGATCGAGCGGCGGGCCACGGTTGGCCCGACAGTCGAAATCCGAAAGCGCCTCCTCTCCCGACACGCCGGTGAACGCGGGATGAACCCTCCATTGGGGGTTGAGGGTTTACCATCTGCGACTTGACGTGAGCGAACTACACGGGTGTAATTATGACTAGCGCCGCGTGGCGCACAGGCATTGAGTGGGGAGAGAGATATGTCACCTGAATATCGCTCTGGTGTTCCCGAAGACTGGTTCATTGATCCGGTCCAGTTGGGTGTGCCTGGGGTTCGCAAGGCTGTCGAAGATGACAACCCACTGGCCTGGCAGACGGATTCACTCTGCGCGCAGACGGACCCTGAAGCATTCTTCCCCGAAAAGGGCGGCTCGACGCGGGATGCCAAGCGCATCTGCACGAGTTGCGAGGTCAGGACGCAGTGCCTCGAATACGCCCTCGAGAACGACGAGCGGTTCGGCATCTGGGGTGGCCTCTCCGAGCGTGAGCGTCGCAAGCTCAAGAAGCGCGCCGTCTGAGGCCGTTCGCCCCGGCATCGCCCGAGATGGAGTCGCCGGTCCAGGCGGGATCGGCGCCTGACGCGTCGGAGCTGACGCGCTTCGCGCCGGTGGTCGTGGCGATATCGTGCCACGCCGATGCAGTCGGATGCCGAGCGTCGCACCCGACATAGTCTGGACGCGATGTCTCCCCGAGTTACCGTAATCCTTGTCGTGCATGACGGCTCCGGCCCTGCCGGCGCCGGCAGCCTTCAGGGCACCCTCGACGCGCTTGCCGCCCAGTCCAGGCAACCTGACGCCGTCATCGCCGTCGCGTGCGCCGCGCCGGCAGCCACGACGCTCGCCCTCGAGAAGGCTGCTGTCGACCGCATCGTCACATCAGGGGAGCGGTTGAACTTCGGTCAGGCCCTCACCGCCGGAATCCGCGTCATCGAGCAGCCGGAGAGCGCAGACGAGTTCCTGTGGCTGCTCGCCCAGGACACGGCACCGGAGCCGGATGCGCTCGAACGCCTGCTCGGCGCGATCGAAGTCGCGCCTTCCGTGGCCGTCGCGGGCCCGAAACTCAAGGATGCGACCGACGGGTCGACGATCGTCTCTCTCGGTGAGTCGGTGACCCCGTTGGGTGCGACCGTCTACCTGGTCGAGAACGAACTCGACCAGGGCCAGCACGACACCGTGAGCGATGTCCTCGGTGTCGCGCCAGGAGGGATGCTCGTCCGCCACACCGTGTGGGAGGAGCTCGGCGGATTCGACACCGCCTTCGGCTCGGCAGACGACGCCCTCGACTTCTGCACGAGGACACGCCTCGCAGGCCACCGTGTCACCGTCGTACCCGCTGCGACGGTTCTGACAGCTGGGGCAGGCATCGCAGGACCGTCGAGGTCCAACAGGCCCGGCGCGCGACGGAAGCGGGCCCGCCAGTCCAGGGGCGCACAGCTGTACCGCCGGCTCGTCTACGCGCCCGCTGCGGTCGTCTGGCTGCACTGGCTCACCCTCGTGCCACTCGGCATCCTGCGCGGCATCCGCCGAATCATCGGCAAGCAACCCGATCTCGTCGGCTCCGAGATCGCAGCGGCATTCCGGGTAGCGTTCAGCCCCGTCAGGGTGTTCCGCGCCAGGAGGAACCTCCGTCAGGCGAAGACTGTCGGCTGGTCGTCGCTCCAGGCGTTGCGGATCCCGTTCGGCGAGGTGAGAAGACGCCGCAGGCTCCGCCGGGAATCCGGGGCGGCCGTCTACACGATCGAACGCAGCGACCTCCGCTTCTTCACCGGTGGCGGCGGATGGCTCGTGATCGGGTCGGCCCTCGTCAGCGCCGGTCTGTTCTTCAACCTGCTCGCGGCGACCGCGGTCGAAGGAGGCACCCTCCTTCCGTTGTCCGCCGCTGTCGGCGACCTCTGGCAGCACGTCGGCTATGGCTGGCGCCAGATCGGCCTCGGCTTCACCGGCGCAGCAGACCCGTTCTCCGCCGTGCTCGCCGTTGTCGGAACGATCACCTTCTGGGACCCGTCGTACTCCCTCGTCCTCGTCACGCTGCTCGCGCTTCCGCTTGCGACCCTCGGTGGATGGTTCGCGGCCACCAGGCTCACCGAGCGCAGCGCATACCGCATGGTCGCGGCAGTGCTCTGGACCGTCGCCCCGACCTTCCTCTCCGCGCTCGTCTCGGGGCAGATCACCGGCATCCTCGTCCACCTCCTCCTTCCCTGGTTGTTCTACAGCGGTTGCGTCGCCGCCCGCTCGTGGGGCTCTGCGGCCGTGGCATCCGTCCTGCTCGCTGCGACGATCGCGATCGCGCCGTCGCTCGCGCCGGCACTCCTGGCGATCTGGCTTCTCGCGCTCATATTCGCGGGTCGTCACCTGGCTCGTGTGGTCTGGCTGATCCTGCCGACGGCTGCTCTCTTCGCACCGCTGGTCTGGCAGCAGGGCGTCGTGGGCGGCAACTGGCTCCGCCTCTTCTCCGACCCCGGCGTCGCCGTCGTCGTCGACCGCCCGACAGGCTGGCAGCTCCTGCTCGGCCTCCCGTCTGGTAACCCCGGCTGGGACGGCGTGACGGATGCCATCGGGCTGACAGGCGTGCCCGCCCACCTCCTCGTCCCGCTGCTCCTCGCACCACTCGCCGTGATGGCGCTGCTCGCCCTCTTCCTTCCGGGGAGCCAGCGGGCGGCTGTTCTGCTCTTCGTCGGGCTGCTCGGACTCGTCACGGCATTCGGCGCCACCCACCTGCTGGTCAGCATCACCGGTTCGGCACCGACCTCGATCTGGGCCGGAGCCGGACTGAGCCTGTACTGGCTCGGTCTCGTCGGCGCCGTCATCGTCGGATTCGACAGCCTCCGTCGGACGGCAGCTGTTCCTGCCCTCGTCATCGGCGTGCTCGCCGTCGTCCTTGCCGTTCCCATGGCCGCAGCCCTCCCCGCCGGCCACGGACAGATCACGGCAGGCAACGGCCGCACCCTTCCCGCATACGTGACGGCTGCCGCGGCCGCGAACCCCGCGACCCGCACCCTCACCCTCACGCCGCAGCCGGACGGCGGGATCTCCGCCCGCGTGGTCGAAGGGATCGGAGACACCCTCGACAATCAGTCGACCCTGGTGTCGACCAACCCCGCATTGACCGAAGACGACGAAGATGTGGCCGTCCTCGCCGCCAACCTCGTCTCGCAGGGCGGACTCGACCCCAGCGAACTCCTCACCGACTTCGGCGTCCAGTTCATCCTGCTCACCCCTGCCGCAACCGAACTCGGCGAGGAGGTCGCGGGGCCGGCTCAGTCGATGACCAACCGGGCGGCGACATCCCTCGACTCGAACGCTGTGCTCGCGCACGTCGGTCTCACCGACCGCGGAACGCTCTGGCGCTTCGACGGTGAGATCTCGCCACCGGCGACCCCCAATCCTGTGCCGTTCCTGTCTACCCTCGTGCTGGTCGGCCTCGCGCTGGTGTTCGGCTTCGCGTTGCTCCTGTCGATCCCGACAGCGGCATCGAGACGCGCTGCCGAAGGTCGTCCGCGCACCATCGGCAGGCGTGAAGCCGAGCCGGCGCAGCGGCTGAGCCGCGCCGAGAGGGCCGAGCAGAAGGCGGAGGCCGAGGCGGAGAAGGCAGTCGAACTCCGCGTGGCCGCCGAGTCGGAAGAGGCGGAGGAACGCGAGGCCGAGCAGGCGGTGGCCGACGAGTCCGCAGACGACGCCACCCTCGCCGCCGAGACCGCAGACCGCGACGACGACCGACAGCCTGACGCCCTTGTGCCGGGCTCACCCGCCGAAAGCGAGAACTCCCATGGCCGATAAGCGACGCATCGCCGTGACCAGCGGCCGGGTGATCAGCGGAGCGGTCGGCATCGCCGTCGCGCTCGTTTCCATCGTCGCCGTCGGACGGCTGGACCTGCCGGTCTACTCCGTCGACGCCCCGAGCTCGACGGTCACCCCGACGGCATCAGACCAGTCGCGCCTCTGCCCGGGTCCGCTGCTCCGGCAGGGCGACGACGTCGCCTCAGCCGGCGCCGCCTCCGCGTTCGGCAACCCTGGCGCCGCGATCGCGACGGACACCGCTCCCGAACAGACAGCCCTCACCGCGCCTGACAACCTGACCGGGGATCAGTTCGGGCTGCCCACGGTCGTCAGCGTCGCCAGCGAACCGGGGGAGGGCACTCCGCCGATCGCCGCGGCCCAGTCGCAGGCGTCAGCGCTCGACGACCTCAGCGGATTCGCCGCCACCGCGTGCGGTGAAGTGAGCGCTGACAGCTGGCTGGTGGGCGGATCGACCGACGTCGGGCGCACGAGCATCCTCTCGCTCAACAACCCCACGCGCGCAGACGCGGTCATCGACCTCTCATTCTTCAGCGAGACGGGTGAGATCGAAGCCCCAGGGGCAACGGGCATCATCGTCAACGCGGGCGAACAGCGCCTGTTCTCCCTCGCGAGCTTCGTGCCGGGAGTCCGCAACCCGGTCATCCGGGTGCAGACCACAGGCGGCCAGGTCTCCGCCGTGTTGCAGCAGAGCACGGTCAGGGGCATCACGCCCGAGGGAGTCGAACTCTCAGCGGCAACGACGCCTCCTGCGACCGAACAGATGATTCCGGGTGTCGTCCTCGCCGCTTCCGCACCCACGGCCGTCGGTGCGACATACGACGACCGCATCGCCGCGATCCGCATCCTCGTTCCCGGCACCGAACCCGCGAGCGTCACCCTGGACTTCGTCAGCGAACAGGGCGCTGAAGCACCGCTGCCTCTGACCTACGACTTCGAGGGCGGCATCGTCAGCGAAGTGAACCTGACGAACCTCCCGACGGGGAGCTACGCCGTGAAGATCACGTCAGACCTGCCCGTCGTCGCCGCCGCCCACACGACGGCAGCGGCAGGGGAGACCACCGACTTCGCCTGGTTCGGAGCATCCGGCCCGCTCGTCGACGACACGAAGATCGCCGTCGCACCCGGCCAGGGTCCCCGAGTGCACCTGTTCAACCCGACGGCCGACGACGCCGAGGTCGTGCTCACCGACCGGAACGGCGGCGAGACGACCCTCGACGTGCCGGCCGGATCGGCGATAGCAGCGTCGGTCCGCTCGGGGATGGCATACGACATCTCCGGCACAGACGGTCTGCACGCGCAGGTCAGCTACTGGGGGACGGCCGGATTCTCCGCATACGCCATCCAGCCGGCGAATCCGTCGGCGTCACCGGTCACCGTCTACCCGAGATAACCGCCGCGTCAGAAGTGGAAGCGATCGGGGCCCAGGTCCCACGGGTCCTTGCCGATGAGTTCGGCTGTGGCCCGGAAGACACAACTCTCGATCATCATGCGCTGGTGCAGGTCGTCGTCGCGGTGCAGCTTGCTCATCCGCTGGATGGGCAGGCGGTAGAGCACGATGCGCCGCTCGGCCGCGCTTGTCCACCACCGCGGCACCGTACCGTCCGGAAGTGCGCCCATCGGCATGGCGCCGACCTCGTAGCGGACGTTCGCGAGGTCTTCGGGCCAGGCGCTGCGGAGGAAATCGGCTGCGGCCGCGACGGTCATGTCGAACGAGTCGATGCGGTTCTTCAGTGGATCCAGGTGCGGGCCGGTCGCCGCACTCCGTTCGGAGCGCCCGTGCCGGTCGTGACGGACCGCCCGCCGAGCGTATGTGCTGCTCCGGGAAGTGCGTCTGGCCATGACGCCATCCTATTCGCCATCGGCCGTCCTCCCGGCGAGGTGCCCGGGCGAACCCCTGCGGGGCTTGTATGGTGATGAGAATGTTTGACAGGCCCTGTTCGAAAGTCGGATGCTCCCGCGACGCGGTGTCGACCCTCACCTATGACTACGGGGACTCGATGGCCGTACTCGGCCCCCTGAGCCTGTCCCGCGAGCCACACACCTACGACCTCTGCTCCATCCACGCGGAGCGGATGAGCGTGCCGCAGGGCTGGCAGGTCATCCGGCACCAGATCCTGCGCGACGTCGACTCGACCGCCTGACCCCCGGTTCACGCTCCGGCGGGGTCTGCGAGAATGAAGGCATGACGCTTACTCCGCCCGCAGCATCCGCTGTCGAATCCACGTCCGCCCTGGCTTTCCAGGTCCGCGACCTCTCGCTCGCTGAAGCCGGCCGCCACCAGATCCGGCTGGCCGAGAACGAGATGCCAGGGCTCATGGCCCTCCGCGAGGAATTCGGCACCTCGCAGCCGCTCGCCGGCGCCCGCATCGCCGGCTCCCTGCACATGACAGTCCAGACCGCTGTGCTCATCGAGACACTCGTCGCCCTCGGCGCGCAGGTGCGCTGGGCGAGCTGCAACATCTTCTCCACCCAGGACGAGGCCGCCGCGGCCATCGCCGTCGGCCCGAACGGCACCGTCGACGCCCCGGCCGGTGTGCCCGTGTTCGCCTGGAAGGGCGAGACCCTCGAGGAGTACTGGGCGTGCGCCGAGCAGATCTTCGACTGGAGCGCCGAGGCCGAAGCGGCAGGGGCCGACTGGACCGGCCCGAACATGATCCTCGACGACGGTGGCGACGCGACCCTGCTCGTCCACAACGGCAGGAAGTACGAACTGGCCGGTGCGGTGCCCGAAACCACGGACGGGGACAGCACAGAGGGCCGGGTCGTGCTCGACCTGCTCCGTCGCTCGCTTGCCGCGTCGTCCGACCGCTGGACGAAGATCGGCGCAGAGCTCATGGGTGTCACCGAGGAGACAACGACCGGCGTTCACCGCCTCTACGAACTGGCGAAGGCCGGCGAGCTTCTGTTCCCTGCGATCAACGTGAACGACTCGGTCACGAAGAGCAAGTTCGACAACAAGTACGGCATCAGGCACTCGCTCCCTGACGGCCTCAACCGCGCCACCGACGTGCTCATCGGCGGGAAGGTCGCTTTCGTCGTCGGCTACGGAGACGTCGGCAAGGGAGCGGCGGAGGCCCTCCGCGGCCAGGGAGCACGGGTGATCGTCAGCGAGGTCGACCCGATCTGCGCACTGCAGGCGGCCATGGACGGCTACCAGGTGGCACGGATCGAGAGCGTCGTCGAGCAGGTCGACATCTTCGTCACCGGAACGGGCAACCTCAGCGTCATCACCACCGAGCACATGCTCCGGATGAAGCACCAGGCCATCGTCGCGAACGTCGGCCACTTCGACAACGAGGTCGACATGGCCGGCCTCGAGTCGCTTGACGGTGCCGAGCGTGTCGAGATCAAGCCGCAGGTGCACGAGTGGCGCCTGCCTACCGGCCGGTCGATCCTCGTTCTCAGCGAGGGCCGCCTGATGAACCTCGGAAACGCCACGGGGCATCCGTCGTTCGTCATGAGCAACTCGTTCACCAATCAGGTGCTCGCGCAGATCGAGCTCTTCGTCCACCCCGAGAACTACCCGATCGGCGTCTACGTGCTGCCGAAGCACCTCGACGAGAAGGTGGCCCGCCTGCACCTCGACGCTCTCGGCGTCGAGCTCACCACCCTCACCGAGGAGCAGGCCGCATACATCGGCGTCTCCGTCGACGGCCCGTACAAGGTCGACCACTACCGGTACTAGGACCCGCCCGCCGCAACGGCGTCCTGGGGCTCAGGCCCTGCGGCGCCGTTTTCGGCTGGTGCAGAGTGTTCAATGGTCGCGATATGTCCTTATGGGTCGCGGATAGCGACCGTTTGCGTCCACTGAAGGCTGGGGACAGAAGCGCCGGACAGCACTTTGCGGCCAAAGGAGGTTCGGCCGAGACTCACCTGACTCGCCGGGCGCCGTGCCTAGCGCTCGGGGAAGTCGTGCGGGCGACCGGTCAGCACCGGCTGCACCCGGGCGAGGCGCTCGCGCTCGAGCATGTGCGCAGCGTACTCACGATCCCGCCGCTTGGCGGCGACCGCGTAGAGGAACAGCTCGGGGTCTGCGCGCGGAACAGGCGACACCCACACGGATGCCTCCACGGCGAGATCCTGGGCCAGTCGCGCCCGCGTCATCGGCGTCAGCTTCGGCGCCTGCTTGAGGAACTGGGCGATCCGACGTGACAGCCGGTCAGGCATCCGCCCAACGTCGGCCAGCTCTGCCCAGCCGGCCAGCGCAGGCGGCATGCCGAACACAGGATCGGTGTAGCGGGGCACGCGTTCCTGCTGCGCATAGGTGCCCGCCAGGAGGTCGCCGAGGCGCTTCGAGCGGCTGGACAGCAGACCGGTGAGCGCGGCGACGCCACCGAGGGTCATGTAGATCTCGAAGAAGCCGACGAGGGCGCGGATGAAGGCGTGCCTGAATCCTGTGGCGCCGCCGTCGTCGCGCACGACGCGCGCTCCGACCGCGAGTTTTCCGAGCGACCGGCCGTGGCTCAGGGTCTCGACGGCCGTCGGAACGACGACGCAGCAGAACACGATGATCGATGTGGTGAAGGCCGCTGTGGCGGACTGGTCGATGACGCCCTGGTTGGCGAGGACGAAGAGAAGCCAGAACAACAGGGCGGCGAGGAGCACGGTGGCGACGAAGTCGATGATGGTGCCTGCAGCCCGGAGGATGAAGCTCGTTGACTGCACGTCGAGAGCGACGGCTTCGCCGGTGAGGAGCTCGGAGGAGTCCGGCGTGTTCGAAAGTGTGCCGGAGGGCTCTGCCATGAATAGTATCTAAGCAGATGGATCTCGATGCATACAGCGCCGCCCACCGGGACGAGTGGGATCGCCTCGACGCCCTCGCGTCGAAGCGGTCATTGTCGGGCGCTGAAGCCGACGAACTCATCGACCGCTACCAGGCGGGCGCCACCCAGCTCTCCGCCATCAAGACGACCGCAGGCTCGACCGTGCACGGCGACCGGCTGAGCGTCAGCCTCTCCAAGGCGCGGCTGCGGTTCACCTCCGCCGGTTCGAACGTCTTCAGCCAGCTGCCACGGTTCTTCGTACTGCAGCTCCCCGCGGCGTTGTACCGATTGCGCTGGCTCACCCTCGCCGTCGCCCTCGTGACCGTCACGGTCGCCGGGCTCTGGGCGGCCTGGATCCTCGGCGACCCGCAGGTGCTCGCGAACTTCGGCAACTCCGATGAACTCCAGAAGTATGCCGACGAGGACTTCATCGACTACTACTCGGAAAACCCGGCTGCGTCGTTCGCCGGCCAGGTCTGGACCAACAACGCGTGGATCGCTGCCCAATGCATCGCGTTCGGTATCACCGGCATCTGGGTCCCGTGGGTCATCCTGCAGAACGCGCAGGGCATCGGGACATCGGCTGCCGTCCTGTTCAGCGTCGGAGAGGGCGACACGTTCTTCCTCTACATCGCACCGCACGGGATGCTCGAACTCACGGCGATCTTCGTGGCGGCGGCGGGCGGGCTGCGGATCTTCTGGGCCTGGGTGTCTCCGGGCAAGCGGACGAGGGGGCAGGCGCTCGCCGAAGACGCTCGCGCCCTCTTCACCGTGGCCATCGGGCTCATCCTCGTTCTCCTGGTCTCAGGCATCCTCGAGGGATTCGTCACTCCTCAGCCGTGGCCGTGGCCGGTGAAGATCGGGCTGGGCGCTGCGGCACTCGGTGCGTTCCTGTTCTACATGCTCGTGATCGGCCGCCGCGCGTACCGCGCGGGCGAGACCGGCGACCTCACGGCCTTCGAAGCGGGCGCCGCGCGCATCTACGCGAACTGAGCCGGGCGAGACGGCGTCGAGATGCCGGCAACGGCCGTCCGAGGTCTTGGAATGCCCCGACAGAGGACCAGCTGTGGTCTTCAGTGCGCCGCCGACCCGGCTGGCGCGGCCCGCTGAGTCCGTGGCGAGCACGACGGCGACACCGCCGCCGCACAACACGAAGCCGACGAGAGTGAGCACGGTCATCGGCTCGCCGAGGACCACCCAGCCGGCCAGGGCGGTCGCCGGCGCGACGAGGAAGAGCAGCGCGTTGAGCACGGTGATGCCCACCCGGCGCAGCAACCACCAGTACAGGCCGTATGCGATCACCGTCGGGATGAGCGCCGAAAGAACGGTCTGGAGCCAGAAGCCAGCGGATGCCGGTGGCGCCAGTGTTCCCGTGGCGGTGCCGAGCACGAGGAGGGCCACGGCCGTCACGGTGACGTGCACGGTCAGCGTGACGAGCACGGGCAGCGTCGACGGCGACCGACGGTCGAGGAACGTCGCCGCGACGAGGCACGCCATTGCCAGGCCGGGCAGCACGAAGGCCGTCGGCGGAGCATCCGAGCCGGCCATCTGCGACTGCACGACGAGAACGACACCGGAGGCGCCGACCACCAGACCCGCCCATTGAACGCCGCGAACCCTGAGCCCGAGAAGCGGCCCGACCAGGGTCGCGACCACAAGGGGCTGCACGGCATCGATCAGGGCCGTCGTGCCCGCGGTGACACCCGAGGCAATTGCCGCGTACACGAGCGCGACGTACCCGAACTGGGCGAAGAGGCCGACGACCGCCTGGCCCCGGAGCGCGCGGGGAGCGACGCTCTTCAGGGCTCCGGATGCCAGCACAATGGCGATCAGAGCCACCGCGAGCGGCACGAACCGCCAGACGAGGAGCGTCAGAACCGCGACGTCGGCGGTGGCGATGGCTGCGATGAGAAAGCCTGAACTCCACGAGGCGACGAAGAGGACCGAGGTCAGCACGGTTACGACGCGGGTGGGTATACCGATCTGTTTACTCATTGCCTGAACTATACAGGTCGGTATACTCGACGAATGGCCATCACCCCAGCTGACCTGCCTGCCCTCACTCCTGGCGCTCGTCGGGTCCTCGACGCGGCTTCCCGGCTTTTCTACGAGCGAGGGATCCACGCCGTCGGTGTCGACACAATCGCCGACGAGGCCGGGGTCACGAAGAAGACGCTGTATGACCGCTTCGGCTCGAAGGAGGCGCTCGTCGTCTCCTATCTCCAGCACAGGGACGCACGCTGGCGCGAGCATCTGGCGGCACAACTCGACCGGTCGCCGGCGGTGGGTGTCGACCGCGTGCTCGTCGTCTTCGACGCGGCGATCTCGTGGTCCGATGAGAACAGCCCCAGGGGCTGCAGTGCCATCAATGCGCGCGCCGAGATCGGCGACGGGGTCGATGGGCTGATTTTCCCGGAAGTGGTGCGCCAGAAGTCGTGGCTGCTCGACGTGTTCACAGCGTTGTGCCTGGAGGTCGGTGCCGAGCGGCCAGAGGACGTCGCCCATTCGATGATGCTGCTCTATGAGGGGGCGATCGTGACCGTCGGCATGTCGACATTCGACCATCCCTTCCACCGGGCGCGGGAGGTCGCGCACGAGATTCTCGTTCGCCGGACTCCGTGATCCCGGACGCCGCGCGGCCATCCCTGTCGACGCGCCCGGGCGCGCCGCAGTTTTGAATGACTCAAAACAACGCGATAGGGTCGGATCATGACAACGACGGAGGCGACGGAACTGCGCGAGAGCCTTCGCGCCGCCGGACTCCGCGCAACCGACCAGCGCGTCGCCGTGCTGCAGGCCCTGGGGGCAGCGCCTCATGCCGATGCCGCCGGTGTCCTCGCGGCGGTCACCCCGACGCTCCCTGACACGTCGGTGCAGGCGGTCTACGGCATCCTCGGCGCGCTGACGGATGCCGGCCTGGTGCGCCGGATCGAACCGGCCGGTTCCGCCGCCCGCTACGAGTTGCGTGTGGGGGACAACCACCATCACGTCGTCTGCACCCGGTGCGGCGCCATCGGCGACGTCGACTGCGCCGTTGGCCACGCCCCGTGCCTGACGCCGTCAGGAACATCCGGTTTCACGATTGCCACCGCCGAAGTCACCTACTGGGGTCTGTGCCCCGACTGCGCGGCCACGCCACCCGCCTGACGTCCTCTTCCGCTCCCGCGTGCATCCAGCGTGCACGGAGCTGCCTGTCCCTGCCCGAAAATCCCAAGGAGATCCATGTCCGATACCTCGTTCACCACCACAAACACCGGCACGCCGGTCCAGGCGGACTCGCAGTCGCTGACCGTCGGTGCCGATGGCGCCATCCCGCTGATCGACAGCTACCTGACCGAGAAGCTCGCCCACTTCAACAGGGAGCGAGTGCCGGAGCGCGTCGTCCACGCCAAGGGCGGCGGCGCGTTCGGAGTGTTCGAGACGACCGAGGACGTGTCACGCTTCACCCGTGCCGCGCTCTTCCAGCCGGGAGTGTCCACCGAGATGCTGGCCCGCTTCTCCACGGTGGCAGGCGAGCAGGGATCTCCTGACACCTGGCGCGACCCCCGCGGTTTCGCGCTCAAGTTCTACACCTCAGAGGGCAACTACGACCTCGTCGGGAACAACACCCCGGTGTTCTTCATCCGCGACGGCATCAAGTTCCCCGACTTCATCCACTCGCAGAAGCGCCTCCCGGGCTCGAACCTGCGCAACAATGACATGCAGTGGGACTTCTGGAGCCAGTCGCCCGAGAGCGCGCACCAGGTCACCTGGCTCATGGGCGACCGCGGCCTGCCCTCCTCGTGGCGTCACATGGACGGGTTCGGCTCGCACACCTACCAGTGGATCAACGCCGCTGGTGAGCGTTTCTGGGTGAAGTACCACTTCAAGACCAATCAGGGCATCGGCGTGCTGAGCGCCGAGCAGGCGACGGAGATCGCCGGCCAGGACGCCGACTACCACCAGCACGACCTGTACACGAACATCGCAGAGGGCAACCTCCCGAGCTGGACCATGTCCGTGCAGGTCATGCCGTACGAGGACGCCAAGACCTACCGCTTCAACCCGTTCGACGTCACGAAGGTCTGGCCGCACGCCGACTACCCGCTGATCCGGGTCGGCACGATGACGCTGAACCGCAACGCCGAGAACTACTTCGCCCAGATCGAGCAGGCCACATTCTCTCCGGCGAACTTCGTCCCCGGAATCGCGGCAAGCCCGGACAGGATGCTCCAGGCGCGGATCTTCTCCTACGCGGATGCCCACCGCTACCGCGTCGGTGTGAACCACGCCCAGCTGCCCGTCAACGCGGCGAAGAGCCCGGTGAACAGCTACTCGAAGGACGGCGCAGGCCGCATCGACTTCCCGCCGGCCGACCGTCCGGTCTACGCCCCGAACTCGTTCGGCGGACCGCACGCGGATGCTGCCCGCGCGGCCGAGTCGACCGGCTGGCAGAACGACGGTGAGCTCGTGCGCACCTCGGCGACCCTGCACCCCGAGGACGACGACTTCGGCCAGGCCGGAACGCTCTACCGTGACGTGATGGACGACGCGGCGAAGGCCCGCCTGCTCGCGCAGATCACCGGCCACGTCGGCGCCGTGCAGAACGCTGAGATCCGCGCGCGGGCCATCGCGTACTGGTCCAACGTCGACATCGAACTCGGGTCGAAGCTCGGTGCGGCTCTCGCCGCCACCAGCGTGCTCTAGGCGACACCACCACAGAGGGCCCGGCATTCGTCAGACACGGATGCCGGGCCCTTCGCGGTCGCTAGAGCCGGCCGGCCGCCTTCAGCGCGATGTAGTGGTCGGCGAGGGCTGGCGGCAGGTCGGCGGGTGCTGCGGTGACCACGTCGGCGCCGAGCTGCCTCACGGCACCTGAGACGCGCGCGATGTCGAGGAGCGCGCGTTCCGCCGCTGCGGCCAGGTAGACCTCGTCGCGGTTTCCGCGCTCCCTGCTCGCGGTGAGCGCAGTGGGGTCGGTGACGGATGCCACGACGACCGTGTGCCGTTTCGTCAGCTGGGGAAGCATCGACAGCAGCCCTGTGGATGCGCCTGGCGCGTCGACCGAGGTGAGCAGCACCACGAGCGAGTGCTGGCTCGTCACCCCGCGGACCAGCGCAGGGACCGCCGCCCAGTCCATCTCGAGCAGTTCGGGGTCGATGGTGGACATGGTGTCGACGAGCTTGGACATCAGGTCGGCCCCCGTCGCGCCCTGCACCCGGCCGCGGACCCGCCGGTCGTAGGCGATCAGGTCGACCCGGTCACCGGCTCGGGTGGCGAGCGCCGCGAGCAGCAGGGAGGACTCGAACGCCGTGTCGATCCGTGGTTCGTCGGCGACGCGGGCCGCTGAGGTCCTCCCGGTGTCGAGGACGATGACGACGCGGCGGTCGCGCTCAGGACGCCAGGTGCGCACGACGACGTCACGCCTGCGGGCGGTGGCCCGCCAGTCGATCGACCGCACGTCGTCGCCGCGCACATACTCGCGCAGCGAATCGAATTCGGTGCCCTGGCCGCGCACCATCACGCTCGTGGCTCCGTCGAGTTCCCGAAGCCGGGCCAGCCGGGACGGCAGATGCTTTCGGGCGTTGAACGGCGGGAGCACGCGGATGTGGCCGTGACTCTTCAGCGTGGCCTGCCGCGCCCACAGCCGAAGCGGGCCGAACGACCGGACGGTGACGAGCTCGACCCGGCGTTCGCCCCGGCGGAACGGGGTCAGGGGGACGGCGACCATTCGTCGTTCTCCTGCCGGGATGGTGACCCTGGTGCGGGTGACGGCTGGACCTGCCGACGGCTGCCAGGCATCCCTGACGATGCCGCGCAGGGTGCGCCTGCCCGGGTTGGCCAGGTACAGCTCGCTGGTCACGGTCTCGCCCAGCCTGGTCCGTGCCGGCACCGACCGCGAGGGCACGAGCACACGGGGGGATGCCGCGAGCAGCACGTCGAGGACGCCGAGCGCGACCGCGAAGAGCAGCCACAGCCCCAGCACGACCCCCGGCTCACCTGCCGCTGTGCCGAACACCACGACGGGAACGACGCCGACGGCGACGAGCGCGACGAACCACCCAGACACGGTCATCTAGATCGGCACCTGCACCTGCTGCATGACCGAACGGAGGATCGCGTCCGAGCCGACGCCCTCGAGCTCGGCCTCAGGGCGGAGCTGGAGGCGGTGGCGCCAGACCGGGATCACCATGGCCTGGACGTGGTCCGGGGTGACCCACGCGTAGCCGCTCAGCCACGCCCACGACTTCGCGGCCGCGAGGAGGGCTGTCGTTCCGCGGGGGCTGACGCCCATCCGCACCGACGGGCTGCGCCTGGTGGCCCTCGCGAGGTCGACGATGTAGCTGAGCACGTCTGGGCTCACACCTGTGGCTGCTGCGGCGAGCTGCGCCTCGGCCAGGTCTGCGGCGTTGAGCACGGCGGTGACGCCGGCTCCGGCAAGATCGCGGGGGTTGAAGCCCGCGGCGTGGCGACGAAGCACCTCGACTTCGAGGTCGCGTTCGGGGATGTCGAGGACGAGTTTGAGGAGGAAGCGGTCGAGCTGTGCCTCAGGGAGGGTGTACGTGCCCTCGTACTCGATCGGGTTCATGGTCGCGGCCACGACGAACGGAACAGGCAGCGGAAGGGTGACGCCGTCGGTGGAGACCTGGCGCTCCTCCATCGCTTCGAGCAGCGAGGACTGGGTCTTCGGAGGCGTTCTGTTGATCTCGTCGGCGAGCATGATGTTCGTGAACACCGGACCGCGCCTGAACTCGAACTCGCCGGTTTTCGCGTCATAGATGAGCGACCCGGTCACGTCGCCAGGCATGAGGTCCGGAGTGAACTGGACCCGCTTCGTGTCGAGGTCGAGAGCCTGGCTGAGGGTGCGGACGAGCAGCGTCTTCGCGACGCCGGGCACACCCTCGAGCAGCACGTGCCCCTTGGCGAGCAGGGCGATGATCAGGCCGGTGACGGCCGGTTCCTGGCCGACGACGGCCTTGCCGACCTCCCGGCGGACCTGCGCCAGCTTCTCACGGAGCTCCGCGATCCGCGGCGACTCCGTCTGCGGCGCTCGCCGGCGCTCAGGTGCGGCATCCTGGCGGATGGGCGCTGCGGGCGGCTGGGCCTGCGGGTAGCCCTGGCCCTGCGGGACGCCCTGGCCCTGCGGGACGCCCTGGCCCTGCGGGGGCATCTGTTGCTGGGGCGCCTGTGGGTAGCCCTGCGGATTCGGCTGGCCGTGCGGTGTCGGAGTGGTCATGTCGCGTTCTTCCGGTTCGGTCGGTGGAGGCAGGTCGGGGAGAAGAGGGAGGTTCCCGGCATCAGCGGGGTCCTGGTGGCCGAGGATCGACGGCGGCGGTGACGGCGGACTCCAGGTCGCGCAGGGCGTCGGACAACGTCAGGACGTCGCGCTCGGTCTGAGGCAGGATGTCGACGAGGATGCCACGGACTTCGGCCGGATTCCTCCCGGTGGCGGAGGCTGCGGCATCCGAAACCTCGCCTACCCCTGCCGTCCGGGGGAGTCCGAGCGTCGTTCCCAGGCGCCCGATGGTGCCGATCCTGAGCGCGTCGACGGCACGCGTGCGGGCAGCTGTGCGCTGGTAGAGGCGCGACCTGCCCTCCATCGTCTCCCCGGATGGCACCGTCACCGGCAGGTCCTCGGCCACGAGCGGGCCGAAGCGGCGGCCGCGCCAGAACATCGCGACAAGCGCGGCGATGACCAGGAGGGAGGTGACCGGGACGAGCCAGGTCGGGGTCAGGTCCTGCAGGTTGGGAGGTCCGGATGCCTCGACGTCGGCGAGTGACGGGAGGAACCAGACGAGACGGTCGGTCCCACCGAGCAGCCCGAGGGCGAGCGCGGCGTTGCCGTGCAGCACGACCTTGTCGTTGCTGACCAGGTCGGACGGTCCGAGGAGCGTGAGGCTTCCGTCGTCCTTCGGGATCGTCACGACGGCGAAGCCGCCGGTGTCCGCAGGGAAGCAGCCGTCGGCATCCGAATCAGGGGAGATGGCGAGAGTCGGACCCGGGCTGATCGTGCCTGCGCGTTCGGCGGCGCCCAGCGTGCAGGATGCCTCGTCGAGCGGGGTGCCGGCCGCCGCCACGCCCGCGGCGCTGACGCCAGGGGCGAGAGACTGGAGTTGCAGGAATGCGGGGGAGAAGATGACGACGTCTCCTGCGCGTTCGACGAGATCGGTCAGACGGGCGTCGGTGAGGTATCCGGAGGGGTCGTACAGCGCGAAGGTCGTCCCAGGCGTCTCCGCCTCGGCCAGGGCCTCGTCGTAGCCCTCTGGGATGATCACGTCGACGCCCTGCCCGCTGAGGACCTCGGCGATGGCCCTGGCGCCTGTTGGAGCCGGGCTGGCCGGGTCGAGCGGAATACTGCTGGAGGAACCGCCACGGGTGAGGACGAGGCTGACGGCGACGACGATGATGCAGACGACGGCCACTCCCACCCAGAACAGCCCGCGCCTCGCGACGGTGCGGGCCCGGGGCGTCAGCACGGTGTCGTCGTCGCGCTCGCGCGCGGGTGGGGCGATCAGCGTCATGCGACCGGCACCTGGTCGAGCGGTTCGGACGAGACCGGCGACTGCTTCTGCAGTCGGCCATCAAGGGCACGCAAACGCTCGTACTGCTCAGGTGTGCCGTCGTGGCTGAGGTATCTCACCCGGTCGAAGCCGTCAGCCGCCAGCGCCAGGTCGTCGGATTGCGAGGGGAAGGCCGTGGAGGCCCGACGGGCGAAATCGTGCGCGGTCGTCCCAGGGCTGACCAGGACGATGGTGCGTTCCGCGAGTCCTCTGGCCACCCCGCGGAACAGCTCGAGGACGGCCGTGGTCCAGTCGCCCGCGGATGCCGCCCGCGCCGCTGCAGACCTGAGCTCAGCGGCGGTGCGGCGGTCGTCGTCGCCGAACAGGCCGGACGATGGCGTGCTCTTCCTGTTGACCCGGGGAATGCCCCAGATGAGGAGCGCGACGCCGAGCGCGGCGAGGACGAGCACGACGATGGCGACGGGCAGCCAGTCGAGGGGAACGGACGCGCCTGGCTGGAACAGCCGCACCAGCCAGGCGAAGAACTCCCGGCTCAGCACGTCGAACAGGCTCGGTGTCGCCGCGGCGTACTCGGGTTTCGACAATTCTTCGAGCAGCCAGTCGCGTGCATCTGGTGCGTCTGGCACCACAGGGACGTCGAACCCGGTGCCGCTCGCTAGGCCCATGAAGTTCCCGTCGGAGGCACGGTTCCCGTCGAGTGGACCAGATACGGGTCTGCGACCGTCGTGTCGCCGGACTGGCGCGCCTCGACGAATCGGATGAGCTCGAGGTCGAGTCCCTCCTTGCGCATTCGGAGGTCGATGTAGATGAACGCGATCGTCGCCGACTGGACCACGGAGGTGATGGATGCCACGAGCAGGGTCAGCACGATCATCGCGACGTAGAGCAGGGCCGGTGCGATCCAGTCCTCGACCGTGAGCGATCCGGTCGGGTCGATCACGCTGACGGCCATCGTGTAAAGGATGCTGATCGGTGTCAGGACGATCTGAGAGACAGTGCCGATGATGAACCCGATGAGGAGCTGGATCCCGAGGGTCTTCCAGAAATAGCCGTTCGTCAGTCGCCACGACCTGCGGACGGCTGCGAAGACGCCGAGCCTCTCGAGAACGATGGCGCTGGGCACGAGCGAGAGTTTGGTGCCCAACCACCAGCCGACGACGAAGAGCGCGAGCGCGGCCAGAATGGCCACGATCACCCCGACAGCGATGAAACCCTCGCCAAGGGCGACCAGGGACCAGACGACACCGACGATGACAGCGAGGACGATCGTGAAGGCGACGAGGGCGACCAGCGTCCAGAGCAGCAGAGGCCAGAGCCTCGGCCAGGTTGCTTTCCACGCGGCACCCAGGGTCAGCTTCTCACCCAGCGTCGACCGGGCGGCCTCCGTGACGATGACGCCCTGGAGGAAGACGGTGGCTGCGATCACGAGAGGGAACGGCGCGATCGTGGCGATCAGGATGGCGACGAGACCGCCCGCCCCGACGGCTTCGACGTCCTCCGGTGCCGCGCTCGTAATCCGCGAGATGGCGAACCACGTGGCGAGTCCGATGAAGAGGAGGCTGACCACGACCGTGATGGCCTGGATGAGCAGTGCGCTCCCGAACGTGGCCTTCGGATTGCGCTTGAGAGTGAGGAACGGCGCTCCGAGCAGCGTGCCGAAACCGAGGGGCCGGAGCGGAATGAGCCCCGGTTTGGGGGGAGGCGCCCACGCGGCGGGCGCGGCGGCCCCTGGCTGTCCGACCGAGTAGCCCCACTGCGCCTGGCCGGGCTGCTGGTAGCCGTACTGGCCGTAGGCGCCCTGGGGATATTGGGGCTGCGGCGGTCCATACGTCGGTGCGGGCTGGTAAGCGGGGTACGGGTTCTGCGCGTAGGGATTCTGCGGAGGCGCCGGCGGAACCTGCGGCGCCGGGGGTGGATAGAACTCCCGGTCAGAGGCCCATTCCGTTGCGGCCTGTTGGCCAGCTTGCTCGGCCTCCCTCCTGCGGCGTTCCTCGCCGCGCGACGGGTCGCCCTCCGGCCGTGCCCAGTCCTGCCCGTTCTCGTCGGTGCTCACTCCAGCGGCTCCCTCAGGCTCGTCGACATGATGCGCTCCCTAATCGTGTCACACCCGCCCCATCCTCACCATGCGGTCGAGGTACCCGCGGCCCCGTGCGGTTCTCGGCGAACTGTCACCACGTTGCGGCTAATCTTGTGCCAGGTACCGCACGGTTGCGTCCACCAGACGCGGCCTGCACACGAATCGAGAACGAGGCGTATGAACGCACGGATCCTGGTGGTCGACGACGACACCGCCCTGGCTGAAATGATCGGCATTGTGCTCCGCACGGAGGGTTTCGACCCATCCTTCTGCGCTGACGGTTCCGGCGCGCTCGACGCGTTCCGAGAGGCCAGACCCGACCTCGTCCTGCTCGACCTCATGCTCCCGGGCATCGACGGCATCGAGGTGTGCAACCGGATCCGCAGCGAATCCGGCGTGCCCATCATCATGCTCACCGCGAAGACGGACACCTCGGATGTCGTCAAGGGGCTCGAATCCGGCGCTGACGACTACATGGTCAAGCCGTTCAACCCCAAGGAGCTCGTGGCGCGGATCCGCACCCGCCTGCGCCCGGCGTCCCCCCAGTCGCAGGACTCGCTGCAGATCGGCGACCTCACCCTCGACGTCGCAGGCCACGAGGTCAAGCGCGGCGAGAAGCGCATCAACCTGACCCCCCTCGAGTTCGATCTCCTGCTGACCCTGGCGTCGAAGCCCCAGCAGGTGTTCACCCGCGAGATGCTCCTCGAGCAGGTCTGGGGTTACCACTACAAAGCGGACACCCGCCTCGTGAACGTGCACGTCCAGCGGTTGCGCGCCAAGGTCGAAGACGACCCTGACAACCCGCGCATCGTCATGACCGTGCGCGGCGTCGGCTATCGCGCCGGCGCCGGCGCCGCCGCCTGAGGACGAGATGGCACTTGGGCAGGGCGTGTCGGGCATTCGGCTCGACAACTGGAGGACATGGCCGGCACGTGCCGTGCGTTCCTGGCGACGGTCGCTGCAGTTCCGCACCATCGTCGTCACGCTCGCCCTGTCACTCTTCGCCTTGCTCATCTCGAGCTTCTACATGTCCCTGACCATCGGCAACGACCTCTTCCAGTCACGCGTGAGCCAGGTGCAACAGGACTCCGCCCGCGCGATCGAGGCTGCGCAGAGCATCCTCGACTCCTCGAGCGACCAGGGCCGTGCAAGCACCCAGGAGCTCATGGGCGCCGCGCGTGAGGAGATCGCGCGCACGTCGTCGAGCGCCATGATCGCCGGCTACCGTGTCCCGGGGCAGGAGCCGAGCCCGACGGGTCCGCAGGACTTCGAAAACGTCAGACTCAAAGACGTCGTGAGCGACGAACTGCGCACCGTCGTGCAGGACAACCCGGACGAACAGTGGTGGCAGTCGGTGTCGCTCGCGACGGCGGACGGCAGCCGCGTTCCCGGGATCGTGGTCGGATCTCAGATCACCCTGCCAGAGGGCAGCCGGTGGGAGATTTACATCGGGTTCGACCTCAACGACACCGAACAGACGCTGCTCTTCGTCCAGCGCACCCTCTTCATCGGCGGGCTCACCCTGCTCCTGCTCGTCGGAGCAGTGGCCTGGGTGATCGTCCGCCTCGTCGCCAACCCGGTGCGGGTGGCAGCCGAGACCAGTGAGCAACTCGCGCAGGGAGACCTGGAGGTGAGGATCCCGGTGAAGGGCGAGGACGAACTCGCCACACTCGCGCGATCGTTCAACGGCATGGCCGACAGCCTCCAGTCCCAGATCAAGGAACTCGCCGACCTGTCACAGGTGCAGCAGCGCTTCGTCTCCGACGTCTCGCACGAACTGCGCACGCCGCTCACGACGATCCGGCTGGCCGGAGACGTGCTCTACGACCAGCGCTCGGACTTCCCCCCTGCGACGGCGCGCACGGCCGAGTTGCTCCATACCCAGACGCAGCGCTTCGAAGTACTGCTCGCCGACCTGCTGGAGATCAGCCGGTACGACGCAGGCTCCGTCCAGCTCGAGATCGAACCGCACAGCCTCGTTCACCTCGCCCAGGACTCGATCGATGGGATGGCCTCCCTGGCTGAGCAGAAGGGTTCGGACGTCAGGCTCGTTGCCCCTGGCGGCTATTCGAACGTCGAGATCGATCCGCGTCGCATCCGCCGCGTCGTTCGCAACCTCCTCGGCAACGCCATCGAACACGGGGAGGGCAGACCGATCGTCGTCACCGTCGACAGCAACGAGCAGGCCGTTGCGCTCTCCGTGCGTGACTACGGCCACGGGATGAGCGAGGAGGACGCCCAACGGGTCTTCGACCGCTTCTGGAGGGCCGATCCCTCCCGCAAACGAACCATCGGCGGCACCGGGCTCGGACTGGCCATCGCGCTCGAGGACGCCCAGCTGCACGGCGGAAGCCTCGAGCTGTGGTCCCGCGTGGGCGAGGGCACCTGCTTCCGTCTGACGCTGCCGCGGGTCCTGGGCGGACCCGTCACGCTCTCGCCGATTCCGCTGCCGCCCGAAGACGCCGAACCGGTCGATACCGACGGTACGGATGCCAGCCGTCGCGAGAACGGAGTCGGTGTATGAGATCACGAATTCGGGCGGCAGCAGCCGTCGCGCTCGCCGCCTCCCTCCTGCTGGCCGGCTGCGCTGGCATCCCGCAGGGCGGCGCGCCCCGGATCGGGCAGCCCGTCACCGGTGCCGAGGACCCCGAGGTCCAGTTCATCGCGAAGGGTCCTGAGGCCGGCGCGAGCCAGGAGCAGATCCTCCGGGGCTTCATCGATGCGGCCTCGAGTCCCAGGGAGGACTACGCCACGGCGCGTGAGTACCTGGCCCCTGAGATCAAGACCGTCTGGAACCCCGACCTCAACGCGATCGTCGACGAGGCCGCGCAGCGCAGCTACCTCTCGGTCGACGACACCTCGATGCAGCTCACCGTCACCCCGCTCGCCGAGGTCAACGAGGAGGGCGAGTACACCGAGTTCGCCTCGAGCACGCCGCTGATTCAGGGTTACAGTTTCACCCAGGTCAAGGGCGAGTGGCGGATCAGCGTCGCGCCCGACCGGGTCATCCTCGACCCCCAGCGGTTCAACGACGTCTTCAGTTCTTACGCCGTCACTTTCTTCGACCCGTCCTGGACCTACCTGGTGCCTGACCTCCGCTGGTTCCCGTCGAGGACGTCGACGGGAACGCGGATCGTCAAGGCGCTCCTCGACGGTCCGAGCCCTCTGCTGGCCGGCGCGGTGACCACGGCGTTCCCCGAGGGCACCACACTGACCAAGAACGCCGTCCCTGTCGTCGGCGACGTCGCCCAGATCGACCTCAGCAGCGAGGTGTTCCAGGCAGACGATGTGACGCTGCAGCGGATGCAGGCGCAATTGTCCGCCAGCCTCGCCGGGGTCTCCGCCATCAACTCCGTCAGCATCACTGTGAACAACAACACCGAGGACATCCCCGCGCTGACGGTGCCGTCGCCCCGTGTGGACCCGCGCGCCCTCGTCCTCACCGAGGAGGGCTTCGGCTTCCTCTCGAACGGCGACTCGCTCGAGAGGCTGCCGGGACTGTCTCCGCTCATCGAATCGCTCGCACCGACAGCGGTAGTCGTCAACGCCACCCACAGCCTCGCTGCGGTGCGGACAGCCGACGGGGTGTTCGCGGTGCGCGCGTCCGGTGCCGACCCGCTCCGGGTGGACTCCAGGCCGGGCCTCGTGGCACCATCGCTCGACACGTTCGGGCACATCTGGACCGTTCCGGCCTCGTCTCCGGGTGCGTTGTTCGTCTCGCGCCCAGACGGGACGCAGCGGGCCGTCCTCACCAGCTGGCCCGAGGCATCCTCGATCCTGTCGATCGCGGTCTCCAGGGACGGCACCCGGATCCTCGCGCTTGTGCGTGTCGGAGACGAGTCGCGGCTGCTCGTGGCAGGCATCCAGCGCGACGGGGACAACATCCCTGTGAGCCTCGGTGACCCGCAGTCGCTCGCCGTCGGTACCGGCACTGCCGTGACCTCCACGTGGGTGGACGACCTCACCGTCGCCACGCTCACCACGTCTCCTGACGGCTCGACGGATGTCGTCAGGCAGGTGGTCGGCGGCCAGTCCGACATTCTCGGCGGTCCTGCTGGCGCTGTGTCACTCGTCGGCGGAAGCGGGCTGCGCCAGCTGCGAGCGGTGATCTCCGGCGGAAACCTGACGGCCCTGCGCACCTCGGCCTGGCAGGTCGTCGGTTCCGGGGTCTCGCTCATCGCCACCCAGCTCGGCAATCCCGGCTGATCGCCCGGAGTCGGCTCGCGCAGTCACCCTCGACGGGTGAGGCGCGGGTTTCGGCGTCGGCGTACTCTCGAGCCGACGAGCCGGGCAGTGAGGAGTGATCATGACGAATTCACCTGGAGCCCCGAACCTGCCTGCCGACCAGATGGCTGCGTTGCTCTCCGCCCTCGAGGGATGTGACTCGGTCGAGTTGAAGGTCACCGTTCCCGACAGGGATCAGCGATCGACGATGCAGGCCCTTGAGATGGATGCGCTCGACGCCCAGATCCGGCAGGTGGTCTACTTCGACACACCGGACCTAGCGCTGAACCGGCACGGAATCATCGTGCGGGCCCGGAGGCGGACAGATGGGGACGACAGCGTGATCAAGCTGCGCCCCGTCGTCCCGAGCGAACTGTCCACCGAGCTGACGGGCGTACCGGGTTTCGGCGTCGAAGTGGATGCGATGCCAGGGGCCTTCGTGTGCTCGGCGAGCATGGGAGCAAAGAAGCGCAAAGGGAAGGTCAAGGAGGCCATCGCGGGCGGGCGCGCCATCTCCTCCCTCTTCACCAAACAGCAGCGGGCCTTTTTCGGCGACTGCGCGCCCGAGGGAGTCTCGCTCGACGACCTGTCGGTCCTCGGGCCGGTCACCGCCCTCAAGCTGAAGTACTCGCCGAGCGGCTACACCGGCAAACTCGTTGCCGAGTTGTGGTTCTACCCGGACGGCTCACGCATCCTGGAGCTGTCAACGAAGTGCGCGTCGAATGAGACCTTCGACGTGGCCGTCCGTACGAGGGCCTACCTCGAGGACCGCGGAATCGACCTGACCGGGGAGCAGCAGGCGAAGACCCGCACGGCTCTCGAGTTCTTCTCCCGGGAGATCACCACTCCCTGAGCCGGGAGTGCCCGCTCTCCACCGCCGAGGGCCGTTGCCGTCCTGTCCACAGTTTTCGCCGTCTTCTCACCTGTGGAACGGTGCCCGGGCAGCCTGTGGTGATGGCGTCGGCAGACATCAGGCTGGCGAGGGCCGCGAGAGAAGTGGTTGCTCTCCTCGTTCCCGTGGAATGTGTCGGATGCGGGGTGCCCGGCATCACCGTGTGCCCAGGATGTTCCGTCCGCATGGGCGGCCGGCTGGTGTGCCGCGAGCTCGAGCCAGGGTTCCCGGTCTGGGCGGGGACGGAGTACACGGATGTCGCCAGGCGCGCGATCCTCGCGCTCAAGAACGACCAGCGCACCGACGCGTCCTCCGCCCTCGCCCGTGTCCTCCTCCCGGCCATCGACGCTGCCATTGACTCCCTGCCGGGTGATACGGCCGCGGGTGGCGTCGTGACACTCGCTGCGCTGCCGTCGACGAGGGCAGCATTCCGGCGGCGCGGCTATCGGCCGGTGGACGTGGTCGTCGCGCGGACGGCGTTCACGCTCGAGCATCCCCTCGCCTGGCGGCGCCAGCCAGGAGATCAGATCGGACTCGGTATCGCCGCGCGGCAGGCCAATCTCTCCGGCGCTCTCCGGACGAAACGACCGGTGACCGGGCGCCGTTTCCTTCTCGTCGACGACGTCGTGACCACGGGCCAAACGCTCAGGGAAGCACGCCGCGCGGTGGTGGAGGCGGGCGGCTCGGTCATCGGCGCGGCCGTGATCGCCGCAACTCCGCGACTCTTCCTGACCGCTTCGTCACGGGCACACTTTGCTGAGTGACTTATCAGCCGTGCGGGACTACGGTGGGGGCTAAAGGCGTGAAAGGACCGCCCTGGATAGTGCGGCGGCACGCCTGATCTGGGAGGTTGACGTGGAAACAAACATTGTCGGACAAGGCCTGGGACTCACCGATCGCTTTCGCGATTATGTGGAAGAAAAGTCTGAGAAGATCGCCCACCTGTCGGACCGGGCCCTCGCATTCGAGGTCAAGGTCAGCCGTCACCACGACAAGAGCGGGAAGGCTGGAGACGATCGCGTCGAGTTGACGCTCATCGGACCGGGGCCGCTCGTGAGAGCGGAGGCCGCCGGCTCGGACAAGTACGTCGCCTTTGATCTGGCAATCGCCAAACTTCTCGAACAGGTGCGTCGGGCGAAGGATCGAAAGAAGGTCCTTCGAGGGAAACGCAGGACATCACTGTCCGAGGCAAGCGCTGCCGGGTTCAGCACCATCGATGTGCAACCGGCGGACCTCGACACGATCCGCCGCGTCGCGACGGGGGCCGTTGCGACGGTCGAGGACGAGGCGCCTGAAGACGACGAGTATTGCCCCGTCGTGATCAGGGAGAAGGTGTTCGCAGCCGAATTCATGACCGTGGACGAAGCCGTCGACAGGATGGAGCTCGTCGGGCATCCGTTCTTCCTCTTCGTCGATGCGAAGAATGACCGACCGAGCGTCGTCTACCGTCGCAAAGGCTGGGACTACGGAGTCATCGGTCTCGACGAAGACGCGGGGAACGAGAAGAAGCGCGCCTAGCAGTTCGCTGTCCAGCTCACGCGGGTGCCCGGTATCGGCACCCGCGTGAGCCGCGTTCGGGGGAGTGGATCCGCCCGGATTCAGGATGCTCACACCCCGCACCGGACTAACATAGAGACGGTCGTCGGCAGGAGCGCCGGTGACCACACCGTGCACACGGCACGGCCGCACGTCGGAAAAACGTGCCCCGAGAGCAAAGTGGAGTTCAATACGTGGCCTCAGTACTAGAGAAGGTTCTTCGCCTGGGTGAGGGCCGAGTCATCAAGAAGCTCGAGAACCTCGCAACGGCAGTCAACTCGCTCGAGCCCGACTTCGCCGACCTCACCGATGAGGAACTGCGCAACGAGACGGCCGAGCTGCGGGAGCGGCACGCCAACGGGGAGTCGCTCGACGACCTCCTGCCCGAAGCGTTCGCTGCCGTCCGCGAAGCATCCAAGCGCACGCTGGGGCTCCGCCACTTCGACGTCCAGCTGATGGGTGGCGCTGCACTCCACCTCGGCAACATCGCCGAGATGAAGACCGGTGAGGGAAAGACCCTCGTGGCCACCCTGCCCGCGTACCTCAACGCCATCGCAGGCAAGGGCGTCCACGTCGTCACGGTGAACGACTTCCTCGCCACCTACCAGTCCGAGCTCATGGGCCGCGTCTTCCGCGCCCTCGGCATGACCACCGGTGTCATCCTGGCCGGCCAGACCCCCGAGCAGCGCCGCGAACAGTACGCCGCCGACATCACGTACGGCACGAACAACGAGTTCGGCTTCGACTACCTCCGCGACAACATGGCGTGGCAGTCCAAGGACCTCGTCCAGCGCGGTCACTTCTTCGCGATCGTCGACGAGGTCGACTCGATCCTCATCGACGAGGCCAGGACGCCGCTCATCATCTCCGGACCGGCGTCAGGCGAAGCCAACCGCTGGTTCGCCGAGTTCGCCCGCCTCGCGACCGTCCTCGTCGAGGACGAGGACTACGAGGTCGACGAGAAGAAGCGCACCGTCGGTGTCCTCGAGTCCGGCATCGAGAAGGTCGAAGACTACCTCGGCATCGACAACCTGTACGAGTCTGCGAACACGCCGCTCATCTCCTTCCTCAACAACTCGATCAAGGCGCGCGCCCTGTTCAAGAAGGACAAGGACTACGTCGTCATGAACGGCGAGGTCATGATCGTCGACGAGCACACCGGACGCATCCTGATGGGACGCCGCTACAACGAGGGCATCCACCAGGCGATCGAGGCCAAGGAAGGCGTGCAGGTCAAGGCCGAGAACCAGACCCTCGCAACCGTCACGCTCCAGAACTACTTCCGCCTGTACGAGAAACTCGCCGGGATGACCGGTACGGCCGAGACCGAAGCCGCCGAGTTCATGTCGACGTACAAGCTCGGCGTCGTCCCGATCCGCACCAACAAGCCGATGCGGCGCCTCGACCAGTCCGACCTCGTCTACAAGAACGAGGAGACGAAGTTCGCCCAGGTCGTCGAGGACATCGCGGAGCGCAATGCCAAGGGGCAGCCGGTCCTGGTCGGAACGACGAGCGTGGAGAAGAGCGAATACCTCTCCCGCCTGCTCGCCAAGAAGGGCATCCGTCACGAGGTGCTCAACGCGAAGAACCACGCCCGCGAAGCCGCGATCGTCGCGCAGGCGGGCCGCCTCGGTTCGGTGACCGTCGCGACCAACATGGCCGGACGTGGGACGGACATCATGCTCGGCGGAAACGCCGAGTTCCTCGCCGTCCAGGAGATGAACCAGAAGGGCCTCAGCCCCACCGAGACGCCCGACGACTACGAGGCAGCGTGGGACGACGTCTTCACCGCGGTCAAGGAGACGGTGAACGAGGAGGCCGAGAAGGTCATCGACGCCGGCGGACTCTACGTCCTCGGAACCGAACGCCACGAGTCGCGCCGCATCGACAACCAGCTGCGCGGACGGTCGGGCCGTCAGGGCGACCCGGGTGAGAGCAGGTTCTACCTCTCGCTCACCGACGACCTCATGCGCCTCTTCAATTCCGGCGCCGCCGAAGCCCTGATGGGCCGAGGGGGAGTGCCAGACGACATGGCCATCGAGTCCAAGGTCGTCAGCCGCGCCATCCGCAGCGCACAGTCACAGGTCGAGGCTCGCAACGCCGAGATCCGCAAGAACGTGCTGAAGTACGATGACGTCCTCAACCGGCAGCGCGAGGCCATCTACGCCGACCGCCGCCACATCCTCGAGGGCGACGACCTGCACGAGCGCACCCAGAAGTTCCTCGAAGACGTGATCGACGAGGTGCTCGACGTGCACATCGGCGAAGGGAACGGCGACGACTGGGACTTCGACGCACTGTGGGTCGACCTGAAGACGCTGTACCCGATCAGCCTCACCATCGACGAGGTCGTGGCAGAGGCAGGGCAGAAGGGCAAGATCAACCGCGACTTCATGCGCCGCGAGATCCTGTCTGACGCCAGGCTCGCTTACTCCCACCGCGAGGAGCAGCTCGGGTCACCGGCCATGCGCGAACTCGAACGCCGCGTGGTGCTGCAGGTCGTCGACCGCCGCTGGCGCGACCACCTGTACGAGATGGACTACCTCAAGGACGGCATCGGCCTGCGCGCCATGGCCCAGCGCGACCCGCTGGTCGAGTACCAGCGCGAGGGCTTCAGCATGTTCCAGCAGATGATGGGCCAGATCCGCGAGGAATCCGTCGGCTACCTGTTCAACCTCGAGGTCGAGGTGAAGAAGGGCGCCACAGAGGAAGTGACGTCGGTCGAGGCCAAGGGCCTCACCCGCGACACGACCGAGGACGAGAAGCTCAGCTACTCGGCGGCCAACGAGGGTGGCGAGGTCGAGGTCCGCAACCAGAAGGGCCAGATCGAGAAGTCAGCGACCGCTCGCGCCCAGCGCGCTTCAGACGTCACGGCAGCACCGCGCACAAGCGGCACTCCGGCCCAGCCGGCACAGCCGGCCACCCGTGGAGCGTTCGGCCAGAAGGGCGACGCTCCCGCGGCCCCTGCCGGAAACCGTGCCGACCGCAGGGCCCAGGGCAAGAAGAAGTAACGCTCGACAGCCCATCACAGACACCCCTGACCGGTTCGCCGGCGGGGGTGTCTGCGTTCCTGCCCGTGGTCGAAGGGTCAGAGCACGGAGATGGCCGTAGCCCGCCAGCGCCTGTCCATGCCCTCGAGCCGGATCGCGACAGCCCGCGACCTCGTTCGCTGATGGACCATGACCACCGCTTCGATGACACCGTCCCGTGGCTCGAACGTCGTGATCCGCCCGATCCTGAGTACCGGTCGCACCGCCTGCAGCCCCTTGACCTGCCGCGCCCGCGCCGACACGACCTGACGTTTGAGCAGGTGCTTGTACACCTCCTCCGAGATCCAGCGGGCGAGCTGGTCGAGTTCCCGCGCACCGGCGAGGACCTCCATCACGCATCGCGTGAGATTCTCCAGCAGCGGTTCAGGAGGGGGAAGCTGTTCGGTGGGCGTCTTCTGCCTGCCGAAGAACTGTTCGGAATCGAAGGAGTGGTGAGGCGCGCTGCTGCCTGAATGACGGAAAGCGGGCTCGCCGGCGGACGTGGAGTTCATGCGTTGCTCCGTGGAAACGTGCGACGGAAACGACCTGGAAAGGTGGGCACGGCGACCCGGGCGGGGTCTGGAGGGCGCGACGTCGGCTGCCGGGGGCTCGGCGTATCGCTCGGTGACAGGATGCCTGTTTCGGGTCCACGCATGGCCTGCGTCAGCAGTCCCCCGTTCGGGGGCTCGTTATGCCGAGCTACTCTCCCAGCGCCTGCAGGCCCGTGTAAACCCCACGTTTTCAATCTGTGGATAACTCCCGCGCCCTGGCGACGGAGTCGCTACTCTCCATCCATGCGCTGGGACAGCCTCTTCGACGACCTCGAAAGCCAGCTCGAACATGAGCTGCACGCGGAGGAGCTCGACAGGCGTGCCGAGGAACACCGCCTCCGGGTCGGCAGGCTCACGCTCCGCGATCGGCTCCAGACGTTCGCGGGCAGCGACGGACGTCGAGACGAGGTCACCATCGAACTGGTCACAGGAGCTGTGGTCACGGTCCTCCCGCAGTCGTTCGGACGAGACTGGATGAGTGCGGACCTCGTCTCACGCGACGGAGCATCCGGGGCCTGCATCGTCCCGATCGAGGCCGTCGCAGGAGTGATCCTGCCCAAGTCGAGTCTGGCGAGGAGCCTCGACGTCCCTCCCCGTGACGAGCAGGCGCCACGTCTGGCCGATCGTATCGGTCTGCCATTCGTCCTGCGCGACCTCTGCCGGCGCCGGGTCTACGTCGAATTGCACGCCCGCTCGCGGCAGGTCGTGCACGGCGGCACGCTCGACCGTGTCGCCGGCGACCACGTCGACCTCGCCGTGCACGAGCGAGGTGCTCCCCGTCGCGAACGGAACGTCAGCCATCACCGGCTCGTGCCGATCGGAGACATCGGGCTCATCGTCCTGTGAGCCGTGCATCGCCGGTGGGACGGCGGCTCTCACACCTCGCGCGGAGGCAGGATCTTTCCGTCGGATACCTCGGGGAGGCTCGCAAGGTCGGACTCCTGCCAGAGCCCCATCCGCCTGGTCTCCTCGTACTTTCCCGCGATGTACGCCTCGAGGACGGTGCGTTCGATCCGCCAGCGGCCGGGGGTTCCGACCTGGATCGCGGGGAGTTCGGCCGTCCGGACGAGTTCGACGACGTCCGATGCCGGGATGTTGAGGATGTCCGCCGCGTCGGCCACCGTGAGGAAGCGCCCGACGGAGTCAGAAGAAACCGTATCCATGGATCCGATTATTGCGCCGGCTGTTCGCGACCGACGCGGGTGTGGATAACTTTCTCGCGTGTCGCACGAACTTGGCAGCATGGGACCACCGGCACCTGACGTGCGCGGTTCAACGGCTGGAGAGGGCATGAAGGCAACGCGATCGCGACGGTTCGGCGTCGACCCTCGTCTCGGCATCGGGGTTGGGTTGATCATCGCGTCGATCGTCGGTGTGTGGTCCGTGGTGCAGGCGGCCGACCGGTCGAGTCCCGTCTTCGTGGCGTCCTCGACGCTGTCGGTCGGCGACACGATCACCGGTGACGATCTGTCCGTGGCACACGTCCGGCTCGAATCTGCCGAGGGACGATACCTCACGACCATCCCTGACGATGGACTCGTCGTGACCCGCACGATCTTCGAAGGAGAACTCGTTCCTCGGGCGGCGGTGAGGGCGGACGCCGAGGTCCAGGTCAGTGCCGTCGTCGTCGAGTCCGCCATCGCCATCGCCGGTTCTGTGGAGCCCGGTTCGAGCGTCGACGTGTGGGCCGCCGAGCAGCAGGAGGACGGATCGTTCACGCCGCCGACCGTCATCGTGTCTGGCGCCAGTGTCGTCCGGGTGGTCGAGCAGCAGGGCCTTGTCTCGACCGGGAGCGGTGACACCGTGGAGATCCTCGTTCCGACGGGCACCGTGGCAGCGCTGCTCGCCGCACTCTCCGGTGAGAGCGCCATCTCGATCGTGCCGGCGGGCTGACCGGTGGCCGACCTGGCGTTCGCGCTCGACCGCGACGATGAAGACCGGCTGGTGGCTGCGCTCGTCGAACGGGGCCATCGGGTGGAGGCGAGGATCGGGCCCGTCGCCGACACCGCCGCCGCTCTCGAGGGCAGGCATCCGGATGTCCTCCTCGTCTCCGCCGACGCCGACCGGCTCACTCCGTCGCTCCTCGCGCTGTGCGATCGCCGCGGCATCCGGATTCTCGCCATCGCGTCGTCGTCTGCCGGGCGCAGCAACGCGGCGTCGCTCGGACTCCACGACGTCCTCGATGTCGGATGCCACGCGGATGCCGTCGACGCCGCCGTCCGTGGCGGGACGGTCGACGTGTCTCCCACCGCTGCAGTGAAGCACGGGACCATCGTCGCCGTGTGGGGCCCGGCAGGGTCGCCCGGCCGGACGACAGTCGCCGTCTCCCTTGCCACCGAACTGGCGGCTGCAGGCAACGTCGTCGCCCTCGTCGACGCAGACACCCACGGTGCCTCGATCGCCCCTGTTCTCGGCATGCTCGACGAAGCCCCCGGGTTCGCTGCCGCCTGCCGCCTCGCCGGGCAGGACGGACTCAGCCTTGCCGAACTCGATCGAATCAGGCAGCCGTACCCGGTGCACGGAGGCACGCTCAACGTGCTCACCGGCATCCCCAGGGCCTCCCGATGGCCTGAACTCAGCTCCGCCAGGGTGTCGCGGACGCTCGAGGCGTGCAGGGACTGGGCGGACTACGTGGTCGTCGACACCGGCTTCAGCCTCGAGGACGACGAAGAGATCTCGAGTGACCTGTTCGCCCCGCGAAGGAACGCCGCGACGCTCCAGGCGCTGCGGTCGGCTGACCGGATCCTCGCGGTAGCGACGGCGGACCCGATCGGGCTCGCCCGCTATCTCCGTGCATACGCCGACCTTGTCGAACTCGCCGAAGAACGCCACGTCACCACGGTCGTCAACAAGGTGCGAGCGAGCGTCGTGGGGCTCAACCCGTCCGGCCAGGTGCGCGCCACCCTCCAGCGGTTCGGCGGCATCGACGACGCCGTCCTCATCCCCGCCGATGACAAGGGCACTGATGCCGCGCTGCTGGCCGGTCGCGCGCTCCGCGACGTGAGTCCACGGTCGCAGGCACTCGCGGCCATCTCGCGCCTCGCAGCCGATCGCATCCTGCCTCCCGCGGCACCTGCCGGCCGTCGTGCCCTCCGGGGGCGACGGGTCCTCGCGCCGCTCCGGGCCGGTTCGTGAGGCGCAGGCGCACGTCCGGCGGCAGGAGCGCGCGTCGTAGACTGGACGAATGTCGACGCTCAGTGACCTTGTCCTCGCCAACGGCCGCTCCACAGACGAGGACGTCGACTGGCTGCACATGCTCGTCGGAGACGCGCAGCTCCTCGCCGACCTGGCCTTCGCCGACATCGTCGTCTGGGTTCCCACGAGGGACGGCAGTTTCATGTCGGTGTCGCACTACCGTCCGTCGAGTGCCGCCACCCTGTTCTACCGCGACTTCGTGGGCCAGCTGGTGAAACCCCAGTGGCGGACGCAGGTCACCGAGGCGTTCGAGACCGGCAGGATCATCGATTCGACCGCCCCGGACTGGTACGAGGAGACGCCGACACGGGTGCGCGCTGTCCCTGTGATGCGTCGCCTGGCCGCGACCTCGCCGGAGAACGCGACCGTGCCGATCGCCGTGCTCACCCGGCACACGAACCTCGGTGAGGCGCGCACGCCCAGCCGCCAGGAACTCACCTTCAACGAGTGCGCCAACGACCTGTTCGAGATGATCGCAACGGGCGATTTCCCGGACCTCTCCGCGCCAACAGGCCCCCGCCGCGGCGCCCCGCGGGCGTCGGACGGCCTGATCAGGCTCGACGTCGACGGCACGACCACCTTCGCCAGCCCGAACGCCCTTTCGGCCTTCAACCGGATGGGGTTCAACGACGAACTCGAGGGGGAGTCGCTCGCCGAGGTGACCACCCAGATCCTGCCGGGCAAACAGGTCATCGACGAGTCGCTGCCCCTGGTCGTCACCGGACGCGCCCCGTGGCGCACCGACATCGAAGCCCGCGGCGTCACCGTATCGCTCAGGGCCATCCCGCTCCGTCACCGCGGGGAACGCGCCGGTGCCATCGTGCTGTGTAGGGACGTGTCAGAGCTCAGGCACCAGGAACGCGAACTCATCACGAAGGACGCGACCATCCGGGAGATCCACCACCGGGTCAAGAACAACCTTCAGACGGTCGCGTCGCTCCTTCGGATCCAGGCGAGGCGCGCGCGCACCGACGAGGGCCGCGAGGCGCTCACGCAGGCCATGCGGCGGGTCGCGGCGATCGCGGTGGTCCACGACACCCTCTCGGAGGGGCTCACCCAGGACGTCAACTTCGACGAGGTGTTCGAACGCGTCCTCATGCTCATCGCCGAGGTGGCGTCGTCACACAACACCACCGTGCACCCGCGGAAAACGGGGGAGTTCGGGGTGCTCCCGAGCGCATACGCCACTCCACTCGCGCTGGCGCTCACCGAACTCGTCACCAACGCGGTCGAGCACGGCCTCGCCGGAAGGGACGGCGAAGTCGAGATCGTCGCCGACCGCTCAGGCGACGAACTGACGGTGCTCGTCCGCGACAACGGGGTCGGCCTGCAGGAAGGCAAGGTCGGCACCGGTCTCGGGACTCAGATCGTCCGGACGCTCATCCAGGGTGAATTGGGCGGCACGATCGACTGGCACACCGTGATGGGATCTGGCACAGAGGTCACCATCGAGGTTCCCCTGCGCTGGATCTCCCGCTCCTGACGGAGCGGGAACGCCGGTTAGGAAGCGCGGCGCGCGCGAGCAGCGCGACGCTTGAGAGCGCGACGCTCGTCTTCGGAGAGGCCGCCCCAGACGCCGGAATCCTGGCCGGTCTCGAGAGCGTACTGGAGGCAGATCTCGGTGACCGTGCACCGACCGCAGACGGCCTTGGCCTTGTCGATCTGGTCGACTGCCGGCCCTGTGTTGCCCACCGGGAAGAAAAGTTCCGGGTCAGCGGTGAGGCAAGCGGCTTTGTCGCGCCAGTCCATGCGGGTGCTCCTTTGAATGGGGGTAAACGACCGATATGGTCGGGAATAAGGGTCTGCCGAGTCTGAGAGAGGGCGATCACGAAAACCGGATCTGCTCACCTCTCTGTGAGCGTCGTACTCGGGCCTCAACAATCGTGACATAGTGCCACTACCAAATCAATAGTTTTGTATGGGATACACCTGTGAATAACACTGACGAAACCGGCTCGACACCTGGGGACGCTATGATTCCCGCCGGACCAGGGCGCCGCGGAGGATCCACCGCCCTCCTGGTGGTCATCGCGCTGCTCTTCGTGGAGGCACTCGCCATGGTGATCGTCGTCGGTGTGCTCGTGGTCGACATCCTGACCCTGCCGGCGTCGTCGATGGCCAGCGCCATCGCGCTGACCGTTCTCGTCGCGATCGGGGCCGTCTTCATCACTGCGGTCGCCGTCGGCGCGCTGCGCAGGCAGGGCTGGGTGCGCGGCGGAGCGGTGATCTGGCAGCTCGTTCAGCTCGCGATCGCGCTCGGAGCGTTCCAGGGCGCGTTCGCACAACCTGCCATCGGCTGGGCGATCCTCGTTCCCAGCGTTGTCGTCCTCGTCCTGCTCTTCACCCCGTCGGTGATGACGGCGATCAGGCGTGATCTGCCCTAGGCGACCTTGAGGCGCTTCCTCAGCGACGCGACGTGGCCGGTGGCCTTGACGTTGTAGAGGGCCTCGACGATCCTGCCGTCCTCGCCGATCACGAACGTGGAGCGGAGAACGCCGGTCACGATCCTGCCGTACGAGTTCTTCTCGCCGTATGCGCGGTAGGCGTTGTGGACTGTGAGGTCCTCGTCACTCAGCAGCGGGAAGGTGAGGTGGTCGCGCTCCTCGAAGGTCTTGAGGGTGGCAGGGGCGTCTTTGGAGATGCCGAGGACCGTGTACCCGGCCGCCTGCAGCGAACCGAGGTTGTCGCGGAAGTCGCAGGCCTGGGTGGTGCAACCCGGGGTCATCGCCGCCGGATAGAAGTACAGGATCACTCGTTTGCCGGCGAAGTCGGCGAGTGAGACGCTCTTCCCGTCTGCGTCTGGAAGGGTGAACGAAGGAGCCTGGTCGCCTGGGACGAGTCGCGCGTCTGTCATGGTTCCAGCCTAGGCGAGGTCAGTACTGGGCCGGCTTCATGAACGTCGCCAGCAGGCGCTGGAGCGAGTCCAGCCGTGCCGCCCCCGTGTCGCCGAGCTCACCGGCTTCCACCGCTTCCACGATGGCGCAGTCGGGCGCATCAGGCAGGTGGGTGCAGCCGCGCGGGCATCGTTCGGCCACCTCTTCGAGGTCGGAGAAGGCGCGCAGGATGTTTGCCGGGTCGATGTGACCGAGCCCGAACGAGCGGACGCCGGGGGTGTCGATCACCCAGCCGGTGCCCTTCTGGCCCTCGATCCGATACGACACCGTCGATGACGACGTGTGGCGCCCGCGTCCGGTGACAGCGTTGACGTGGCCGGTGGCCCGCTGTGCGCTGGGGACGAGGGCGTTGACCAGGGTGGATTTACCCACCCCGGAGTGGCCGACGAAGACGGTGTCGTGATCGACGAGCGCTTCGGTGATCTCGGCCAGGGGCATCCGGTCCGTCGAGCTGGTGAAGACGGTGAGGTCGAGGCCGGCGAAGTTGTGGAGGAAGTCGGTCGGATCGGCGAGGTCCGTCTTCGTGATGCAGAGGATGGGACGGATGCCTGCGTCGAGTGCGGCGATCAGGTAGCGGTCGACGAGGCGCTCACGGGGCTCGGGGTCGGCTGCGGCAACGACGACGAGCATCTGGTCGGCGTTCGCCACGATGACGCGCTCGACCTCGTCTGTGTCGTCGGCGCTTCGCCGGAGGAGCGTCGTGCGCGGAACGATCCCGACGATCCGTGCGAGCGTTCCCTCATCGCCTGACAGGTCGCCGACGACACGGACACGGTCGCCGTTGACGACGGCCTGCTTCCTGAGCTCTGAGGCGCGGGACGCGGTGATGCGGCGTTCGTCACCTGTGCCCTCGTCGAGCAGGACGGTGTACCGGCCGCGGTCGACGGCGAGGACGCGTGCCGTCTCGGCGTCGTTGTGCTCCGGGCGGGTCTTCGTGCGCGGGCGGTTGCCCTTGCGGTTCGGTCGTACGCGGATGCTCGACTCGTCGAACTCGGGTTCGTCGTCAGCCTCTCCGGTGTCCCACCAGCTCATCCGAGGACGGTCCCGGAGAGCATCGACGTCCAGAGTTCCGGGAACTGGGGCAGGGTCTTGGCCGTCGTGGCGATGTTCTCGATGACGACACCGGGAACGAGGAGCCCGACGATCGCGCCCGTCGTGGCCATCCGGTGGTCGTGATAACTGAGCCAGATCCCGCCGTGCATCGGCCGTGGTTCCACGAGGAGCCCGTCCTCCAGCTCGGTCACATTGCCGCCGAGCTTGTTCAGCTCAGACGCGAGCGCGGCGAGACGGTCGGTCTCGTGGTGGCGGATGTGCCCGATCCCCGTGATCGTCGACGGCCCGTCGGCGAACGCCGCGATGGCGACGAGAGCCGGCGCGAGTTCCCCCGCAGTCGTGAGGTCGAGGTCGATACCGGGGATGCTGTCGCCGCCGGTGACGGTGAGCCGGTCGCCGGTGAGGGTGACGGTGGCGCCGAACCGGGGCAGGATCTCGATCAGTTCTGCGCCGACCTGGGTGGTCTCGGCTGGCCAGCCCGTGATCGTGACGCTGCCGCCTGTGACGACGGCTGCCGCGAGGAACGGGGCCGCGTTGGAGAGATCGGGTTCGATGTCGACATCGAGTCCGGAGATCGTTCCCGGTTCCACTCGCCACACACCGACGGAGGGGGAGGAGACGGGGACGCCTCTGGCGGCGAGAGCTGCAACGGTCATCTCGATGTGTGGCAGGCTCGGCAGGCGCTCACCTGAGTGAGTGAGGGTGAGCCCATCGTCGAAACGGGCGGCCGCGAGCAGCAGGCCGGAAACGAACTGGCTGGAGCTCGAGGCGTCGATGGTCAGCTCGCCGCCGCCGACGCGGCCCGTTCCATGGACCGTGAACGGAAGCGAACCGCGTTTGTCGTCGTTGATGTCGACGCCGAGTTCCCGGAGCGAGGAGATCATCGTCCCCATCGGCCGTCCCCGTGCGGCCTCGTCAGCGTCGAATGTCGTCGGTCCGAGTGCAAGTGCCGCGACCGGCGGCACGAAGCGCATCACGGTTCCGGCGAGCCCGCAGTCGACGGTGGTTGACCCGGTCAGTTCGCCGGGGGTGACGAGCCAGTCGGGTCCGAAGCTGCCCGTGGCATCCGCCTCGGTGATCGTTGCGCCGAGTGCGCGGAGCGCCTCGACCATGTTCTGGCTGTCCCTGGAGTGGAGCGGGGAACGCAGAAGAGACGGCGAATCGGCGAGTGCAGCGAGAACGAGTTCGCGGTTGGTCAGCGATTTCGACCCGGGCAGGGAGACGGTTGCCGCGACCGGCTCCGTGCTCTCGGGCGCGGGCCAGGACCCGTCGCCGTCCGGCTGGTGCCGGTCGCCGTACAGGTCGAACTCCGGGGCGGAATATTTCGACTCAAGCATTGTTCTTCTAATGTATCGAGGATTTCAGGAGAAAGGGCGTGCGCCGCATGGCGACAGCAGTGCTTGAGCGACCCAGCGGAACGGTTGCGGACGTAGACTTGCCCGTGATGACCACCGTCGACGAAGCACCCACGCCCGAGCCGGAGAACGATCCGCGCGCCCTGTTCGAAGAACAGGCGCTGCCGTTCATCGACCAGCTCTATGGCGCCGCGATGCGCATGACCAAGAACCCGTCCGACGCGCAGGATCTCGTTCAGGAGACCTTCGTGAAGGCGTATGCGGCGTTCGGCCAGTTCCAGCAGGGGACGAACCTCAAGGCCTGGCTGTACCGCATCCTCACCAACACGTACATCAACATCTATCGCAAGAAGCAGCGCGAGCCGTACCAGGGCACCATCGATGACCTCGAGGACTGGCAACTGGGCGGCGCTGAATCGACCACCGCATCGAGCTCCCGGTCGGCCGAGGCCGAAGCCATCGACCACATGCCGGACAGTGCGGTGAAGGATGCCCTCCAGGCCATTCCTGAGGACTTCCGACTTGCGGTCTACCTGGCGGACGTCGAGGGCTTCGCCTACCAGGAGATCGCCGACATCATGAAATCACCCATCGGGACCGTCATGAGCCGCCTGCATCGAGGCAGGCGCATGCTGAGGGACCTGTTGGCCGACTACGCCCAGGAGCGCGGTATCGACACCGGCAGGGCAGGAGCGAAAAAATGACCGACTGCGGATGCGACAAAGCGAAACGCGACCTCGAGGAGTACCTCAGGCACGAAGTGTGCTCGACGAACGCCTCGGACATCCGGGAGCACCTCGAGCACTGCACATCGTGCCAGGAGGAGGCCCTGCTGTCGCGGACCCTCACCGAGGCCGTGCAGCGCGCCTGCAAGGAGACCGCTCCTGAAGACCTGAAGCTTCAGGTCCTGGCGAAGCTTCGGTCTGCACAGGCTGCGCATTAACTCAACCTTTTGATCGACGCGCGCGAAGCACAGTGCCGCGTAACGTCGATGGTGTGATCAAGACTCCTGCCCCCGTCCGAGACTCGCGCGTCCCCACCTGGCTGCGCGTCCTCATCCCCGTCGCCCTCATCTTCGTCTGGTTCGGACTCTTCGGGGCAGGTGGAGCGAGCTTCGGGCAGATCAGCGCCGTGAGCACGAACGACCAGTCGCAGCAGCTGCCCGCAAGCGCTGAGGCGACAAAGGTGCAGGAGCTCCAGTCGGAGTTCCGAAGCGACGACGTGATCCCCGCCCTCGTCGTCTACCAGCGCGACGGCGGCCTCACCGACGCCGACCTCGCGCAGATCGATGACGACATCGCCGCATTCGGCGACGTGGACGGTGTGCTGGCGGAGGACAGCTCACCGGCCATCGCTTCCGAAGACGGCGAAGCCGCCCAGGTGGTCCTGACCCTCGACACCGACGTGAAGGTGGCGGACACGGTCGAAGCGCTCCGCGGCATCCTCGACGAGAACGCCGTCGACGGGCTCACCAGCGCGATCACCGGACCGGCAGGACTCACCGCAGACCTCATCGGCGCCTTCGCAGGTATCGACGGGCTGCTCCTCCTTGTCGCCCTCGGAGCCGTTTTCGTCATCCTCGTCATCGTGTACCGCTCGCCCCTTCTCCCCGTGCTCGTGCTCTTCTCGAGCCTCTCCGCGCTGTGCGCGTCGATCCTGGTCGTCGTCCAGCTCGCCAGGGCCGATGTTCTGCTGCTCAGCGGGCAGACCCAGGGCATCCTGTTCATCCTCGTCATCGGCGCTGCGACGGACTATTCGCTGCTGTACATCGCGCGGTTCCGCGAGGCACTCGTCACCCAGCCGACGAAGTGGACGGCGACCTGGGCGGCACTCAAGGGCTCGTGGGAGCCGATCCTCGCCTCCGGCGGAACCGTCATCGCCGCACTGCTCCTGCTGCTCTTCTCCGACCTGAACTCCAACAAGTCACTCGGCCCCGTCGCATCCATCGGCATCGTTTTCGCTCTGCTGGCATCGCTCACTCTTCTGCCTGCGTTGCTGTTCTGGGCAGGCAGGGTCGCCTTCTGGCCCGTGCGCCCCAAGGCGCGGCCGGCGAACGACAACCCGGTCGGCGACGACAAGACCGGGTTGTGGCCGTGGCTGGCGCGACTCGTCGCCCGGCGGCCACGGGTCATCTGGATCTCGAGTGTTCTGCTCCTCGGAGTCCTCTCACTCGGGATGTTCCAGCTCAAGGCGGACGGGGTCGCCCAGAGCGAGTTCGTCCTCGGGGAATCGCAGGCTCGTGACGGCCAGGCCGTCCTCGCCGATCACTTCCCGGCCGGCTCCGGTTCGCCCACCGTGATCATCGCTCCGGAGGACACTCTCGACGAGGTCGCCGGCATCGTGCTCGGGACCGACGGCGTCGACTCGCTCACCGTGCTCTCCTCCGATTCACCGTCCGGGTCACTCCCCGTCACGGACGATGGCATACAGCCGCTCGGGCCCCCAGGGACCCCCGTTCCCGACGTGACCGTCGTCGACGGCACCGTCCTGCTGCAGGCCACCCTCGATGACGCGGGGGACTCGATCGCCGCCGAGGACGTCGTCGTCGACCTGAGGGAGCAACTCGCCGACGTGTCGACGGGGGAGTCACCCGTCCTGGTCGGCGGGACGACGGCCATCGCCCTCGACTCCAACGAGACGGCCATCCATGACAGGAACCTGCTCATCCCGCTGATCCTCGGAGCGATCACGATCATCCTCATGCTCCTGCTGAGGTCGATCGTCGCCCCGCTGCTCCTGATCGCGAGCGTCGTCCTGTCGTTCGCGGCCACCCTCGGGGTCTCCGCCTGGGTGTTCAACGGGATCTTCGAGTTCCCGGGAGCCGACCCGTCCGTCCCCCTGTTCGGATTCGTGTTCCTCGTGGCGCTGGGGGTGGATTACAACATCTTCCTGATGACGCGCGTGAGGGAGGAATCGAAGAAACACGGGACGAGGCAGGGCATCCTCCGAGGCCTCGCCGTGACCGGTGGCGTGATCACGTCTGCCGGGCTCGTCCTCGCTGCCACCTTCGCGGCGCTGGGAGTGATTCCGATCCTGTTCCTGCTCCAGATCGCCTTCATCGTGGCTTTCGGTGTGCTGCTCGACACGTTCCTCGTCCGGACCCTGCTCGTACCTGCGCTGAGTTACGACATCGGCAGGGCCATCTGGTGGCCGAGCAGGCTGTCGAACCGCCGTGCGGTACCGAAGCACCTCGACACAGGCGAACACGCCGACGAGCCGGTCCTCGCGTCGCCGCGGGGCTGACCCTGCCGTCAGTGGGTCCCGGCTCCGTCGTCGAGTTGCGCGAGCCGGGACTCCTCCAGGTCGAGGATGCCCTGCGCACGCTCCATCACGCGTGAACTGTACGCCCCGGTCGCCCTGGCGTCGAGCAGTGCGCCGCGTTCGGCCTGGAGGACCCGCTGACGCAGGGTCCTATGCTGCTGGTGCGGCCCGGGACGTCCGTCGCCCGCGTCCTCGGCGAGGGACTCGCCACGCATGATGCTGTCCTCGCGCACCCGCTCGATCACCTCGGGGCCGAACTCTCCTCCGTTCGCCTCCAGCAGGTCCGGGTTGTCGAGCGTCGACATCCCCACGGCAGAGATCTCATCGATGAGTGCGGCCAGTTCGGCGCGGTCCGCGGCCGCGTCCGTGCCGACGATCCCGAGTGCCCGGATCAGGAGAGGCAGGGTTCCGCCCTGGACCAGCAGCGTCACGACGGCGACGGTGAAGGCGATCAGGACGAGCTGGGGGCGGTAAGGGATGTCCGTGGGCAGCGACTGCGCTGCGGCGAGCGTCACCACGCCGCGCATGCCCGACCAGGCCAGTACGGCGCCGCCGCGCCAGCCGAGCCCTTCTGAGGTGAGGAAATCGACGTCCGCCCGCTTGCGGGTGACCAGCAGGCGAAAGCGTGAGAGTCGCTTGCTGTCCTGGGCGGTGTCCGAGGAGTCCAGTCGGCTGAGCATGACGTCGAGGTGCTTGCCGTGGGTCTTCGCCCGCCGCTGGTCGTGGCGGAGAAGCGCGACGAGCGGCACGACGAACACGATCCGGATGAGAATGAGCACAACGGTGGCCGCCAGGCCGATTCCCACAGCGTGCCACACACCGAGGTTGTCGTCCTGGACCTGTTCGACGAGCGACTTCAGCTCGATGCCCATCAGGAGGAAGACGCCGTTCTCGAGCACGAACTGGGCCGTGCGCCAGTTGATCCGCTCAGAGATCCGGTCCTGAGCGCTGAAGAACCTCGCACTGTTGTGCCCGGTGACCAAGCCGGCAACGACGACAGCGAGCACGCCGGACGCGCCGATCTCCTCTGCGGGGATGAACGCGAGGAACGGCACCGCGAAGGAGATCGTGGTGTTGAGCACGGGGTCATGGAGCCGGGAACGGACCCAGACCGTGACCAGCCCGACGACCAGGCCGACCACGACGGCGGCGGTGACCGCGTAGAGGAAATCGCCGGCGATCTCGGCGAGTGAGACGGCCCCTGCCGTCGCCGCGATGGCGGACCTGAGCAGGACGAGGGCGGTCGCATCGTTGACGAGACCTTCGCCCTCGAGCACGGTGACCAGCCGAGGGGGCAGACCGAGCCGCTTGCCGATCGACGTCGCCGCGACGGCATCCGGTGGGCTGATCACGGCACCGAGGGCGATCGCGGCCGGGAGGCTCAGGTCGGGAAGCAACAGGTGGAGCATGGCCCCGCTCACCAGCGCCGTGACGATGACGAGGAGCACCGACAGACCGGTGATGGCTTTGAGGTTCCTGCGGAAGTCGACGAGCGGCACGTTCACGGCCGATGAGTACAGGATCGGCGGCAGAACCACAGCGAGGATCAGCTCAGGGGGGAAGTCGAAGGCAGGAACGCCGGGAAGGAAGCTCACGACGATGCCGACGACGACGAGGATGAGCGGCGCTGACACGCCGACCTTGGGTGCGAAGCGGGCAACCACCACGATAGCGAGGAGTCCGAAGAGGCCCAGAAGCGCATACTCCATAGCTCAAGACTATGACGCTGTGGGCCCGGAATTCGCCGGAGGCAGGCCGGTCAGCCGGTCCGGCTGTCGAGGAAGGCCAGGGTTTTCGTGAGGGCGGTCTGTGCTTCGACCGAATCGAGGTGGAACTGGAACTCGTGCGGCAGTGCGGGTTCGTGGCCGGCCGGCCAGAAGAGCTCAGTGACCTCGACGCCCCTGGCCTTCAGTTCCCTGCCCATCGGCACCGACTGCAGCCAGGTCAGCCGGTCACCGTTGCCGCCGCTGATGAAGGTCGGCGGGAAATCCTGAGTCACCGCGTCGATCGTCGACATCGTTGCGCCTGCAGCGGTGTCCGACCAGTCCCTGGTGCCGGTGTACCCCCACAGGGCGATCTTGAAGCCCCACGCCGTGACGCCTGTGAGGTCAGCCATGGCGCGGAGATCGTAGACACCGCAGTGCAGAATCGTGGCGACGAGCTGGTCGCGGGAGAGCGCCGGATCGATACCCATCAGGTGCGCGTAGTCCGGGTTGGTGGTGAGCGCCGCGAGCTGGCTGGCGAGCTGGGCTCCGGCGGAGTCGCCGGCGAGAACGATCGTCGCCGGATCGACGTCGAGTTCGGCGGCGTGCGCGGTGATCCAGCCGAGGATGTCATTGAGTCCGCTCACCGCGGTCGGGTACGCGGCCTCGGGGGCGAGCGGGTAGTTCAGCCCGATCGTCGTGTACCCGTGTGAAGCAAGGATCCGCAGGTACGGCCGCACGTCGGCTGAGCTGCCGGACAACCAGGCGCCTCCGTGGATCCAGATCACCGTCGGCAGCGGGCCTGTGGAGTCTGCGGGGGAGAACCGGTCGATGCTGCTGCCGCCATCGCCGGCGGGCATCCCGATGTCCTCGACGAGAGGGGTGTCCGGGACGTGCGGTTCCATCTCGTCGACGAGGTCCCGAGCGCCCGCTTCGAAGACGCCGCGGATGAGCAGGGCAGACGGCCACGGGGTGAGCGACGCGATGAGGGCAAGCAGCAGGACGACGGCCACGGACCCCGAGATGCTGGTCGCCGCGCGCGAGTATGCCGGACCGCGTCCAAACAGCGACCGTCTCTGATCTAACGTCATGCCTACCTCCGAGAACCCAGTGTTACAGAATGGCCGGCCCGGCAGGTGCCGGAAACGGAAGACGGGCGCCGGCTGATGCCGGCGCCCGTCTTCCTGAGTGCTGTTCCTAGAAGGTCAGCGCCTCAGAGAGGAGCTTCGCCTGCTCGGCCGCGTGACGCTTGGCCGAGCCGGTCGCCGGTGATGCAGCAGCGGCGCGTGACACGACGCGGACCGAACGGCTCCCGAGGTGCTTCGACGCTTCGAGAGCGATGAACGGCCAGGCGCCCTGGTTCTCCGGCTCGTCCTGAACCCAGACCAGTTCGGCATCCGGGTAGCGGGAGGTCACGGCCTTCAGCTCGGCGATCGGCAGCGGGTAGTACTGCTCGACTCGCACGAGGGCGATGGAATCGTTCGGCTTCTTGTCGAGTTCCGAACGCAGGTCCCAGTGGATCTTCCCCGCGTGGAGGAGCACCCGCTTCACCGACGACGGGTCGGTGATGCGGGCATCGTCGATCACGGGCTCGAACTTGCCGCTGGTGAAGTCCGACACCGGGCTCGATGCCCCGCGCAGGCGCAGCATCGCCTTCGGGGTGAACACCACGAGCGGGCGGCGCGGGCGGGCGTAGGCCTGCCGGCGGAGCAGGTGGAAGTACGACGCCGGAGTCGACGGCCGTGCGACGGTCATGTTGTTCTCGGCGCAGAGCTGGAGGTAACGCTCGATCCGCGCAGACGAGTGGTCCGGCCCCTGGCCTTCGTACCCGTGCGGAAGCAGCATGACGACGCTGGAGCGCTGGCCCCACTTCTGCTCGGCACTCGAGATGAACTCGTCGATGATGGTCTGGCCGCCGTTGGCGAAGTCGCCGAACTGGGCCTCCCACAGCACGAGCGCGTCAGGGCGCTCCACCGAGTAGCCGTACTCGAAGCCGAGGACCGCGTACTCCGAGAGCAGCGAGTCGTAGATCCAGAATCTGGCCTGGTTGTCTGCGAGGTTCGCGAGCGGCAGCCACTCCTGGCCGTTGATCCTGTCATGCAGGACGGCGTGGCGCTGGACGAACGTGCCGCGGCGGGAGTCCTGACCGCTGAAGCGGACGGGCGTTCCCTCGATGACGAGCGAGCCGAACGCGAGAAGCTCGCCGAACGCCCAGTCGATGGCGCCGTTGCGGCTCATCTCGAGGCGCTTCTGCAGCAGCTGCTGCAGTTTCGGGTGCACGGTGAAGCCGGCCGGCTTGTTGTTGAAGCCGTCTCCGATCAGCTGGACGACGGCCTCGGGGACGCCGGTGGTTTCCGGTTCGCCCGAGTAGCCGTCTTCGTCCTGGTCGTCGATGATGACGGGGGTGGATGCCGTCTGCGCCGCGTGGGTCTCCATGAAGGCCCGCTCGAGGCGGTCCTGGAAGTCGCGGTGCGCTGCCTCGTACTCGTCCTCGGTGATGTCACCGCGGCCGACGAGAGCCTCGGTGTAGAGCTTGCGCACGCTGCGCTTCTGCTCGATGAGGTTGTACATCAGCGGCTGCGTCATCGACGGGTCGTCGCCCTCGTTGTGACCGCGGCGACGGTAGCAGATGAGGTCGATGACGACATCCTTCTTGAATTCCTGACGGAACTGCAGTGCCAGCTCGGCGACGCGCACGACCGATTCGGGGTCGTCGCCGTTGACGTGCCAGATCGGAGCCTGGATCGTCTTGGCCACATCGGTGGAGTACACCGAGGTGCGACCTTCGCCTGGGGGAGTGGTGAAGCCGACCTGGTTGTTCACGACGATGTGGATCGTTCCGCCGGTGCGGTAGCCGCGCAGCTGGGACAGCTGCATGGTCTCGAGCACCACACCCTGGCCGGCCATGGCCGCGTCACCGTGGACGAGGATCGGCAGGGTCGAATACGTCCCGATCGGCTGGCGGTCCTGCTTGGCACGGACGATGCCCTCGAGGACCCCGTCGACGGCTTCCAGATGGGAAGGGTTGGCCGCGAGGTAGACCGGGAGCTCCGAGCCGTCAGTGGCCCGGAAAGTCCCCTCAGTGCCGAGGTGGTACTTGACGTCACCGGAGCCGGAGTTCTTGGAGTTGTTCGTTCCCTCGAACTCCTGGAAGATCTGCCCGTAGGTCTTGCCGGCGATGTTGGTGAGAACGTTGAGCCGGCCGCGGTGGGCCATGCCGATCGCGACGCCGTCGAGACCGGACTCGGCAGCACCCTGGAGGATGGTGTCGAGCAGCGCGATGGTCGACTCGCCGCCCTCGAGGCTGAACCGCTTCTGGCCGACGTACTTCGTCTGCAGGAACGTCTCGAACGCTTCGGCTTCGTTGAGCTTGCCGAGGATGCGCATCTGCTCGTCATGACGCGGCTTGGCGTACGGCCGCTCCACCTTTTCCTGGATCCACTTGCGCTGACCTGGGTCCTGGATGTGCATGTACTCGAGCCCGATGGTGCGGCAGTACGAGTCGCGCAGGAGGCCGAGGATGTCGCGGAGCTTGGACTGGCGCTTGTCGCCGAAACCTCCGGTGACGAACTCGCGGTCGAGATCCCAGAAGGTGAGGCCGTGGTTGAGGATGTCGAGGTCGGGGTGCGAACGCTGCACGTACTCGAGCGGGTCAACATCGGCCATCAGGTGGCCGCGGACACGGAACGAGTTGATCAGTTCCTGCACCCGCGCGGTCTTGTTGACGGTGTCGCTGAGGTCGACCGAGATGTCCGGTGCCCAGTGGATCGGGTCGTAGGGGATCCGCAGCGCGGCGAAGATGTCCTGGTAGAACGTCTTCGACCCGATGAGGTTCTCGTGGACCTTCTTGAGGAACTCGCCCGAACCAGCGCCCTGGATGACGCGGTGGTCGTATGTCGAGGTGAGCGTGATCGTCTTGCCGATGGCCAGCTCGACGAGCGTGTGCTCGCTCGCACCCTGGAACTCGGCCGGGTAGTCGAGGGCCCCTGCACCGATGATGCAGCCCTGGCCCTTCATCAGGCGGGGAACCGAGTGCTCGGTGCCGATTCCGCCCGGGTTGGTCAGCGACACCGAAGCGCCCTTGAAGTCGTCTGCGGTGAGCTTGTTGCTGCGCGCCCGGGTGACGAGGTCCTCGTACGCCGCGAGGTATTCGCTGAAGGTCAGCGTCTCGGCGTGCTTGATCGCCGGAACGAGAAGAGCACGGGTGCCGTCAGGCTTCGGGATGTCGATCGCGATGCCGAGTCCGATGTGCGCGGGGGAGACCACGCTGGGCTTGCCGTCGACGACGTCGTAGAAGACGTTCTGGCTCGGGAACTCTTTGAGCGCCTGGATGAGTGCCCAGCCGATGAGGTGCGTGAAGCTGACCTTGCCGCCGCGGGCACGTTTGAGGTGATTGTTGATGACGATGCGGTTGTCGATCATCAGCTTCGCGGGGATCGTCCGAACGCTCGTCGCCGTCGGGACGGTCAGACTGGCATCCATGTTCGTCGCGAGCGACTTCGCCATACCTCGCAGTGGTGCGACCGTATCGACCGGTTCGGCGGTGTCGGCCGATGTCTCCGCCTGAGTCGGTTTCGCCGGTGCCTTGCGCGGGGCATCGGCGGGAATCGGAGCGGCCTTCGGCTGGACCGACGTCGTCTTCGCGACCGGCTGTGAGCCGATCACGGGGATCGGGGCAGTGATGGGATGAGCCGGGATCTCACCGGTCGACTTGTCGCCCTTGACAGGTTGATAGCTCTCGAGGATCGGCCACCAGGACTTATCCACCGAGTTCTTGTCGACGATGTACTGCTCGTACATTTCGTCGACGAGCCATTCATTGGCTCCGAATTCTCCCGACGAACCGTCGTCAGTTCCCACTCCGGTCAACTGGCTTGACACCGCCAGACCACCACTCTCTTACGTCGATGTGAGTACGACAACGACATCCGTGGGAAGCGTTGCCAGATCCGTGTTCAAGCCTAATCCCTTAAGCGGAAGCTGCGGCCCGCTTGCGTGATGGGTAGCGTGGTCGTATGGAGTTCTACGGAGACGCACCGACTTTCGATCTCACATACTCGGACGTGTTCCTCGTCCCGTCCCGATCGGGTGTGTCGAGCCGCCTCGACGTGTCGCTCGCGCCGGGGGACGGCACAGGGGCGAAGCTCCCGATCGTGTCGGCCAACATGAACTCGGTCACCGGCCCGCGGCTCGCCGCGACGCTCGCCAGGCGCGGAGGACTCGGGGTCCTTCCCCAGGACATGCCGCTGCAGCGACTGGATGCCGCAATCCGCTGGGTGAAGGAGCGTCCGGTCGAATTCGACATCCCGATCGAACTGGGCAGGGAAGCCACGGTGGCAGAGGCGCTCTCCCTCCTCCCCGCTCTGGCCGGCCACGGCATCGTTATCACGGAGGCCGACGGCGGATACGCCGGGTGTCTCCACGCCACGGACCTGGAGCACGCCCTCCCCGACGCCAGGCTGGGCGATCTGCTGCACGGGTCCCTCGCTTCGATCGACGCCGAAGACGTCACCGACCCGCGTGCCGCATTCGACCTGCTCGTCGCCGCCGACCTCGATTTCGCCCCCGTGCTCCGCCACGGGAAGCTCGTCGGCACGCTGAGCCGCACATCTGCGCTCCGTTCGACGCTCTACTCGCCGTCCGTCGACGCATCCGGCCGCCTGCTCGTGGCCGCCGCCATCGGCATCAACGGCGATGTCGCGTCCAAGGCCCGCGCGCTCGCCGCTGCCGGGGTCGACACCCTCGTCATCGACACGGCGCACGGACACCAGGAGGGGATGCTGCGCGCACTCGCAACGGTGAAGGGGCTCGGGCTCGGGATTCCACTCGTCGCAGGCAACGTCGTAACGGCAAGCGGCGTCTCCGACCTCGTCGCCGCCGGCGCCGACATCGTCAAGGTGGGCGTCGGCCCTGGAGCCATGTGCACCACTCGCATGATGACCGCGGTCGGGCGCCCGCAGTTCTCGGCCGTGCTCGAGACCGCAGAGACCGCGCGCGACCTCGGTGCCCACGTCTGGGCGGACGGCGGCGTGCGCTACCCGCGCGACGTCGCACTCGCACTCGCCGCAGGGGCCGCGTCTGTGATGATCGGCTCCTGGTTCGCGGGGACGGTCGAAGCCCCCGGCATCCTGAAGACGGATGCGTCCGGCCGGCTGTTCAAGGAGAGCTGGGGCATGGCGTCCACGAAGGCGGTGCAGGAACGTTTCGGCAGGCTCGACCCCTACGAGCTCGCGAGGAAGACACTGTTCGCCGAGGGGATCTCGTCGTCGAAGATCTACCTCGACCCCGCCCGTCCGTCGCTCGAGGACCTTCTCGACATGATCATCTCGGGGGTGCGGTCGTCGTTCACCTACGCCGGCGCGGCGTCGCTCGCCGAGTTCAGGGAGCGAGCACTCGTCGGCCTGCAGTCGGCATCCGGCTACGAAGAGGGCAAGGCGCTGCCGGTGTCCTGGTAACGGTCGCGCTGCACCGCCCCTGCTTCGCGCGGGTCTTTCGGCCCCGCGCGGGTGTTTTTCCACCCGCGCGAAGCCGATTCACCCGCGTGAACGCGGTGCCCGGCGCCCGCCCGTGCAGCGAACCCCCACTCGGTGCTGCGTATAATTGACCGCACAATGGACGACCCCCCTCCTGCCAGTTCGCCCGAAGCCCATCAACCCGTCTCGCCTGTGCGGGAGTTGACCCATGTTTGAGTGGATCCTCCTCGGTGTCGGCCTGGCGCTGACTGTCGGCACCGGCCTCTTCGTCGCCAGCGAGTTCGCTCTCGTCAACCTCGACCGATCCGAACTCGAAGCCCGACAGGCGAAGGGGGAGACCAGGCTCGGCATGACCATCGCCGCGCTGAAGATCACCTCGACGCACCTGTCGAGCGCCCAGCTCGGCATCACGCTGACCACCCTGCTCACCGGTTACACGATGGAGCCGGCCATCTCCACGCTCCTCACCCCGCCGCTCACGGCTCTCGGGATCCCCGAGGGAGCGGTCACACCGATCGCCGTGACCGTCGCGATCACCGTGGCCACCCTGCTGTCGATGATCATCGGCGAGCTGGTTCCGAAGAACTTCGCCCTCGCGCTCCCTGTGCAGACCGCGAAACTCGTCATCCCGTTCCAGACCGTGTTCACGACGGTGTTCAAGCCCGCGATCGTCGTCCTCAACGGCAGCGCCAACGGCATCCTGCGTTCGATGGGCATCGAGCCGAAGGAAGAGCTGTCCGGCGCCCGCACCGCAGAGGAGCTGTCCAGCCTCGTCCGACGTAGCGCTGGAGCAGGAACGCTGGAGAGCGACACCGCGACCCTGCTCAACCGGACCCTCCAGTTCGCGAACCACACGGCGGACGACGTCATGACGCCGCGGCCACGAGTCGAGTCCGTCCGCCGCAACGAATCCGCGCAGGTCGTCGTCGACCGTGCCCGCACAACGGGTTACTCGCGTTTCCCGGTGATCGACGAGGACGCGGATGACGTCGTCGGTCTCGTCCACGTCAAGCAGGCCATCGCGGTCCCCCGTAACAGGCGGGCGGATGTTCCGGTCTCGGCCCTGCAGTACGACATCGTCCGCGTGCCTGAGACCATGCGGCTCGACGCGCTCCTCGAGGAACTGAGGGGCCGGGGCTACCAGATGGCCGTCGTCGTCGACGAATACGGCGGAACCGCAGGCATCGTCACCCTCGAGGACCTCGTCGAGGAACTCGTCGGTGAGGTCGCAGACGAGCACGACCGCACCCGCGCCGGTGTCGTGAAGACGCTGGGCTCGATCGCATTCCCCGGAAGCCTGCGCCCGGATGAACTGCTGGAACGCACGGCGATCACCGTGCCTGAGGACGGACCGTACGAGACCGTCGCCGGCTTCGTGATGAGCGAACTCGGTCGACTTCCGCTGATCGGCGACGAGGTGTCGATCGACTCGGGCACGTTGCGCGTCGAACGCCTCGACGGTCGCAGGATCGACCGCATCCGCTTCACCCCCCACCCCGCCGAGGAGGGCGAAGACGATGAGTGATTGGGCAGGAATCGCCTGGCTGTTCGTGCTGCTCGCCGGCAATGCGTTCTTCGTCGGCGCCGAGTTCGCGGTGATCTCGGCCAAGCGGTCGCAGATCGAGCCGCTCGCCGAGCAGGGCAAGCGGAGCGCCATCACTGCGCTCTGGGCCATGGAGCACGCCACCCTCATGCTGGCGACCAGCCAGCTGGGCATCACGGTGTGCTCGCTGCTCATCCTCAACGTGTCCGAGCCGGCCATTCACCACCTCCTCGAGGTGCCGTTGCAGGTCACCGGCCTGCCGGAGGAAGCGGTCGGCACGATCGCGTTCATCATCACGCTGCTGCTCGTGTCGTATCTCCACGTCGTCTTCGGTGAGATGGTGCCGAAGAACCTGTCGTTCTCGCTGCCTGACCGGGCGGTGCTGCTGCTCGCCCCTCCTCTCGTCTTCGTCGCGCGCGTCTTCAAGCCGGTGATCTGGTCGCTCAACGCGGTCGCGAACGCGGTTCTGAGACTGTTCGGGGTCGAACCGAAGGACGAGGCCACGTCGACGTTCACCCTCGACGAAGTCGCGAACATCGTCAACCAGTCCACGAAGGAGGGTCTGCTGCTCGATTCGACCGGCGCCCTTCTCGCGGCGTTCGAGTTCACGAACAAGACCGTGATCGACGTCGCGATCCCGGTGGACAAGCTCGTCACGCTGCCGGCGGACACCACGCCTGCGCAGGTCGAGCGTGCCGTCGCCAAGCACGGGTTCTCGCGATACGTCGTCGTCGACGCCGACGGCCTGCCGAGCGGCTACCTGCACCTCAAGGACATCCTGCGGCTCGAGTCGACCGCCGAGGCCGGCGATGAGGACAAGCCGGTGCCAGCGAAGCGTATCCGTCAGCTCGTGTCGATCTTCCAGGACACCGACCTCGAGGACGCCCTCGCCATCATGCGCCGCTCCGGGGCGCACCTGGCGCGCGCGTTCAACACCGAGGGGGAGACCACCGGTGTGCTGTTCCTCGAGGACATCATCGAGGAACTGGTCGGCGAAGTTCAGGATGCCACGCAGCGCCGCTGAGCACGACGGCGTGTCCCGTCCGCGACGCGGACGGGACACGCCGGCTCAGGCCGTGTCGCGGTAGGGCGCCCGACGGTACTGCCCCGGCGTGGGGTCCTGGGCCTCCAGCAGCGCGGCAGCGCGGAGGGCGAAGTGCGGGTCGCGAAGCGCCTCCCGCGCGATCATGACCGCGTCGGCGCGACCCGAACGGACGATGTCCTCGGCCTCGAGCGGGTCCGTGATGAGCCCGACCGCCGAGACCCTCACCTGGGCGTTGTCCTTGACGGACGAGGCGAACGGCACCTGGTAGCCGGGTGAGAGCGGGATCTGCGCTCCGGCGACCGCGCCGCCGGTGGAGATGTCGAAGAAGTCGACGCCGGCATCCTCCGCCCAGCCGGCGACCGTGGCCGTGTCGACCTCGTTCCAACCCCCCTCGACCCAGTCGGTCGCCGAGAACCGGACCATGAGAACCGTCTCGCCGATGACGGCACGCACGGCCTCGATCACGCGGAGGAGAAAGCGGGCCCGGTTCTCCAGTGACCCGCCGTAGGCGTCGGTGCGCGTGTTGACGAGCGGCGTGAGGAACTGGTGCAGCAGGTAGCCGTGGGCCGCGTGCAGTTCGATCACGTCGAATCCGGCGTTCACCGCGCGGGTCGCTGCCACGGCGAACGCCGCCACGATCTCATCGATCCCGGCCTCGTCGAGGGCGATAGGAGCGGCGAAGTCGCCGAACGCCGCGTCGGTGGGTCCGACGGTCTGCCAGCCCCCGTCCGACACCGGCACGCTGCCGCGCCTGTCGGTGCCCCACGGGGCGAACGTCGAAGCCTTCCGACCGGCGTGGGCGAGCTGGATGCCGGCCGCTGAGCCCTGGCCGCGGATGAAACGGACGACGCGTTCCCACGCCGCCGCCTGCTCGTCGTTCCAGATCCCGGTGTCCTGCGGTGAGATGCGGCCGTCAGGGGTGACCGCCGTCGCCTCAGCGAAGATCAGCCCGGCGCCGCCGATGGCGAACTGGCCGAGGTGGACGAGCTGCCAGTCGGTGGGGATGCCGTCTTCCGCCTCGACGGAGTACTGGCACATCGGGGAGATCCAGAGGCGGTTGCGCAGCGTCAGGGCGCGCAAGGTCAACGGTTCGAAGAGGGCGGACATTGTTACTCCTGGTCGGCGTGCGTTGTGAGGAAGGCGCGGAGCCCGGCGGCATCCGTGAACACGTGCCCGGTGACGCCGAGCGCCTCGGCACCCTCGACGTTGGTGGCTTTGTTGTCGATGAAGATGAGCTGGTCGGGGGTGACGCCGAGTTCGGCAGCGACCTCGAGATAGATGTCGGCGGACGGTTTGAGCTTGCCCATCTCGGCGCTCACGAACATGCGCTCGAAGAACCGGGCCATGGGGCCGCCGCGCAGGTAACCGCCGTACTCCTCGGCCGCGTTCGAGAGCAGAGCCACGCGCGTGCCTCCGTCGTGGAGTTCGGCGATGATGTCGAAGACCTGCGTATCGATCGACAGCCAGCTGCGGTAGTCGGTGATCCAGAGCTGGTGGATGTGCGAATCGGACCAGTCGGTTCCGAGGTCGTCTGCGATCCGTCTCCAGTAGTCGTGGGTGGACAGGCGCCCATGATCGAGGGCGTCCCTGTGCCTCCAGTACGCCGGCCAGAATGGCTCGGCGTCGACCCCTGCGGCATGTTCGACGGCGGTGCGGTCCGCATCGCTCGGCGACCGCGAGATGACTTCCCCGTAGTCGAACACGACTACACGCCCTGGGATCCGAATCGCCATGAATACCGCCCTCCTGCCAGAATTCAACCTATCGTGAAGGGATGGAGAATCTTCCCGGAGCACACCGGATGCCGTGGGGCGAGCGAGATGCGGCAGCGTGCATCGCGGTTCCGACAGTTGCCAGCGACAAATACAGCCGCGGCGTCCTCGGCGTCGTCACCGGTTCGAGCGCATTCCCCGGTGCTGCCGTTCTCGGTGTCGAGGCCGCGGCGAGGACCGGACTCGGCATGATCAGGTACCTCGGCGATGCCACAGAAGCGGTCATCGCCAGACGCCCCGAGGTGGTGTCCGCTCCGGGGCGCGTTCAGGCCTGGCTGATCGGTTCTGGCACCGACTCACAGGACCTCGGGCTGCTCGGCGCGCTGTTCTCGGACGCCCTGGCGTCGAGCCAGCCCGTCGTCGCCGATGCCGGGGCGCTCGAGAGTGTCGCGCTCGCTCCGCGCCCAGGGGTGATCGTCACACCGCACTACCGCGAATTGTCGAGGATGCTGGCCGCTGCGGGGACGACCGTGGACGTGGCTGACATCGCTGCGGCGCCCGACCGCTGGGCGGCGCGGGCGGCACGTCAGCTGGGCGTCACGGTGCTGCTCAAAGGCTCGACCACGTGGGTCGCAGAACCGGACGGCCAGGTGCTCTCCGTGTCGATCGCCCCTCCATGGACGGCGACGGCGGGCTCGGGAGACGTGCTGGGCGGAATCCTCGGTGCGCTCCTCGCCACGCACACCGATGCGGCGGCGGAGCCCGGCATGACCGCGCGGCTCGCCGCAAGCGCTGCGGTGATCCACGGGCTGGCGGCCTCGATCGCGTCGCGCGGAGGGCCGATCGTCGCGCTCGACATCGCCGAGCGGGTTCCGGATGCCGTCAGGCGGCTTCTCAGCGCCGAACCGGCGTGACCCTGGTTTCACAGGCTCCTCACAGCCGCCGCAACGAAGAGCTTGTGACACACGGGTTAGCGTTGCCAACGGCAGCCGTTGAGACGGTGCTCAGTCACCGGGAAGAGGACAGGCAATGCAGATTCGAACGAGACAGAACGTTGCGGCGGCACTCGCCGGTATCGCCATGATCGGTGGACTGGCCGGATGCGCCACCTCCGGATCCTCGGGCGAGGAGCCGTCGGGGTCGACGGACGCCGGACAGGAGCCGACGACGACCACCGACTACGCGGACGGCGAATACACGGCGACAGGGAACTACCAGTCCCCGGGCGGAGAGGAATCGGTCACCGTCACCCTCAGCCTCGAGGACAACACGATCTCCGACCTGGAGGTGACCGGTTCAGGCGGCACCCCGAACGCGAAGAAATTCCAGGGTGAGTTCATCGGCGGCATCGACGAGCTCGCCGTCGGCAAGAACATCGACGAGCTCAACGTGTCGAAGGTCGCGGGCTCGTCGCTCACCAGCGGCGGCTTCAACGACGCGATCGAGCAGATCAGGGAAGATGCCAGCTGAGACGGCCAGGACGGCGGTTCCGATGGTCTTCGAGGCCATCGGAACCCGCTGGCAGATCGACTCGGCTGAACCGATCGGGCAGGGTCTCTCCTCCGACATCCTGGACCGCATCGCCGCCTTCGACCTGACCTGGTCGCGGTTCCGCTCCGATTCGGCGGTGGCGCAGATCGCCGCGTCTCCCGGGGCACGGGACCTCGGCTCCGACGCGCCGCCGCTCTTCGCTCTCTACGAGCGTCTCAGCCGTGCGACGGCCGGCGCCGTGTCTCCGTTCGTGGGCGACGCACTCAACCGGCTCGGCTACGACGCGGCCTATTCGCTGCGCGCCTCGGACGGACCGCGCACAGGTGCGCCCGTCTGGGATGACATCGCCAGCCTCGACGGCACGGTGCTGCACACGACCAGCGCCGTCACCATCGACATCGGCGCTGTCGGGAAGGGCTACCTGGTCGACCTCGTCGCCGGCCTTCTTCACGCGGCGGGTCACTCGGCGTTCACCGTCGACGCGTCAGGGGACATCGCGCACAGGGGCGCCCCGATCCGGGTCGCCCTCGAGCATCCGTTCGACGCGACACGGGCCGTCGGCGTCGTCACCCTCACCGACGGAGCGCTCTGCGCATCGGCCACGAACCGCCGGGCGTGGGGGAACGGACTTCACCACGTGATCGACGGACGGACGGGGTCGCCGGTGGACACGGTCGTCGCAACCTGGGCTCTCGCCGACGACACCGCGGTCGCCGACGGGGTCGCCACCGCACTCTTCTTCGCCGCACCGGCGGAGCTCGCAGCCACGTTCGGCGCCGAGGGCGTCCGGATCTTCACCGACGGGCGCATCGAGCGATCGCCCGGTTTCCCCGGGGAGCTCTTCCGATGAAACGCCGTTTCGACATCGCGATCGGCCGGGTGACGATGTACCGGCTGGTCAGCGTCTGGCTGGGGATCCTCGTCGTCGTCAGCCTGGTCCTGTCCGCGACAGGGGTGCTCTTCTTCACCCCTCTCGAGCTCTTCGCCGGACTCGCCGTCGCCGTCGGCGTGAGCGTGATCTCGAACCGGCTCGTCGCGCCGCTGTTCCGGGTGACGGCCCACACCGAATCGGCGATCATCACCGGACTGCTGCTGTTCTTCATCTTCCGGCCGAGCCTCGAACCCCTCGAGCTCCTCGCCACCGCCGTCGCCGCCCTCGTGGCGACCGCGTCCAAATATGTCGTGGCAGTGCGGGGCAGACACCTGTTCAACCCGGCGGCCTTCGGCACCGTTCTCGTCGGCGTCACCGGGCTCGGCGTGTCGTACTGGTGGGTGGGCAGTACCGCCATGCTCCCGGCGGTGGCGATCGCCGCATTCTTCGTGCTCTACCGCACGCGGCGCTTCGCACTGGCCGGTGTGTTCGTCCTCGTCAGCGTCGCCGTGATCGTGTCCCAGCTCCTGGGGAACGGGATGTCGCTCGGCGCAGCCCTCGCGACACCGTTCACCTCGTATCCCGTCGTCTTCTTCGCCGCGTTCATGCTGACCGAACCGCTCACGCTCCCACCGAGGCGGTGGCAGCAGCTCGCCGAGGCCGTCGTCGTCGGTGTGCTGTTCGCCATCCCGTACGCCATCGGCCCGCTCTTCGCCACACCCGAGCTCGCCCTCGTCGTCGGGAATCTGCTCGCCTTCCTCGCCGGCCAGCGCCGCGGCATCCGCCTGGTCCTCGAATCGCGCACCCGGCTGACACCGTCGGCCGTGGAGTTGCGGTTCCGTCCGTCGGCGGAACTCCGGTTCACCGCAGGCCAGTACCTCGAGCTCTCCGTCCCGCACCGCGGTGCCGACTCGAGGGGAGACCGCCGGATGTTCAGCATCGTGACGGCACCGGTCGACAGGACGGTGGCGATCGCGTACAGGGAGAATGACCCCGGGAGTTCGTTCAAGACCGCCCTCGGCCGGATCGAACCGGGGGCGAGCATCAGGGCTACAGGGATCTGGGGTGACTTCACCCTGCCACGGGATGCGGCGACACCGCTGGTCCTCGTCGCCGCGGGGATCGGGATCACCCCATTCCTCAGCCAGTTGTCCGACCTGGGCAGGCGCAGCGAACGACGGGACCTCGTGCTCGTCTACGCGGTCGCGGGACCAACGGAGATCGCATATCGGACGGAACTCGAACTGCTCGGCGTGCCGGTCTTCGTGGCCTCCCAGGAGCCCCCACGCGACCTCCCTGCCGGCTGGACCTGGCTCGGCCCCGGACGGCTGACGGCTGAACGGCTCACCGAGGCCATCCCCGACCTGCGTGAGCGGACCGCGTTGATCTCCGGTCCGCCCGGCCTGGTCGACACCCTGCGGCCCGTGCTCGGCCGCCGGGCGAAGACAGACTACTTCTCGGGCTACTGACCTGGGCCTCCGGCGCACCCGCCTAGGATGAGTGCGGTGAGCAGGCGAATCGGCATCTGGGCGGCGTTCGTCGTCGTGCACGCCGTTCTCGCGTGGATCTGCCTCGGCCTCCCCGGCACCGGAATCGGCGACTACGCCATCGGTCTGCCGCTCGGCGACGTCACCCTGGTCTACCGGCCGTGGATCGAGCAGGCGCTCTCCGGCGGCCCGATCGTCGGCATCACCGAGTCATGGGTGTACCCCGCGCTAGCGATCGTGCCGATGCTCGCGGCAATGGGCCTCGGCCCGGATCTCTACGGCCAGCTCTGGCTGGCGCTCGTCACCGTCTTCAACGCTGCGGCGTTCGCCCTGCTGCTCGGCTCAGGGGCCTCACGCCGCCGGGAGCTCGCGGCCTGGTGGTGGCTCGCGTTCACCGCCCTGCTCGGGCCGATCGCGCTGGCGAGGATCGACTCGATCACCGTGCCGATCGCGGTCGTGGCCCTGCTCCTCGTCGCACGCCACCCGACGGTCGGCGGGGTTTTGCTCGCTGTCGCCACCTGGATGAAGGTGTGGCCGGCCGCCCTCATCGGGGCACTGCTCGTCAGCTCACGACAGCGGATCGCGATCCTGCTGGCCGGGGCGGTGACGAGCGCGATCATCGCGGCCGCCGTGTTCGTGCTCGGTGGAGGGCAACACCTGTTCGGGTTCGTCACCGAACAGACCGGTCGCGGGCTGCAGATCGAGGCGCCGGTGTCGACGCCGTATCTCTGGCTCGCCTCTGCCGCCAGCCCCGGCAGCTTCGTGTACTACGACCAGCGGATCCTCACCTTCCAGGTCAGCGGCCCTGGCGTGGGTACGGCGATCGCACTGATGACGCCACTCCTCGCGCTTGCCGTCGCCGGGACCGTCCTCGCCGGCATCCTCGCGACGCGGAGGGGAGCATCGTTGGTCCGGCTGTTCCCGTCGCTCGCCCTTGCCCTGGTTCTCGTGCTGATCGTCTTCAACAAGGTGGGGTCACCGCAGTTCCAGGTCTGGCTGATCGCACCGGTGATCATCGGGATCGTCCACAGGGGCAGGCGCTTCGCCTGGCCGGCCGGGCTCGCCCTCGCCCTGGCGGCGCTGACCCAGATGTTCTACCCCTACCTGTACGGGGCGCTCCTGACGGCCGCGCCCGCCATGGTGTTCGTGCTCACGCTGCGGAACGTCGGGTTGCTCGTCCTGCTCGGCTGGGCGCTCGCCGACGTGTGGCGGGCGGGCACCAGAGCGGCTCAGTCGTCGCCGAGTGCCGCTTCTAGCCGGTCGACCTTGGCGGTCAGTTCTCCGGAGTAGCCGGGGCGGATGTCCGCTTTGAGGACGAGCGACACCCGTGACCCGTACTGGCCGACCGCGTCGGTCGCGCGCCGGATGACGTCGAACACCTCGTCCCAGTCGCCCTCGATAGTCGTGAACATGGCGTCGGTGTGGTTGGGCAGGCCGGAATCTCTGACGATGCGGACAGCGGCGGCGACGGCGTCATGCACCGATGCGTCGGCGCGGCCGGTACCTGAGGGGGCGACGGAGAAGGAGACGAGCATGTGCCCATCCTCCCACTCGCTGCGCTGTCAGTCGAGGATGATGCCGTCGAGGATGGCGCGCTTGCGGAGCGCGACCTTGGTGCCGACGTCGAACCCGGAGGCGCGGTACTTCTCGCGGATGCGCTTGAGGTAGCTCTTCGCGGTCTCTTCGGAGATGCCGAGCTCGTAAGCGACGCTCTTCACAGGTTCACCGGCGGCGTACAGCGCCATCACACGGCGCTCCTGTGCGCTGAGCTTCGGCGAGCCGGTCGTTGTGGCGTTGAGCGCGATGTCGAGTTCGTGCGAGATGAATGACTCACCGGCGAATGCGGAACGAATGGCCTCGACGATCATCGTCGGGTCCTCGGTCTTGACGAGGTAGCCGAGGGCGCCGGATGCGAGAGCCTCACGCACGACGGCGGGATCCGAGTATGTGCTCATGAGCACGGTCTTCACCCCGGTGGTCTTGAGGATGGAGAGCTTCAGGGACACCGGGATGTTGTCCTTGAGGTCGAGGTCGAGCAGCACCACGTCGACCGGGAACTCGGAATGCGTGAGCAGTTCCGGCCAGGTCGGCACGGCAGCGACCATGCGGATGTCGGTGGCGGCGCCACGAATCCATTCCGTCAGTGCTCCGAGGAGCATCTTATGATCGTCGACGATGGCGAGACGAATTGGACTGTCAGCGCTGCTCATGTGGTTCCCCTCTATGCGCCCGTGGTCTAGTGATCGATCGGACTGTCGACCGTGCACTCGATGACGACCATCAGGGCGCTCGGCGTCGTGGTATCAACATACCGCCCTGCGCGGCTCAAATGCTGCCAAGTGGCAGGTTCGACGTCGACGCGCCGCATGCCTTTGGCTTCGATCTGGATCGGGAAGCGCAGGCGCGGCTTGCCGCCGACGGTCGTGGCCACGGACGGCCCGAGCGTCACGATGGCGCGTCTTGCCGTGCGCTGCTCGCCGTACATCAGCAGCCAGAGGGCAGACAGCAGGCCGTCGCGCTGGCGCTGGTCGAGCAGCGCGGCGAGTGCCTGTTCATCGCGGAGCTCGACCGATACCGAGAGGAAATCCGACTCGGCGATTGCGTGGTGCAGCCAGGTGTAGTTCCGGCCGGCGATGAGGTGCCGGCGAAGCACGGTGGAGAGTTCGCCTGCGCGTTCGGCGCGGTCCGGGCCGAGCGGAAGCGGTTCACGGCCGGATGCGATGTCATCGAAGAGCTGCTCCACCTCGAGGTCGACGCTTGCGAGTTCCTCGGACTCGAGCATGCTCACTCCGAACGCCGGAGCCATGACCGTCGACTGGATGAGCACCCGGTCCAGCGCCATGAGGACCATCCGGCGATAGGAGCTGACGATGATGCAGGCGATCAGCGGAGGCATGATCGCGAGCGCCGTCAGCAGGAGCTCCGTCCCGCCGTTCAGCGGGTCGGTGTTCTGCCCGGTGATGAAGGTGGCGGCGATGGCGAGTCCGAGGGCGCCGGCCGCGAGCGCGACATCCCAGACCGAACGGAGCGTCACGATTCCGAGCAGGGCGCCGCCCGCCCCGATCGCCGCTGTGGGGTACAGCCCTGCCTCGCTCTGTCCCCACACCGCGACGAGATCGAGCGTCACCACGATCGCGAGGCAGAGGATGAGCAGGGCGAAGGAGAGGTCGCCGAGGAGGTAACCGTTGGCGCGCACGGTGACGACGATGACCACGGATGCCGTGAGCAGCAGGATCCACGCGCCCGCGTTGAGCATCGGCGCCTGGTATTCGGTCAGGTGCTGGCTGTACCGCCACAGCGAATTGAGCATGATGACGCCGCCGGCGATGGCGAGCGATGTTCCCAGCTGGCTCGTCCCCAGCGTGGCGCGTGCGGATGCGGTGCGGTCCGGCCTGTCCCTGACGTCGGTCATTTCGGCATCTCCAGTACGACGGTCGTTCCGGCACTCGGTGCGCTGAAGACGCGCACACTTCCACCCGAGTCGCGGACCCTGGCGACGACGGAGTCGGCGAAGCCCAGTTTTCCGTGGGGGACGGTTGCCGGGTCGAAGCCGCTCCCGGCATCCGTCACCACACCTCGGACGATCTCGCCGTCGTCGCTCAGGGTGACGTGGGCCTCGCTCACTCCCGAGTGCCTGCGCACGTTCTCCAGGCACTCCGAAAGGGCGAGGATGAACGCTTCGAGTTTCTTCCCCGGCAGGCCGATCTGGCCCGAGCCGTGCCAGTCGATGTCGAGCCCCATCGATCCGAAACGCCCCTTGAGCGCCTCGAGGGTCCCGCCGAGCGCGAGTTCGGCGGTGTTCGTGAGCGTGTATTCCCCTGAGGAGCGGGGCTGGGGCGTCTCGCCGAGGCGCAGACGTTTGAGCAGGAGACCGTCGGACTCGGCCTGCGAGCGGAGCGCGGCGGCGGGAACGCCGACACCGGAGTGGGCGAGCAGGGTGAGGGTGGCGAGGACCGTGTCGTGCAGCAGTCGTGCGTCCCTGTGGCGTTGCGCCTCGGTCTCGCTCGCACGCCGCTCGACGTTGTGTGCACGGCCGATGCTCGAGATCCGGCGCATCACCCGCGGGAAGCTGGACCGCAGCCACGTGCCGAAGAGCGTCGAGACCACCCAGCCGCAGAGGACGAAGAGGAGCAGTGTGCTCGTGCGCGGGTTGTTCCCGATGCTGAGGAGGAGCAGGTAACCCATCGTGGCGACGAAGGCGAGGATGAGGCAGAGGAACTGGCCCCATGACGACACGAGGATGGTGGCCATCGAGCCGATTCCCCACGCGCCGATCGCGGCGATGGCCGATCCGGTCGCGACGTTGAGCTGACCTCCGGCAGGCATGTAGATGGCCGCGATGAGACAGAGACCGATCGAGAACGCGAGGATCATCCAGAGCGGGTGCGGTCGGTGGGTCATCAGCAGCTGGGTCACGGCGAGGGCGGCGAGCAACGCGAGGCAGAGGACCGTGTTCGGCAGGGGCATGGCTCCCGGTATCGACACGCAGATCGCGGCGACGATCGTCCCCGTCAGGGCGAACAGGCGCGTGGTGCGGTACAGCAGACGCGCCAACTGCCACGAGAAGCGGTCACGCTCCTCCGGGCTCAGTCGGGACGGGCTCACGACACCGCCCACCGGGCGGCGCGCGCATCGTTGTCGCTGCCGGTCATGTCGAGCAGTCTATGGCGATCGGCCGCTCAGGAGAGGGAAGCGGCTCGCCGGTCGGCTGTGTCCAGCAGGCGCCGCAGGTGGCTGCTGACGGCGTCAGCCTCGATGAGGAAGCCGTCGTGTCCGTAGTCCGACGTGATGACCGCCGGCTGGGTCCCGTCGATGTTGTGACGGATGCCGCTGGCGATCGTCTCCTGTCCTTCAAGGGGGAACAGCCGGTCGGAGTCGATTCCCAGGACGAGGGTGGTCGCCGTGACCCGGTCAAGCGCGGCGTCGATCCCGCCCCGGCCCCTGCCGATGTCGTGCGAGTTCATGGCCTCGACGAGGGTGATGTAGCTGTTCGCGTCGAACCGCCTCGTGAACTTGTTGCCGTGGAAGTCGATGTACGACTCGACCGCGTAACGCCCCCCGTCCCCCTGCGGGCTGAGCGCCGACTGCCATGTCCTGCCGAACCGGGCGTTGAGTTCGGACGGGCTGCGATAGTTCAGCAGCGCCATCCGTCGGGCGAGGGCGAGTCCGCGGTGGGGACCGTCGCCGTCCTGCGCGTCGTAGTAGTGCCCGCCCGCGAAGAGCGGATCCATCCGGATCGCCTCGATCTGCACCGAGTTCAGTGCGATCTGGTCGGCCGTTGTGTGGGGAGGTGCGGCGAGCACGGCCAGTCGTGACACCCGGTCCGGGAAGCCGACGGCCCACTCGAGCGCGTGCATGCCCCCCACAGAACCGCCGACGACAGCGGCCCAGCGGTCGATGCCGAGCAGGTCGGAGAGGAGCACCTGTGCGGCGACCTGGTCCCGGATGGTCGTGTACGGGAACCGGGACGCCCATTCGGAGCCGTCTGGGGCGAACGAGGCGGGGCCGGTCGAACCCTGGCAGCCGCCGAGCATGTTCGGGGTGACCACGAACCATTCGTTCGTGTCGATGGCGAGGCCGGGCCCGACGATGGCGCCCCACCAGCCCCCTGTGGCATGTCCGTTGCCTGGCTCCCCGATGACATGGCTGTCGCCGGTGAGTGCGTGGGTGATGAGGACGGCGTTGTCTCGCTCAGGGTTGAGCGTGCCGTGAGTCTCGTAGGCGATCCGCACGTGCGGCAGGCTGCCGCCGCTCTCGAAGTCGAAGGAGCCGAGGTCGGCGAACAGCCGGGAGCCGGCGGGGTCACCGTCGCGCCAGGCCCCTGTCGCCGGTGGCTTCCCCAGCAGGTGCCGTGCGAGTTCTTCGGTGATGAAGCTCGACGGGACCGTGTCTTCGGGTGTCTGCCAGTCCATGCATCCATTCTGTCTGCTGGATCACGCGTCGTGGCCTGTGTTACAAGGTGGCGACGAAAGAAGGGTGGCTGACAGGCTGTCGTCACACGGCTCAGCGCGGGGGAGCGGTCGAACGCAACCGGGCGATCCGTCTGCGCGCGGCGTCCTCGGAGGTCGACGACCCGCCGAGGACGCGGCGAACGGCGCCCAGGACAAGGCCTGTCGCCCCGACCACGGGGAGCCGGGAACGGCGGAGTCCGAGCAGATCCCTGTACTCAGGGGGAATCGATGCGACGGCGCCGGCGAACATGATCCGGTAGGCAGGCATCATGGAGCGGCGAAGAGGCGGGTTCCGAATGAACCGGACTGCCTCGGCGACCCGTTCGTCGTGCTGCAGGATGCCGGCATCCCGGTACGCCGCCAGCGCGGCTGTGAGTTCGATCGCCGACCGTGGCGGGTCAGGGACACCGACGAGTTCGCCCGCCCGCGCCCACTCGTCGACGTACGCGTCCGCGCCGCCCGGGATCGGACCGCCCCAGAGGGTGTGGCAGGCCAGGAAGGAGTCGGTGAAGACGATGTGCACCCAGCTGAGCAGGTCCGGGTCGCCGGCCGAGTATGGGTGCACCGTTCCCGTCGTGTCCGTGTAGGTGCCGGAGACCCTGCCGTGGAAGCTGCCGACCCTGGCGGACTCCCGCTCGGCCGTCGCCGTGTCGGCGAACGTGACGGTGATGAGCCATTGGATGGTGCCGGAGAGCCGGCCGAGCGGGTCTTCCCTGTACCTCGACCAGTCGTGCACCCCTGCCATCGCCCCGGGGTGCAGGGTCTGGAGGAGCAGGGCGCGAATGCCGGCGACCATGGTGGCCAGTCCGCCGTGGACCGCCCACGACGCTGAGCCCGGACCGAAGAATCCCTCGTCGGAGCCGTGCTCGATGGCGTCGACCCAGCGCGGTTTGCCGTCGCTCGAGCCGGACAGGGTGGTGAGCAGGTGCGAACGCCAGGTGTCGGTGATCCTGCTCATGCACGAATCGTAACCCGCCGACTGTGCAGATGCCTGTGGCGGCCCACGAATGGGCCGCCACAGGGTGCCGTCTCAGAGCGCTAGCCGCGGGCGGCGACGACCACGGCGCGAGCGGCCGCGAGTCCCTGCTCGAGGTCTGCCTTGAGGTCTGCCACGTTCTCGAGGCCGACCGAGAGGCGCACCAGACCGGGCGTGACGCCGGTGGTCAGCTGCTGCTCAGGGGTGAGCTGCGAGTGCGTCGTCGACGCAGGGTGGATGACGAGCGAGCGCACGTCGCCGATGTTCGCCAGGTGGGAGAACAGCGAGAGGGTGTCGACGAGCTCGCGGCCGGCATCGACGCCGCCCTTGAGCTCGAACGACAGCACGGCGCCGACGCCCTTGGGCGCGTATTTGTTGGCTGCCGCGTACCACGGGCTCGACGGAAGTCCTGAGTAGTTCACGCTGGCGATGTCCGGGTGGTTGTCGAGCCACTCAGCGATCTCCTGCGCGTTCTGCACATGACGTTCGATCCGCAGCGACAGGGTCTCGATGCCCTGGATGAGTTGCCAGGCGCTCGCAGGGGCGATCGCAGAGCCGAGGTCGCGAAGCAGCTGCACGCGGGCCTTGATGATGTAGGCGAGGCTGTCGCCGACCGCTGTGGTGTAGCTGGCGCCGTGGTAGGACGGGTCTGGCTCGGTCAGCCCGGGGAACTTCTCGACGTTCTTCGACCATTCGAAGGTACCGCCGTCGACGATGACGCCGCCGATGACTGTTCCGTGACCGCCGAGGAACTTCGTGGCGGAGTGGACGATAATGTCCGCACCGTGCTCGAAGGGGCGGATGAGGTACGGCGTGGCGATCGTGTTGTCGACGATGAGCGGGATGCCGGCCTCGTGCGCGATCCCGGAGACGAGGGAGATGTCGAGGATGTTGATCCGCGGGTTGCCGATGGTCTCGGCGAAGAAGGCCTTGGTGTTCGGGCGGATGGCGCGGTGCCACTCGTCCGAGTCGTCCTGGTCTTCGACGAAGGTGGTTTCGATGCCGAGCTTGGCGAGGGTGTACTTGAAGAGGTTGTACGTGCCGCCGTAGATCGAGGACGACGAGACGATATGGTCACCGGCCTGGGCGATGTTGAGGATCGCGATGGTGGATGCCGCCTGGCCCGAGGCGAGGAGGAGGGCGCCTGTGCCCCCTTCGAGCGCCGCGACGCGCTCTTCGACGACGGCCTGTGTCGGGTTCTGGATGCGGGTGTAGATGTTGCCGAACTCCGCCAGGGCGAAGAGGTTCTTGGCGTGGTCCGCGCTGTCGAAGACGTAGCTCGTCGTCTGGTAGATCGGTGTGGCACGGGCCTTCGTGGTCGGGTCGGGAGCCGCACCCGAGTGGATCTGTTTGGTTTCGAACTGCCAGGTGGAGTTGGAATCGGCCATGATAGCCCCCTCGTTTCGGGTCGGGTCAAGAGATTGCGGAAGATCGTTGCCCTCACGCTATGGCGGTTCAGTCGACATCTCAATGCGTCCGGAAATATGACGTAACGCACGCGCAATAGGCTTGTGGCATGAGTGCACAGCGCGTGGTCGTGACCGGGGCGAGTTCGGGGATCGGTGCCGCCACGGTGCGGCTGTTCCGGTCGAGGGGATGGGACGTCGTCGGGGTCGCCCGCAGGGCTGACCGTCTCGAGGCGCTCGCAGCAGAGACCGGCGCCGAGGTGGTCGTCGCCGACCTGACCGTGCAGGCGGATGTGGACAGGCTGCGCGACGTGGTCGCGGCATCAGGAGGGGCGAACGCGCTCGTCAGCAACGCCGGAGGTGCATTCGGCATGGACTCGGTCGAAGCCAGTGACACCGACGACTGGGCCAGGATGTATGACATCAACGTGCTCGGGACGAAGCGTGTGATTTCGGCCCTGCTCCCGATCCTTCGCCAGGCGGATGCCGCGTCGATCGTCGGCATCACGTCGATCGCCGGGTCGGTGGCGTACGAGGGCGGCGGCGGGTACAACGCCGCGAAGTTCGCGCAGCGGGCCCTCCTGCAGGTGCTCAGGCTCGAACTCGCCGGCGAACCGATCCGCGTCATCGAGGTGGCACCGGGGATGGTGCGCACGGACGAGTTCTCCCTCGTCCGGTTCGGCGGGGACCAGGCCAGGGCGGACGCCGTCTACGACAACGTCCCTGACCCGCTCAGCGCTGACGACATCGCCGAAGCCATCGTGCACGCGGTCGAGCTTCCCTCCCACGTGAACATCGACTCGATCACCGTGAAGCCGGTCGCGCAGGCGGCACCTCACAAGGTGATCCGCGGCGACCTGAGGATGAAGAGCGACTGATCATGGACGGGTTCCTCCCTGGCGGAAACATGAACGCGGTGCAGCGTGTGGGGAACACCGTGCGCAGGACGGCCGGGCCGTGGACCCCGACCGTGCACCGCTACCTCGGCTATCTCGCCAGGAACGGCGTGGACTGGGCTCCGACGCCGCTCGGCATCGAGGGAGACGTCGAGATCCTCAGTTTCGTCGAGGGGAACGTTCCCCTGTATCCGCTGCCTCATTTCGTCTGGGATGACGCCGTGCTCGTCGACGGAGCGCACAAGCTGCGTCAGCTGCACGACGCGTCGATCGGGTTCGCCGTCGACGGGGCGATCTGGCAGTCGCCGACGAAGATCCCGTCCGAGGTCATCTGTCATAACGATTTCGCGCCGCACAACCTCGCCTTCAATGACGAAGGGGCGATCACGGGCGCGATCGACTTCGACATGTGCTCGCCGGGGCCCAGGCTGTGGGACATCGCCTACTTCGCCACACGCGCCTGCCCGCTGACGGCTGACATCCCTGACGGCGCCCCTGGGCAGAACCAGATGCGCAGGCGGATCGAGATCGTCCTCGACGCGTACGGCTCACACGATTCATGGCGCGACGTCGTCCGGGTCGCGGTGACACGACTCCACGACCTCGCTGAGATGTCGGTCGAGAAGGCCGACGAGCTGTTCAAACCGCACCTGAGGGCTGAGGCCGTCGCCTACGAGCGGGACGCCGGTCACCTCGCAGCCCTGCTCTGACCCGGGCTCAGAACGGAGTGATTCCGTACACCGGCTGGTCCGGCGCCAGCAGGGTGCGCATGGTCGCGACGGCTCCCTCCGTGTGCTCACGCAATTGCCCGGCAGCTGCCAGGACGAGCGGGTCTGCGCCGCCGAGGTAGAGCGAGCCGAGGACCCATGCGTCGAGTTCCAGATCCGGGCGTGCCGCATCGTCGCGGATGACGCGCGCTGTGGCATCCGACACGGTGAGCCGGAACACGCCTGCCGCGTAGCCGAGTTCGTCTGTCACGCGCAGGACGACGTCGCCGTCAGACGAGTACGGCCTCGCCTCGAGGGCGCGGGGTACGTCGAGGATCCGCATCCAGAGCCAGTCGTCGACGCTGCCGACGGTGATCCGCCGTGGATCGTCGAGCGCCCAGGCGAGAGGGTCGTCGATGCGTCCCATGTTCCAGGTCACCGTGTCGACGAGGTCGATCGAGGCGAGGTAGTGCCACAGCCCGACGGCCGCATTGTCGTCGGCGGCGACGAAGTCGACCACCTTCACCGCGCGCTTCTCAGACTCCCAGCCGGTGAAGCGGTACGAGACATAGCCGTCGATCTCGCCGTCGCCGTCATAGTGCAGAGCGGCACGGATGCTGCGGTCTTCCTGACCGTCCGAATCGAACTTCCCGGTGATGTGATGCCAGATGCCGACGTGGCGGTCGACCGAGCCGGTCTGCCGAGCGTGGAACCGCGCGAAGACCTGCGGACCGATCGCCTCGAGCTCGCGGGCATCGATCCAGTCGCAGGTGCCGCTCGGTACCGTGAGCAGGCGGAATCCGGCGTCTGTGGACACCGTGATCGATCGGTGCCACACGGCCGGCCCGAAACCGAAACGGCGATAGATGCTGGCCTCAGACGCCGTGAGCGCCGCGATGGCGTATCCGTTCGCGCTCGCCGTGGCCAGATCGTCCGTCATCATCCGGCGCAGCAGTCCTCGCCTGCGGTGGGTCGGCCGGACGGTCACGGATGAGATGAGGTGGGCTGGGAGCATCGTCCCGCCCCCGACGTTGATCGTCTTCTCGAACGACGCGAATGTGGCGACGGGGTATTCGGCCGGGAGCGAGGCGTCCCTGCGGTGCTTCGCGTATGCGCCGGTCAGGGTCTGACTATCGGTGACGAGGCCCTCTGACACCCGGGACAGTGACTCGTCGGTGTATTTCTTCGCGTGGAAGCCCTGGGCGTCTGCCTGGAGCCACCCGCGGGTCTCAGCGTTGACCTCACGGCCGGATGCGTCGAACGTGCGGAATTCGTAGGAATCGTCGATTGTGGTCACGCGTGAACCTTACGCCGGAGGACGAGCAGAATCACAGCACCGACCAGCAGCCCCCAGAAGGCGCTGCCGACGCCGAGGACGACGATGCCCGAGGCGACGACGAGGAACGTGGCGACGGCCGCGACCCGGGAATGCGGGTCGTCGAGTGCTCCTGTCAGGGAGGCGATGAGGGCGCCGAGGACGGCGAGCCCGGCGACGGCCGTGATGATGATCGGAGGGGATGCCGCGACGAGCGCGGTGGCTACGCCGGCGCCGAGGCCCAGCACGAGGTAGGCGACGCCCGCCGTGAACGAGGCGATCCAGCGCTTCGCCTTGTCGGGGTGCGCCTCCGGACTGGCCATGAGGGCCGCTGTGATCGCGGCGAGGTTGATGACGTGGCCGCCGAACAGTGCGCCGACCCCTGACGCGGCGCCCGAGCCGACGAGCGCGGTCCTGGTCGGCACGGTGTAGCCGAAGGTCGACATGACGACGACGCCTGGCACGTTCTGCCCGGCCATGGTCACCACGAAGAGCGGGACGCCGAGGCTGAGGATGACTGCGGGTTCGAAGACCGGGGCGACGAAAACCAGCTGAGGGGCGAGCGTCGCCGTCGCCATCCAGTCCGTCCCTGCGCTGATCGCGATCGCGACGACGGCGACCGCCATGGCGCCTGGCACGGCCCAGCGAGGAGCAAACCGGTACAGCACGAGCCAGGTGATCACGATCGGAAGCGCGAGGAGGGGAAGTTCGATCGACGCCTGGATCGGGGCCAGGCAGATGGGGAAGAGGATACCGGCGAGCATCGCGGATGCCAGCGGCTTCGGGATGCGCGTCATCGCGTTCGCGAGTGGCGGCCAGAGCCCGCACAACACGATGAGCAGCGCGCAGACGACGAAGGCGCCCACGGCGGCGGCGAAACTCGTCGTGCCGGAGCCGGCGGCGAGCAGCAGTGCGGCGCCAGGGGTCGACCAGGCGAAGGAGAGCGGGATGCGCAGCAGCCAGGTCAGGATGACACTGAGGATCCCGACGACGAGGCAGAGGGCGAGGAGCCCGGACGAGGCCTGGGCTTCGGTCGCGCCGACCGCCTGGAGCCCGGCGATGACGAGAGCGAACGATGTGGCGAACCCGGTGATGGCCGCGACGATCCCGGCGGAGATGGGCTGGATGATGGCGGAGTCCTCTGTGCGGAGCGGTCGCGGGTGACCGGCAGGCCACGACATCATCTTGGCGGCACGCGCGCCCCGGTGCCAATTCCGGCCCTCAGGATGGAGCCGGATGGAGCCGGATAGAGCTGTAGCGTGATTCCATGACGATCCCCACACCCACCGAACTCCCCGCATCCTTTCCACCTGAGCGGGAAGTCCTCGGCTGGGAGGAATTCGGCCAGGCCTCCAGGGACATGGCCTCGGAGGTCGTCGCAAGCGGTTTCGCCGTCGATATCGTCGTCGCCGTCGCCCGCGGTGGACTGCTGCTCGCCGGCTCGATCGCCTACGCCCTCGGCACGAAGAACTGCGGAAGCATCAACGTCGAGTTCTACACCGACGTCGACGAGCGTCTGCCGGAACCGGTGCTGCACCCTCCGCTGCTCGATGCGCCGGCGCTGACGGGCAAAAACGTCCTGCTCGTCGACGACGTCTCCGATTCCGGTCGAACTCTCGCCATGGTCGTCGACCTGCTGTCGGAACACGGTGCCACGGTGCGCACGCTCACCCTCTACTCCAAACCACGGACCGTCCTCGTGCCCGACTATGTCTGGCGGGACACGGACAAGTGGATCACCTTCCCGTGGTCGGCGCTCCCGCCGCTCACTGTCTAGGCTCGAACCATGAGCGTGCATCTGGTCGGCGGCGGTTGGTCCGCATCGAACGACGGGGCGGTTTACGCTCCATTCCTGGCCGAAGCGGCTGAACGGGCGGCTGCAGCCGGCTTCGAGGGCCCCCCGCGGATCGCCGTTGTCGTGGTGCGTGACGGCGACGGTGCGGATCACGCGGAAAGGCTCATCGCTGCGGCCGCACCTGGCGGCGCTTTCGAGCCCGTCGTCAGCGCATTCGGTCACGGCGACCCGGCCACGACCGCTGCGCTCGCCGACGTGCACGGGATCCTGATCGGGGGAGGGCTGACCCCCGCATACCTCGAGGCCCTGCGGCCGATCTTCGGTGAGATCAGGCGTCAGGTCGCGGCCGGGGTGCCGTACCTCGGTTTCTCAGCAGGGTCGATGATCGCCGCCGAGCACGCCGTTGTGGGCGGATGGCGGATCGGCGGGGTCGAAGTGAGCCCTGAGGACGGTTCAGAGGATCTCGACGAAGTGACCGTAGAGAACGGGATCGGGCTGATCGACATCTCGGTCGACGTCCATGCCGTGCAGTGGGGCAACCTCTCCCGGCTGATCGCGGCGACGGAAGCCGGCCTCGTCGCCGGCGGGATCGCGATCGACGAGAACACGGCATTCATCGTCGGCGAAGGCGCGCTCCGCGCCGTCGGCACCGGCAATGTCTGGCAGATCCTCCCCACCGAGGCGGGGGTTCGCGTCTCCTCGCTGGCCGGCGGATGACCTCGTCGCTCGACCTGGCCTCGCTGGCGGCATCCGGTCGCATCGATGCAGGCTGGGCCGCGGCACTCGCACCGGTTCAACCCCGGCTCGACGCGATCGCCGGTGAGCTCGCGGCCGAGACGGCGCGAGGCGAGCACGTGCTTCCGGCCGGGGAGAACATCCTCCGCGCCTTCGCGGCTCCGCTCGACGACGTGCGCGTGCTCATCGTGGGGCAGGATCCGTACCCCACCCCAGGCCATCCGATCGGCCTCTCCTTCGCCGCTGACGAGCATGTCCGTCCGTTGCCGCGGAGCCTCGCGAACATCTTCAGGGAGCTCGCCGACGATCTCGGTACTCCTCCGCCGGCTTCCGGTGACCTCAGCGCCTGGACCGGACGAGGCGTGCTGCTTCTCAACCGGGTTCTCACGGTTCGCGCTGGGGAGGCCGGATCGCACCGCGGCATCGGCTGGGAGGCGGTCACCGACCTCGCCATCCGCACCCTCGTCGGGCGTGGCACCCCACTTGTCGCCATCCTCTGGGGGAAGGACGCCCAGTCGCTGGCGCCGCTGCTCGGTGACACCCCGATCGTGGCGAGCGCGCATCCCAGCCCGCTCTCGGCATCCCGCGGATTCTTCGGATCGGCGCCGTTCTCGCGAGCCAACGAGCTTCTCGAGGCGCAGGGCGCAGTACCGGTGGACTGGAGCCTCGAATCGGCTCGCCTCTGGTGAGGATCGCTGACAGCGCGGTCGTCTACGCTTGAGCCGTGCTTGAAGAGGAATACCAGCCCCGTAGACAGTTGCCACCCCACCTGCGGAAGAAACCCGAGCCTGAGGCGCCGTTCCAGTATTCGATCCGCGACGCCGAGCTGGCCGACCTGCCGCACATCCGCGAGATCTACAACTATTACGTCGCCAACAGCGTCGTGACCTTCGATGAAGACAAGATGTCCCTGGCGAAGTGGAAGTCAAAGTTCGCGCACCTGCAGAAGCTCGGCATGCCGTTCATCGTCGCCGAGTCGCCGAACAAGGTGATCCTCGGCTACGCGCTCGTCTCGCCGTGGAAGGAGAAGCGCGCGTACCGTTTCACTGTCGAGAACTCGATCTACCTCGGCCCGGCCTCGACCGGGAAGGGACTCGGGCGGGTCCTGCTCAGCGAGCTGATCGACAGGTCGAAGGCTGCCGGTCTCAAGGAGATCCTCGCGGTGATCAGCGACAAGGGCGCCGAAGCGTCCATCGCCCTCCACGAGTCGTTCGGTTTCACCGAGATCGGGCGGATGGGCCGGGTCGGGTTCAAGTTCGAACGCTGGCTCGGAACGGTTCTGCTGCAGAAATCGCTCAAATAACGGATGCCGGCAGGCTGCGATAGCGTGTCGGCATGCCGAAAACCGCTCCACACGACCGTCCGGCCAGAAACACCGTCCTTCGCTCGTACGCGGGGGAGATCCACGCCGATCCCTCGACTGTCTACGCCGCGATCAAACGGCGGCTGACCCCTCCTGACCCTGATGTGACCGGTTTCACGGCCGATGACGCCGAGCGCCTGCTGATCATTCAAGGCGGCTGGTGGTACCGGGGTGAGTACCGCGTGCTGCCGACACCTGGCGGGGCACGGATCGAGCACGAACTCGTCAACGTTGCCCAGACGGCGCACTGGGCAGGACCGATCACCGGCAGGAAATCCATCGCGCAGTCCGCACACGTCTTCGGCCGGCTGCTGACCGAACTGGCTGCGGAACTCGAGTAGAAAAGGGCCGGGGAGCTTCCGCTCTCCCGGCCCGTCTCTGTCCTGTATTGGTCAGCGTTGCATGGGTCAGCCCCTCGAGGTGGCCCTGCTGAGGATGAAGTACCCGGCGACGGCTGAGATCACCGTCGGGATGAGCATCCACGCGACGACCCCGGATGGGCCCGACGCGACGAACCACTCGCCGACGAGCGGCCAGCTTCCCGTCAGTGTGATCAGGGCGAGCAGGGCGACGACGAGGACGATGCTGATCGCGGCTGCGATGAGCAGGCCGTTCGTGCGCCAGCGCATGAAGATCGTGCCACTCACCGCCCCGATGAAGGAGAAGAACAGCAGGGCAACGGTGAAGATGAAGAAGCGCTGCCAGACCGGTCCGGCCCCGAAGTAGAACGACGTGAACATGTGTCCTCCGACGCCCCAGCCATTCGTCCACTCTTCGAGGTACGAGAGGGTGGTCAGGATGGCCCCGTACGCCGAGGAGAGCACGACGAAGGCCAGCGAGGACCCGAGGTAGAACTCGCGCCGGCTGAGGCTGAGCCCCAGCGCGTATGCGAACGTCGCATTCATCGACTGCACGCCGATGACGAGCATGTAGACGAAGATGAAGAAGGATGCCCCGCTCCACTGGGTACCGTCCATCGCGTCCTGCCGGTCTGAGGCGCCGACGCTGGAGCTGATGATCCACCAGATCGCGAAGTTGACGAGCCAGATGAAGAACAGGATCATCAGCGGGGTCCAGTAGACGGTCCACGGGTTGACGAAGTTGAGCCGTGCGGCGTTCCAGATGCGAGTCATGCGATGGGGGTGTCCTGCCTCGGTCAGGGGAGCCGTTGTCGTGAGAGCTGTCGTGGTCATGAGTGGTTCTCGAATTCCTTCTCGGTGACGTTCGTCCGTCGGACGATCAGTTGCTGGAGCGAGACCGGCGAGAGCTCGAGTCCGGCCTGCGCTGCCGCCTTCCGCTCGTCGGCATTGAGGCGCCCGACCGTGACGGACGAGAGGCCGCCGATGCCGTCACGGTGGAGCACGTCGCGTCCGCTGACGAACGCGTCGACAGCCCCCCGCATCCCGACGACGGTCGTCGCCGAGCCGCGGAGCGATTCGGCGGGCTCGTCGATGATGATCGAGCCCTGGTCGATGACGATCACGTGCTCGAGGAGCTGGGCGACCTCGTCGATCAGGTGCGTGGAGAGGACGACGGTGCGTGGATGCTCCGCGTAATCCTCGAGGAGGCGGTCGTAGAAGAGTTGGCGCGCCACGGCATCCAGCCCGAGGTACGGTTCATCGAAGAATGTCAGCGGAGCCCTGGACGCGAGCCCGACGATCACGCCGACAGCGGAGAGCTGCCCGCGGGAGAGCTTCTTGATCCGGCGATTCACCGGGAGGCGGAACTCCTCGATGAGCTGTTCGGCGAACTCCGCGTCCCAGTTCTCGAAGAACCACGGCGCGCTCGCGAACACATGCCTGGGCTGGAAATCGTCGGGGTAGCGCTGGCTCTCCTTGATGAACGAGATGCGGCTGAGGACGCTGGCGTTCTCAGCGGGCGATTCCCCGAACACCCTGACCGTTCCTGAGGTGGCGAAGTCCTGTCCGGTGAGCACCTGCATGACTGTCGTCTTGCCTGCACCGTTCCGGCCGAGGAGTCCGGTAATCGTGTTCGGCTGGATGTCGAAGCTGGCATCGTTCACCGCGACGACTTTGCCGAAACGCTTGGTGAGACCGTCGACGCTGATCACGGGACTGGGGGCGGATGAGGTGGTCATGCTGTGACGCCTTCCTTTGAGATCATTTCAGTGAGTTGGTCCGGATCGATTCCGAGTTTTGCCGCCTCAGCGATCAGCGGGCGAATGAACTCGTCGCGGAACCGGGTCGTGCGGGCGGAAATGAGTCGGGCGCGGGCGCCCTCGGCGACGAACATGCCGATCCCTCTCTTCTTGTACAGAATTCCGTCGTCGACAAGTCGGTTGACCCCCTTGCCGGCTGTGGCTGGATTGATGCGGTAGAACGCGGCGAACTCGTTGGTCGACGGCACCTGGCTCTCCTCCGCGATCGAGCCCGCGATGATGTCGTTCTCGATCTGTTCGGCGATCTGAAGGAAGATCGGTTTGCCTTCGTCGATCACGGCACCTCCGGGTTATGTGGTTCATTACTTCACTAACTAACCAACATTGTTTCGTTCCGTTTGTCAAGACCCCCACCGAAATCCCGTCGGGCATAGGCTCGACGAGTGACCGAACTGCATGAACTCAGCGCCCTCGACCAGTGGCTCGCCCTTCAGCGCGGGGAGGTCTCACCTGCCGAGCTGACCGCCCACTACCTCGAGAGGATCGAGAGGCTCGACCCGGAGCTGGGTGCCTTCGTCACCGTGACAGCGGACGCCGCCATGCGACGGGCCCAGGATCTGGAGCAGACGGTTCCGCGGACGACCGCGCTGTGGGGACTGGCGATCGGGGACAAGGACCTCACCATGCGGCGCGGCGTCGCGACCGGCTTCGGCTCGCGCGCGTTCGCGGGCACGATTTCACCCCGCTCAGACGAAATCGTCGAGGTGCTCGACGGCGCAGGCGCGATCAGCGTCGGCAAGACCAACACCCCCGAGTTTGGGATGCACGGCTACACCGAGTCCCTCGTCGCGCCGCCCGCAAGGAACCCCTGGGATCTGAACCTCGGCGCAGGCGGGTCGAGCGGGGGAGCGGCCGCGGCTGTCGCTGCCCGACTGCTGCCGTTCGCCCCTGGGAGTGACGGCGGCGGCTCGATCCGGATTCCGGCGGCAGCGTGCGGGCTGGTCGGCATCAAACCCTCCCGTGGCCTCGTGCCTGCCGGTTCAGGCATCGACACGATCGGCGGCCTGGGCGTGAAGGGTCCGATCGCGCGGAGCGTGACGGATGCCGCCCTGCTGCTCGACGCCATGATCGGCAGACGCAACGGCCGCATCGATCATCACTTCGCCCTCCGCGCGCCTGACGAGAACGACGGTGACCTGCTCGGCGCCGCTGTGCGCGGAGAGGGGCGGTTCTCGATCGGAGTGCTCGCGAACTCGCCGTTCGAGGACGGGATGGACATCCGGGTCGCACCGGAGGCATCCGCTGCCGTGAGCATGGCCCTGGCGCACCTCGGAGCCATGGGACACGGGATCGACGACGTCCGTCTCGATCACGACGGCGTCTACCTTGACGCCTTCCGCCGGCTCTGGCGGATCTCGGCGGCGACGATCCCGGTCGACGACGACAGGCTGGACCTGCTCGAGCCGGTAACCAGGCACCTCGTGCGGTCCGGGCGCGAACTCGGCGCCCGCGACGTCGCCGAGACGCTGACGACGCTCACGAACTTCGAGCGGAGCGTCATCGCTCAGTTCGCCAGCTTCGACGCGGTGATCACTCCGACGCTGGGCCAGACGCCGCGGCCGATCGGCTGGTTCGACGCCGAGGACGCCGATCTCAACTTCATCCAGCAATGCCAGTACTCACCGTTCACGTCCTTCGTGAACGTCGCTGGGCTCCCGGCGATCTCCCTGCCTGTGGGCGAGACCGCGGACGGGCTGCCGATGGGAGTGCAGCTGATCGGCCGCCCCGGTGGCGAGTCGACCCTGCTGTCCCTGGGCAGTCAGCTGGAGCGTCGCATCCGCTGGCAGCTGCGGACGCCGCCGATCGCAGCCCGCTGACCCCGGCAGCCGGGCGATGGCCCACAATGGATGCATGACGACTGCCGCCCGCGTGCACCTCTCCAAGACCCGTCCGACCGCATACGCCAAGCTCGCGGCGCTCTCGGCCGAGGTCGGCCAGCTCGCCCGCGAGGCCGGGATCGAGCCGCTGCTCTCGGAGCTGGTGCAGATGCGGGCGTCGCAGATCAACGCCTGTGCGTACTGCCTCCGGGTGCACACGAAGAAAGCCCTGTCGCTCGGCGAGACGGCGGAACGGCTGACCGTTCTTTCGGCCTGGCGGGAGGCCGGGCTGTACTCCGAGAGGGAGCGTGCCGCCCTGGCGCTGACCGAGGCGATCACCCTCGTGTCTGAGGGGCATGTGACAGATGACGTCTACGCGGCGACGCGTGAGGTGTTCGACGAGGTCGAGTTCGCGACGCTGAGCTGGATCATCGTCTCGATCAACGCCTTCAACCGCATCGCAGTGACCAGCAGGTACATCGTCGATCCCGTGTGAGGCTGGGAGCAGACTGGGCAGTCGGCGGTCGTCTGGCGAATTCAGGTAAGGCTTGCCTATACTGGAGGGGAGATGACCGTACAGACCCGCACCGACCACTCCGGTCACAGAGCCAACGAGGCGAACCACAAGCATCGCGTCCAGTTCCTCATCGCCGGTGACGAATCGGCGCTCCCGGAACTCGAAGCCATGCTTGCCACGCTCCCGCTCTGTGCGACCGGACGTGTCTTCGTCGAGGTCGGATCCGAGGATGAGATCGGTGCCCTGCACGTTCCTCCGCGCATGACGGTCACCTGGTTGCCTCGGTCGAGGCGATCAGGCGCCCCTGGCACCGGGCGCACATGCGCGCCGGGCGAAGCCGTCTCCCGCGCCGTCCGTGCCTGGGCCGGCGAGATGCTGTGCGAGAACCCGGAAGAGATCCACGTCTGGCTCGGTGGTCACTACCGCGGCGTCGCCGAGGAACACGATTACCTCACCGGCGGACTCGGGGTGTCTGACGAGGTCATCCAGACCCCACCGGCGTACCGCCTCAGCACCTCGCGCTGACCTTCCTCCCGTGCCCGTGGTTCGGTCAGGGCAGTGCGCGCTCACCTGAGACGATGAGGTCGGCCCGGTCCCGCGTGCCGTCGTCGCGGAAGAATTCGTCTTCCTCGGCCATCCAGGTCTCCCAGAGTGCACGATGGCTCTCACCGTCACGCTCGATTCCGCGGCCGAGTCGCAGACCGGCCGGTGCGTCGACCCAGATCGAATAGGTCAGGCTGTCCGCTGCCGCCCGGCGGCAGGAGGTGACGCCTTCGACGATGACGACGGGTGCCCACTCGAGGGTTCTCCACTCGCCGAGGCTGGTGCCCAACTCGTCGCCCGCCCAGTCCCGTACCTGCCAGTGTGCCGGTCGTCCGGCCAGGAGCGGTTGGAGCACCTGCGCCTCGAACCGGGGCCACCAGCCGGAGAAGTCCGACCAGGACACGAAGTCGTCGATCTGGATGAGCGGTGCGTCGAGGGCCGACGCGACGCGTGCCGCCAGTGTGCTTTTTCCTGAGCCAGATGGGCCGTCGACTCCGACGATGCGGATGCCACGGACCGCTGGCGCGTCGAGGACGTCCTGCGCGATCCGGGCGACGGGATCGGTGACTGCTGCGTCCATGGCGCCAGCCTAACGAGCCGATAATGGAGTCATGGCATCCGAGATCCCAGCGCGCACACTCAACGACGGCCACACCATCCCGCAGCTCGGGCTGGGGGTGTACAAGGTGGCCGATCGCATCGCGGCGGATGTCGTCGCCACCGCCATCGACGCCGGCTACCGTCACATCGACACGGCGACGCTGTACGCCAACGAGAAGGCCGTCGGGGACGGCATCCGTCGTTCGGGGGTCGATCGGAGCGATCTCTTCGTGACGACGAAGGTCTGGAACGCCGACCACGGTTTCGACAGCACGCTCCGGGCATTCGACCACAGCATGGAGCTGCTCGGTCTCGACGTCCTCGACCTCTACCTGATCCACTGGCCGGCGCCGGCGCAGGACCGGTACGTCGACACCTGGCGGGCGCTCGAACGGCTCAGGGCCGATGGCCGCGTGGCGTCGATCGGGGTGAGCAACTTCCACCCGCACCACCTCGAGCGCCTGTTCGCCGAAACAGAGATCGTGCCGGCGGTCAACCAGATCGAGCTCCACCCGTGGCTGCCGCAGCGCGAGGCGAGGGAGTTCCACGACGCGAGAGGCATCGTCACAGAGGCGTGGTCACCGCTGGCGAGGGGCGGGATCCTCGGCAACCCCACACTCGACCTCATCGCCGCGAAGCACGGCGTCAGCGTTGCGCAGGTCGTGATCCGCTGGCACCTGCAGTTGGGCAACGTCGTGATCCCGAAGTCGGCGACGCCGTCGCGCATCGTCGAGAACATCGACGTCTTCGGTTTCGAGCTCGACGAGACCGACATTGCAGGGATCGCCACACTCGAGTCCGGCGAGCGGACCGGCCGCGACCCCGACGACCTCGACTGAGCGTCGGCTAGCCGATAGCGGCGCGTACCTGAGGCATGACATCTGAGGCGAGCAGCTCGATCGAGCGCATCACGAGGGCGTGAGGCAGCCCAGACCAGTCCATCTGCAGGGCATGCCGGTCGTACGCCAGATGTCCGTGAAGGGCGATGATCTTGTCGGCCACCTCGTTCGGGCTGCCCGCGAAGATCGCGCCGCGCCTGGCGGTCTGGCTGTCGTAACCGAGCCGGCTCGGCGCGGTGAACCCACGCTCGGCGGCGATCTTGGTCATCGACGTGCGCCAGTACGGGTAGAACGTGTCCTTCGCCTCCTGGCTCGTGGCGGCGAGAAAGCCGGGACCGGAGACGGCGACCTTGAGGGCGGATGCCTCATGCCCGGCTTTCTCGCCCGCCTCACGGTAGAGCTTCGCGAGCGGCGCGAACTGCTCGGGGTATCCGCCGATGATCGCGTAGTTGATCGGAAGGCCGAGGTACCCGGCACGCATCGACGATTCGGGGTTGCCGCCGGTGGCGATCCAGATGTCGAGCTTCTCCCCGTGGGGGCGGGGGAGGATGAGTGCGTCGTCTAGTGCGGGGCGGAATCGACCATTCCAGCTGACCCGCTCATGGTCGTTGAGTTCGAGCAGAAGCCCGAGCTTCTCCTCGTAGAGCTCGTCGTAGTCGGCGAGGTTCGCCCCGAACAGCGGGAACGACTCGATGAACGAGCCGCGCCCTGCGGCGATCTCCGCGCGGCCTCCGCTCAGCAGGTCGATCGTCGCGAACTGCTGGAAGACACGCACGGGGTCTTCGGTCGACAGCACGGTGACGGCGCTGGAAAGCCGGATGCTCTTCGTCACGGTCGCCGCTGCGGCCAGCACGGTCGCCGGCGAGCTGATCGAGTACTCCGGCCGGTGGTGCTCGCCGATACCGAACCAGTCCAGGCCTGCATCGTCCGCCAGTCGAATCCGCTCGATCGTCTCACGCAGTTGCTGCCCGGGGGAGACAAGCTTCCCCGTCGCGGGGTCAGTGGGGATGTCACCGAAGCTGTAAACGCCTAATTCCATACTCATGAATACAACCGGTGCATCGTTCCTATTCCCTCGCTACCTGCCGCGACCGCCGGGCGACCGGATGTAGCCGCCCTTTTCAAGGCCGGCCTCGATCTCGAACCGGTTCTTCAGCGGGTTCCGCCCGGCGACGAAGTAGAGCAGGGGGAACAGCATGCCGTAGCGCTGCCACTGCCGTTTGTGAATCGCCTCGTGCTCGAGGACGTCATCCGAGACATTCGACCGGGTCAGGTAGCACCCGCCGACGCAGGAACCGCCGCGCCCGAACGTCCAGTTCGGCATCCCGGTGAACACCCAGAGCCCGTTCCGTCGTTCGACCCTCCCCGTCGACCAGATCGACCCCCAGACCAGTCCGACCAGGTTCGCGTAGAGGTAGCCGAGCCTGCTCAGCGGAGAGTCGACGAGCATCCGCTTCAACGGTCGTTCCGGTACGTCTCGAGCAGCCGCAGCCAGATTTCGCTCATCGTCGGGAAGGCGGGGACGGCGTGCCAGAGCCGCGTCAGGGGGACCTCGCCCACGACGGCGATCGTCGCGGAGTGGAGGAGCTCTCCCACGTCCTGGCCGACAAAGGTCACACCGAGGAGCACGCCGCGGTCCTCGTCGACGACAGCCCTGGCGGCGCCCTCGTAGTCGTCCGAGTGCAGCCCGGCACCGGTCACCCCGGCGAAGTCATAGTCGACGACGCGCGTCCGGTATCCCGCCTTCTCTGCTGCGGCAGCAGTCAGGCCGACCGATGCGACCTGCGGGTCGGTGAAGATGACACTCGGGACGCGTTCGTGGTCTGCGGATGCTGCGTGGTCGCCCCACGGTTCGGCCTCCGACTCGTCTCCTGCCGCACGCGCGCCGATGACGGTGCCCGCCGCGCGGCCCTGGTATTTGCCCTGGTGGGTGAGCAGCACGCGATGGTTCACGTCGCCGACGGCGTAGAGCCAGCCGCCGTCGACGCCCCTGACCCGGAGGGAATCATCGACATCGAGCCAGGAGCCGGGCGTGAGACCGATCGTCTCGAGGCCCAGGTCGGAGGTCCGTGGGGTCCTGCCTGTCGCGACGAGCACCTCGGCCGCTGTCACCGTCTCACCTGAATCAAGCTCGATAACCACATCGTCGCCTGTGCGCTCGACCCCGACGGGTGAGCCGTGGAGCACTGTCGCGCCCGCTGCGCGGAGACTCTTCGTGACGGCTTCACCGGCGATGTCCTCGAGGCCGGTCAGCATCCCGCTTCGGGCGATCACGGTGACCGTCGACCCGAGTGCGGTGTAGAGCGTCGCCATCTCGGCGGCAACCACTCCTCCGCCGATGACCGCGAGTGATGCGGGGACGTTCTTCACACCCGTGGCGTTCCTGCTCGTCCACGGCGAGGCATCCTTCAGCCCGGGGATGTTGGGGATCAGCGCAGCCGAGCCGGTGGCCACGGCGACGGCGTGCCGTGCCGTGAGGGTCACGAACTCGCCGTTCGGACCGGTCACCTCGACTTTCCGCACCCCGGCGAGCCGCCCGTGGCCGCGCACGAGCGCGATACCCGTCTGCTCCAGCCACGGCAGTGAACCTGAATCGTCCCAGTCGCTGACCCAGTAGTCGCGTCTCTTCAGGACGGCGTCGACGTCGAGGTCACCTGACACGGCCTGCTTCGCGCCGTTGACGCGCCTGGCGGCATCCACGGCGGCAGGAGGACGGAGCAGCGCTTTCGACGGAACACACGCCCAGAACGAGCAGTCTCCTCCGACGAGTTCGCTCTCCACGATCACACAGGAGAGTCCGGCTTTGGTGGCGTAGTCGGCGACGTTCTCTCCGACGGGTCCAGCACCCAGAACGATGAGGTCATACTCGGTATCGGTCATTGTTCGAGGCTAGGGCCACCCCGGGGTGGTGGGAAAGGTCAGCGGGCGAGAGCGCCGAGAATTCTCAGGATGGTTCCGAGATCGTCGATGGCATGCGCCGAGCTCGCGGGGGCGAATCCCGTGATGCCTGCTCCTGCAAGTGCGAATCCGGCCTTGACGGCGCCGATCAGCTCGATCAGGTGCGCGGCAGGAAGTCCGAACGGCTCCGCCCAGTCGGTTCCGGCGATGTCGGCAGGGTCGAGCACGTCGAGGTCGACGTGGATGTAGACCCTGGTGGCTCCGGATGCTGTGACCGCGTCGAGAAGGGCGGCAGGCGTCAGCTCGTCGACGGACAGCATTGTGATGGGGGAGCCGTCGAGGAACTCCTGCTCGGGACCGTCGATGTCGCGGGCTCCGAGCACGAGGAGCCGGCCGGGGGCGAGCGGGTTCCTGGCTGCGAGGTCGGGCACGCCCTCGCCGGTGAGAGCACGCAGCACCATGCCGTCGAATGATCCGGACGGCGACTCGTCAGGTGTGTTGAGGTCGGGGTGGGCGTCGAACCAGAGCACGCAGGTGTCGTCGCTCGTCGACAGCACGTGATCGACGGCGGCGAGTTCCACCGAGCATCCGCCACCGATCGTGATCACGGGGGCGGTCGCGGAACGGAGCGCGGCGTCCTGCCGTTCGCGGATGATCTTCAGCGAGGACAACCGGTGAACGCCGGTGTCGAGTGACTCTCCGGCCTCGATCGGGACGTCGACGACGACGGTGGCCGAAGAGGGAAGGTCCCCGCGGATCGCCTCAGCTCCATCGATGAGCCGCATCGCGCGGGACGAACCGGAACCTTGCCACGCGGGCACAACCACGAAAGTCGCCATCCCCCAAGTATCCGGTTTTTGAGCAGCTCGCGCGACGTGCGGACGGCCATGCCAGGCACGACTGTTGCGGCCTGTTGCATCTGGCGTGGCAGGCGGGCCATCCGCAGTGCAGAATGGTCCAAGCGCAGCACCGCGACAGGGAGGAGGCCGGGATGACCGAGAACACCCACGGCCGCCGTCTCGTCATGGTCGAGGTGACCGCCCAGCGTGACCACTCGCCGGCGTACGACGCCTATGTTCGCACCATGATCGACCGGGCGGCCGCTGACGCGCGCGACTCCGGCTGGGACGTCACGCAGCTCTCCGCCGCGGACCTCGGCGTCGACGGTCTCCTTCACGCCGCCGATGACGCCGATGCGGTCGTCATCATGGGAGGCGAAGACATCGATCCCCAGTTCTACGACGGCGAACGCGGCTACGAGGGCGAGGGCTACCACTTCGAGGTGGCGGATGCCGCCCAGATCCAGCTCGTCAGGGTCGCCGCATCCAGACGGATTCCCGTGCTCGGCATCTGCCGCGGCCACCAGATCATCAATGTGGCCCTCGGCGGAACTCTCCTGCAGCACGTCGACGCGTCAGGGCACCGCAACATCGACCTCCCCGTCGAGTACGCGCTCGTGGAGCATCCGGTTCGCCTGCTGCCCGGAAGCGGACTCGGCGAACGCTACGGCCGCGATCACCTTGTGGTGCAGAGTGCCCACCACCAGGTCGTCGACCGCCTCGGCTTCGGCCTCCGTGCCGTGGGCTGGGCACACGACGGACACATCGAGGCGATCGAGCACGACACACTCCCGATCACCGGCGTGCAGTGGCACCCGGAGGCTCTCCTCGCTCCGGCCGGTCAGCTTCTCGTGCTCCTCGACTCCCTCGCCGCGCAGGCGGACACGGTCCTCGAACGCGCCTGACCACCTCCGTCAACGGCGGCCAACCGACGGCATCCCGTCTGTAGAAACAGAAACGGGAGAAGGATGCCGCTTTCGCAGCGTGTCCTTCTCCCGCGTCTGGGTCCCGGGCGGTCAGCCCGGTCGCATTACTCGTTCGGCGTGTACGGCGCGCCCTGTGTCGCTTCGACGGCGTGCGGTGCCGGCTTAGCCGTGACGGCGGCTGAGCCACCGGACTTCAGGGCGGCGAGACGGGCCTCGACCTCGGTGAGCTCACCGATGTCCTCGAGGGACTCGAACTGCGCGTCGAGGCTGGACGCCGCGAGTTCCTGCTGGCCGCGGACCTTCGCCTCTTCCCGGCGGATCTTGTCTTCGAACCGGCTGACCTCGCTGGTCGGGTCGAGGATGTCGATGCTCTTGACGGCGTCGGCCACCTTCTTCTGGGCCTCCGCGGTCTTCGCACGGGCGAGGAGCTCGCTCCTTTTGCTCTTCAGCTGCTCGAGCTTGCCCTTCATGCCGTTGAGGCCGTTCTTGAGCTGCTCGACGACCTGCGACTGCGAGGCGATCTGCGGCTCGGCCTGGCGGGCCTCGCCCTCGGAAGCGATCTGGCGCTGCAGGGCGATCTTCGCGAGGTTGTCGAACTTGTCTGCGTCAGCGGTGTTGCCCGCCGTGCGGTACTCATCGGCCTTGCGGCTGGCGGCGAGGGCCTTGTTGCCCCAGTCGCTCGCTGCACGGACGTCCTCTGCGTGGTCCTCCTCGAGCAGTCGCAGGTTGCCGATGGTCTCGGCGATGGCGCTTTCGGCATCAGCGATGCTGTTGGTGTAGTCACGCACCATCTGGTCCAGCATCAGCTGGGGGTCTTCCGCCTGGTCGATGAGCGCGTTGATGTTCGCCTTCGCCAGCTGGGCGATGCGCCCGAAGATCGATTGCTTGGCCATGATTCTTCCTCTCGATCGGTATCTGTGTCTTCGGTGGCCGTCAGAACCGGCCACCTCCCCGCCGGGAGCGCGTACCGCTCCCGCCGAAACTTCCTGCGCTGCGGCCACTGCTGCGACCGCCGCCGAACCCGCCGCCTCCGCCGCCGAATCCGCCGAACCCCCCGCTCGAGCGGCCGCCGCCTCCGAGCACCGAGTTGATGATGATGCCGCCGAGGATGGCGCCCATCATGCCGTTGCCAGACTGCTGCTGTCCGCCGCCCATCATGCCGCCGAAGCCGCCCTGCTGCATACCGAAGCCGGACACGTCGGACTGGGCCGAGTCGATGGCGGCGCGGGCCAGCTGGTCGGCCGTCTGTGCGCTCGCGAGCGCCGCTACGGGGTCGGATGCCGCGAGCTGCTGTGCCTGAACAAGGTTGCGTCCCGCCTCGGCGAGCCGGGTTCGTGCGTCGGCGCCGACGGCTCCGCGCCTGGCGGTGATGTAATCCTCAGCGGCGGAGACCACTGCGCCTGCGGACGAGAGTGCCTGCCCGAGCTGGGACTGGGCTCGCTGCGACCGCGCCTGGGCGTCGCGGACCTGCTGCAGGATCCCGTCGATCGAGGTGTTCGCGGCCTCGAGCCGTGCGAGCAACTCGCCGGGGGCGTGCTGGCCTGCGGCTCGCTTCTGCTCCACCTCGGAGACGACTGCGTCGGTGGCGGCGATCACGTTCACGAGGGAGCCGTCCGGGTCCGGCTGGGACCGTGCCAGCTGCAGGTCGTTCCTGAGATCGGTGACGACAGCGGTGATCGACCGGTCTGCTGTATCGAGGTCTGCCCCGAGCTTGTCGATGGCGTCGAGCAGGAGTCCGGCCTGGTCGATGGCCTCCTCAGCGGCACGGATGTCCACGGCAGCGCCGGCGAGGTCCCCTGCGGCGATGTCCGCGTCAGCGGCGGCGAGCGTCTGGTCGGCGAAGAGGAGCCGTTCGGCCGACTGCTCGAGGTTGTCGGCGACGGTGCTCAGTGAGGTGGCGGCGTATCGGCTGGACAGCGACTGCAGAGTTTCGGCGGCAACGGTGGACCGCGAACCGACCTGTTGCCGCTCGGTGCGCAGCGCAGCGACGGCTGCGGGCGCGTTCTGCTCCAGTTTGCGCAGCTCGTCGAAGGCGTCGGCCTCGCGGTCGAGGGCTGAGTTCGCGTCAATGCAGAGGCGGACGATCTCGGCGTTCCAGGCGCGGACCTGCTGCTCGCTGTCCGGTGCAGCGTCGGTGAGCTGCTGGCGGATCGTGAACGCTTGCGAGAGGTTGTCCTTCGCCGTGGCGATCGCCGTCCGGAACGCCGCGACGGTCTCTTCGCCGTACTGCGCGACGGCGAAGCCGAGCTCTTCCTCGCTGGTCTTCACGGCGTCGTCGGTGGCGACGAGCGCGCTGCCCGCCTGGCGTTCGAGGTCGACGGTCGAGACCGCTGCAAGCTCCGCCGGCTCGCCGGCACGGGGATCCACGGCGGGTTTCCGGCGGCGCAACACGACGACGATCACGATGATGCCGATCACAACGGCGACGCCGATGATGATCCAGATGATCGAGTTCGAGCCTTCGCCGTCAGCTGACGCCGTCACGTCCTCGCCTGCGATGGCGTTTCCGAGCCCGCTGGCGGCGGCGATCGCGGCGCCCGCCCAGTCGTCTTCCCTCAGTTGCGGCTGGACGAGTTGCTGTTCGATCTCCCCGAGCTGCTCCTCGGTCACCGGTCCGTCGCTCGCGCCGGAGAGGTAGTAACTGCGCTGGTCGACAGCGACCGCCAGCAGGTACTGTGCCGGCCCGAGGCCGTTCGCCTCAGCGGTGCCGTTCGCCCAGTCGCCTGCGTCGCTGGGGTTGGTGAACTCGTCGACGTAGACGACCCACAGGTCGGCCCCGCTGTCGGCGTTGAGGGTGTCGATGGCGGCGTCGATCTCGCTGACGTCCCCTGACGAGAGAACGCCCGCATCGTCGAGCACCCGGTCAGACCCGAGTTCGACAGGATCGGCGGCCAGCGCGGCTGCAGGATTCCCCAGCACGATCGCGGCGCTCACTGCCGCAATCGCCCAGAATGAGCGTGCCCGCATCTGCCCGCCTTCTGTTCGTCGGTGGAGGTACGATCCCGAGTCTAGGGTTGCCTGGCTGAATGCGTCCAGAGAGTCGGAGGGGCCTTGCGTGCGGCGACTGCGCGTGGCATCCGGACGACGCAACAGACGGCGACTACCGTAGCCCGGGTGAGTTACGACCCCTACGGATCCGATGTGCTGGCGACGAACTGGCGCGCCAGCAAGACCCCGCCACCCGCCGAGCACGAGGCGCTCGCGGATCTCGTCGTAGAGGAGACCGCGACGGGCTGGTGCGGTGCCGTCACCGGCATCGAAGGCAAGACCGTGCAACTCGAGGACAGGCACGGCAAGCGCCGGGTTTTCCCGCTCGGCCCCGGGTTCCTCCTCGACGGGAAGCCGGTCATCCTCGTCGCGCCGAGAAAGAAGGCCGGCGCCCAGACCCGAACGGCATCCGGTTCGTTCGCGGTCGCGGACTCGCGTGCCCGCGTCGCCCTTCCGTCGCGGATCTACGTCGAAGGGCGACACGACGCCGAGCTCGTGGAGAAGGTCTGGGGCGACGACCTGCGGGTCGAGGGTGTCGTCGTCGAATACCTCGGCGGCATCGATGACCTCGCCGCGATCATCGCGGACTTCGCTCCGACCCCGAAGCGCCGGGTGGGCGTTCTCGTCGACCACCTCGTGCCGGGGTCGAAGGAGAGCCGGATCGCGGATGCCGTAATGCGCGGCAACCACGGAGGGAACGTCCTCGTCGTCGGGCACCCATACATCGACGTCTGGCAGTCGGTGAAGCCGGAACGCGTCGGGCTGAAGACCTGGCCGGACATTCCCCGGTCGATCGAGTGGAAGAAGGGGATCTGCGGTGCACTGGGGCTGCCGAACGAGAGTCAGGCCGACATCGCCAGGGCGTGGCAGGCCATCCTCCGACGGGTGAGGACGTACTCGGACCTCGAACCGGCGTTCCTCGGCCGCGTCGAGGAACTCATCGACTTCGTCACGGCGCCGTAGCGCTGACAGCATCCGTACGATTCACAGGAGATCGCACGATGAACAGGATGATTCGCCCGATCTTCTCCTGACAACCGTCCGATCTCCTGTTTTCGTGCCGGGGTGTCAGGTTCCGATGTACGACATCACGTGCTTGATGCGCGTGTAGTCCTCGAAGCCGTAGAGCGACAGGTCCTTGCCGTATCCGGAGTGCCCGAATCCGCCGTGCGGCATCTCGGCCACGATCGGGATGTGCGTGTTGATCCAGACGCAACCGAAGTCGAGCTTCTTCGCTGCGCGCATCGCCCTGCCGTGGTCGGTGGTCCACACGGACGAGGCCAGGCCATACCTCACGCCGTTGGCCAGACGGAGGGCCTCGGCCTCGTCGGTGAACGACTGAACGGTGATGACCGGACCGAAGATCTCCTCCTGGACGGCCTCGTCCCGTTGCCGCAGCCCGGAGACGACGGTGGCCTCGACGAAGTAGCCCGGGCGGTCGATGCGGCGACCGCCGAGTTCGACAGACGCGTGGTCGGGCAGCCGGTCGAGCATGCCGGTGACCCGGCCCAGCTGTGCGGCGTTGTTGACAGGGCCGAACAGGACGTCCTCATCCGGGGCGCCCGTCGTGGCATCCTCCCTGGCGCACGCGGTCAGGGCGGCGACGAAGTCGTCGTGGACGGATGCCTGCACGAGCACACGCGTCGCCGCCGTGCAGTCCTGGCCGGCGTTGAAGTAGCCGGCAGCGACGATCCCGCGTGCTGCCTTCTCGAGGTCGGCGTCGTCGTAGACGATGACCGGCGCCTTGCCGCCGAGTTCGAGGTGCACACGCTTCAGGTCGGCGGCAGCGGATGCGGCCACCTCCATTCCTGCACGCACCGAACCGGTGATTGACACCATCGCCGGGATCGGATGCTCCACCATGGCGGCCCCGGTGGACCTGTCACCGGTGACGACGTTGAACACGCCTGGAGGAAGGAACTCTGCGGCCAGTTCTGCCAGCAGCAGCGTCGACGCCGGCGTCGTGTCCGATGGTTTCAGGACGATCGTGTTGCCGGCGGCGAGCGCTGGCGCGAATTTCCAGGTCGCCATGTTGAGCGGGTAGTTCCACGGCGTGACCTGACCGATGACACCGATCGGTTCCCTCCGCACGTACGAGGTGTGATCGGTGAGGTACTCGCCGGCGCTGAGCCCGCCGAGGGTGCGGGCCGCCCCGGCGAAGAACCGGATCTGGTCGGCGGACATGAGAATCTCGTCCGCGATGAGGTTCTTCAGCGGTTTACCGGTGTCCCGCGACTCGACGGCGGCGAACTCCCCGGCCCGTTCCGTCAGCGCGTTGGCGATCCGGAGTAGCGCGCGCTGGCGCTCCGACGGGGTCGTCTCACCCCACGACTCGAACGCCACCGCGGCTGCTTCGTATGCGAGCCCCACATCACGTGCGCTCGACACCGGGCTGGTCGCATAGACCTCGCCCGTCGACGGGTCGATGATGTCGAGGCGACCGTCGCCGTCGGCATCCGTTCGCCGGCCGGAAATGAAATTCTGCAGGTGCGTGGTCATTTCGCTGTCTCTTTCCTCGGGGGAGGGACGGGGAGTAGCCTCAGCGTAATCCGCAGGGCCGCGACAGAGGGAGCACCGAGATGACCGACGACGGGACCGAACTCCGGAGGAAGGCCCACGATCACCTGTGGATGCACTTCACCGACCAGACGCGGATGGATCGCGAGCCGGGGATCCCGATCATCACCCGCGGCGAAGGGCACCACATCTTCGACGACAGGGGCAAGCGCTACATCGACGGGCTGTCCGGGCTGTTCGTGGTGAACGCCGGCCACGGCAGGAAGCGACTGGCTGAGACGGCCGCGCGGCAGGCGGAACAGCTCGCGTTCTTCCCGCTCTGGTCCTTCGCGCACCCGGCCGCGATCGAGCTCGCGGAACGCCTCGCCGGCCACGCGCCAGGCGACCTCAATCGCGTGTTCTTCTCCACGAGCGGGGGAGAGGCGGTCGAGACGGCTTTCAAGCTCGCGAAGCAGTTCTGGAAGCTGCGCGGCAAGCCGGGGAAACACAAGGTCATCTCGCGGGCCGTCGCGTACCACGGCACGCCGCAGGGGGCGCTGGCGATCACCGGCATCCCCGCGATGAAGGAGATGTTCGAACCGGTGACGCCCGGCGGGTTCCGGGTGCCGAACACGAACTTCTACCGGGCCCCCGAGCACGGCGATGACCTCGAAGCGTTCGGGCTGTGGGCGGCGAACCGGGTCGAGGAGCAGATTCTCTTCGAGGGCGCCGACACGGTCGCGGCGGTCTTCCTCGAGCCGGTGCAGAACTCCGGCGGATGTTTCCCCCCACCTCCCGGATACTTCGCCAGGGTGCGCGAGATCTGCGACCAGTACGACGTTCTGCTCGTCAGCGACGAGGTGATCTGCGCGTTCGGGCGGATCGGTGAGATCTTCGCCTGCAACGCCTACGGATACGTGCCGGACATGATCACGTGCGCGAAAGGCATGACGAGCGGATACTCGCCGATCGGCGCGACGATCATCTCTGACCGCATCTACGAGCCCTTCGCGAACGGTGAGGCGTATTTTCCCCACGGCTACACCTTCGGCGGGCACCCGGTGTCGGCGGCGGTCGCCCTCGACAACCTCGACATCTTCGACGAGGAGGACCTCTGCGGGAACGTCCGTGCGAACAGTGATGCGTTCCGGTCGACCCTCGAGAAACTGCTCGACCTGCCCATCGTCGGTGACGTGCGTGGAGACGGCTACTTCTTCGGGATCGAACTCGTGCGAGACAAGGCGACGAAGGAGACGCTGTCAGGGCCGGAATCCGAGTACCTGCTCAAGGGCGTCATCTCCAACGGCCTGTTCGAGAACGGTCTCTACTGCCGTGCAGATGACCGCGGTGATCCGGTGATCCAGCTGGCACCACCCCTCACCGTCGGTCCTGCCGTGTTCGACGAGATGGAGCAGATCCTCCGTGGGGTGCTTACAGACGCGTGGTCGAAGCTGTAACCGACAACGACGGATGCCGTGAGACGGCCGGCTCGGTAGCGTGGGCTCATGACCCCTGAACCCCGGACCCTCGATCACACCTTCACGGCACCCATCGGTGTCGACGTGAAAGGCGAGGTGTGGTCGTGCGTCGAGATGCCCGGTTCTGTCGACTACTTCGGCACGGGCAAGTCGGTCAGGGTGGTCGCAACCGTCGACGGTCAGCCCGTCACAGCGGCGTTCATGCCCACGGGGACCGGCGGGCACATGCTGTCGATCAGCGCGAAACTGCGCAAGCTGATCGGCAAGGACATCGGCGACCAGGTCACCGTGCATCTCAGTGAACGACTCAGCTGAGCGAGCGGAATGACTGCTCGCTGCGTGACTGGAAAAAGTGTGCCCTCGACAGGATTCGAACCTGCGACCTACGGTACCGGAAACCGACGCTCTATCCCCTGAGCTACGAAGGCGTATAAAACAAAACTATCAGAATTCAGAGGGTCCCAATCCCCTCGGAAGAGCCTCGGCCGGTGACGGATGCCGCGCCGCGGCATGTGAGGATGGTCGAATGCATCGCACCGTTTCGGCCCACCTCGAATTCCGCCTCGGCGGCTCCAGCGATGTCATCCTGTCTATTGCTGTCGCCGCGGGAACGCCGATCCTCTCTGAGACCCTGTCGATCCGTTCATCCAACGGAACGATCACTCCCATCGAGCTCACCGACAGGCACGGGTCGAGGCTGCACCGGTTCACCGGGCACGCAGGCGGGCACGAGATCCACTACCACGCCGTCGTTGCCGGGCAGCGGCCGGCGGAACCGGCCAGCCCGCTCGATCACATCCTGTACCTGCGCCCCAGCCGCTACGCCGAGTCGGACAAACTGTTCCGCTCAGCGCGCGACCTGTTCGGCGGACTGCACGGTCAGGTGCTGCTCGACGCCGTCGCGTCGTACGTTCACGACAACCTGAGTTACGTGCCCGGGTCGAGCGATGTCGGCGACAGCGCCGCAACGACGTTCGCATCCAGGCAGGGCGTCTGCCGCGACTACGCACACCTGGTCATCGCGCTCCTTCGCGCCTGCGACATGCCCGCCCGCATGGTCTCGGCATACGCGCCTGGGCTCAAGCCGATGGACTTCCACGCGCTCGCCGAAGCGTGGGTCGACGGTCGCTGGCAGATCGTGGATGCCACCCGGCTGGCACCGCGGCAGTCGCTCGTCCGCATCGCCACCGGCCGCGACGCATCCGACATCGCGTTCCTGACCAACCATTTCGCGAACCTCACGCTCGACCGTGTCGAGGTGGGTGCCGTCGCCCAGATGCTGCCGATGGACGACCAGCGCACGCCGGTGCTCCTGGCCTGACGGCGTTCACGCGGGTGTTCCGGCCCTGCGCGGGTGTTTGTTCACCCGCTCGAAGCCGAATCGCCCGCGCTACGGCACCGGGCGCCGCGTCGCGCTACGCGGGAAGGTGCGCGATCGCTGCTTCGGCGAGCTGTTCGGCGTCGCCTGGCTCGAAGAATGCGACCGAGCGCATGGTCACCCAGTACGAGCCGCTGAAGACCTGGGCCTCGCCCTGGGAGCCGATGACGATGAAGTAGCCCTCCACAGGGGGAGCGCCGTAGGTCGGGACCTGCTGGCTCTCGGTGACCGCGAGGTTCTTCAGCGCGGTCAGCTCGTCGTCGGAGAGCTTGGCGACGCCGACGTCGATGGTCTCGTTGCTCGAGTTGTTGACCCACTGGCAGGTGAGTCCGTTCATGCCGGCGATCTGCCCCGCTTTGCTGTCCGCGGCGGGTTTGCCGTCCTCGACGAGGCTGACGTTCGGGTTGAACGCGTACATGTCGTCAGGCGTGAGCAGAGCGTCGCAGGTCGTGTCGACCTTCTGGCTGACGATCGTGTCGCTCGTGGGCTCCGGGGTCGGCGTGCCGCTCGGTGTCGAGCTCTGGCTCGGTTTCGGGGTCGGGCTCGAGGATGCCGCAGGGGCGTCGGCTGGGGCGCAGCCGGAGAACAGGAACGCACCGATGAGGACGGCGCCGATGGCGAGCGGGCGTGACGTGCGGGAGCGAAGCGACGAGGAGGCCATGTACATCTCTCTGTGTTGGATGCTCCGACGATAGCAAGAGCAATATGCCGGCCCGTGCCGCCCACCCGGGTCGGGGCGAATTCGCGGCTGCGGATAGAATCGAGCGCGTGACTCCTGACGACCTTGCCGCTGCCCTGTTCGATCTCGTCGTTCCGCTTGCCGAGAGCCGACGCGCGGGCGCCGGCGCCGAGATCAGCCGTGACGACGTCATCCTCGAACGTCCGAGGAATCGCGATCACGGTGACTGGTCGTCGAACGTCGCCATGCGCATCGCCAAACGCCTGGGCGCGAACCCGCGTGAGCTGGCGACAGACCTGGCCGCTGGCCTTGCCGCCGTCCCCGGTGTGGCGACAGCCGAGGTCGCTGGACCCGGCTTCCTCAACGTCCGACTCGATGCCGCGGCCGCCGGAGCGCTCGCGCAGGTGATCGTCGACGCCGGGGCCGTCTACGGGCACAACGAGTCGCTCGCCGGGCAGAGCATCAACCTCGAGTTCGTGTCGGCGAACCCGACGGGCCCGCTCCACATCGGTCACACCCGCTGGGCCGCACTCGGCGACTCGCTCGCCCGCGTGCTCAGGGCATCCGGTGCCACCATCGCCAGCGAGTACTACATCAACGACGCCGGAAGCCAGATGGACACCTTCGGCGCCAGCGTGCTCGCCGCGATCAAGGGGGAGCCGACGCCCGAGGGCGGGTACCCCGGCGCCTACATCGCGGAACTGGGCCGCCAGGTGCTCGAGATCGAACCAGGCCTGCTCGACCTGCCCGCCGACGAGGCGCTCGCGACCGCGCGTGAGCTCGCCTACAAGCTCCAGCTGGTCGAGATCGAGAAGTCCCTGGCCTCCTTCAACGTGCATTTCGATGTCTGGTTCTCCGAGCGCGAACTCCACGCCAAAGACCCCGCCACCGGCCGGAGCGCCATCGACAGCGCCGTCGACCGCCTCCGTGAGCAGGGTCACGTCTTCGACGAGGACGACGCTGTGTGGGTGCGCACGACCGATTTCGGGGATGACAAGGATCGCGTCATCCGCCGCGGCAACAACATCTACACCTACTTCGCCGCGGATGCCGCCTATTACCTGTCGAAGTCCGATCGCGGTTTCGCCCACAAGATCTATCTGCTCGGCGCCGACCACCACGGCTACGTCCACCGTCTCAAGGCACTCGCCGGTGCCGCAGGAGACAACCCGGACACCGACATCGAGATCCTCATCGGCCAGCTGGTCAGTGTGAACGGCGCGAAGCTGTCCAAGCGCGCAGGCAACATCATCGAACTCGACGACCTCCAGGCATGGATCGGGACGGATGCCCTCCGCTATTCGCTCGCGCGCTACCCGGCGGACTCGCCCCTCACGCTCGACCCCGAACAGCTGAAGAAGCGCAGCAACGACAACCCCGTCTTCTACGTGCAGTACGCCCACGCGCGCACCCGCTCCGTGGCGAGGAACGCCGAGACGGCAGGTGTCGACAGGAGCGTATTCGCCCCTGAACTGCTCGACCACGAAACCGAGTCGGCACTGCTCGGCGCGCTGCAGGAGTTCCCGCGCATCGTCGCCCAGGCTGCCGAACTGCGTGAACCGCACCGCGTGGCCAGGTACATCGAAGAGGTCGCGGGCCTCTACCACCGCTGGTACGACAACTGCCGGGTGATCCCGCTCGGTGAGGAACCGATCGGCGACGTGCACCGCACCCGGTTGTGGCTCAACGACGCCACCAGCCAGGTCATCCGCAACGGTCTCGCCCTGGTCGGCGTCTCGGCACCCGAGCGGATGTGACGTGACGTCGCAGGAGGCTAACGGCTGGGCTCAGCTGAGCCGGGGTTCCGATGACCACAGCGAGCCTCGTCGCAGATCGGCGGGCAGGCGGTGGCTCACCGCCATGATCGTGCTGGTCGTCGCCCTGCTCGTCGTCGTCGGCGGTGCGTTCCTCGCGGAGTCGGTCGCGCGCGGATTCACCGAGGATGCGGTCGCCGCGGCCGTCGAAGCCAACCTCCCGTCGAACGTGGAGGCGACCGTCGACGTCGACATCGCCGGGGACTGGGTGATCCTGCAGCTGCTCAGCGGCCGGATGCAGGACGTCACGATCACCTCGGACGATGCCGTCTTCGAGGGCATCCCCGTCGACCAAGTCACGGTCACGGCATCCGGAGTTCCGATCGACCTCAAGTCGGCAGTTGATTCGATCGACGCAACAGCGACACTCGACCAGGCAGCGCTCAACGAGCTGCTCGCCCTCCCGGGCAACGACCCCGAGCTGGTTCTCGGTGAAGGAACCGTCGGATACGAGGACTCGACGACGGTGTTCGGTTTCAGCGTCGGGTACCTCATCACCGCCGCCCTCACACCGGACGGAACCGATGTCCTCCTCACGCCCGAGGGCGCAGAAGTCACCTCATCGGCAGGGAGCCTCGACGTCTCCGGGATCGTGGATCGTCTTCTGGGCTCTGAACCGGTCCGCGTCTGCGTGGCCGACCGGCTGCCCGTCGGCGTCACCATCTCCGGGATCGACGTGGCCGGTGGGCAGGCCGCGCTGAGCCTGGCCGCGTCCGACTTCACCCTCTCTGGCTCGTCACTCAGGTCGACGGGGGAGTGCCCCGAGTAGGGCGCGAGACGCCGGTGGATTCCGTGGCCCGCATACGCCGCGTGCCACAATTCGACTGCGGCTTCTGAGTTCTCGGTAGAATTCATTACGTCTCCACCGCTCACCCGCGCGGTACGTCCCCCGCACGATTGGTTCCTGCCGTGGCTTCTCACCCACTCGCCCCGTCGTGGCTGCGCCTGCCGGACGACGCGAACGCCCTGCAGGAGTCGGTCTGGTCCCGGAACGCGACTCGGACGGCGACCGGCGAAATCGCCGTCGCAGGAGTGGCCGCCTCTGACCTCGCCGCACAGTTCGGGACCCCTGTCTACGTCGTCGACGAGGCGGATGCCCGTTCCCGCGCAGCGGACGTCCTCGCGGCCTTCCAGCGTGAATTCGCCGCGGTCGGCAGCACGGCGACCGTGTATTACGCCGGAAAAGCGTTCCTCTGCACCGAGGTTGCCCGCTGGGTGACCGAGGCAGGCCTCAACATCGACGTGTGCTCCGGCGGTGAACTCGCCGTCGCCCTGGCCGCAGGAGTCGACGCGTCGCGCCTCGGCCTGCACGGCAACAACAAGTCGGTGGCAGAGATCGACAGGGCCGTCGGCGCAGGCATCGGCGCGATCGTGATCGACAGCCTCCAGGAGATCCCCCGGGTCGCCGAAGCTGCAGCGCGTCACGGCCGCACACAGTCCGTCCGGCTCAGGGTCAACAGCGGAGTGCACGCGCACACCCATGAGTTCCTGGCCACGGCGCACGAAGACCAGAAATTCGGTCTTCCCCTCGAACACGCCGCTGACGCCGTCGCGATCATCAGGGGTTTCGACTCGCTCCACTTCCTCGGCCTGCACTGCCACATCGGATCGCAGATCTTCGGCTCTGACGGTTTCGCCGAGTCAGCCGCCCGGCTGCTGTCCGTCCACCGCGACCTTCTGGCCGGCGGCGCTGTGCCCGAACTCAACCTGGGGGGCGGCTTCGGCATCGCGTACACCGCGGCAGACGACCCGACCCCGATCGACGAACTCGCCCGCGAGATCGCCGGGATCGTGGCATCCGAATGCTCACGTCTCGACATCGACGTGCCGCACGTGGCCTTCGAACCAGGCCGCGTCGTCATCGGCCCGAGCACGTTCACGCTCTACGAGGTGGGAACGACGAAAGACGTCGAGGTCCAGACGGATGCCGGGACGTCCGCCGTCCGCCGTTACGTCAGCGTCGACGGGGGAATGAGCGACAACGCGAGGCCGGCGCTGTACGGTGCGGACTATTCGGTGCGACTGGCCGGCAGAACCTCCGACGTGGCCCCCGCGCTCATCCGCCTCGCAGGCAAGCACTGCGAATCAGGCGACATCCTCGTCAACGCCGACTATCTTCCCGGCGACGTGACGCCGGGAGACCTCGTCGCCGTCCCGGCGACGGGCGCGTACTGCTGGTCGCTGGCGAGCAACTACAACTACCTGGGGCGCCCGCCGGTCGTCGCTGTCCGTGACGGCGTCGCACGCGTGATCGTCCGCGGCGAAACCGAGTCCGACCTACTGGCGCGAGACGCCGGATTGGATGCACGATGATCGAATACCGCACTGTCCGAGTGGCTCTGCTCGGGGCCGGATCCGTCGGATCGCAGGTGGCCAGACTCCTCCTCGCCAACGGCGACGAACTGGCAGCCCGCGCAGGGGCGAAGCTCGAACTGGTCGGTATCGCCGTGCGCGACATCGACGCGGAGCGCGACGTCGATCTCCCGCGTGAACTCCTGACGACGGATGCCGAATCCCTCGTCGTCGGCGCCGACATCGTGATCGAGCTGATCGGCGGCATCGAGCCCGCCCGCTCGCTCATCCTGCAGGCCATCAACGCAGGAGCGGACGTCGTCACCGGCAACAAGGCGCTCCTCGCCGCACACGGCCCTGAACTCTTCTACGCCACCGAACAGGTCGGCGCTGAGATCTACTACGAGGCGGCCGTCGCCGCTGCCATCCCGATCATCCGGCCGCTGCGCGACAGCCTCGCCGGAGACAACGTCAAGCGGATCCTTGCGATCGTCAACGGCTCGACCAACTTCATCCTCGACCGGATGGACCGTTTCGGCGACAGCATGGAGGACGCCCAGAAGACGGCGTTCGAGCTCGGCTTCCTCGAGGCGGACCCCACCCTCGATGTCGACGGGTACGACGCCGCCCAGAAGGCCACCATCCTGGCCAGCCTCGCCTTCCACAGCACCGTCCCGGCTGACGGCGTCTTCCGCGAGGGCATCGCAGACATCACGCCGGCGCAGATCGAAGCGGCCCGCAAGTCCGGTCATGTCATCAAGCTCCTGGCCATCGCCGAGCGCATCACGACCGAAGATGGGACCGAGGGCATCTCCGCCCGCGTGTATCCGGCGCTCGTCGCGCGTGAGCATCCTCTCGCCGCTGTCCACGGTGGGAACAACGCCGTGTTCGTCGAAGCGGAGGCCGCAGGGCCGCTCATGTTCTACGGCGCAGGCGCCGGCGGGGTCCAGACCGCATCGGCCGTGCTCGGAGACCTCGTCTCCGCCGCGCGCCGACACGTGGCAGGCGGCCCTGGGCTGGGCGAGTCCACCCACGCAGACCTTCCCCTGCTGCCCATCGGCGCCGTGATCACGAAGTACCAGATCACCCTCCTGGTGAGCGACCTGCAGGGTGTTCTCGCCGAGGTCGCGTCGATCTTCGCGTCGGGCGGCGTCTCGGTGGAGACCGTCGAACAGACGGTCGACCCGGACGAAGACGGAACGGCGTTCCTCGTGATCGGCACACATGCCGCGCGGGAGCACGCCCTCCAGGCCACCGTCGCCGCCCTGAAGGCGAGCGACGTTGTCGATTCAGTTGTCAGTGTTCTACGAGTTGAAGGAGCCTAGAAATGGCCAAGCAGTGGCGCGGAGTTCTGCACGAGTATGCAGACCGTCTCGACGTGACGGACAAGACACCGATCATCAGCCTCGGTGAGGGCGGAACACCGCTCATCTACGCGGCCGCGCTTTCGGCGCGCACCGGGGCGAAGGTGTGGGTCAAGTACGAGGGCATGAACCCGACGGGTTCGTTCAAGGACCGCGGCATGACCATGGCCGTGTCGAAGGCCGTCGAGGCCGGCGCCAAAGCCGTCATCTGCGCGTCGACAGGCAACACGTCGGCATCCGCCGCCGCGTACGCCACCCACGCGGGGATCACCGCTGCCGTCCTCGTGCCCGAGGGCAAGATCGCCATGGGCAAGCTGGCGCAGGCCATCGCGCACAACGCCCAGCTGATCCAGGTGCAGGGCAACTTCGACGACTGTCTCGACATCGCTCGTGAGCTCTCCGCGAACTACCCGGTCCACCTCGTGAACTCGGTCAACAACGACAGGATCGAAGGCCAGAAGACCGCGGCATTCGAGGTCGTCGAAGTCCTCGAGGATGCACCGGACTTCCACTTCATCCCTGTCGGCAACGCCGGCAACTACACCGCGTACACCCGCGGCTACACCGAAGAACTGCAGCGCGGCGTCAGCACGAAACTGCCCCGGATGTTCGGGTTCCAGGCTGCAGGAAGCGCACCGCTCGTCACCGGCAGCGTCGTGAAGAACCCTGAGACGGTCGCGAGCGCCATCCGTATCGGCAACCCGGCATCATGGGAGCTCGCGCTCACCGCGAGGGAAGCCACGAATGGCTATTTCGGAGCGATCGAGGACGACATGATCCTCGCCGCCCAGCGCATCCTCTCGGCCGAGGTCGGCATCTTCGTCGAACCGGCATCCGCGATCAGCGTCGCCGGGCTGCTCGAGCGTGCTGAGGCCGGCGAGGTTCCCGCCGGGTCCACCGTCGTGCTCACCGTCACCGGCCACGGCCTCAAGGACCCGCAGTGGGCCCTTCGCAACGCAGAAGGCGGCGAGATCGCCCCGACCATCGTCCCCGTCGACGTCAGCGAAGTTGCGAGCGTTCTCGGGCTGGTCAAGGGCACGGCGTGAGCCTGACGGGCCGGTCAGTCACTGTCCGCGTTCCGGCCACCTCGGCCAACCTCGGCCCGGGGTTCGACACCCTCGGGCTGGCGCTCAGCGTCTACGACGAGGTCACCGTCACGGTGAGGGACGAGCCGGGGGCCTTCGTCGACGTCCGCGGCATCGGCGCAGGCGTCGTGCCGACGGATGAGTCGAACCTCGTGGTCAGTTCGCTCGCGTACACCTTCGAGGCCATGGGCCAGCCGGTACCAGGCGTCGACCTCGTCGCGAACAACGTCATCCCTCACGGCCGCGGGCTCGGTTCGTCGGGGGCTGCGGTCGTGGCGGGCATCGTCGCGGCCAAGGGCCTGCTCCAAGGCATCGTCGAGATCGACTCGGACACGCTCCTGCGCATCGCCACCGAGCTGGAGGGGCATCCGGACAACGTCGCCCCTGCCCTGTTCGGCGGTCTCACGATCGCGTGGCTCGAACCGACCGGCCCGCAGCACAAGAAGCTCATGGTCCATCGCGGCGTCGCGCCGCTGATCTTCGTTCCGCAGCACACCCTGTCGACGAAGCTCGCCAGGAGCCTGCAGCCGGTCAGCGTGCCGCACGAGGATGCCGTCTTCAACGTGTCCCGTTCCGCCCTGCTGATCGCTGCGCTCACCCAGAGCCCCGAACTCCTGTTCGCCGGCACCGAGGACAAACTGCACCAGAGCTACCGTGCAGCAGCCATGCCTGAGACCGACCGGCTCGTCGCCCTGCTGCGTGCACGCGGCTATGCGGCCGTCGTCTCAGGGGCCGGTCCGTCGATTCTCGTCCTCGCCGACGGCCCCGGTCGCAGGCTGGATGCCGCCGAACTGGTCGCAACGGAGTCGGAGTCGCCCTGGGAGGCGATGTTCCTGGCCGTGGACGTGAAGGGCGCGTCCCTTTACTCGTCGCGAAGCGACGAGTAGGGACGCGAAAGGCGGCAGCCCTAACCAAGGCAACCTCGAAAACGAGACGGCGACCCGCAACCATCTCGTGACCCCGGCAGCCCGAGCTATGGCAATCTCGACAACGAGACGGCGACCCCCGACCACGTCGTGACGTAATCAGCATCGACGCGAGACGCCTGAACTGGGGCCACGACGCGCCCGTTCGCTCGGTGCTGCGGCGTCGTGCAGTAGTGGTAGAGTTGACCCGATCCCGACAGGCAACGCCGAACAGGCAAATCTGGCCTTCGGGTGATTTCTGCAAACCCAACGCCATCGCCGACAGCATTGTGTATCTGTGCTCTGAGGTACACACGGCGTGTAGGGCGCGAGTCAATCTGACGGACTCTCCTGCACACGCGATGAGCTCTCCTGACGCGCATGCCGCGGTTCAGGGGGAAGGAACCCACTCTCAGTGACAAACGTCAACATCCGTATCGATACGGAATCAGGCGCAAACCTGACATCCCTCAAGGTCTCAGACCTGCAGCTGCTCGCCAGCCGATGGGGGATTCAGGGCGCATCCAAACTTCGCAAGGGGGAACTCGTGGAGAAAATTTCTGAGGCTCAGGCCGCAGCCGATGTCGACGGGGCAACGCTGCCCGGCACCCTCGACGTGGAACTGCCGTTCGACGCGCCTGCCGAGGCCTCCGCCCCGGCTGACGCAGCGACTCCAGTGGAGGCGCCGGCTGTCGTTGCCGAGCAGCCCCTCGCCGAAGCTCCTGCCGTCGAAGCTCCCGTGGCCGAGGCTCCCGTGGTCAGGAAGCGTGCGCCGCGTCGTGCGACCACGCAGTCCGCCAAGGAAGCAGCCCCGGTTGCTGCGGCCGGTCACATCAACTCCGACGGCGCAGCCCAGATCCCGGATGCCCCGGTCGCGGATGCTCCAGCGCAGGCCGCCGACACATCCGACACATCCGCTACGACCGACTCGACCGTCGACGGCGAACAGGCCGTGGCCGATGAAGCCCCGCAGCGGCCGAAGAAGAACAACCGTCGCGGACGCGGTGCCAAGGCCGACCGTGCGGAAAGCACAGACGACCAGGCCGAGGCGGCACCGGCAGAAGCCGAGACCGTCGACGCCGGCGAGTCCGACGACTCCTCCCAGGAGCCCCGTCAGGGCCGTGGCCGTGGCCGCAACCGCAACCGCAACTCCAACGCCGACCAGGCGCAGGCATCCGACGAGAAGGCCGCTCAGAACGACCGCGGCCAGAACGAGCGCGGCCAGAACGAGCGTGGACAGAACGAGCGCGGCCAGAACGAGCGCCGTAACAACGACCGCCAGACCGACCGTCAGCCCGATCGCCAGGAGCGCCCCGACCGTCAGCCGGAACGCGGCGACAGCGACCGTTCAGGCAACGACCGCAACCAGCAGCGCGACCAGCAGGACGAGGGTGGCCGTAACGGCCGCAACCGGTACCGCGACCGCAAGCGCCGCGGAGGCCAGGACAGCGCCGATTTCGAGCCGGAGATCTCCGACGACGACGTGCTTCTGCCCGTCGCCGGCATCCTCGACGTCCTCGACAACTACGCCTTCGTGCGTACCTCCGGCTACCTGCCGGGCTCGAACGACGTCTACGTCTCGCTCGGGCAGGTCAAGAAGTACAACCTGCGCAAGGGCGACGCCGTGGTCGGAGCGATCCGCCAGCCGCGTGAGAACGACACCAACGCACGCCAGAAGTACAACGCCATCGTCAAGGTCGACTCCGTCAACGGCCAGACCGTCGACGAAGCAGCCGCTCGCGTGGAGTTCGGCAAGCTCACCCCGCTCTACCCGCAGGACCGCCTGCGTCTCGAGACGGAGCCGGGCAAGCTCACGCAGCGCATCATCGACCTGATCGCCCCGATCGGCAAGGGCCAGCGCGGCCTCATCGTCGCGCCGCCCAAGGCCGGCAAGACGATCGTCCTTCAGCAGATCGCCAACGCCATCTCGATCAACAACCCTGAGGTCCACCTCATGGTCGTTCTCGTCGACGAGCGTCCTGAAGAAGTCACCGACATGCAGCGCACGGTGAAGGGTGAGGTCATCGCCTCCACCTTCGACCGTCCGGCAGAGGACCACACCACGGTCGCCGAACTCGCCATCGAGCGCGCCAAGCGCCTGGTCGAGCTCGGACACGACGTCGTCGTGCTGCTCGACTCGATCACCCGCCTGGGCCGCGCATACAACCTGGCAGCGCCGACCTCCGGACGCATCCTGTCCGGCGGTGTCGACGCATCCGCCCTGTACCCGCCGAAGCGTTTCTTCGGTGCGGCGCGCAACATCGAGAACGGTGGCTCGCTCACCATCCTCGCCACTGCGCTCGTCGAGACCGGGTCCAAGATGGACGAGGTCATCTTCGAAGAGTTCAAGGGGACCGGTAACTCCGAGCTCCGTCTGTCGCGCCAGCTGGCCGACAAGCGCATCTTCCCCGCCGTCGACGTCAACGCATCGTCGACGCGTCGCGAGGAGATGCTGCTCGGTGCCGATGAGGTCCGGGTCACCTGGAAGCTGCGTCGTGCCCTCGCCGGTCTCGACCAGCAGCAGGCACTCGAGGTCGTCCTGGGCAAGCTCAAGGAGACCCAGTCCAACGTCGAGTTCCTCGTCCAGATGCAGAAGTCGATGCCGGCACCCGTTGCGGGCACCGGTCACAGCCACGGCCACGAGCGCGACCACCGCTAGCTGAGCTGACGAACCCGTTTGCTCCGGCAGGCACCCATCGGGGTGACCGGCCGGAGCAGGCGGGTTTTCTCATTGGTCAGGTGGCAGGATGAAAATCGCAAAGGACGGATAGACAATGTTTGAATCGGTACAGGTGCTGATCGATGAGCACAAGGACCTCCAGGAACAGCTCGCCGACCCAGCGGTCCACGCGGACCCCGCGAGGTCGAAGAAGATCAACAGGCGCTATGCCGAACTCTCCAAGATCATCGCGGCGCACAACGCGTGGCTCGAGGTGCAGGACGACCTCGCTGCTGCCCGTGAGCTGGCGAAGGAAGACGACGCGTTCGCCGCCGAAGTCCCCGGCCTCGAAGAAGGATTGGCCACAGCACAGGAGAAGCTGCGTCGTCTGCTGATTCCGCGCGACCCTGACGACGGGCGCGACGTCATCATGGAGATCAAGGGTGGCGAGGGTGGAGCCGAGAGCGCACTGTTCGCGGCCGACCTGCTCCGGATGTACCTGCACTATGCCGAGTCCAAGGGCTGGAAGACGGAACTCCTCGAGCGGACCGAGAGCGATCTCGGCGGCTACAAGGACGTCCAGGTCGCCATCAAGTCGAACGCCACGGATCCCTCGCAGGGCGTCTGGGCGCACCTCAAGTACGAGGGTGGCGTGCACCGGGTGCAGCGCGTGCCGGCGACCGAGTCGCAGGGACGCATCCACACCTCGACCACCGGAGTGCTCGTCTTCCCCGAGGTCGACGCCCCCGAAGAGGTCGAGATCAGCCAGAACGACCTGAAGATCGACGTCTACCGCTCCAGCGGCCCCGGCGGCCAGTCGGTGAACACGACGGACTCCGCGGTGCGCATCACCCACCTCCCCACGGGGATCGTCGTGGCGATGCAGAACGAGAAGAGCCAACTGCAGAACCGGGAAGCCGGCATGCGTGTGCTTCGCGCCCGCATCCTCGCCCGCAAGCAGGAGGAGCAGGCGGAGCTCGACAGCGCCAAGCGCAAGACACAGATCCGCACGATGGACCGGTCGGAGCGCATCCGCACGTACAACTTCCCCGAGAACCGGATCGCCGATCACCGCACCGGCTACAAGGCGTACAACCTCGACGCCGTGATCAACGGAGCGCTCGATCCGCTGATCGAATCGGCCATCCGTGCCGACGAAGAGGCGCGTCTCGCCGACATCGGCGACCAGGGCTAGGTCGCACTCTGACGCACGAAAGCCGGTCGCCCTCGGGGTGGCCGGCTTTCTGGTTCATCCGTCGCGTGACCGCACCGCTTCGTTGGTCGCAAACGGTCGTTAAGGCGCGGGCTTACCCGCCGTACGCGACCAATGAACGCCGAAACGGATGCCGGGTGGCGGCTTCGACGACGGCATCCCTACATCCGTCGTATGTGCCGGTTTTGACGCCGGTTTCCCGGCATTCGCGACGGATGACCCTGTCCGCGCCGAACCCGACGCCCACCCCGCTTCGCCAACAGGTCAGATGTGGTACTCCGGGTCGGTGAGCCCGTAGGTCTTGCCAGGCTCACGCGGCCGCGCGATGGCGGGAATCCCGACCAGCAGCGACAGCGGCGGCGCATCCTTGGTGACAACGGCGTTCGCGCCGACGATGCTTCCTGCACCGACAGTGATCGGGCCGATGATCTTCGCCCCAGCTCCCACTTGCACGCCGTTCCCCAGCGTCGGATGCCGCTTCTCCCTGCCCCGTGACTTCCCGCCGAGCGTGACGCTGTGGTACAGCATCACGTCGTCGCCGATCTCCGCCGTCTCGCCGATGACGACACCCATGCCGTGGTCGATGAAGAACCGCCGGCCGATGACGGCACCCGGGTGGATCTCGACGCCGGTGAGGAAACGGGTGAACTGCGACAGCAGACGCGCAGGCATCCGGGCGCCTGTCGTCCAGAGGCGATGGGTCAGCCGGTACGCCCAGATGGCGTGCAGGCCGGAGTAGGTGATGAAGATCTCCACCGAACCGCGCGCGGCAGGATCGTGCACGCGCGCGGCGGTGATGTCTTCCCGGATTCGGGAGAGAGCCGACATGTCTTAGTCGGCGAGATCTGACCAGAGGGGCGTCGAGATGTACCGCTCTCCGGTGTCGCAGACGATCGCGACGATTCGCTTGCCCGCGTTCTCGGGGCGCTTCGCCAGCTCCGTGGCAGCCCAGATGATCGCGCCGGACGAGATCCCGGCGAGGATGCCCTCCTCGGCCGCGAGTCGCTTGGCGACCTTGATCGAGTTCTCGAAGGTGACGTCGATGACCTCGTCGTACACGGTGGTGTCGAGGATCTCGGGGATGAAGTTCGCCCCGATGCCCTGGATCTTGTGCGGGCCAGGCGCGCCGCCGTTGAGGATGGGGGAGTCGATCGGTTCGACGGCGACGACGGTCACTTCGGGCTTGCGCTGCTTGAGAACCTGCCCGACACCCGTGATCGTTCCGCCAGTGCCGACGCCGGCGACGAAGATGTCGATGTCACCGTCGGTGTCGCGCCAGATCTCCTCAGCGGTGGTCTTGCGGTGGATCTCGGCGTTCGCCTCGTTCGCGAACTGCTTCGCGAGGATGGCGCCAGGAGTGGCTTCGACGATCTCTTCTGCCCGGGCGACAGCGCCCTTCATGCCGAGCCCGGGCTCGGTGAGCACCAGTTCGGCGCCGAATGCACGCAGAAGAACGCGCCGCTCGGAGCTCATGGATGCCGGCATCGTGAGGATGACCTTGTAGCCGCGCGCGGCTCCGACGAGGGCGAGGGCGATGCCCGTGTTACCACTCGTTCCTTCGACGATCGTCCCGCCCGGCTTCAGCGCGCCTGCGGCCTCCGCGGCGTCGACGATGGCGACGCCGAGGCGGTCCTTCACGCTCGAACCGGGGTTGTAGTACTCCAGTTTCGCGAGCACCGTGGCTCCTGCGCCATCGGTCACCCGGTTCAGCTGGACCAGTGGGGTGTTGCCGAACGCCTCGGTGATATTGGCGTAGATCTTTCCAGCCACGTATATGCTCCTTGGGTTATGGTCTGCGTCTGGCGCAGTCGTCGGGGTAACAGCTTATTCCCGCTCCAACCGGGATGTCTCCTCGCACATTCCGGATGTCACGGGATTCGGCTGCGGGTAGGCTCGATTCCCGGCGGTGTCTCCCTCCCGCTCTCCCCAGACAGGCAGGCCACTCCATGACCGCGATGACCGCGACAGTCGGCGCCCTTGTGAGCCACACCGGCGAGGTGCTGGCGAGGGCCGGCGTCCCGAGCCCGGACGTCGACGCCGAACTTCTCGTCGGCCACGTCCTCGGCCTCGGCAGGGGTGAGGTGCAGGCGGCAGGACTCACAGGACGCCCGGTTTCCGAACAGGACGCGGCCACGATCGCACTCCTCACCGACCGGCGCGCCCAGCGAGAGCCGCTCCAGCACATCCTCGGCCGTGCCGCTTTCCGCTCCCTCGATCTTGCCGTCGGGCCGGGCGTTTTCGTACCCAGGCCGGAGACCGAGCAGGTCGTTCAGTTCGCGATCGACGCACTCAGATCGATGCCGGACCCGGAGCCGATCGGCATCGACCTCGGCACCGGTTCGGGCGCCATCGCCCTCGCGATGGCCACAGAGGTCCCGAATGCCCTCATCTACGCGGCCGAGAACTCGGTCGAGGCGTTCTTGTGGGCCCGGCAGAACTTCACCGAGACGGCAGCAGCGAACGCGACACTCGTGTTCGAGGACCTGGCCGGGGCGTTTCCTGAGCTGGACGGGAAGGCATCCGTCGTCATCTCGAACCCGCCGTACGTGCCTGATGCCGCGATTCCTCGCGACCCGGAGGTGCGCTTCTACGACCCGGCCGCAGCGCTCTACGGGGGAGAGGACGGACTCGACGTCGTCCGCCAGCTGTCCGGAACGGCCGCGAGGCTCCTCCGCCCGGGTGGCACCCTCGTCATCGAACACGGAGAGCTGCAGGGTCAGGCGATCCGTGACATCCTCACGGCCGACGGCTGGCGCGCCGCCGCGACCTTCAGGGACCTGACTCAGCGCGACCGCACGACGACAGCCGTTCGGAGCTAACAGCAAAGCCCGCTACCCGCGCTCTGCGGCCTTCGCTCCGCGTTCCCTGGCTTTCGCGATAGCTTCGCGCTCACGCCTGCGCGCTTCGCGAAGTTTCACCTCGGCATCGTGCCTCAGCCGCGCCGCTTCGCGGACGGCCCTGTCCTTCGGGAAGTGATCGTCGGCCATGGAGTGCTCGCTGCGAGGAACGGCGTCTGCTCCTGGCTCGGCCATCACGGCCTCGATCCCGTCGAGAATCGCCTGCAGCCCGAACCGGAACGGGTCCTCACCGCTCTCAGGCCCCATCGCCCCTGCTGCGAGTGCCCGATGCACGGCCGGGAATCGGTCGGGGGTGGCCAGTGAGGCGAGAATGCGTTCCTCGAGGCGGTCGAACTCCTCCGACGCGATGCCCGCCTTGACGCTCGCCTCCACGTAGCCGCGCTCGATGCTCGCCTGCCAGCGGGAGTGACCGGTGACGGCGAGAGCGGCCGCAAGTCTTTGGTGCTCCGACAGCGGCGTGTCCGCGAGCGACTCGAGGGCGGCGTCCATCCACGAGAGGTTGTTGGGCGTCATCGGGATGCCGGTGATCGGGATGTCGAGGAGCCACGGGTGGGCGGCGTAGGTCGCTATCGCGTGCGCATGCCAGGCAGACATGGCCTCCCTCCAGCCCTCAGGTGCATCATCGGCGGCAGAGGGAACCCCGGTCCCGTGCTCCTGCATCAGGAGGATCAGATCGTCCTTGGCGCTCACGTATCGGTAGAGAGACATCGTCGTGAAACCCAGCTTCGCAGCGACGCTCGACATCGATACGGATGCGAGGCCCCCGGCGTCGGCAATCTCGATGGCCGCGTCGACGATCCCCTCGATGCTCAACTCACGCTTGGGCCCGCGCTGGGGATTGGTGGCGACACCCCAGGCCAGGGCGATGCCGCGCGGCAGTTCGGGTCCGTCGTCCTCGATGTCCATCGGCTTCCATTCTGATCGGGCTTGACGACCATCCTAGGACTGTGTATATGTTAAACAGTAACGTATGTGCCATAAACAGTTTACGCCGCAGACCGGCGAGACGGAAGGATTTTTCCCATGAAGACCGCCATCGAGATGCAGGGGGTGAGCAAGTCCTTCGGCTCACTTCACGTCCTCGACGCCATCGACCTCGCCGTCCCAGAGGGCACCATCTTCGCCCTCCTCGGCCCGAATGGTGCCGGAAAGACGACGATGATCAACATCCTGGCCACCCTCGTGGCCCCGGACTCGGGATCCGCCACCGTCGCCGGTCACGACGTCGTCGGTGCGAAGACGGCGGTCAAGCGGGCGATCAGCCTGACCGGCCAGTCCGTCGCCGTCGACGAGGTCCTGACGGGCGATGAGAATCTGCGGATGATGTCCAGGCTGTGGGGTCTCTCCCGCAGGGAGTCCGCGCACAGGTCCGCAGAACTCCTCGACACCTTCGGCCTCCAGACCGCAGGGCGCAAACCGGTGAAGACCTACTCGGGAGGCATGCGCAGGCGGCTCGACCTGGCCCTCAGCCTGATCGGGATGCCCGCTGTGCTGTTCCTCGACGAACCCACGACTGGCCTCGACACCAGGAGCCGTCGTGAACTGTGGTCGCTGATCCGGGACCTGCGGACCGCAGGAACAACCGTCTTCCTCACGACCCAGTACCTCGAGGAAGCCGACGAGCTGGCCGACCACATCGCCCTCCTCTCGACCGGGCGGATCGTCGCCGACGGGTCGCCGGCCGAGCTCAAGGCGCGGGTCGGGGGAGAGGTCGTCGAACTGCGTTCGCCCGACGACGTCGTTCTTCGGTCAGTGCCCACCGATGGTTCAGCGGACGGACTCCGCGCCGCCATCGATCAACTCGATGTCGACGCCGGCCCAGGGTGCACGATCGGACTCCGATCGCCGAGCCTCGACGACGTCTTTCTCCAGCTCACCGATCGGGATGGAATCGCCCAGGCTGCCCGGGTGCGGTCATGACCGCGGTCACGGCGTCACGCCGGGTCTCCTGGGGCGTCAGTGAGATCACGTTCATCGACAGGAGCCTCAGGCGGTCGATCCGCAACGTCGACGCGCTGCTCATGGCGATCCTGCTCCCCGTGCTGCTCATGTTCATGTTCACGTTCGTCTTCGGAGGGTCGATTGATCCCTCGGGCGACTACGTCAACTACGTCGTCCCCGGCATCATCCTCCTCTGCGCCGGTTTCGGCGCCTCATCGACCGCCGTCGACGTCGCGACGGACATGACGACCGGCATCATCGACCGTTTCCGCACCCTCCCGATCCCAGCCACAGCCGTGCTCACCGGCCACGTCGTCGCGAGCCTCATCCGCAACCTGGTCGCGACTGCCGTCGTCGTCGGCGTCGCACTCGCCGTCGGCTTCCGGCCGACGGGCGGGTTCCTGGAGTGGGTGGGTGCGATCGCGATCGTGTCGTTGTACATCCTCGCGATCACCTGGCTCTTCGCGGCCATCGGACTCGCTGCGTCCAGTCCGGAGGCGGCGAACGGGTACGGCTTCATCCTGCTGTTCCTGCCGTACCTGTCGAGCGCGTTCGTCGAGGTCGACACCCTTCCGGCCTGGCTCGGCCCGCTGGCCGAGCATCAGCCCATCACTCCGATCATCGAGACGATCCGCAGCCTGCTGATGGGGACGCCGATGGGAGACAGCGCCCTCCTCGCTGTCGGCTGGTGCCTCCTCATCCTGGGGATCGCGATCGGATGGGGGACCTGGCTGTTCCGCCGCAAGGGTGCACGATGACGACGGGCGGCGGTCGGTATCGATACGGTCTCCGACCGCCCGTTTGCGGCATCCTCCCACCGGCCCCGGGATAGAATCGGCGGGATGTCTCGCCTCTTCGACTGCTCCCAGGATTCCGACCTCCTCACCGGTATGCGTCTCGCGCGCGCCGCCGTCCGCAGGGGCGAACTCGTCGTCATACCCACCGACACCGTCTACGGCGTCGCTGCGGACGCATTCTCGCCGCAGGCCGTCCAGAGGCTGCTCGACGCGAAGGGTCGCACGCGCCAGTCGCCTCCGCCCGTCCTCGTGCCCGGCATCGCAACGCTCGAGGCCCTCGCGGCCGAGGTCCCCGACGCCGTACGGAAACTCGTCGACGCGTTCTGGCCGGGTGGCCTCACCATCGTGCTGCCCGCCCAGCCCTCGCTGGCCTGGGACCTCGGCGACACCGACGGCACGGTCGCCGTCCGGATGCCAGACAACCGCATCGCACTCGAGCTGCTCGAGGAGACCGGACCGCTCGCGGTGTCGAGTGCCAACCTCACCGGCAAGCCCGCGGCGACCACGGCAGCAGAAGCCCTCGACATGCTCGGCGATTCGGTCGACACCTACCTCGACGGCGGTCAGAGCCAGTCCACCGCGTCGACGATCGTGGATGCCACCGCTCTCGTCGCTCCGGACGGCAAGGTGACCATCCTCCGCGAAGGCGCCATCAGCCGCGAGCAGCTCCACGAGATCCTCGGCGACCTGCTCGAAGACCCGCCGGCTGAGGACGGTGCGTCGACGGCATGATCCTCTATGCCCTCATCGCGGCGGCCACGGCACTGATCACCTTCCTGCTGTCCATCGTCGTCTACAAGCTGGCGCTCCGGTACAAGCTCTACCCGAAGATCCGCGAACGGGATGTCCACACCCGACCGACGCCCCGCCTCGGCGGTGTGGCGATGTTCGGCGGGGTCGTCGCCGCGTTCGGACTCGCCTATCTGATCTCGAGGGTCACCCCGTTCTTCGAGCAGACGTTCAACCCGCCCGGATCGATCCTCGCCATCCTCGGCGCCTCGCTCCTCATCGTCGTCATCGGCATCGCCGACGACATCTGGGACCTGGACTGGATGATCAAGCTCGCCGGGCAGTTCATGGCCGCTGGTCTCATCGCCTGGCTCGGCGTGCAGATCTACTCGCTGCCGATCGGCGGCCTCACGGTCGGGTCATCGTGGATGTCGGCGGCTCTGGCGGTTTTTGCCATCGTCCTCGTCATGAACGCGGTGAACTTCATCGACGGACTCGACGGCCTCGTCGCCGGTGTCGGACTGATCGCCAACGGCGTCTTCCTCGTCTACGGCTACCTGCTCGTGCGCGACCTCGGCCAGTCGACCTACTTCAACCTCTCCCTGCTCATCTCCGCGGTGCTTGTGGGCGCGTGCGCCGGTTTCCTGCCGCTCAACTGGCACCCGGCCAAGATGTTCATGGGCGACGCCGGGGCGCTCCTGGTCGGGCTTCTGATGGCCACGTCTGCTGTCGCGATCACCGGCCAGATAGATCCGTCTGCGCTCAATGCGGACCCGACCGGCGGCGGGGGAGTCGGCCGCAGCGAGCTGCTCGGTGCGTTCATCCCGATCATCCTGCCATTCGCGATCCTCATCGTTCCGTTGCTCGACTTCGCACTGGCCGTCTTCCGCCGGCTGCGTGCCGGGAAATCCCCGTTCAGTGCCGATCGGATGCACCTGCACCACCGCCTGCTCGACATGGGACACTCCCACCTGCACGCCGTGCTCATCTTCTACGCGTGGACGACCGTCATCGCGCTGTCCTGCCTGATGTTCTTCGTGTTCCAGCCCTATTGGATCGCGCTCGGGTTCCTCCTCGTCGGCGTCGTGGCGTGCACGATCGTCACTCTCGCCCCGCTCGGCCGCCGGAAGGCAGCCGAGGTCACCGCCCAGACCGCGCCAGAGGGCTCAGGGACCGCAGATTCGCTCGCGGTGTACGACCCTCTCGACGAGGCCTCGGACGAACGGGACCCTGACGCCCCAGTACCCGACCCGCTCCCCGTAACGAACAAGGACCCCAGATGAAGTCTGCAGCCATCTTCCGAGCCAGCCTCAAGTGGGGCGGCCTCCTGTCGCTCGCCCTGGCTGTGATCGGGGGCACGCTCGGCTACCTGGTCGACGGCAACCGAGGGCTTGTCAGCGCACTGATCGGCACCGCAATGGCCGTCGTGTTCCTCGGGATCACCGCCGCGAGCATCCTGTTCGCCAACCGCTGGTTCGGCACCGACCTGTTCGTCCCGATCTTCTTCGGCGTCGTCATGGGTGGCTGGCTGGTCAAGTTCGTGCTCTTCCTCGTGCTGGCCGTTGTACTCAGGGAACAGCCATGGATCAACACCACAGTGCTGTTCCTCAGCGTCATCGCTGGGGTCATCGTGTCCCTCGTCGTCGACGTCATCATCGTGTCGAAGTCACGCATGCCGTATGCCAGTGACGTGACCCTTCCCGGGGATGGCAAGCCCTCCAATTAACTTGGGTCTGGATTCGTCCGGTCGGCCATCATTTGATAGTGTTATCGGAGATTCCCCGCCCGAACATGTCGCAAGAAGTATGTGCGTCGGGCACTTCCCACCGTTCGTCGTCGCGAGAGCTTCGCTTCACGCCCGAAACAGGAGAGCGCGCTGTTAGCTAACGCTGTGAACTTACTGGTTCAGACCTCAACCGACGACGGGACCTTCCACGGGCCGTCGATCAACGAATTCTTCCCGGACATCATTCTGTTCGAGGGCACCGGATTCGACGTCAACCGGATCATGCTGATCCGCCTCCTGGCGGTCATCGCCCTGGTCATCGTGTTCTGGCTCGGCACCCGCAACATGAGGGTCGTTCCGGGCAAATTCCAGAGCCTCATCGAGATGGCCCTCGACTTCGTACGCGTCAACATCGCCGAGGACCTCCTCGGCAAGGTCGACGGAAAGCGGTTCCTGCCGATCCTCACCACGATGTTCTTCATGATCTTCACCATGAACATCACGGGCATCATCCCCGGCCTCAACATCGCGGGAACGTCTGTCATCGGTGTGCCGCTCGTGCTCGCGTTGATCTCATACGTGACCTTCATCTACGCCGGTATCAAGAAGAGCCCGGGCAAGTTCTTCAAGAACTCCCTCTTCCCCGCCGGCGTGCCGTGGCCTGTCTACATCATCGTGACCCCGATCGAGTTCATCTCGACGTTCATCATCCGGCCGGTGACGCTGACCCTTCGACTCCTGATGAACATGGTCGTCGGCCACCTCCTGCTCGTCCTGTTCTTCGCGGCGACCCAGTTCTTCGTGTTCACGCTCGGTGGCTGGTTCATCGCCCTCGGCGCGGTCACCTTCGCCTTCGGCTTCGCTTTCACCCTGTTCGAAATCCTGGTCGCACTGCTCCAGGCTTATGTCTTCACCCTGCTCACCGCGGTTTACATCCAGCTCGCGGTAGCTGAAGAGCACTAACAAGAGCCGGCATCCGCCTGCTCTTACATCACGGAAGGAAACATCACGTGGACGCAACAACCGTTCTCGCCGAGATCAACGGAAACATCGCGACGGTCGGTTACGGTCTCGCAGCGATCGGCCCCGCCATCGGCGTCGGCATCGTCGTCGGAAAGACCATCGAGGGTGTCGCCCGCCAGCCTGAGCTGGCCGGCCGACTGCAGGTCCTGATGTGGATCGGTATCGCCTTCACCGAGGCACTCGCCTTCATCGGTATCGCCACCTACTTCATCTTCCAGCCCTAGACCTCTTTCACCCCTCGTAAGGAGGCAAGATGCTTCACGCACTCGTTGCGGCGGCTGAAGAGGGCGCTACCAAGAACCCTCTGATCCCCGAGTTTTACGACATCTTCTGGTCGGCGGTGTGTTTCGTCATCCTCTTGGCGCTCTTCTGGAAGCTCGTTCTTCCGAAGATGCAGGTCATGCTCGACGAGCGTTCTGCGGCCATTGAGGGCAACATCGCCAAGGCCGACGAAGCACAGCGCCAGGCCGAGGCCGCGCTCGAGCAGTACACCGCTCAGCTCGCCGAAGCCCGCCAGGAGGCCGGCAAGATCCGTGAGTCCGCCCGCGAGGACGGCAAGCAGATTGTCGCCGAAGCGCGGAGCCAGGCCACGATCGAAGCCCAGCGCGTCACCGTGAGCGCCCAGGCACAGATCGAGGCCGAACGTCAGGCAGCACTCGTCTCGCTTCGCAGCGAAGTGGGCACGCTCGCGATCGACCTCGCAGGCAACGTCATCGGTGAGACTCTCGCGGACGACGCGAAGGCCACGGCCATCGTCGACCGGTTCCTCGCCGACCTCGAAGCTTCGGAGAAGGCAAAAAACTAATGGGAAGCGCAACTCGGGAAGCACTGGCTTCGTCGAAGAAGGCTCTGTCCGACCTCGGCACGACCGACCTGACCACGGCCAGCGAACTCTTCGCTGCCGGTCGGGTCGTCGGCGACTCCGGCCAGCTTCGCTCGCTGCTGGCCGACCCGTCTGCTGAGAGTTCGGCCAAGGGTGCGGTCATCGACCGTGTCTTCGGCTCACGGCTCGGTGCCCAGGCCGTCGGACTTCTTCGGGACCTCGCCGGTGCGCGCTGGTCAAGCGCCGACGATCTTCTCGGCGGTATCGAGGAACTCGGTCTTCGGGCAGCGGCTCTCTCCGCAGGTCCGGATGCCCGCCTCGAGGCTCAGCTCTTCTCATTCGGCCAGGTCGTCTCCTCCGATGCGGAACTCGAGCTCGCGCTCGGCTCCAAGCTCGGAGCCCAGGACGCCAAGGCTGCGCTGGTGGACAGCCTGCTCAACGGCAAGGGTTCACCCGAAAGCGTCGAGATCGTCAAGCACCTGGTGTTGCAGCCTCGCGGCCGTCGCATCGGTGAACTGCTTCGCCACGCGGCATCCGTCGTCGCAGACCAGAACGGCTTTATCGTCGCGACGGTCACCAGCGCAACACCCCTCGGACCGGTCCAGCTCGATCGCCTCGAGAAAGGCCTCGCCGCGCAGTACGGGCGGGCAGTCCGGCTCAACCAGGTTGTCGACCCCGCCGTCATCGGAGGCCTGCGCGTGCAGGTCGGCGACGACGTCATCGACGGCAGCATCTCCTCGCGCCTCGGCGAACTCAGACTTCAGCTTGCTGGCTAACGCCAGTACAACGTAGGGGACACACGTCCCCACACAGATAGGGAAGAAGATGGCAGAACTTACGATCAGCCCCGACGAGATCCGGGATGCTCTCAAGGACTTCGTCACGGCTTACGAGCCGGGTAAGGCGACCACCACCGAGGTCGGTTACGTCACCGACGCCGGTGACGGCATCGCCCACGTTGAGGGACTGCCAGGCGTGATGGCCAACGAGCTCATCCGCTTCGCCGACGGCACCCTGGGCCTCGCCCAGAACCTCGAGGAAGACGAGATCGGTGTCGTCGTCCTCGGTGAGTTCGGCGGAATCGTCGAGGGCATGGAAGTCACTCGCACCGGGGAGGTGCTCTCGACCCCGGTCGGTGACGCATTCCTCGGCCGCGTGGTCGACCCGCTCGGCGCGCCGATCGACGGTCTCGGTGAGATCAAGGCAGAAGGCCGCCGCGCCCTGGAGCTCCAGGCTCCTGGCGTGATGCAGCGTAAGAGCGTGCACGAGCCCATGCAGACCGGAATCAAGGCCATCGACGCCATGATCCCGATCGGTCGCGGCCAGCGCCAGCTCATCATCGGTGACCGCCAGACCGGCAAGTCGGCGATCGCGATCGACACCATCATCAACCAGAAGGCCAACTGGGACTCCGGCGACGTCAACAAGCAGGTCCGCTGCATCTACGTCGCCATCGGTCAGAAGGGCTCGACGATCGCGGCTGTGAAGGGCGCGCTCGAAGAGGCCGGCGCCATGGAGTACACGACCATCGTCGCCGCTCCTGCGTCCGACCCTGCCGGCTTCAAGTACCTCGCACCGTACACGGGCTCGGCCATCGGCCAGCACTGGATGTACGGCGGCAAGCACGTCCTCATCGTCTTCGACGACCTGTCCAAGCAGGCTGAGGCCTACCGCGCCGTTTCGCTCCTCCTCCGTCGTCCGCCGGGACGCGAGGCATACCCGGGTGACGTGTTCTACCTGCACTCCCGCCTGCTCGAGCGTTGCGCCAAGCTGTCCGACGAGCTCGGTGCCGGATCGATGACCGGTCTTCCGCTCATCGAGACGAAGGCGAACGACGTCTCGGCCTACATCCCGACCAACGTGATCTCGATCACCGACGGCCAGATCTTCCTGCAGTCCGACCTGTTCAACGCCAACCAGCGTCCGGCAGTCGACGTGGGTATCTCGGTCTCGCGAGTCGGTGGTGACGCCCAGGTGAAGAGCATCAAGAAGGTTTCAGGAACCCTGAAGCTGGAGCTCGCCCAGTACCGCTCGCTTGAGGCGTTCGCAATGTTCGCGTCCGACCTCGACCCGGCCAGCCGCCGCCAGCTCGCTCGCGGCGCTCGGTTGACGGAGCTGCTGCGCCAGCCGCAGTACTCGCCGTTCCCCGTGGAGAACCAGGTCGTCTCGATCTGGGCCGGTACGAAGGGCAAGCTCGATGAGGTTCCGGTCGAGGACATCCTGCGGTTCGAGAGCGAACTGCACGACTACCTCGCCCGCAACACCCAGGTGCTGACGAAGCTGCGCGACACCAACGTGCTCGACGACGACACCGTCTCCGAGCTCGATGCTGCTGTCGACAAGTTCAAGCTGGAGTTCCAGACCGGCGAGGGCAAGCCCCTCAACGGACCGGGCTCAGAGCAGTTCACCGAGCTTCCGGCCGAGGATGTCAACCAGGAAAAGATCGTCAAGGGACGTCGATAAGTAATGGGCGCACAACTTCGGGTCTATACGCAGAAGATCAAGTCTGCGCAGACGACCAAGAAGATCACCAAGGCGATGGAACTCATCGCCGCCTCGCGCATCGCGAAAGCGCAAGCGCGGGTAGCGGCATCAGGTCCATACTCCCGGGCGATCACCCGCGCGGTGTCAGCCGTGGCGACGTATTCAAACGTCGACCACGTGCTGACCACCGAGCCGGAGACGATCGAGCGGGCAGCCGTCGTGATCTTCGCGTCCGACCGCGGCCTCGCCGGCGCGTTCAACTCGCAGGTCCTGCGTGAAGCAAACGAACTCGCCGAGCTGCTCCGCAGCCAGGGCAAGGACGTCGTGTTCTACCTCATCGGTCGCAAGGCCGTCGGGTACTTCACCTTCCGCAAGCGCGCGAGCGAAGGCCAGTGGGTCGGCGAGAGCGAGAACCCGACCTTTACCATGGCTCAGGAGATCAGCGCTGCGCTTCTCGAGAAGTTCATCGTGGATGCATCCGAAGGCGGTGTCGACGAGATCCACATCGTGTACAACCGCCTCGTCAGCATGATGAGCCAGGTCCCCGAGGTCGTGCGACTGCTTCCCCTCGAGGTCGTCGAAGGTGTCGAAGAACCGGACGACAAGACGGTTCTGCCGCTGTACGAGTTCGAACCGGATGCCGAGAGCGTGCTTGACGCGCTGCTGCCCGTCTACATCGAGAGCCGTATCTTCAACGCCCTGCTCCAGTCCGCTGCTGCGAAGCACGCGGCCACGCAGAAGGCGATGAGCTCGGCCAGCGAGAACGCGGACAAGCTCATCACCGACTACACGCGGCTCCGCAACAACGCGCGTCAGGCCGAGATTACCCAGCAGATTTCCGAGATTGTCGGCGGCGCAGACGCACTGTCGTCCGCCAAGTAACGCGATTACGAAGAGAGAAGAAGAGCATGACAGACATTGCCACCGCTCAGGACACGACGAGTGAGGTGAAGGCCGGCGCAACCGGCCGTGTCGCCCGCGTCACCGGTCCGGTTGTTGACATCGAGTTCCCGCACGACGCGATCCCCGGTATCTACAACGCCCTGAAGACGACCGTCAACATGGCCGGCGAGACCCAGGTCATCACACTCGAGGTCGCACAGCACCTCGGTGACGACCTCATCCGCGCCATCGCGTTGAACCCGACCGACGGACTCGTCCGCGGCCAGGAAGTGACCGACTCCGGCTCGCCCATCACCGTGCCCGTCGGCGACGTCACCAAGGGCAAGGTCTTCAACGTCATCGGAGAGGTCCTCAACGCCGAGCCCGGCGAGAAGATCGAGATCACCGAGCGTTGGCCGATCCACCGCAAGCCTCCGGCATTCGACCAGCTCGAGTCGAAGACCGAGCTCTTCGAGACCGGCATCAAGTCGATCGACCTCCTCACCCCGTACGTCCTGGGTGGAAAGATCGGACTCTTCGGTGGTGCAGGTGTCGGCAAGACCGTCCTCATCCAGGAAATGATCCAGCGCGTCGCTTCCGACCACGGTGGTGTCTCGGTGTTCGCCGGTGTCGGTGAGCGTACCCGTGAGGGCAACGACCTCATCCACGAAATGGAAGAAGCGGGCGTCTTCGACAAGACCGCCCTCGTCTTCGGCCAGATGGACGAGCCGCCAGGAACGCGACTCCGCGTCGCCCTCTCGGCACTCACGATGGCGGAGTACTTCCGCGACGTGCAGAAGCAGGACGTGCTGTTGTTCATCGACAACATCTTCCGCTTCACGCAGGCAGGTTCCGAGGTCTCCACCCTTCTCGGTCGTATGCCGTCCGCCGTGGGTTACCAGCCGAACCTCGCCGACGAGATGGGTATCCTCCAGGAGCGCATCACCTCGACCCGTGGCCACTCGATCACGTCACTGCAGGCCATCTACGTTCCTGCTGACGACTACACCGACCCCGCTCCGGCGACGACGTTCGCGCACCTCGATGCGACCACCGAACTGTCGCGTGAGATCGCGTCGAAGGGCCTCTACCCGGCCATCGACCCGCTCACGTCGACCAGCCGCATCCTCGACCCGCGTTACATCGGTGATGACCACTACAACACCGCCGTCCGGGTCAAGGCGATCCTTCAGAAGAACAAGGAACTCCAGGAGATCATCGCGATCCTCGGTGTCGACGAGCTGAGCGAAGAAGACAAGATCACGGTCGCCCGTGCACGTCGCATCCAGCAGTTCCTCTCGCAGAACACCTACATGGCGAAGAAGTTCACCGGTGTCGAGGGTTCGACCGTTCCGCTCAAGGAGACCATCGAGTCCTTCTCGGCGATCGCCAGTGGCGAGTTCGACCACGTTGCCGAGCAGGCGTTCTTCAACGTCGGTGGCATCAACGACGTCGAAGAGCGTTGGGCTCAGATCCAGAAGGAGAACGGCTAGTCATGGCATCGCTGCAGGTCAGTGTTGTCGGGGCGGACCAGGAAGTCTGGTCAGGCACCGCTTCGATGGTCATCGCCCGCACGGTCGAGGGAGAGATCGGTATTCTCCCCGGCCACGAGCCGATGCTTGCCATTCTCGCCGAGGGTGAGGTCCGTGTGACCGCTGAGAACGGTCAGAAGATCGTCGCGACAGCGGCCGACGGATTCCTGTCGGTCGAGAACAACACCGTGACAGTCGTGGCCGGCAACGCCAGCCTCGTCAAGTAATTCCGCCGCAAGGCAACCGCAACGCCCCGTGCTGATTCTGCTCCCTCCGTCTGAGACGAAGCGAGCAGGCGGCACGGGGCGTTCGCTGTCCCTCGACCGGTTGCGGTTCCCCGGGCTCACCGAGGCACGGCGTTCGCTTGCCGACGACGTTGCCGCTCTTTCGCTCGACACGGATGCCGCCGTCGCGGCTCTGAAGCTGGGGCCGAAGCAGCGCGGAGAAGCCGAGTCGAACCGGATCCTGTGGGAGTCTCCCACCCTGCCTGCACTCGACAGGTACACCGGCGTCCTCTTCGACGCGCTCGACGCGGCATCCCTGTCCGAACCGGCGCGGGCGTTCGCCGGGAGGCACCTGGTGATCCACGCGGCGCTGTTCGGCCCGGTCGGCGCCCTCGATCCGATTCCGGCGTACCGGCTGTCGCACGACTCCCGCGTGCCCGGGCGCCCACTCAAACGCCACTGGCGCACGGCCGTCGCGGCATCACTCGCCGAGGAGCCAGGGCTCGTGCTCGACCTGCGCTCCGAAGCGTACGTCGCGCTCGGCCCCGCCCCTGATGGATCACATTTCCTCCGCGTCCTCACCGAAGGCGCCGGTGGAGCGCGTCGGGCCCTCAACCACTTCAACAAGAAGGCGAAGGGTGAGTTCACGAGGGCCATCCTCGAGGCCGGAATCGTGTTCACGACCGCCGACGAACTCCTCGACTGGGCTCCGACGACCGGTTTCCGGCTGGAACGTCACTCAGACGGCAGCGAGCTCGCACTGATCGTCTGATCACGCCGCGCTCTCAGGCGGTGGCTCGCCAGCACCCGGAGACGTGGTCGTCGACGAGACCGGCCGACTGCATGAGCGCGTACATGGTCGTCGGTCCGACGAACCGGTAGCCGCGTTTCCGCAACGTTGCGCTTAGCGCAGACGACTCAGGGGTGATCGCCGGGATGTCATTCAGCTGCTCGGGTCGTGGCCGCCGCGCCTCAGGCTGGAAGCTCCAGACCAGGTCGGAGAGGCTCTCCCCGAGCTCCCTGGTGACCCTCGCGTTGCCGATGACCGCCTCGATCTTTCCCCTGTGCCTGATGATCGCGGCATCCTGGACGAGCCGTTCGACGTCGTCAGGCGTCATGGCTGCGACGGTGTCGATGTCGAAGCCGGCGAAGGCTGCGCGGAAGGCCGGGCGCCGCCTGAGGATAGTGATCCACGAGAGACCGGCCTGGAAGCCCTCGAGGCTGATCTTCTCGAACACGGCCTGGTCGCCGACGAGCGGTGTACCCCATTCCTCGTCGTGATACCGGACGTACTCGGGGTCGGAGCCGACCCAGGCGCAACGGGCCCGGGAATCGGCACCGGCGATCACGGAGGGGGAGGTGGTCACAGGTGCATCCTTCGATGTCAGGGGGCCGGACGACCCCGACGTCGTCAGGATAGCCGAGTCCGGTCACCGGTAGGGGATGCCTTCGTGTTCGAGCAGCCAGTGCTTGGCCGCCACCCCACTGCCCTGGCTGTAGCCGACGACGCGGCCGCCGCTGGAGAGGACGCGGTGGCAGGGGATGAGCAGGGGAGCGGGGTTGGCGCGTATTGCTCCGCCGACCGCGCGACCGGCGATGCCGAGCCCGGCATCGTGGCCGAGTCGGCCGTAGGTCGTCGCCTCGCCGAACGGGACGGTGCCGAGAGCAGTCCAGATGCTCTGCTGGAATTCCGTTCCCTCGACGGACAGGGGAACGTCGAAGCGTCTCCTGCCGCCGTCGAAGTACTCAGCCAGCTGCTCGGCGGCGCGGACGAGCACGTCGACGGAGGACTCGCGGTAGCCGTCTCGCGGCAGCCTGCCGTCGCGTTCGATCCGCAGGCCGGTCACAGAGGTCCCGTCACTCGTGAGCTCGATCCTCCCGAGCGGACTGGGAACGCGGATGAGGCCGACGGGCCGGTCGAAGAGGGTGGGTTGGGGTTCTCGGGTCTGGGCGCGTGTCGTCATGCAGAGACGGTACGACCGAACGCGGCACGCGCACCGGATGACGCCAGAGCTGTGGGCATCCGGTTCATGCCGGTCGCGCTGTGGAGGAGCCGCGGCGCTAGCCTTGGGAGATGGCAGAAATCGAATACCGCACACTCGGCACCAGCGGCCTCCGCGTCTCGACGATCGGACTCGGCTGCAACAACTTCGGGCGGCTCGGTACCGCCAGCGAGAGCCAGGAGGGGACGAACGCCGTCATCTCCGCAGCCATCGACGCCGGCGTGACACTGTTCGACACCGCCGACATGTACGGCAAGGAGCCCGGCCTCAGCGAGACCCTCATGGGCAAGGCACTCAAGAGGCGCAGGGACTCCGTCGTACTGGCGACCAAGTTCGGCCACGCCGGTGCCGAGGTCGGGATCGAGGGCTGGGGAGCCAAAGGGTCGAGGCGGTACGTCCGACTGGCCGTCGAAGCATCGCTTCGGCGCCTCCAGACCGACTGGATCGACCTGTACCAGCTGCACACGCCGGACCCGGTGACGCCGATCGAGGAGACCCTTTCGGCGCTGCACGACCTGATCACAGAGGGCAAGGTGCGCTACATCGGCCACTCCAACCTCGCCGGATGGCAGGTGGCCGAGGCCGACCTCACCGCCGAGCTCCCGGACACCCGAAGTTCATCTCCTCGCAGAACGAGTTCAGCCTCCTCGTGCGGGACGCCGAACGCGAGGTACTCCCTGCGGTACGGCACTTCGGCCTCGGATTCCTGCCTTACTTCCCGCTGTACAACGGCCTGTTCAGCGGCAAGTTCAGCCGCGACGGCGGCCCGGCTGACTCGCGCATCATGCGTCAGCGCAGCCATCTGCTCGAGAGCGCGCCGTGGGACGCGATCGAGTCGTTCCAGGCCTTCTGCGACGAGCGCGGCATCACCATGCTTCAGGCCACGTTCGCCTGGCTGCTCGCCCAGCCGGCCCTGACGAGCGTGATCGCCGGAGCGACGAGGCCAGAGCAGATCCTGCAGAATGCGGATGCCGCGACGGCGTGGCATCCGTCGGCAGACGAACTCGAGACGATCACCGCTCTGTTCGCTCCCCGCGAAGAGGAGTAACGCTCCCGGGGTAATGAGTGAGCGCTCACTCCGTTACGATTGCGGGGTGACCACAACCCCTTCATCCGTGCTCCCAGGCCGGGCGGCGCCGCTGTCTCCCGACGACAGGCGATCGATGATCATCGACGCCGTGCTTCCGCTGCTGCTCGAGAACGGGAGCAGCGTCACCTCTCGCCAGATCGCCGAGGCAGCCGGCGTTGCCGAGGGCACCATCTTCCGTGCGTTCGGCGACAAGGAGAGCCTTCTCAAGGCGGCTGTCACCCGCTACCTCGACCCGGCGCCGCTGCTCAGGGAACTGGATGCCATCGACTCCGGCCTCCCGCTCGACGCGAAGATCCGCCTCATCCTCGGCGCGCTCCGCCATCGTTTCACCGGGGTGTTCGCCGTGATGTCGACGCTCCGCGAGGAGGACCGCCCCGCACCGGTCTCGATGCGCGACGACATCGCCGAGCGGGTCGCGGCCGCCCTCGGCGCAGACCAGGAGAAGCTCGGCTGGAGCGCCGCGCAGGTCGCCCAGCTTGCGCGACTCCTCGCCTTCGCCAGCTCATTCCCGCTGCTCACCGCAGGCAGCGCTTTCACCGACGACGAACTGACCGAGTTCATTCTGCACGGCATCGTCGGTTCACCCGACACCGGCACCACCAGGGACACCCATGCTCGCTAAACTCACCGGACGCTACCTGAAGCCGCACTGGCCGCTTCTCGTCGGCGTCATCGTCTTCCAGCTGGCGCAGTCGATCGCGTCGCTGTATCTCCCGACGCTCAACGCCGACATCATCGACAACGGGGTGGCCACCGGCGACACCGAATACATCATGCGGGTCGGCATGATGATGCTCGGGATCACGCTCGTCCAGGTGCTCTGCGCCATCGTGGCCGTGTACTTCGGCGCGAAAGCGGCGATGGCACTCGGGCGAGACCTCCGCCAGGCGGTCTTCGACCGCGTCTCCGAGTTCTCGGAACGTGAAGTGTCGTCGTTCGGCGCCCCTTCGCTCATCACGAGGAGCACCAACGACGTCCAGCAGGTGCAGATGCTCGTGCTGATGACCGCGACGCTCATGGTCTCGGCGCCGATTCTCGCCATCGGCGGTGTCGTGCTCGCGCTCGGACTCGACCTCCAGCTGTCGTGGCTGATGGCCGTCGCCATCCCCGTGCTCCTTATCGCCGTCGGGCTCATCATCGTGCGCATGATCCCGCTGTTCCAGTCGATGCAGCGCCGGATCGACCGGATCAACCAGGTCATGCGGGAGCAGCTCACCGGCATCCGCGTCGTCCGTGCGTTCGTCCGTGAGGACGTCGAGACCACCCGGTTCGAGAAGGCCAACGACGAGTTGACCGATGTCGGACTCCGCACCGGCCGTCTGATGGCGATCATGTTCCCGATCGTCATGCTCGTGCTCAACGTCTCGAGCATCGCCGTGCTCTGGTTCGGAGCGTTCCGCGTCGAGGAAGGCTCCATGCAGGTCGGCACGGTGATGGCGTTCCTGCAGTACCTCATGCAGATTCTCATGGCCGTGATGATGGCGACCTTCATGGCTGTCATGATTCCGCGCGCGGCCGTCAGCGCCGACCGGATCGGAGAGGTGCTCGATACCGACTCCTCGGTGCGCCAGCCCTCATCGCCTGTCGTCACCCTGGACACTGCAGGGAGCATCGTCTTCGACGGGGTTTCGTTCTCCTACCCGGGGGCGGACCAGCCTGTGCTGAGGAACCTGTCCTTCGCCATCCAGCCCGGGACGACGACGGCGATCATCGGTTCGACCGGAGCGGGGAAGACCACACTGGTCAACCTGCTGCCCCGGCTGTTCGACGCGACCGCCGGCCGGGTGCTCGTCGACGGCGTCTCCGTCGCGGAGACGGATCAGGATCTGCTCTGGTCGAAGATCGGCATCGTGCCGCAGAAGCCCTACCTGTTCTCGGGCACCGTCGCATCGAACCTCAGGTACGGGAAGCCCGGCGCCAGCGACGACGAACTCTGGCACGCACTCGAGGTCGCACAGGCCAAAGACTTCGTCGAGGCGCTCCAGGACGGCCTCGACGCGCCGATCTCACAGGGCGGATCGAACGTCTCCGGCGGTCAGCGCCAGCGGCTCGCGATCGCGCGGGCACTCGTCAAGCGCCCCGAGATCTACGTCTTCGATGACTCGTTCTCCGCCCTCGACCTCGCGACGGATGCCAGGCTCCGCGCGGCGCTCGCACGGGACGTCGGCGACGCCACCCTCGTGATCGTCGCCCAGAGGGTGTCGTCGATTCTCGGTGCAGACCAGATCCTCGTGCTCGAAGACGGCGCGATCGTCGGGCTCGGCACTCACGACGAGTTGCTCGAGCGCTCGACCACGTACCGCGAGATCGTGGAATCACAGCTCACCACAGAGGAAGCATCATGAGCGACACAGAGACCGAGACCGAAAACCGCGTCCCCGCTCGCCCACCGCGCGGCGGCGGACCGTTCGGTGGCGCAGGGATGCCGGCCGAGAAGTCGATGAACTTCGGGCCGAGCGCCAAGCGGCTGATGAAGCGCCTGCAGCCCGAGTGGCTCCCTCTCGTGGCCGTGACGATCCTCGCGGTGATCAGTGTCACGTTTTCGGTGATCGGCCCGCGCATCCTCGGTGACGCCACGAACATCATCTTCGAGGGCGCGATCTCGGCGAACCTGCCCGCGGGCGCGACCCAGGATCAGATCGTCGACGGTCTCCGTGCCGACGGTCAGGCCCAACAGGCAGACATGCTCGCCGGCATGAACCTCGACCCCGGGTCAGGGATCGACTTCGAGGCGCTCTCGCGGGTGCTGTTGCTCGTACTCGCCATCTACGCTCTGGCGTTCCTGTTCGGCTGGATCCAGGCGCTCGTGCTCAACGGCGTGGTCCAGCGGACCATGTACCGGCTCCGCGAGGACGTCGAGACGAAGGTGAACAAGCTTCCGCTGTCGTACTTCGACAAGATGCCGCGCGGTGAGCTGCTCAGCCGGGTCACCAACGACATCGACAACATCTCGCAGACGCTCCAGCAGACCCTCAGCCAGGTCCTCGTGTCGCTGCTGACGGTGGTCGGCGTGCTCGGGATGATGTTCTCCATCTCACCCCTCCTTGCCGTGATCGCCCTTGTCACCATCCCGCTCACCGTGCTCATCACCGCGGTGATCGCGAAACGGTCGCAGAAGAAGTTCGTCGCCCAGTGGGCACACACCGGTGAGCTGAACGCGCAGATCGAGGAGATGTACTCCGGACACGCCATCGTGAAGGTGTTCGGTCGGTCGCGCGAGGTCGGCAAGCGATTCCAGGAGAAGAACGACGAGCTGTACCAGGCGAGTTTCGGCGCCCAGTTCATTTCCGGCATCATCATGCCGTCGATGATGTTCGTCGGGAACCTCGTCTACGTGGCCATCGCCGTCGTCGGTGGCCTGCAGGTCGCCACGGGGGCCCTGAGCCTCGGCAGCGTGCAGGCGTTCATCCAGTACTCGCGCCAGTTCACCCAGCCGCTCACGCAGCTCGGATCGATGGCCAACCTGCTCCAGTCGGGTGTGGCATCCGCCGAACGCGTCTTCGAGCTCTTCGACGCCGACGAGCAGTCGCCTGACCCCGCAGTGCCGGTGACGCCGACAGACGATGTCGGACGGCTCGTGTTCGAGAACGTGTCGTTCAGCTACTCGCCCGAGAAGCCGCTCATCCAGGACCTCGACCTCGTCGCAGAGCCGGGCCACACGATCGCGATCGTCGGTCCGACCGGCGCGGGGAAGACGACCCTGGTCAACCTGATCATGCGCTTCTACGAGCTCGACGGCGGCCGCATCACGCTCGACGGCGTCGACATCGCCCAGATGACGAGGCTCGACCTCCGCAGCAGGATCGGCATGGTGCTCCAGGACACCTGGCTGTTCGGCGGCACGATCCGCGACAACATCGCGTACGGGCGACCGGATGCCACGGAGGACGAGATCCTCGCCGCTGCCCGCGCCACCTATGTCGACCGGTTCGTGCACTCCCTCCCGGATGGGTACGACACCGTGCTCGACGACGAAGCGTCGAACGTCTCAGCGGGTGAGAAGCAGCTGCTCACCATCGCGCGCGCGTTCCTCGCCCAGCCGAGCGTGCTCATCCTGGACGAGGCCACGAGCTCGGTGGACACCAGGACCGAGGTCCTCGTCCAGAAGGCGATGTCGACCCTCCGACAGGATCGGACGAGTTTCGTCATCGCTCACCGGCTCTCCACCATCCGGGACGCGGACCTGATCCTCGTCATGGAATCGGGGCGGATCGTCGAGCAGGGCAGCCACGACGGGCTGCTCGCCCAGGGCGGCGCGTATTACAACCTGTACAACTCGCAGTTCGCAGCACCGGTCAACGACGAGGTGTAGTCCTCCACAGTCCGGGCCGACCGGACGGTTCTCCACAGCGGAGGGCCACCGGTCGGCGACCGGGCACCGGGGGAGCAGACTCCCGGGCATGACCACGATCATCCGAACTCATGACGCCCAGGATTTTCTCGCCCTCGTCCCGCACCTGACCGGCTTCCGGCCGCGGGAGAGCATCGTCCTCGTGGCGTTTCGGGGCAACAGGACCTGCGGGGCCCTCCGTTGCGACCTGCCGTCGGAGGTGTCGTCGCCTGCGGTCCGTCGACGGGCGGCGAACACGATGCTCGGAATGATCTGCCGCATCCCCGACGTCGACGCCCTCGTACCCGTCATCTACACGGACGACTCATTCGAGACCGGCGAGGGGATGCCGCGCGACGCCGTCGTCCGTAGTGTGCTGGATCGCGCACGGGACTGCGGCTTCCTGGTCCGCGACGCCCTGTGCGTCGCCGCCGACGGCTGGGGGAGTTACCTCGACGACGACTGCCCTCGCGCCGGGCGAGCCCTGGCGCTCATCACCACCTCGCCGGCCCACCGGACGCTCGCGGACAACGTCGAGCGGACAGAACTCGTGGACGTCGATGCCGAATCCACCCTGCCGACGGCGGATTTCGAATCGAGGGAAATGACGGCGAAGCGGTACACCGAGCTCGACGCGCTCAGGGGCTCTCCTGAGCTTGCCCCCGCACTTCTGTTCGACGAGAACTTCTCCGGAGACGTCGTCGACCTCGCAGACCGGCTGGTCGTGGGCGATCCGACTGCCCGTGACGCCGCGCTTCTGGCGTTCGTCGTTCAGGCCCCTGCGGTCCGCGACGAGGTCCTGCTCACCTGGGCATGGGGAGTCGGGTTCGGGGTCAGGGTCATGGAGATGAACGACAGGCATGGCCGGGGCGAAGACATCAGCGACCTGCCTGGCGCGATGGCCCTCGGCGGATTCGGGATGCCCCGGCCCGATCCAGGACGGCTCCGGTCGGCGATCCGGCTGCTCCGCCACACCGCAGCTCGTGTCCCGAGGCGGGCGACACCGCCCCTGCTCACCATGATCGCCTGGTGCCACTGGGCGCTCGGCGCAGGCACAATCGCCGGCCGTTGGGTCGACCAGGCGCGTGCGGTGGACAGCGCATACGGGCTGGCTGAATTGCTCGACCTGATGCTCCAGTCCGGCCGCCTCCCCGACTGGGCGTGGGAGGTGCCACCGGATGCCACAAACGGCGTCGCAATCACCGCCGGACGGTAAGCCGCGACGCGCCACATCCGCAACGCCGGTATTATCGACGCAACGGCTCTGCACCGTGGGGGCTCCGAAAGGACGATTGCGTGACCGGCATCAACGTGAGTACCGATTCGCGTGTTGTCGACGTGCCCGGCGGACTGGCACTGGAACTGTCATGGGCCTCGGTCACCGACACCGGCCGCAAACGCCAGGTCAACCAGGACGCCCTGATCGTCGACTACCCGATCTTCGCCGTCGCCGACGGAATGGGCGGACACGACGCGGGCGAAGTCGCCAGCGCCGCAGTGATCGCCCGCCTTGCGGAACGCGTTGCCTCGGGGGAGACCGTCGACAGGGATGCTGTCGAAACCGCGCTCCGTGCGGCCGTGGGCGACATGCTCGAGCAGGTCGGCAAGTCGGATCTCGGCACAGGGACCACCGTGACCGGGATCGTCTTCGGATTCACCGGCCCTGAGGCCGATGTCCCGGCGTGGACGGTCTTCAACATCGGCGACTCGCGCGTGTACCGGCTGCTCGGTGACGAACTCATCCAGGTGACGCTCGACCACTCGGTGGTCCAGGAACTGATCTCGATCGGCGCGATCACTCCTGACGAAGCCGAATCCCACCCGCACGGCAACGTGATCACCCGCGCCGTCGGGTTCTCCGACGACCCGCTTCCCGACTACACCGACATCCTGTCCACCGACCGGGCGCGCTGGCTGGTCTGCTCAGACGGGCTGACCAAGGAACTCACCGACTTCGGCCTGCGTCATTTCCTCATGCAGGCAGCGTCCCCTGAGGATGCCGTCAGGAGCCTCGTCGATGCGGCTCTCGAAAACGGCGGGCGCGACAATGTGAGCGCCATCGTCCTCGACGAACTCCTTATCGACACCAGCGAGACCGCCGTTCTCGACTGACCGGTCCTCCACCGGGGCGGCCACATCACACGCGCTTCCACCGGCACAGTCGATTCGGTTGGAACGTCCGCGCACCTGCTGTGCTGGGTGAATGCACGAGCCCATCGACGAGCCGATCACCGTTCCGGCCGAACCGGTAGCGGGCGCGGGGTCACCGTTCCCGATCGTGGCGAGTCTCGCCCCTGTCGTGGCATCCGTCGTCATCTGGTCGTTCACGCGCTCGCCGTTCGTCCTCGCGTTCGCCGCGCTCGGTCCTGTCGTCGCCATCGCGGGCGTTGTGGACAACCGCTGGTCCACCCGTCGTCGGCTCCGTGCTGAGACGACCGCCTACGGGTTGGAACTCGCCAGGCTCACGACTCTCGTGGGCGAGAGACACGCTGACGAGCGCCGGTCCAGGCGGGCTGCCGCCAGGGGAGCGCGCCTCGTCCTCGACGCCGCGGGGGAGCCGTCCGGCGCAGCGGGATTCGGCCGCTGGCGTGCTCCGGAAGACCGCAAGACCATCGTCGTCGTCGGTTACGGCGAGCAGCCGAGCGGCGTCCGTATCGACGGACCGCCCGGAAACGACACGGCGAGGGTGAAACGGCTGGCCGCCCGAGTCTCCGATGTCCCGGTCGGCATCGACGCCTCGGCGGGGATCGGAATCGTCGGACCAGCCGTCGTCGCGCGCGCATTCGCCAGGGGGCTGCTCGTCCAGCTGTGCACTGCCGCCGGCCCCGATGATCTCGCCGTCGTCGACGTGCCGGACGGCTGGGACTGGACCCGTCCACTTCCGCACCGCAGCGCACGGACGGCGGCCACGAGCGTGCGGGTCGTTGAGAGGTCTGCTGCTGCCGGGCCGCTCGGCGCCGCCGACCGGGCCGAGGTCCTGCTCGTCCTCGCCGACCGTCTCGACCTGATCCCCACGCGCTGCTCACACCTCATCGAGTTCACCGGGGTCGCGGCGGCGCTGCTTCACCGGACGACCGCTGCCGGGCGGCCAGACACGACCGAGGTCATCGTCGACCTCGTGTCAGAGGCCGAGGCCGCCCGGTTCGCCGAGGAACTCGCCGACCATGCCCGCCACGCCGGCGCAGGGACGGCCGGCGATGCCCTGCCACTGTCGATCGGGCTCGCCGAGGCGTCAGTCGACGCGTCGCCGCCCTCCTCGACCGCGTCCCTGTCTGCGGTGATCGGCAGTTCCGGCCGGAGTGCAGTGCTCGTCGACCTCGTTGCGCACGGCCCCCATGCGATCGTCGGAGGCACGACGGGCAGCGGCAAAAGCGAATTGCTCGTCACCTGGGTCACCAGCCTGGCCGATCGACATCCGCCCGACGTCGTGACGCTGTTGCTCGTCGACTTCAAGGGAGGCGCTGCCTTCGATCCGCTGCGTCGCCTTCCGCACGTGGTGGGCGTGGTCACAGACCTCGACGCCGTCTCGGCGGCGAGGGCGCTCGAAAGCCTTCGTGCCGAAGTGCGCTTCAGGGAACGTCGCCTGCGCGACGCCGGCGCCAGGGACATCGCGGCTCTGCCGTCACTGCCCCGCCTGGTCATCGTGGTCGACGAGTTCGCCGCGATGCTCGACGGCTACCCGGACCTCCATGCCCTCTTCGTCGACGTCGCGGCCCGCGGAAGGTCGCTGGGCATGCACCTCGTCCTCTGCACCCAGCGTCCTGCGGGGGTTGTGAGGGACTCCTTGCTTGCCAACTGCGGACTCCGGATGTCGCTGCGGGTCACGAACCGCGCTGACAGCACCGCCGTCCTCGGCACGGACGACGCGGCATTCCTGCCCGCGACGATCCCGGGCAGGCTTTCGCTCGCCGCGCAAGACGGCATCGTCACCGTCCAGGTGGCGTCGACCTCGGAGCGTGACCTTCACCGGGCAGCGGGGCGCTGGCCGCCTCCGGCTGAGCGACGACGGCCGTGGCTCGACCCGCTTCCTGCGCGCGTGGAGCGGGGAGGCCTCGCCATGGCGGGGGAGGGCATCCGCCTCGGTCTCGCCGACCACCCGGCCGAGCAGCGACAGGACACCGCCGTGTGGCATCCGGGAGTCGACGGCAGTCTCCTCGTGATTGGAAGGGCTCGCACGGGGAAAACCACCCTCCTCGACACGATCGAGGCTGAGGCCGCTCGCATCGGCTCGTTCCTGGTCGAACGGATCGGGTCTGACGCCGAGCTGGCCTGGGACGTGATCCATTCGCTCGCCGCAGGTTTGCCCACCCGAACCGCGGATGCGGGCGATCTGCTCCTCCTCGTCGACGACCTCGACTCCCTCCTCGCCGGCATCGACCCCGACGACGCCATCGAACTCCGCGACGGGATTCTTGCCCTGCTGCGGGACGGCCCCCGGAGGTCGGTGTGGCTGGCGATCACGATGCAGCGACTGGCCGGGCCGACCGGTGCTCTGGGAGGGTTCGTCGGGTCCACCGTGCTGCTGGGCACCGCCAACCGGCAGGAGCACCTGCTCGCGGGCGGCGAGAGTGCGGGCTGGGTCGAGGGCCGTCGCGCCGGCAGCGCCCTCTGGCGGGGTGTCTCCGTCCAACTGTGCGCACCTGAAGTCCAGCCTGGTCCGCCCCGCCACGCCGCGAGTCGCACCGTGGCGCCCGTCGACTGGCGGGGCAGCGCCATCAGCCTGGTCGTGTCGAGCGCACCGGCGCGCCGGGTCGAGGAGATCCTCGCGGAGAACGCCGCCGATCCGTCCAAGGTGCCCGTCCGCGTGGCCGCCCTCGCCGACGTCGCTTCCGGACGGATCACCGTCGCCGATGTCCGCCGGCCGGGAGGAGGAGCGGTCGTCATCGTCGGCGACAGCGACCAGTGGCAGGCGCACTGGTCGCTCCTCACCGCATTGCGCGAGAACGCCAGGATCATCGTCGACGGCTGTTCACCTGCCGAGTTCCGTGCCATCACGCGGATCAGGTCACGTCCACCTCTGCTGGACCGGGTGCAGGGGCGGGCCTGGTCCTGCTCGCCGGGCGGCGAGGTGACGCGAGTGAGCCTGGACCCGGTGTCGGGTCGCAGATGACGGATGCCGGGAGGGTCGCTCAGCCCAGTGGTGACGTCTCCTCGTGGCTGAGACCGTGGGCCGAAGCGACCGGTGCGCTGTACACGGAACCGCCGTGCACGTTGAGGCCGAGGGCGAGAGCGGGATCCGCGGCCAGGGCACTCTTCCACCCGGCGTTCGCGATCGCACGGACATAGGGGAGGGTCGCGTTCGTCAGCGCGTACGTCGACGTGTGCGGGACGGCACCCGGCATGTTCCCGACGCAGTAGAACACGGAGCCGTGCACCGTGAACGTCGGGTCGGCGTGGGTGGTCGGGTGGGAGTCCTCGAAGCAGCCGCCCTGGTCGACGGAGATGTCTACGAGCACACTGCCCGGCTTCATCTTGGCCACGAGCGCGTTGCTGACGAGCTTCGGCGTCTGCGCTCCGGCGATCAGGACGGAACCGATGACGAGGTCGGCGCTCACGAGCGAGTGCTCGATCTCGAACGCGTTGCTGGCAATCGTCTTGATCCGGCCCGCGTAGAGGGCGTCGAGTTCGCGGAGCCTGGCGATGTTGGTGTCGAGCACGGTGACGTCAGCGCCGAGACCGACAGCGACGGCAGCGGCGTTCGTGCCTGCGACACCTCCGCCGAGCACCGTGACCCGGGCGGGAGAGGTTCCAGGGACGCCGGGGACGAGGAGACCGGGGCCGCCGTTCGGCTTGAGCATGGTGTTCGCGCCGACGATCGTGGCCAGCCGTCCGGCCACCTCGCTCATCGGGGCGAGGAGGGGGAGCGAGCGGTTCGACAGCTGAACGGTCTCGTAGGCGATGGCGGTCACGCCCGAGTCGATCAGTGCCCGCGTCAGGTCGGGCTCGGCGGCGAGGTGGAGGTACGTGAACAGGACGAGGCCGTCGCGGAAGTGCCCGTACTCGGCGGCTATCGGCTCCTTCACCTTGAGGAGCAGTTCGGCGCGCGCCCACGTGGTCTCGGCATCCGGAAGGATCGTCGCACCTGCTGCGGCATAGGCGTCGTCGGGGATCGAGGATCCGGCGCCTGCACCGGTTTCGATGAAGACCTCGTGGCCGTGAACGGTGAGTTCGTGGACTCCTGCGGGCGTGATGGCCACGCGGAATTCGTTGTTCTTGACTTCGCGGGGGACGGCGACTCTCATGGTGCTCCTTATTCCGTGCCGTTCCGGATGGGGACGGCACACAGGGGAATGCTTCGCACCCCTGTAGGAGTCGCGACAGCACTGTCAGCGGGCACGGATGCCCGCCACCAGCCTATCGAGTCAGGAGAGTTCGAGCAGCGGGGAGACGCGAATCTCCCCGACGGTGCGGTCCCCGCCTGTGACCGACAGTCTGAGGTCGGGCAGCACCGAGTCGACGACGTCACGCTCGAGCGCGCCGGCGTCCACGAGCAGGCTGAGGCCGACGAGAGTCGCGGCGCGGAGGCTGCCGTCGAGCATCTTCAGGGCGACGGTTGTTCCGTCAGGGGCTGCCATCACCATGACGCCTTCGGCCCCGAGCTTTGCGAACACGCCGAGCCGGTCGATGACGACGGTGTTGGCGCGACCCGCCCCGTCGATCGCCCAGCCGTTCTCGAGCACGGCCTGGCAGAGGATGCCGGCGTTGCGGTAGATCGCGAACGGGGACGTGGGCGATGAAGTGCGGATGCGCCCGATCCCGCGGGCGAGACCGGCGAGCGACAACGCCTGAACCGGTGTGCCGCAGCCGTCGACGCCGGTGTGGACGGGGCGTTCACCGGTGAAACGCTCGAGAACGTCCCGGACCTGGACCTGCATCGGGTGGTCGTTCTCGAGGTAGGTCTCGATCGGCCAGCCGTTGGTGACGCAGGCGAGCAGCATGGCCGCATGCTTGCCCGAACAGTTCATGTAGATGGGCGACGCTCCGCCGTTGTCGCGGACGAGTTCGTCGCGCGCGGTCGCGTCGAGCGGCCAGTCCGCCGGGCATTGCAGCGCGATCTCGGTCAACCCGGCCTGGGCGAGGATGCTTCTGACGACGGAGACGTGGCGCTGCGTGCCCGCGTGGCTCGCCGTGGCGAGCACGGCGGCCGCACCGCGCAGGCCGACGCCGGCGTTCATGACCGCGATCGCCTGGAACGGTTTCAGCGAGGAACGGCCGTAGACGGGTGCGGCGGTGTTCCCGAGCGAGCGGATCACGTCGGCGTGCTGGTCGAGCACGATCGCCGATCCGGAGTGCCTGGACTCGACGAAACCACTGCGGGTGACGACCGCGAGTTCGACGGCGCTCGCCGTGGTGAAAGTCTCGACAAGGTCAGGTGCAGTAGTCACCGGACAAGGCTAGCCGCTGATCCGAGCGGCGGCATGACAAACTGGGCTCATGTTGTTGGGCGAACACGAGTACACCGTCGCTGTCGAGTGGCACGGCAACCGCGGCACGGGCACGAGCGGCTACCGCGACTACAGTCGGGAACTCGTCGTCAGCGCCGAGGGGAAGCATCCGCTCGAAGGGTCGGCCGACAAACCGTTTCGGGGAGACCCGGCCAGGTGGAACCCCGAGGAACTGCTCCTCGCCGCCCTCGCCCAGTGCCACCTGCTCTCCTACCTCCACGTCGCCGTGACCGTCGGCGTCGTCGTGACCGCATACGAAGACGACGCGAACGGCACCATGGTCGAGGACGGGAAGGGCGGTGGCGCGTTCACCGAGGTGGTCCTCCGCCCCAGGGTCACCGTTGCCGACGCGTCCATGGTGGATGCCGCCCTCGCCGCGCACGGCAGGGCCAACGAGCTCTGCTTCATCGCGAACTCGGTGAACTTCGCGGTGCGCCACGAACCGGAGATCATCGTCGCCTGACGGCGATCGGATGCCTCAGGGAGTCAAAGCCGCTCGCGCTGGAAGACGGCGCGTTTGAGCTTCTCCATCGTGTCTGCAGGGGGAGTCTCGTTGTAGGAATCCGCGCGTTCCTGGTCGGTGAGCGCGTGGATGGCGTTCATGATCTCGTCCGTGGCCGCTCGCCTGGCCCTGCCGCTCGTCGCGGCACCGTGGTGGCTGAGGTCGAGGGGTTCGCCGAAGACGACGGTGACCCGCTTCAGCCGCGGAACGGTGCTTCCGACCGGCATGAGCTCATCCGTCCCGATGAGTCCGACGGGAACCACGGGCGAGCCGGTGGAGAGGGCAAGCCAGGCCACACCGGTGCGACCTTTGTACAGCCGGCCGTCGAGCGAGCGTGTGCCCTCGGGGTAGATGGCGAACGCGCTCTCGGTCTCGAGAATGCGTTTGCCCGCATCGAGGGCTTCCTGTGCGGCAGCGCCTGCGCCGCGTTCGACGGCGACAGCGCCGATCGACGTGAAGAAGGTGCGGGAGACCCAGCCCTTCAGGCCCGACCCGTCGAAATAGCTGGACTTCGCCAGGAACTGCACCCGACGCGGTGCGACGACCGGGATCGCGATGCTGTCGATGAACGACAGGTGGTTGCTGGCGAGGATGACCCGACCGGATGCCGGAACGTTCGAACGGCCGAGGATCCTGGGCCGGTAGACGAGGCGGACGATCGGCATGAGCACCGCGCGGCCGAGGTGATAGACCAGCCCGGGCGAGGCCGTTTCGCCACGCTCATCGACGGTGATTTCGCTGTTTGACACAAAGGATGAGAGTAGTGCCTGTCGTATTCCTCCTTGCGTATGGGGCAGCGGCCGTGCGACTGCCGGTGCGCGTTGAGGCCGTTCGCAGGTAATTCGAGGGCTCGTGAGGCAGACTGGCCTTCTCCCACTCCTCTGTGAAAGCGATTCTCTGTGCGCACTTCCCTTCCTCTTCTCCTCGTTGCCGCTGCAGCGTCCGCGCTCGTGCTGTCGGGCTGCTCGACCCCTGAGCCGGCCTCGACCGAAGAACCGGCGGCGCTCAGTTGCGAAGACACGAAGAGCGGCGCTGCGGTCGACTCCGTGAAAGTGACCGGCGATTTCGGCGCCAAGCCGACCGTCGACTTCACGGCACCGCTGAGTGTGAAGAGTTCCGAACGACAGATCGTCATCGAGGGCGACGGGGACGAAGTCCAGCCGGCAGACAGCGTCGCCGTCGAACTGACCCTGTTCAACGCGACCAGCGGCGACCAGCTCGCACAGACCAGGTACGACGGACTCGGCCCGCAGCAGATCGTCGTCGACGACACGACCGGCATCCTGCCGGGCATCGTCAGGACGATCGAGTGCGTCAACGTCGGATCACGAGTCGTCACCGTTGTGGCGCCTGCTGACGGCTTCGGCGACGCAGGCTCCACCGAGGCAGGCGTTGCAGGCACCGATTCGCTTCTGCTCGTCGCCGACGTGCTGAGCATCATGCCTGAAAAGGCCACCGGCGTCGACCAGGAGCCTGTCGCCGGCCTGCCCACCGTCGAACTGGCGAAGAACGGCAAGCCAACCGTCACCCTTCCCGAAGGTGACGCGCCTGCCGAACTGCAGCTCGCCACGCTGAAGCAGGGTGACGGTGAACTCGTCGTCGAGGGCGACACCGTCGCGGTCCAGTACCAGGGCACCAACTGGCGCACCGGCGAGGTCTTCGACCAGAGCTGGGGCAAGTCCCCGGCCAGTTTCCAGACGACAGGCGTCGTTCCCGGCTTCTCCAAGGCGCTTGTCGGCCAGGCCGTCGGGTCGCAGGTTATCGTCGTCGTCCCGCCCGCCGAGGGCTACGGTGAGGCCGGCCAGCCAGACGCGGGCATCGAAGGCACCGACACGCTCGTCTTCGTCGTCGACATCCTCGCCACCACCCGGTAGTCCGGGCTGTCCCGGTGGCGAACCGGATGCCGCGGCTAAGCTGACGGGGTGCGTCGCGTTCTCATTCTTGGATCAACCGGCTCGATCGGAACCCAGGCCCTGGATGTCATCAGGGCCAATCCCACCCGATTCGAGGTGGTGGGGCTGTCCGCGAACGCGAACAGGGAACTCCTCGCCGAACAGGCTGCCGAGTTCTCGGTCGACGACACCGCGATCGGTGCCGCCGAGTGCGAGCAGCTCGTCCGGGCTGTCGAGGCGGATGTCGTCCTCAACGGCATCACCGGCTCCGTCGGTCTCGGCCCCACCCTGGCCGCGCTCGAGACCGGCAGGACGCTCGCGCTCGCGAACAAGGAGTCGCTCATCGTCGGCGGCGACCTCGTCACCCGCGTCGCGAAGCCCGGTCAGATCGTCCCCGTCGATTCCGAACACTCCGCCATCGCCCAGGCCCTCAGGGCAGGGACCAGCCGTGAGGTCCGCCGCCTCGTCCTGACGGCATCCGGTGGCCCGTTCCGGGGGAGGACCCGCCAGTCGCTGGCGAAGGTCACGCCTGCCGAGGCGCTGGCCCACCCCACCTGGAACATGGGACCCGTCGTGACGACCAACTCGGCCACCCTCGTCAACAAGGGGCTCGAAGTGATCGAGGCGCACCTGCTTTTCGACGTGCCATACGAGCGCATCGACGTGGTCGTGCACCCGCAGTCGATCGTGCACTCCATGGTCGAGTTCATCGACGGTTCGACACTCGCCCAGGCGTCGCCGCCTGACATGCGGCTGCCGATCTCGCTCGGCCTCGACTGGCCGAACCGCGTCGCCGGTGTGGGGCGGCCGCTCGACTGGACGGCCCAGCAGAGCTGGACGTTCGAGCCTCTCGACTCGATTGCTTTCCCCGCCGTCGACCTCGCCAAGACGGTCGGCCGCGCGGGCGGAACGTACCCAGCTGTGTTCAACGCCGCGAACGAACAGGCCGTGGCCGCCTTCCACGAGGGCAGGATCGGCTTCCTCGACATCGTCGACACGGTCAGGCGGGTCGTCGAAGAGCACGAACAGCAGGGCGAACTCAGCCTCGCCAGCCTCGCCGACGCCGAGCGTGAGGCGCGTGCCCACGCCGACCGCGTGATCGCAGCGGTCTAAGCGGCGGTCCAGCCCGCCTCGGCCAGCGCGGCCCGAGTCTCGTCGAGCACCGAGAACGGCACCTTGACCCCGGCGACCTCGCGGTACTCCTTCTCGGCCAGTCCGGCCCAGAGGATCGTGTCAGCGGCCGTCGCCTCGCGCACGGCGGCCCTGATGGCCTCCTCAGGTGCGGCGATCTCGCGGATGTCCCCGCCTGGTTTGGCCGCGCGGGCCCCATCGAGCACCGCTTCACGGATGAGGGCGGGGTCTTCGGAGCGGGGCTGGTGATCGGTGATGATGAGCAGGTCGCTGCCGAGGGCGGCTTCCCTGCCCATCTCCGGGCGCTTGAGCTGGTCGCGGTCACCGTTGGCCCCGGCGATCATGATCACGCGCCCCCTGGTGAGGTGGCGCACGGCTTCGAGGGTTTTGGCGAAGGCATCAGGGGTGTGTCCGGAGTCGACGTACACCGCCGGCCCGTCGACGACAGGCACCTGCACGGCCCGGCCGGGGAGGTGTGCGGTGATCCCGCCGTCGCGACGCAGTGCCGAATCGATTTCGGCGAGGGCGATGCCGGACTCGACCAGCATGGCGATCGCGAGCCCGCCGTTGGCGGCCATGTGCCTGCCGATCACGGGCACCCGCGTCGAGATCTCCGCCCGGTCGGCTTCCCGGATGAGCGTGAACGACGTGAAGGACGGGTCCTCTTCGTCGATCCTCACGGTCCAGTCGGCCGCGGTCCCGGGGAGGGAGGTGATCGTGGTCACCGGGATCCCGGCCCGTGCCGCGACGGTGAGGCCGGCAGGAGTGTCGAGCGACACGACGGCGCGCTTGGCGTGTTCGGGGGTGAAGAAGGAGAGCTTCGCGGCGAAGTAGTCGTCCATGCTTGCGTAGTCGTCGAGGTGGTCCTGGCTGAGGTTGGTGAAGGCGGCGACATCGAAGACGAGGCCGTCGACGCGGTGCCGGGTGAGGGCGTGCGCGCTGACCTCGATGATCGCGGCTTCGACGCCGGACTCCTGCATCCGGGCGAGGAGGGCGTGCAATTCAGGCGACTCAGGAGTCGTCAGCGAACTGGCGACCACCTCCCGTCCGATCCGGCGTTCAGCGGTCGAACTGAGTCCTGTCGTCTTGCCCAGCTGCCGCAGGATCGAGTCGAGGAAATGTGCGGTGGAGGTCTTGCCGTTCGTGCCGGTCATGCCGAACACCGGTGGAGCGTTCGTGTCTGTGCCATAGAGCCAGGCGGCCATCGCCCCGATGACGAGGCGCGGCGACTCGACGGTCGCGAGCACAGGAACACCTGACCCGGTCGCAGCGACGAGTCCCTCGGCATCCGTGAGGATCGCGACAGCGCCCCTCGCGACCGCATCGCGCGCGAACGACGCCCCGTGGAACGTCACCCCAGGCACGCCGACGTAGAGGTCACCGGGCCGGACGTCTCTCGAGTCCATGGTGATACCGGTGAGGGTCACCGCCGGCAGCTCTTCGTGCAGAGCCAGCGAGAACCGGTCCGCGAAGGCGGCGAGGGACGTGGGTCTGGGGTGTTCGGGGCGCACAGCCCCATGTTCTCACAGGGGGAACGGAGCATCCCTCACAGCCGGCCGACAGCAACCGTACAGAGCCGCGCTGTATCGTGAGCAGCGTGGAATCCGCCCTTCTGTACATCCTCGGCATCCTGATCATTCTGGTCGGGATCGCCGTGTCGATCGGCCTGCACGAAATCGGTCACCTCGTGCCCGCGAAGCTGTTCGGCGTCAAGGTCACGCAGTACATGATCGGGTTCGGCAAGACCCTCTGGTCGAAGAAGAAGGGCGACACCGAGTACGGCATCAAGGCCATTCCGCTCGGGGGCTACATCTCCATGATCGGGATGTATCCGCCGGCGAAGGACGGAACGGCACGCGAATCGACGACCGGTTTCCTTCAGACCCTCAGCAACGAGCGTCCGGCGAAATCCGAGTCCCGCGGTGACGGGTTCTTCCGCACCCTCGTGCAGGATGCCAGGGAGGCCAGCGCAGACACCGTCGGCGACGGAGAAGACGACCGCACGTTCTACCGGCTTCCGGTCTGGAAGCGCATCATCATCATGCTCGGCGGACCGACCATGAACCTGCTCCTGGCCATCGTGCTGTTCGCGATCGTGCTGATGGGGTTCGGCGTCCCGCAGTCCACGACCACCGTCGCGACCGTGAGCGAGTGCGTCCTTCCCGCCACGAGCGAGCAGACGACCTGCGCCGACGACGACCCGCTCGCCCCAGGGGCGGCAGCAGGCCTGAAACCCGGCGACACCATCCTCTCGATCGACGGAACCGCCGTCGGTTCCTGGACCGATGCCACCGAGATCATCCGGACGTCACCGGGCCGGGATCTCACCGTCGTGATCTCGCGCGACGGTGCTGAGAGCACCATCGTCATCACCCCCCTGCTCACCGAACGCTACGTCCTCGACGCAGAAGGCAAGCCGGTGACGGATGCCTCGGGCGACCAGGTCACCGAGGACGTCGGGTTCGTCGGCATCGGATCGCAGCAGGCGTTGGTGCCGGAGCCCGCGACCGCGGTCCTGCCCGCCGTCGGGGAGAACATCGGCAGCGTCGCGAACATGATCCTCAACCTGCCCGACCGTCTGATCGGCATCGCGAACGCCGCGTTCGGCCCGGGGGAACGCGACCCGAACGGCCCGATCAGCGTTGTCGGTGTCGGCCGGATCGCTGGCGAGGTGGTGAGCCTCGAAGAGGTCCCCGTCGCCAGCAAGGTCCAGACCGTCCTCGGCATCCTCGGCTCGCTGAACATCGCGCTGTTCGTCTTCAACCTCGTTCCCCTGCTCCCTCTCGACGGTGGACACGTCGCCGCAGCTCTCTGGGAAGCGATCCGTCGCGGGTTCGCCCGTCTGTTCAACCGTCCAGACCCCGGTCCGGTCGACGCGGCGAAGCTGATGCCCCTCACCTTCGTCGTCGTCATCGTGCTCGGAGGCATGAGCGCGCTGCTGATCTTCGCCGACATCGTGAAGCCGGTCAGCCTCTTCGGCTGAGCCGTACTCCGCGAGGAGTACTCGCAGACGCCGGGCGGTGGATGGCGGTCCGTGAACTTCTCACTACTCTTGAGGGATGCTCCCCGCGGCGGTCGACCCTGAACACGGCGACCCGTTTGCCCGGTGGGGCGGCCGGCCGCCGTTCCGTGGGCTGCCGCCCGCCGCTCGGCTCTGGCTTCCCGTCCTGCTCTCGTTTCTCGTGCAGGTGCCCCCGACGGCCTTTTTTCTCTGGCGGACCGAGCCCGACACGACGGGTGCTCTCGCCGCCCTGAGCATCGCCGTCGCGGCAGCAGGGCCGATCGCGCTGCTCGGCGCCCGCCGATTCCCCGGCCTCGTGGCGGCCGTCGTGACCGCGGCTGCCGTCGCCGACCTTCTCCTGCCACCCGAGTTCGGCCCGCCGTACCTGGCCTTCGCCTTCGCCATCGTGCTCGGCATCGTTCGGGGTGCGCGCGTCTGGGTCTACAGCTCCGTCGCCGTCGGCTGGGTCGCCGCAGTGACGCTGGGGTCCCTGCTCGGCACCGACTGGCATCCGGTTCGGATCGCCGTGGCGACGGCGGGGATCGCCCTGCTGCTCGCCGTCGCCGAACGAGTGCGCCAGCGCCGCGACCGGATCGGCGAAGCCAGGCGCAGGGCCGTCGAGCACCGCCAGTCGGTCGAGCAGGCCGAGCGGATGCGGATCGCCCGTGAACTGCACGATGTGCTCGCGCATTCGCTCTCGCAGATCAACGTGCAGGCTGGTGTCGGTCTCCACCTCATGGACACCGAGCCGGAGCGGGCCCGTGAAGCGCTCGCGAACATCAAGTCGGCGAGCAAGACGGCACTCGACGAAGTCAGGGGAGTGCTCGCGTTCCTCCGGGCAGACAGCGTCGACGCGGCGTCGCTCGCGCCACAGCCCGACCTCGCCAGGATCCCTGACATCGTCGAGTCCATGCGCGCGCAGGGACTCGACGTCGAGTACACGGCGAACCTCGACAGCGTGCCGTCCGCTGCCGTCCAGCTCGCGCTGTTCCGCATCGTCCAGGAGAGCCTCACCAATGTGCTCCGCCACGCCCAGGCCAGCAGGGCGGAGGTGCGCCTGGACGAGACCGCGGGCACGATCCGCCTGACCATCGCCGACAACGGCAGGGGAGCGGTCGACCCGTTCCGCGGCGACACGGGCAACGGCATCCTCGGGATGACCGAACGTGCCGAACTGCTCGGAGGGACCCTCGTCACGGGGAACGGCACCGACGGGGGATTCCTCGTCACTGCCACGCTGCCGGGGACCTCATGATCCGTGTCGTGATCGCGGACGACCAGCAGCTCATCCGGGCCGGGTTCCGTGCGCTGCTCCAGGCCGAACCCGACATCGAGGTCGTCGGCGAGGCGGCGACAGGGGCGGATGCCGTTGCGAGCATCAGGGAGCATCGCCCGGACGTCGCGCTGATGGACATCCGGATGCCTGACGGTGACGGCCTGTGGGCGACGGAGCAGATCACGGCGGACCCGGCGCTCGCCGGAACCAGGATCGTCGTCGTCACGACCTTCGAACTCGACGAGTACGTCGCCCAGGCGATCGCCGCAGGCGCGAGCGGATTCCTCGTGAAAGACACGGAACCGGTCGAGCTGATCAGGTCGGTGAGGATCGCCGCTGCGGGCGACGCGCTCCTCTCACCGAGCGTGACCAGGCGGCTCCTCGAGCGGATCTCCGGCCGGCTCCACTCGACGGTGACCCCCCAGCTCCTCGACGCCCTCACCGACAGGGAACGCGAGGTGATGGTCCTCGTCGCCGCGGGTCTTTCCAACGAGGAGATCGGCGCCCGGCTGTTCCTCAGCCCGCTCACCGCGAAGACGCATGTCTCCCGCATCCTCACGAAGCTCGGTGCCCGTGACCGGGTGCAACTCGTCGTGCTCGCCTACGAAAGCGGGCTCGTGGCGCCTGGCTTCACCGCCTGACGTCGTCCGAGCGGAGTACGCCGGATTCGTCCCCCCGGCAGATTCCCGCGAGCCGCCCAGCGTCGATGCTTGGGCTGACGGTTCCGGTGGAACCGACGAACGAAGGGACACTTTCATGATCAGCACACTCGCATCACCGGCGCTCGCGACGGTCGCCATGCACCCGGGCTGGGGGCCAGGCTTCGGCTGGTGGTTCTTCCTGATCCCGGTCTTCTGGATCCTCGTGTTCGCGCTGCTCTTCGCCTTCCTCGGGCGACGCTGGCGCCGGTCGGCACCTCCGTGGACCGCTGCGCACAGCCCGGGCAGAAGCGCTGAGAGCACCCTGGCCGAACGCTTCGCGCAGGGCGACATCGACGAGACCGAATACCGGGCACGCCTCGAGGTGATCAGGACGAACAACCCCTCCGGCCGCTAGGGGTTTGCCCGCGCGGACCCGACAGCGGGTTACGCGCGGGCGAACCGCGCCAGCGAACGGGCCTTGGCCTTCTCAGCCTCGACATCGCGGTCCTTCGGCGGCGCCGTCGTCACGAGGTCCTCGAGCAGATGCCTCGTGACGTGGGCGATCTCGGCGACCGCGAGGTTGAAAGCATCCTCGTTGGCCTTCGACGGTTTCGTCGACCCGCTGACCTTGCGGACGAACTGGAGAGCGGCGGCGTGCACCTCATCGTCGGTGGCAGCCGGCTCGAAATTATGGAGCGTATGGATGTTTCGGCACATGGCCCCAGATTAACCGCCGCTGGTCCGATGCGGAAGAGGTATTACCCCACGCCCGACAGGAGCAGACATCCGAGAAAGCGGTTTTCCTCCTGTTGAGCGTGCGCGGGCACACATTTCTCCTGTCGGACGCGCATCGGCCGGTCGGATCAGGCGGTCGCGGCCATCGCGCGCTCGACGGCCGCGATCGACGTCGCGATGTCTGCGGCATCCGTCGACCAGTTGCTCACCGAGATCCTGAGGATGTCGCGACCCTGCCACCGGGACCCGCTCATCCACACGTCGCCGTCGGCGATGAGTGCCTGGGTGACAGCCCGGGTGCGCTCGTCGCTGCCGAAACTGAGGCAGACCTGGGTGAACACGACGTCGTTGAGCACCTCGACTCCGTCCAGCGCCGACAGCCCATCTGCGAGTTCACGCGCTGTCGCGGCGAGACGTTCGACGAGGGCGATGGTGCCTGAGCGTCCGAGTGACTTCAGCGCTGCCCAGGTCGGGATGCCACGGGCACGGCGCGACATCTCCGGCACTCTCTCGAAAGGATCGCCGACGGCGTCGTCGTGGAGAAGGTAGTCGGTGTGGGCGCCGAAGGCCGACCGCAGCAGATGCGGTTTCGCAACGATCGCGAGGCCGCAGTCATACGGCACATTGAGCGTCTTGTGTGCGTCAGTCGCCCAGGAATCCGCCAACTCCAAGCCGTCGAGAGCACTGTCGTATCGCGGGCTGACCGCGGCCCAGAGACCGAACGCACCGTCGACGTGCACCCACGCGCCGTGCCTGTGCGCGACCTCGATGGCCTCGCGCATCGGATCGAAGGCACCTGAGTGAAGGTTGCCGGCCTGGAGACAGACGATCACAGGACCATCCACCGTGGCGAACGCAGCCTCGAGCGCGTCGGGTCGGAGCCTGCCCTGGTCGTCCGCTGCGACCGCGGTGGGGGAGCCGAGACCGAGGTAGCGAAGGGCCAGGTCCACGGACGTGTGCCGTTCGTCACCGACGAGCACCGTCACCCGAGGCGCGCCGGTGAGTCCGTCGACGTTGACGTCCCAGCCGGCGTCGGCGAGGACGCTGGCCCTCCCGGCGGCGAGTCCCACGAAATTCGCAACGGTCGCGCCCGTGGTGAATCCCACCCCTGAACCCGGGGGGAGCTTGAGCAGGTCGAGGAGCCATCGCCCCGCGGCCTCCTCGATCGCGGCGGTCGCTGGAGTGGCGTTCCGCATCCCGGTGTTCTGGTCCCAGGCACTGACCATCCAGTCGGCTGCAAGTGCGGCGGGGAGAGTCCCGCCCATCACCCAGCCGTAGAACCGTCCGGAGGGGATCCCCATCAGACCCGGTTCGGCGAGCGCGGCGAGTTCATCGACCACTTCGGCGGGATCCGTCGGTGCGTCGGGGAGGGGACCGCTCGTGTGGGCCGCGACCTCGTCCACCGTCGATCGCGGTGCGATCGGCCGGGTGGGCAGCGATGACAGCCACTCGAGGGAGTGGGCGTGAGCCCGGTCGAGGGCGGCGCGATACGCCTGAGATTCCGCAGACACACCCGAAGAGTAGACCTGAATCGCCGCAGCGCAACAGCCCCCACCGACGCCATGCCCGATGCTTCGCCTCCTAGGCTGGGACCATGACCGTCGACGAACACGACCCCTACCTCTGGCTCGAAGACATCGACGGCGAGACGGCCCTCGACTGGGTCCGCGCACGGAACGACCAAACTCTTGGCGGGCTGGCCGCCTCAGACGCGTTCGAGCGCACCGAAGAGGCCATCCGTGGCGTGCTCGACTCGGACGCGAAACTGCCCCTGGTCCAGAAGGTCGGCGACTTCTACTACAACTTCTGGACGGATGCCGGGCACCAGCGCGGCCTCTGGCGGCGGACGACGCTCGATGAATACCGCTCGCCGCAGCCCGCCTGGGAGACCGTCCTCGACATCGACGCACTGAACGCCGCAGAGGGCGAAGACTGGGTCTGGCACGGCGCCAGTGTTCTCAGGCCCGACTATCGCAAGGCCCTCATCGACCTGTCCCACGGTGGATCGGATGCGGATGTCACGCGCGAGTTCGACCTCGAGACGTTCCGGTTCGTGCCGCCGGAGGAGGGTGGCTTCTTCCGTCCCGAGTCCAAGGGTGGGCTCGGCTGGATCGACGATGACACCGTCTTCCTGTCCTCAGCGCTCGGCGAGGGGGCGCTGACCTCGTCCGGCTATCCGCGGACCGCCAGAAGATGGAAGCGGGGGACACCGATCGAGTCCGCCGAGACCGTGTTCGAGGGCGAGGTCTCGGATGTGTCCGTGCGCGCGTTCCGCAGTCACACGCCCGGCTACATCCGTGACTTCTTCTGGCGCGCGACCACGTTCTACACGTCAGAGGTGTTCGTCCTCGTCGACGGCATCCCCACACGCATCGAGGTTCCCGACTCGGCGGAGATCGGGTACTCGAGGCAGTGGCTGCTGATCGAACTCCGCGACGACTGGACACCGGACGGCGTGACCTACCGAGCCGGGTCGCTGCTCGCTGCCGACTTCGAGGGCTTCCTCGCGGGCGACCGCTCGTTCGAGCTCGTCTTCGAGCCGACACCGACGACGTCGCTCTCCGGCGCGACCTGGACTCGCGACCACCTCGTCCTCACCGTCCTCGACGACGTGAAGAGCCGCATCCGCGTGCTCACACCGACGGATGCCGCGTGGCAGCGCAGCGAGTTCCCCGGCGCGCCCGAGTTCGGTACCGTCCAGGTGTCGGCGGTCGACCCGGACGAGAACGACCTCGTCTGGGTCGTGGCCACCGATTACCTCACCCCGACCACGCTGTCGATCGCGACGGTCGGACAGGCCGGCGCGCTCCCCATCCCGCTGAAGTCTCAGCCCGCCTTCTTCGACCCGGCCGGGCTGACGATCGAGCAGCAGTTCGCGGAATCCGAGGACGGCACGAGGGTTCCGTACTTCCTCGTCCACCGGGAGGATGCCGCCTTCGACGGGTCGACACCGACCCTGTTGTACGGCTACGGCGGTTTTGAGATCTCGCTGACGCCCGGCTATTCGGGAACGATCGGCCGGGCCTGGCTGGAGCAGGGCGGAGCGTACGCGGTCGCGAACATCCGCGGCGGTGGCGAATACGGACCGACCTGGCACCAGGCCGCCCTCAAGAAGAACAGGCACCGCGCATACGAGGACTTCGCCGCCGTCGCCCGTGACCTCATCGCCAGGGGCGTCACGTCGCCAGCCCATCTCGGCGTCCAGGGCGGCTCGAACGGCGGCCTGCTCACCGGCAACATGCTCACCGGGTACCCCGAACTGTTCGGTGCTGTTGTGATCCAGGTGCCGTTGCTCGACATGAAGCGGTACTCGAAGCTCCTGGCCGGGGCGTCGTGGATGGCCGAGTACGGCGACCCGGACGATCCCGACCAATGGGAGTACCTGCGGACGTTCTCGCCGTACCACCTCGTCGAGGACGGAAAGCAGTACCCGCCCGTGCTCCTGACCACGTCGACACGCGACGACCGGGTGCACCCAGGGCACGCACGCAAGATGGCGGCGAGGCTGATCGACGCGGGCGCCGACGTCACCTACTACGAGAACATCGAGGGCGGGCACGGGGGAGCGGCGACGAACGCGCAGGCCGCCCGCATGTCGGCGCTGGCCTGGCGTTTTCTCGCCGAACGTCTGGCCTGATCTCAGCGGGAGAGCAGCACAGCGTCGCCTTGGCCGCCGCCACCACAGAGAGCAGCGGCAGCCTTACCCGAGCCCCGCCGCGACAGCTCGAGCGCGGCGTGGAGCACGAGCCGGGCACCTGAAGCGCCGATCGGGTGACCGAGCGCGATCGCACCGCCGTGGATGTTGACCTTCTCGGGGTCGAGCTCCAGGTCGCGCATCGACTGCACGCTGACGGCTGCGAACGCCTCGTTGATCTCGATCAGGTCGAGGTCGGATGCCGCCCAGCCTGCTTTGTCGAGGGCGGCGGCGATGGCGCGTGACGGCTGCGAGTGCAGCGAGTTGTCGGGGCCGGCGACGGATCCGGATGCTCCGACGACGGCGAGCCACGACAGCCCGCGTTCCTCGGCCCAGGACCGGCGCGCCAGGATGAGGGCGCAGGCACCATCGCTGAGCGGTGACGAGTTGCCCGCCGTGATCGTGCCGTCCTTGTCGAAGGCGGGCCGCAGGCCGCCGAGGGACTCGACCGTCGAATCGCCGCGCACTCCTTCGTCGGTGGTGAGCACGGTCGCTTCGCCGCGACGCGAAGGAACGGTGACCGGGGTGATCTCCCCGTCGAACAGGCCGGATGCCTGCGCGGCTGCCGCCCGCTGGTGTGAGCCGGCGGCGACGGCATCCTGATCCGAACGCTCGATGCCGAGGGGGCCGTTGTGGCGCTCGGTCGAGATGCCCATCGAGTCGCCGTCGAAGGCGTCGGTGAGTCCGTCGAACGCGGCGGTGTCGATGAGCGTCACCTCGCCGTACTTGTAGCCCTTGCGTGACGCGGGCAGCACGTGCGGGGCGTTGGTCATCGACTCCTGTCCTCCGGCGACGACGACGGATGCTTCACCGGTACGGATGAGACGGGCTGCGTCCACGACGGCGTGGATCCCGGAGAGGCAGACCTTGTTGACGGTCACGGCGGGAACGTTCCAGCCGATGCCTGCGGCGCGTGCGGTCTGGCGGGCCGGGTTCTGCCCGGCGCCGGCCTGGAGGACCTGGCCGAAGACCACGGCGTCGATGTCATCGACGTCGACACCCGAGCGTTCGATGGCCGACCGCAGGGCGATCGCCCCGAGTTCGACGGCGCTGAAACCTGCAAGCTGTCCGAGCAGGCGACCCTGAGGGGTCCGCGCACCGGCCAGGATGACTACATCGTCTGAACTCATTGTTTTCTCGACTCCTTCGTCGTTTCCGCACTGGTCTGCACGGTGAACATGCTTCTTCCAGCTTGCCACGGATTCGGACGGTTTCCCCCGGCCCGGTCGCACCCGCAGCCCTGATTCCACCGATAGGTTTGTAGGCGCGAGGCACCGGCGCCAGAAGCACCGCGCCTCGCGACTCCGCGTCCGCAGAACGGCGGATCGGGCAGCGATGGAGGTGCGACGGTGACTTTGGACAAGACAGTGGCAAGCGCGGCCGAGGCGATGGCGGACATCGCCAGCGGTTCGTCGATCGCGGTGGGAGGCTTCGGGTTGTGTGGCAACCCGATAATCCTGATCCAGGCCCTTCTCGACCAGGGGAGCGATGACCTCTCGATCGTCAGCAACAACTGCGGCGTCGACGACTGGGGCCTCGGCGTTCTTCTCGCCAACCGCCGCATCCGCAAGATGACGTCGTCGTACGTCGGTGAGAACAAAGAGTTCGAGCGCCAGTTCCTCTCCGGCGAGCTCGAAGTCGAGCTCACGCCGCAGGGCACCCTCGCCGAGAAGCTCCGCGCAGGCGGCGCGGGCATCGGAGCGTTCTTCACCCAGACCGGCGTCGGCACACAGGTCGCCGAAGGCGGGCTGCCTCGACGCTACGACGGATCCGGTGGCGTCGCCATCGCGTCTCCGGCGAAGGATGTGCGCAACTTCACGGTGCGCGGCGAGGAGAAGCCCTTCGTGCTCGAAGAGGCGATCGCCACCGACTTCGCTCTTGTGCACGCCAAACGCGGTGACCGGCACGGCAACCTCGTCTTCGACAAGTCCGCCCGCAACTTCTCGCCGCTCGCGGCGATGGCCGGCCGGATCTGCATCGCCCAGGTCGAGGAACTCGTCGAACCGGGGGAGATCGACCCTGACGCCGTTCACCTGCCTGGTGTCTTCGTGCACCGCGTCGTGCTCGTCGGACCCGACATCGAGAAACGCATCGAACGACGAACCGTTCGCACAACGGAAGGTGCCTGACCCATGGCTCTCACCCGCAACGAGATGGCCGCACGCGCCGCCCTCGAGCTGACCGACGGCGCATACGTCAACCTCGGCATCGGCCTGCCGACCCTGGTGCCGAACTACGTGCCTGACGACATCACCGTCACACTGCAGTCGGAGAACGGCATCCTCGGTGTCGGACCGTATCCGACTGAGGATGCCGTCGATCCTGACCTCATCAACGCGGGCAAGGAGACCGTCACCACCCTCCCCGGCACGTCTTTCTTCGACTCGGCGCTGAGCTTCGCGATGATCCGCGGCGGCAAGATCGACGCCGCCATCCTCGGGGCCATGCAGGTCTCCGCGACCGGTGACCTCGCGAACTGGATGATCCCCGGCAAGGTCGTCAAGGGCCCAGGCGGAGCGATGGACCTCGTCCACGGCGCCGGGCGCGTCATTGTCCTGATGGAGCACGTGGCCAGGGACGGCTCCGCCAAGATCGTGAACGACTGCTCGCTGCCGCTCACCGGCCGGGCCGTCGTTCACCGCATCATCACCGACCTCGCCGTGATCGACGTCACCCCTGACGGTCTCGTGCTCGTCGAAGTGGCGCCGGGCGTCACGATCGATGAGGTCATCGCTGCCACCGAACCGCCGCTCAGAGTCGCAATCGGCTGACCCATGTCGCACGTTCGGGCGCCGAAACAGGTGCCCGGGCGTGCGGCAAGCGTTCAGGGGTCCCGGCGTAGGATGGCATCGTGCCAGCAGTTAATTTGGGAATGCCCAAGGTCCCCGAAGTCCTCGCTCCACGGCGTAAGACCCGTCAGATCAAGGTCGGCAAGGTCCTCGTCGGGGGTGACGCGCAGATCAGCGTCCAGTCGATGACGACGACGCCGACGCCGAACATCAACGCGACCCTCCAGCAGATCGCCGAGCTGACGGCATCCGGCTGTGACATCGTCCGCGTGGCGGTGCCGAGCCGTGACGACGCCGAGGCGCTGCCGATCATCGCGAAGAAGAGCCAGATCCCGGTCATCGCCGACATCCACTTCCAGCCGAACTACGTCTACGCGGCGATCGACGCCGGCTGTGCCGCCGTGCGCGTCAACCCCGGCAACATCCGGAAGTTCGACGACCAGATCGCCGAGATCGCCCGCAGGGCCAAGGCCGCAGACGTGTCGATCCGCATCGGTGTCAACGCCGGTTCACTCGACCCGCGACTGCTGCAGAAGTACGGCAAGGCTACGCCGGAGGCGCTCGTCGAGAGTGCCGTCTGGGAAGCCAGCCTCTTCGAGGAGCACGACTTCCACGACTTCAAGATCTCGGTCAAGCACAACGACCCCATCGTCATGGTGAAGGCCTACCGTCTGCTTGCCGAGCGCGGTGACTGGCCGTTGCACCTCGGCGTGACCGAGGCCGGGCCGTCGTTCCAGGGCACGATCAAGAGCGCGACCGCGTTCGGCATCCTGCTCTCTGAGGGCATCGGTGACACGATCCGGGTCTCGCTCAGTGCGCCGCCCGCCGAAGAGGTGAAGGTCGGTCTGCAGATCCTGCAGTCGCTCAACCTGCGTGAGCGCAAGCTCGAGATCGTCTCCTGCCCGAGCTGTGGCCGTGCGCAGGTCGACGTCTACAAGCTGGCCAACGATGTGACGGATGGTCTCGAAGGCATGACCGTTCCCCTTCGCGTCGCGGTGATGGGATGTGTCGTCAACGGTCCAGGCGAAGCACGCGAAGCAGACCTCGGTGTTGCAAGCGGCAACGGCAAGGGCCAGATCTTCGTCAAGGGTGAGGTCATCAAGACCGTCCCAGAGTCCGAGATCGTCGCCACGCTGATCGAGGAGGCCAACCGCCTCGCGGCCGAGATGCCGGCGAGCGACACTACCGTGGGCGCGCCGGTGGTCAGCGTCAGCTGATCGCACCCTGAGGCTCGCTCCGGTCTAGCGGTTTCGCGCGCCATCGAGCGCCGGAACTAAATTGCGCTGCGCGAGGGCGGAGCGTAAAGCGCCCCTTTGTGCGAATGCAACGCGGGCGGGTCATGCGGGAACGTAGCCGGCGAGGTTCGTCATGGCACCCGTAGCTGTTCGGATGTGTCCGCAGAGGGTCCGGCTTACGAACGCTGGTGGCTCGCTGTGATCGCTGAGCGGCGATGTTGGCCTCCGCGAGACGTCAGGGTCGAGGTAGATAAGGTTCCTATTTGTATCGCCTTGAACCTTTCGGCCGCCGTCGCCACCAGGGTCGTTGACGCAACTCGGCCTGCGCGTGGGCGAGCAGGAGTTGAGTCTCGCGAAGAAGTTCTAGCGACGTCTCTTGAATTTCTCGCGACGCATCCGTCGCCGCCACTGCCTTCTCTGCCGCACGGCGGGGCAGGAGAAATTCGATAAGAAGCGTTGCTGCGGTGCCGAGCAAGACGCCTGACAGCACCAGTAGGAATTGCGCCATGGATGGCATCTCGGGAACGGTCCAGCGGACGACGAAGCCGTAAGCGATTGCGGGGAGGCGAGCTATCCGCTGATCCAGGTTGTCAGCCACCCATGGACCTTTGGGACGAAGGGAGAATTGCACGACCGCGACCCTTCCGATGTCGTTTAGGAGGACAGACATCGTTTGCTGGTCAGGGGGTCTGCGATGCCGTTCTGCGGTCGAGTGGACACCTCTTTAGGGCACAGGCCAGACCCTCCCTCCTGCCGGAGGAGGGCAGGTGACGGGGTGGTGGGAGCAAGCGCTTACTTGACGGCTCCCCGAAATCCGCGCAGGATTTGTGTCCATGGGCGAGTCGCACGAGGAAATGCTTCGTCACTACGAGCCGGGCGGACTTCTGGCGCGAATCGTGGCGGGGTTGCAAGCTCTCGGCAAGGACCTGGACTCGGTCACGCACGAAGATCTCGCGCCGGCCGACGAGTTTCACTCCGCGGGACGTTCGGCCACGCGCGCATTGGTGGAGCTTGCAAAGATTCCGCCAGGATCGCGAGTGCTCGACGTGGGCAGCGGGTTGGGTGGCCCGGCGCGTTACCTCGCCGCAACTTTGGGTTGCGACGTGACAGGCATCGATCTCTCGCCTGAATTCTGCGGGGTGGCCAACGCCCTTTCTCGGATGACGCGGTTGTCCGATCGCACCCGCTTTCAGGCGGGTGATGCCCTGGAGCTTCCGTTCGCCGCGTCCAGCTTCGACGTGGTGTGGACGATACAAATGCAGATGAACATCCGGGACAAGCGCCGCCTGTATTCCGGAATCGCCCGGGTACTCAGGCCGGGCGGGCTGTTCGTCTGCCAGGAAATCTGCGCGGGGAACGGCGAGCCGATTGAGCTTCCGGTCCCATGGGCGAGCCGCCCCAACCAGAGCCATCTGGCCGATGCGGAATCCCTCCGCGGGTTGATCCGCGGTGCAGGTCTCCTGGAGCGCACCTGGCGCGACATTACCGCCGACATCGTGGCGGCGCGCAAGGCACAGCAGGCGAAGGCGCAAGCGTCGGGTGCGAGCGGCTCCAGCGCCCCTCCTCCGCTTGGAATGCATCTCGTGCTGGGAGAACAGGCAGCCGTCAAGATGAGTAACTCCGGGCGCAACACCGACGCCGGGCGCACGGTGTTCATCCAGGGCGTATTCGACAAGCCTGGCTAGTGGTCCGATCCGCTGATCCCACTGGAAAACTCTGTCGAAAGCACGGGCGCGGCGAATCTCCATTGATCGTCCGGCTTATGGGCGTTCGATACGGTTTAACGGCGGTTGCGCGCCGCATCCTGTGCCATTCGCTTCGCTACTAGCGCTCGTGGCCGCGCCGGGTCAGGGTGTACCGTCACGGTCATTGCCTCACTTGTGCAGCAACGCATGGCGATAGAAAGGCACCGGAGTTTCGGCGTCTTTTTCGTGAGCATCGGCATCATTTTCGCGGTGATCCTGGTCATCGGTGGGGTGGTCACCTCTTGGAGTTGGAACCCGTGGATTCAGATCGTGCTGGTGGTTTTATGGAGCGCGATGGGGCTCTTCTCTCTCCGCCGCTATCGTCGGGAGATAGCGGTCTTCATCGCCGAGCACGGTGCCGACGCAGGGAAACGTTAGAGCCAGGAGGCACCGGTAGAAGACCCCCGTCAGACGCTCCCGTCAGACGTTTCTGAATAGGTACGGAATCGAAGTCGGTTTGTTTTATGCGCTCGAGTCGCCGCTGGCCGATAGCCTTCGACGGGTGACGACTGATCAGGAGCCGGAGACCACCAAAAACGACAAGGTCGTTTGGACGATCGGGCTGGGCTTCTCCGTCTGGGCCCTGGTCACTTTCTTCGTGCTGTTCCGCTGGTGGGGGATGCGGAGAAGCGGTATGTACGAAGCGTGCGGACACCACATCTACGCCAGCCGGCCGGGCGTCGATCTCCGCGACAATCCCGGTGGATACTACGTCGACGGGGAGCAGGTGTTCATCCCGTTTGGAATCAGGTGCACGTTCGAGACGACCGATCCGGCCAACCCGTACGTGGCGTTCTACGACTATGGAACGCTTCCATTGGCCATCGCATTTGTGGCGCTCCTTGCCGCGCTTGTTGCGGTCGTCCTCTTCAGACGACGATGGGCTCGCGGATCACCAACGAGGACGAGGTCGCCGGAGTCGACACCATCGTTCACGGCGAAGAGGGATACGCACTCGAGACCGTGTACCTAGCGGTGCAGGGCGGTGGGAGAGATCCCACACCGCCCCATTCCCGTGTCCTGATGGCCTCTGAACGTCAAGGATCCGCTTGCCAGGGTGCGATGGTGGCGACGACGAATGGATTCCTGGCTCGGATCGGGCGGATGCTTCTGGGCACGCCGCGGACGCCGGCCCTGGCTGGTCGCAATCACGGAGGACGATTCGCCAGGTCGGTTCGGCGCCGACGCGACGACCGAGATCGACCTGGACGGCTCAGGACCGTGCACGTCGGGTAATCGCATAGAAGTCCGCCCGCCCCGTTCGTCGTCATTCCCATGCCGATCGGTGCGTCACGGAGCCGCCGCTGAGCGATTCGAACCCATTGCGCACCCTGCAGGTCGCGAGGACAATGACCCCTGCAGTCGCTTATGCCCCCGGTTTCTAGAGAGGGAGGCCACCATCAGCGAGCAAGGTCGCCCGGTGAGCATGGAGGAGTTCCGAAGCCTCCAGCGTGACTATACCGACGCCACCGAGCAGTTCGCCGCGATGAACGAGGTGTTGACCACGCTCGGCAGGTCGGCGTCCGACCCGGACGCCGTGCTCGACACCGTCGTGGAGAGCGCCCGCAGGCTCTGCTTGGCGGCGGCCGGCCAGATCTACCTCCTCGACGGAGACCGATTCGTGCTCTCGTCCTCCGTCGGCCTCACCGGCGAGTTCCTGAGCTACGTAGCCGCCCACCCGCTCAAACTCGACCGGAAAACTATTGTCGGGCGTGTGACCCTGGACCGCAAGATCAACCAGGTGCCCGATGCGCTCATCGACCCCGAGTACGGCCGCCAGGACCTCCAGGCGATCGGCGGATACCGCACCCTCATCTCGGCCCCTATGATGCTCGACGACGAAGTGGTCGGCACGCTCTCGCTCTTCCGCACAGAGGTCGAGCCATTCGACGACCGGGCCATGGCGCTGCTGGCGGCGTTCGCCGCGCAGGCCGCGATCGTTGTGAGGAACGTGCACCTGGTACGCGCGCTCGAAGAGCGGGGTCTCGAGCTCGCCCGACGGGTCGAGCAGCTCGAGGCGCTGAGCGAGGTCGGCGGTGTCGTCAGCTCGAGCCTGGTCCTGGACGAGGTGCTCTCGAACATCATCATGAACGCCGTCCGCTTCTCCGGCTGTGACGGTGGCTCGATGATGGAGTACGTCGAGGAGGAGCGCTGCTTCTCGGTGCGGAGCGCCTACGCGAGCAGCGCGGGACTCCTGGCCGCGTTGCGCGCGACCCGGATCGAGTTGGAGACCACCCTCGTCGGCCGGTCCGCAATGGAGGGACACCCTATCGCCGTGGCCGACCTCGAAATCGTCGAGCTGGACCCGCACCTGAAAGTGCTGTACGACGATGGCTGGCGATCCGTTCTCGCGGTACCCGTGCTCCGCGGTGCGCAGATCCTCGGAGCACTCGTCGTGCGACGCAAGACTCCCGGAGACTTCTCGAACGAGACGATCGAATTCCTCGAGACCTTCGCGAGCCAGTCGGCGCTGGCCGTGTGGAACGCCCGCCTGTTCCGGGAGCTCGAGACCAAGTCCGCAGAGCTCCAGGTCGTCAGCCAGCACAAGTCCGAGTTCCTCGCCAGCATGTCGCACGAACTCCGCACACCGTTGAACGCGGTCATCGGCTTCTCCGAAGTGCTGCTGGAGCGGATGTTCGGCGACCTCAATGAACGCCAGGACGAGTACCTCCACGACATCCTCGGTTCCGGGAGACACCTGCTCGAACTGCTCAACGACATCCTCGACCTCTCCAAGGTCGAGGCCGGACGCATGGAACTCGCCTCGTCACCGTTCTCGATCCACTCGGCCCTGGAGTACGGGATCTCCATGGTGCGGGAACGCGCAGCCCTCCACGCCATCGACGTGACCCTCGACGTCGAACCGGGACTGGCCACCATCGACTCGGACGAACTCCGCTTCAAGCAGGTGCTCCTCAACCTCCTGAGCAACGCAGTGAAGTTCACGGCTGACGGCGGCCACGTCGAAGTGGCCGCCCGTCACGTCGGGCCCGATCTCACGATCGCCGTCACGGACAACGGGACCGGCATCCCACCCGAGGACCGGGAACGCATCTTCGAGTCGTTCCAGCAGGGTCGACGCGGTGCGGGACGGGAGGAGGGGACCGGCCTCGGCCTCACCCTGTGCCGGAGGATCGTCTCGCTCCTCGGCGGCAGAATGTGGCTCGAGACGGAGGTCGGGGTGGGCAGCACCTTCGGCTTCACCGTTCCGATGAGCGGTGCGGTGGAGGAGCATCCGGCGGCGCACGTCGACACGACGCACCTCCCGGTCGTGGTCGTCATCGACGACGACCGGGCATCCCTCGACCTGATGACGGCGTACCTCGAAGGGCTCGGCGTCCAGGTGCTCCTCGCCCGCGACGGGCAGGAGGGACTCGATCTGATCCGCGCCGTCGGACCGGCCGCAGTCGTCCTCGACATCCGACTGCCGGGGATGGATGGCTGGGAAGTGCTCACCCGGATGCGTGAAGACGAGGCCACGCGGGCGGTACCCGTGATCGTCGTCTCGATCCTCGACGAGAAGGCGCGCGGCATCAGGCTCGGTGCGACGGACTACCTGATCAAGCCCGTGAGCCGGGATGCGCTCGTCGGCGCACTGCGGCGGTCGGGAGGACTGCATCCCGAGTCACCAACGGCACCAGGCGGTCGCGAGGCCGTACCGTCGAAGGGAGCGCTCTGATGTCCGGTCATCGCATCCTCGTGGTGGAGGACAACCCGCTCAACCTCAAGCTCGTTCGGGACGTGCTGACCGCATTCGGCTATGAGGTGGTGGAGGCGCAGTCCGGCGAAGAGGGGGTGGCGCTCGCCGGAACCTGTTCTCCCGACCTGGTGCTTATGGATCTTCAGTTGCCGGGTATCGACGGCTACGAAGCGCTCCGACTGCTCCGACAGGATCCCGGATTCGGCGATGTTCCGGTGGTCGCCGTCACCGCGTTCGCCATGACGACGGACCGGGAGCGAACCTCCCGTGAGGGCTTCGACGGCTACCTCGGCAAGCCGATCAGTGTGCGGGATCTGCCCGACCAAGTCAGCGGCTTCCTGGGAAAAGGGCGATCCGATGGCAGCTAACGCCATCACCATCCTCGCCGTGGATGACCTGCCCCAGAACCTCAGGCTGCTCGATGCCGTCCTCAGCCCCCGCGGCTATCGGCTGCTCACGGCGACGTCCGGCGAGGAGGCACTCGCGATGCTGCCGACATCAGGTGCCGACCTCGTGCTCCTCGACATCGTGATGCCGGGGCTCGACGGCTATGAGGTCTGTCGCCGCATCCGGAGCAGCCCGGGCTTCGAATTCCTGCCGGTGGTGATGATCACGGCGAGCGGCGACCAGGAGAAGCTCAGCGCCATCGAGGCCGGAGCGGATGACTTCGTGAGCAAGCCGTTCAACCAGGGCGAACTACTCGCTCGCATCGCCTCTTTGGCCAAGGTCAAGCGCTACCAGGACACCATCGAACGGCAGGCGGCGGAGCTCACCCGGTGGAACCTCGAGCTTGAGGCCCGCGTCAGCGCCCAGGTGGATGAGCTCCAGAAGGTCAACCGGCTGCGCCGCTTCCTGTCGCCTCAGCTGGTGGATCTGGTGATCGACTCCGGCGACGAGGCATTCCTCGGCAGCCATCGTCGCGAGATCGTCGTTGTCTTCTGCGACCTCAGGGGATTCACTCCCTTCGCCGAGGCGAGCGAGCCGGAAGAGGTGATGGGAGTCCTCGCCGAGTATCACGCCGCGCTCGGCGCGTTGATTCACGATTACGAGGGCACCCTGGAACGCTTCACGGGCGATGGGCTGATGGTGTTCTTCAACGACCCGCTGCCCTGCGACGACGCGGCCGAACGCGCTGTCTCGATGGCTGTCGCGATGCGGGATCGGGTCGCCGACCTAGCTGCGGGATGGAGCAGGCAGGGCAACGACCTCGGTTTCGGCGTCGGTATCGCCCAGGGCTTCGCCACGCTCGGCCGAATCGGCTTCGAGGGGCGGTTCGACTACGCCGCGATCGGGAGCGTGACCAATCTGGCAGCACGCCTCTGTGCAGAAGCCGGCCCCGGGCAGATCCTCGTCGCCCAGCGGGTGTTCTCGGCCGCAGAGGGCGTGGCATCCGGCAACCCGGTGGGCGAACTCGAGTTGAGGGGCTTCAGCCGTCCGATCCGGGCATTCGAGGTCACCGGTATCGATGAGACGAAGGCAGAAGTGAGCACATGACGAGACTCGAGAGCGCGGCGGTGGCCCGCGCGGCCACGACCTTGGCCGACCTCGATGGCGAAGCCCGCGGGGCCCGGTTCCGAATGCTGCAGGAGCGCATGGGATCGGTGTGGAATTCGATGAAGCTCGACTTCGACGACGAGTCGGTCATTGTCGTGCCGTCGGTCACGCTGAGCACGGCAGTTCCGGGCAGCGGCAGCATGGCTCAGGCGTTCGAAGAGCGCTTCCTATTCCTCCTCCTGCTGCTGCGCCAGCCGAGGCTGCGGATGGTCTACGTGACCTCGATGCCCATCGATCAGCGGATCATCGAGTACTACCTCGCGCTGCTTCCCGGAGTCATTCCGAGTCATGCCCTGGCCAGGCTCTCGATGGTGTCTGTGGGCGATTCGTCTCCTCGACCGTTGAGCGAGAAGCTGCTCGAGCGGCCCAGGATGCTCGCCAGGATCGCCGCGCTGGTCCCGAACCGGGCGCACAGCCACCTGATCCCGTACAACACGACCGAGCTCGAACGTGACATTGCCCTCACCCTCGGCGTCCCGATGTACGGTGCAGACCCGCGCCTGTCCGGTCTCGGAACCAAGACCGGCTGCCGGAGGCTTTTCGGCGAGGTCGGCGTGCCGTATCCGCTCGGCGCCGAGGATCTGCACGGTCTCGACGATGTCGTCGACGCGATCGGAGAACTTCTGACCAGGCGACCGGGTATGAGCCAGGTGATCGTGAAACTCAATGATGGAGTCTCCGGTGCCGGCAATGCGCTCGTCGATCTCGTCGGGATCGCAGATCTCCCAGCGCCGGACCGACGCGCGACGATCGCAGAACGCGTCAGGGGGATGCAGTTGGAGTCGCCGGACACTCCGTTCGAGGCTTACGTGGCCAAGCTCGAATCCGACGGCGGCATCGTGGAGGAACGTATCATCGGCGAGGATCTGCTGAGCCCGAGCGTGCAATTGCGCGCGTTGCCGGACGGCACCGTCGAACTCCTCTCCACACACGATCAACTCCTTGGCGGGGCCAGTGGCCAGAGCTATCTGGGATGTACCTTTCCGGCCGATCCGGCTTACTCGCGACTGATCAGCGAGCCGGCGATGGCGATCGGAGAGCGGCTAGCGGCCGAGGGGGTGCTCGGGCGGTTCGCGGTCGACTTCGTAGTGGTGCGGGACGCGGCGGGCGAATGGTCCGCGTTCGCGATCGAGCTCAATCTGCGCAAGGGCGGTACGACGCATCCGTTCCTGACACTCCAGTTCCTGACCGATGGCCGGTACGACCAGGAATCGGGTCGGTACGTCACCCCGGATGGCGCCGAGAAGCACCTCGTCGCCACAGATCATCTCGAGGCGGTCGAGCTGCGGGGACTCTCGGTCGGCGACCTGTTCGACGTCGTCGCCAGGCACGGTCTCCACTTCGATCAGTCGCGCCAGTCAGGCATCATCTTCCACATGATCAGCTGCATCACCGAGCACGGCCGTGTCGGGATGACGGCAGTCGGTGACACGCCGGCGCAGGCGATGGAACTGTACGAGCGCGCGCGACGCGTGCTGTTGGACGAAGCCACGGTCGGAGGCATGGAGAGTACACTCCCGGAGTAGAGGGAGGCTCCATGGATCGGCTCTGGTACGTCGCGTACGGCACGAACCTGAGTCTTGCCCGCTTCCGGTGCTACATCGTCGGTGGACGACCTGTCGGCGGATCTCGCACCTATCCCGGGTGTCGCGACCGGACCGAACCCGGTGGCGACGTCGACCTGGACATCCCGGGTGCGCTCTGCTTCACCGGTCGTTCGAGCGTTTGGGGTGGCGGCATGGCGGTCTACGATGCACAAGCGCAGGGAATGGTGGCTGGCCGGGCGTACCTCCTAGCCGGGCAGCAGTTGGCGGATGTGCTCGCGCAGGAGACGCGCCAGCACCCTGGAGTCGACCTCGATCTCTCTGCCCTGCATCGCGCCGGGCGACTGGCAGTCGGGCCCGGTCGCTATCAGACCCTGATTCGTGTAGGCACCCGTGCGCGCCTCCCGGTGGTGACTTTCACGAGCGCCGCGGCGGGGGAGCGGGACCTCGTAGCACCCGCCGAGTCCTATCTGCGCGTGATGGCGGCTGGACTGCGTGAGTCGCGGAACTGGTCACCCGCGCGCATCGGCGCCTACCTGGCCGGGATCGCGGGAGCCGAACGGGCCTGGACGTCCGCCGCGATCGAGGCGATCGCCGCGTAGGTGGACCGCTGAGGTCCGGTGGCAACGCGAGCGCGGCATAGCCGGCGGCGCTTGTGCGGTTAGGGATCGCTAGGGCGACGCGGGCTGTCCCGCTGAGGGTTCGGCTATCCGACTGACGCGCCCTGTCCACAGGCCAGGCTAGTGGCTAGGACGGCTTGCTCATCGATCCCCGCGATCCGGATGTCGAGCGCCGCAAGGGCAGCGCTCGACAGGTCACCACCGATGCAGAATGTCCGGGCGTTCCAAAATCGCGTTCGGTAGCACAGTATGTGATCAGCTTCCATCCCCATGCAGTTTCGTCGCAGGAAACGTAGCTTTGGTGTCGCGAAGATCTTGCAGCTCCAGCCCGGACCCCGTTGTGTGCAGCGTTTCCGACTTTGCGCGGACTTCATCCGCCCATCCAACGAAAGCGAAACTATGTCTAACAACGCACGCACCTCCAACCAGAACGTCACCACGACCCGTCGTGCTGTCGAATCTAAAGCAGCCTTCAAGACCACCGAGTTCTACGTGTGGCTCATTGTGTCTGTTGCAATCCTCATCGCGGCAGCAGTCACCGACAACGGCGATGACGGCCAGGGTTTCGGAGCAGACCACGCCTGGCAGTACGTCGCTTTCGTCACAGTTGGCTACCTGATCAGCCGCGGCCTCGCGAAGTCCGGTACGCGCGGACACGAGGACAACGACAACAACGGCCACTAGGCAGCTTTTGCCGCAGCGAAGGCCGTTCTCCGATCTGGGGGACGGCCTTCGCCGCGATCGCGTCATCCGTGGCATCGGGGACCGACGCCATCTGCCCTCGACCGACGGACGCTGGGCTACGCGATGGGGACGACGTCGGTCAGGGCCCACTGCTTGGTCATGACTTCTCGGCCGACACCATAGAACCGGAACATGAGCTCGAAGCCGGCGGAGTCACCCGTTTCGATCGTGTTGGCCTCCTGACCGGGTTCGGCGTGGGGCGCGAAGTAGACATCGACAGTGCCGTCCTCGTTGGTAACCAGGCCGGGCGTCTGCGATGAGACCGAATACTTCGTGTTGCCGCGAATGAAGGCGTGCGTTCCGGCGTCGTACATGGTCACCGACCAGAACTGTGAGACGGGCACCTCGGCGGGCACTCGCATCCGGTATCTGGCAGTAGATGAGAAGATTTCGCCGACGCTGTCGCGGAGGTTCACGAGGTAGAACTGGCCGATCCCCAATCGCCGAATCCCGATGAAGGCCATGTGATAGATGACCCCGCGGTTCAGATAGGGGTAACCCTCGGGGTGAGCGTCAAAGCCGTCGCGTTGGCTGTCGGTGAAGTCGGATCGGCCGGGGAAGAACCATTGCGCCCCGTCGAAGAAGGGGTCGAAGCTTCGCTCGTACTCGGCTTTCAGCCAGGCGTGCGCCTCGCCGATCGCATCCTCGAGCAGCCCGATTTGCTCGGGGGTGGGTTCGAACGGCTCGCCCTTGCGGATGCCGATCGACCCGAGCATCTGCTCGAAGGGCCGGTCGCGCGCGAGCAGTGGTTCGTCCTGGATGACACGGTGCAGCAACTCGTAAAAGCGCAGGTCGTATGGGATGGTCGTGTCGACCACGTCGCCCTGCAAGTCCCGCGCCGCCGTTTCAGGCGGATTGTCGGCATCGGCGAGAGGATAGACGCGGATGCGTCGGCATAGCTCGAGCCCCTTGTCGAGCGCCTCTTGGGTACCCTCGGCGAGCACAGAACGCAGCAGCGCGTAGCTGCCGTAGGTTTCACAGGGCAGGGCGATGTAGCCGTCGGGCACGGGCTCATCCCATCCCGGCGGCAGGATGACGTACTTGCCGCCGCGGCCCTCGTCGACGCCGAAGTGGCCGACGTCCTCGAGCGGCACCTGCCAGAGGCTGCATACTGACCCGTTGAGCGCCTGTCCGTCGCTCTCGCCCGGGATTTCGACCACGACTGGCCCCTCGTGGGTGTCGAAGAACGCTATGTAGTAGATGAGGTCGGGGTTTGGGGTGAGCGTCTGGTTGCGCCAGTCGAGCAGCTTCGACCAGTAGACGAACTCATTCGTCGCACCCTCGGTCAGTGTCTCGCGCATCAGCTGGTAGTTGACAGCGGCCATCCCCCAGATCGCGGTCTCAACCGCGTGGCGATGCCTGCCGCGGGCAAGCACATCGGTGTGTGCGTACGTCATGATCTGCTCCTCCGATCGCTTCGTTTACGCCGTGACGGCAGTGGCCGGTGGATCGAGTTCGAAGTCGCCGGGGCGCCAGCTTCCGTCGAAGGCTCCCTCGGTGGGGCCGTAGATGCGGAAATAGACGAACCATCCCGCCCCCGGAACTGTGCGCACCCAGCGGTCTTCCGCGCCATCGGGCGCAGTCGGCCCGAAGTGAAGAGTGACCTCGTCACCATCGAGATGCTCGCCGAGCTCGAACAGGGACCGCAGGGCGGCGTTGCCCTGTTCGGTGGCGATCTGGCTGCGGGTCTGCGCGTCGTATACAGTGACGCTCCAGAACAGCTTTGCCGGGACCGGCAAGGGCACAGCCAGCGAATAGGTTGAACCGCCGTCGAGATAGACGCCGTTGCTGTCGCGGGCGCCGAACCAGTACACCGACCCGCCGCCCGCCTGCCGGCGGAACATCGCGGGCGACGTCGCTATGGCCTGATAGAACCAGGTCTCCCGCGCTGTGACGTCAAGGCGGCCATCGAGCTGGAACGACGCGTTCTCCGGGCGAAGGCTCACCCACTCCCACTGCCGGTCGGACCACGCCACCCGGTCACCACGGCGGTCGGCCAGCGACTGCACCCGCAGCTGTGCGTCGGCCTCGGCCGCGGCGCGGGCGAGGATGCTGACCGTGCGCTCATCCGTGGGGAGCGGCTCGCCGGGGCGGATGTCGAGCACCGCGAGGTCGGCGAGGTAGCCGTCGTCGGCGGCGGTCGTTCCTTCCTCGGTGATATAGCGGAGGAGGGTCTTCCAATAGTCACCGCTGGCCTGTACTCGATTCGGGCTGGTGTCCTGCGGCTTGCCCGACAGGTCGATCCACTCGGCCTCGTCCCACGGTGAAGACGGGTCGAGTGGCGCCACGCGGGTTTGCTTCATCAGCGCGACTGCCCGATCGACATCGCCATCAAGAGGCACTGCACGGAGCCCGGCGATCACGTGTCTGGTCGTTGCTCGCACAACGAAGGCACCATCGACGTCGAGATCCGCGGCATCCGCGTCGCGGGGCAGGATGACGTAGCGGCCACCTTCCCCGTGGTCCGCACCGGGGATGCCCATGTCGGCGATCCACGACTGATCTGCGTTCAGAATTGCGCCAAGCATGGGGCCGGCCGGCACGTCGACGACGAGCGGGCCGTCACTGAGGTCGAGGATGACCGACGCGTAGGGCGTGTCAGAGTTGAGCGTGAGCCCGCGCTGCTCCGGCCGGGTGTCCATCGTGCCGAACACTCGGTTGGGCACGATGCCGATCGCGAGGTTGCCGTCGAGGAGCGTGTAACCCGAGACGGCGGGAAAGAAGTGCTTGTAGGCGCTGATCGCGCGGATGAGGTCGGCGGCGTCATAAGCGGCCTCGATGGTCGCGGGCGTCGGGAAGCCCTTCGGGAACTCGTACTCGTCGTCGATCATCGTTCTTCCCCCGGTCGTTCGTCATCTGAAATCACGGCCTCCCAGTCCCGGGCGACACTCGCGACAGTGCAACCGCGAACATCCGCAGCCCTCAGCGAAGCCCCCATCGCCCCACCCGTCCCGACATCCATGGTCCAGCACTAGGGAACCACGCAACGGGCCCAGGAGGGAAGAGTTGGCCGCGATTCTGACATACGACTTCGCGTAGCACGCGGAGACGGTTCACCAGGATGTCGCCCATGTGTCCGACCAGAATCGACTGGCCCTTCCCGCTGAGGGTTAGAGACAACGTTCGCGCTGAGGGTTCGTCCAGCAGTAATGGGCGCTCGGCGACACCAGGCGTCTGATTCTCGAAGCAAAACCTGCGGGGGAGAGGGGGCTCGACGGGCTGCAGTGCGTCGTCGCTGTATTGCGAGGGCGCTCTTCGAGTCACCAGCTTTGGTTGATGTCTGGTACTTCGAGCGGGACACGCTTCAGCTCATCGACCCCACGGTACTTGCGTTGCGCTCGCGGTCCGTCTTGCGGGCGATTACCTGGTTTCCGCGTTCGCGTTAGTGGAGACCGCTTCATGCGGTACTCAGGTGCTGAATTTTCTTGAAGAAGCGTTCGGTATCAGATTTACTGGTTGGCACGCGTAAGGAGGCACGCTTCCTGACCTTCTTGAACTCGTTCCCCTACAACGCCGGAGGATGGGCTGGATGACTTCACACGTGACCAAACCGCTCACTCCCGAAACCTTCCCGGCGTGGCTGGCGCTCGCGCAGAAGCACAACGGAGTCTGGGGCGGGTGCTATTGCTCGTATTTCCATGACGACACGGAGCACACCATCAAGAGCGAGTACGACGGGCCGACGTTCAAACAGAGGCTCGTGGCGGAGGGCGTCGCGCACGCCGCGCTCGTCTTCGACGGCGACGACGCGATCGGGTGGTGCGAGTACGGCAGCCCGGTCGAACTGCCGCGCATCTACCACCGCAGGGAGTACGACGCAGGGGAGACCGCGCCGGCGCCGTGGCGCATCACATGCTTCTTCGTCGACCGCGACCACCGACGTTCGGGCGTGGCGCGGGAGGCGCTGGATGGCGCGCTCGAGCTGATCGCGCGGGCTGGCGGTGGCGAGGTGGTTTCGTTCCCCAACGAACTCGCGCCGGGCAAGAGGACGTCGTCCTCGTTTCTCCACAACGGCACGAGGGCCATGTTCGAGAAGGCGGGATTCACGTTCGAGCGTCACATTGGCAAGAACAAGACCGTGATGCGTAAGACTATCCCGCCGACCCGCGGCTGATGCCTTGTTCACGCGGGCCGGCGGCGACGTCAGGCCCACTCGCGGCGCCTTCGGCCGCCGCCGGGCTGCCCGCCGGCTGATGGTTCCGCCAGGTGGGATGATCTTCACGGGTGCGTCTCGACGCGAATGCCCGTATCGGTTGCAGCGATTGTGCAGTAGGTCAGATCGGGAATCACAGCATGGGCAGAACCCAGGACGTCTGGAGACTGCGACGTGGCGACTGCCAGTACCCTCGCGCCTGAGGCAAGGCCCGCCACGAGGCCGGCTGGCGCGTCTTCGATGACGAGGCAATTTGACGGGGTCCGACCCAGCGCAGCCGCGGCTTTCATATAGCCTTCCGGATCCGGTTTGCCGTGGGTCACGTCTTCAGCGGCGATCAAGACCGGAGGGATCGGCAGTCCGGCGACGGTAAGTCGCGCGCGCATAAGCTCCTGCGATCCAGAGGTAACGGCAGCCCACCGGTCCGGTGGCAGCTTCATCAGCAGGTCCAGCACGGCAGGTAGTGCGACGACGCCATCTAGATCGTCCAGTTCCAGCTGAGTGAGTTCTGCAGCGCCGGCCGCGCACTCAGATGCGGGGAGGAACTCGGCAACGGTGTCCTCCGTCCTTCGGCCGTGGCACACCGCAAGAATCGCGTTGACGTCCAGTCCGTGCCTGGACGCCCAGGTGTTCCACGTCCGCTCGACCACTGGCGTGGAGTCCACGAGAGTGCCATCGATATCGAACAGAAGTGCTTCCACGTCAAACTGCATGGTTCGACGGTATCGTTGGCAAATCCACCGCTGTCGGAGCTCAACGCGAAAGGCGTGAATGGATCGCTGATTCGTGGAGAAATCAGGCGATGCGCATGCCAATCACACGCAGCGTCGGTTTGTGCCCGCTGAGGGTTCCTTGCGAGAGTTACGAGGGTTATAAAGCTCGCGATCCGCCTCACCGAATGGAGCCTCGCTTAGCGATCGCCTTGGATTCGCGTCGCCGGAACTTTTTCGAGCCGCGTCCAGCCACGCCACCCGCGTTCCTCGAGGATCGCCAGCAGCCGTCGAGCGACCGGTGCAGACTCGGTCATGGCCGCGTCCAGCAGCGCCAAGAGCGGATCCGTCTGATCGCCGCCAATTTCAAGTTCACCGCTCTGAACAGCGCGGATGCGGAGTTGCTCGACGAGGTCGGCGAGTTCGACAACTCGCGGATCGTCCGCCGACCAATCAGGCGCAGAGCCGAGGAGGCGATAGAGCCGCGTCATATCAGGGTCCTGGTCTAGATGGCGGTTCTTCTCGGCGATCACGGAGTCGATGATTTGCGGATACTGCGCGGCGAGCATGATCCAGGCATCCCTTTCGAGCTCGATGTACGCCTCGCCGATACCGAGCGCGCGCAGCCGGTTCAGGTAGTCCACGACGCTCTGGGGGAGGGTCAGGTGATCGCCGGCGGCAAGCGTGGCGATTCGCTTGCGGTTGTTCTGGAGGCGACGGATGTCGGCGCTCAAGGCATGGTCGATCTCTTCGACAGCACGAGTGAACTCATCCGGGCCGGCGACGAGGAGCTCCTGCACTCGCGCAAGTGGCACACCCGCATCCGCCAGCACGCGGATGCGGATCAGCCGCACGACGGCGGCTGCGTCGTAGTTGCGGTAGCCGGAGTGGTCGCGTCCGGGCTCGGCGAGTAGGCCGATCTGGTGGTAGTGACGGACTGTGCGCACCGTCACTCCGGCGTACGACGCCAGTTGGCTGATCGTGAGCATGGCTCCATCCTGCCTCAATGGGCGACGCTGCGGACCGCCTCGGCGACTGCGCGATAGTCCTTGCGGAGGATCGCGCCGTGATTGCTTGCGACCTTCGCGTGGATCGTGATGTGTGGGTTGCGGTCGGCCACCGCGGGCACGCTCGCGCGGATCTTCTCCTGCCCATCGCCTTTGCTACCGAACGACGTTCCGGACGCGAGGACGTATCGGGTCGGGACGGTGATCCCATCCATCACCGGACCGAGTTCCCGTTCGCGCGCGAGCTTGCCCACCTCGATGTTGCATTCGGCCATCTCCGGCGCGGTCATCCGAGGCGTCAGTCCGGTCACGCGGAGTGGCACCATCAGCCACCGCATCCGCCGGAAGATCTTCCGGATGCCCTGCTCCATCTCATCGGTGAGCCAGTCGTTTGGCTGCGCACCGTCGACGAGCACTGCGCCGATCGCCCGGTTCGGATTGCGACTCGCCCAGTGCGCGGCGACGAACGCGCCGTACGACCACCCGACCACGAGGGTTCGCTCGATGCCCCGAGCGTCGAGCACGGCATCGACATCGCGGACGCTTGCCTCGAAGGAATAGTCCGCGGAACGCCCCGACTTCCGCCCGCGGGCTCGCTCGTCGTAGGTGAGGTGCCGCCACCCCGGCCCCAACTCGCCGATGACCCGCCGCCAGTATCCCTGGGTGGCGAACTGTCCGTTGAGGTAAACCACGGGCGGCCCTGAGCCCCCTGAATCGGTGACGGCAAGAGCGGTGTCTTCCACTGGCACCATGCCGGTCCAGGGCTGGGTCGTGCTGATCGTGGATGTCACCACTCGCCCTCTGCGTCGTGTTGCCTTCTGCGTCATGCCATCCAGCGTGCAGGGTTGACGCAACGTCAGGGTCAAGCCGTCAGAGTGCGAAACCCGCGAGTTCCTCTTTGGACCACTCAAACTCGTGTATCTCGACCTGCCTCTCACACGGGCATACAGGAATCAAGCTTTCGAGTACGCCTCACGCAGCACAGCGTTCGCGGAACTCGCGAACGCCTACAAAGATCGCGACAGAAAGAGACGTGCGAGCTTGTCCAGACACTCGTCGAGGCCGGCTTGCGACATGTCCCGGGCCCCCTGGTCGGTGTAACCGTACTCGGTTACACTCACTTGGCTGTGGCTGTCTTCGAGTCGTTCGAACGTGACTACATGTGGGACGGCGTCGGGCACACCGCCCGGGATGCCAGCGTCGGCAGGGCTGATGTTTCGTCCATCGGCGGTGGAGAACCGCATGTCGTATTCGAGCCGATTTGGCGGGTCTACCAACGTGTATGTCCAGGTGTTGTACATCTCGGCGCCGCCGAATTCCGCAGGGGCCCGCATCGCGATGAGGGAGACGCCGCCGCTTCTGACATCGAGATCCGCGACCGGACAGGTGAACCCGGCAGGCCCCCACCACTGCTTGACCAAACTGGGCTCGGTCCAGGCCGCATAGGCCGCTTCAACCGGCACCGGGAACACCCTCGTAGACCGGACCTCGAATGTCGGATGGGAGCTGCTCATAGCCTGCCCTTTTCAGTATGATATTCGTAGTGAAATGACGCTATCACTACGAGTATGTCCGCGACATCGTCTACTTCGGCAAGCGCTCCTTCAAGGGATTCCTGGCCGCCGAAGAGCGCATTGCCCCGAGCGTGCTGGCAGCCCGGCTCGCTCAGCTTGAAGACAACGCCATCCTCAGCCGGGCCCCCGACCCCACCGATTCCCGACGGATCGTCTACAGCCTCACCGAGCGCGGTCTCGCGCTCATCCCCGTCCTGCTCGAGATCGCTCACTGGAGCGCCCAAATCGACCCCGACACTGACGCGCCGCCTGAATGGATCGCAGTCGTCGATCACCACAAGGCAGCCATGACCGACCTGATAATCAATACCGTCCGCGACGGTGGCAGCATCTTCGGCGGCGGCGACAGTGTGATCGCCTCTCTGCCGACTTCACGAGGAACATAGGGGGTCGGGTGGGCCGCTGCGCGAAGAGACTGCCGTTTGGATCGTCCGCCCCGGCGCCGGGGCCACGATCCCGGGCTGTGGGGGCGCCGATGAATTCAGATCCACGTATATTCACGTTGGCCTGGAGGTGATGACAGCGAGAGGGGTGTTCTGCGGTCCTGTGGACGGGACCTGGTCAGCTGGAGACGATTTCGGATGTCGTTATTGTGCGGCGGGTGATGGCTTCAGAGACGCGGCGGAGAGTGGTGCCGTTCGCACGCGCGTAGCGCCGGAGCGAGTTGAAGGCCTCTGTCATCGTGAGATTTTCTGTATCAGCGAGCACCCCTTTGGCCTGTTCGATGAGGATGCGGGTATCCAGGGCGAGGTGCAACTGTTCGGTGATTGCGAACGGTGTCCGGAAGTTGCGTTCGTGAAGGACGCCAAGGACTGCGAGGTCGGCCAGTGCTTGTGCGACGCTTCCGTCCTCTTCGGAAGTCGGGCCAGGCTGGGAGTGCAGAAGGTTCATCACCCCAACCACGTCGTTCCGTAGTCGCATCGGAACGGCGTAGGTGGCGCGGAATCCCTGCTCGAGGGCCGTCCGATGGAACCTGGGCCACTTCTCCGCCACTTTTTCGATGTCTGCAACGGTGACCGGCGCAGCAGTGTTGTAGCAATCGAAGCACGGTCCTTCGCCCGCGGCGATGATGATGGTTTCGACCAATTCCGCTTCTTCGCTGGTGGAGGCGACCAGCTCGAGATCCCCGGCGGCATCCGCCAATAGGATGCCGCCGGCTTCGACGCCGAGGATATCGGTGCAGGCGTTCAGAAGTGTCGACAGGAGATCGACGATGTCGTACTCGTTCATCAGCGCGTCGGCCATCGCGATGAAGGCCGCGTTGATCTTCGCTTCCCGCGTTTTCTCGCTCACCATGTGTTCTTTGCTCATCTGAGATCAGTCCCTCGATATTGAAAAGTCGAGCCGTCGGTCCACCACGTCACGAGCGACCTCGCGAAGGCTGACGCCGTTGGAAAAGGCGTACGCGCGCATTCGAGCCAACGCATCGGACGCCGTGATATCGAGCTGGCTGAGTACCATCCCGGTAGCTTGATGCACTTCACGCCGCATTTCGATCGGCGCGGTCTCGTCGGACTCCTCGCCGTCGGCGAGTGCGATCGCCCGGCGGAGTGCCTGGCCTGCGACCGCGCGGCCGAGTGAGCGGCCGACGTCGCGGGCTTCAATGTCCAGGGCGCCGGGGGTGTCCCTGTAACAGAGTGCGGCGCCCACGCAGGCGGCGCCGAGGGTCAGCGGAAAAAGGAAGACAGCAGCCACTTGAAGGTCTTGGGCGCGGGCGAGGAATAACGGCCATCGGTCAGCGGTCGCGACCTCGGGAATCAACACAGGTCGCGCGGCGGCGACGCAGTCGAAGAGCGGTCCTTCGCCCAGGTCAAGGTGGGCTTCCTCGAGTTGGGCGGCGGTGTCATCACTCGCGTGAATAACCAGAGCCTTCTCGTCTCGGTTGAAGACAGAGATGGCCACACCGCTGATTGGTAGCAGGTCGAGGAAGGGGGCGGAGAGTCTTCGTCCCAGATCTGATGTTGCTTGCGCGGCGTTCAAGATGCCCCCGTCACAACACGTTCCAGCTCTCGGGGCAGGCTGGTGACTGTGTCAAGACAGAAGGTATCTTTTGCACTCGCGGGATTGCAGGAGTAAGCAGGGCGAAAGCACGCAAGGCGAACTTCGGTGGAGCCGTGGACGTAGCAAGCCGAACGAGGGATCGCAAACCGTGCGTTCTGTTGCCGATTCGACGTATCGTTACGACTGAGAAAGGCGGCTGCCATGATCATCACCACTCTCGCGATCGGCGACCGACGTTTTCGCTTGGTGCAGGATGCCGACGTCTCCGATTTGGAAGACGAGCTGGTAGCGGCAATGCGCGCCGGTGGGGGAACGGTGTCTATTCCTGCAGCAGGCGCCCACTCCGTCCGCGCCATCGTCACGCCCGGGTTGCCGGTGCTCTTTGAATCGTCGGAGGAGTACGAGATCGGTATTCCGAACTTCGACGACGATATCTCCTACGAGAGCTATGTCAACGACTACCGGCAAGATCTTTGACCTCTACGGCTTGTGCACCAACGAAAGTTAGGGGTTGCGGGACGGCGTGCGCCGTCTCGGGTTCCGCCAGGAGGACGAGCCCACCCGGGGTGTACGCGCGTTCCGCGAGCCTATCGACCCACGCTCGATTGAGGGCAGGCATCTCGTTCGTCGTGTAGTCGTATCGCAGAGACAACGTGGGGTGCAACCAGATGGTTGTTCGTCCACCGTCCCTCGCCGGCCAACTGAAGTAGAACGACTCGCCCCGGCGCAGTTTGGAACCGATCACGATTTGAAGGTGCGCCAACGTGCGGTCGTCGAACTCGATGGGGCTGCCGCCGTCGTACAAAAGAGTACCCATAGCTATCTCCCGGAATGTTTGTTTACACGTCCCAGGGTCCGGGGGATCAGCTATTGCGATCCTACGGTGACCGAGAAGAAGGCGCCACCTTTCTCTGAGGCTGGGGTCTCGTGGATGAACTGGGGTCAATACTTCAGGTACCAAGACCCAACTCGATGGCTGCCGACTTGGTGAGTCCTCGAGGGCCCCACTTAGACGCGGTGTGCGCGTGCAGGCCAGCCTGGCCCTGCGGCGCCGATCTAGTGTTTTCTCCCACGAGTGTCGTAGAAAGACCCGGGTCGAACGGTTGCACGTCGGACGTAAGTGTGCGAAAGTACAAATTGGCAACCGGTTTCCAAAAGGGAACGCCGGCCCGAGGAGGACAAATTTCAATGGCGAAAATCGGCGTACAGGCAACGATGGCCCTTTCGAGACTCTTCGGTAGTTGAGGGAGATCGGCAGCCATGCCGTGCAGATCTCGCAGATCCCGATGAGATTGGCCAGTACCTCCTGGTCGAGCAGGACGAGCAGTACGGCCGCACCCCGCTCGAGTGCCTGCAGACCTCATATGACATGGTCGCGCTCGACTACGCCGACCTCTTCTAAGGCGCCAAGGCGCCACGCCTGCCCCTGCGCCCTCGCCGAAACTCATTGCGTCGCGACAAACCGCCCAGGCACAACAAACAGAAGGAACCGCAATATGGCAGTCGCAATAACCGTCTGCAGGGCGAGCGAGGATGCCGCGATGCTTGTGCGCAGCGGTACGCCCGCCTTGGTCGTTCCTGGGCTCGCCACCGCCTTCCCGGCGGGCTATTAAGTGCAGCAGGTTGTCAGTATTCCAGTGGTTCAGCGGCCTAGATCGGCAGCACGTGCACTGGCTACGGGAATCCCTCTGGCCGTGACCGCAGGTCTAACGCTGCCACTGCAGGCCCGGATCAACGGCGAACTGGGACAACGACTACAGGATCCGCTCTTGGCAGGGTTGTTTAGCTTCAGCGGTGCCGCCTTGATCATGGCCGCTGTCACAGTATTGCTACCCGCTGGACGTGCCGCCTTCGGGAAACTCCTCTCCGGCACCCGCGAGGGCACCGTTCCCTGGTACTTCCACGGTGCTGGCATCCTTGGCGCGTACTTCATCTTTGCCCAGACAAGCTTTGTCGCAAGCGTCGGGATCGCGATCTATACGGTGGCGGTCGTGACTGGCCAGACGGTCAGCGGACTAGCCGTAGACCGGCTCGGTATTGGCCCCGGCGGCAAACGGGCGATAACCACGATGCGTGTACTCGGTTTGATACTCACGGTGAGCGCGGTGGCCTGGGCGGTGTCCCCTCGACTCTCGGACATGCCGAATCCCGAAGGAATGCTGGTCCCGCTCGCACTGGTTGTCCTAGCCGCGATTCTGATGACGTTTCAGCACGCCGTGAACGGCAGGATCGCTGCGCAGGTCCACTCGCCAATCCCGGGAACCCTGGTTAACTATGTGGTCGGCAGTGTCGGGCTGGCGTTCATTTGGGTGCTGAGTCTGGCACTCACCGGCGGGATGCCCACACTTCCGCCCGAGCCCTGGCTATACACCGGCGGCGCGCTTGGATGCATCAACCTCGTCCTGAGCGCCTTGTTGATTCGGCATATCGGCGTGCTGCTCACGGGGCTGAGCATGATCGCCGGCCAGCTGATCGGAGCCCTGCTCATGGACTGGCTGCTGCCGGTGGCGGGCAGCGCAATCTATCCGCAAACCATATTCGGCACACTGCTCGTACTGGTCGCCATCGTCATCACCGCACTGCCCGGGTCAGCACTGCGCAAGTTCTGGCGGCTGTGACGATCGCTTCCGCACGCGGCGCGGCATTCCGACTTCACAACCGTGCCGGACACTTCACGACTTCACGCAGCTGGATGCAATAGGTGGGATCTGTCAATCCGAGGCGTGACGACCCCTTGGCTAGGTCGATGGTTGAAGGCAGAACACCTCGTCCCTCAAAGGCTCGACTTCGAGCGACGAGGTTGTCGGCGGCCTTGTCCTGGCCTAGTACGCCTAGCTCGCTGGCTCGGCTTCCGGGTCGGCTCGTCTTCGCAGGCGACGGATGAGGAGTCCCGCTGTCCCGAAGGCGCAGAGTGCAGCGGCGAGCACCAGCCCACAATTCATGCCGAACGTGAACCATGTAGGCAGATCCACCTCGCCACGTTCGACGTCTATGAGTGCCGTCGTCCAGTCCGTCGTCGCAGCGACTGTGAAAACGGCGGTGGGTACGAAGACGACCAGGGTCGTTGTGGAGATGACCAGCCAGACGATTACATTGACCAGTGAGAGTTCGCGAGGCACGACAGAGAGCCTACGGCCGAACTAGCCCCTGGGTCGCTCCGGCCCGAACCGCAGCTCGAGGAACCCACCGCAGAAGGGGGCCCGCTGAGCGAAGTGCAATCAGAGGTGAAGTGCTCGGCGATCGCCTGGGCGACGCGGGCTGTCCGGCTGAGGTTCCAATAGAGGGTGTCTCTCGAGCGGCGTAAGGAGGCTCAATTCAATGCCAGTACGTCGAGCTCAGCAGACGAGTGACGATTACGGGGGCGCCGTTCATTCGCGCTGACAGCGTCTGGGCTTGGCCCACCGCGTGGCCGATCGACTGGTCGAGGCCCAGCCTCAAATGCTTCCACGTGTCGCCTTCGGTTACGGCATCGAAGCCGGCTGCGTCCATCGGGACGCTCGGTTTGTAGCGACTACTCCACAGTCGCACGAGTGCGCCCTCGAAGATGACGGCGCGTTTTTCGAGAAGCTGCAGGTTTGTGTAGCCCATCGGAATTGATTTGCCAGGTTGGTCAGGGTGAAATCCGCCGAGGATAGTAGGCGATATGCCGCTGTTGGTCTCATAGAGACGAGCAGTCTCCGAGTGCTCGGTGTCGAACGCCGAAGGGGCGTCAGCCAACCAGTCGCTGTAGTAAATGCAGGTGCGCAAGTTCACGTCGATCTGCGGAAGTTTCTCCGCTCGCCATTCGGTTTCGTCCCTGATGGACAGGATTGGCGGCGCGGATGTCATTGTCACAGTCAACACCACAGGCCGGCCCCGCTGGACGTTCTCGCTGGGGGTTCCTGATGGGTTCCCGGCGCGGATAGGTGGCAAGCCTGCTGACGCTACCGTAGGTGTGTGGAGATATTGGCGCTCGCTACTTCGATCGTGCGGTCGTTGGGGATCAGCGCGGCTGAAACGTCCGCACTGCCGGGTGGAAATCAAAACCACGTCGTGCGTGTGAACGGGGACGGCCGCGATCTTGTCGTTCGGTTCTCGAAGGTCAGCGACCAGGTTGCCGATCCATTCGACGTCGAAGCGTGGTGCCTGCGAGCCGCAGCGACTGCCGGGATCCCCAGTTCTCCGATGGTCGCGAGGGGATGGCTGGATGGCCTCTCGTATCTCGTCGTCGACTATGTCGAAGGGAGCACTGCGTCGGCGAGTGATCCGGGCGCGTGGAGATCGATCGGCGGATTCGCCTCAGTGCTTTCCAAACTCGATGTGGCCGGTGCTCCAGAGGCGTTGTTCTCGCGCTTCGGGCGTGACCTTGACGCTGCGTGGCTGGCCCACCTCGACTACAACAGAGCAGCGCTCACCGAGGCCGACGAACTGGTGGCCCTCGGCCTCTACCGCCCCGACGAGCGCGCACGACTCCTCCGCATGCTGGACTCGCTTCAACAACGTTCACTTCCGCAAGGACTTATTCACGGCGACATGTCCACGCGGAATCTCCTGGGCGGCGAGCGATACACCCTCATTGACTGGGGCGCGGCGACAGTCGGTCCGGTCGTCTGGGGTGATCTCGAGCGGATCCATCGCTGGAAGCTGCTGGAGGATGCAGAGTCCGCTGTGAGCGAGGTGGCCTGGGCCAATGTGCTCGAGGGAAGTGGACTCACGGATTCGGAAGCCACGACGGTTGTGCGTGAACTGACGGTTTTGCAGGCCTTGGACGTCATCCGATGGGCGCTCGAGGTGCGACCCGATCGGCTGTCAGCGCTCATCCCGCAATCGACGGCGCTGCTCAGGGGAGCGTTGAACTCCAGCGGCTGATGGGGCTGGCCACCATGCGATGCTCTTTAGGCCGTCGACATGCTGAAGCCCGCCAGACACCGTCATCGTCAGTGAGACGTTGCGGGACGATTCCGAGGCGTGAACGATGGCAGCTACCGCCCTACCTACGGCCGGGAATCATGTTTGCCTCAGGGCCGGTTCAATACCTCGCGAAGTTTAGCGGCGAAGGCCTCAGGCTGGCCGGCGTAACCGAACTCGCCACCCATGAAACCACCGTGGTGGCTGGGGAAGACCGTCGCCTGCTGGCCGAGCTGTTCGGCCAACGCGATCGCGGTCCGACCGGTATAGACCTTCACGGACTCCTCCCCGACCGCGACCACGATCCGGGTCGGCGCCGCCTTCAGGGCCTCAAGATCTGGCTGGTAGAGGGGCACCGCCCAGGAGCGGTCCGACAGCAGCGGGTCCTCCCGTGTGCCGTCGTCCTCCGTTGGCATCCCGAACGCGGCCGGCTCGGGCGCGGGTTGGGCGAGGTGCTCATCCGTCACCTCGCCCTCCCACGAGGTCATCGCGATGAACGCGGCCATTCCGGCTCCCCAACCCTTGTCCTGGTACACCTGGGTGTATGCAGCCCGGGCCCGCTGCACAGCTTCCGCATCTGGCAACACGCAGTCGATCGGCGGCTCGTGTGCGACCAGGGTCGACACATCATCCGGGTACGCCGTGACCAGCGCGAGCGCGCTCACCGCACCGCCGCTGCTGGCAAGCATGTCCACCGGACCGGCGCCCAGCGCCTGGATAATCGCGTGGATGTCCTCGGCCTGGGTCTCCGGCTCGTTCGTGACCCCGCCATCCTTCCGTTTGCTCCGGCCCAAGCCGCGCGGGTCGTACGTCACGACGGTGCGGTCCTCGAACAACTTCACCTGGGCCTGGAACCCGCTCGCGTCCATCGGCTGACCGATCATCACCAGCGGTGGGCGGCTATCCGTGGTCGGCAGTGGCCCGTGCACGTCATAGACCAAGTCGACCTCTGGTAGTTCGAGGGTGTGTTGAGTCACGGGCGGCCTCTCCTCCGTAGCAAGAATCTCACCGCATAGTACGTCGCGGCATCCACAGCGCGCTACCGAATCCCCGCCTGAACGTATACTTTGTGCCGCTGAAGGTCCCCGCTGAGGGTCCGCAAAGGGGGGAGGATAACCGCACCGAGTAATTCACGGCGCCCGTCACGAATTCGGCATACTGCCCGACATCGACGTGCGTCCCGAGGGTGTCGTCGTGCGCATCCCGTACCGGGGTCTGGAAGGCATCCCCATTGCCGCTGTAGATTTTGCGGCCGCCGTATCCGAGGTAGCAGCCGGACTGCTGCTGGCCGCCGATCCGTCGCTCGCGCAGTCGATCGGCATTTACGTCGCCCAGCATTCCCAGACCGACGTGCGACCGTTCTTCACGGCCGCACTGGGCTACGAACCGTACGGCGACACGGATGCCGTCGATCCGCTGCGCTGCGGGCCGCAGCTCGCCTTCAACCCGATCACTGACGACACTCCGGCGAGAGGCCGCACGCACTTCGACGTCTTTGTGCCGGCCGATCAGGCACAGGCACGAGTGAACGCCGCGCTCGCCGCCGGAGGACGGCTTGCTGACGATTCGCACGCTCCCGACTGGTGGTCGCTCGCGTCGCCCGACAACCACGGCGTGGACATCGCCTCCTGGACCGATACCGACGACTGACTCACGCTGGCACTCTCGTCGCGCGGGGCGGACGGGTTGGGTACTGTGCCGGATGTGCGGGACGATTCTGTCGCGCAGGTCGACTGCGCATCGGTGGCAGGGATGATGCGCGGCTAGGTTGGTTGCATGCTGACGGATGCAGTGCGGCGCGCTTACGGCGAGAGAGCAGGCGAATACACGGAGGTACTCGGCTCGCTCTCCGCGATGGCGGAAGAGGATCAGGATCTCATCTCAGGTTGGGCTCGTGATATCGACGGCCCGACGATCGACGCCGGATGCGGCCCCGGCCACTGGACAAAGTTCGTGCATGACCACGGGGTGGCTGCCGAAGGCATCGACATGGTGAGTGAGTTCATCGATCATGCAACTGCCCGATTTCCTGAGGTTCCATTTCGAGTCGCAACGCTCGAAGCGCTGCCAGCTGACGACGGTGCACTGGCCGCGATCCTCTCGTGGTACTCGCTCATCCACACCCCGCCGCATGATGTACCGGCGGTGCTCAGCGAGTTCGCCCGATGCATCGAACCGGACGGATCACTTCTTCTCGGCTTCTTCGAGGGTGAGCAAATCACAGCGTTCGACCACGCCGTCGTGACGGCGTACTTCTGGCCGGTCCCGCTTTTGCAAGATGAGTTGACCGCCGCCGGCTTCGAGATCGTCGAGACGCACACCCGAGCCGATCCTGGCAAGCGGCCGCACGCGGCGATCATCGCCCGCCGCCGCCGCTCGTTGTCACTCAGAGGGTTCGACTACCCGCAGCGTCAGAGCGGTCAGGGGAATTGCTGATTCCCGTCACATTCGACCAGATCGATGACTTGTTCTTCCCAATGGATGAAGCAAGCTGCAGCGGCGGCGCGTTCACCGTCTGGGGCTACGTCGAGGGCACAGAATTCGGGGCTCGCCGCCCAGTCGCGAGGTACCGAATCCTGCTTCGGATCTCTGACGCCATCAGCTTCACGTGGGACGCCACGGGTGGCACCGGCGACCTGATTCTGGAGAGCATTCATGAGTCCGACAACGAAGTCCGCATGACAGGGGGCATCCCAGGACAGTTGCACGTCACCACCCGAGGAAAACCGCACGTCCAGTTCCTCATCGAAGAGACGCCCTACGAAGAGCGTCGACGATTCCGTTGGGTGAGTTTGCCTCAGGCGACATCGCGCGCGTCCCGGCCGATATGGTGACGTCATGACCCAGCCGGCCGACCTGTCACCAGCGCATGACGGAGAAGGTGTCTCTTCGAACCCCGTACAGACGCCGACTGACTCGACGTGGACGTGGCGGAAGACTGTGCTCGTTTACGCCGCGACCGTGGTCCCAGTCGCCGCGCTGTCGGCTTTCGTGGTGGTCATCCCGATGTTCGCAGCGTTCGGCCTGATTCTCATCGCAGTCCCGTACACGACGTTCGTGACATACATGCTCGTGCGTCTTCGCCGGGCAGCAGCCGCGGAGGTAGCCTCATCGGCGCCGAGCATTGATCCGGCGGCCGCCGGGTTCGCGACGGTATGGCAGCGATTCTCACTCATTAACGCGGGTGCGCTCGGCCTTGTCGGCGTTGTCGCCCTTGCGACCATGAACTCGGGTTCAGGTCTCATTTTCGTCGCAATGGAACTCCTGGCCGTGCTCTCCGTCATGGAGATCGTGGTCAACATCCCTTGGATTTACGGACGACAAACCGCCATCGCCGAAGCGCACGCCATCCGGGCTCGTGTCGCCTCAGCGCGGATCATCATTTTCAATCGGAGGCTCAGTTGGTGTATCTGGTATGCCGGCAGCATCCTTGCCGTTGTCATCGTCGTCAACTACGCCGTGACCATGATCGCTGCGGAAACCGCGTCGATCTAGGAGAGCGCGTACGGATCGGGACCTGATGAGGGTCCACCCCTCACTCGCGGGGCCGGTATCGCAAGGCGACCGCGCCCGACCGGAACTCGTGGCGATCCACGAGCTCTAACTGGATGCGCTCCCGCAGACCGGCGAGCAACGTCGGCCCGTGTCCGGCAAGGACCGGCTGAACGACGAATTCATACTCGTCGATCAAACCCAGATCTGCCAACGCCAGGGGGAGGGTCACGCCACCGACCCACAGGCCCTCGCCCGGCTCCTGCTTGAGCCGCTGAACCGTTTGCGCCACGCCGCCGTCGACCAACTCAGCATTCCAGTCGACCCCGCTCAGCGTGCTTGACACGACGTACTTTTTTGCCCGGTCGATAGTCTCGGCGAATGGGATCTCCCATTCATCCATCCAGTCGGGCCACATGCTCGTGGCCGGCTTCCGCCACGCCGATTCCATCATCTCGTAGGTCACCCGGCCGAACAGCAGGGCATCGGCTCGTTCCATCTCAGCGGTCCAGTAGCGCATCGACTCCTCGTCAGGGGGAAGCCCCGCCTCGTGATGGCAGCAGCCGTCGAGCGTGACGTTGATCGAGTATCGAAGTGGTCTCATCGGGTTCCTCCCTGTGATGCGCGCAGCGCGTTTCACGGATCGTACTCCGAGAGGCTTCGCTCTGGGGCCTCTCTCCGGAAGGAGCGTCCGATCACGTCAGATCACCGAGGGTCGTCGCGATGGCTCACCGACCGCTGTGAACCGTCGTGCAACGCAAGAAGACGTCCGTTCGGCACATAGACAGGGTAGGGATTCAGTGCCAGGCGCGCCTCCCGTCGCGAATCAATGAAGGACAACCATGAACGAGAACATCCTCTGGTCGATCGCCTGTTCAAGTGGCCTCGCGCAACGCCGACGGGGTCGGGACGAGCCACTGTCCGCGGCCCGCCGGCGCTGAGTAGGATCACGACATGCGACGACAGTCAGAGCGGGGAGTATCCCCTCGAAGGGCACGGCATCGCTCGGCCGTCGCGTTCACGATTCCGGCCGCTCTCAGCGTCCTCCTGCTCGCGGCGTGCGCTTCGGCCGGTCCGCCACCCGCTGCGGAACGCGCCACGGTGAAGGAGCCGGCGAGCAGCAACAATTCCGACGAGATGCTCATGTGCCGAGGCACTCCCGTGCCAGCGCAGGCGCTGACCACACCGAGGCCGGCTACCGAGCTTCCGGCCGAGGTGGTGGCTGTGCTTGAAGACCCGCTGGTTGGCATCGAAGAGCCACTCTCCGAATGGTTGATCGCACACGAGAGCGCAGAGCTCGTGATCGTCATGCACGAGCTCGAAGAGCCCCTAGATATGGGTGCAGGGGACATCAGTTCATACGCACTGATCACGATCGGCGCGGGCGCAGAACAGGCACTTCCTCTCGAGGTGCCATGGGGGCTTCAGCGATCAACGAATTGCACACCGACGATTGATCTCGGTTCGTTCACCGAGGCTGGAGTGACGCTCGACCCGGATGCACCGCCTCAGAGTGGAGACGAACGAATCGCGCTGCTCGTCAGTGAGCACGACTGCAACTCGGGCCAGCCGGCGACCGGTCGGATCGAGCTCATCGAACTCGTCGAGACCGCGACCACCGTCGAACTCGTCATCGGAGTTCGCCCGAATACGGGCGGAATCCGAACCTGCCAGTCGAATCCGCCGACACCGTTCACCGTCGACCTCGAGCAGCCACTTGCTGAGCGCATGATCCTGAATGCCGCCGTCGCTCCGGCGCGTGAGGTTACCTGGCCGTAGTAGGTAGTTGCGGCGGATGCTCCGCTGAGGGTTGGTGTTCAGCCGATGATCGGCTCAGGGGCGAGCATCGGGCCGACTAAGATTCGGGGATGACGAATCCGGCTCAGATCGACGATGTCGCGATCGGTGGTGAGGTCATTCGACTCGGGCAGTTCCTGAAATTCGCTGGCCTCTTCGATTCCGGCGGAGACGTGAAAGAGGCCATTCTCGACGGCCTCGTGGCCGTGAACGGCGAGGTCGATCGCCGACGCGGAAGGCAGCTGCAGCTCGGAGACGTCGTCAGCTTCTACGGGCGCGGAGCCCGCGTCTGCCCCTGAAATTGCGACGCGCTACGTCGCCTTGCGCGCCGCGGCCTCGACGGCGGCGACCGCGGCCTCGACGCCGGATTTCCATGGAGCCCCATGGCCGGGCAGAACCCACGTCGCACCGGTGCCAACGATGGCACGCAGCGACGTGATCGCCTCGTCCGGCTCATCGGTGAACGGTGCAGGCTGGGGGCCAGTCTCGCCAGTGAGCACGTGGCGAGTTGTGAGACCGTCGCCAACGAATACGGCATCCGCGATGGGGACGTACACAGCGATGCTCCCTTCGGAATGCCCGGGCATCCCGATGATCTGCGGGGAGCCGGGAAGATCAAGTGTCTCGCCATCTCGCACCTCGACGACCTCGGTAAGCCAGGTTGTTCGGATCCCGCCCTTGCGGAGCGAGTAAGCCGCAAACCCGAGCAATGGGCCCCAACGCATCGACTGCTTCGCGGTTGCGGGCTTCGAGCCGCCCTTCGCTCGGCCCGCGTCGCCCGGGTGAATGTAGACGGGCACTCCGTGGTCGCGGCGTAGCCGTTCGGCGAATCCGACGTGGTCAGAATCGCCGTGCGTCAGGATCACCCCTTTGATGTCATCGAGCGTGCGGCCTGCCGAGTTGAGTTCAGCGAGCAAGTCGCGCCAGTGGCCGGCGAGACCCGCGTCGATGACGGTCACGCCCTCCGGGGTGATGACGAGGTATGCCGCAACGATGTCGTTGCCAATGCGGTGGAGGAAATTGTCGAGTTGCATGTTGGCTATTGTACGTAGCCATCATGGCTACTGTCAATAGCTATACTGGTGCTATGCCTACTCCGGACAAGACCTCTCTCGACGCCATTGTGCTGGCCGCCCGCCACCTTCTCGAAGAAGAAGGGCTGGGAGGGCTCACGATGCAGGCCATCGCGCATCGCGTGGGAGTGCGCGCCCCCTCTCTCTACAAGCGCGTGCAAAGCCGGGATGAACTCATCCAGCTTGTGGCCGAGGCGAGCCTGACCGACCTGGCCCATCGCCTGAATTCCGTACGGGATCTCGTGGAACTCGCGAACCGGTTCCGTGCCTTCGGCCACGAGCATCCCGCTGCCTTTCAGCTGATCATGTCGCCCGGGGCCGGAACTCCGGTTGCACGGCCCGAGTTCGGGGCCGCGGCGAGTCAGGCCGTCCTCCACCTGGCAGGCGCACTCGCCGGTTCGGAAAACGCGCTCGAAGCTGCACGAACCCTCACCGCGTGGGCCGCCGGCTTTGTCAGCATGGAACTGAACGGTGGCTTCAATCTCGGAGGAAATATCGAGCATGCATGGGAGTTCGGCGTGACGAGGATCGTCGAGGCGATCACAGCGGCCACATGACGAACAGGCCCCTATCTCGCACCCGATGTCAGGACGGAACGCCCCACGGTGGCCACAGTTAAACTCATGTCATGGCTGAGAAAGCGAGGAGCGTCGAAGAGTATCTCAATGCACTCGACCCCGCGTATCGGGCAGAACTCGAACGGATTCGCGCGCTTGTAACGGAACTCGTGCCAGATACCGAAGAGACCATGAGCTACGGAATGCCGACCCTCAAGTACAAGAACCGGGCGCTGGTGTACTTCACGGCGTCAAAAAGGCACATGAGTTTTTACCCGTCGTCCTGGGCGATCGAGGAGATGAAGGACCAGCTCAAGGACTACAAGACCAGCGAACACGCGATCCAATTCACGCTGGACAAGACCCTGCCGAATCGTCTGATCGAGGATCTCGTTCGCATCCATGTGCGTGAGATCGACGCCAACAGACAATAGGCACCCATTCGTCAGTGTTCCGCCCAGCGGCGGCAGCTACGAGGGCGTGATTGTGGTCTCGGCGCGAACCGCGTCGGCAAGAACGCGAGTGCCGCGGCGAATCTGGTCTTCGGAGGTGTTGCCGAAGCCGAGCACGAGCGCCGGCGGGAGTGCTGGCGACTCGGTCTCAGTGTTTGCGGTCGTGAGTCGATAGTGGCTGAGAGGGTTGACGCGGACCCCCATCGTCGCCGCACGCGCCGCTATCGCTCGCTCCGATGACCCGGGGGGCAGAGAGAGAAGTGCATGGCATCCGGCCAGCAGCCCGTGAAGCCGTCCCGGTCCGAAGTGGAGTTCGACCTCGGATGCCAGCGCGTCACGGCGGGCGCGGTAGATCTCCCGCATCCGTCGCAGATGGCGGTCGAAACGGCCCGATTCCATGAGCAGGGCCAGCGCTTCCTGGTCCAGGCCGGGAGCCCCTCGACTGCTCAGCCTCTTCTCCTCGATGATCCCTCCAACGAACTGGGGAGGCGCGAGCACCCATCCCAGCCGGATGGCGGGCGCGAGGGTTTTGCTGACAGATCCGAGTGCGATCACCCGGCCAGAGGCAAGTCCCTGCAGCGACCCGATGGGCTGACGGTCGTATCTGAACTCGGCGTCGTAATCGTCCTCGAGGATCACCCCGTCGACCTCGTCGGCCCACGCGATCAGCTCGCGTCGCCGGGATGGATCGAGTGCGACACCCGTTGGGCATTGGTGGGCCGGTGTCACCAGCACCGCCCGAGCCCCGCTCGCGCGAAGACGGTCAACATCGAGGCCGAGGTCGTCGACGGAAACCGGCACGACGTCGAGGCCGGCGCGCTGCGCGATCACGTCATGCTCGCGCGGCCCCGGATTCTCCAGCCCGATGCGCCGGATACCGTGCCGTGCGAGCGCTGCGAGGGCGAAGGTCAGCCCTTGCCGAAAACCCGAGACGATCACGGCGTCGTCCACGCCGGCGCAACCTGACCGCACGCGGCGATGGTAGGCGGTGACGACCGCCCGCAAATGGCTCGATCCCGCCAGATCCTCGTCGCCCAACTCCGCGGTTGGAAGGGTGCGTGTCGCCTCGGATACCGCCCAGCTCCAGTCGGTCAATGGCACCGAACCGAGGTCGGGGACGCCGTACTCGAAATTGATCTCTACCAACCGGGATGATCCGGCTTTCCCCGGGAGAGGGCCGGGGGCGGCTTCCCCGGGCGATCTTCCGGATGACGACTGGATCGCCGCCACGCGAGTGCCGGAACCGACGACCGACTCGACGTAACCTTCGGCGAGCAACTGCTCGTAGGCATCAACAACCGTGCCACGTGAGACGCCGAGCAACTCGGCCAGGCGCCGGGTCGACGGCAGGCGCTCCCCGGAGCCGAGGCGCTGATCACGGATCGCCGACCGCAACTGATCCTGGATCTGACTCCCCACCGCCCCTGCTTCGCGATCAAGTGTCACGAGCAGGTCCGGGCCGCTCCGTGCCCATTTCACCGTCATGGTTCCATTAGACCAAATGGTCCATTCTTTGGGTACCTGAGCGGATCTGTTGACCAGTCCGCCTCAACGTCAGACTCGATCCCATGAGCATCGGCATTCTCCTGGCGCTTGCGTCAGCCCTGGCGTATGGTGCCTCGGACTTCATCGGCGGGGTCGCGTCGCGCCGCTATTCCACATGGCAGGTTGTGCTGGTCGGGCAAAGTGCGGGTGCGCTCGTGATGCTCGTGGCCGGGCTGGCGCTGCCGGCTCGCCCGGCGATGCTGGACTTCGCCTGGGCGCTCCTTGCTGGCGGAGGCTCAGCGACCGGGAGCATCTTCCTTTACCGCGGCCTCGCTCGCGGGCGGATGGGTCTCGTCGCCCCGATCTCAGCCGTCGGGGCGGCAGTGCTGCCGGTACTGGCGGGGGTCGCCTTCGGTGAACGCCCCGGTTGGCTGGTCTGGGCGGGCATGTGTGTCGCGCTGCCAGGCATCTGGCTCGTCTCCTACGATCTCTCTCCACACCCGCGCACCGACGCGCGAGCAGCACTGATCGACGGGACACTCGCGGGGGTGGGTTTCGGGATTCTCTTCATCGCGCTGGCGCAGATCGGCGATGACGCAGGTCTGCTGCCGCTCGCCGCCAATCAGTCGATCGGAGCCGTTCTGACGATCATCACGGCCGCGAGTCTCGGACAGGTCTGGCGGCCTACGCCTGGAGTGCTCGGCTGGGGGAGCGCGTCCGGGGTGCTTGGCGCACTGGGCACCCTGGCTTTCCTGATCGCGGTTGGAGCGATCAATCTCGGAATCGCTTCCGTTCTCGCATCCCTCTACCCAGCCGTCACCGTGGCGCTCGCGGCCGGCTTCCTCGGGGAGCGGATCGGGATCGCTCAACGTGCAGGGATCGGTATCTGCACGATCGCGGTCGCCGCTATCGCGCTGGGCTGAAGACCGATGCGCCCGAACCATATCCCCTGAAACCACAGAAGGAAGGAACCCCATGTTCACGCAGATCGCAGAGGGCGTTTTCACGCACGAGAGCGAGTTCATTCACAGCAATTCCGTGGTCGTCGAGGGCCAGGATGGGGTGCTGCTCATCGACCCCGGGATCACAGCGGATGAAATGGAATCCCTGGCGGACGAACTCCGCAGGCTCGGCAAACCCGTCGTTGCGGGTTTCGCCACGCATCCAGACTGGGACCACGCGCTCTGGCACGCGAACTTCGGAGATGTGCCACGGTACGGCACCGCCCGGTGTGCGGCAGCCCTCTGCGATCTGCTGTCACACCCGGACTGGAAAGCGCAGGTAGCCGGGATGCTCCCGCCGGAGTACGCGGAGGCGATTCCGATGGACCTGTTCGGACGGATCACCGCGCTGCCCGCCGGAGCGAGCCGGGTTCCGTGGGATGGGCCCACGGTCCGGATCCTCGAGCACCAGGCCCACGCGCCGGGCCATGCAGCGCTCGTCGTCGAGGAGCGCGGAGTTCTCGTCGCCGGCGACATGCTCTCCGACATCCTGATCCCGTTCCTCGACCTCGATGCGTCAGACCCGATCGACGATTACGCCGCCGCACTGCAAATGTTCGAGGGACTGGCAGGCGATGTCGTCGCTGTCGTTCCCGGCCACGGATCCGTCGCCGGTCCCGATCAACTGCGGGCGCGAATCGAACAGGATCGCGCCTACCTTCGTGCTTTGCGAGACGGTGCTGACAGTACGGATTCGCGGGTCGGCCCGTTGGCGCCGTTGGAATGGTTGGCCGACGTCCACGAATGGCAACTGCAGAGGCTTCGACAACGCTGAACGAGCCGCCGGAGGAGAGGCACGTCCCCGGTGCGAGGATATCCTCGTGAAGAAAAGCAGCGGTGCGCGCCGGCCAGACGTTTCCGAGGTGGACCTGGTGGGCGGCCCGGAACCCCTCGAGCTCGAACTCCACCCCTATGACGAGCGATGGGTCGGACTCTATCGGGATCACCGACGCCGGATCCTGGACGCTCTCGCGGCAGCAAATGTCGGCGGCGAACACATCGGCTCCACCTCCGTTCCCGGGCTGGCGGCGAAACCGATCATCGACATCGTGGTCACCGTCGACGACATCACCGCCGAAGAGGACTACCTCGACGCTTTGCTGGTCTCCGGATACGAACTGCGGGTCCGCGAACCGGGGCACCGTCTCGTGCGTACGCCTGCCCGCGACGTTCACGTGCACATCTATGAGCAGGGCGATCCAGCGGTGGACGACTATCTGCTGCTCCGGGACTGGCTGCGCTCCAACGCAGACGATCGTGGTCTATACGAGGGCACGAAGAGGTCGCTGCTCCGTGACCGATGGGACGACATGAACGCCTACGCGGACGCCAAGACCGACGTCATCCTCGAGATCAAGGCGCGAGCGCGAGCAGCTCGACTGTAGCGATCGGGTGGGGCTGTTGAGACTTCGAGCAGGTGGTTTCAGCTCGGGGTCGCAACCGTTTCCATGGTCAATTCGAATCCACCGTCGATCTCGCGGGTGGTAAGCGAGGTGACGATGCTTGCGAGCTCGGTGATGTCGCGGATGTGGGTGCCACCGCAGGGGATGTCGGTGCGGCCGGTGGGGAGTTCGCACACCCAGGTGCGTCGGGCCGAGAGCGCGTCATTGTCTCGTTCGATTCGTACAGGTCCGCCGGACGCGATCCAGTCCGAGAGTTGAGCATTGACGCGCTCTGCGACCACGGAGGGATAAGCCAGGGCGATGGGCGAGAAGCCTTTGCGGCGCAGGGACTTGCCGATGCGGTAGGTGTCGGTGGACCGGTGCGGGTGTATGCGTGAGCTCTGTATCGCCAGCGCGTCGAAGGCCGGGTTTCCCAACCCGTCGGTTGGCGCGGTCTTGGTCCAGGCCGCTGCCAGCGCCGCATCGAGCGCGAGCGATGCGAGGTGGCAGGCGGTGTGTGCAGCGGAAAGCGACGCACGGTAGTCCTGGTCGACGGCGATCTGAACGGAATCGCCGATCGCCGGCGGCGGCCCTTCGGTGATGTGAGCAACGACGAAGGTCCAGCCGTCCGTTCCCGTGCGGACGGGCAGGTCCGCTGCAAGATGAAGTCGGCCGTCATGAATGCCGCCAGTGACCGCATCCACAATGGGCTGTTGCCCGTGGGTCGTGGTGAGGATGCCGCGGTCAGCGGGTTGATCCGGCCACGCGGTATCGACCGGGTGAAATGCGGTCCTGTCGAGGATGACCGCTGAGCGCCCCCCTGGCAGTGCCTCGATGTGCAGCACGGTCCCCGTGGAGGTGGTCGCCCCGTCCGGGTAGGTGACGATCGTGTCAAATGTCGGGAGGGCCATGCTTTTCCGTTCGTCGATGTATGCACGTCGATTCTGTCACTCTCGCCTCGAGTGCTCCGCCTGGGTCGGGAGCACACTCAGGAGCTCGGTCACCGCGATCAGGCCGTCCGCGCCGGCAAGACCACGGTTTCGCAGGTCCGTGACGTCGGCGCCCAGGCGACCCAGTGCGTCGGCGAAGTGCTCGATGTCTTTGCGCATGAGCCCCTGGAGGTGCGGCGCGAGAGCTGGGGTGATCTGCGTCCCGAGCGCCTGGATGATGAAGCTGCCTCCACTGCTCGTCGCGAGAAGCCGCTGGAGCGCGGCCACGTCGATTCCGGTGCTGTGTGCCATCGCGAAGACCTGCTCCGCGTTCCTCAGGTTGGTCATGGTCAGGGCGTTGTTCAGCAGCTTGGCCTGCTGTCCGGCACCTGAGGCGCCCATGAAGACGACGGAGTCGGAAAATGTGTCGAACACCGGCTCGGCGGCGGTGAAAGCGTCGTGGTCCCCGCCGACGATCGTGGTCAGGCTTCGCGCTTCCGCGCCTGGGCCGCCTCCACTGACCGGGGCATCGAGGAATGCGATGTCGCGGTCAGCGGCCAGGGCTGCGAAGCGTCGGGCGGTCTGCGGGTCTCCGGTGCCGTGGTTGACGACGATCGACCCGGGGCGCATCGCGTTGAGGAGGCCTCCGTCGGTGAGTATCCCTTCGACATCGGCATCGTCGCGGAGGACGAGCAAGACGATGTCGGATGCCGCGCCAAGGGCAGCGGGGGAGGGATCAACGGTGTGCGGCGATCCGGCGACCGCATCAAGCGACGCCGACCGCCGCGCCCAGACGCGGAGTGGGAACGGGGAGTCGGCGACGGCGCGGGCCATGGGGGCGCCTTGATCGCCGAGTCCGATGAATCCGACGACGGGAGCGGTTGTTGGCGTGTTCATGTCGGGCCTTTCGTGTGAGGGGTTCAGAGGGTGATGAGCTGGAGCGACTGCTCCCACAGGCGGTCGGCGTTACCAGGGTCGAGCGCGTAGAACGCGACCCCTGACATCCATCCGTTCCCGTCCTGCACGGTGATCGCCTCATTGCTGTCTTCGAAGTAGCGTCCGCTGATGTCGTGAAGGAACGGTGATGTCGCGACGAAGAGCGTTGTGGCCGCTCCCTGTTCGATCGTCTTCCGGCCGGCCGGCGGCGTCTTCAGGCCGCCGGTGTGCTTCTGCAGATTGGTGGCGATGGCTCCTGGCATGACCGCGTTCACGGTAATGCCGTCTCCTGCCCAGCGAGTACGGGCCGCGGCGCCGAACAGGATGGACGCTGTCTTGGACTGTCCGTACGCCGCCAGCGGATCGTAGGGACGGAATCTGAAGTTCAGGTCATCGAAGACGACCGGTGAGATGAGATGACCGCTGGAACTGACCGACACAACGCGGGCACCATGGGCGGCCGCGAGTGACGGGTACAGGCCCAGCGCCAGCGCGAACGGGCCCAGGTAGTTGGTCATGAACTGCAGTTCGACCCCGTCTGCGGTTCGTTCCTCTGGCGTGGCCATGACTCCGGCATTGTTGATGAGCAGGTGCAGCGGGCCGGTCCAGTCTGAAACGAAGGTGCGGACTGAGCTGAGGTCGGAGACGTCGAGCTGAAGCGCCCGCACGTCGGGGTTGCCGGTTGAAGATGTGATCTCCTCGGCAGTTCGTTCGCCGGCGCCGACATTTCTGACGGCGAGGGTGACGTCGGCGCCCCTGAGCGCCAGGACTCGGGCTGTTTCGACACCGATGCCGGATGAGGCGCCGGTGACGATTGCTCGTTGTCCCCGGAGGTCGATGCCTTCGGTGACGTCTTCGGCGGTTGAGGTGAATCCGAAATCGGATGTGATGCGGGTCATGTGCTTCTCCTTCTGTTGCCTGATGGAACAGCGAGAATTCGGCATCCATACCGGCAGTCGTGGGTGAGCGGGTACTGGTAGTGGCACGGTCAGGACAGCGACTTGCTGCGCGAGTAGCATGAGGGGCATGGCCAGCGGGGGTAACCGGATCGGTGACTTCCTCCGCGCGCGTCGCGAGCAGATCACCCCGACCGATGTGGGGATCCGCGCGACGACCCGGCGTCGAGTGCCCGGGTTGCGTCGTGAAGAGGTCGCGATGTTGGCAGGGATCAGCAGTGAGTACTACCTGCGCCTCGAACAAGGCCGCGAACGGCATCCGTCGGAGTCGGTCATCGCCGGTCTGGCCCGTGCGCTCCAGCTCGACGACGACGCGACCGTCCATCTCTTCGCCCTTGCCCGACCGTTCGTTCGGCCGAGGAGCGCGAAGGCCGACAACGTCGCGGTGGGACTCCGGCAATTGCTCTATCTGTGGACGTCCACGCCCGCATACGTTCAAAGCCGGACACTCGACGTGCTGGCGTCAAACGAGATGGCACGGGCCCTGTCGCCAATATTCACCCCAGGTGTCAATCTGGTGCGGGCAGCGTTCCTGGACCCTGACGTGAGATCGCTGTACCGCGACTGGAGCCGGATGACGGAAACAACTGTGGCCGGGCTGCGGGCGCAGCAGGGTGCTGACAACGATGACCCGACGCTCGGTGCACTCGTGAGTGAGCTGGTCGTTCAAAGTCCGGAGTTCGCCTCGTTGTGGGCAAGACACGACGTGCGTCCCAAGGCCGCAGGGCGATCCCTCCTCTTGCATCCGGTTGTGGGGGAACTCGACCTCCTGTACGAAAAGCTCTCAGTAGGGGAACGCGACACCGGGCAAGTGGTCGTGATCTATCACGCCGACCCGGGCTCAGATTCCGAAACGCGCCTCGCCCTTTTGAGGGCCGACGCCTAGGAAGCGCTGACGCACGGCAGTCGGTCGAGGGCCGGCCGGCCACCTTATACTTTTGAGCATGCCAATCACGCGAGGCATCCTCGCTCAACCGTCCACCCGTGAGCACTCCGGGAGCGCCCGGTGAGCGGCGGACTCGTCGCCCTGCTGGACGACGTCGCAGCCCTGGTCCGCATCGCCGCCGCCTCCGTCGACGATGTCGCGGCAGGAGCTGCCAAGGCGGGGGTCAAGGCCGCCGGCGTGGTCATCGACGACGCGGCGGTCACTCCGCAGTACGTGTCAGGGGCTGACCCATCCCGCGAACTGCCGATGATCAAAAGGATCTTCTGGGGCTCGCTCCGGAACAAGCTGCTGATCATCCTGCCGGCTTTGCTCCTCATCAGCGCGTTCATCCCGTGGGTCATCCCGTTCATTCTCATGCTGGGTGGCACGTATCTCTGCTACGAGGGTGCCGAAAAGGTCTGGCACAAGCTCCGCGGCCACTCCGCGGCGGAGAAGGCGCCGGCGGTCGAACGGGGCCCAGAGGCGGAGGCCAAGGTCACGAAGGGCGCCATCACCACCGACTTCATCCTGTCCTGCGAGATCATGGTGATCGCGATGAATGAGGTGGCCGACGAGTCCTTGTGGGCCCGGGCCATCATCCTGGTCGTCGTCGCGGTGGCGATCACGATAGCCGTCTACGGTGCTGTCGCGCTCATCGTCAAGATGGACGATTTCGGCCTTCACCTGACCACGAAAGACTCTGCGGGCGCCAAGCGCTTCGGCGAACTGCTGGTCAGGGGGATGCCCGCGGTCCTGGCAGCGATCACCTTTATCGGGACGATCGCCATGCTGTGGGTGGGTGGTCACATCATGCTTCAGGGTGCCCACGACCTCGGTTGGCACCTGCCGTACGACCTGGTCCATGTCCTCGAGGGGCCTTTCGCCGGCATCCCGGTGGTGGGCGGATTCCTGGCGTGGCTCGTCAACACCCTGTGCTCGGCCGTCCTCGGACTCGCCTGGGGTCTCATCGTCATGGCCATCCTGCATCCGCTGCTGAAAGTGCTGCCATTCGGCAAGGAGAAGGGCGGGCACGAAGAGGGCGACCTCCGCGCGGCACTCGCCGGTGATCGTCCGGCGAAACGCGACGTCGAATCTCCCTAACGGTGCACGATCGTTCGATCGAACAGGGATAGCTCGTCCTCGTCGGGTTGTTGGAACCGGGGCAAACAGTCCTCCAGGAGTGCTTTGCTTATCGGTACCGTTCCGTGTGTGGAGACGGCATTGCGGGCTTCGAGCCGCCGCCAGAGCTCATCGAACGGAACGTCGAAGTAGTGCATTTCGGTAACGGCGTCGAGCGCTTTCGCGAGTTGGCGGAGCGCATCTCGTTCTTCTCGTTTCCACGTCCCGTCTTCCAGAATGACGCTCTGCCCGTGCTCGAGCAGTTCTTTCCAGAGCGAGTTCAGCCGCATCTGCAGGTTGTCGCGCATCTGATCGAAGTAGTCGACACCTAGATCCGCCATCCATTCATCCGTACTGAACCGGATGGCACCCGTCTCTCGTTCTCTGTCGCGTGCAACCGTGGTTTTACCGGATCCTGGCAGGCCACAGAAGAGGATGAGGAGGGGGCGTTGCGCCGCGTTGTCTCGGGCATCCATGCTTTCTCCGGGTCTCATGCTCTTATCGTGAAGCGTCCCTGGGCATTGGTTGTCCGAGGGTCGCGTGCGGTCGATCGTAGCCGTCGCGGTCTTCCGGCGACTGTTCTCGAGTTGATCTATCCCACTCCTGGTTCACTCGAGTCGTCGGAGGGGGTTACGCGCAGCCGGAGAGTAGCTGATGATGAGCCCATGAACCTCCAAGTTCTCACCTGCGGCACGCGCGGGACGTTCCGGATCGTCACCGCCTCCGGGTCCGAGTACGTCCTCGTCAACGAAGAGGACCAGCCAGTGACGCTCACCCGAATCCCGGGCGAGCGTCCGGATTCAGAACAACTCGCGGGGGACCGGGCAGCAATGCCGGTGGCCGACTTCGATACTGTCCGTGTCGGCGAAGAGGCAACGTTCCGGCTCCAACCGGAGAACCGGAAGAGCAAACCGGTGAGCAGGATCACCTCCGTTGTCGTCGAGCTCGTTCATATTGAGGCGGCAAGCGAGCGGACCCTCTGACATCGTTCGGATGACGCTCGTGGATTCCCTAAAACCACCGTCGCGGTCGCAACACTCCTACCTCAGTAAAGGGGGCAACGCGTTTCCCGCCGACGGTTCTGGCTGACGGTATGTTGAGAAAGCTGACCGACGCCTCAGCGCGATCGCGCCCGGCGCCAGAGGCACGAACTTGCGCCGCTCATGTACACCGCGGATGAGGCGAGCGCCCGTCCGGCACCGATCCGAAGGTAGAGAGCATGACAACGAAGATGTGGCGGGGCGTCTTGTGGATGCTTGGGGTCGGCTTCGCGGGAATGTTGCTCTCCACGTTTATACCCGGACGAGGTCGCAGCGGCCTCACCGTGGAACAGCGTATTGAAATCTGGCAAACCGTGACCGGTCCGACCGTCCTCGCCGTGCTCGCGCTCGCAGCCGTCACCATAAGGGTGTTGTCGCGTTTGCGAGCACGGAAAGCACGGCGAACGTGGCAGCTCATGGGTGAGGAGCGGCCATTCGACACGAGGTACCTGGTGTTCGTGTACCAGCGAACCCGTCATGACCTCGAACGTCTCGGTTGGCGTCTCAACGGACCTGGATTCGCGCCTGTGCCGATCATTGGTGTTGCCTTCGGCACGGACATCACCTTCTGGGAGGCCGGCTACCCCGAACCGACGCTGAGGCTCAGCTATGCAGACATCCACGGCATCGCGTTCACTGAGGAGGCCGGCGACTGGCCCCGCCCGGCCCTGGCGATCCAGTTGGACGGTGACTCGGAACCTTCTCGTTCCCGCCGTGAGGCGATAAGACGGCGCGACCTCATCCTCAGTCTCCGCGACGCCGACCGTGACAGCGTCAGCGAGGACGAGCAGCGGCTCCTGCTTCGGCAGGTGGAAGCGAAGGCGATCCATTCATGATGCGACGTGAGACCAAATGAGGAGAGGCAATCTTGAGTTTTGACCTGCGATCCATCGATGCGCCAGCGTGGCAGAAGGTGCTCGATATCGAAGGGGAGAAGCGCGCGCTCGGCGACGACTGGCTGGCGATCCCCACCGGCAAATGGAACCGGCTGATCGGTCGTCTCCACGCCGCAATGGATCGGGCGGTACGGGAACCGGATGTTCTCGACCTTCTGCGTGCTGCCGTTCCAGACATCACGGATCGGGCCGATCGGGACCTGGTCTACCTGGTGATTGCGCCACTTGTGGTGTGGCAAGCGGAGGACGTCGACACGGTCAGGGACGACCCACGCGTCGGGCTGACATCCGAGGAACTCACCGGGGCGCCGGCACTGTACCTGGCTGAGAATTCGGCCGGCGATCTCGAGGACATCTACGGATGGGACCTCGAGGATGAGCGGGATCACGACGAGCCGTTCCGGAACCTGTCCCGCATCGGAGGCACGCCCTCTCGAGTGATCGACCCGCGGTCGCCCGAAGACGCGTTCCTCCTTCAGATCGACTTCCGCGGTATCCCTAAAGACTATTCGGGCGATCCTCGACTCCTGCAGCTGCTCCAGATCGCGGGCGTCCCGGGCGACGGTCTGCTCCAGGTGTTCCACACGACGACCGGTGACTCCCGCACCGATCCGGATGTTCCGGGTGGAGGAGCGACGCTTCGATATCTACCGGAACCCAGCCTCGCAAAGCGCCTGCCGCTCGATCTGGACGCCGAATGCGCGGTCTACCCTCCGACGCGAGCCCAGGCGAGTTTTGGGCTCAGTTTCAGGAACGGACCGGTCATGACGGATCGCTCCGCGGAGGCCGTGGTCGAGTTGCAAAGCCTCGCCGACATCTGGGCGCGCAATGGCAACTTCAGCGAGGAGTTCGAGGCATCCACCGATCCGTTCACGCGGACCGAGCTGCCGGCTACGCGGATGTTCGGAGTCCAGGGCTACGACTTCGACCTGCCCGATGAGGATGTCGACCTGCTCAAGCGAGAGCTACCACTCGTCGGAGACGACCGACACGTTCTGATGTTGAACATCACTGGCGAGCACAGCTTCGACTCGGTCTTTGGCGATGGCGGACGACTCGAGATCTGGATCCGTGACACCGATCTCCGCGCCGCCCGCTTCGAATCCGTGGTCTCCTTCATCCGCAGCACCTGACTCTCTATCGGGTCCAGCGTTGAGACCTCAGTCGGGGTGATTGATCCGGTCGCCGCCCCACGTCAGATCGGCGTCGATGCGAATGGGGAATACCTCAAGGCCTGGCGTCTGCACGAGTTCCCGTATGAGCTCCGTCGTGCCTGCAACGAGCGTCGAGTCGAAGTCGATCTCGGTGGCGAGCACCCACGAGTGATCGTCCGGCCAGATGATGCTGGGCGACTGCGACCACCGGTTCCCATCGATCCACGGCGCCCGGTCGGGCCAGGCAGGGTCCGCAAAACTGTTCGCGCCCGCTTCGAACAGGATGTAGTGCCGCCCCGAGTCTCCATGCAGATCGAAATGTGGACCGGAAGCGACTTCGGGGGAGAGCAGCCCAGTCCCTGGCACCGGATCATTGAGGTCCGGCCGCCGAAGAGCCCTGATCTGGTATCTCGCCCGGGCGAGTCCGCGCCGGGTCGCCGCAGCCAGTCGGTCACGAAACGACGGAGAGGCGAGCGGCGCAGCAGTTCCGTCGGGGTAATCGTCAGGCCATCCGGCCATTGGCTCGACAGCGAGGTACCTGACCCCGCCAGAACTCACGAGCCCGCCCCATCCCTCCCAGATCGCAGCGACACCGGAATCCGGAGTCGTCGTGTGGCGAGCGAGAACTTCCGACGCCGCCGCGAGCGACAATGTGTCAAGACAGCCTTCGGCCGGGCTGTCATAGGACCATCCATCCGCGGCGATCCCGCCAACATCCCCATAGTCGCCCCGCACGAGCCGCGCGTACTGCGCCTCTGCGTGCAACGTGGTGTTGAACGATGCCGCGGCATCGGCCCATGTAGCCCGCTCGGTCTCGAGCAAATCATCGTGGTCTTCGATGACTCCCAGACCGTCGTAGAACGTATCGCGATCAACGCCATGCCAGGACTTTGTGGCACGCGGGCGATCGCGTTCGACAGGATGGAATATCCGCGCATATGCCTCGAAGCCGCGTGGAACAACGGAGAGGATGCTGCCAAACGGCTCATCCTCCATCGGCCGGAGCCACTCGCCCCGCGCAAGATCAGGCACCCATTCGAATTGTTCTGGCATGCGCCAATCATGGTCTATTCGCAGAGCCACGCCTCGCGTCACCTGGGCGAAACCGGTTCCGCTGAGCGGTTCCTGTTCACGAATTCGCAACCGTTCTGTCGCTCGACCGGTAGTGTCCTGATATGGCTACCTTGGGCTACCTGATCGCGAATGTCGCTATGGCCGCGATCACGTTCCTGGCGTTGAGGTTCCTCGTCACGTGGAAGCCGCGGTCATCCAGGCGGTCGCCGCTCGACTGACGACCTCGTCGACACCTTCGACAGTGGCAGGGTGACGTCGACACTGGATTTCAGACAGGGGTCGCCGATTCAGCCGTCAGTCCTTCTGCAGTTCCTCCGCGAGCATCACGATGATGCCGCTGGGGCCTCGGACGTATGACAGCTTGTAGACGTCCTGATAGTTCGCCACGCCCCGTAGCGGATAGCATCCGTGCTTCGCCGCAATGGCCAGGGCTTCGTCGATGTTGTCGACCGAGAACGCGACGCGGTGCATGCCGATCTCGTTGGGAAGAGTCGGGTTCGTTTCGATCGCGTCGGGATGGATGTACTCGAAGAGCTCCAGCTGGCCGTGGCCGTCTGGCGTTTGAAGCATCGCGATTTTGGCGTGGTTGCCGTCAAGCCCGACGGCAGTGTCGGCCCACTCGCCGCTGACCGTGTCACGGCCGATGACGGTGAGGCCGAGGTCGGTGAAAAAGGCGATTGTTGCTTCGAGGTCGCGAACGGCGATGCCGACGTTCTCCAGTTTGATGGGCATGCGTTGCAGGCTACCAAGCCCGGACTGCTGAGCTCCAGTGTGGCCGAGCAGGCCGCAAGCCGATCTCAACCGGCCGTTATGAAGCCTGGCGAGACGAGGAAACGATCGATCTCGATTCGGAGGGCGACCCGGGATGGGTTGGGTCGAGGTTCGCGGTAGCGCGCCGAGTAGCGGTCGACGGCGCGGGCGACGGAGATCTCATCGGACAGGACCTGTGCGGTGCCCTCGATCGTCGACCAGTGGCGCCCGCTTACCTGGCTGGCTGCGATCCTGCCGTCGGCGGAGATGTGGGTCACCTTGTGCGAGCCTTTGTTCGTGATCACCCAAGCGCACTGTTCGTCCAGGTCCAAAGCGACACCGACCGGGACAAGGTGCGGCCGACCGTCGGCGCGAACGGAGGCGAGAGTGCACAGATGCCGCTCGGTCCAGAAGTTCAGGAGGAGCGAAGGGAAGTCCGTCCAATCGGGTTTCCACGAAGTCACTCGTCCATTGTCGCAGGTGGTCGGATGCCGCTCAGGACGTTCGCGCGATCACCCCTCGCGAAGACGCACGCCTGAACTCTTCAGCTCGAGCTGGGCGAGGGCACGCATGACGCCCTCGTCGCCGCGCCGCCAAGCGCCCATCGCATCCGGATCAATCGTCGAGAGAGTCGAGAGCTCCTGGGTGGCGAGTGCCCGCAAAGCGAGCAGGTCGATGCCAGCTCCAGATCGGACTGCCACTTTGGCCTGCCCAGCTTTTCGCGCGAACCGGATGCGTGGGATGAGCCAGAGCAGGAGGATCATGATGATCGGCAGGGCGGCGATCCCGACGCCGAGGCCAGTGGCGAGCTGATTGACGGCGACCTGCTGGCTCTGCCCGGCGGCCTCGAGTGCACCACCGGCACCGCTCGCGTCGTCGAAAGGTGCCCGGATCCCACCGCCGATGAGCGGAATTCCGCCGAGGGTGTCGCCGACCTCGGTCATGGTTTCCTCGAAGCCCGCGCCCGCCTCCTCCATCTGCACGCCGAACGCGGCGAGATTCTCGACGAGCAGGTAGACGGTCACGCCGAGCCACACCCACGCGCCTATCAGGATGATTGCGAGCACGTCGCCGATGATCTGGCGGGTTCTGCGAGGGCCGAAGTCCGAGTACAAAGTCATCTCCTCATGATGTCAGCGACGATCGGGCCCGTTTCAACGGGTTCGTCCGCGCGTGGTTGCTGTGCTCGGCATCACGGCCTACCGAGTCGCCTTCAGGCGTACGACCGTCCCGTCGGTTAGTGCCGAACCACCCCACCTCTGGGACGCGCGCGCGACGCCATGGCTCTGTAACGTCGGTGGTTCTGTCGCCTGCGCTGACTCTGCCGGCAAGAAGACCTCCCTACCTGTCAGGAGCCAACGATGGACAACGAAACCCGGACCATGAGGTCGGCCTCCGCAGGCACCGCGGTGACCGAGGCGTGACCATCCCGCAGGTAGTGCAGCCCTGGAGCAACGTCGCGATCAGCATCCTCCTGGACACCAGATCGTGCCCGGTATGTCAGGCAGACGCGTTGGTTGCTCGGCGCTGCCACAACTGCGGCGTCGAACTGACCGAGGACCTGGCGCTCGAACTCTGGGACGCTTCGAGGGCGGCCGCGCAGGCGCTATATGCACGTCAGGACGTGCTCAACCGGGTCACTCGTCCCGAAGTTGCACAGGCACCGGTCCGTCCAGCGCAGACACTGGGACCGCAAGCACCAGGGCAACCCGGCGCACCGGCGAGCGCGGCACCCCGATCCAGCGCGACGGTGCAGTCCGTGCTGGCCGTCGCGGGTGCAGGACTGTTCGCGGTCTCCGCGATCGTCTTCACCTTCTTCAACCCCGACCTCACCGATCGCGCACTCCGCAGCGTGATCGTCGGCCTGATCACCATGCTCTTCCTCGGCGGTGCGTGGTTGCTTGCTCGCCGCAAACTCCAGTTCTCGGCGGAGGCCGTCGGCGGACTCGGGATGGTCTTCGTCGCCCTCGATGTCTACGCGTTCTCCGAACTCGCGCCGATCGGGGTCAGCGAGTGGGCGTTCGCCGCGGTTGGAACGCTCGTCAGCGGCGCCGTGATGGTGTTCGTGGCGACGCGAGCTCGCATCCGGAGCTGGCTGTGGATCTCGCTCGTCGCGCTCTCCGTCGTTCCCGCCATGCTGGGATACGCGGGCGGAAACACACTGGCATCCACCCTCGGTCACCTGGGAGTGGCGTTCGCGGCGCTCGCCGTGATGGCGGCGATACCCCGGTTCGCGCCGCGGTTCGATGGGCGCCTGCGGTCGGAGGAAATGACGATCTCGACGCTGCAGGTCGTCGCGACCCTGATCGTGGTTGCCCAGATGTGGTTCATCGAATTTGCCACGACGACCGAATTCTGGCTGACGATCGCCGCTCTGCTGGCCGCGGTCGCGGTGCTCGCCGTGTTCGCGACGCGCAACCTCGCCAGGACGTTCTGGAGCGCTTTGAGCGGAGCGGCCGGCATGGCCGCCGCCGTCAGTCTGCCGTTCGCCCTCGACCTCGGAGCACATGATGCGTCCGTGTGGTACCCCGCCATCACGCCCGCGGCCGGGGCTGCCGCGCTGCTCGCACTGAACGCCCTTGCTCCGCGATCGCGCACCCTCAGACGGCGGCCGTTCCTCCGCGGCGTCTTCGCGGTCATCGGCGTGGTCGCGTTCTCGACCGCTTTCCTCGCGACGTCGATCGCGGCCGCTACGGTGATCGGCTCGCTCAGCCGCGTCGATCTGAGCGAGAACGTCATCCTCCCTCCCAACGGTGATCTCGCCGTTGTGCTCGGCCTCGTCGCCCTGTCGGCAGGCTTCGGAGCGCTCTCGGTGATCACCAGGCGCACCGGCCCTGCCCCGATGGATGTCCCGCAGCGCTACTCTGCCTCCCCGAAGCTGCCGGAATCGACCGGTTCGCTGGCGCTCTGGCTTGCCGCCCTCGCCGGGCTGACCTTCGCCTGCCTTGCCGTCTTCCCCCTGTGGCTGCGTATCACGATCGCCCTGGGTCTTGCCGTGGCGACAAGCATCGCACTCCTCACTGTTCCCCGAATCCGGGATGCCTCGCTGAGGATGCGGCTGCCACTCGCTGTCGGCAGCCACTTCGCGGTACTGCTGGGCGTTGCGTGTTCCCTGGCGGACGATGCAGTCATTGTTTGGGCAGGTGTCGCGGTCGTCGCCACCATCGCCGTCGTCGCGCGGACCATCCCGTCGCAGGAGCGGTTCGTGCACGTCGGTGCAGGCTACGCATACGCGCTGTTCGTCTTCGCGACGGCGCTCGACCAACTCGGCGTCGGCACCATCCCCCTGCTCTGCCTCACCACATCGCTCGCCTCGGTCGGTGCGATCGCGGCAACCTTCCTCCGATGGGTCGCCCCTCGGTCGTGGTACGCGATCCTGGCCGTCACCGCCGTGCCATTCCTGATCGGGGTCGTGCAGGTGATCTTCGAGCGCAGCGGCTGGACGGCGCTCTCGACTGCCCTTATCTTCCTGCTCGCCCTGACGCTACTCGTGACCCGCCGCGCCGGGCTCGGAGTCGCGCTCCGCGCCATCGCCGCCGGTCTCCTCGTTCCGTCGCTCGCTGTCGTCGTGGTCTGCCTCGGAGCACAGGTGCTCCTCAGCAGCGCTTCTCCGGTGACGCTTCCGGTGATCGCCACCATCGTCGCCGTCGTGTTGCCCAGCACCGGCCTGATCGCCTCGGTCCTGACCAAGCGCGGCATCGTGCCCCGTGATGCGTCGGCTGCCCGGATCGCGATCGAAGCCTCCACTCTGCTCACGGGCGCGATCGCTGTCCTGCTGGCGCTGGTCCGCGACGCGGCTGGTCTGCCGACCACCTTCATCGTGCTGGTCATCCTCGGGCTTGGCGCAGCGGCGACCTCATTCTGGGCGAAGCGCCGCTACGGGTGGTGGGTCGCCGCAGCCGCGTTCACGGGTGCGCTCTGGTGCCTCTGGGCCCTCGCCGGTATCGACGTCCTCGAACCGTATCTGCTCCCACCGAGCCTGGCTGCCGCGACGATCGGCCTGATCCTCACGGCGCGCGGCTCAGGCGCCGTGCCGCTCTATGCGACCGGACTCCTCATGGCCGTCGCGCCGATCCTCGTGGTCCTGGCGGTGTCCGGCTCGGAAGCCAACGCGCTCGCACACTGGCGTGGGTATGGGCTCGTCGCTGCATCGTGGTTCCTTCTCGGACTCGGCCTGCTGCTCGGCAGGGGCACTTCCGAGCGCGCCGGATTGTTGCGCGCTCTGCGCGTGCCGACACTGGCGATCGCGATCGCGGCCGGTGCGGCGGGTGCGATTCAGGGCGTTCGATTCGGGATCGGCGCTGACACGATCATGACCGGCGGCGTACCCCTCATCCTGATCTGCTCCGCCGTCGGCATGGCGGGCGCGCTGCCGGCGGCCGCTGCCGCGAGGGGCATCCGCTCGGCCGCCGAGGTTGGATCACGGTTGGCCCGCACCCGTTGGTTGTATGCGCCCGGTGCGTTGTACGTCGCGGTCGCGACGTGGACGGCGATCGAGCGCGACTGGTTCACCATCTGGGCGATGTGGTCGCTCATGCTCGCGTACCTCGTCATCGTCGTCGTCATCGCCTGGCGGTTGCGCACCCGACCGACCAGTCTGCCGCCGGTGTGGTTCACCTTCGCGATCGCGTTCGTCACCGCGATCGTGGCGTGGAGTCCACGAGATCTGCGTGTCGAATGGTTCTCGCTGCCGCTTGGCCTCTTCCTGCTCGCTGCAGGCGCCGTTGTTTTGGATGCTGCGCGCCGGCATCCGGGTAGCGATCGTTGGCGGGGCGGCACGGTGGACAGCTGGCCGGCAGGCTGGAGCGGCTCATGGCCTCTGCTTGCCCCGGGCATCGTGACGATGATGTTGGCATCCGTCATCGCGACCTTCACCGATCCGCTGACCTGGCGGGCGATCCTCGTGATCGTGATCGCGCTCATCGCCATCCTCGTCGGCTCGAGTCTCAAGCTCGCGGCGCCGTTCCTGATCGGCATCGTCGTGCTTCCGGTCGAAAACGTGCTCGTGTTCCTCGTGCAGATCGGCCGGGGGATCGAGTCGATGCCGTGGTGGATCACCCTCGCGGTCGTCGGCGCCGTGCTTCTTATCATCGCCGTCACCTATGAGCGCCGAGCAGGCGAGGAGAACAGCATCACTGATCGGCTGAGGGACCTGCGCTGAGCGCACCCAGGCAGGACTTCCTAGCTCGCTCCTGGCAGCTCGAGGTCCTTCTCGGCAATGAAGATCCGCTTCGATGCGAAGGCGCTCGGCGTGCGTCCCCGAACGTAGTCGGCTCAGCGCGCGGAGATCGAGCCATACGGCCAGACCACCCAATCGGTGGCCAGGCGTGGTTTGACAGTCCACGCTGGTGGCGTGAGACCCTGACGCGTGCATTCCCAGCCGATCGCAGTGGCGAGCAGGGTGTCGAACCTCTGATCCGCCGTCGTCCCCGGCTCGACGAGGAAGTCCTCGACGCGTTCGGGAGGGGTTCTCCGGAAATCGGAGATGGTCTGCGCGAGGTAGCGGACCGCGTACTTCTCGTCTGAGCGCACAAGTCCCCAACGAATATGCTCCGCGGCTTCGCGCGCACTCAGCCGACTGTGGTCGGTCTCCGATGGGTCTGCAGGTGACTCCGGCACATCGAGCGCGAGGAACGCCAGCCCGTCGAGGCGACGGCTCAAGGACCAGTCGAGTACGGCGGTTGGGGTCCGGACCGAGATCACGATGGTGTCGCCATCGCCGACGATCTCATGCGGCTTCGCAATCCGACGAGATCCCGCGAGGGTGCTGGAGATGGGAACAACCAGCGCATCCATGATCAGTCGACCGCGACGAATGCCCCAATCGCCCACAAGCCACTCCGTGCTGAGCCCCGGTTGGGTACCGGACACAACGCGCAGCCCACAGACGAAGCGACGGCGGTTGCGCTTGAATGCGTCGGTTCCTACCTCGATCGCGGCACCCGCAAAGAAACCGATGACCTCAAACACGACGTAGACGACAAACCGCCCAATCATCGGAGCGCACCACGATGTGACCAGGTCTCGGTGAACGCTCGTCGGTGTGGCATTCCGCCATCGTAGGGCTAAGTCAGGGTTCCGCATGGTCTCCGTCAGAACGGATCGCTCGCCGCGGGCGACACCGAGGCGAAGAACTCGACGATGAGTGTCGAGGTGGGGCCGGGTGCTTCGTCGGCGACATAGTGTCCGGCATCTTCGACGAGCGCGAGGCGCACGTCGGCGCCGAAAGCGCTTGGATCTGCGAAGACCTTGCGTGTGACGTGTGGAGGAAATCCGACGTCATCGGTGCCGAAGACGAACAGGGACGGCATGGCGAATCGGTCGTGCCGGTAGGTCCCGCGGATGATCCGGCCGAGTTCGGGAAGGACCATCCGTCGACACAAGGGCGCCGCGGCCCGCGAGAGTTCGGGATCTCGCAACAACGAGACGTAGAAATCGACGACGTCCGGATCCATCCGTTGCGCCGAGAACTGTGAGAACAGGTGGCGCGGCAGGCGTCCCGCCCGCAGGAGGGCAGGCCCGATGCCCGGGATCGCGAGAGCCTCCTGGTGCCAGAGGTGCCGCATGCCGGGAGTCATGTCGAACGAGAACGTCATCTGTGGCGGCGGTACCGACAACATGACCTGCGCAGAGAACCGTTCGGGGGAGTCGAGGGTGAGCTGGAAGGCGCTGATCGCGCCCATGTCGTGGCTCACGAGTCGCACCCGGTCCAACCCGAGCGCATCGAGCAGGGCGATGACGTCCTCCGCGCGGCGCGTCCGCGTGATCGTATCGAGGGGCAGGTCGCTCCATCCCTCGCCCCTCAGATCCGGCGCGATGGCCCGGTACCCGGCCGCGGCCAGCGCAGGCATGAGGTCGCGCCACTCCCACCACGTCTGCGCGAATCCCGACAGCAGCAGCACCGGGTCGCCTGTGCCCAGGGTGGCGACATGCATCCGTCCGTCCGCCAGGGCCACGAATTCGTGATCGACGCCGTCGACGACCGGCATTGCGGGTCTGGCTGTCATTGTGGTGGTCATGTCGCACCTCCTCGACACTGACTGTTTGTCGTGCGCCTAGGATACGCTCAATACCACTACGTTTGTAGTGGTATTTTATTCAGGCGCGTTCGATGGGCAGCCACAACTCGGTGGTCGCGGTGCTGAAGTCGGCGGCGCGCTCGAGCACGGCCACCATCGACGGACCCGGCCTCAGCCGCCAAGGGTTGGATGGGAACCAGTCAGTGGCGGTGGCGGCCCACGTGGATTGCAGCGCCGCGGGGTATTGCCCTGCCGAGCGGAAGACCGCCCACGCACCGGATGCGACGTCGATCGTCTCGAGATCGTCGGGCACCGGCGTTCCGTCACTGACGGCGACGCCGTGCAGGTACGTCAGCTCGCTGCCCTCGGCGTAGTCGGGGTCGACGTCTGCGCTCACTTGGAGCAGCCCCGCCGGCTCGGTGTTGCTCAGCGCCTTGAGCCGAACGTGTTCCGTATCTGGCAACGAGGCAATGTGCGCCTGGATGTGCGGGTTGGGGCCGTTGTGGATCAGCGGTACGCGAGCGGCGTGGCCGATGAGCCGAAAGGCCGGTCGATCTGCGATACGAGTTTCCATCGTGGTGTTCCCTTCTACGGTCAGGCGGAACCTGAGCTGTGGTTGTGTTCGAAGGGGGCCACCGTCCCGACGGGCATCACCGGCGCTGACGCCGTGCACCGCCCGGAAGGCGCGGTTGAAGGCCTCGGTGGAGCCGTAGCCGAAGCGCACCGCTGTCGCCAGCAGGTCGCGACCGTCGATGACTTCAGCGGCCGCGACGGTCATCCGCCGCCGCCGGATGTACTCGGACAACGGCATGCCGGCCAGAGACGAGAACATTCGGCGCACGTGATACTCGGTCGTGCCGAGGCCGCTCGTCAGGCCGGCGATGTCGATGTCTTCGGTGAGGTGTTCCTCGACGAAATCGACGACTCGATTCAGAACTGCGATCACGTTTTCCTCCTTCGGCCTCCAGACTGCTCGTCGATCCACACTCTCGCCCGACTTTTGCGGTTCGATCCGGTCGCGCCGCTTGGGCGCGCGCCTGTCACCGGTTGCGAGCGTGCCATTCCCGGCTCGACAAAGTCCGCGGAGGCTGCCAACCGCTGGTGTCCTTCTCAATGAGGCACCCGCGGGGCAGGTAGAAGTCTGGTTCGTTCCGTCGAATTCCGAGCGCTCGACAGTACGAATTCATCCGAGCTAGGGTGAACCGTTCCGGGATCCGCTTCGCTTCGTAGGCAGACTGGTCCTCGAATTCCAGCGGCTCTCCGTAAAGGTCCCACCGCCATCGGGATTGGAACGAGGTCTGGATGCTGCGGGTGGAGTCGTCTGCATTCCTCAACCAGAACGCACAGTCACCGAAGCTGACCACTGAACCGTCACGGACCGTGTGGGGTGAGTAACTCGTTCTGAGGCTTCGGCATCGGAGTCTGCGCCCGACGACATCGTGTGTACCGATGTCGCTGCCTTGACTGAAGATCGCCGTCCAGTTCGACCGGGTCTGCACCAGAATCTGCTTCCACGACGGCATCGCCCAGGGTTCCAGCGCCTCGAGCATCGTCGGCAGGATCCCGTCCAGCCGCGTGGACGTGCGGCCGCCGAGTTCTGCCACCCACGCGGTCGCTTCGTCGACAACAGCGTCGAAGGGAGCGTCGACGAACCAGATCGTCCCGGCGAACGCAGCCAGCGATCCGTCGAAGAGGTCCTCGGAGACGGGAACCGGAGCCGCTGAGGGCTCCGGTCCCACGGCACTCTGCAACGCGGCGGCAACAGCGTCGGCTGCCTGTCCGTCCGGCATCGAGTCCACCAACACTCGCAGCTCCGGAACCAACGCGGCCGGCACACCGATCCACCTCAGCACACCCGCGGCGTCCTCGATCCGTTCATCGTCCTGGCTGGCCAACTCGTGCTCCACCCATGCCAGCGAACCGACTCCTCGAGCGACCAGGCCCCAACACGCGCGGGCCCGAGCGTGATGCTCACCGTCCGAGAGAGCGCGGGCGTGCGCTCGGGCGTAGTCGTCGACCGAACCGGCGAAATCTGACAGCTCCAGCTCTCGCCCGGCATCCGACCCCGCCGCAACATCCTGGGGGAGACGGTCCAGAATGCGCCCGGCACCGGTGTCGCCGCTCATCGTGTCCGATCCAGCCACTCACCGATGAGGGCGCCGAACAGTCCGGGTCTCTCATGCATGAGTGCGTGGCCGGCACCCTCGACGACCGCGAGGGAAGCGTGCGGATACCGATCGAGCAGATCCGTCGAGTCCGCGTACCCGACAGCCGAGTCGCGTCGCCCTGCAACGATGAGGGTCGGCGCCAGGAACTCATTCGATCCGACGTCCACGGCCCAGCCGGAGAAGATACGCTCCAGGTCGGCTTCGGCAGCGAGCGCCGTGCCGGGAACCACGTGATCGAGGTAGCGACGTGCGGTCTCCCGGGTGCGCACGACGAAGTACTCATCGAAACCCGCGTGATGTTCGAGGGGGAGGTCATCGTAGGCGTCGGGGTCCTGCCGGGTCACGCTGTGGTCTGGGACACTCTGCGATGTCTCGCCGATCGGGCAGATCGCGGCCAGACCGAGCACCCCGTCCGGTTTCGCCGCGGCAAGTCCTCGGGCAAGGTAGGCGCCGTATGAGTGCCCGACCAGCAGCACAGGTCCAGCGCCCAGGCGGTCGAGGAACTTTGCGAGCAGTGTGATCACATCGGTGTTGCTCGAAAGACCGTCCGCGGTGGAGCGGCCCATCCCCGGCAGATCCGGAAAGATGCGGCGGTATCCCGTGCTCGGTATCACTGCTTCCAGTGCCGCCTCGATTTCGCGGTGATCGACCCCGGCACCGTGCAGCGCCACGAGGGGGGTTCCATCACCGTGCTCGACGTAATGGACCAGAACTCCGTCGATCTGACATTCCATAGTCCGTCATCGTAGCGACCACGCGCCCACTCAGCGCGACTCGATGAATGCCTTCAGCCTGGCCAGCTGCACACCGTCCTCCTTGGCGATCGCCGAACGGATCACCTTGCCCATCAGCTTCATCGGTCCGCTGGTCTCTACGTCGGCCACGAGCGAGACGGCGGTACCGTCACCCGCCGGTTCCAGAGCATAGGTGTAGTCGGCGAGCACGCCAGGCATCGTGCTCGACATGGTGATGAGCCTGCCGGGTTCGAGCGCGGTCACCGTGGAGGTTCGGTCTTTACCGCGGGCGGTGAAGGTGAGTTCTGTGCCGACCGCGATATCGCCGGCCGCACGCATGTCGCTGACCCCTGGCATCCATTTCGATGCCGTCGACCAGTCGGTCAGCGTCTTCCAGACGTCGTTGGGTGACGCCTGGATCCTTGTGTCGTCACGAAAAGCTTGAGGCATGATGCATCCCTTCTTCGCTTGAACACTAGGAGTCAGGGCCATTGCACCGATTGGATAATCTTTACCCGCACAGAGGAGCCCGATGGAATTTCTGCAACGCACACCGAGCGGAGCTCTCGACGGCGTCGTGCGCTCGCTCTGGCTGGTGCGCGGGCCGGTGCAGCAGAGCCGTGAACGCATCTTCCCGATGCCGTTCGCCCATCTGATCGTCAATCTTTCCGGTCCGTACCGAGCGACCGACCCGCTGAACGGCGTAGCATCCGAGCCCCTGACGGCTGTGTTCTGCAGTGGGCTGCAGTCGCACTTCACGCTGAGCGAGAATCCGAAGACGGTGTTCAACCTCGGTGCCGTCATCGAACCGGATGCCGTCGGCCGGCTGGGCCTGGAACCGTCGGTGATCACGGGCAGAGTGGTGAACGTCGAATCCGTCCTGCCCGAAGTCGCGCGGGTGCGCGGGAGCGCCCTGGCTGCGGAAGATCTCGATGGGGATCTCGACACGGCCGCAGGCGCCCTCCTCGATCACGGGGGAAGGGCACTCGATCGACCGGGGCACGGGAGCGAGGCGCTGCTGGACGCCCTCGACGCCGCTCTCGTGCGGTCATTGCGCGGCACCGCGCCCGATCCCGTCGTCCGGCGCGCCGTCGCGGTGCTCAGCGAACATCCGTCCCGCTCCGTCGCATCGGTCGCTACGGAATTCGGCCTGTCCCACAAGAGCCTCATCGAGCGATTCCGCCGGGCAACGGGCGTCACCCCGAAGTTCTTCGCGACGGTCGTCCGGTTCCACCGCCTCATCGACGAGCTTCCGCTCGGCGACGACGTGCCCTGGGCAGAACTCGCGGCGGCGACCGGTTATTACGACCAGTCCCACGTCATCCGCGCCTTCAAGACGTTCACCGGTTTCACGCCGCAGGACTACTACCGCATCGCTCGCACGCACGGTCGGGAGTCGGCCCGGTTCGTTCCCGTCGATTGACCGCAAGACAGTGCGCGAATTCCCAGCGGAGCGGGGGATTCGGTCGATTAGACTGACCGAATCGTGGGTGGGCACCGATGCCCGACTGCCACGCGACTTCCGGGGAGAAGCCCGCTGTGACCTTGACTGCCGAACCGAACACGCCCGTCCAGCCGGCCGAATTGTCGCGAGCCCACGACATCCTCACCACGATCGTCCGTGCATACGGCACGAAGGTCGTCGGGCAGACCAGCCTGCGCACCAGTCTCCTCGTCGCCCTGATGACCGGCGGGCACGTGCTGCTGGAAAGCGTGCCTGGCCTGGCCAAGACGACTGCTGCTGAGGCCATCGCCGAATCGGTGCAGGCCAGGTTCAAGCGCATCCAGTGCACACCAGACTTGCTGCCGTCCGACATCATCGGAACTCAGATCTACGACCCGGGAACAGGGCGGTTCGACACCCAGCTGGGGCCTGTCCACGCCAACTTCGTCCTGCTCGATGAGATCAACCGGTCGAGCGCGAAGACCCAGTCGGCCATGCTCGAGGCGATGCAGGAACGCCAGACCTCCATCGGCGGGGTGAACTACCCGCTCCCGCAGCCGTTCCTCGTGCTCGCCACACAGAACCCGATCGAGCAGGAGGGCACCTACCACCTGCCCGAAGCGCAACTCGACAGGTTCCTGATCAAGGAGATCCTCGCCTACCCGAGCCTCACCGATGAGGCAGAGATCGTGCGCCGCGTCAACGCCGGGGTCTACGACTCGCAGGCGACCGAGCTGCCCCATGCGTCGATCGACGATGTCCTCTTCCTGCAGGCCCTGGTCAGGAGGGTCTACCTCGACCCGTCGATCCTCAACTACATCGTCCAGGCGGTCTTCGTGTCGCGGAACGCGGCACAGTACCTTCCACCAACGCTGGCCGGGTACATCCAGTACGGCGCCAGCCCCAGGGCATCGATCGCCTTCAGCGCCGTGGCCAGGGCGCTCGCCCTCCTCAACGGCCGCGACCACGTCATCCCTGAGGACGTCAAGTTCTTCCGCCACCAGGTCCTCAGGCACCGCCTCATCCTCGGCTTCGAAGCGGCCGCAGACAACGTGGAACCTGACACCATCATCGACGCGATCTTCGCGGCGATCTCCGTTCCGTAGGAATCGACGTGGACGAGCTGCTCCACCGGGTCAAGACACGACTCTTCATTCGCGCACACCGCAAGGTTCGCGGGCTTCTCGACGGCGAGTACGTCTCTCTGTTCCACGGCAAGAGCCTCGATTTCGACGATCTCCGCGCCTACACGCCTGGCGACGACGTCAAGGACATCGACTGGAAGGCCACGGCTCGGGTCGGTTCGCCGTTGACGAAGCGGTACATCGCGGCCAGGAAACACGCCGTCCTCCTCGTCGTCGACACCGGCAGGGACTTCGCGGCGATGGCGGCGGGTGGCACGACGAAACGGGACGTCGCGGTCCTCGCCGCCGGGGTGATCGGGTATCTGGCGGTCCGGCACGGCGACCACGTCGGACTCGTGGCCGGTGACGCCGACACGACAGAGCATGTCGCACTCCGGGGAACCGAATCGCACCTCGAGCGGATTCTCGGCGTCATTCACCGCCGCACCACCCTCGCCGCGGGCCCGAGTCGCCTCCTCAGCCAGCTCGAGTTCGTGAGACGCACCTTCCGCAGGCGGATGATCCTGGTCGTGATCGCAGACGACGGCGCCATCGACGCCGAGCGCACAGAGGAGCTCCGGTTGCTCCGCCTGCTGCATGCCCAGCACGAGATCCTCTGGGTCACGGTGGGGGATGCCGACCCGACGCTCGAGGAATATTCCGAACGCGACATGTTCGACGTGGCGGACGGCCGGGAGCTCCCGCCGTTCCTCCGCAGAGACAGCGCCCTTCGCGCGGACTTCGCCACGGCGGTCGCCACGCGCACAGCGGCATCCGCAGACCTGCTCGACCGGATCGGCATCTCCAGCTGCCGCGTGGCCGGCGACGACGATGTCGTGCCAGGGCTGTTCCGCCTGTTGGAGGTGCACAACCATGCCCGGCGTTGACGGCTACTTCCCGCCCACGTCGTACGATCCGATCTGGGCGATGCTCGGGGTCGTGATCCTCGTCCTGGTCGCCCTCTGGTACGTGTTCGTCTGGTGGTGGTCGAGGCGTAAGCACCGGATGCCGCCGCGTCAGCCCGAGACGAATCCGATCCTCGAGGCCGGGCGGTTGAAGGACAAGTACTACGACCTCATCGAGGAGGTCGAAGAGGCCTGGCGCCGCGACGAACTCACCACGCGGGCCGCCCATCAGAAGCTCGGCACCCTCGTGCGGTTCTTCGTCTTCGAATCGAGCGGCCGGAAAGCGCAGGTGATGACGCTCGAGGACCTCAACCAGGCGAACCTCCGCTCGGTCGCCGACGCCGTCGAACTGTACTACCCGGCCGAGTTCGCACCACTCGACCAGGGTGACGTGCCGCATTCGGCCGGCATAGCGCGTGAGGTGGTGGGCACGTGGAACTGATCTACTGGTGGCTGCCGATCGTCTGGCTCGTCCTCATCGCGGGCGTCGTCGCCTTCGCGCTGTGGCTGCGTGCCCGCAGACACGCCAGGACCGGTGCCGATGCCGTGCCCCTGGCGCACTCCGAGCGGCTCACCGAACTTCCCGCATACCGCGCAGCGCTCGCGCGCTATCGCGCCACCCTGTACGGCGCCGTCGCCGTGCTGTCGATCGTCCTGATCGCGGCGGTCGTGATGAGTTCGCGGCTGGTCAGCATCAGCACCTACCAGCCCGAGATGCGCAACCGTGACATCGTGCTGTGTCTCGACGTGTCCGGCTCGATGATCGACTACGACGCAGCGATCGTGCGAACCTTCCGCGACCTCGTCGACGAGTTCGACGGCGAACGGATCGGCCTCGTCCTGTTCAACGCTTCCGCGGTGACCTACTTCCCGCTGACGAGCGACTACACCTTCGTCCACGAGCAGCTGGAGTACCTCGAGAACGACCTGTCATCGCCGCTGTCCGACTACGAGTTCATCAACGGGACCCTGCTCGGCGAGGGCTCGTCGCTCATCGGCGACGGTCTCGGGTCCTGCGTCATGCGTTTCGACGACATCGAAGCCGAGCGCTCACGATCCGTGGTCCTTGCCACGGACAACTACGTGGCCGGCGAACCGATCCTCACCCTGCCTGAGGCCGGCGAGTTCGCCAGGGACCGGAACGTGCGGGTCTACGGGATCAACCCGGGCGACGTGTCAAGCAAGGACTACATCGCCGAATTCGCCACAGAGATGGAAGAGGTCGTGCTTGCCACGGACGGCGGCTACTACGCACTCGCTGACCCGTCGGCGATCCCGTCCATCGTCGACGGCATCGAGCAGCAGCAGACCACGCGACTCACGGGCGAGCCGATCCTGGTTCGCACGGACGAGCCCACCTGGCCGTTCCTGATCGGACTAGCCGGCACGATTCTGATCATGTATTTCGGATGGAGGCTCAAGCGATGACGTTCTCGCCGATCCTCCCCGTCGGGATGCTCGTGGTCGTGCTCGGTGCACTCGCCCTCTTCGCGATCGTGCAATTCGCGCGGGCACCGCGCAAGCAGGGCGCCTGGCACTGGCTCCTGCGGCTCGGTATGGTGATCCTGCTGTTCGGGCTGGCGCTGCGCCCCGGCCTCCCGACGAACCTGCACCCGCCAACGGCATCCGGCGACGTCGATGTCTACTTCGTCGTCGACACCACGAGCAGCATGGCCGCCGAGGACTACGGAACGGCACAGGAGCCGAGGCTCGTCGGCGTCAGAGCCGACCTCGAAGCGATCACCACCGAACTTCTCGGCGCACGGTTCTCGCTGATCACCTTCGATGCCGAAACGGTGCAGAGGATTCCGCTCACCACCGACACGTCCGCGGTGGTGTCCGGTGTCAAGGCGCTGAACCAGGAAGTGACGGTCTACTCAGGGGGCAGCAGCATCTCCGCCCCCGTGGACTTCATCGCGGACCGGCTCGCCCTGGACGCTGAGACCAATCCAGACAGGACGCGGGTGCTGTTCTACCTCGGCGACGGTGAGCAGACGGTCGCCGAAGCCCCCGGCACGTTCGAGCCCGTCTCCGAGTTCATCGACGAGGGAGCCGTGCTCGGCTACGGGACCGAGGAAGGCGGTCGAATGAGGCAGTTCAGCGGCTACGACTCTGCTGACGCCGACCTTCCGTACATCACATGGTTCAGCGACTCGGGCGAGCAAGAGGCGATCTCCCGCATCGATGAGACCGCCCTTGCGGGCATCGCAGGCGAACTCGGCGTCGACTACCTGCACCGCGACGCGGGGGAGCCGATCACACCGGTGGTAGCCGGGGTCACCGTCGGAGACGTGCAGGCCGGGACCGACCCTGTCGTGAGCACTCCCGAGTTCTACTGGATCTTCGCCATCGGGCTCGGGATGCTGGCGCTCATAGAGATCGCGGTGCTCGCCGGGGCACTTCGCGACCTCCGCCGGCTGGAAGGGGTCCGCCGTGCTGGTTAAGTCGAAGGCACCCGTCGCGCGCACCCGCCGCCGGATGCTCCTGTTCTCGTTGCCCGTCGTGCTCCTCGCCCTGTTCATCGCCTGGAAACTGATCAGTATGCCGGTGCTCGCTGGGCGTGCCATCGACGCATACGACCGCGAGCAATTCGAGCAGAGTGCCGAATCGTCGGATGCCCTGATGTTCCTCAACGTCGTCGAGGACTGGATCCCGTACTTCAACCGCGGAACGGCATTCGCCGCAGGCGAGTCCTATTCGCAGGCGACAGACGACCTTGCGAAGGCTCTGGAGCGTGCGCCGGAGGACCGCCGCTGCGACGTGCGGGTGAACCTCGCTCTCGCCTGGGAGCTACAGGGCGACGCCTACTTCGCCGCCGGTTATTTCGCCGGGGCGGCCTCACTGTACGAGACGGCGAAGGCCGTCATCGATGCCGGCGCAGATGAGGGCTGTTTCGAGCAGCAGCCTCCGCCAGAAGAAGAACAGCCGCCGCCGCCAGAGGAGGAGCAGCCCGACCCGGATGAGCAGGAGCAACCTCCGACGGACGGCCAGAACCCCGACGACCAGCAGCAGCCCCCGCAGGACGGTCAGGAGCCACCTGACGAGCAGGCGGATCCACAGCAGCCTGACGGGCCAGAGGGTACTGAGGAGAAGCTCGAGCAGGCCGATCAGCGGCTCACCGAGAAACTTCGGGAGAGCGGGCTGCAGCGCGAGCAGCAGCAGGACGACGATGGCGATCCTTCGACACCTGACGAGGAGGAGGAGCAGGGCGACGGCGGCAAGGTCGACGAGCTGAGGGACAAGGGCGATGAAGCCGAACAGGAGCGCCAGAACCAGGACTCGAACCAGCGCGGCCAGGACAACAGCCCCGACTACGTCGAGAAGCCGTGGTGACGGCACCCGCCTGACCTGCTGCGGCGGGATGCCGCTCTCCTCGGCGATAGCATGGACGAATGGTTACGCGCCTCACCAACTTCTTCCTCAAGACCCTCCGTGAAGACCCCGCCGACGCCGAGGTGATCAGCCACCGGCTCCTCGTGCGTGCGGGCTACATCCGGCGACAGGCCCCAGGCATCTTCGCCTGGCTGCCGCTCGGTCTGCGGGTGAAAGCCAGGATCGAACGCATCATCCGCGAGGAGATGACGAACGCCGGTGCCCACGAGGTGCATTTCCCTGCGCTGCTCCCGCGCGAACCCTACGAAGTCACCGGTCGGTGGGACGAGTACGGCGACGGGCTGTTCAGGCTGAAGGACCGCAAGGGCAGCGACATGCTCCTCGCCCCGACGCACGAAGAGGTCTTCACCCTGCTGGTCAAGGACCTGTACTCGTCGTACAAGGACCTGCCGCTCTCGATCTACCAGATCCAGGACAAGTACCGTGACGAGGCACGTCCCCGCGCCGGCCTGCTGCGTGGCCGCGAGTTCACCATGAAGGACGCATACTCCTTCGACTACACGGATGCGGGACTCGACGCCAGCTACCAGTCGCAGCGCGACGCGTACGAGCGGATCTTTGCCCGTCTCGGTCTCGAGTACGTCATCGTCAACGCGGATGCCGGTGCGATGGGCGGCTCGAAGAGCGAAGAGTTCCTGCACCCCACCACCGTCGGAGAGGACACCTTCGTCCGTTCGGCCGGCGGCTACGCAGCCAACGTCGAAGCCTGGGTGACAGAGGTGCCTCCGGCGATCGCCATCGAGGGCCAGGCGGCCGCCATCGTGCACGACACCCCGAACACGCCAACCATCCAGACCCTCGTCGACCTCGCCAACGCCGAGCACCCGCGAGTAGACGGTGTCGCGTGGACCGCTGCGGACACCCTCAAGAACGTCGTGCTTGCCCTGAACCACCTCGACGGCAGCCGCGAGCTCGTCATCATCGGACTCCCCGGCGACCGTGACGTCGACCTCAAGCGCGCCGAGGTCGCCTTCGCCCCCGCCGAGATCGAGGCGGCCACCGAGGCGGACTTCGCGAAGCATCCTGGACTCGTCAAGGGCTACATCGGACCCTGGAGCGATGCCGGACCTGTGCTCGGCGAGAAGTCGACCACAGGCATCCGTTTCCTCCTCGACCCTCGCGTCGTCGACGGCACCAGCTGGATCACCGGCGCCAACGCCGACGGCAGGCACGTCTTCGGACTCGTGGCCGGTCGCGATTTCGTCGGCGACGGCGTCGTCGAAGCCGCGAACGTGCGTGCAGGCGACCCCGCACCTGACGGTTCGGGCCCCGTCGAACTCGCCCGCGGCATGGAGATCGGTCACGTCTTCCAGCTCGGTCGCAAGTATGCCGAATCGCTCGGGCTCAAGGTGCTCGACGAGAACGGCAAGCTCGTCACGGTCACCATGGGGTCGTACGGCATCGGCGTCACCCGCATCCTCGCGATCATCGCCGAGCTGAACAACGACGACAAGGGCCTGATCTGGCCTGCGACCGTCGCCCCGTTCGACGTGTACGTCGTGGCCACGGGCCGTGACGCCGCCGTCTTCGAAGCGGCGGACACGGTCGTTGCACAGCTGGAGGAGGCCGGGTTCGACGTCCTCTACGACGACCGCCCCAAGGTGTCCCCAGGCGTGAAGTTCGGCGACGCCGAACTGATCGGCATCCCGAAGATCGTGATCGCCGGCCGTGGAGTCGCAGACGGTCTCGTCGAACTCTGGGACCGCCGCACCGGCGAGCGCACCCCGGTGCCGATCGCCGAAGCTGCCGCCGCGCTCAAGGGCTGACGCCTCTCGTTCCTGAGTTGACCCGAAACGCTGTCCGCCGACCTGGCGGGCAGCGTTTCGGGTCGGTTCGGCCACTTTTCTCGGGGACGGCGCGACCTGCCGGCCGGCGGTGGACGGCATCCGGAGCCATCGGTAACCTGTGAGCCGGGGGCCACCGCCGGCCCGCGCAGCTGAGCGAAGGGGGCATCGTGCTCCAGGGAGACCAGATCCACCTCAGGCTGGTCCGCGAGACGGACCTCGAGCGCATGTACGACTTCCACGAAGACATTCGAAACCGTGGCGAGTTCTACCCGATCGGGGTCTCTGCCTGGCCGACGTTCCGGGAACGCTATCAGAAGACGGGCTTCTGGGAGCCGAAGGAAGGCACCCTGATCATCGCCGGCGACGGTGATGCCATGCTCGGTCACATCGAGTTCTTCGCGACAGTCGACTACCTCGACGAGATCGAGCTCGGCTACATCCTCTATTCGAGCGAGTATGCCGGCCGGGGGATCGCCACCGAGGCGGTGCGGCTGCTCAGCGGTTACCTGTTCGGTCGAACGAAGGTGAACAGGCTCCGCCTCGTCATCCATCCGGACAACAAGGCATCCAGGCGGGTGGCGGAGAAGTCCGGCTTCACCTTCGAAAGCGTGGCTAGGGGCGCGTGGTACCACCAGGGCCGCAATCACGACGTGGAGATCTGGGCGCTGCTTCGAGCGGATAATTCTCGGGGCACCTGATGGTTGCAGGTGCCGTGGCCCGAGTGGTGACGGATGCCGGCGAGGTCGGGTAAGTTAGTAGATCGATCCGCCAATGTTTGCGTGGCGGTGGCAGCTGAATAGAGGGGTACCCGGTGGACATCGATCTCAACGTACTGAAGATGATGGAGCGGGAGAAAGAGATCCCATTCGATGAGCTCGTCGAGATCATCGAACAGGCCATTCGCACCGCGTATGTGAAGAGCCAGACCGAACCGGGCGAAGCCGAGCCCGACGTGCGCGTCGAACTCGACCGCAAGACCGGCCACGTCGCCGTCCTCGTTCCTGAACTCGACGATGAAGGCGTTGTCATCGGTGAAGCCGAATCGACTCCTGAAGACTTCGGGCGCATCGCCGCTTTCGCTGCCAAGCAGGTCATCAACCAGCGCCTGCGCGACCTTGCAGACGACGCGATCCTCGGCGAGTTCAAGGGCCGTGAAGGCGACATCGTCGCCGGTGTCGTGCAGCAGGGTCCCAACCCGCGCATGGTCCACATCGACCTCGGAACGATCGAGGGCATCATGCCCCCCGAGGAGCAGGTCCCTGGCGAGGAGTACCGCCACGGTGCGCGCATCCGCGTCTACGTCACGAGCGTCTCCAAGGGGATGAAGGGACCGCAGATCACACTCTCGCGCACCCACCCGTCGCTCGTCCGCAAGCTGTTCGCACTCGAGGTTCCCGAGATCGCGTCAGGCGTCGTCGAGATCGTCTCGCTCGCCCGCGAAGCCGGCCACCGCACCAAAATCGCCGTCCGAGCCAACGACCCGAGCGTCAATGCCAAGGGCGCCTGCATCGGTGAACTCGGTCGCCGCGTGCGCGCCGTCACCGAAGAACTCGGCGCCGAGAAGATCGACATCGTCGACTACTCGCCGAACCTGGCCACGTTCGTGGCGAACGCGCTGTCGCCGGCCAAGGTGACCAGCTCGTTCATCCTCGACGAGTCGACGAAGGCCGTCCGCGCGCTCGTCCCCGACTACCAGCTGTCCCTGGCGATCGGCAAGGAGGGCCAGAATGCCCGCCTCGCCGCGAAGCTCACCGGCGCGAAGATCGACATCCAGCCCGACTCGATCCTCGAAGACAACTGACACCATCCGGGGAGAAGAGGGACCGATTTCGCGGGGTGCTAGGATGGAACCTGTTAGAACGTGCGTCGGATGCCGCACGCGCGCCGACAGATCCTCCCTGCTGAGGGTCGTCGCCCGGGAATCGGAACTCGTGGTGGACACCACCGCGACGTTACCCGGTCGAGGGGCGTGGCTGCATCCGCAAATCCAGTGTTACCAACTCGCAGCGAAGCGGCGGGCCTTCGGGCGTGCCCTTCGACACAGCGGGAACCTCGACACGGCAGCACTAGAAAATTCAGTACGAGAGAACAGGCTGAACGGCTAATGGACAACTAATGAGCGGCTCGAAATGAGACCCGTCCGTAACTAACGGTCTGCCCTGTCTGGGTGGACCCAGACAGGAGAATTGTGGCTGGAAAACCACGCGTACACGAGATCGCTTCCGAGCTCGGTGTCGACAGCAAGGTAGCCCTTGCGAAACTGAAGGAATTGGGCGAGTTCGTCAAGTCGCCCTCTTCGACCATTGAACCCCCCGTTGCACGGAAGCTTCGTGCTGCCCTCGAGGCAGACGGCGCCAAGCCCGCTGCCGCAGGCGACGGCGCACCCGCAGCGAAAACCGCGGCAAAGTCAACTGCCAAGCCGGGCTCACGCCCCACTCCGGCACCTGCACCCGCTCCGGCACCCGCACCAGCAGCTCCGGCCGCCCCTGAGGCGCCGGCAGCTGAGGCGCCCGCCGCTCCTGCTGCCGCGGAGAAGACCGAGGCTCCGGCTCCGGCCGCTGCCGAGGCTCCTGCCGCCGCACCCGCAGAAGCCGGTACGGATGACAAGGCAGCCTCACCAGGCGGACCCCGTCCAGGCGCACCTCGTCCGGGCAACAACCCGTTCGCCAGTGCGCAGGGCATGGGCCAGCGCCCGACCGGTACGCCGCGTCCGGGCAACAACCCGTTCGCGAGTGCACAGGGCATGGGCCAGCGCCCGGCCTCACCCACCCCGAGCAACATTCCTCGTCCGCAGGCACCCCGGCCAGGGGCACCCCGTCCAGGCGCACCGCGTCCGGGTGGACCCGGCCAGGGCCAGCGTCCAGGCGGTGGCGGTTTCCAGCGTCCAGGCGGCGCAGGCCGTCCGGCCGGCGGCGGCTTCCAGCGCCCAGGCGGCGCTGCAGGCGGCGGCTTCCAGCGCCCAGGCGGCGCACCTGCCGGTGCACCCGGCTCGAACTTCGGTCCGAACCGCCCCGCAGGTGGCGGCGGTCGTGGCCGTGGCCCCGGCGGTGGAACCGCTGGAGCGTTCGGTCGCGGTGGCGGCAAGAGCAAGTCGCGCAAGTCGAAGCGGGCCAAGAGGCAGGAATTCGAGCTCAGGGAAGCTCCGTCGCTTGGCGGCGTGAGCGTTCCCCGTGGTGACGGTACGACCATCGTCCGTCTCCGCCGCGGAGCATCCATCTCGGACTTCGCCGACAAGATCGACGCCAGCCCCGGAAACCTCGTCACCGTGCTGTTCCACCTCGGTGAGATGGCCACGGCGACTGAGTCCCTCGACGAGGCGACCTTCGGCATCCTCGGTGAAGAACTGGGCTACCGGATCCTCATCGTGTCTCCCGAGGAAGAAGATCGCGAGCTTCTCGAAGGCTTCGACATCGACCTCGACCAGGAGCTCGAAGACGAAACCGACGAAGAACTCGAAGCGCGTCCCCCCGTTGTCACGGTCATGGGTCACGTCGACCACGGTAAGACCCGACTGCTCGACGCGATCCGGAACGCGAACGTCGTCGCGGGCGAAGCGGGTGGCATCACCCAGCACATCGGTGCCTACCAGGTGCACGCCGAGCACGAAGGCGTCGACCGCGCCATCACCTTCATCGACACACCTGGTCACGAGGCGTTCACCGCCATGCGTGCACGTGGTGCGCAGGTCACCGACATCGCGATCCTCGTGGTCGCAGCAGATGACGGCATCATGCCGCAGACGATTGAGGCGCTCAACCACGCACAGGCCGCCAACGTGCCGATCGTGGTCGCAGTGAACAAGATCGACAAGGACGACGCCAACCCGCAGAAGGTGCGCCAGCAGCTCACCGAATACGGACTGGTCGCCGAAGAGTACGGCGGAGACGTCATGTTCGTCGACGTGTCTGCGCGGAACAACATCGGTATCGAGCAGCTGCTCGACGCCGTGCTGCTCACCGCTGACGCCGGACTCGACATGCGCGCCAACCCGAACAAGGACGCACGCGGTGTCGCCATCGAGGCGAAGCTCGACAAGGGACGCGGTGCTGTTGCAACCGTGCTCATCCAGTCGGGAACGCTGAAGGTCGGAGACCCTATCGTCGCCGGTACCGCTTACGGTCGCGTTCGCGCCATGGCAGACGAGAACGGCGACGCCGTCGAGTTCGCCACGCCGTCCCGCCCGGTCCAGGTGCAGGGTCTGTCTTCGGTGCCTCGCGCCGGTGACACGTTCCTCGTCACGGATGATGACCGCACCGCACGCCAGATCGCTGAAAAGCGTGAAGCAGCGGAGCGCAACGCCCAGCTGGCCAAGTCCCGCAAGCGCATCAGCCTCGAGGACTTCACCCGTGCACTCGAAGAGGGCAAGGTCGAATCGCTCAACCTCATCATCAAGGGTGACGTCTCCGGTGCCGTCGAGGCACTCGAGGAGTCGCTGCTCAAGATCGAGGTCGACGATTCGGTTCAGCTCCGGATCATCCACCGCGGTGTCGGCGCGATCACCGAGTCGGACGTCAACCTGGCGACCATCGACAACGCGATCATCATCGGCTTCAACGTGCGCCCAGACCCGAAGGCTCGGGAACGTGCCGCTCGCGAAGGCGTGGACATCCGGTTCTACTCGGTCATCTACAACGCCATCGACGATGTGGAAGCAAGCCTCACCGGCATGCTCAAGCCCGAGTACGAAGAAGTCCAGTCCGGTGTCGCCGAGATCCGCGAGGTGTTCCGCTCCTCCAAGTTCGGCAACATCGCCGGTGTCATCGTCCGCTCCGGCACGATCACGAGGAACGCTCGTGCCCGTGTCATCCGCGACGGTGTCGTGGTCGGGGACAACCTTGCCATCGAGTCGCTGCGTCGTTTCAAGGACGACGTCACCGAGGTTCGGACGGACTTCGAAGCCGGTATCGGCCTCGGCAAGTTCAACGACATCCAGATCGGTGACGAGATCGAGACCACTGAGATGAAAGAGAAGCCGCGCGTCTAGGCTCTCGTCGACTGCGGCAGCCTCTTCGGAGGCTGCCGTCGTCGGCTCCCGGTGATGAATTTCCCACGGACCCGACCCGGGTCCCTGGCCGAAGGAGAAAATCATGGGCGAGAACCCACGAGCACGCAAACTGGCTGACCGTATCCAGGAGATCATCGCGAAGCGCATCGAGCGCGGGATGCGTGACCCCCGGCTCGGTTTCGTCACCATCACAGATGTCCGGGTCACCGGCGACCTCCAGCACGCCAGCATCTTCTACACGGTGTACGGCTCCGACGAGGAACGCGCCGACTCGGCTGCTGCTCTCGAAGCAGCCAAGGGGATGTTCCGCAGCGAGGTCGGCAAGAACATCACGGCCCGGCTGACCCCGAGCCTCGAGTTCATCCACGACGCTCTCCCGGAGAACGCCAAGCACCTGGACGAGCTCCTCGCGCAGGCGCGTGAGCGCGATGAGTCCATCGAGGCGCTCAAGTCGACGGCCACATATGCCGGCGACGAGGACCCGTACGTCAAGCCGCGCGTCATCGCGGACGACGAAGACTAGGACACAGACCGACAGGGCTGCGTGCCGCCTCAGGGCAGCACGTAGCCCTGTTTCTGTTCCACGGCCAGCCCGTCGGAGACGAGACCCGCCAGCGCCCGGTCGCGCTGGGCGGCATCCGGCCAGAGCGAATCGATCTCCAGTCTCGTCACCGGCACGTGGGCGGCGCGCAGTTCGGCCATGATGAGCCCTCGTACGTGCCTGTCGCTTCCTTCGTACTTCTTCTGCACGGCCTTCCGCTTTCCCTCGAACGCCGGGTAACCGGCGAGCCGCCACGCGCAGGCATCCGCGATCGGGCACGCCTCGCAGCGGGGGGCCCGCGCCGTGCAGACGATCGCTCCGAGCTCCATGATCCCGGCGTTGAACGCGTGTGCCTCCACGAGATCGTCGGGCAGCAGCGACTCCAGGGCCGCGAGGTCGCGCCGGGCGGACGGCGGCCCTGGCTCACCGTCCCCGTCGACGGCCCTGGCGAGCACTCGCCGCGTGTTGGTGTCGACGACCGGATGCCGGTGGCCGTACGCGAACACGTCGACGGCCCTCGCTGTGTAGTCGCCGACCCCGGTGAGCGAGAGGAGGTCTTCGACGTCGTGCGGCACGACTCCGCCGTACCGCTCGGTGACCTCGACGGCCGCCCGGTGCAGCCACAGCGCACGGCGCGGGTAGCCGAGGTTGGCCCAGGCGCGCACGGCCTCCCCGGCAGGCACCGCTGCGAGGTCGGCCGGCGTCGGCCAGCGTCGGAGCCACTCTTCGAGCCGGGGGATGACCCGGGCGACCGGCGTCTGCTGCAGCATGAACTCGGACACCAGGGTCCCCCAGGCGGGGAAACCGGGTCGGCGCCAGGGCAGGTCGCGGCCGTTCTCGGCGAACCAGCCGATGATCCGGGTGGCGAGGGCTGGCGTGGTGCGCATCGGATCCAGCGTAGGCGACACCGGGCGGTGCTTTCACTTCAGCCGCGAATTCCTGCGGAGTAGGCTCGGGAACATGAGACTTGTCACCACGCCGCGGGTCGACCTCCTGCGCGACCTTCGGACGGAGATCACCCACAACTACCGCGTCGGACGGGTCATCATCGCGGTCGACGGGAGAAGCGGCTCAGGCACGGCCGGGTTCGCAGACGATCTCGCCGAGGTGTTCCGCGAAGAGGATCATGCGGTGTTCCGGGCCACGATCGATGACTTCCACCGGCCACGGGAGGAGCGCTACGCCCGGGGCCGCGACTCGGCCGACGGGTATTACAACGACTCGTTCGACTACTCCCTCTTCAAACGCGCGCTCATCGAGCCGTTCCGGATGGCGGGAAGCACCGGGTTCCAGCTCGTCGGCTTCGACGAGGAACGGAACGTCGGCGAGGAGATGCGCTGGGTCACCGGTCCGAAGGACGCGTTCCTCATCGTCGACGGCGTCTTCCTCCACAGACCCGAGTTGCGCGGACTGTGGCACTACTCGATCTGGCTCGAGGTCCCTGCCGCCGAGGCCTACCAGAGGCTGCAGAAGTCCATCCGGGTCGATCCGCGACCGGATGCCGCATCCAACGCACGCTACGTCGGCGGGCAGGCCATCTATCAGGCCGATTCAGGCCCGCGCACCAGGGCGTCCATCGCCATCGACAACACCGACGAGTCGCATCCGTCGCGGTTGTACCTCGACAGCTGCTGACGGCCAGGCATTCCCGGCGCACTCACCTGTTTCGGACGCACTCACCCCGCGTATCGGGTGAGCAGGTCCGGAAAGAGTGAGTACGTAGGAGATCGGCGGGTCAGCGGGGGAGTCGAGCCAGGACCTCGGCCGGCATCAGGAACCGGCCGGACTCCTCGACCTCGTGCACGAGTGCTGTAAGAGTCGCGTTGACCGGTGCGTTTCGCCCGGCCAGCCTGGCCTCCCTCACGACGGCGCCGTTGAGATAGTCGATCTCGGTGCGCTGCCCGCGCTTGAGCGACTGCAGCGTCGAACCCGGATTCGGCACAGGGCCCATCCTCGCCTTGAACAGGGCCGGCAGCACCTGGCCGATGACGAGGGGGAGTCGGGCGAACAGCCGAAGGCGACGGTCTCCGAGTCCCTGCAGGGCACCGAAACGGATGCCGCGGAGCACGCCGGCACGGACGGCCTCCCGCATGCTCCTGGTCATCACGAGACGCAGCCTGGTGTCGCCGATGACCTCCTGCGCGCTCAGACCGGTGATCGCAGGCAGGGCGTTGATCTGGTTCACCACGAGCTTGGTCCACTGGGCCCCGACGAAGTTTCCGATCGCCCGCAGCCGGAGTGCCTCGCCGAGTTCCGCCTCCCAGCGCAGCACCTCGTCGTCGGGCTCGCCCGTACCGCGGCCGATGTAAGTGGTTGCCGGTGTGGTCACCGTCACCGACCCCGGCTCGAGGTAGGACGCGGCGATGATCGACAGGGCACCGAAGCACGACGAGTCCGGGAGCGCGGCGGCCGCAGTCGCCACCCCGTCGAGGCCGTTCTGGACGACGAGGACCGGCGCGCCGCCGATGCTGTCGCCGTGCTCGGCCAGTGCCGTTGAGGAGTCCTGGGCCTTCACGCAGAGGAGCACGAGGTCCGCCTGGGTGGTGAGGCGCTGTGCGGCCACGAGCCGGGTCGTCTGCCAGTCCCCGAATCCTCCGGAGAGCGTCAGACCGGATGCCTGCACGGCCTCGAGTTGCGCCCCGCGGGCGACCAGGGTCACATCGTGGCCCGCCCGGTCCAGCAGGGCGGCGAAGGTGCAGCCGAGTGCTCCGGCTCCGATCACGGCGATTCGCATTCCGCCAGCCTACGATCCTCGAGGCAGCCGCGGCGTCCGATCCGCTGTGGGAAGATGGTCTGTCGGCCGGCAAGAGGAGTGCAGTGAGTTCCGGAATCCTGCTCGTGGACAAGCCCCAGGGAATCACCAGTCATGACGTGGTCGCGCGTACCCGTCGGCTGGCGGGGACGCGACGCGTCGGCCACGCCGGCACCCTCGACCCGATGGCCACCGGTCTGCTCATCCTCGGCGTCAACTCGTCGACCCGTCTGCTGACGTATCTTGTCGGGCAGGACAAGGAGTACCTCGCGACCATCCGTCTCGGCCAGACGACGACGACAGACGACGCCGAGGGCGACACCGTCACGACGGCGGATCCGGATGCCGTCGCTGGGGTCAGCCACGACGCGATCACGTCAGGTGTCGCGGCCCTGACCGGTCCGATCAGCCAGGTGCCCTCGAGCGTCAGCGCCATCAAGGTCGACGGCAAACGTGCATACGCCCTGGTCCGCTCGGGCGAAGACGTCGTACTCAAGCCTCGCCCGGTGACGGTGTCGACCTTCGAAGTCCTCAGACGGACGGATGCCGCAGGCACGATCGACCTGGACGTGAGGGTCGAATGCTCGTCCGGGACGTACATCCGCGCGCTCGCCAGGGACCTCGGCGCCTCGCTCGGAGTGGGCGGGCACCTCACCGCGCTGCGCCGCACGCGGATCGGACCGTTCGAAGTGACGGACGCCCCACGGCTCGAGGACCTCGACGTCGCGACCAGCCTCATCGGACCGGCAGACGCGGCATCCGTCATCTTCCCCGCAGTCGCGCTCACCGAGACCCAGGCGATCGACCTCGGGCACGGAAAACGGATCGACGCCGACGGTCTCGGCAACATCGGCGAGCCCGGAGCCGACGGCCTGTATGCGGCGGTCGCCCCCGACCACCGGCTCGTCGGGCTGCTGCGGGTGACGGACGGTGTCGCCAAGAGCGCCGTGAACTTCCCCGCAGACGAGGCCGCGTCTGACAAGGCCGCGCGATGATCGAGTGGTTCACGACCATCCAGGTCGTCGTCGCCGTCCTCGCCGGCCTGCTCTGCCTCTCACTCGGTTTCGCGGGGCGCAAACCCAGCGACCTCAGCCTCGGAGCGCTCGCCCTGGTCGAACTCCTGCTGATCGTCCAGCTGGTGGTCGCCATCGTCTCGCCCGCTGCGGGCAACGAGCCGGTGGGCAACGTGCTCGAGTTCTACACCTACCTGGTCTCGGCGGTGATCCTGCCGATCGCGGCCGGGTTCTGGGCGCTCGTCGATCGCAGCAGGTGGAGCACGGTGATCCTCGGAACCGCGGCGCTGGCCATCGCCGTCATGGTCTACCGGATGCAGCAGATCTGGACGACACCGACGCCGTGACAGGCGGACCTGAGGCAGTCCCGATGGCGAATACACTGGTGTGGTCATGACGAAATCTCCTGCGACGACAGACTCAACCACCAAGACCGTGGCACGACCCGCGCGTATCTCGGGCATCGGCAGGGTACTCGTCGTCGTCTACGGCATCCTCGCCCTCGCCGCCACCGGCCGCTCCTTCGTTCAGATCGTCAGCCGTTACTCCGAGGCGCCCGTCGCCTACGCGCTGTCCGCGCTCGCCGCCGTCGTGTACATCGTCGCAACGATCGCGCTCGTCCGGAGCGGCTCCGGCTGGTACCGCGTCGCCTGGATCACCATCGGTTTCGAGTTGGTCGGCGTCCTCGTCATCGGCATGCTCAGCATCCTGGACCCGGAGCTCTTCCCGCATGACACCGTGTGGTCCTACTTCGGCCGCGGCTACCTCTTCATTCCGCTGGTACTGCCGATCCTCGGCCTGTGGTGGCTGGCCAGGCACCGCCCGGCATCCGGTGCCGCTGCATGATCACGTTTTCGAGGCCGGCCGACGTCCCAGATGATTTCGGCCCATCGGCGGTGACCATCGGCAAATTCGACGGCGTGCATGCCGGTCATCGCGCCGTCATCAGCCGACTGCGCGAGGCGGCTGGGGAGCAGGGGCTCCGCTCGGTCGTCGTGACCTTCGACCGCCATCCGCTCGCCCTGCTTGCGCCCGAGAAATGCCCTGCTGCGCTCGTCGGACCGGAGCAGAAGATCGACCTGCTCGCCGGCACCGGGGTCGATGCGACCCTCATCCTCGCTTTCGATCGCGCCCTCTCGCTGCAGAGCCCCGAGGATTTCGTGACGACCATCCTCGTCGACGCGCTGCACGCCAGGCTCGTCCTCGTCGGAAGCGACTTCCGGTTCGGCCATCGCGGCGCTGGGGATGTCGCCCTGCTGACCGAGCTCGGTCGCCGGCACGGCTTCGATGTGGAGATCGTCGGCGACGTCATGCCGAGGGACGGACGGAGGGTCTCGTCGACCTGGATCCGTGAACTCCTCGCCGACGGCCGTGTCTCCGACGCCGCGGTGCTCCTCGGCCACGCCCCCGCCGTGCGCGGGATGGTCGTCCACGGTGCGAAACGCGGCCGCGAGCTCGGCTACCCCACCGCGAACCTCTCCCCGGATTCCGACGGCCTCATCCCCGCTGACGGCGTATACGCCGGCTGGCTGAAGGTCGGCCAGGCCAGGTATCCGGCGGCGATCTCGGTCGGCAACAACCCGACCTTCGACGGCGTGGCCCAGAAGCAGGTCGAGGCCTACGTGCTCGACGAGGAGATCGATCTCTACGACCAGGTCGTCGAGGTCCAATTCGTCGAACGGATCCGCGGCATGGTGGCGTTCACCGGTATCGAGCCTCTGATCGTCCAGATGGGCGATGACGTCGAACGCGTGCGCCAGTTGCTCTCCTGAGTCGGGCCGAGCAGTCCTACGCGAGCCCGGGTGTCGGTGCCGGCGCAAAGATGGCCGATCGCTGAGGTGGCTGCATCGCCTTCCTGCCGTTGAGGAACAGGATGATGCTCGCGGCATCCGCCACGATCTCCGACCCGGTTCCGACTCGCCAGCCGGCGTCGGCCGCAACGAGGGTGCGGTGCCGCAGCAAAGCCCTGGTGTGCCGTGACGCGGTGACCGCGCTGATCGTCGCGACCTCGTAGGTGGTCTCGGCACTGAACGGCAGGCGGACGTCCAGGGGGTGGAGCGCGTCGTAACCGTGGACGACGGCTTCGACGAGTTCGCCGGGGTTGCGCCGACCGCGACCGGCGGCCTTGTCCCTCGCCACGGCCCGCAGCCTGCGCCTCAGATCGTCCGTGCCGCCGCTGTCCGCGATGCCGCGGGCGATGTCATCGAACGACGCCATCGGGTTCAGGTGGCGCCCGGTCACAGACGCGCGCACGACATCGCCGGCGAGCTTCAGCGATGGAGTGCCCACCCGCCAGACCAGGTGGGCGATCGCATCCTTCACGCTCCAGCCGTCGCACATGCTCGGGGTCGTCCACTGTGAGGCGGTGAGGCGGTCGAGGCCGTCGCAGACGATGTCGAGTGCGTCGGCGATCCGTTCACCGCGCGCAGAGGCGGAGCGATCTGAGCGTGAACCGGGGGCAGACATGCCCCCACCATACGCGGGTCCGCTCGAGGCGGTCGAGCGCCATGAGCGGCCTAAGCTTGACGGGTGACTGCCGCCGAACGCCCCCTTCTCGCCGGGCGCGTCCTGGCCTTCGTCGGCATCATCCTCGTCGCGGCGAACCTCCGCGCGGCCGTCAGCGCTCTCTCGCCCATCCTCGGGCGCGTCTCCGCCGAGATCCCGCTGAGCGCTGTGGCGATCGGCGTCCTCGGCGCCCTCCCGCCGATCTGCTTCGCCGTCTTCGGCATCGTCACCCCGATGCTCGTCCGTCGGGCCCGCCTGGAACCCGTGCTGATCGCGGCGCTCGCGGCGATCTTCGCCGGGCACCTGATCCGCAGCACCGCAGGGAACGTCGGCATCCTCCTCCTCGGGAGTGCCGTCACGTTCGCCGGGCTCGGCATCGGCAACGTTCTCCTGCCGCCGCTCGTGAAGAAGTACTTCCCTGACCGGATCGCCCTCCTCACCACCCTCTACGTGACCATGCTCTCCGTGAGCGCGTTCATCCCGCCCCTGATCGTCGTCCCCGTCGCGGATGCCGCAGGCTGGCGCGTGTCGCTGGGAATGTGGGCGGTCGTCAGCCTTGTCGCGGTGATCCCATGGATCAGTGCGCTGGTGCATGGGCGTCGGAACGGCGACAGGAGCGTCGTCGAGGAGGCGCGCTCGGATGTCGTCCGCGGGCTCTGGCGCTCGCCGCTCGCCTGGGCGCTCACCGCGGCATTCGCCGTCTCCTCGATGAGCGCGTACGCGATGTTCGCCTGGCTCCCCGTGATGTTGCAGGACATCGCCGGGATGGACGAGGCGACCGCGGGCGCAATGCTGTCCGTCTTCGCGCTCATGGGATTCCCGGCCGGCCTGCTCATCCCCGTGCTCGCCAGCAGGATGAAGAACGTCGCGCTCCTGGTCTATCTCGCCGTCTGCCTGTTCGTCGCCGGGTACCTCGGCCTGCTCTTCTTCCCCGCGACAGCGACCATCGTGTGGGTGGCGCTCATCGGTCTCGGACCGCTCCTCTTCCCGCTCGCCCTCGTACTGATCAACCTGCGGACACGGACGCATGACGGAGCCATCGCGCTCAGCAGCTTCGTGCAGAGCGTCGGCTATTTCGTCGGCGCGCTCGGGCCCCTCGTGGTCGGAATCGTGCACGAGGTGACCGGCGGATGGACGGTGCCGCTTCTCATCCTTCTCGTGCTCGCTCTGGCCGTCACCGCCGCCGGGCCCGTCCTCGCCCGCGGAGGCAAGCTCGAAGACGGAGCCTGACGGCCCAACATCCGGGGGAGCGGGTGTCGTCCTCCTGCTCATATGAGCAGGAACCCCTACGAGTGTTGATATGAGCACGGCCTCCACCTACGCTGGAACACGACCAGGGTGAAGGGAAAAGCGTTGACGACGATCGATAACGACGAACTGCTCTCCATCCGCGCAGCCGAGCTGTATTACGACGAGAACAAGACGCAGGACGAAGTCGGAGCGATCCTCAAGCTCACCCGATGGAAGGTCGGTCGCCTCCTTGCGTCCGCCAAGGAGAAGGGCTTCATCCGCATCGAGATCGTGCACCCGCGTGCTCGCCGGCTCACCCTCGAGCGCACCCTCACCGAACGTTTCGGTCTCTCCGATGCCATCGTGGTGCCGACAGCAGGCACCAACGGAGCCGACGACCTCCGCGCCCGCGCCGCTCAGGGCGCAGCCGATTACCTGGCGAGTCTCCGACCCGTTCCCCGCACCCTCGGCATCAGCTGGGGTCGCACGCTGCACGACGTCGCCGAGCACCTCGCAGAGGACTGGGCGACCGGCGTGAACGTCGTCCAGATCAACGGAGGTGTCAGCGTCAACCAGCGCGCGGGAACCGCTGCCGCCACGGCCTTCGAGATCGCACGGAAAGCATCCGGCCAGGCCACTCTGCTGCCGAGCCCGGCGATCCTCGAACGTCTGGAAACCAAGCAGAGCATCGAAGCCGACCGCACGGTGGCCGGAGTGCTCAGCATGGCGGCGAACGCCTCGGCCTACCTCTACAGCGCCGGTGTCGCCGGCGCCGACTCCGCCCTCGTCGAGAGCGGATACCTCACAGGGGCCGACGTCGACGAACTCGTTCGACGTGGTGCCGTCGGGGACGTCGTCGGCCGGTACATCGACGCCGCAGGGATGATCGTCGACCCGTCGTTGAACGAGCGAACCGTCGGTATGAGCCTCGACACTCTCCGTAACGCCCAGACGAGCATCGCGGTCATCGCGGGCGAAGGAAAACACGCCGTCGCCCGCGCCGTCGTCACCAGCGGGCTCTGCACCGTACTCGTCACCGACGAGGGCACGGCCCTCGATCTGCTGAATCCCGAATTTTCGGCCTGAACCGGCCACCGCACAGGAGGAATCCATGACAGACACCCAGAAGGCCGTGGTTCCACGGCCGACGGCGCTCGAACTCTTCGACGGCCCCGTCACCGACGCGAGCCTGCGACGCTACCTCGAGGGCATCCCCGGGGTCGACGCCGTCGGCCTCGAGCAGCGCGCAGCCGGCCTCGGCACGCGCTCGATCAAGACCACATCGAAGAAGTGGGCGCTCGACACGATCATCGAACTCATCGACCTGACCACGCTCGAGGGTGCCGACACCCCGGGCAAGGTACGGTCGCTCGTCGCCAAGGCGGTCACGCCGGACGCCTCCGACCCGTCGACCCCGAGGGTCGCCGCGGTCTGCGTGTACGGCGACATGGTCCCGTATGCCGTCGACGCGCTCGGCTCCCACCACTCAGCAGGCACCGACTCGGGTATCAACGTCGCCGCTGTGGCGACGGCGTTCCCGTCCGGAAGGGCCTCGCTGGCGATCAAGCTCAGCGACACCGCGGATGCCGTCGACGCCGGTGCAGACGAGATCGACATGGTCATCGACCGCGGCGCGTTCCTCTCCGGCCGCTACGGCCAGGTCTACGACGAGATCGTCGCCGTCAAGGAGGCCTGCCGCCGATCAGACGGCAGCTACGCCCACCTCAAGGTGATCCTCGAGACCGGCGAGCTCAACACCTACGACAACGTCCGCCGCGCATCCTGGCTCTCGATCCTCGCCGGTGGCGACTTCATCAAGACCTCCACAGGAAAGGTCGCCCCTGCGGCCACCCTCCCGGTCACGCTCCTCATGCTCGAAGTCGTGCGCGACTGGCACCGCCTCACCGGAGAGAAGATCGGCGTCAAGCCGGCCGGAGGCATCCGCACCTCGAAGGATGCAATCAAATACCTCGTGACCGTCGCCGAGACCGTCGGAGAGGAGTGGCTGCAGCCGCACCTGTTCCGGTTCGGCGCGTCGAGCCTCTTGAACGACGTCCTGCTCCAGCGGCAGAAGATGACGACCGGGCACTACTCCGGCGCCGACTACGTCACGATCGATTAAGGATGACCATGAGCTTTCTCAACTACGCACCAGCACCGGAATCGACCGCGATCCTCAACCTGAGGAGCGAGTACGGCCTGTTCATCAACGGTGAATTCGTCGACGGACACGGGACCCCGTTCCAGACCATCTCCCCGGCCACCGAGAAGACGATCGCCACGATCGCCTCGGCCAACGACGAAGACGTGGATCGCGCCGTCGCCGCCGCACGCAAGGCGTACGACAAGACCTGGTCCAGGATGTCCGGCGCCGACCGTGGCAAGTACCTGTTCCGCATCGCCCGCCTCGTCCAGGAGCGCGCCCGTGAACTCGCCGTGGCCGAGAGCCTCGACAACGGCAAGCCGATCAAGGAGAGCCGCGACGTCGACGTGCCGCTCGTCGCCGCCTGGTTCTTCTACTACGCCGGCTGGGCCGACAAGCTCGACTACGCCGGTGCAGGCGCAGGCCCCGCTTCGCTCGGCGTCGCAGGCCAGATCATCCCGTGGAACTTCCCGCTGCTCATGCTGGCGTGGAAGATTGCGCCTGCGCTCGCTGCCGGAAACACCGTGGTGCTGAAGCCGGCCGAGACGACACCGCTCACCGCGCTGCTCTTCGCCGAGATCCTCCAGCAGGCAGACCTCCCGCCCGGTGTGGTCAACATCATCACCGGTGCCGGCGCAACCGGATCCGCGCTCGTCAACCACACCGATGTCAACAAGATCGCGTTCACCGGATCCACGAATGTCGGCCGGGGCATCGCGAAGGCGATCGCAGGCACGGACAAGCGGGTCACCCTCGAACTCGGCGGAAAGGCCGCGAACATCGTCTTCGATGACGCGCCCATCGACCAGGCCATCGAGGGAATCGTCAACGGGATCTTCTTCAACCAGGGCCATGTCTGCTGCGCAGGCTCGCGTCTCCTCGTGCAGGAGAACATTCACGACGAGGTCGTCGACCGGCTCAAGGAACGCCTGTCGACCCTCCGCCTGGGAGACCCGCTCGACAAGAACACCGACATCGGCGCGATCAACTCGGCCGCCCAGCTCGAGCGCATCAAGACGCTCAGTGACGTCGGAGAGGCCGAGGGCGCCGAACGGTGGAGCCCCGACTGCGTGCTGCCGACAGACGGCTTCTGGTTCGCGCCGACCATCTTCACGAACGTGTCGACCAGTCACCGGATCGCCCGTGAGGAGGTGTTCGGGCCTGTGCTGTCCGTGCTGACCTTCCGTACGCCGGCCGAGGCCATCGCCAAGGCCAACAACACTCCGTACGGCCTGTCTGCTGGTATCTGGAGTGACAAGGGCAGCCGTATCCTCGCGGTGGCAGACAAGCTCCGCGCCGGCGTGATCTGGGCGAACACCTTCAACCGCTTCGACCCGGCCAGCCCGTTCGGCGGGTACAAAGAGTCCGGCTACGGCCGTGAGGGCGGTCGTCACGGACTCGCCGCGTACCTGAAGCCGGCCGGAACGCCGCGCGCCGTCACGGCAGCTCCGGCAGCCGACGTCACCGAAACCGCAACGATCACGAAGAAGAAGGGGAGCGACAAATGAGCCGCCTCGCCGTTCCCAAGACCTACAAGCTCTACATCGGCGGAAAGTTCCCCCGTTCGGAGTCTGGCCGCACCTACGAAGTGGTGACGAAGAAGGGCGCGTTCCTCGCGAACGCAGCCAAGGCATCCCGCAAGGATGCCCGTGACGCGGTCCTCTCCGCCCGCGGCGCCCTGTCCGGCTGGGCGAACGCCACCGCGTACAACCGCGGCCAGGTGCTCTACCGCATCGCCGAACTTCTCGAGGGTCGTCGTGCGCAGTTCATCGACGAGATCGTCCAGTCTGAGGGCGTCTCGACCGCCGCAGCAACACGTCAGGTCGACGAAGCCATCGACCGCTGGGTCTGGTACGCCGGATGGGCAGACAAGTACGTCCAGGTCACCGGCAACGCGAACCCGGTCTCCGGCCCGTACTTCAACCTCTCCGTACCCGAGCCGACCGGTGTCGTCGCCATCGTCGCCCCGCAGGACTCGTCGCTGCTCGGCCTCGTCAGCGTCGTCGCTCCTGCGCTGGTCGCCGGCAACACCGTCGTGGTGCTCGCATCCGAGCGGCTGCCCCTCTCGGCGATCAGCCTCTCAGAGGTGCTCGCGACGAGCGACGTCCCCGGCGGTGTCGTGAACATCCTCACGGGATCATCGGCCGAAGTCGCACCGTGGCTGGCGTCGCACGCCGACGTCAACGCCATCGACCTGACCGGCGCAGCTGCGCTCGACTGGGTCGACCTCGAGATCGCCGCAGCTGAGACACTCAAGCGGGTGCTCCGCCCAGAGGGTGGAACCGACCTGGCGGCGCCGAGCCTCGACCGGATCACGGCGTTGACAGAGACGAAGACCGTCTGGCACACGAAGAGCCTGATCTAGTTTTGCTGGGGTGTGTGGGGCTGAGGAGTGTCTGCTCCTCAGCTCAGACATTGAGTGGTCGGGCTGACGAGTGTCCGCTCCTCAGCTCAGACATTGAGCGTGTAGCGGGCCCTCCGGCCGCGGACGGCCTCCGGACCCGCTACACGCTCAAAACTCGACACCCCGCAGACACTCCTCAGCCCCACAGGTTGACGATCACACGACGTTCGCGCGGGACTCAGGGCCGACCGGTCCCTCCAGCGGTCAGTGGCTCTTCTTCATCGCCGTGATCCCGACCAGCAGACCGACGATCGCGAGAAGCGTTGCTGCCACGAACCCCGCGAGAACATCGGGTGACCCGAAGTCCCCTGCGAACAGCGCGCGAGTCGCTCCGACCACGTAGCTGATCGGGTTGAACGCCGCAGCCACCTGCATCCATTCGGGTCCCTCTTCGATGGGCAGGAGCATCCCGGACAGGATCATGAGCGGGAAGATCAGCGCCTGCTGCACCGCCCAGAACATCCAGTCCTTGGCGCGGCTGGCAAGGGCGAGGGCATAACTCAGCGCACCGAAGCCCATCCCGAAGATGGCGAGCAGCACCAGCGACACCACCAAACCGGCGACGTTGAGCTGGAACCCGAACGGGATCGTGACGAGCGCGATGACGGTCGCCTGCACGATGATCGGGACCATCTCCTTGAGCGCCCGGCCGACGAGCAGCGCCGACCGTGCGATCGGGGCGACGAGTGTGCGTTCGTGCGACCCGGTCTGCATCTCGTAGAGCAAGTTGGAGCCGGTGGCGCTGGTTCCGAACAGGGCGATCATCACGAGGATGCCTGGGACGAACCATGCGAGCACGACAGAGACCGGCTCGCCAGATGATCCGATCAGAAGCGGCCCGAACAGGCCGAGGAACACGACCGGCTGGAGCAGGCTGAAGATCAGCGAGAACGGGTCGTGCAGCACCGGCTGGAGCTCGCGCCGGAACACGTTCCAGGTGTCCCGCGCCACATGGGGTCTGGCGGGAAGGGCGATCGCGGTCATGAGGACACCTCTGCATTCTGGGGGGATGCCGACGGATCGGCGGTCGGTTCGGTCGCGCTGTCGTCGCGAAGGCTGCGCCCGGTGAGGGCCAGGAACACATCGTCGAGCGTGGGCTGGCGGAGCGCCGCAGTCACGGGCGGAAGTCCGGAGTCATCGAGGTCGCGGATGATCCGCGGAAGCACGCCTTCGCCGTGCTCGAGGGTGATCTCGAGGGTGCGCTCGTCCGCTGCCGATCGCGCCGTCCTGGTACCGGGAATCCATGACCGGACGAGGTCGTCGGCACGGGCAGCCTCGGCCGGAGAGCCGAAACCCACGCTGATGACGTCGCCGGCCAGCCTGGTCTTGAGCGCGGGCGCGGTGTCGTCGGCGATCATCCGTCCCGAGTCCATCACCATCACGCGTTCGGCGAACTGGTCGGCTTCCTCGAGGTAGTGGGTGGTCACGAAGATCGTCGTTCCGTGTTCCCGCCGGAGGGTCAGGATGTGTTGCCACAGGTTGGCCCTGCTCTGAGGGTCGAGACCGGTCGACGGCTCGTCGAGGAACAACAGTTCGGGGGAGTGGACGAGACCGAGCGCGATGTCGAGGCGTCTCTTCTGGCCTCCACTCAGCCCGAGGACCGCGCGCTTCTCCAGCCCGGCCAGGCCGAGCGACTCGATGAGCTCATCCGCCCGCTTCGCCGTCGCCGGGCGGGTCATCCCGTAGAACGCCCCCTGGTAGAGCAACTCATCCCTGACCCGGTGATTGTGGCCGCCGCTGTTTCCCTGCCCGACGTAACCGATCCGCGACCGAACGTCGGCCGGCTGCCTGAGGATGTCGAAACCCGCGACGGTCGCTGACCCCCGCGTCGGGGGAAGGAGGGTGGTGAGCATGCGGAGGCTGGTGGACTTGCCCGCACCGTTCGGGCCGAGGAACGCGACGAGCTCGCCGCGTTTCACCTCGATGTTGAGGTCGGTGACGGCGTCTGTCGTGGTCTTCTTGACCCGGAACTGCTTGCCCAGGTTCGAGGTGCTGATCATGGTGTCGTTCGTCATGAAAACAACGGTAGAAGGGAAAGAGGTCGCTTTCTGTCCTCTTTGCGAGGAAAGATGGAGGTATGTCGCAGACCACATCCCGGACCCTCGAGCTCCTCACCCTGCTCCAGACGCATCGGCACTGGCCGGGACCCGAACTGGCCGGGCGTCTCGGGGTGACCGCCAGGACCCTGCGCCGAGACATCGAACGCCTCCGTGAGCTGGGGTACAACGTCTCGGCGACCCGCGGGTCGATCGGTGGCTACCAGCTCGAGGGTGGCGCTGACATGCCGCCGCTCCTGCTCACGGACGGTGAGGCCGTCGCCCTCGCCATCGGACTTCGGTCGTACGCCTCTGAAGGCATCGCCGACGGCGAGCTGACCGCCCTGACGGCCCTGGCGAAACTGGAACAGCTGCTGCCGCCTGAGCTCCGCCGCCGGGTCAACGCGCTCGCGGACGTGCAGCCGATGCGCCGCCGCGACGTGCCACGGGTGCCTGCCGACCTGCTCGGGCAACTCGCCCTCGTCTGCCGCGACCGCGATCGCATCCGGTTCCACTACGAGGCGAGGGACGGCGTTGAGAGCGAACGGCTCGTGGAACCCCACTCGATCGTGTCGAGTTCGCGTCACTGGTTCCTCGTGGCCTGGGACGTCAACCGTTTCGACTGGCGCACGTTCCGTGTCGACCGGCTGAGCGGCCTGTTCAACACCAGGGTGCGAGGTCCTGAGCGCACACTTCCCGCCGAGGACGCTGCCGAGTTCATTCAGGCGGCGGTTGCGTCGCTGGACGAGGTTCGGCAGACAGCCGATGTCGTGATGGATATCCCTCTGGATGTCATGACCGCCCGGTTCGGTCCGTGGTCGGACGGTGCGACGTCAGCGGGACCCGAGGCGACCAGATGGCCGATCGGAGGCGAATCGTTCGAGGCGATGATCGGAGCGCTGGCGTGGATCGAGGCGGGAGTGGATTACCGGATCGAGGGGAACCCGGAGTTCGCGGCCTTCGTCCGTGAGTCAGCCGAACGGATGCTCCGCGCCGCACCCGAGTAGTCGAGGGTGCTGAGCGCCATTACATGAGCAGTCCGACATCTCGCCCAGATAACCGAGCGGAGCGATGGTGTTTGCGGGGTGTCGAGTTTTGAGCGTGTAGCGGGCCCGGAGGCCGTCCGCGGCCGGAGGGCCCGGTACGCGCTCAATGTTTGAGCTGAGGAGCAGACATCATCGTTCCGCGTCCCCGCTCAATGTTTGAGCTGAGGAGCAGACACCATCGCTCCGCGACACATCCACCCCCGTTCTGGGGTTCCATGCCGAAAAGAGAAAGGTAACGAAACGGTAACGGCACCCCCTAGAGTGAATCCACACCAATTTCTGCCCGAAAAGGAACAGGTGGTCGATGACGACACCCAGCACGCGCCCAGCGGGGATCTACCCGCTCGGCGCCAGTTTCTGCGCGGCCGTTGCCATCGTGGTCCTGCTCATCCTCAACCCGGCCAGCACTCCCGTGTACGCCACAGACATGTTCGGAGAGCTCCGGAATCCCGGCGACCCGTCCTTCGTCGCCGGCCATCGCGGAGACCGGTCGACGGCGCCGGAGAACACGCTCGCCGCGCTCGGCCGGGCGATCGACTCGCCGCTCGAATTCGTCGAGACCGACGTGTCCCGCTCCAGTGACGGCGTGCCCGTGCTCTTCCACGACAGGAACGTCGGCCGGACCACGGATGGCAGTGGTCCCGTTGCCGAGAAGACCCTCGCTGAGTTGAAGGCACTGGATGCCGGCTCCTGGTACTCCAGCGACTTCGCAGGGGAGCGGATCCCCACCCTTGAAGAGTTCCTCGCCGTCCTCGCGCCGAGCGGCAAGAAGGCCCTGCTCGAGCTCAAGGGGTACTGGTCAGTCGACGACCTCGGTGTGGTCACCGATCTGCTCACCAGCTATGAACTCGGCGACAGGGTCATCTTCATGAGCTTCAACCTCGGTTCGCTGTCGAGCGCAGCGGCCCTGGCGCCCGCCACGCCGCGCGTCGCCATCGTCCGCTCGCTGCCCGACGATGTCGTCGCATTCGCCAGGTCCTTCCGGGTGATCGGGGTCGTCACGCCGGCGCAGGCGATCGAGAATAGGCCGGATGTCGTTGATGCGATGCACGCAGCAGGACTGGGTGTGATGGTGTACACGCTCAACTCGACCGAGACCTGGGCGCAGGCGCGCGCATTGGGCGTCGACGGCATCATCACGGACAAGCCGTCGAAGCTCGACCGATGGCTTGCGGACACCGCCCCTGGAACCTGACGCGATTTGTCCACGATACCCCCTAGGGGTATCGTGGACAGCGTGCGCCCGATGGGCGCGGGAGGGGCGTCATGACCGGGAACACCGCAACACTCGACATCGCCGGTATGACCTGCGCGAGCTGCGTCTCCCGGGTGGAGAAGCGCCTCACACGGTTGGACGGGGTCACGGCGGAGGTCAACCTCGCGACCGAGAAGGCACACGTCAGTTTCCCGGACGCCGTGTCCACCGATCAACTCGTCGCCGCGGTCGAATCGGCCGGGTATGTCGCCACGATCGAACCCGCGAAGGTGTCGCCGCCGGCCGATCCTCCCGTTCTGGTCGCCACAACGCCGCTGCGCACCCGGCTGATCATCAGCGCTCTCCTCAGTCTTCCGGTAGTCGTCCTCGCCATGGTCCCTGCGTGGCAGTTCGATAACTGGCAGTGGCTGTCGCTTACCCTGGCCGCGCCGGTCGTCGTGTGGGGTGGGTATCCGTTCCACCGCGCGACCTGGGTCAATCTCCGGCACGGCGCGCTCACCATGGACACCCTCATCACCATGGGCACGGGTGCAGCATTCCTCTGGTCGGTGTGGGCGCTCTTCTTCGGCATGGCCGGGATGCCGGGGGCGACCCACGAGTTCCGGCTGTTCACTCCAGACGCGGATGCGACATCCGCCATCTACCTCGAAGTCGCCGCCGGGGTCACCGTCTTCCTGCTGCTCGGCCGATACATCGAGCAGCGCTCGAAGCGCACGGCCGGGCAGGCGCTGCGCGCGCTCCTGGAGCTCGGCGCGAAGGACGTCACGGTGCTGCGGCCGGGGACGGCTCTCCAGGACGCCGCCGAGAAGACGATCCCCGTCGACGAGCTCGCCGTCGGCGACGTCTTCCTCGTGCGTCCGGGGGAGCGGATCGCCACGGACGGCATCGTCGAGTCGGGCAGCGCTGCCGTCGACGTGAGCATGCTGACCGGCGAATCCGTGCCCGTCGATGTGACCGCAGGCGACCACGTCACCGGGGCGACCGTCGCCGGCGGTGGGCGGCTCGTTGTGCGGGCGACCCGCGTCGGGAGCGACACGAAGCTCGCGCAGATGGCCAGACTCGTCGAAGCCGCCCAGCTGGGGAAGGGCAGGGTGCAGCGGCTGGCCGACCGCATCTCGGCGATTTTCGTACCGATCGTCATCGGCCTGGCCGTTGTCGTGCTCGCGGCATGGGTGATCACCGGCAACCCGCTGTCCTCCGGGTTCACTGCCGCCGTCGCCGTCCTCATCATCGCCTGCCCGTGTGCGCTGGGCCTGGCGACGCCTGTCGCGCTGCTCGTGGGCACCAGTCGCGGCGCGCAGTCCGGCATCCTCATCACCGGGCCGGAGGCGCTCGAACGAGTCAGGGGGATCGACGTCATCGTCCTCGACAAGACCGGAACGGTCACAACGGGAGCGATGACGCTCGTGAACATCACCACGACAGATGCTGCCGCGCTCTCCCGTGCGGCTTCGCTTGAGGCGGCGTCCGAGCATCCGATCGCCCGCGCCATCGTCGCGGGGGCAGGCGAGCTCCCGTTGTCGCCGGTAGCCGGATTCGTCGCGGTGGCAGGACTCGGAGTCACCGGGACCGTCGACGGCTTCGATGTCGTCGCCGGTAGGCCCCGATTCGCCGCGGCGCACGGTTGCGTGATGCCCGGTCCTCTCGCCGATGCGGTGTCGGTCGCCGAGGCCCGTGGCGCCACTGCCGTCGTGGTCGGCTGGGACGGCGAGGTGCGCGGTGTCTTCGAGGTGTCCGACCGGGTCAAGGCCGGAGCGCGCGAGGCCGTCGACCGGTTGCGGGCACTCGGCCTCACCCCTGTCCTGCTCACGGGCGACAACGAGCGCGCGGCGCAGCGTGTCGCCTCGGAGGTCGGCATCGACCGGGTCGTCTCAGGCGTGCTGCCCGAACAGAAGGTGGAGGAGATCCTCCGGCTGCGGTCGACAGGTTCGCGGGTCGCCATGGTGGGCGATGGCGTCAACGACGCGGCCGCTCTGGCCACCGCAGACCTCGGCATCGCGATGGGAACAGGGACGGATGCCGCCATCTCGGCCGCGGACATCACCCTCGTCCGCGGTGACGTCGGCGGTGTCGCCGACGCGGTCGAGCTGTCGCGCAGGACGCTCGGCACGATCCACGGCAACCTGTTCTGGGCCTTCGCATACAACGTCGCCGCTCTTCCGCTCGCCGCGTTCGGGCTGCTCAACCCGATGGTGGCCGGAGCGGCCATGGCGTTCTCGAGCGTCTTCGTGGTGCTCAACAGTCTCAGGCTCAGGCGATTCCGGGCGGGTGCCTGAACCGGCCCACCACGCCGACAGCGAAAGGCACAGGGAACTCCGGCGCTGATGCCCTAGAATGGCTGTGCGCCCGCTTTTCCCGGTGTGTCGATCCGCAAGTACCCTCCGCGTTGATCGGCCATCGATCCAGCGCCCGCATGTCTCGGCCACCGGCATCCGCCTGGCCATTCGACTGCTCAGGAGGAGCATGCCGTACACCGGTACACGCCGTTCATCCGGCCGCCAGACGACCCGTGGATCATCCCAGTCCCGCGGGTCACAGTCACGCGGCTCAGGCTCACGTCACGACGACGAAGCCCCGATCATCCCGATCCTCGCCCGCAAGGTGCGTGAGGTCGAAGCGAAGGCCCAGAAGGGCAAAGTCGGACCGACCAACCGGACCAAGTTCCAGGTCATCGCCTTCCTCGTGCGCGAGGAACGCGCCAAGGTCAAGGCGGACAAAGAGCTCAGCGACGCGTCGCGCGTCGAACTGCTCAAGCGCCTCGACGGTGTCGCCACGATCCTGGCCAAGACCGCGGCGAGGGATACCTCCCTCATCACCCTGCTTGAAGCGGATGCCGCGACGACGCCGGTCGCGCAGAAGCTCCGCCGGGACTGGCTGATCGAGTCAGGGGCCGAGCTCAGCCCGGACGAACTCATCATCACCACGAACAAGCCCGCCGTCGAACAGGTCGTGCCTGCCGAACTCGCCGAGAAGCAGGTCATCCCGCAGTCCGTGAAATCGCGGCTCCTCGCGAACCCCTTCCTCGCCCCGGACCTCGACCAGCCGGCCCCGCCGCCGCCCGTCCGCGGGCGCCTCGGCAACTGGGAGCTCATGGGCCCGCTGTACAAGGCATTCGAGCAGGGCTCAGGCGGCCGTGCGGCCAGCATGGACCTGCCTGAGGCGCCGAAGATCGACCGGCTCTCGCCGAAGAACCTCGAGATCATGCGCCACCAGGCGCGCTTCGTCGAAGCCGTGCGCGAGGGTCACCGAACGTTCCTGCTCGCCGACGAGCCCGGACTCGGAAAGACCGCGCAGTCGGTCCTGGCCGCATCGGTCGCGAACGCGTACCCACTCCTGGCCGTCGTCCCCAACGTCGTCAAGATGAACTGGGCACGTGAGGTCGAACGCTGGACGCCGAACCGCCGCGCCACCGTCGTGCACGGTGACGGGCGTGACCTCGACGCCTTCGCCGATGTCGTGATCGTGAACTACGAAGTCCTGGACCGCCACCTGGCCTGGCTCGGAACCCTCGGGTTCAAAGGCATGGTCGTCGACGAAGCGCATTTCATCAAGAACCTGCACTCCCAGCGTTCACAGCACGTTCTGTCGCTGGCCTCGCGCATCCGCAAGCAGACCCCCGGCGGCAATCCGCTGCTGATGGCGCTCACCGGAACCCCGCTGATCAACGACGTCGAGGACTTCAACGCCATCTGGCAGTTCCTCGGCTGGACCAAGGGCGACAAGCCCGAACCTGCGCTGATGGAGAAGCTCGAGGAGACCGGGCTCACGCCTGCTGAGCGGGAGTTCTATCCTGAGGCTCGCAGTGCGGTAATCGACATGGGCATCGTCCGCCGTCGCAAGATCGACGTGGCCAAGGACCTTCCGTCCAAGATGATCGCAGACATGCCCGTCGAACTCGACGACGACCTCGGTCGGTCCATCCGCGATGCAGAGCGCGAGCTCGGCGCGCGCCTGCTGGCCAAGTACCGCAGGATCATCGAGGCTCGCGGCGAACGCGCGTCGTTCGCCGGAGCGCCGGACACCGACATCATGCGGCTCGTCGCCCAGGGCGAACTCGACGAGGCGAAGGCCTCTGGTGGTGCCGAGAACGTGTTCACCATGGTGCGCAAGATCGGTCAGGCCAAGGCCGTGCTGGCATCCGACTACACGGCGCAGCTCGCCCACTCGGTCGGCAAGGTCGTCTTCTTCGCCAAGCACATCGACGTCATGGACACGGCCGAGCAGGTCTTCGCCGGTCGTGGACTCCGCACCGTATCGATTCGCGGCGACCAGTCCACACCGGCACGCCAGCTGGCCATCGACGCGTTCAACAACGATCCGGATGTCGCGGTCGCAGTGTGTTCTCTCACCGCAGCCGGCGTCGGCCTCAACCTGCAGGCGGCATCCAACGTCGTCCTCGCAGAACTCAGCTGGACGGCCGCCGAGCAGACCCAGGCCATCGACCGGGTGCACCGCATCGGTCAGGACGAGCCGGTGACCGCCTGGCGGATCATCGCCGCACATACGATCGACGCGAAGATCGCCGAGCTCATCGACAGCAAGCACGGCCTGGCTGCTCGCGCTCTCGACGGCAGCGACCAGGACATCACGTCAAGCGACTCCGTCCAGCTCAACGCGCTCATCGGACTGCTGCGCGACGCGCTGGAGGCGTAGTCGTGGCTGCGGCGCCCCCGAAGCCGGCGTTCACGCGCCCGGCGCTTGCCCCTGCCATCATTGCGGCGATCGTCCTGATGGCCGGGGTCGCGTTTCTCGACAGCACCTGGTTCATCGTCGTGCACTTCGTCGTGACGATCCTGACGGCGGTCATCGCCTGGTTCGCCATCCAGGCGGGCACATGGTGGTGGCTTCTCGCGCTCGTGCCGATCATCGTGCTGTGGAATCCCGTGCTGCCACTCGGCCTGAGCGGACCGGGCTGGTTCTCGGCACAGCTGATCGCCCCGATCTTCCTCGTGGCAGCCGGTGTGATGATCCGGGTGCCCACGCCGGAAGCCGAGCGCGCGCGGCGCTGACGTCTGGCGCTGCACATCCGGCCGAGTGCCGTTGAACCTGCAGCGCTCGACGGAACCTGCAGCCGTTGGGGCTAAGCGCCCGGTTCGGCGGTGAGTTCCTCGGCTTCTGCCGGAGTGTCAGCCTTTACCGAAGGGTCGTCGGCGACCTTGTCTGCGTGTTCGCCCGTGTCGTCAGCGACGGTTTCGCCGCCCGCGGGGTCGTCGGCGATGATGTCGGCGTCCTGCGGGACGGAAAAATCAGTGAGCGGATCGTTGCTGGCGCTGTTCTGGCTGTCGGTCTCGTTGGTCATGCTTCGAGGCTACGCCTCGCATGTGAATACCGCTCCACCCCTTGCATTCGGGATGCGCAGGCGGTCAGACGCCGAGGGCTGCCTTCACAGCGATGAGCGACGGGTTGGTCGCTGTCGATCCGTCCGGGAAGACGACGGTCGGGACTGTCTGGTTTCCACCGTTGACGCTCGCGACGTAGTCGGCCGTTCCCGGGACCTCTTCGATGTTGACCTCGGTGTAGCCGATCCCCGCCTTGTCGAGCTGGGACTTCAGGCGGTTGCAGTAGCCGCACCAGGTCGTCGAGAACATCGTGATCGTGCCGTCAGCGGGGACGAAATTCATAGGAAAGCAGCCTTCTCGGGGGTGTCGGGATCCGACGTGGACGGGGTCGGCCAACGAAGGGCCGGGTCTCACGCTATTCTCGATGCAGCAACGACGCTGCTCTTTTCATTCCCCCAAGCTCCAGTACGAGGAATCAACCTATGAGAATTGGTGTGCTCACCAGCGGCGGCGACTGCCCCGGACTGAATGCCGTCATCCGCGGCGCTGTGCTGAAAGGCACAAAGATCCACAACCAGGAGTTCGTGGGAATCCGCGACGGCTGGAAGGGTGTCGTCGAAGGTCTGACCATGCCGCTCGACCGGCACAGCGTCCGCGGGCTCGGCAAGCAGGGCGGCACCGTCCTCGGCACCAGTCGCACCAACCCGTTCGACGGCCCACACGGCGGACCCGAGAACATCCAGGCGACGCTCGACCGTCTGGGCATCAACGCCCTGATCGCCATCGGAGGCGAAGGCACCCTGGCCGCGGCGAAGCGGCTGACGGATGCCGGCCTCAAGATCGTCGGGGTTCCCAAGACGATCGACAACGACCTCGACGCCACCGACTACTCGTTCGGCTTCGACACGGCCGTGGAGATCGCCACGGAAGCCATCGACAGGCTCCGCACGACGGGGGAGTCCCACCGTCGGTGCATGGTCGTCGAAGTGATGGGTCGCCACGTCGGCTGGATCGCGCTCCACGCCGGCATGGCCGCTGGCGCCCACGCCATCCTCATTCCCGAGCAGCCGCAGTCCCTCGATCAGATCTGCGAATGGGCCAAGAGCGTCGGCGACCGCGGACGCGCACCCGTCATCGTCGTGTCAGAGGGCTTCACCCTCGACACCATGGAGACCGCACACTCCGAGAAGGGTCTCGACGCGTTCAACCGTCCACGCCTCGGAGGCATCGCAGACCTGCTCGCGCCGATCATCGAAGAGCGCACCGGCATCGAGTCGCGAGCCACCGTGCTCGGTCACCTCCAGCGCGGTGGCGTCCCTAGCGCGTACGACCGGGTTCTCGCCACCCGCCTCGGTATGGCGGCCATCGACTCCGTCATGAAGCAGGAGTGGGGCACCATGGTCTCGCTTCGTGGCACGGAACTGGTCAACGTGCCGTTCGCTGACGCGTTGGGCGGGTTGAAGACTGTGCCACAGGCACGATACGACGAAGCCGCGATTCTCTTTGGCTAAAGGGCCGCAGTCACGTTCGTGAGATTGCCTGGTTCGGGGCTGCCGCCTTTCACACGGCTGCGCCGTGTGCAGGCACGATATGACGAAGCCGCGATCCTCTTTGGTTGACGCGAAGCGTCAACAAAGGCGGTAGCCAGTCCCAAGGCAATCTGCGAAACAGGACTGCTACCCCCAGCCATCTCGTCAGCCCGGGCTCTGTGCCAGCCCGAGCGTGTCCAACACCCACGCAAGCTCGTAGGCACGCTCGCGCCAGGCGTTGTACCTGCCGCTCACTCCACCGTGCCCTGCGCTCATCTCCACTTTGAGCTGCACCGGGGCGTCCACCTCCCGGAGGCGGGCGACCCATTTCGCGGGCTCAACGTAGAGCACCCGGGTGTCGTTGATGCTCGTCACCGCGAGGATGCGTGGGTACGTCACGTCATCGCGGACGTTTTCGTACGGTGAGTACGACTTCATGTACGCGTAGACGTCAGGATCCTCGAGCGGGTTGCCCCACTCGTCCCACTCGATGACGGTGAGAGGAAGCTCCGGATCGAGGATGCTCGTGAGCGGATCCACGAAAGGGACCTCGGCGAGGATTCCCGCGAAGAGCTCGGGCGCGAGGTTGGCGACGGCGCCCATCAGAAGGCCGCCGGCGCTGCCGCCCTCGGCGACCATGGCATCCGTCGTCGTGTACCCCGCGTCGACGAGGTGACGGGCGCACGCCACGAAATCGGAGAACGTGTTCTTCTTCGTCAGCGTCTTTCCGCTCTCGTACCAGACGCGGCCGAGTTCGCCGCCCCCTCGAACGTGTGCGATCGCGAAGGTCACGCCGCGGTCGAGGAGACTGAGCCTGGCGATCGACATCGCCGGGTCCATGCTTGCCTCGTACGAGCCGTAGCCGTAGAGCACGAGGGGTGCTGGGCCCGTCGATCCGCGCTTCCAGACCAGCGAGATCGGAACCCGCGTGCCGTCGTCCGCTGTGGCCCATTCCCGCTTCTGCTCGTAGTCCTCCGCCGAGTACCCGCCGAGCACCGGTTGCTGCTTGAGCAGGGTCAGCGACCGGTCGGCGACATCGAGGTCGAACACGGTCGCGGGCGTGACGAGGGACCCGAACGACAGCCGGACGTTCGGCTGGTGCCACTCCGGATTCGAGCCGGGGCCGACGGTGTACAGCGGTTCGTCGAAGCCGACCTCGTCGATGCTGATGGCCTCAGGCGACGGAACTCCGTCCAGCCCGGCGATGGCCAGGCGGCTGAGCCCGTCGCGACGGTACCCGAAGACGAGGTGCCCGGCGAAGGCCTCCACGTCTTCGAGCCTCACGTCGTCGCTGTGCGCGCGCACGACGGTGGCGTCCTGCGGTCCGGTGCCCATGGCATCCGGGGAGACGGCGACGAGCTCGAAGTTCGGTGCCCCGTCGTTGTGCAGCACGAGCAGCCAGTCGCGCCCGTCGATGACGGCGTGTTCGACCGAGTACTCGACGTCGTCCTGCCGCGGCCAGACGACCCGCGGCTCGGACTCGGGGGATTCGGCGTCGATGAGGTGCCATTCGCTTGTGACGCTCGACCCGGCGACGACCACGATATAGCGCGAGCTGCGGGTCACGCCCACTCCCAGCCAGAAACGCTCGTCCGGTTCGGTGAACACGACGACGTCCTCCTCGCGCGCCGTTCCGATACGGTGTCGCCACACGGTGTCAGGGCGCCACGACTCGTCGACGGTCGTGTAGAAGACGAACTCGCCGTCGGGTGAGAACGCCGCGCCATGAGAGGTGTTCTCGATCTCGTCGGGGAGATTCTCTCCGGTGGCCAGGTCCCGCACTCGGAGAATGAACCGTTCGTCGCCGCGGACATCGACGGCGTAGGCCAGACGTGAACCGTCGCGGGAGACGTCGTATGAGCCGATGGAGAAGAAATCGTGGCCGGCGGCCTCGAGGTTTCCGTCGAGGAGGATCTGTTCCCCTGCGACCGGTGTGCCCGGTTCCAGGGCCGGGGGAGTCCAGTCGTCGGGGCCGGTGATCGGAGCCCGGCAGTGCACCCCGTACTCCTGCCCCTCGATGCTCCTGCCGTAGTACCACCACTCGCCTTCGCGCACAGGAACGCTGAGGTCCGTCTCGAGGGTACGGTTCTTGATCTCCCCGAAGATGGTTTCCCGCAGGCCGGAGAGGTGCGCGTTCTGTTCCTCGGTCCAGGCGTTCTCCGCGGTGAGGTGAGCGACGACCTCGTCGCTGTCCTTCTCCCGCAGCCACTCGTAGTTGTCGATCACGGTGTCGCCGTGGTGGATTCTCTCGGTCGGGTGCATCGCCGCGCGGGGAGGGGTGGGGAGGGCCATGCTCCAACGCTACCGGCGTAGGGTCGAAGCATGAGCACACTTTCATCGCGCAAACTGAATGACGGCCAGTCGATCCCCGCCATCGGGTTCGGCACGTACCCGATGAAGGGCGATGAGGCGACGGATGCCGTGCGCTCCGCTCTCGACATCGGCTACCGGCTGATCGACACCGCCGTCAACTACGGCAACGAAGATGCCGTCGGCCGCGCCATCGCGTCGACCGACGTTCCCCGCAACGAGATCGTCCTCACCACGAAGCTGCCGGGGCGCGACCACGGATATGACGCCACCATGCGCTCGTTCGACGCCTCGAGCGCTGCGCTCGGCGTCGACCAGATCGACCTCTACCTGATCCACTGGCCGAACCCGAGTGTCGGGCGCTATGCCGACTCGTGGAAGGCCATGGTCCAGCTCAAGAAGGACCACCGGGTCCGCTCGATCGGTGTCTCCAACTTCACCCGTGAGTTCCTGCAGAGGCTCGGCGCCGAGACCGGGGTGCTCCCCGCGGTCAATCAGGTCGAGCTGCACCCGTACTTCCCTCAGGAGGGGCTGCTCGAGTTCCACGCCGAACACGGGATCGTCACCGAGGCGTGGAGCCCGCTCGGCAAGCGTGCGGCGCCGTACGAGGAACCGGTCGTAGGAGAGATCGCATCGGCCCACGGGATCACCCCGAGCCAGGTGGTACTCCTCTGGCACCAGCAGCGTGGGGTCGTCCCGATCCCGAAATCGGGGAACCCTGAACGCCAGCGGGCGAACTTCGATCTTCCGAAGGTTGCGCTGACCGATGACGAACTCTCGGCGATCACCGGCCTCGGTCGTGCGGACGGACGGTTGTTCGGCGGAGACCCGAACACACACGAGGAAATGTAGTCCTCGTAGGCTGGGGTCATGACGCCCCAGCCTGGACCTGTTCCCCGCTCGACGCAGCGACGCATCGGAGGCATGGCTGCCGTCATTGCAGCTCTCCTCATCACTGCGGCCATGGCACTGCCGTCAGCGGCCCACGCCGGAGGCATCCGCTCCGACGTCTCCGACTTCACCTTCAGTTCGTTCGAGGGCGAGTACACCCTCGGCCGGGACGCCGACGGGCACTCGACGCTCAGGGCCGTCGAGACGTTCGTGGCAGAGTTCCCCGAGTTCGACCAGAACAAAGGCATCATCCGGGCCATCCCGGAGGGCTACCTCGGCGTGAACCTGCACACCGAGATCGTCTCGGTGACGGATGCCGACGGCAACCCGGTCCCGTTCGACGACTCCGAGACGGAGGACGGCTTCATCCAACTCGCCCTCGGCACGGACGACTACGTGCGCGGCAGCCAGACGTACGTGATCGAGTACACCCAGCGCGACGCCGTCAGGGCGTTCGCGGACACCGAGGCGGACGAGTTCTACTGGGACGCCCCCGGCACCGGCTGGGAGCAGCCGTTCGCCGCGGCGCAGATGCGGGTCGTCGTGCCCGAGGAACTCTCCGGAGAGCTGACAGGAGAAGCCGCGTGCTATTCGGGTGAGCAGGGGTCTGACACCACCTGCGAGCTCTCCACCACGACGGAGGACGGCGCGACGGAGTTCGCCTCACCCGAGATGCCGCTCGGCCCAGGCGGGAACATCTCGCTGGCCATCGGATTCGAACCGGGCACCTTCGTCACCCCGGAGATCCCGTCCACGTGGCCCGCGTTCACCGTCGTGCCTGCCGGACTCGCCGGTCTCGGAATTCTCTCGCTCCTCGGCGCCGTCATCGCGCGGCGACGGGCCACACGTGACGCCGCCGGTCGGGGCATCATCGTTCCCCAGTACACGGTGCCGAAGGGTCTCGACATCTTCGTGGCCGCCGACCTGATCGGCAAGACCGCGCGGGCCATGCCCGCACTCATCCTCAGCCTCGCCGTGCGACGCAACCTCCGCATCATCGACGAGGGCGAATCGTCGTCGATGTTCTCGTCGAAGCGGGAGTACCGGCTCCAATTCCTCACCGACGCGGGAGCATCAGCTGCTGACAGGGGAGTGCTCGACGAGCTGTTCGGCGAGAATCGCAGGGCAGGCGAGGTGAAGGACCTCAGCGCGACCGACACCGAGCTGGCGAAAGCGGTACAGGCGCTCGCTGCCGGAGCGCCCCAGGCATCCGTCGACGCCGGGTATCGGGTGAAGAGGCGCGTGCCAGGCGCGGGCTGGTACCTCGCGATCGCCGCAGTGGTGTTCATCGCGGTCATGGCCCTGTTCATCGCGTCCGTTGCGAACTACGGCGCCAACGCCTGGGTGGTGCTCGCTCTCATCGTCAGCATCGCTGCGGTGGTGTGCACGATCATCGCCGTCCTCCCACGGAAGGCGCTCACCGACAGTGGGGTCGAGGTGCGGGACTACCTGCTCGGGCTGCGGGAGTACCTCGCGCTCGCCGAGGCGGACCGGATCGCCATGCTCCAGAGCCCGACCGGAGCGGAGCGCGTGAGCGTCGACGACATCGTGAACCCCGGCGACACCGTCCAGATGGTCGCCTTCTACGAAAAGCTCCTGCCGTTCGCCGTTCTCTGGGGCGTCGACAAGGAGTGGTCAGAGGAACTCGGCCGGTACTACGAACGGGCGGGGAGTGATCCGGACTGGTACTTCAGCCGTTCGGGCTTCTCGTCATACGCCTTCGCGTCGTCGATGGGAGCGTTCTCGACCTCGTCCGGATCGTCGACACCGTGGTCGGCCAGCGCGACGGCCAGCACCTCGGGCGGGTCGGGCGGGGGCGGGTTCTCGGGTGGCGGCGGCGGGGGAGGCGGCGGAGGAGGACGCTGACGATTTCCTGCAAAACGGGTGTCAAGTTGACGCATCAGGCGAGGGGTGTAAGTATCAGTGTGGCCGCCTCAACTGGCAACCCTGCATCCATGAACTCCCGGTGAATTTCTTCCGGGCAGACGTGTGCGCCGGGGAGTCCCGACTCAGAGAACTATGCCGGTGGATATCACCCTCATTATCGTGCTCGTCATTGCACTAGCCCTTTTCTTCGACTTCACCAACGGATTCCACGACACCGCAAATGCGATGGCGACCCCCATCGCAACGGGCGCCATGAAGCCGAAAGTCGCCGTCGGACTCGCAGCAATCCTCAACCTCATCGGCGCCTTCCTGTCGACTGAAGTCGCCAAGACCATCTCGGGCGGCATCATCAAGGAGGGCGACGAGGGTGTCCTGATCACCCCTGAGCTCATCTTCGCCGGCCTCATCGGCGCGATCGTCTGGAACATGCTGACGTGGCTGCTCGGACTCCCGTCCAGTTCGTCGCACGCGCTCTTCGGCGGGCTCATCGGAGCTGCGCTCGTCGGGTTCGGAATCGGCGCCATCGACTTCGGCGTTCTGTTGTCGAAGGTCATCCTCCCTGCCGTGCTCGCGCCGCTCACAGCGGGCCTCATCGCTTTCGTCGCCACGAAACTCGCCTACGGCATCACCCGCCGATACGACAACAAGCCAGACGGCCGCTCGGGATTCAGGTACGGGCAGATCTTCTCGTCCTCCCTGGTCGCCCTCGCGCACGGCACCAACGACGCGCAGAAGACGATGGGTGTCATCACCCTGGCCCTCATCTCGGTCGGCCTGCTGGCGCCGGACTCCGGTCCACCGTTCTGGGTCGTCGTCGTCTGTGCCGTCGCCATCGCCCTCGGCACTTACGTCGGCGGCTGGCGCATCATCAAGACACTCGGTACAGGCCTCACCGACGTGAAGCCCGCGCAGGGCTTCGCGGCCGAGACCAGCACGGCAGCAACCATCCTCGCGTCCAGCCACCTCGGATTCGCGCTCTCGACCACCCAGGTCGCCTCAGGTTCGGTGATCGGTTCAGGCGTCGGCCGCCGCGGCTCGACCGTGAGGTGGAAGACGGCAGGCAAGATCCTCGTCGGCTGGCTGTTCACCCTGCCCGCGGCCGGTCTGGTCGGTGCGCTCGCGGCTTTCGTGGCCAGTCTCGGCACCTGGGGAATCATCGTGGATGCCGTCGTCGGTGTCAGCGTGATCCTCTTCATCTTCCTGTGGTCCCGTCGCGACCAGGTCGGCCACCACAACGTCGTCAGCGAGGTCGCAGCGTCAGGCGAGGCCGTCGTCATGGCCGCTGAACCCGAAACGAAGAAGGTGACCAAATGATCGACTGGTGGGCCTTCGTCATCGTCTTCGTCGTCGCAATGGTCGGAACCGTTGTGGTCGTCGGCTTCTTCGCACTCGGACTCCGACTCCTCGTCGTCGCGGGCCGCGTCCCCGTCGTGAGCCCCGCCACGTTCACAGACGCCATCACAGTGCTCACCGCTGCTGAGATCAAGTCCGCTGCGAAGAAGGCTGCAAAAGCGGCGCGCAAGAACCCACTCACTCCGATGCAGAAGCGCTTCGCACTCGGTGGGGCCTACACGTGCTTCACGATCTGCGCGCTGGCCGTGCTGTACGGCATCTACCTCATCGTCCCTGCGCTCAGCGGAAGCTGAGTCCATCAGGACGAACAGAAAGCGGCGCGCGACCATCAGGGTCACGCGCCGCTTCTCGTTGGCCGCGTTCACGCCGTGTGCGGCCTGGCTGTTCCGGACGCACTCACCGGGTACGCGATGTGAGTACGTCCGGAACCGGTGAGGAGACCGGATGCCGCAGCGTCAGTCGGTTCCGCGGATCCGGCCGAGCACGTTCATCACGTGGTAGATCACGATCGCGGCGACCGTTCCGAGCGCGATGCCGTTGAAGATCACGTCCCCGGTCTGCCAGGTGTAGTTGGCGATGCCGATGATGAGCGCCGTGGCCGCCGTGAACTGGTTTTTCGGCTTCGAGAAGTCGACCTTGTTGTCGAGCCAGATCTTCACGCCGATGATGCCGATGAGCCCGTAAAGCGCTGTGGTCACTCCGCCGAGCACGCCTGCGGGGATCGTGTTGATCACTGCGCCGACCTTGGGGGAGAGTCCGAGGAGGATGGCGAAGATCGCGGCGATCCAGTACGCGGCCGTCGAGTAGACACGGGTCGCCGCCATCACACCGATGTTCTCGCCGTACGTGGTCGTCGCCGAGCCGCCACCGAAGCCCGCGATCACCGTCGCGAGTCCGTCGGCGAAGAGGCCGCGGCCGGTCAGGGCGTTGATCGACTGGTCGTCGGTCATCTGGGCTACTCCTCGGATGTGCCCGACGTTCTCGGCGATCAGCACGAGGACGACCGGAAGGAACGCGGGAAGCAGAGCCCAGAGAGCCGGGTTCGTGAACGGGTTGGCCGGGCTGTTGAACTCGGGCAGCCCGATCCACGCCGCCTCACCGACGGCGTCGAACGTCACCTCACCGAACAGGACGGCGGCGACGTATCCGACGACGACACCCACGAGGATCGACATCCGGCCGAGGATGCCGCGGAAGAGAACGGATGCCAGCACCACGGCCGCGAGGGTGATGGTCGCCGTGAGTGGCGCCTTCTGGAAGTTGTTCCACGCGGCAGGGCCGAGATTGAACCCGATGAGTGCCACGATGGCGCCGGAGACGACCGGGGGCATCAGTGCGTTGATCCAGCCGATCCCGGTGACCTGGACGAGCAGGCCGACGAGGGCGAGGAGAATGCCGACAACGACGATGCCGAAGAGGGCGCTGCCCATTCCCTGGGCGGTCGTCGCGACGGTGATCGGTGCGATGAAAGCGAACGAGGAACCGAGGTAGCTCGGCAGGCGGTTCTGGGTGATGAGGAGGAAGAGGATCGTCCCGAGGCCCGAGAACAGGAGTGTCGTCGACGGCGGGAAGCCGGTGAGGATCGGCACAAGGAACGTCGCACCGAACATGGCGACGACGTGCTGGGCACCGAGCCCGACCATCCTCGACCAGGTCAGGCGTTCGGCTGGGCCGACCACTTCGAGGGCTCCGACGTTCTTACCGTCGCCGTGCAGTTTCCAGGGCAGGGCCATTCGTGCTTCTTTCGTGACAGGGGAGAGGACGGGAGTCCTCCGTTACCGTACCGACAATCGCGAGTGCGCGCCGACGGGCATCCAGCGGGCAATATGCTTGAACCTTGCGCATCGCGTGAGCATCCGCGGGCGACATCCACCACCACTTTTCCCTTCGGAGGGTCCCCGAGTGACATCGACAGCTGCGCCGACAATCAAGAACCGGATCGACGGATTCTTCGAGATCACCAAACGGGGCTCGACGTTCGGCGGTGAAGTGCGCGGCGGCCTGGTCACATTCGTGGCAATGGCCTACATCGTCATCCTCAACCCGATCATCCTGTCGAGCGGTGTCGACGTCGACGGGAACTCCCTCGGTTTCGCGCAGCTGTCCGCGGTCACCGCGCTAACCGCTGGCGTCATGACGATCCTCTTCGGCGTCATCGCCCGACTCCCGTTCGCCTTCGCGGCCGGCCTCGGCATCAACTCGTTCCTCGCGTTCAGCGTCGTCGGTCAGGTCACGTGGCAGGAGGCCATGGGCCTCGTCGTGATCAACGGCCTCCTCATCGTCCTGCTCGCGGCCACCGGCCTCCGACGCCTGATCTTCGAGGCCGTTCCGATCCAGCTGAAGATCGCGATCACCGTCGGCATCGGCCTGTTCATCGCGTTCATCGGGTTCGTCAACGCCGGACTCGTCACCTCGACGGGGCAGGCGTCGCCTCCAGTCGGCCTGGGCACCGACGGGTCGGTCGCCACGATGCCGACGATCATCTTCATCCTCACCCTGCTGATCACCGGCGTGCTCGTCGCCCGCAAGGTGAAGGGCGCGCTGCTCATCGGCATCCTGGTCGGCACCGTCCTCGCTCTCATCGCCGAGGCGATCTTCCCGGTCGGTGCCTCGAACGGTGGCGAGAATCCTGGCGGCTGGAGCCTCTCCGTTCCCGCACTGCCCAGCCAGATCTTCAGCGTCCCTGACCTCAGCCTGATCGGCCAGTTCAGCTTCGGCAGCTTCGAGCGGATCGGCGTGCTCGCGGCCCTCATGCTCGTCTTCACCCTGGTGTTCACGAACTTCTTCGACGCCATGGGCACGATGACCGGCCTCAGCAAGGAAGCCGGCCTGGCCGACGAGAAGGGCAACTTCCCGCGGCTGAAGTCCGCGCTGATCGTCGAGGGTGTCGGTGCCGTCGCCGGTGGCGCCGCGTCCGCGTCGTCGAACACGGTCTTCATCGAGTCCGGTGCCGGAATCGGTGAAGGAGCGCGCACCGGTTTCGCCAACCTCGTCACAGGCATCCTCTTCGTCCTCGCCATGTTCCTCACACCGCTCACGAGCATCGTGCCGAGCGAAGTCGCCTCGGCGGCTCTCGTCATCGTCGGTGCGCTGATGATGTCGCAGATCAGGGATATCGAGTGGACCGAGTTCTCCACGGCGCTTCCCGTGTTCCTGACCGTGACGGTCATGCCGCTGACCTACTCGATCGCCAACGGTATCGGTGCCGGGTTCATCGCCTGGGTGGTGCTCCGCTCGCTCAGCGGCAAGGCCCGCGGGATCAGCCCCCTGCTCTGGGTCGTCGCGGCCGGCTTCCTCATCTACTTCGCGCGCGGGCCGATCGAGGCGCTGTTCGGCTGAGCCACCATCGGTGGTGCTGGCTAGGCTGGGCCCATGTCCGTTCAGCTTGGTCAGTATCCGCCCGCTCGCCAGGTGCTGGTGCACCTGAGTGATACCCATTTCCTCGCCGGGGGAGCACTGCTCCACGGCGGCGTGACCACCGAATCCAACCTCGAACGGGCGCTCCTGCAGGTCGAGGCCACCGGCATCCGGCCGTCTGCCCTCGTCTTCACCGGTGACCTCACCGATCTCGGCGAACCTGATGCGTACACCAGGCTCCGCGATCGCGTCGAACCGGTCGCTGAGCGGCTCGGCGCCGAACTCATCTGGCTGATGGGAAATCACGACGAGCGCGGACCGATGCGGCAGGGGCTGCTACGCGAGGCGCCGTCGGACGGCCCTGTCGACCGGGTCTGGGACCTCGGAGGGCTCCGATTCATCGGGCTCGACTCGAGCGTCCCCGGGTTCCACCACGGCGAACTGGACGACGCGCAGCTGGACTGGCTCGCTGCCGAGCTCGCGACGCCGGCGGAGTTCGGAACGATCGTCGGCCTCCATCACCCGCCTGCCCCGGCCCCGCAGCCGTTGTTCGACCTGCTGGAGCTCCGCGACCAGCCCCGCCTGGCATCCGTTCTCGTGGGCACCGACGTCAGGGCCGTCCTCGCCGGGCACCTCCACTACGCGATGCACGCGATGTTCGCCGGGATTCCCGTGTCCGTCGCCGCGGCCACGTGCTACACGATGAACCTCTCGAACCCGCCGAGGGCGACGAACGGGATGAACGGTGGGCAGTCGTACAACCTCGTGCACGTCTACGACGACCGGATCACCCATTCGGTCGTGCCGATCGGCGACTTCCAGACCGCCGACAACTTCACTGAGGAGTTCATCGCCGAGATGGAGGCGCTGAGCCCTGAGGAGCGGGTCGAGGCCTTCTCGCGCAAACGCTGAGTCTGCCGTCGAGAATGCAGTAGTGGCGCAAAAGGCGCGAGTTTTCGAACCACTACTGCACTCTCGATTCGCACAAAGCGATTACTCGACGGGCGCGGGTGAGGAACGCCAGGGGAGCGACGTAGAGATCGTCGCTCGTCACGCGAACGACCCTCCAACCGTGCGCGTCAAATCGTTCCCGGCGGGCGATGTCGATGCGGAACTGGGCGGGACTCGTCCGGTGGTAGTCGCCTTCGTACTCGAAGAGCAGTCTGAGGGCCCGGTATTGGAGGTCGGGCTTTCCCAGTCTCTCGCCTGTCGCGGAGTAGATCGGCTGGTTCACAACGGGCTCGGGCAAACCATCTGCGACGAGGAGCAGCCTCAGGTGCGACTCCGGCCGTGAGTCGACACCGGTGCGGATCCGGCTCACCGCCCACAACAGCTTCGCGCGGCCCCGTGCGCCTGGCGCGGCATCGACAGCGGTCCGCAGCTGGTCGAGCGTGGCCAGCGGCGGCTCCCGACCTCCGGTCAGAACACGTCCGGAAACCAGGAAGTCGCCGACCGCAACGAGGTCTTCCCGGTTCAACACGGACGCGAGGTGGAGCCAGGTCTCGACAGGATCTGTGACGGGCAGACTAGCGGCTGTCCATAGAGCTCGGTGAAGGGCGAATCGGTGGCCCAGGATGCCGCGGACGCGCGGTGGCTGCCTGCCTGAGGGAACGGTCACATGGAGTCGCTGGTCATTCTCGAGCTCACGCGGGAGCGGCATCCGATAGATCAGGGCTGCAGTGACGAGACAGAACGCATCGCCGGGTCGCAGGCGCGGGGCGAATTCCAGGCACCGGTCGATGATCGACGCCGGCTCAGGGCCGACGATGCGGATGCCACGGTAAGGCGCGCGCACGTCCCTCCCACGGAGGCGACCGCGGGACAGCCCGCACGCGTCAGACACGCGAAAGGCGGCCCCTTGTCGATCGGGTGGGATGGGCACCGAGCGAGGCATGGCGACCACCCTGCCACGTCATTGTCCGCGTGTGGCGTTATCCACAACTTCGCGCAGTGGGGACGGCCGGGTCAGGCCGAGAGTGCAGTAGTGGCGTAAAAGGCGCGAGCTTTCGAGCCACTGCTGCACTCTCGGTTCGAGCGATCGCTAGCGAGCCGGGAGCGCGCGGACGGAGTTGTTTCGAGGGGTGTGGGTGAGTTCGACGAGCCCCAGCTTTTCGAGCAGCGGGGGCAGATACATGCCGAACCGTCCACGGTAACCCTTACGGAGCCCGTACCAGCCTCCGACCGGATTGGACTCTGAACGGCCCCACGCCTCCACGGTCCCGGCTGCGGCGGGTTTCGACTCATCGGCGGCACCGAGCGGCACCCAGTCACCCTGTTCGACGAGCCAGGCGTAGAGATCGTCGATCGCCCTGGCCTGGTAGGTCAGCCGAGTCGAGCCGACCTGGCAGACCAACTCGTCACCCGAGACGTACATCTCGTAGGTCGATGATCCCGGCGCGGTGGTGAGCTTCCAGGGGGTCTCTGCTGTTCCTTCGGTCATGGTCTTCGGAGACTACTCTTCCCCGGTGGCGGCGTCACGGCGACAGACTGGCTCGCTCTTGCGCGCTGCATGCCAGTCTGGCCACCCCGCCGCCCTGACGGACGGAGTAAAGTCGATACCGTCCCGCCACAAGCATCGACAGGCAATGGAGCCACAGTGAGACTCATCACGCCCGCCAACCGCGGACTCGAGGTAGAACCACAGGAACAGGGGTCACACGTGACGTCACAAGGCAGAACCCGGACCGAGACGGATTCGCTCGGGTCCATGGAGATTCCTGCAGACGCCTACTGGGGTATCCACACCGCCAGGGCGCTCGAGAACTTCCCCATCTCGAAGAGGCCCATCTCGGTTTACCCGGCCCTCCTCGTCGCCATCGCCAGCGTGAAGCAGGCTGCCGCCAGGACCAACGTCGAGCTCGGCGTGCTCGGCGCCGAGAAGGGCGACCTCATCGACAGGGCCTGCCAGCGGATCATCGACGGCGAGTTCCACGAGGAGTTCGTCGTCGGCGTCATCCAGGGCGGTGCGGGAACGTCGACCAACATGAACGCGAATGAGGTCATCACCAACATCGCCCTCGAACTCGCCGGGCGCGAGAAGGGCGACTACGGCTACATCTCGCCGATCGACCACACCAACCGCAGCCAGTCCACGAACGACGTCTACCCGACCGCCATCAAGATCGCCCTGTCGTTCTCGCTGCAGACGTTGCTCGACGAACTCGCTCTCCTGCAGGATGCGTTCTCCCGCAAGTCCGCCGAGTTCAGGCACGTCCTCAAGGTGGGCAGGACCCAGCTGCAGGACGCCGTCCCGATGACGCTCGGACAGGAATTCCACGGCTTCGCCACGACCCTGGGCGAAGACCACGCGAGGCTGCTCGAGACCCGGTGGCTGCTCGCGGAGATCAACCTCGGCGCAACAGCCATCGGAACGGGGATCACCGCCGATCCCCGCTACGCGTCTGCTGTGGTCGCCCACCTCAACAGGATCACTGGTCTCTCCTGCGAGACCGCCCCCGACCTGATCGAGTCGACGAGCGACGCCGGTGCCTTCATGTCGTTCAGCGGAACGCTCAAGCGCTCGGCCATCAAACTGTCGAAGATCTGCAACGACCTGCGCCTGCTCTCCAGCGGCCCGCAAGCCGGGTTCGGGGAGATCAACCTCCCGGCCGTCCAGGCCGGATCCAGCATCATGCCCGGGAAGGTCAACCCGGTCATCCCCGAAGTGGTCAACCAGGTCGCGTTCTCGGTCGTCGGCGCCGACATGACCGTCACCATGGCAGCAGAGGCCGGCCAGCTCCAGCTGAACGCCTTCGAACCGGTCATCGCGCACTCACTCATGCAGAGCATCACGTGGATGGCCCAGGCCTGCCACACGCTCCGCACCAACTGCATCGACGGCATCACGGCAAACGAAGAGCGGCTTGAAACGATGGTCGGTTCCTCCGTCGGCGTCATCACCGCCCTGACCCCGTTCATCGGCTACTCGGCAGCAGCTGCCCTCGCCAAGACGGCTTTGCTCACCCGCAGGAACATCGCCGACCTCGTCGTCGAGTCCGAGCTGATGACGCGGGAAGAGGTCACGCGCCAGCTGTCTCCAGCACGCCTCTCCGGGCTGGAGACGATCACCACAGCTATCCCGATCATCGACGGGACCGTCGACGAGAGCACGGACGGTCAGGTACGGACGAGCCTGGAAGGCAGCGGACAGCCCTGACGACTCAGGTGAGTCGGCAGTGGGTGGTCAGTTCGCCGATGCCCTCGACCGACACCGTCACCGTGGAGCGGTCGCGGAGGAACACCTGCGGGTCACGTGAATATCCGGCTCCACCCGGGCTCCCTGTCGATATCAGGGTGCCCGGCTGGAGCGTCGCCGAACGGGACAGGTAGGAGATGAGCGTCGGTACCGACCGGATCATCATCGCCGTCGACGAATCCTGCATGAGGTGACCGTCGAGCACCGTCGAGATGTGCAGCTTCTGCGGGTCTGCGATCTCGTCACGCGTGACGACGACGGGACCGGTCGGAGTGAAGCCGTCGAACGACTTGCACCTCGACCACTGGGCCTCCGAATACTGGATGTCGCGGGCCGTGATGTCGTTGACGACGGTGTACCCGAAGACGTAGTCCAGGGCATCCTCAACCGAGACGTCCTTCGCCGGCTTTCCGATGATCACGCCGAGTTCGGCCTCGTAGTCGATGGACTCGCTGAGCGACCGGGGCCAGATGGTGGTTCCATCGTGACCGGCCAGGGAGTTCGGCCAGAGCGAGAAGACCGTCGGGGCCGAGTCCGCCTTGAGGTTGAGTTCAGCGGAGTGCGCTGAGTAGTTGAGGCCGATGGCGATGATCTGCGGCGGCCGGAGCACAGCGGATGCGAACCGCAGGTCGGCAAGAGGCGTGAGGCCGACACCCTGCGCCAGAGCGGCGTGGGTGAGGCTGCGCACCCGGGTGAGTTCGTCGTCTCCGCGTTCGATCAGTTGCTGCAGGGAGGCGGGCGCATCGTCGAGGATTTCGTCGAGAAACAGGGCTCCGTTCCCGTTCACAATCGCCAGGCGGACAGGGGAGCCGGTGTTCTCCTCGTCGACGAGGTGTGCGAATCTCACTTCTCTAGGCTATCCGACCGCCCGGTCGCCGCGGGACGGCGCTCTTTCGGCCCGATCTGCCACTACTCTGATCGGATGTCGCCATCGCCCAACGAGTACTCGTCGCCCCAGCACGCGCCACAGCCGGCGCAGCCGGTCTGGTCCCGGACAGTGAAACCGTCGTCGACCGGGACAGTCCTCGGCGTCATCGCCGTCGGCATCCTGAGCCTCATTCTGGTGGCAGTCTTCGCTTACCTCGTCGTGTTCCTCGGCCCCGGCGCCGTTGCTGCCGGTTTCGTGGCCGCCCTTCTTCCCCTCGCCGTCGTGCTCGCCGCAGTGGCATGGATCGACAGGTGGGAACCCGAACCGCGCCTGGCACTCCTGTTCGCGTTCCTCTGGGGTGCTGCGGCGTCTGTGGCCATCGCTCTCGTCGTCGACCTCGGCGTCCAGATCGCCGCCATGATCGCCGGCGGGGAGGGGTCAGGCGACCTCATCCAGGCGACGGTGCAGGCTCCGATCGTCGAAGAGACCGCGAAGGGCGTCGGGCTGCTCATCCTGTTCTTCGTGGCGCGCAAACACTTCTCCGGGCCGGTCGACGGGCTCGTCTACGCGGCAGTCGTCGCCGCCGGTTTCGCCTTCACCGAGAACATCCAGTATTTCGGCCTCGCGCTCGCCGACGGCGGCGTCGAGCAACTCGGCGCGACGTTCTTCCTCCGCGCGGTCATGTCGCCCTTCGCCCACGTCACCTTCACAGCCCTCACCGGACTCGCCCTCGGGCTGGCTGCCAGGCGTCACGCCGGGCTCGGAGCCGTCGGCTACTTCTTCGTGGGGCTGGTGGGCGCCATCCTGCTGCACGCGCTCTGGAACGGCTCGACGTTCGTCGTCACATCGCTCGAGTCGTACGCCTCCTATTACGTCATCGTGCAGGTGCCGATCTTCGTTGTGCTCCTCGTCATGACGGTCCTCGTGCGGCGGCACGAGATCCGTCTGACCGTGGCGCGGCTGAACGACTACGCGGCGGCGGGCTGGTTCACCCCTGGAGAGGTGCAGATGCTCGCGACCTGGCCGGGCCGGCGCCAGGCACGTGCGTGGGCCCGCACGCTCCCAGGCGATCGGGGGACCGCCATGGCGGACTTCACGAGGGATGCCACCCGCCTCGCGATGACCAGGCAGCGGATGATCACCGGCAGGAACGAACTCGTCCACCGCGCATCCGAGCAGGAACTTCTCGCCGCCGTCGTCGACGCCAGGCGACGGCTCCTGACACCGTAGCGCGGCGAAGCGGCCCGTTAACAGACTCATCGCCCTGTGCCGCGGCATTGCCTGCAGGTCGACGGGGCGATGAGTTGTACTGCGTCCAGCATGCACCCGGGTCGCCGTGAGCGCAAGGTTTTTCCGGGCGGCGACGGCATCAGCTGAGCCGGGTCTGGTCGAGCGTCCTGGAGCCGACAGCCTGCACGATGCGGTCCAGTCGTTGCCACACCGACGGCTGGAGCAGGTCGAACGTTCGTGGAGTAGACGAACATCCAGTCGTCGACGAACTCGAGCCTGGTGGCGACTGACTTTGACGCGTGGGCGGTGAGAGGGTTGGATGGACCCATGACCGAATCGCAGAACACCAAGCCCGAAATCGACGCGCCAGAGGGTCCAGCCCCCGTAGAGCTCGAGGTCGTCGACCTCATCGTCGGCGAGGGCGACGAGGCACAGGCCTCCTCCACCGTCAACGTTCACTACCTCGGCGTCTCTTACGACTCCGGCGACGAGTTCGACTCCTCATGGAGCCGCGGCGAGTCGATCAACTTCCCGCTTCGCAACCTCATCGCCGGCTGGCAGGAAGGCATCCCCGGCATGAAGGTCGGCGGACGCCGCAAGCTCACCGTCCCGCCGCACCTGGCTTACGGTGCTGCAGGCGGCAACCACCCGCTCTCCGGCCAGACGCTGATCTTCGTCATCGACCTGCTCGGAGTGAAGTAACGCTTGAGCGTCTCAGAGCTCGTTCTTGAACTGAGCGACACGATCCCGGACTTTCCGAAGCCCGGGATCGTGTTTCGTGACCTGACCCCGGTCTTCGCCGATGCGGATGCCTTCCGCGCGGTGATCGACGACCTCGCGTCCCGCTTCGCCGGGCGTTTCGACGCGGTCGCCGGAGTGGAGGCGCGCGGATTCCTCCTCGGCGCCGCCCTGGCATACGCGGCTCACGTCCCACTCGCCGCCGTCCGCAAGGCGGGGAAGCTCCCCGGTGAGGTCCTCAGCGAGGACTACGCCCTCGAATACGGATCCGCAACCCTCGAGATCCGTCCGGGGCAGCTCGCCGCAGGTACCCGCGTTCTCGTCGTCGACGACATCCTGGCAACGGGCGGCAGCTGCGGCGCGGCGGCCAGGCTTGTCGAACGCTGCGGTTACACCGTTACAGGCATCGGTCTCGTGCTCGAACTGCAGGGACTCGGCGGCCGGGAGAGACTGTCCGGGTACGACGTCCAGGCGATCGTGGCCGAACCGGCCTGACGGGCACCCGGCGCCGGTCGACGAACGCCGGTCGGACTCAGTGGTCGATGGTCCAGCTCCAGATGTAGAGCACGATCGTGATGAGCGGGAAGAAGCCCTGCAGTGCGGCCGCCCGGATGCGTCCCGGCCCGCTCGTCACGAGCACGATGGCGGCCGCGAGCATGCACGAGACCGAGAACAGCCCGAGGGCGAAGCCGGCATCCGTCCAACCGATGCCGTAGAGCACCGCGCCGACGAGGGCTCCGATTGCGAGGAACAGGTTGTAGTACCCCTGGTTGTACGCGAACACCCTGGTGGTTTCGGCCTCCTCCTGGCTCCGCAGGCCGAAGCGCTTCCAGATCGTCGGCCGGGTCCAGGCCAGCGACTCCCAGTAGAAGATGAGCACGTGGATCGCTGCTGACAGCGTCGCGGCGATGGTGATGAGGATGACCATGCGGCCGAGCCTATTGGCCGCCTGACCCGTTCGCCAGCATTGCCGGGCGGATGTCTGCGGCCGCCGCGGCCTCCAGCGCTCCGTTCAGGTCGGACATCAGGTCCTCGATGTGCTCGAGCCCGATCGACAGCCGCACGATCCCGGCACCGGGGCGCGCCTCTTCGGCCACGGGCCGGTGGGTCAGCGATGCCGGATGCTGAACGAGCGAGTCGACGCCGCCGAGCGACACGGCGTGGGTGACGAGCCGGCAGGCCTCGGTGAACGCCTTCGCGGCGGCGAAACTGCCGAGGTCGAGGGCGAGGATCGATCCGGGTCCTGCGAGCTGCCGCCCGATCAGGTTCTCCGGGTCGCGGCCGGCGAGGCCCGGGTACAGCACGTCGAGCACAGCGGGGTGGCCGTGGAGCTGGGCGGCGACCAGTGCCGCGGTCTCCTGCTGTGCGCGCACCCGCACCGGCAGTGTCCGCAGACCCCGGTGGAGCAGGTAGGCGGCGAACGGATGCAACAGGCCGCCGGTGAGCGCGCGAACCTGGCGGAGCCGGTTCATCCAGTGTTCGGGTCCGGCGATAACGCCACCCATGACATCCCCGTGCCCGCCGAGAAACTTCGTGGCGCTGTGCATCACCAGAGTCGCGCCGTGCCTGATCGGCTGCTGCAGCACGGGGGAGGCGAAGGTGTTGTCGACCATCACGGGGATGCCGCCGGCCTGCGCGACGACGGCGGCGATGTCGACCAGCTCGAGCGTCGGATTCGCTGGGGACTCGAGGATGATCAGTCCGGTGTCTGCACGGATGGCGCCCGCCACGTCACCGGGGTCGACCCAGCTGACCGTCGTTCCGAGAAAACCCGATTCGAGGACGTGGTCCGTGCCGCCGTACAGGGGCCGCAGCGCCACGACGTGGCCGGTGCCTGCGCGCACGCAGGCGATGAGAACGGCGGAGAGTGCTGCCATCCCCGTGCTGAACGCGACAGCGGCTTCTGCGCCCTCGAGGGCGGCAAGTGACTGCTCGAAGCGCGCCACTCCCGGCTGCCAGAGTCGCTGGTACACGGCGCTCGACCCGTCTTCGATCGGATGTCCCGTCGCGAGGTTTTCGTAGGACTCGCCACCTGATTCGATTCCGCCGAGGGGGTTCGTCGTGGAAAAATCGATAGGGGGAACGTGCGATCCCTGGTCTCGGAGTCCGGACATCCCGCCGTGGACAGCGAGCGTTTCGAAGCGTGCGTCATCATTGAGCATGTCCGAATCTCAGCAGATTCTTCGATCGACTACAAGAGATGTAACAGGTACTATAGGTTCACCGGCAATATACCGAAGATGATTCGTCATCGTTAAGGAATGCAGTCATGGAACCGAAGAAGCCCCAACTCGACAGTACCGACCGCGCGCTTCTCCGGGCACTATCGGCCAACGCGAGGGCGTCCGGATCGCAACTGGCCACCGACCTCGGCCTCGCCGAATCCACGGTCTCGCTTCGCCTCCGGCGGCTGCACCAGTCCGGCCACATCACCGGATATCACGCCGACATCGACCTCGCCGTGCTCGGCGCGCCGCTGCAGGCCCTCATCGCCGTCCAGCTGGCCCAGCACAACCGTGCGGACATCCAGAAGTTCCGCAGGGAGGCGCCGACCTGGCCCGGAGTCCTGTCGATGTTCCACATGGGTGGACGAGACGACTACCTGATGCATGTCGCCGCACGGAGCACAGCCGACCTGCGCGAATTCGTCGTGCAGTACCTCACCGGCCACCCCGCGGTCGCCCACACCGAGACGAACCTCGTCTTCGAGCACGCGGCAGGCACCGGCTGGCAGCAGTTGCTCGCCTGACCGAAGAGGCTGGGTCGATCCGACCGGATGCTCCCGGGCGGGAATGCGGCGGACGGGAAGTGGCTTGGACTTCTCGAAAGGTTGTGTGTGTGAAACTCTCTGTTCTTGATCTCGTCCCTGTCCGTTCCCGGCAGACCTCCGCTGAGGCCCTGGCCGCATCGATCGGCCTGGCCCGTGCCGCCGATGACCTCGGCTTCGAGCGCTACTGGGTCGCCGAGCATCACAACATGCCATCGGTGGCGTCGACGAACCCCGCCGTCATCATCGGCATCCTCGCAGCGCACACGTCGCGCATCCGTGTCGGTTCAGGCGGCGTGATGCTTCCGAACCACGCGCCGCTCGTCGTCGCCGAACAGTTCGCCATCCTCGAAGCAGCGACGCCGGGGCGCATCGATCTCGGCCTCGGCCGTGCACCGGGCAGCGACCCCGTTGTGACAGCGGTGCTCAACCGCTCCGGAGCGACCAGCGACGTCAACAGCTTCCCGAACTACGTCAGTGACATCATCACTCTTCTCGGTGACGAGGGCGCGACGGTGCGTCTGACGAGCGGTGACGAATACCAGCTGCGGGCGACACCGGCGGCGACGACCACACCCGTCGTTTGGCTGCTGGGTTCGAGCGATTATTCGGCGACCCTCGCCGCGTCGCTCGGACTTCCGTACGTCTTCGCCCACCATTTCGCGGGCGCTGGCGCCGAACGGGCGCTGGAGATCTACAGGAGCCAGTTCCGTCCCTCTTACCTGCTCGACGCACCGCGCACTTTCGTCACTGCCAACGTGGTCGCAGCGCCGACGGCATCCGAAGCGCGTGCCCTGGCCCTGCCGAACCTCCAGCACATGGCGCGCCTGCGCACGAACGAGAAACTCGGGCGACTGGCCACGGTCGAAGAGGCCGCAGCGACGACCATGACCGGGTTGCAGGACGAGTTCATCGCCGCGTCGCTCGACAGCTGGATCATCGACGAGCCCGTCGCCGCGGCCGGCCGCGTGCGCGAGCTCGCGAAGCGCTTCGACGTGGACGAGGTCATGGTGTCGCCCGGTGCGTCCGCATATGACGCCGATCCGACCGACCGTGCGCCGGGACGGGTGCAGACACTCGAGCTCCTCGCCGCGCAGTTCGCCGGCGACACGCCGTCCTGACGCACCACCGCACGCACACGCGACAGAATAAGCAGATGAACGAACCAGCATCTCCCCGCTCACGGCTGGAACGACTTGACGCCCTGCCGTTCACCCGTGAGCACCGCAAGCTGCTCGTCGGCTCCGGCATGGGCTGGGCACTCGACGCCATGGATGTCGGGTTGATCTCGTTCGTGCTCGCCCAGCTCGCGGTGACCTGGAGCCTGACAGGACCCGAGCTGAGCTGGGTCGCTTCGTCCGGTTTCATCGGCATGGCTATCGGCGCGAGCCTCGGCGGTCTCCTCGCCGACCGGCTCGGCCGGCGGCAGGTGTTCGCCATCACCCTCCTCATCTTCGGCATCGCCACGGGCGCGTCTGCGCTCTCGTGGTCCGTAGGTGTGCTCATCGCCCTGCGCTTCGTCGTCGGCCTCGGCCTCGGTGCTGAACTTCCCGTGGCGTCGACGCTTGTCTCGGAGTTCGCGCCTCCTCGGATCCGCGGCCGGATCATCGTGCTGCTCGAAGCGTTCTGGGCCGTCGGCTGGACGCTCGCAGCGATCATCGGATTCGTCGTCGTCCCATCCAGCGCTGAAGGCTGGCGCTGGGCGCTGGCCATCGGCGCTGTTCCCGCGCTGTACGCCGCGTTCATCCGGTTCGGGCTGCCTGAGTCCGTCCGCTTCCTTGAATCCAGGGGCCGGACCGCTGAGGCGGAGGCGACCGTCCAGCGGTTCGAGCGTTCGGCCGGCGTCACGCCGCCCGAACAGCCGGTCGCGCCGGAGGTCGCGGTCGCGTCCAAACCCCGTCTGAGCGCCGGACGCCAGGTATCCGCGTTGTGGGCGCGCCCGCACCGCCTGCAGACCGCGGCCCTCTGGGTCGTCTGGTTCTGTGTCAATTTCTCGTACTACGGGGCATTCGTCTGGTTGCCGACGATCCTGGTGGCATCCGGATTCTCCCTGGTCCGTTCGTTCGGCTACACCCTCATCATCACGCTCGCTCAACTGCCCGGATACCTCGTCGCCGCATGGCTGGTGGAGAAGTGGGGGAGGAACAAGACCCTGGCGCTGTTCCTCACCGGTTCGGCCGTCTCCGCTGTGCTGTTCGGCCAGGCCGGGCTGGAATGGCAGGTGATCGGCGCAGGCATGCTGCTGTCGTTCTTCAACCTCGGCGCATGGGGCGCGCTCTACGCTGTGACGCCAGAGCTGTACCCGACCGAGCTGCGGGCCACCGGCTCCGGCTGGGCCGCGGGGATCGGCCGGATCGCCTCGATCATCGCCCCGCTCGCCGTGCCGCTGCTCACCGGTGTCGGCGGCAACGTGCTGCTGTTCAGCGTCTTCGCCGCCTTCTTCCTCATCGCAGCGGTCGCAGCGCTCACCCTCGCCGACAAGCGTGGGAAGTCGCTCGAAGAGTTCGTCCCGCCAGAGGTGGCCAGGGTCTGACGCTCACTTCTCCGGCGGCGTGAACGGATGCGCCGGGCGCAGGTCGCGTTTCTGCTCGTCACGTTCACGGACCCGGTCGACGAGTTCCCGCCATGGGCCGGTGAGGTCCTGTTCGGGAATGACCGCTTCGCGCGGCTCCGGGATGACCGATTCGTACGGTTCGCAGTTGATCCGGTACAGGTACCTGTCGGGCTGCGGAGCGTCCTGAGGGACGTCGTCCCACGGCAGGTTTCCGAGCAGAACGAGCCAGGCCTCTTCGTCCGGTTCCTTCTCCACGTACACCTGCCAGCGGCGAGGGATGCCGGCGAATCCGCCGCTTCGGGTCACGGTCACCTTCATGACCGCGATCGTACTCTGCTCAGCCCGTGACGCCTACCGCCTGCCAGGCCGACCTGACGGCATCCGCCTCGGCGGAGGTGTCGCCGTAGATCCGCTCGGCGACGACCGTCGTGGCCTCGGCGAAGCCACGGAAATCGGTGGTGGCCTTGATATCGCCGGTGAGGGTCTCGTACCAGATCCGCCCTGCGGCCTCCCATGCCTTGCCACCGATCGCGGTCGCCGCGAGGTAGAACGCATGGTTCGGGATGCCGGAGTTCAGGTGGACGCCTCCGTTGTCGTCGTCGGTTTCGACGTAGTCCTTCATGTGGCCGGGCTGCGGGTCCTTCCCGAGGACGTCGTCGTCATACGCCGTCCCTGGGGCCTTCATCGACCGCAGCGCCGTTCCTTCGACCTCGTCGGTGAAGATCCCCTCGCCGATCAGCCAGCTCGCCTGCGTCACGTCCTGACCGAGTGTGTACTGCTCGACGAGGGCGCCGAAGACGTCTGACACGGATTCGTTGAGCGCACCAGACTGGCCCGAGTAGACGAGGTTCGCTGTGTATTGCGTGACCCCGTGGGTCAGTTCGTGCCCGATGACGCTGAGCGAGCGGGTGAACCCGGCGAAGACCTGGCCGTCACCGTCGCCGAAGACCATACGGCCGCCATCCCAGAATGCGTTGTCGTACGCGTCGCCGTAGTGAACGGTGGCGTGGAGGGGGAGGCCGTTGGCATCGATGGAGGCCCGGTCGAAGACGTCCCAGTAGAGCGCGTGGGTGTCTCCGAGCCCGTCGTAGGCCTCGTTGACGGTGGCGTCTGACACGGCGGGCTCGCCTTCGCTGCGCACGAGGCGACCGGGCAGCGTCTCGGTGTTCCCGGCATCCGAGATGGCGCGTTCCGGCAGCGACGGGTCGGCGTTCGGTGACGGCTTCGGCGCGACCACGGGAGGGCGCATCGTGGTCGGTTCACCCGGCCGAATGGAGTGGTACGGGTGCGCACTCTCGAGTGCGCGCTGCGCAGCACGACGGGCGTGATCCAGCCGGGGATCCTCGATGGTGGCGAGGTGGGCGAGCAGGTAGGGCGGCACGATGAAACAGCGGTGCGAGCCCTCGGGCGGGGCAGGGATGCCTGGTGCGGTCGGAGTCGGGAGCTGTCGCGTTGTCATGTCGGAAGTCTGTCATCGCCCCCTGACACGGGGGGTACTTTTCTGACGGCGCGGCGGCATCCGGGCCACCCGTAGACTCGGCGCATGCGATGTGGAATCACGATCCTCCCTCAGGACCCCTGGCGCGAGGCGCAGCGGAAATGGGTGGCCGCCGAAGAGTACGGTTTCGACGCCGCCTGGACCTACGACCACCTGTCATGGCGGACCCTGGCCGACGAGCCGTGGCACGCGACGATCCCGACACTCACGGCTGCGGCCGTCGTCACGAGCACCATCTCGCTCGGTGTCATCGTCTCGTCACCGAACTTCAGGGATCCTGTGCCGTTCGCGAAGGACGTCGCAACGCTCGACGAGATCTCGGGCGGACGTTTCCGGCTCGGGATCGGGCCAGGGGGCACCGGGTTCGACGCCTTCGTTCTCGGCTACCGTGAGCTGTCGCCGCGGGAACGGCATGAGCGTTTCGCCGAGTTCGTTTCGGGGCTCGATCTCCTGCTCCGCCACGAACTACCGGGCAGCGGCGGCGTCAGCTTCGACGGCGACTGGTTCACGGCCGTCAACGCCCGCATGGTCGGAACGCCGGCGCAGCAGCCGCGGGTCCCTTTCGTCGTGGCCGCGAACGGGCCGAAGGGCATGCGCGTCGCGGCTGAGTACGGGCAGGGCTGGGTGACCACCGGGCGGGACGGAGCAGAGGGCGAGGAATGGTGGGACTCGGTGGCTGAGCTCGCCGACCGGTTCGAGGACGCAGCAGGGTCGGTCGGCACAGACCCGCTCGCGCTTGATCGCTACCTCATGATCGACTCCGGTGGCGCGTATGCGCTCGAGAGCATCGGTCGGTTCGACGACACGGTCGGCAGGGCAGGCGAGCTCGGCTTCACCGACGTGATCACCCACTGGCCTCGCGCCGACGGCCTCTACGCCGGCTCGGAGGACATCCTCGCCGACGTGGCGGCCCGGCTGCCCGGTCTGCGCTGAACGCACGGGGAACAGGAGATTTCACGATCTGCAGGACCAAACCCCGGTTTTCCTCCTGCGAATCGTGCGATCTCCTGCTGACCGCCCGGCGGCATCCGGCGCCGGCGGCATCCGTAAGCTGAACGGATGAACCTTCTCGACGACGCATCACTGCACGGACTCTCCGGCATCGAACAATTGCAGGCACTGATCGCGTCGGGGACGCGCCCGGCGATCGGCGACGCACTCGATTTCGACCTCGTCGAAGTGGCGAAGGGCTTTGCAGCGTTCGAGGGCGTGCCCGGCCCGGCCGTGATGAATCTCGTCGGCACCGTGCACGGCGGATTCGCCGCGACCCTCCTCGACTCCGCGTGCGGCGCAGCTGTGCACACCCGGATCTCCCCGACGCAGGCCTACACCACGCTCGAACTGAAGACGTCGTACCACCGTCCGATGACCGCCGAGACCGGGCGCGTCAGGGCAGAGGCGTCCCTCATCTCGTTCGGCCGAAGGGCGGCATTCGCGTCTGCGGCGCTGACGGATGCCGCCGGTCACGTGATCGCGACGGCGACGTCGACGCTTCTCGTCTTCGAACGCGCGGTCTGACCCGCAGCTGATGCTGGCGTTACCCGCTCTTCCTGCGGAATTCCCGCTGGTGCGAGGCCGGGCCGTGCGCGGCGTGGATCGAGGATTCTCCGTCGAGGTGATCCGTACCCTTGCCCTGCGACTGCGCCTTCTTGCGCTCGAGGGCCTCGCGGAACTTCCGCTTCGTCTCTTCCGCCTTGAGGGCGTCGTCGTCGGCGTCTGGTGCTGGTTTCTCGGAACTCATCATCGTCCTCATGATCTGTCGGATGGCGTCCCAGTTTAGAACGTGACCCCCTTCGTCCGTCGAGTAGCGTCACTGCATCCGTCAGGCCGAGAACCCGATCGCTCCGAGCACGTCCTCGAGGGCGGATGCCACGGCCGCCGGCTCCGTGAGCATGAGCAGGTGACCTCCTGGGAGCACACGCACCGGCCAATTCTTCTCCTCGGCGACCCGACGCTCACGGGCATAGGTGTCGCCGAACGCGACGTACCCGCTCGGGCGTCGCATCCAGCCGTCGGGTACCGGCATCCGTTCGGCGAAGTACGACAGGGGCAACCGCGACTGTTCGGCTTCGACGCGCTCGCGGGTCTCCGTATCGGGGAACAGCTCGGCCAGCCGCGCGTCCTCCCACCAGCCGCTCCACGGAGGAAGAATGCCGTCGTCATCGGCCAGCCGGGACAGCATCCCATAGTGTGCGGGCTCAGCCAGGGGTACGTGTCCGGCGGCAGGTGGCAGGCCGGCATCGACGAACACGTGTCCAACGACGCAGCGGTGCTCGCCGAGTGCTGGGACGAACAGGCCGGCGTTGCTGTGCGGGACGAGGAGGTAGTCGGCGTCGGGCGGCAGCGCGCGTTCCCAGGTGGCGAGCACGTCGCGGTAGCTCGTGACGTCGTCGAACCGGGGGAGTCCGGCAACGTCCCATCCCCGTGAGGAGAGAAGGACCCCGACCTCTCGCCATGCCGCTGGGCCGAGCAACGGGCTCGGCAGCAGCACCAGCGTCACGCTCATGCCGGCACCCTACGCCTCGGTCGCTCGTCGCGCACGCTCGACAGGAGATCCGATCAGCGAATGTGCTGTGACTCCTGTCGGGTGTGACGGCCCGACAATTTCTCCTGTCGGGCGAGCGACGCTGATCACGGCCAGAGGAGCCCGCGCTCCCAGGCTTTCCCGTGCAGCCTGTACTGCAGGCGCACGTGCGCCCGGTCGGCGGAAGCCTGCCAGAACTCGACCAGGTCAGCGGCCACCGCCCACGTGTTCCACGTGCGGGCGACGAGTGACGGATCCGCGTCGACGAGCGCGGATGCTGCGCCGTACGCCTCCCGGTAGTCCTCGAGCGAGGCCAGGGGTTCGCTCTGGTGCCCGACGAATGCGGCGGCACGTGAACCTGCCGGGCGGGCGAGGAAATCGGCTTCACCGTCGGCGCGTGACTGTTTGCGCACGGGCCCGCTGACCCGCACCTGCCGGCCGACGGCCGGCCAGAAGAAGGTGAGGGCGGCGAACGGGTTCGCACCGAGGTCGCGGGCTTTCGGGCCGTCGTCGCGGGACGCGAAGATCCAGCCGTGCTCGTCGATCCCCTTGAGGATGAGCATTCGTGCCGACACCCGTCCGTCCGGTCCGCTGGTGGAGAGCGTCATGGCGTGCGGCGCAGGCGCACCGGCCTCGATCGCGTCGGCCAGCCACTCGGCGAACAGGTCTGCCGGATGCTCGGGCGCCGCCTCGGTGTCGAAGGTCCGGAGCTCGTCGGGGAAGACGGGAAGGGCTCGGAGGAGGCCCGTGAGATCGTGCGACATGGCATCCTTTCGGCCGGCAGCCGTACGGGAGACCTTTCACGGCTGAACGGCTTCACCCTAGCGCCGACCGGGCAGGCGAAACCTGCTAAACTCTTGAGGTTGCCGTCTAACGGCCGCGGATAAAGAGAGCCTGCACACTCTGTGACGGGCACCGCGCAACGAGAGAAAAGGGGATCAACCTATGGCACTTGAAGGCGAAGCCAAGAAGGCGATCATCGAAGCGTACGCAACTCACCCCGGTGACACCGGATCCCCAGAGGTCCAGGTCGCAGTGATGACCCAGCGGATCAAGGATCTCACCGAGCACCTCAAAGAGCACAAGCACGACCACCACTCGCGTCGTGGACTGCTTCTGCTTGTTGGTCAGCGTCGCCGTCTTCTCGGCTACCTGGCTGATGTCGACATCAACCGTTACCGCTCGCTCATCGAGCGTCTCGGACTGCGTCGCTAATTCAGTCTGTACGAAACGGGCCGTTCACCTCGAGGTGAACGGCCCGTTTTCTTTGCGCGGATGCCGCGGTCAGAGCCGGTAGAGACGGGCCTCCCACGGCCGCAACGGCAGGTCGCCGCCGACCGTGTAGTTGCCGAGCACGAGTTCGGCGCCATCGAGGTCGACAGGCAGGTCACCGTCGAACGGCTCGTCCGAGACGTTCGCCACGACGGCGAGGGTCTCCGTCGCCGACCGGCGCGTGAACGCATACAGCGTCGGATGCGTCGGCGCCAGCAGTTCGAATTCGCCGAGCGCGACCGTGTCGTTCTCGTGCCTGAGCGCGATCAGCCGGCGGTAGAAGTCGAACACGCTCGCGCCGGAGGCACGGTCCGCCTCGGCGTTGAGCTCCGGGTAATTGGGGTTCAGGGCGATCCACGGTGTGCCCGTCGTGAAGCCGGCGTGCTCGGAATCGTTCCACTGCATCGGGGTGCGGGCGTTGTCCCTTCCGCGGGAGTGGATGCCGTCGAGCACGCTCGACGGCGCCTGGTCGAAGTCTTCGACCGCTTCGCGGTAGTGGTTGAGGGATTCGATGTCCCGGTAGTGCTCGATCGACTCGAACCGCACGTTGGTCATGCCGATCTCCTCGCCCTGGTAGATGTACGGCGTCCCGCGGTGGAGGTGCAGCACCAGCGCCCACAGTGTCGCGGACTCGACCCGGAACTCCCGATCGTTCCCGAACCGCGACACGAGCCGGGGCTGGTCGTGGTTGTTGAGGTAGAGACTGTTCCAGCCCCGTTCTGCCAGGCCGGTCTGCCACCTGGCGAGGTTCGTCTTCAGCGCGACGAAGTCCAGCGGGATCGCGTCGAACTTTGACCTGCCGGAGTCGAGCGAGACATGCTCGAACTGGAACACCATGTCGACCTCGGCACGAGCCGGGTCGGTGAACAGAACAGCATCCTCGATGCTGACCCCTGGCATCTCTCCAACGGTGAGGTACTGACCCGACCGGCCGGCGAACACCTCGCGGTGCATCTCCTGGAGGAAGTCGTGGATCTGCGGCCCCATGGTGAAGCCGAGACCGGTGCCGCGATCCGGTCCGTCGATGAGTTCGGTCTTCTTGGCGATGAGGTTGATGACGTCCATCCTGAAGCCGTCGACGCCACGGTCCAGCCACCGGCGCATCATCGCGTATACGGCCTGCCTCACCTCGGGATTCTCCCAGTTGAGGTCGGGCTGCTGCTTCGCGAAGAGGTGCAGGTAGTACTCGCCGCTTGCCTCGTCGAGCGTCCAGGCAGGACCGGAGAAGGCGCTCGTCCAGCTGTTCGGCAGGCCGCCGTCCGCGCGCGGCTTCCTCCACCAGTACCAGTCCCGTTTCGGGTTGTCTGTCGACGACGCCGACTCCCGGAACCACTCGTGTTCGTCGCTCGTGTGGTTGACCACGAGATCCATGACGATCCTGATGCCACGGTCGTGGGAGTCAGCGACCAGCCGGTCGAACTCGGCCAGGTCGCCGAACACCGGATCGATGTCCTCGTAGTCGCGGATGTCGTACCCGTTGTCGTGCTGGGGCGACGGGTACACCGGCGAGAGCCAGATCACGTCGACGCCGAGCTCGGCCAGGTAATCGAGTTTCGACCGGATGCCGCCGAGGTCACCGATCCCGTCGCCGTTGGAGTCCGCGAAGCTGCGTGGATACACCTGGTACACCACGGCTCGCGTCCACCAGGGTGCTGCACTTGCGGTGCGTGCCTCTGTCACATTCGTTGTGGCATCCGTCATGCCTCGATCCTCTCATCCTCGACGCGGAGCCCGTGATCTGGCATCCTCGGAACGTGCCCCATTCGGGTCACAGGTCGGAAGGATGACGATGAGTCTCTGGCGCACGAAGAGTATCGAGGATTCCCTCGCAGACTCGCATCTGGAACACCGCAGTCTCAAACGCACACTCGGCACCTGGGACCTCATGGTCATGGGCGTCGCGGTCGCGGTCGGCGCTGGAATCTTCTCGGTCGGCGCACGGGCAGCAGGCGACTACGCCGGACCGTCGGTCAGCCTCGCGTTCGTGCTCGCCGCGATCACCTGTGCATTGGCGATCATGTGTTACGCCGAGTTCGCCTCGACGATCCCCGTCGCCGGATCGGCATACACGTTCACGTACGCGACGCTCGGCGAACTCCTCGCGTGGATCATCGGCTGGGACCTCATCCTCGAAATGCTCACCGCTGCCGCCGTGATCGCGAAGTACTGGGGCATCTACCTCTCGCTCGTCTTCGACCTGTGGGGCTGGGACGTCCCCGATACCATCAACCTGCTCGGGCTGCAGGTCAGCTGGGGCCCGTTCGTCATCGTCGCCATCTTCACCACCCTGCTCGTGCTCGGCACACAGCTTTCCGCCCGCGTCGGTGCGGTGTTCACGATCATCAAGGTCGCCATCGTCGTGTTCGTCATCGTCGTCGGCGCCTTCTTCATCAAGGTGGAGAACTACACCCCGTTCATCCCCCCGGCGCAGCCCACAGAAGGCGGAGCGAGCGACGTCTGGGCCCAGTCCCTGTTCGCGTTCATGACCGGAGCTGCCCCTGCGCAGTACGGGATCTTCGGGCTCCTGGCAGGTGCGTCCCTCGTCTTCTTCGCCTTCATCGGATTCGACGTCGTCGCCACGAGCGCCGAGGAAGTGAAGAACCCACAGAAGAACCTGCCTCGCGGGATCTTCGGCGGGCTCGCCATCGTCACCGTCCTGTACATCGGGGTCAGCCTCGTGCTCACCGGTATGGTTCCATACACGACGCTGGCCGAAGCCGAGGATCCGTCGCTCGCAACGGCCTTCGTGGCCGTCGGCGCGGACTGGGCAGCCCAGGTCATCTCGGTCGGCATCCTCGCCGGTCTCACCACCGTGATCATGGTGCTGCTGCTCGGCCTCGCGCGAGTGCTCTTCGCGATGAGCCGCGACGGCCTCCTTCCCCGCTCGCTCAGTGTGACAAGCGACAAGCGCCATACCCCGGTGCGGATCCAGATCATCACCGGTGTGGCCGTCGCACTCCTCGCCGGGCTGACGGACGTCGGCGTGCTCGAGGAGATGATCAACATCGGCACGCTGAGTGCTTTCGTGCTCGTGAGCATCGCTGTCGTCGTGCTGCGGAAGAAGCGCCCAGACCTGAAGCGTGCCTTCAGGGTCCCGTGGTCGCCGTTCCTGCCGATCCTGTCTGCGGCGCTCTGCATCTGGCTCATGCTCAACCTGACGACGCTGACCTGGGTCCGATTCCTCGTCTGGCTCGCGCTGGGCCTGATCATCTACTTCGCTTACGGACGCAGGCATTCGGTTCTCGGACAGCAGCAGAAGGCCGACGCGGCTGAAGCTCAGAAATCTGCGGCACACTAGGGGGATGTTCCATCGGCACCCGGTACTCAGCCTCTTCACCCTTGTGTACCTGGCGTTCGTCGGCTGGGTCACGCTCGGCCCCCAGCCCATCGACGAGGACTCGAACGGCTTCATCTTCCGCGCTCTGGAGTTCTTCGACAGCCATTCGGCGACGGCCTGGATCAGCTACAACAACCTCGAGTTCGCCGCCAACATCGCGATGTTCTTTCCGATCGGGCTGTTCCTGCTCCTGCTTCTCGGCCGACGCCTGTGGTGGCTGGCGATGGCACTCGGCTTCGGGCTCACGGTCGCAATCGAGCTGGCCCAGGTCTTCATCCCTACGCGGGTGTCCGACCCACGAGACATCGTCGCCAACACCTGCGGAGCGGTACTCGGAGTGCTCATCGGCCTCGCGCTTACCGCCCGCAAGGCGCGCTCGATCCGAATGGCAGCCGCGGCCCGGCGCCCGGTCGGCGCAACCCGCTGAGCCCTAGCGGTACGACGGGGGAGCGGGCGGCACAGGCCGCTCGGGCGCGCGGTCTCGTTGCGCGCCAGTGGGGTCTCGCCTGGATGGCCCTGGGGGTGCGTCCTTGTGATCGGCGAAGATCCATTTCGGCTTCGGCTCGACGAGCGGCCGGAACAGCCTGCGCACCGGACGACTTGACAGCACGACCGAAATGACGACGGCGAAGATCAGCATTCCGATGAGCCAGATCTCGGGGTACTCCTCTCCGCGGAGAACACCGGTCTCGCGAAGTGGATAGAGCACGAAACTGTGCAGCAGGTACACGTACATCGTGTACTGCCCCAAGGTCGTCATCCAGGTCTGCCGACGGGGCAGAAGCACGAAGAACGCGGCACTGAGCAGGACGGCGAGAACGATGAGGGCGAGCCGAACGCCGCCGGACCACAACTGGTCCCCACCGAGCCCGGAATAGGACTGGTCGTAGAAGAACCAGTAGCGCAGGTCGATCTTGCGCCAGAGGTCGACGAACACCACCAGGACGGCTGCCCAGGCGAGCATGAACAGGATCGCAGCACCCCGGATCAGCCAGGTCTGCCGTTCGGCCACGCGCCACTTGTCGATGATCTTCCAGCGGTGCAACTGCCAGCCCAGAACGAAATACGGCAGGATGCCGAGGGTGCGGGCCAGGGAGAAGGTGCTGTCGACGTTGTTGAGGTATCCGACACCGACGGAGATGACGAGTGCCCAGGCCAGCGGCCACCGCAGCAGGGCCAGGTAGGGCAGAACCAGCCGGAAGATGCCGAGCGCCAGCAGGAACCACAGTGTCCAGCTCGGCTGGGTCGGGTTGAGTTCCCGTTTCCCTTCGACGAGGAACTGGACGAGAGTCCAGATGGACTCCATGATCACGTAGGGGAGGATGATGTCCGTGATCACACGCTTCATCTGGCGGATGCCGGGTGGGGCGCTCTTCGTGAAGTACCCGCTGACGATCGCGAACGCTGGCATGTGGAAGGCGTAGATCCACAGGTAGACGACCAGGGCGGCATCCGAGTCGTAGGTGATGCGCTGGATGCCGTGGCCCATGACGACGAGCACGATGCAGGCGAAACGCGCGTTGTCCCAGAACGGGACCCTCGGTTTCGGGATCGACCCCGTGTGGTGTCCCTGCAGTTCAGCGCTCATTCATGCTCCCTCGTGGCCGGTGGTGCGGACACCAGCCTATTCTGCGAACATTTGCTGTGCGTGTGGAATAGATCAGGCACGACCCCCGTTGCACCAGATATCCATTCACATGAATGGATATGAAAACTCTGCTGGAAGGCGATCATGCAGTTCGGAATCTTCAGCGTCGGGGACATCACCACCGACCCCACCACCGGTCACACTCCTACCGACGCGTCGCGCCTGCAGGACATCCTGACCATCGCACAGCACGCGGAGGATGTGGGACTCGACGTGTTCGCAATGGGCGAGCACCACAACCCGCCGTTCTTCCCCTCCAGCCCTGTCGCGATCAACAGCTACCTCGCCGCGAAGACGTCGAAGATCATCCTGTCGACCGCAACGACGCTGATCACCACGAACGACCCCGTGCGCATCGCCGAGGAATACGCCATGCTGCAGCACCTGTCTGGTGGTCGCATGGACCTCACCCTCGGCCGGGGAAACACCGGCCCGGTCTACCCGTGGTTCGGAGAGGACATCCGCCAGGGTATCCCGCTCGCGCTCGAGAAGTACGCCCTCCTCCGCCGGCTCTGGCGTGAAGACGTCGTCGACTGGGAAGGCGAGTTCCGCACGCCGCTGCAGGGCTTCACCTCGACACCCCGTCCGCTCGACGGTGTCGCCCCCTTCGTCTGGCATGGCTCGATCCGCAGCCCCGAGATTGCCGAACAGGCCGCGTTCTACGGCGACGGCTTCTTCTCCAACCACATCTTCTGGCCGGCATCCCACACGCAGAAGATGGTGGCGTTCTACCGCCAGCGTTTCGAGCACTACGGGCACGGTCGCGCCGACCAGGCCATCGTCGGACTCGGCGGACAGGTCTTCATGCGCAAGAACTCGCAGGATGCCGTTCGGGAGTTCCGCCCCTACTTCGACAACGCACCTGTGTACGGCCACGGTCCGAGCCTCGAGGACTTCACGTCCCAGACTCCGCTCACCGTCGGCAGCCCGCAGGAAGTCATCGACAAGACCCTCGGTTTCCGCGACTACGTCGGCGACTACCAGCGTCAGTTGTTCCTGATGGACCACGCCGGCCTGCCCGTCAAGACCGTTCTCGAGCAGCTCGACCTGCTCGGAGGAGAAGTCGTCCCCGTGCTGCGCCGTGAGTTCGCGAAGAACCGCCCGGCAGATGTGCCAGACGCCCCCACCCACCAGTCTCTCAAGGCCGTCGCCGCGACGGCCCCGGCAGAAGCACTCGTCGAATCAGAGGTGAAGTAATGACCACACGCAAGCTCGCCGTCGTCTCCGCCGGACTCAGCCAGCCGTCATCCACCCGGATGCTCGGCGACCGGCTCGCAGACGCGACAGTCGCCAGGCTGGAGGAGCAGGGTGTCGAGGTCGAGGTGACCACGGTGGAACTGCGGGATGTCGCCCAGGACATCATGAACAACATGCTGACTGGTTTCGCCAGTCCGAAGCTCGAGGCGGTCATCGACGCGGTGACCGGTGCGGACGGACTCATCGCCGTCACTCCGATCTTCACCACGAGCTACAGCGGACTGTTCAAGTCGTTCTTCGACATCCTCGACAACCGTTCGCTGACCGACATGCCTGTTCTCATCGGTGCGACGGCAGGCACCGCGCGTCATTCGCTGGCCCTGGACTATGCGATTCGCCCGATGTTCACCTACCTGCACGCGGTGGTCGCCCCGACGAGCGTCTTCGCGGCATCCGAGGACTGGGGAAGCGGAGCGGACAGGATCAAGACGCTTCCCGACCGGATCGACCGGGCCGCAGGCGAACTCGTGCCACTGATGATCGCTTCTGACCGATCCAGCCAGGTGCGCGACCCGTTCGGCTTCGACGCGGCGTTGAGCCCGGTCGGCGGTTTCCAGCCGAGCTAGCCGGCCAGACGATCCACGAAGCCGCTCCAGTGACCACTGGGGCGGCTTCGTCGTGTCAGCGACCGTGCCAGACATGTGCTCAACTGGAGCAATGAAGTCTTCGACGAAAACCCTGATCATCGGCATCGTTGTCGTGATCCTCGCCGTGATCGCTGCCTCCTGGATCGTGAACATCGCGCTCGCTTTCCTCGGTGCCGTGATCAAGTTCGTGCTGATCGCCGGAGTCGCGCTCGTGCTCATCGTGGCCGCATGGGCCTGGTGGTCCAGGTCACGCGCGAACGACTGAGCTCCCTGCGCCGCGGTTAGGCTGGATGCCGGAGACTCCTGGAGGGGAAGCGCATGGATGACCGGGGCCTGACTCGCAGCCTCGTCTCCTTCGCACCCTCTGCACGGCGCTGGCCGATGGGCGTCCAGGCCGGCCTGGCCATGGCCATCCCGGTCATCGTCTTCACCCTTCTCGGCGACACCGGGCTGGGGCTCCAGGCGTCGATGGGCGCATTCACGGCGCTCTACTGCGGAGCGCTCAGCCGAACCGACCGGATCAGGGTCCTTCCGCTGGTCGGTGCGGGGTTCGTGGTCAGCGCCGCAGCGGGCGCTGCGCTGTCGTTCTCGCCAGTGACCCTGGCGCTCGGGCTCATCGTGGTCGGCCTGGTCGCCATCGTCCTCGCGCAGGGTTTCCGCCTGGGGCCGCCAGGTCCGATGATGTTCACGCTCGTCTACGGTGCCGCGGGTCTGATCACCGGGCCGGCTGCGTTCGGCGGTGCCGGACTCGACCGGCTCACCCTCGTTGCCCTCGTCGCGGGCGGGACGACGCTGGCCTATCTCCTCGTGATCGCACCGCTCGTCGTTCCGAGTGTCCGACGCCGGCATGGGCAGGCAACGCCGCTCAGGACGCTCTTTCCCGGACTGCGCTTCGACACAGTGTCCCGCGTGGTCATCGCCAGGATGTCGGCGGCACTCATCCTCTCCGTCGCTGTCGGCGCCCTGTTCGGCGCACACCACGGGTACTGGATCACGGCGTCGGCGCTCGCCATCCTCAGCGTCGGGCACAGTCTGCGTGCGCCGGTCATCCGGGGGGTCCACCGGGTGCTCGGATCGCTGGTCGGCTGCCTGGCCTTCTTGCTGTTGTCGTGGTGGTCGCCCGCCGGAGTGGTGCTCGGTCTGGTGCTCGGCACGATGCAGCTCGTGATCGAGATCGTGGTCACCCGCCACTACGCGCTCGCGCTCGTGCTCATCACGCCCCTCGCCCTGACGATCGGCACCGCGGCCGCCAACGTCGACCCGCTCGACGTGGTGGGGGAGCGCATTCTCGACACCCTCCTCGGAGCGGCCATCGCCGCCGTCGTGCTCACGGCGAGCTGGCTCCTCAGACGCGGGGTGAAGGATGCCGCCGGGTAGCGGCATCCGTTCACCCGATGGACACGCGGAACGGGTGCCTTCACAGGCTCAAAAACGCCCGCTCTGCTAGGCTTTACTGGGTTCGATAGCAATATCGAGTCCACATCAACGGAGCAGGCCGGCAGGAAGCTGGTCCTCGGTGGTGAATTTCTCTCGCGTCGGCACCCCGGCGTTCCCCCTCGCGGTGCACAGGCATCCGGCGTTCAGAGCGGTTTTCTACTGGAGATCAGCCAGACCGAATCGGTCTGAGAATTTACTGCCTGTTCCTGCTCCTCGCAGAGCGTGCGCCCACACGGGGCAGCGCTAAACGTAAGGAGAGACCTATGGAAGGTCCAGAAATCAAGTTCGCCGAGGCAGTCCTCGACAACGGCAAGTTCGGCAAGCGCACGGTCCGGTTCGAAGCCGGCCGCCTCGCACAGCAGGCACAGGGTGCCATCGCTGCCTACCTCGATGAAGAAACCATGCTGCTGTCGGCCACGAGCGCCGGCAAGCACCCGAAAGACCAGTTCGACTTCTTCCCCCTCACGGTGGACGTCGAGGAGCGCAGCTACGCTGCAGGCAAGATCCCCGGATCGTTCTTCCGCCGCGAAGGCCGTCCGTCGACCGAGGCCATCCTCGTCTGCCGTCTGATCGACCGCCCGCTGCGCCCGTCATTCGTGACCGGCCTGCGCAACGAGGTTCAGATCGTCATCACCGTCCTGAGCATCGCTCCTGACGAGTTCTACGACGCTCTCGCCATCAACGCGGCATCCATGTCGACGCAGATCTCGGGACTTCCGTTCTCGGGTCCGATCGCCGGCATCCGCCTCGCGCTCATCAACGGCCAGTGGGTTGCATTCCCGAAGGCATCACAGCTTGCTGACGCCGTCTTCGACCTCACGGTCGCCGGCCGCCTCGTCACCGACGAGAACGGCAACGAAGACATCGCCATCATGATGGTCGAGGCCGAAGCCACCGAAGGTGCGTGGAACCTCATCCAGGGCGGCGCCGTCAAGCCGAACGAAGATGTCGTCGCCGAGGGCCTCGACGCTGCGAAGCCGTTCCTCCTCCAGCTGGTCAAGGCTCAGTCCGAGCTCGCTGCCCAGTCGGCCAAGGAAGTTCGCGACTACCCGGTCTTCCTTCCGTACACGGACGAGACCTTCGCCGCTGTCTCCGAGCTGGCCAAGACCGAGCTCGCCTCGATCTACCAGATCGCCGACAAGATCGAGCGCCAGAACGCCGACGACGAGCTCAAGGACCGCGTCAAGACCGCGATCGCTGAGAAGGTCGAAGCGGGCGAACTGTCCGCTGACGCCAACAACCAGGTGTCTGCCGCGTACAAGTCGGTCACGAAGAAGATCGTGCGCGACCGCATCCTCACCGAGGGCGTCCGCATGGACGGCCGCGGCCTTGCGGACATCCGTCCGCTCGACGCCGAAGTTCAGGTCATTCCTCGCGTGCACGGTTCGGCGATCTTCCAGCGCGGAGAGACCCAGATCCTGGGTGTCACCACGCTGAACATGCTCAAGATGGAGCAGCAGATCGACTCGCTGAGCCCGATCACGAAGAAGCGTTACCTGCACCACTACAACTTCCCGCCGTACTCCACCGGTGAGACCGGACGCGTCGGTTCGCCGAAGCGTCGCGAGATCGGGCACGGCTTCCTGGCCGAGCGCGCCCTCGTCCCGGTTCTGCCGAGCCGCGAGGAATTCCCCTACGCCATCCGCCAGGTGTCCGAGGCTCTCGGTTCCAACGGTTCGACGTCGATGGGTTCTGTCTGTGCTTCGACCCTGTCGCTGCTCAACGCCGGTGTGCCGCTGCGCGCCCCGGTCGCCGGCATCGCCATGGGCCTCGTCTCCGATGAGGTCGACGGCCAGACCCGCTACGCGGCGCTGACCGACATCCTCGGTGCGGAAGACGCACTCGGCGACATGGACTTCAAGGTTGCAGGTACCTCTGAGTTCGTCACCGCGATCCAGCTCGACACGAAGCTCGACGGCATCCCCGCCTCCGTGCTGAAGGCCGCGCTGACCCAGGCCAAGGAGGCTCGCACCACGATCCTCTCCGTCCTGAACGCCGCGATCGACGCTCCGGATGAAATGGCACCGACCGCGCCTCGCGTGATCAGCGTCAACATCCCCGTCGACAAGATCGGCGAGCTGATCGGCCCCAAGGGCAAGACGATCAACGCCATCCAGGACGAGACCGGCGCAGACATCTCGATCGAAGAAGACGGCACCGTGTACATCGGCGCCGTCGATGGTCCTTCGGCCGAGGCCGCTCGCGCCCAGGTCAACGCGATCGCCAATCCGACCAACCCTGAGGTCGGCGAGCAGTTCCTCGGAACTGTCGTGAAGATCGCCACATTCGGCGCCTTCATCTCGCTGCTCCCGGGCAAGGACGGCCTGCTGCACATCTCCGAGGTGCGCAAGCTCGCCGGTGGCAAGCGTGTCGAGAACGTCGAAGACGTGCTCGGCGTCGGCCAGAAGATCCTCGTGCAGATCACGAAGATCGACGACCGTGGCAAGCTCTCGCTCGAGCCTGTCATCGCTGAGTCGGCTGACACCAACGGTCGCGAGTCCGAGCGCGTGCACGCTGACGCGCCCGCTGAGGGCTAAACACCCACGCTGACAACGGATGCCCCGCCTCGAGAAATCGAGGCGGGGCATCCGTCGTTAATGCGGGGCCGTCAGTGGTGCGCGTGACCGTCGAGTCGCCACGAACCGCCGTTAGTGGCCTCGAGTTGCCACAGTGCGTCCCTTACGACGTCGGCGGAGGACCATTTGTGGCAAGTCGGTCGTGCATCGGGGTCGGGGCGTCAGACGTCCTGGCCACGCTCGAGCAGCGGGCGTGCCCGAAACGGGATCAGCTCGCCCATCGCGAGCGAGGTCTCCGCCCGTTCCACACCGTCGCACTCGAGGATGAGCCCGGTGATCCTGAACAGGTCGTCGGCATCCGTGCACACCACCCGGATGAGAAGATCGCTCGTCCCGCTGAGCCCGTGCGCCTGCACGATCTCAGGAATCGAGCTCAGTTCGTCGACGATCGCACCGAGTTTGTGCTGCTGCAGATGCACCGAGATGAACGCGGTCAGCGGGTAGCCGAGGGCGACCGGATTGATCCGCCGGTCGAACGGATGCAGCACCGTCGAGGCGTCGAGCGCGGTCATCCGGGCCTGCACGGTGTTGCGCGAGAGCCCGAGCTTTTCGGCGAGGGCGACGATGGTCGAGCGGGGGTCCTCGGTCAGCGCAAGGAGGAGGCGCGTGTCGGTGCGATCGAGCTTGTGCATAGTGCCCGACCTTAGCAGGCCGGAATCCCTCTGGATAGAGCAGAATGTGCAGTCCTCGTGAGGATGGTTGTGCGCATTGGGTATCCGGCGTACCTTCGGAAGTACTTCTGGCAACGGCGCCAGATGCTGTGGGCTGCTGCGATCCAGCCGCCCGCAGTGCACGAGAGAAAGTTGCGTGTAATTGTGTCCACAACCCACGAAGACACTCGAACCGCCTCGCTGACCAACGCATCCGACCCGGATCTGCACCCAGGCCAGCTTGAAGACATTGTCCAGTTGATCTGCCCTGAGGGCGATCGCACCGCGAGCCCCGGCTTCGACCCGTGGGTGGCCGACGTCTCCGATGACCAGCTCATCGACCTCTACGAGGACATGACCGTCATCCGTCGCATCGACACCGAAGCGACAGCCCTGCAGCGCCAGGGTGAACTCGCCCTGTGGGCACCGCTGCTCGGCCAGGAGGCCGCTCAGATCGGATCGGGCCGTGCCCTCCGCAGCGACGACTTCGTGTTCTCCAGCTACCGCGAGAACGGTGTCGCATACACGCGCGGCGTCGACCTCGGCGACATGCTCAAGGTCTGGAGGGGCATCGCCTCATCCGGCTGGGACCCCTACGCCATCGGCATGGCAACCCCCGCCGTCATCATCGGGGCGCAGAGCCTCCACGCCACCGGCTACGCCCTCGGTTGCAAGCACGACGGCGTCGACTCGGTCTCCATCGCCTACTTCGGTGACGGCGCCACCAGCCAGGGTGATGTCAACGAGGCGATGATCTTCGCCTCGAGCTTCCAGGCGCCCGTGATCTTCTTCTGCCAGAACAACCAGTGGGCGATCTCGGAGCCGGTCACGCTCCAGGCGCAGCGGCACATCTCCGACCGTGCTCCCGGTTTCGGCATCCCGAGCATCCGCGTCGACGGCAACGACGTCCTCGCGGTCATGGCTGCGACGCGGGTCGCACTCGACCGCGCGCGCCGCGGGGGAGGACCGACCTTCATCGAGGCCGTCACCTACCGCATGGGCCCGCACACCACCTCGGACGACCCCAAGCGCTACCGCCCGGCCGCCGACCTTGAGGAGTGGGGCCGCAAGGACCCGATCGCCCGGCTCGGCCGGCTGCTCGAGAGCCGTGGCGTGCTCACCGATGAGGTCACCAAGCGGGTGCAGGACAAAGCGGATGCCGTCGCCCGCGACATGCGTGCAGCCTGCATCGCCCTCGACAAGGAAGTCGACCCCATGATCGTGTTCGACGACGTCTACACCGAGCCGCACTCCGGTCTCGAGCGCCAGAAGAGCCAGTACGCGGCCTACCTCGCGTCGTTCGAAGGGAACGCATCATGACCGTGATGTCTCTGGGAGGCGCCCTCAACTCCGGGCTGCGGCGTGCCCTGGCCGACGACGACAAAGTCGTGCTCATCGGCGAGGACATCGGCAAGCTCGGCGGTGTGTTCCGCGTCACCGACAAGCTCCAGGAAGAGTTCGGGCCACGTCGAGTCATCGACGCGCCCCTCGCCGAAGCCGGCATCATCGGCACGGCGGTCGGCCTCGCCTTCCGTGGCTACCGGCCGGTCTGCGAGATCCAGTTCGACGGTTTCATCTACCCCGGCTTCGACCAGATCGTCGCGCAGGTCGCGAAACTGCACTATCGCACCCGCGGCAAGGTCAAGATGCCGATCACCATCCGTGTGCCCTTCGGCGGCGGAATCGGTGCTGTGGAGCACCACTCCGAATCCCCGGAGGCGTACTTCGCCCACACGGCCGGACTCCGGGTGATCTCCTGCTCCAACCCGCAGGATGCCCACACGATGATCCAGCAGGCGATCGCCTGCGACGACCCGGTCCTGTTCTTCGAACCGAAGCGCCGGTACTGGCTCAAGGGCGAGGTGGATGAGGACCCGGGCGCGAACGCACTGCCGATGGGCAGCGCCCGTGTCGCTCGCGAAGGCACCGACGTGACCCTCGCTGCGTACGGACCACTCGTTCCCACCGCTCTGGATGCCGCGGCTGCGGCCGCAGACGACGGAATCTCCATCGAGGTCATCGATCTCCGCTCGCTCTCCCCGATCGACTTCACCACTGTGGAGAAGTCCGTGCGCAAGACCGGCCGCCTCGTCATCACCCACGAAGCCGCCCAGTCCGGCGGGATCGGCGCAGAAGTCGCCGCGGCGGTCACCGAGCGCTGCTTCGACTGGCTCGAGGCTGCTCCGGCCCGCGTCACCGGCTTCGACACCCCGTACCCGCCTGCCGCGCTGGAGGAGGCGTTCCTTCCTGACCTCGACCGCCTGCTCGACGCCGTCGACCGGGTCATGGGCCGCCGGAACTCCCTGACCGGATGGAAGGCGACCGCATGAGCGCGAAACAATTCGCCCTCCCCGACCTCGGCGAGGGTCTGACCGAATCGGAGATCGTGGCGTGGAAGGTCGCCGTCGGCGACACCGTCACGCTCAACCAGATCATCGCCGAAGTCGAGACCGCCAAGGCCCTCGTGGAGCTGCCCTCGCCGTTCGCCGGAGTCGTCTCGCACCTCTTCGCCGACGAGGGCACCACTGTGCAGGTGGGGGACCCGATCGTCGAGTTCGACGTCGACGGCGGCGAGACGGAGAACGCGCCGAGCACGCCGGTGTCCGAGGCAGCAGCCGACGCCGCAGCTGACGGTGTCCCCGCCACGCTCGACGCAGCGTTGTCGCCCACGACACCGGCACCCGCTGAACGTCAGGCCGTCCTCGTCGGGTATGGTCCCAAGATCGAAGGCGGAGCCCGCCCGGTCCGTCGGGCGCGCGGCTGGGCTGGTGACGCGTCTGCCGATGCCAGGCACGCGACTGACGAGACCCCGGACGTCCAAAGCGCGGATGCCGCGATCAGCCACACGGAGCCTGCGGCTCACGCTGCCCCCTCGAGTCCGGTTGTCGAGGACGTGCGCGAGCGTCCACGGTCAACGCCTCCGGTGCGAAAGCTGGCACGGGACCTGGGAATCGACCTGACTCGGGTCGACGGCACAGGGGAGGGCGGACTCATCACCCGCGATGACGTCAATCGTGCCGCCGCCGGCTCGACAACATCCGTCGAACAGCCTGCGGACACGCAATCCGAGGTCGTTGCGAGCCGCGAGGCGACCCGCACCCCGATCAAGGGCGTGCGCAAGGCGACCGCACAGGCGATGGTGCGTTCGGCCTTCACTGCGCCGCACGTCACCGAGTTCCTCACTGTCGATGTGACGGCGGGAATGGATCTCGTCCGGTCGCTCACGAAGAAGTCCGCCTTCGCCGGAAAGCGGATCACCGTGCTGAGCCTCGTGGCCAAGGCCGTGTTGCTCGCTGCGGCTCGGACGCCGTCGGTGAACTCGCACTGGGACGACGACGCGCAGGAGATCGTCCAGTACGGTCACGTGAACCTCGGTATCGCAGCAGCCACAGGCCGTGGCCTCATCGTGCCGAACATCAAGGACGCGGACACCCTGAGCCTTGTGGAACTCGCGGACGCCCTCGTCGAGCTGGTGGATGACGCTCGCTCGGGCACGACAAGCCCGCGCAGCCTCACCGGCGGGACGATCACGATCACCAACGTCGGCGTCTTCGGTGTCGATGCGGGCACGCCGATCCTCAACCCGGGGGAGGCCGCCATTCTTGCGATGGGTGCCGTCAGGCGGATGCCGTGGGAGTACCAGGGCGAGATCGCGTTGCGCGAAGTGATGACACTCAGCCTGTCGTTCGACCACCGCCTGGTGGATGGCGAGCAGGGGTCGCGATTCCTCGTCGACGTCGGAACGATCCTGAGCGACCCGGGGATGGTCCTGACGATGGTGTGAGGCGGGGGGCATAACGGTCGACTCCGTCTGCGTGACGACCCGATGCCGATGTCTGAGGGCTCCATTAGCATCGAAGAATGCCGGAGATCGATTCGGATGCGACGCCCTCACGGCCCGTCTCGTGGGTGCGCCTGCCACGTGCGCTGAAGCCCTTTCGCCTCGGCCAGTACCGCCTGCTCGCCGGCGCACTGACGCTGTCGCTGCTCGGCGCCGGTATGTGGATCGTCGCCGTGGTCTGGCAGGTCATCGACCTCGGTGGAGGCCCGGCGGAATTGTCGATCGTCGCGACCGGGAACGCGATCGGGATGCTCGTCGCAGTCCTGTTCGGCGGTGTGCTCGCCGACCGTGTGCCGCAGCGCAACATCCTCGTCGTCGTCGAGGCGACAAAGACCGTGTCGATCGCCAGCGCGGCCGTCCTCGCCCTGACGGGCACCCTTGAGCTCTGGCACCTCGTCGTGATCACGCTGATCCTCGGGCTGGCCGACGGGTTCTTCTACCCGGCATACTCGGCCCTGCTCCCGTCGATCCTGCCCGCAGACGATTTGCTGGCCGCGAACGGGGTCGAGGGGATGCTTCGCCCCACCATCATGCAGGCGGCCGGGCCGGCGCTGGCGAGTGCCGCGATCGCCGTCTACTCGCCCGGGCTCGCGTTCGCTCTTGTGGCCGGCGCGCAGTTCCTGGCGGTCTGCGGGCTGTTCCTCATCCACGTGACACCGGTGAGACGTGACACCGGAGAGCCGCAGCATCCACTCCGTGCTCTCAGGTCCGACCTCCGCGAGGGGTTCGTCTACATGTGGAAGACGCCGTGGCTGCTCGGCACATTGCTCTTCGCCTGTCTCCTGATCCTCGTGCTCATGGGCCCGATCGAAGTTCTCCTGCCGTTCGCTGTACGAGACCAGACCGGGGGAGGTCCCGGAGCGTTCGCTCTCGCGCTCGCCGCTTTCGGGATCGGTGGCGCGATCGGTTCCCTCGTCGTGGCATCCATGCGGCTGCCGAGGCGATACCTGACGATCATGAATCTGCTGTGGGGCGCCGGCTGCATCCCTCTTGTCATCATCGGCTTCACCTCGCAGCTCTGGCTCATGGTCGTCGCGCTCTTCATCGTCGGGTTCACGTTCTCGGCCGCGACGGTGATCTGGGGCACACTGCTGCAGCGGCGGGTGCCACCCGCGCTGCTCGGCCGGGTTTCCAGCCTCGACTTCTTCGTGTCGCTGGCGCTCATGCCCATCTCGATGGCGCTCGCCGGCCCGGTCGGTGAGGCGATCGGCCTGGCCCCGGCCTTCGTGGCAGCCGGTGCGATTCCCGTGGTCCTTGCGGTGGCGACGATCCTGATCTTCAAGCTCCCGGAGGACGAGATCCGGCACCCACTCGACCCCGTCGATGACGCCCCCGCTGAGCTGGATGTCTCCGAAACGGATGCGGCCGACTGAGTGGGAGCTCGCCGCTGCGCTTGCGAACGACGGCATCCCGTGTCACAATTTCTACTTCTTGTTCCCGACGTTAGGTGATTGCTGTGGACATCTTCGGTTCCGCGCCGCTTCCCGCGCGCTGACGACCGTCGATTCGCCTCACCTGGCTCCGGTATTCAGCGCGACCGCTGAATACTTCGGAGTCTTATGTTTACGCACACCCAGTCATCCGTCACCCTGACCGACCTCGGTCTCCGCTGGCCCGACGGCGAAACGGCCCTGTCCGGGATCTCGGGCAGCTTCGGATCCGGTCGCACCGGACTCGTCGGTACCAACGGGTCAGGAAAGTCGACGCTGCTGCGCCTCATCGCCGGGCAGCTCGTTCCGACATCCGGCCGCATCGTCACCGCCGGTGACGTCGGCTACCTGCCCCAGACGCTCACCCTGCGCGTCGATTCCACTGTCGCCGATCTTCTCGGCATCAGCGGCAAGCTCTCCTCGCTGCGAGCCATCGAATCCGGCGACGTGTCCGAGCATCATTTCGAGGTGCTCGGCGACGACTGGGACATCGAAACGCGAGCGGATGTCGTCCTGCGCGAGATCGGGCTGTCGGCCGCCGACCTCGATCGTCGCGTGAGCCAGATCTCCGGCGGAGAGGTGATGCTCGTGGCGACGGCAGGCCTGCGTCTCCGGCGCACAGCCATCACCCTGCTCGACGAGCCGACGAACAACCTTGATCGGGAGGCCCGCGGGCGTCTGGCCGGATTGGTCTCGTCGTGGTCGGGCACGCTGATCGTGGTGAGCCACGATGTGTCGCTGCTCGAGCAAATGGACGAGACCGCCGAACTCTACGGGGGAGAGCTGTCGGTGTTCGGGGGCCCGTACAGCGAATGGCGGGCGCATCTCGAGCAGGAACAAGGCGCGGCCCAGCGTGCGGCGCGAGCCGCCGAGCAGTCCGTGAGAGTCGAGAAGCGCCAGCGGATCGAAGCCGAGTCGAAGATCGCGACGCGGGCGCGGATGGGGCAGAAGGCCTACGAGAACAAGCGTGCGCCGAAGATCGTCATGAACAATCGCCGGTCAGAGGCGCAGGTGTCCGCGGCAAAGCTCCGCGCAGGAATGGACGCCGACGTGAGATCCGCACAGGCCGCGCTGGCTCTGGCCGAGTCCCGGGTTCGTGACGACGACCAGATCAGGCTCGATCTGCCCGACCCGGATGTCGCACCCGGCCGCATGATCGCCGAACTGCGGGCCGCCAACCGCACCGTCATCCTTCAGGGACCGGAGCGAGTCGCGATCGTCGGGCCGAACGGAGTCGGCAAGACGACCCTGCTCGAAGGCCTCGTCCACGACCGGATGCCGCGACAGGGAGCGGTGGAAACACGGCGGCTCACCGACCGGGTGGGCTACCTTCCTCAGCGCCTCGACGGCCTCGACGAGCAGTCGAGCGTTCTCGAGAACGTGCAGGCTGCGGCGCCGGAGCTGGCCCCAGGCATCCTGCGCAATCGACTCGCTCGCTTCCTGCTTCGGGGCGACAGCGTGCACCGCCCGGTGCACACACTCTCGGGTGGCGAACGGTTCCGTGTCTCACTTGCGCGTCTGCTCTTCGCTGATCCGCCTGCGCAGCTGCTGGTGCTCGACGAGCCGACGAACAACCTTGACCTCCAGAGCGTCGACCAGCTCGTGGACGCCCTGCTGAGCTACCGCGGTGCCGTGCTTCTTGTCAGTCACGACGACGCGTTCCTGAAGCGGCTCCAGCTCGATACCGTCCTCGAACTCAAAATCGACGGGGAGCTCACCGAGATCGAACTCGACTGACGTTCAGTCCGATTCGCTGTCGCCGTGGTGCGACCGTCGCGCGCGTTGCTCGTCGGCCATGATCAGCGCGAGACCGACGATCGCCACCACGGCGACGGCGAGAAGCAGCATGCCGAACCAGTTCCAGAACGTGGCGAAGATCACGTCGGCGAACAGGATGAGCAGCGTTGTGAGCACGGCGACACCGGCGAGAATGCCGAGGGCCACGTTCACGCGATGCCGGCTCAGCGATCCGCTGCGGAACGTCGACCCGGAGACCCGGTCCAGGTTGGGGACCAGCACCTCGACCGCCGGGTGGACCGGCTCGGTCGACGGCACACCGGTCGGCTGTGCCGTCGGTCGGGCCTCGTCATCGCTGCGCGCCATGAGGCCATGGTAACCAGATCAGGACGTGACAAGGTCGAGGAATCCCAGGACGCAGGTCGCCGTGAGAAGCACGCCTCCGATTCCGCTCCACAGAGTCGTGATCCATTTCCGATCGGCCGCGGCCGCAGCCGACATCGCGAGGAGGGAGAAACTTGCCAGCGTCCCGCATGCCACACCGATGATCTGGGCAAGGCCCCGCGGATCGCCAAGCTGGAAGGCAGTGGAGAAATACACGGCAAGCACGCCGAGTATCGAGACCAGAGCGAAGAAGACCCATCCGGTTCCGGCCATGTCGGTGAAAACGTCACTCCGCTCGCTTGCCCTCGAGAGTGCCTCGAAGCCCCGACTTTCGCGGTAGGCGTTCATCGGACCCTCCAAAACCTGCTCGAGATCCGGGAAACCATTCGTGGTCGCCGGCAGCACAAGAAAAGCCCTGACATCATCATCGGCCACAGCTGAAGCAACGAGAAGCCTGGCCAGTCGGTCTTTCTCGAGCGGAGTCGTCCAGCCCTCGATCGAGACGCCCCATCGTCCCGCTTGATCGGGGCAGCCCAACTCCCGGTAGAACTCCGCAAGCGTGCGGCGAAGAGATACTTCGTCGGGTTCCGCCCTGACTGCCGTCTTTAAAGATTCGAGGGCGCCCCGTCGCTTGCCGGCATGCCACAGCCTATGGGCACGCTCGACCTTCGCGGCGGATTCTTCTCGCATTGAGCGCAACCCGCGATCGTCATTCATTCGGCTTCGCCCATCTGTGTTCGGATTACGGCATCCAGTGCCGGCGTCAGATGCCGTGACCCCAGAGCGACGGATGCCTGCAGCGCACCCGCCGACAGGGCATCCTCGATCGAAGCCCCGCCAAGGTGTGCGGCCAGGAAACCGGCGAAGAACGCGTCCCCGGCGCCGTTGGTGTCCACGATCATCTCGACCGGAGCAGCTGGAACCCGGTGAACAGCCAACTCGTCGTCGACCGCCATCGCTCCGTCTGCGCCGAGCGTGCACACGACGAGCCTGGCTCCACCGGCGATACACCCGCGCATGAACTCGAGTGGGTCTCGGAGGCCGTCCGCGTTCATGAAGATGTATGAGGCCGCGTCGATGAACGGCTGGTGGAACGGGTTCACGCCGTCGTAGTCATGGATGTCCGTCCAGACTTCGATCCCGGCGTTCCGCACCGGTTCGATCAGCGCGAGCGACGATTCCGCCAGGTCGAGCACGGCGATGTCCGAACTCGTCGCGAGCTCGATGGCCGAAGCCCGGTCTACGCGCGGTGTGGGCGTGCTCAGGTAGATGGACAGTCGCTCCCCGGCAGGCGTCATGAGGTTGAGGTGGCGCTCCGACGCCCCGTCGGCATCCTCGGCGACGAAAGTCAGCCCGGCGCCCACGAGCGTCGCCAGGATGCGCTCGCCGACGGCATCCTGAGCGACGAGGGTGTGTAGCACGACATCGCACCCGAGAGCTGAGAGGTTCAGCGCCTTGCCCGCGGATGTTCCCCCGAGCGTCTCGTACGAACCCCGCGCGAACAGGGTATGCGCCCGAGCGGCCGGAAGCTCGTCGACAGAGACGAGCTGGTTCCAGGACACGGGGCCGGAGACGAGGATGCGCGGTGACATGCCACCATCCAAGCGGTCGGAGGGTGAGAAACGTGCCCGACCCGCAGGAGGAGCGGCGGGATTACCGGAGTGCGGCCAGCGCCATTCGTTCGAGAACGTCGCGGAGCGCGTCGTGGGGGAGCTCATGGCCGCTGTACGGCGTCGAGTTCATCAGCCCGAACGTCGCGTGTGCTCGGATCCTGAGAACGGCGACGTCCACGCCGGGCTGCATCCGCTGGAGGATGCCGACCCACAGTTCCACATAGCGGCGCTGGAGGGTTCTGACGGTGTGGCGGTCGTCGTCGGAGAGACTGTCGAGGTCGCGATCCTGCACGCGGATCACGTCCGGGTTCGCGAGCGCGAAACGCACATGGAATTCGACCAGAGCCCGCAGTGCGAGTTCGCCGCCTGGGGCTCGGGTGACGACCTCGGTGCCGCCGTGGAGGAGTTCGCGGCTCACATCGATGAGGATCGCTGCGAGGAGCGCCTGCTTGCTCTCGAAGTGCCGGTATACGGCAGGGCCGCTCATGCCGACCGCAGACCCGAGGTCTTCGATCGAGACGCCGTTGAACCCGCGATCGGCGAAGTGCCGTGCTGCGGCGCTCAGAAGTGCTTCGCGGCGCTGTGCCTTGGCCTCGCTCCTGCCCAGGCGAAGTGATGAGGTGTCGTCGGTGTCGTGTCGTGATGCGAGCTGGGTGTCATCGGCCATGGCGTCCTCCATTGGAAGCGAAGCGGGACGGTGTGGGGTGAATTCATCGTGACGATGACGTCAGTTAGTGCATCGTAACCGACCCGACCCACGTCCTCAAGTCGGGTATCGGGATGCGTCACGCCGCCCGTCGCTGTCGTGCTGGACTTTCCAGTTAGCTCGTACTAACCTTATCGTCAGTTAGTGACGCCTAACCGAGTTGGTCAGCGTCCTCGAGCGCACAAGGAATGTCAATGCAGACACTGATCTCGTCGGTCTCTCCGTCGAGCGATTCGTTCGCGCGTAACGACGAGGAGCAACGCAAGCTCGTCGCCGACCTGCGTGAACGCCTCGCTGTCGCCGCCCAGGGCGGTCCCGAGAAAGCTCGCCACCGCCACGTCTCCCGCGGCAAACTCCTGCCGAGGGAGCGGATCGACGAACTCCTCGACGAGGGCAGCCCGTTCCTCGAAATCGCGCCCCTCGCCGCGACGGGCATGTACCACGACGCCAGTCCGGGAGCCGGAGTGATCGCAGGTATCGGCCTCGTCCACGGTCGCCAGGTCCTCGTGATCTCGAACGACGCCACGGTCAAAGGCGGCACGTACTACCCGCTCACCGTGAAGAAGCACCTCCGCGCCCAGGAGATCGCCCTCGAGAACCGGCTCCCATGCATCTACCTCGTCGACTCCGGTGGCGCGTTCCTGCCCATGCAGGACGAGGTGTTCCCCGACCGCGACCACTTCGGCCGCATCTTCTACAACCAGGCCCAGCTCTCCGCACGGAAGATCCCCCAGATCGCGGCCGTTCTCGGCTCGTGCACCGCCGGCGGTGCCTACGTCCCGGCGATGAGCGACGAAACCGTCATCGTGCGCGAGCAGGGCACGATCTTCCTCGGCGGCCCTCCGCTGGTCAAGGCGGCCATCGGCGAGATCGTCACCGCGGAGGAACTCGGTGGAGGTGACGTTCACGCCCGGGTCTCCGGCGTCACCGACCACCTCGCCGAAGACGACGCCCACGCCCTCTCGATCGTGCGCGACATCGTCTCGACGCTGCCGCCGGCATCCGAACCGGACTGGTCGATCGTCGAGAGCCGCGAACCGCTCGTCCCGATCGATGAGCTCTACGGGGCCGTTCCGACCGACGTGCAGGCCCCGTACGACGTGCGAGAAGTCATCGCGCGTCTCGTCGACGCGAGTGAGTTCCACGAGTTCAAGAAGGAGTACGGCACCACCCTCGTCACCGGCTTCGCCCGACTGCACGGCCACTCGGTCGGCATCGTCGCCAACAACGGCGTGCTGTTCTCTGAATCCGCACAGAAGGGAGCGCACTTCATCGAACTGTGCGACCAACGCGGCATCCCCCTAATCTTCCTCCAGAACATCTCCGGCTTCATGGTCGGCCGGGACTACGAGGCGGGCGGCATCGCCAAACACGGCGCCAAGATGGTCACGGCCGTCGCCACCACACGCGTGCCCAAGCTCACCGTCGTCATCGGAGGATCGTTCGGCGCGGGCAACTACTCGATGTGCGGCAGGGCATACTCGCCCCGATTCCTCTGGATGTGGCCGGCTTCCCGGATTTCCGTCATGGGCGGACCCCAGGCCGCAGGCGTCCTCGCTACGGTGAAGCGTGAACAGCACGAACGTGCGGGCACCGAGTGGTCGGCCGAGGACGAGGAGACGTTCAAGACCCCGATCCGCGAACAGTTCGAACACCAGGGCAGCCCCTATTACTCGACCGCCAGGCTGTGGGACGACGGCGTCATCGACCCGGCGGACACCCGCACCCTCCTCGGTCTCGCACTCGACGTGTGTGCCAACGCCCCGTTGCCCGACTCGGCCTTCGGCCTGTTCAGGATGTGACCAGATGACCGACATCGACACCCCACCGTTCGGCACCGTCCTCATCGCCAATCGCGGCGAGATCGCCTGCCGTGTCATTCGCACTCTCCGTACACTGGGCATCCGTTCGGTCGCCGTGTACAGCGAAGCAGACCGTGACGCGAAGCATGTGACGGATGCCGACAGCGCGATCCGCATCGGCCCGGCCTCTGCCGCGAAGAGCTACCTCGACATCGCGGCCGTGATCGGCGCGGCCAGGGCGAGCGGTGCAGACGCGATCCACCCCGGCTACGGCTTCCTGTCCGAGAACGCCGCCTTCGCGAGGGCGTGCGACGACGCAGGGATCGTATTCATCGGCCCCGGCGTCGACGCGCTCGAGGTCATGGGCGACAAGATCCGGTCGAAGAACCATGTGGCCGCGAGCGGTGTACCCGTCATCCCGGGCGACTCCCGGCCAGGGTTGAGCAACGCCGACCTCGCCGAAGCCGCCACCGCGGTCGGATATCCGCTGCTCATCAAGCCGTCAGCAGGCGGAGGAGGGAAGGGTATGCACGCCGTGCACGACCCGGCCGACCTCGACGCTGCGCTCGTCACGGCGCGACGGGTCGCGTCTGCCGCCTTCGGCGACGACACCCTCTTCCTCGAGCGGCTGATCCCGAGTCCCCGGCACATCGAAGTCCAGCTTCTGGCTGACAGCCACGGCACCGTCATCCATCTCGGCGAACGTGAATGTTCCCTGCAGCGCCGCCACCAGAAGGTCATCGAAGAGGCACCGTCTCCGTTGCTCGACGCGGACACCCGCCGTCGGATCGGCGAGGCGGCCTGTCGTGTCGCCGAGAGCGTCGGATACACCGGAGCGGGCACTGTCGAGTTCCTCGTGTCGGCTGAGCGCCCCGACGAGTTCTTCTTCATGGAGATGAACACGCGGCTCCAGGTGGAGCACCCCGTCACCGAGCAGGTCACCGGCCTCGACCTGGTGGCGGAACAGGTACGCATCGCCGCCGGGCAGCCACTCTCCATCGCCCAGTCCGACGTCACGCTCACCGGCCACGCCATAGAAGCGCGGGTGTACGCGGAGAACCCCGAGCGCCGCTTCCTGCCGGCGACAGGCACCGTCGTCGAACTGCAGGAGCCGGCAGGAGCGGGGATCCGCGTCGACAGCTCCCTTCGGCAGGGACTCGTCATCGGCAGCGACTACGACCCGATGCTCGCCAAGGTCATCGCGCACGGCGCCGACCGAGCAGAGGCTCTCCGCCGCCTCGACCGGGCGCTCGCCGAAACCACTGTGCTCGGCGTTCGCACCAACATCGAGTACCTGCGACTCCTCCTCGCCGACGACGCCGTGCGAGCGGGCGACCTCGACACGTCCCTCATCGATCGTCGGCTGCCTGACCTCCGCTTTCGGCGACCCACAGACGAGCTCCTCGCCGCTGCCGCCCTCCTGTTGCATGCAGAACGCGAAGCGGCGTCGACCGGTTCGCCCTGGTCCCGGCCGAGCGGCTGGCGGCTGGGGAATCCGCGGCCGACGAGGTACACGTTCGCACTCGACGGAGGCGAGACCGCGACGGCCTCCGTCCTCTGGGGCCCGGAAACGGCATCCGTTCGCGTCAACGACGGTGAGGCACAGGGGGCGTCGCTCCGGGCCGTCGACGGCATCGTCCACGCATTCAGCTGGGGGAGCGGCACTCGGATGCTCCGCCTCGTGCACGCCGGGACATCCGTCTGGGTGTCCGACTCCGGGTACACCGTCGAGCTGCCCGTTCTCACCAGGGCCGACCGGCTGGCCGCCAGGCTCGCGCTCATCTCCCGGGCCGCCTCCCCGCACAGCCCCGAGGTGCGCTCACCGATGCCGGGCACCGTCATCAGTGTGGACGTCACCACCGGGTCGACGGTCGACGCAGGCAGCACGCTCGTCGTCGTCGAGGCCATGAAGATGGAGCACAAACTCACGGCGAGCGTCGCCGGTGAGGTCACCATCCACGTCGCCGCCGGTGACCTCGTGAAGCTCGACCAGCTCGTCGCCACCCTCGTCCCGACCACTCAGCCAGAACTCTCGACTGTCGAAGGAGACACCGAATGAACACCGAACTCACCGAAGCCCACCAGAAGATCGTCGACGAGGTCAGGGACTTCGCCACAACCGTCGTGGCACCCGCCGCATACTCCTACGACACCGAACGTCGGCTGCCGATGGAGATCATCGCCCAGATGGGCGAGATGGGCCTGTTCGGTCTGCCGTTCCCCGCCGAGTACGGCGGCCAGGGCCAGGACTACTTCGCCCTCTGCCTCGCGGTCGAAGAGCTCGGCCGGGTCGACCAGTCCATCGGAGTCACCCTCGAAGCCGGTGTCGGCCTCGGCGCGATGCCCGTCTACCGGTTCGGTACGGACGCGCAGCGCGAGCAGTTCCTGCCGATGCTGGCGAAGGGCGAGGCGCTCGCCGGGTTCGGCCTCACGGAGGCGGAGGCAGGATCAGACGCGTCCGCCACGAAGACCAACGCCCACCTGGAGAACGGCGAATGGGTCATCAACGGCACGAAGCAGTTCATCACCAACTCCGGCACGCCGATCACCCGGCTCGTCACGATCACTGCCGTGACCGGTGAGAGCGAGCGGGCAGACGGAAGCGCCAAGAAGGAGCTCTCGACGATCCTCGTCCCGACGCCGATCGACGGTTTCACGGTCGAGCCCGCCTACGACAAGGTCGGCTGGCACACCTCGGACACCCACCCGCTCACCCTGAAGAACGTGCGGGTTCCCGAGGCCAACCTGCTGGGCGAGCGTGGCCGCGGCTACGCCAACTTCCTCAAGATCCTCGACGAAGGACGCATCGCGTTCGCCGCGCTCTGCACCGGCGCCGCCCAGGGCTGCGTCGACGAAGCGGTCCGGTACGCCTCGACGCGAAACGTCTTCGGCAAGAACATCGGCTCCCACCAGTACGTCGCTTTCAAGATCGCACGGATGGAAGCCCGCGCGACCGCTGCGAGGATGGCGTACTACCACGCAGCATCGCTTCTCCTGGCAGGCAAACCATTCAAGAAGGAAGCCTCCATCGCGAAGCTCGTCGGCAGCGAGGCGGCCATGGACAACGCCAGGGACGCCACCCAGATCTGGGGCGGGTACGGCTACCTCAACGAGAACACCGTTGCGCGTCACTACCGCGACTCGAAGATCCTCGAGATCGGCGAGGGCACGAGCGAAGTGCAGCTGATGATCATCGCCAGGGAGCTGGGCTTCGAGGCCTAGGCTGTGGCGAGGGAAGGGCTGGACGTGTCTGGAGAAGGAGAGTCCATGGCTGGCGAGCGCAGGCGGATCGAGCAGCGTGGTCTGTATTTCGAGGAGTTCGACCTCGATGCGGTCTACCTCCATCGCCCCGGCCGCACGGTGACCGAGGCGGACAACGTGTTCTTCACGACCATGACGATGAACACGCAGTCGCTTCATCTCGACGCGGCGTGGAGCGAAACGCAACCGTTCGGCCAGCGACTGGTGAACTCGATGTTCACCCTGTCGACGGTGGTCGGCGCGTCGGTTGCCCAGCTCAGCCAGGGCACGATCGTCGCGAACCTCGGTTTCGAGGAGGTCAGGTTTCCTGCGCCGCTCTTCCACGGGGACACGCTGTACTCCGAGACGGTGGTCCGCGCCAAGCGTCTTTCGGGCTCGCGCCCAGGTCAGGGCATCGTCACGTTCGAGCACACCGGACGCAACCAGGACGACGTCGTCGTGGTGACAGCCGTGCGGAACACGCTGATCTGGTGCAAGGACGCCGCACCGTGACCGACTTCGACCTCGGCCCAGCCCTGCTGTTCTGTCCGGCAGACCGCCCCGACCGGTATGAGAAGGCCGCGGCGCGGGCGGATGCCGTCATCCTCGACCTCGAGGACGCCGTCCTTCCCGCTGACCGGGCCGCCGCGCGGCGTGCGGTCGCCGAGCATCCGCTCGACCCGGCGACGACTATCGTGCGGCTCAACCCGGCGGGGACCGACGACTTCCACGCTGATCTCGCCGCGCTGGCTCCCACCGGCTATCGCACGGTCATGCTCGCCAAGACCGAAAGCGCTGCAGACGTGGATGCCGTCGGCATCGGTTTCCGCGTGATCGGACTGTGCGAGACGGCGCGCGGCGTGCTCGCCGCGCAGGAGATCGCCGCCCATCCGTCCACCGTCGCCCTGATGTGGGGAGCCGAGGACCTCGTCGCCTCGCTCGGGGGCACGGCGAGTCGGCGCGCCGACGGGCGTTATCGTCCGCTCGCCGTCCATGCCCGCTCGGCCGTCCTCCTTGCCGCAGGTGCCGGCGGCGTCGCGGCCATCGATTCGGTCTACCTCGACATCGCCGATCTCGCCGGTCTCGCCGACGAAGTCCATGATGCGTCCGCCTCCGGCTTCGCCGCGACGGCGTGCATCCACCCGGGCCAGGTCGCGACGATCCGCGCCGGATACGCCCCGACGGCGGCGGAGATCGCGGACGCGACAGCGGTCCTGGCGGCGGCGGAAAACGCCGCGGGCGTGTTCCGTTTCGATGGGCGGATGGTCGATGAACCGGTGCTCAGGAACGCCCGTTCGGTGATCCGCCGGGCTCGTCGTGCGGACGCCAGGAACCTGGATACCAAATCGTTATGAACTATTTGCTTCGCTGACGCCGGTGCGGTCAGTCGGTGTCGGTCCTCTGGCATATTCTGGCCACAGGTGCGGGGGCGCTGAGTCTCTCGCATCCCGCGAAATTACGGGCGAAGTGGGTGATCGGATGTCGAGGATGATGCCTCGCCTGTTCGCAGCAGACCAGCCCGATGCCGGCCCCTCAGACGACAGTCGTCCGCAGTCCCCGCGGCGCGCGGCGCGGCCGGTGAGCCCGCCGGAGGAACACCCATCGTCACCGATCCCGGTCATGGGCGACAGCGCAGGTCTCGGCACCGCTATCAGGCGACCGCTCGGAGAGACCGACCTCAGCGTCTTCCCGCTCGCCCTTGGCACGAGTGTCTTCGGCTGGACGGCACAGGTCGACGCCAGCGCCGCGATCCTCAACCGCTACTACGACTTCGGCGGCAACTTCATCGACACGGCAGACAGCTACTCGGCCGGTCGAAGCGAACACATCATCGGCCAGTGGATGGCGCGCAGGGGCAATCGCGACCAGATCGTGCTCGCCACCAAGGTGGGCAACCACCCCGACAACCCCGGCCTCGGCCCCGTCAGCATGGTGCGGGCCGTCGAGGCGAGCCTCGAGCGACTGCAGACCGACCACATCGACCTGCTCTACTTCCACCTCGACGACCGCTCGGTTCCGCTCGAAGACAGCCTCGGCACAGCACAGTGGCTGATCGAGACCGGCAAGGTGCGCCACCTGGGTGCGTCGAACTTCAGCGCCGAACGTCTCGTCGAAGCCCGCATCCTCAGCGCGGCCGGCTACCCGCGGCTCGAAGCGCTCGAAACCCACTACAGCCTGCTGCACCGCCAGCCGTTCGAAGGTGACCTCGGGCTCGTCAGCCGCGGTCAGCGGCTCGGCGTCATGCCCTACTTCGCGCTCGAGAACGGTTTCCTCACCGGAAAGTACCGATCCAGGTCCGACCTCGACGGTTCAACTCGCGGTGCGAGGGTTGCGCGTCACCTCAACCGCGGCGGACTCCGGGTGCTGCACGCCCTCGACGGCGTCGCTGCCGAGCACAACGCCCCCGTCGCATCGATCGCACTGGCGTGGCTGCTGGCGAAACCAGGGGTCGTCGCCCCGGTTGCGAGCGCGTCGCAGGCCGACCAGATCGACGCCCTCGTGGCATCCCCGGCCATCCGCCTCACCCGTGGCCAGCTCGTCGAGCTCGAACGCGCCGCTCGCGTCTGACGCGACCGCGCCGATCAGGGCGCAAGCCCCCGGACGGGCGTGCGACAGTGTCGTCCCTCTGCCGTAGGGTGGAAGGGATGAACGGCGCCATTGACCTTCCGCTCGATGTTGCCGAGCTGTCCTTTGCTGCATCCGGCGATGCACTCGTCCGCCGGACGGTGTTGCCGAGCGGCGTTCGAATCCTCAGCGAACACGTCCCGGGCAGCCGCAGCGCGACGCTCGGTTACTGGGTCGCTGTCGGATCCCGCGACGAGCTGCCCGCAACGCCGGCCATCGGCGCATCGCCTGCCCGAGAGTCCGGCTACGGTTCCACCCATTTTCTCGAGCACCTGCTTTTCAAGGGAACCCCGACGCGAACCTCCCTCGACATCGCGATCGCCTTCGACTCGGTCGGCGGAGAGCACAACGCGCTCACCGCCAAGGAGCACACCTGCTACTACGCGAAGGTGCGCGACCGCGACCTGGCCATGGCGGTCGACGTGATCGCCGACATGCTGACCTCGTCCCTCCTCGACCCGACGGAATTCGAAACCGAACGCGGCGTCATCCTCGAAGAGCTGGCGATGGCTGAGGACGACCCGGCAGACGTCGCGAGCCAGAACCTCTTCGAGGCCGTCCTCGGCGACCATGCCCTCGGGCGACCGATCGGCGGCACACCGGAAACCATCAGGCAGGCGACGCGCGACGCCGTCCACGCGCACTACCGCGAGAACTACCGTCCTCAGGACCTCGTCATCACTGCGGCAGGGGCTGTCGACCACGACGCCCTCGTCGCCGACGTCACCCATGCACTCGTCGCGGCCGGCTGGGACCTCTCGGTGACGGCGCGTCCGGTCGAACGTCGCGGCCTGGACGAATCGACCGTCACCAGGCGGTCTCACCTCTCGGTCGAGACCCGACCGATCGAACAGGTTCACGTGCTGATCGGATTCCCGGGCCTCGCGGCATCCGACGACCGACGGCTGACCATGGGAGTGCTCAACTCCATCCTCGGCGGCGGGATGTCGTCGCGGCTGTTCCAGGAGATCCGCGAGAAGCGCGGGCTGGCCTACTCGGTGTACTCCTTCGGTGCGTCGTACTCAGACGCCGGAGTCTTCGGGCTCTACGGGGCATGCTCCCCGGCGAAGGCCCGCCAGGTCGCCGACCTCATGCTGTCCGAGCTGCGTCGGCTGGCAGCAGACGGCGTGACCGACGAAGAACTCGCGCGCGCCAACGGCCAGCTGTCCGGAGCATCCGCCCTCGCACTCGAAGATTCCGATACCCGGATGTCCCGGCTCGGCCGCGCCGAGATCACCCTCGGTGAATTCATCGACCTCGACGAGAGCCTTCGCAGGCTCGCGCTGGTCACCGCCGCCGAGGTCCAGGCACTCGCCGCGGACCTCGTCTCCCGCCCTCTCTCCCTCGCCGCCGTCGGAGCCGTCGATGATGACGTGTTCGCCGGATTCGGCGAGGACCACCAGGAGTGACTCTCGTGTCCCAGTACATCTATCTCGTCCGCCACGGTGAGCAGCAGGACGCCCAGCACGGTATGGGCGACGGCCCGCTCTCCGCCCGCGGACGGCGCCAGGCCCAGTTCCTCGCCGAACGCATCGGCGGTCTCCCGATGACCGCGGCCTATCACTCCCCGCTGCAGCGTGCGTCGGAGACGGCTCGCATCATCGGTGAACGGATGCCGTCGATCGAGTCGCAGCCCAGCGCCCTCCTGATGGACTGTGTCCCGACCGGGCGCACCCCGGAGATGCCGTCGTCGTACGCGCCGTTCTTCGGGTCGGTGACCGAGGCCGAGATCGATGCGGGAGCCGCCCAGATGTCCGACGCTGTCTCCGAGTTCCTTGCTCCGCGCAAGGGTGACCGCCACGACCTGCTCATCACCCACAACTTCGTCATCGCCTGGTTCGTGCGCGAGGTCCTCGGCGCCCCGGCGTGGCGGTGGATGACTCTCGACCAGGCGCACTGCGGCCTCACCATCATCCAGCGCAAGCCCGGCCGGCCCTGGACGCTGCTCACCCACAACGACCTCGGCCACCTGCCGATGGAAGTGCGAACAGGCCTGCCAGACCCGCTCCTGGTCTGAGACCGGCGTCAGAGAACGAGTTCCTTGCGGTACCAGTTCGTGGCGTTCGGGTTGTCGTTGTACGGCTCGACGCTGGCGTAGCCCATCGACTGGTACAGCCCTCCGGCGGCAGTGAGCGTGGCGTTCGTGTCGAGCACCACCTCTGTGGCCCCGAACTCGATCGCACGCCGTTCCAGGTCGGCGAGGAGTTCACGGCCCCAGCCCTTGCCGCGCGTCTCCGGGCGGAGGAAGAGGTGCTTCACCTCGTAGCGTTCGGGGCTCAGACGGCGGATGCCGCCGCACCCGACGGCGCGATCGCCGTCATGAACGAGAACGAAGACTCCAGCGGGCGGATCGAACTGTTCGGCAGCCGGGAACGAGATGGAGTACTCGCCGCCGACGAAGCTCAACTCGCGGCTGTGGAAATACTCCCAGAGGAGTTCCTGCGCGGTCGGGTCGGTGACGGGGGCTGTGGTGAAATCGGGCACCTGTCCAGCCTAAACCGACGGCGCTGGCGGCCTGTAGATTGGGAGCATGGGAACGAGCGTGGCAGTGGTCGGGGCAAGCGGCACGATGGGGCAGTTGTTCACACGGCTGATCGATGAGTCCCAGGGGTTCGAGGTGATCGCCAGGCTCGGTTCGTCCAGTGCTCTCGAGGAGATGGACGGCGCGGACATCGTCGTGGATGTGACCGCCCCCGCGGTCTCGCAAAAGGTCGTCTCCCACGCCATTCGTGCCGGCGCCAACGTGCTCGTCGGCACCTCGGGCTGGTCGCGTGAGCGACTCGCGGCGCTCAAGACCGAACTCGCGGACCGCGACAGCGGAGTTCTCGTCATCCCCAACTTCTCGCTCGGCTCGGTGCTCGGCACGACGCTCGCGACCATCGCCGGCCGGTTCTTCGACTCGATCGAGATCGTCGAAGCGCACAAGGCGACCAAGATCGATTCGCCGAGCGGCACCGCCGTGCGCACGGCCGAGCTCATCGGCGAGGCCAGGTCGGGTCTCGGGCCTGTCGAAGCACCGCACACCGACCAGCGGGCCCGCGGCCAGCAAGTGTCGAGCATCCCGATCCACAGCCTCAGGCTCGCCGGCATCGTCGCCCGCCAGGAAGTCGTGTTCGGCGGCACGGGGGAGACCCTCTCGATCACCCACAACACGATCGATGCGAGCTCGTACGAGCAGGGCATCCTGCTCGCGCTCGAGGCCGCCCGCACGGCGACCGGCCTGACCGTCGGCCTGGAGAACCTGATGGACCTCGGGATCTCCCGCGCATGACCACTCGGATCGGCGTGGCCGTGATGGCCGTCCTGCTCGTGATGTACCTCGTGCTCGTCGGCGACCGCGCGGTGAAGTTCCTGCTCACGGGTGAGCCCGTCGCGATCGTGATCGGTGCGGCGCTGATCGTTTTGCCGATCATCGGCGGTTGGGCGCTGGTCCGTGAGCTGCTGTTCGGGGTCAGGGCAGAGAAGCTCGGCCGCATCCTCGAATCCGAGAACGCGCTCCCGGCAGATGAGCTCCCGTTGCGCCCGAGCGGACGCCCCGAGCGCGACTCGGTCGACGCTGTGTTCCCGGAGTACCGCGCAGCCGTCGAGGCCGCACCGGAGGACTGGAGGGCGTGGTACCGACTCGGTCTCGCCTACGACGGCGCCGGTGACCGCAGGCGCGCCCGCGAGGCGATCCGCGAGGCGATCAGGCTCAACTCGGCGTCCTGACCCGCCGCTGAGCGCCCTGCCGCGGACGTGCGGTCGGTCCCAAGGGTCGTTCATGCCGTGCGCGAGTAACCCCTTGGGCGAAGTCGATCCCGACGTGGCATCCGCAGCCGTCGCGTCGAGTCACCTCGAACGGCTGTTCGTCATGCGTCTGAAGCGCGTTTTGCGGCTACTTGGCGCCCGCGATCAGCGCCCTCGGATCAACGCCGCGTCGACGGCCTTCTCCACGGTGCGGTGCGTGAAGACGAACCCGTCGCCGAGGAGCCGCGCCGGCTGCGGGTGCTGATCCACCAGCAGCAGGTCGCGTGCCGCATCGCCGAGGGCAGCCGTCACCGCGAACGCAGGAACCGGGAGGAAGAAGGGTCGGTTCAGCCTCATGGCGAGGTGACGCATCAGATCGTTGGCCGATGCAGCGGTCGGCCCCGTGACGTTGACCGGTCCGGCGAGTGTCCCGTCGAGAAGGTGCACGAGCGCCCTCGTCTCGTCGACAAGACTCACCCACGGCCACAGCTGTTCGCCGCCACCGAGGGGCCCGCTGAGCCCGGCGCGGGTGAGGAGCAGCAACGGCTTGAGCACGCCGTCCGTCGCCACGACGATGCCGCTGCGCGCGATCACGACGCGGGTGACGTCGTCGGCGCGACGCGCGGTGCGTTCCCACTCGGCGGTGACGTCGCTGAGGAACCCCGTTCCGCGCGCGCTGTCCTCGGTGAGAGTCTCATGCGGACGCGACCCGTAATAGCCGGCAGCGGATGAGCTGATGAACACCTCGGGAGGCACGGCTGCGGCGCGGATCGCCGTGACGAGCGTGCTCGTCGCCGCAACCCGGGATGCGAGGATCTCGCGTTTGTACCCCGGCGTCCACGGCAGGCGCCCGATCGAGGCACCGGAGAAGTTGACGACGGCTGTGGCACCGTCGAGCGCAGTCGGGTCGATGGTGCGCGACGCCGGATCCCAGAGAACGTCGCCCGGCCCGGGGTTCTTCCGAACCAGGCGGACCACCTCGTCGCCCCTCGCACGAAGTTCCTCGGTGAGCGCGGTTCCGATCAGGCCGGACGCACCGGCGATGACGACGCGCTTCACGGCGTCCGTCCGCCGATCGTGAGCGGCATCAGGCGAGGCTCGCCTCGATCGTGATCGGGATGCCCGCGAGTGCCTGCGACACCGGGCACGACGCCTTCGCCTCTGTGGCGATGCGCTCGAAATCCTCTTCGCTGATGCCAGGGACCCTCGCGCTCACGAGCAGGTGACTGCCCGTGATGCCGGTGCCGGGCTGGAACGTGACGGCCGCGGTGGTCTGGATGCTCTCGGGCGGGTTGCCTGCCTCGGTGAGCATGTTCGAGAACTGCATGCTGAAGCAGGCGGAGTGCGCCGCCCCGAGCAGTTCCTCGGGGGTGGTGACGCTTTCGGAGCCTTCGGCGCGGGCCTTCCAGTTCACCGGCAGGCTCGCTGCTTTCGAGGAGTCGAGTGAGACCGTTCCCTCGCCCTCGAAAAGTGTTCCGTTCCAGACGGTCGTTGCTTCGCTGGTTGCAGCCATGGCATCCTCCATACTCGCGTGCGGGCCTGTCGCCGCACGCCGAGCCTAACGGTTCACCCTGGCGTTATCACCCTCGGATTCAGGGTGCGACCGGCGTGCGGCCGAGCACCCCTGCACGAACGAGAAGCAGGTAGACCTGGCACCCGATGCAGTATCCGAAGACCGAGTTGAGGAACGCGGCGATGAAGGCGACGGATGCGGCGACGACGAGAGCGCCGGGAACAGACAGCAGATGCAGAACGAGACCGAGCGCGGTGACGGCGAAGCCGATGCACTGCGCGAAGGTCGGCGGGCGTGGGTCCTCGAGCTCGTCCTGGGCAGACAGCCGCGGCCGGACCAGCCACGCGAACAGCACACCGTACGGATGACGACGGATGCCGGCGAACGCGCCCCACGCGAACAGTGCGGTCACCAGCAGGTACAGCACGAGCGTCACCGTCGAGGCGCCGACGAGTCCGGCGAAAACGATCGCGGCCAGGAGGACCGCAGTGATGGCTGCGCCGAAACGCGGGCCCCGCGGATCGATGCCGCGGCTGGGGTCAGTGCTGGACATGGCTGCTCCTGGAAAGACGTGCGGGGCTGTGAGGACTGGAGGGAACGGGAGCGAGGACCGCTTCGATGGCGGAACGCTGGGGTACCCCGGCGCTGCGGGCGATCTGGCGACCGGCGGCGTCGAGAACGAGCACCGTGGGCGTCTGGGTGACCCGGAACCGGGCGGCGAGGTCCTGTCTGGAGGTGAGGTCGACGACAGCGACGTCGACGCCGCCGACTCCTGAGGCGACCGTGCGCAGCATCCGCTCGGTCGACGGGCACCGGGAGCAGAATTCGGTACTGAACTGTATGAGGGTCGCCCGGTCGCCGAATGCCACGTTTCCGTCGAAGTCGGCCGGTGTGAACGCGTCGTCGTCCGTGTCGGTTGCCCGCACGACCCTGCCGTCTCGACGACGCCAGAGCACGCCGGCGAGAGTGGACACGCCGACGAGGCCGGCGAGGGCCACAGCGGCGAGAAGGGGATCCATTCCCACACTGTATGAATCGCCCGAGCCCGGCGGCCCCGTGTGACAAAGAATGACGGACGCGCCGGGGGAGTCGACAGGGTGAGGGGGCGCAAAGCGCGATCACTCGGTTAGCCTTGGAGCCATGGCTGCGACGATCCCCACCCCGTACGAGGACCTCCTGCGCGACACCCTCGAGAACGGCACGCGCAAGACCGACCGGACGGGAACGGGTACGACCAGCGTGTTCGGCCGCCAGCTCCGGTTCGACCTCTCAGAGGGTTTCCCGCTCATCACCACCAAGCGGGTGCATTTCAAATCGATCGCGTACGAACTGCTCTGGTTCCTCCGGGGCGAGAGCAACGTCGGCTGGCTTCGGGAGAACGGTGTCACCATCTGGGACGAGTGGGCGGATGCCGACGGCGAACTCGGTCCTGTCTACGGCGTTCAGTGGCGCTCATGGCCGACAGCGGGCGGCGACACGATCGACCAGATCTCCGACGTCATCGAAGCCATCAAGACCACCCCTGATTCCCGCCGCCTGATCGTGTCGGCCTGGAATCCGGCAGACATCCCCGACATGGCCCTCGCGCCGTGCCACGCCCTGTTCCAGTTCTATGTGGCCGACGGCAAACTGTCCTGCCAGCTCTACCAGCGCAGCGCCGACCTCTTCCTCGGCGTCCCGTTCAACATCGCCAGCTACGCACTGCTCACCCATCTCGTCGCCGAACAGGCCGGCCTCCAGGTCGGCGACTTCGTCTGGACCGGCGGCGACTGCCACATCTACGACAACCATGTCGAGCAGGTCACCGAACAGCTGCGCCGCGACCCCTACCCGGCCCCGCAGCTCAGGATCACGTCGCACCCAGACGACATCTTCGGCTACGCGTTCGACGACCTCGTCGTCGAGAACTACCAGCACCACCCGGCCATCAAGGCGCCGGTAGCGGTATGAGCCTCCCGCGGATCGGGCTGGTCTGGGCGGAGGCCGCCAACGGCACGATCGGCAACGCCGGTGTGCTTCCCTGGCACCTGCCCGAGGACCTCGCGCACTTCAAGGCCGTGACGCTCGGCAGTCCGGTCGTGATGGGCCGCAAGACCTGGGACTCGCTTCCCGAACGATTCCGCCCGCTCCCCGGACGGCGAAACATCGTCGTCACCAGGCAGCAGGACTGGCGCGCGGACGGCGTCGAGACCGCCGATTCGATCGCGGCCGCCCTCGCGATCGCCGGTGAGGGTGCTGCAGGCGACGACGTGGTCTGGGTGATCGGGGGAGCGGAAGTCTTCTCGGCGGTCATCGACATCGCACAGCGTCTCGAGGTCACCACGATCCGCGAACCCATCGAGGGGGATGCCGTCGCTCCGGCCATCACCGAGAGGTGGCGTCTGGTCTCGACCGACCCCGTCGAGGGCTGGCACACGTCCGCCAAGGGAATCGAGTACCGGTTCCTCCGCTACGAATCCGACTGACGGGTCGGGACCGATGGGGCGCGCAGCCCCCGGCAACCGGTACCCTGATACCTGTGTCTAACGTCGTGAATCCCTTCGGTCAGGTCCTCGTAGCGCTCGTCACCCCCTTCACCGCCGACGGTGAAGTCGACTGGCCTGGCGTCGAGAAGCACATGGACGACGTGATCAACGCGGGTGCAGACGGCATCGTCGTCACCGGCACGACCGGCGAGACCTCCACGCTCACCGACCCGGAGAAACTGCGCCTCGTCGAGGTCGGCAAGTCCGTCTCGGCCGGGCGGGCGAAGATCATCACGGGCGGCGGATCCAACGAGACCGCCCACGCCATCGACCTCTATCGACAGAGCGAAAGAGCCGGCGCCGACGGTGTCATGATCGTCACGCCGTACTACAACAAGCCGACGCAGGCGGGCATCCTCACCCACTTCCGGATGATCGCGGATGCCACAGACCTCCCTGTCATCCTCTACGACATCCCCGGCCGCACGGGCGTGCCGATCAGGTACGAGACCATCCTCCGCGCGGCCAAGCACCCGAACATCCTCGCGGTGAAAGACGCCAAGGGCGACTTCTCCGAAGTGAGCCGCGTGCTCAATCAGACCGACCTGCTCTACTTTTCAGGCGACGACGCCAACGCCCTGCCGCACCTCTCCATCGGTGCGGCCGGTCTCATCGGCGTCACAGCCAACATCGCCGCAAAGCCGTACCGCCAGATGGTCGACGCCGTCAACGCCGGCGACCTGGCAACGGCGACAGCAGCACACATGCAGCTCGAGCCTCTCGTCCGTGCCGTCATGACGCACGTGCCTGGAACCGTGGCCGCCAAGTACATCCTGCACGGGCTCGGCCGCATCGCCAGTCCGCGCGTCCGACTCCCGCTCGTCGGCCCTGAAGAGTGGGAAGCAGCCCAGATCGAGGACGAAATCGACCTCGTCAAGGACATCCCGGGAGTGGACTTCTCCAACTTCCGTCCAGACCGCAACGCGGCAGCCGGTGGCGCTCTGCCACAGGTGCACGGCACCACCCGCTGACGCACACATCCAAGGAGGGCATATGCCCACAACTATTTTCAATCCGCCTGCCCTGAAAAAGGGAACGCTCCGCGTCATCCCGATCGGAGGCCTCGGCGAAATCGGCCGGAACATGACCATGTTCGAGATCGACGGCAAGATCCTCATCGTCGACTGCGGTGTGCTGTTCCCTGAGGAGCACCAGCCCGGCGTCGACCTGATCCTGCCCGACTTCACTCCGATCAAGGATCGTCTCGATGACGTCGTCGGAGTCGTTCTGACCCACGGTCACGAAGACCACATCGGAGCGGTTCCGTACCTGCTCCGCCTCCGCAAGGACATCCCGCTGATCGGGTCCGGCCTCACGCTCGCACTCGTCGAGGCAAAGCTCAAAGAGCACCGCATCCAGCCATACAGCCTCACCGTCGCCGAGGGCCAGAAAGAACAGCTCGGTCCATTCGACCTCGAATTCGTTGCCGTGAACCACTCGATCCCGGATGCTCTCGCCGTGGCGATCAAGACGTCGGCGGGCACCGTCCTCGCGACGGGTGACTTCAAGATGGACCAGCTCCCGCTCGACGGGCGGCTCACAGACCTCCGTGAGTTCGCACGGCTCGGCAAGGAGGGCGTCGACCTCTTCCTCGTCGACTCCACCAACGCAGACGTTCCCGGATTCACACCACTGGAGCGCTCCATCGGCCCGGTCCTCGAGCAGGTCATCTCCAAAGCCCCTCGCCGTGTGATCGTCGCGAGTTTCTCCAGCCACGTGCACCGCGTGCAGCAGGTGCTCGACGCTGCTCACGCCAATGGCCGCCGGGTCGCATTGCTTGGTCGCTCGATGGTGCGCAACATGACCATCGCCGCGGACCTCGGCTACCTCAAGGTGCCCGAGAACGTCCTCATCGACTACAAGAAGGCCAAGGACATCCCAGACGACAAGATCGTCTACATGTCGACCGGGTCGCAGGGCGAGCCGATGGCCGTCCTCAGCCGGATGGCGAACATGGATCACGCCATCGAGGTAGGAGACGGCGACACCGTCATCCTGGCGTCGAGCCAGATTCCCGGCAACGAGAACGCCATCTACCGTGTCATCGACGGCCTCACGAAGCTCGGTGCGAACGTCGTGCACAAGGGCAACGCCAAGGTCCACGTCTCCGGCCACGCCGCCGCAGGCGAGCTCCTCTACTGCTACAACATCATCAAGCCGAAGAACGTCCTCCCCGTCCACGGTGAGTACCGGCACCTCGTCGCGAATGCAAAGCTCGCCATCGACACCGGCATCCCCGAGGAGAACACCATCCTCGCCGAAGACGGCACGGTGATCGACCTCAAAGACGGTGAAGCGCGTGTCGTCGGCCAGCTCGACCTCGGTTTCGTCTACGTCGACGGCTCCAGCGTCGGTGAGATCACCGACGCCGACCTCAAGGACCGCCGGATCCTCGGCGAAGAGGGCTTCATCTCGATCATCGTCGTGGTCGAAGCCCAGACCGGCAAGGTGATCGTCGGACCGGAGATCCACGCCAAGGGGTTCGCTGAAGACGACCGCGTGTTCGACGGCGTCAAGCCCAAGATCGAGCAGGCGCTTGCGGATGCCGCACGCAACGGCGTACGTGACCCGCACGCACTGTCGCAGATCGTTCGGCGCACCGTCGGCCGGTGGGTCAACACGTCATACCGCCGCCGTCCGATGATCGTCCCGCTCGTCATCGAGGCGTAGTCGGTCTGAGCTCTTGAGTTGCCCGGATTCGCGGGTTCCGGCCCGTCCGGACCCGTGAGACCGGGCAACTCGCGTTTGTTCATCCGGTCGAAACACGCGAGGCGTAGCATCGCGACATGGCCCGGTTCACACTTCGGGAGGCGACAGGCAGCGACGCACGCTTTCTCGGTGACATGCTCTTCGAGGCATCCGAATGGATGCCGACGCGGACGCGATCGCGCGTCGACGTGCTCGCAGGGCCGACGACCGCGAAGTACATCTCGGGGTGGAAACGACCGGGCGACGCAGGCACGATCGCCGTCGACTCCGCAGGCACGCCGATCGGTGCCTGCTGGTACCGACTGCTCCCGGCGCACGACCCAGGCTACGGATTCGTCGCGCCTGGCGTGCCCGAGCTGACGCTCGGTGTCGTCGCCGTGTGGCGGGCGCAGGGCGTCGGCCGTGCGCTCCTCGAGGCCGTCGTGTCGCAGGCCAGGTCGGCAGGTCACACTCGCATCAGTCTCAGCGTCGAACGTGCCAACCATGCGAGACGCCTCTACGTCAGCGAAGGTTTCCACACCGTCGAGTCCGGTGTGGACTCCGACACGATGGTGCTCATCCTGCGCTGAAGACGCGCGAGGCCGGATGGGACTGGCCCCGCGTCAATGCAGGGCAAACGACCCCTACCGAAGTACCGTGGAACCATGGCTACGACTAGCAAATCGTCCAGCCGCGGTCGGAGCACGTCGGCGCGCGGAGGAGCACCGAGCGCCCGCAAGGCGCCGGCGAAGAACACAACGGCGAAGACCACCAAACTCCCGACAGCGAAGACTGTCGCGTACCCGACGGAACCGTCGGAGAACGTGTTCGTGAAGATGTGGATGGGCCTCGCCCACCTCGCAGGCGGGACGGCTCGGGCATTCGGCCCAGAACGGTTCGCCAAAGAGGAACGCCGCGACGGCATCCCGTTCCTCATCCTCCTGCTCGCGATCGTCGGCATGGTCGTGCAATGGTTCGGTGTGAACGACACCGTCGCCCAGAACCTCAACGCCTTCACCTTCGGTGGCATCTTCGGTCGCCTGGCGTTCGCCCTCCCCGTCGTGATGCTGTTGCTGGCGATCTGGCTGTTCAGGCATCCGAGCTCAGTGAACGACAACGGGCGCATCGGCATCGGCCTGATCATCGTCCTCGTCGCCGTCGCCGGGCTCTGCCACACCTTCGGCGGGCAACCGAACCCCAGCGACGGGATGCCGGCACTCGCCGTCGCCGGCGGACTGGTCGGCTGGATCGTCGGCGCCCCCCTCGTGGCGCTCATCACCCCGATCGGCGCAGGGATCGTCCTGTCCCTGCTGGTGCTTCTCAGTCTGTTCATCATCACCAAGACCCCGCCGAACAAGGTGGGCGCGAGACTCAGGCAGCTCTACGCGTGGACCTTCGGCACCGACGTCCAGACGGACGAGGAACGCGAGGCCGCGAAACTCGAACGCACGAAGCAGGTCGAGCTCGACGGAATCGACGACGACGGCGACGAATCCCTCCCCTGGTGGCGGCGCAACAAGAGCCAGCGCGAGGTCGACCCCGCATTCGATTCAGCACTGGAAGGCGACCCGCTCGCTGAGCTCCTCGGCGGACCGAGCCGCGGGAACGGCGAATTCGACTCAGCCCTCGAGGGCGAGGATGTCGACATGTTCGGCAACCCCATTCACGATGACGACGAGGCCATGACCGAGGTGATCGGCGACCTCTCGGCAGCGGAGGCGGCGCTCGGCACCTTCGCCGTCGGCGAGTCCACCTCCGGACTCCACGACGACGGCCCTGAGGGTGCCACCGAAGCCCTGCCCGGCATGGAGGGTCTCGGGCTGATGGACGACTCCGGCCCGCAGCGGATGGCCCGCCCGACGGCGCCGCCGGCTCCGTACCGTCTCCCTGCGGCATCCACCCTCGGCGCCGGAGACCCGGCCAAGACCCGCTCAGCAGCGAATGACGAGGTCGTCGTTGCCGTCACCAGCGTCCTCGACCAGTTCAAGGTCGACGCCAAGGTCACAGGCTTCTCGCGCGGCCCGACCGTCACGCAGTACGAGATCGAAGTCGGTCCCGGTGTCAAGGTCGAGCGGATCACCGCGCTGACCAACAACATCGCCTACGCCGTCGCGTCGAACGAGGTTCGTATCCTCGCGCCGATCCCCGGCAAGAGCGCCATCGGTGTCGAGATCCCGAACAGCGACCGCGAGATCGTCACCCTCGGTGACGTCCTCCGCTCGGCGAACGCCACGAAGAGCGTGCACCCGATGACCATCGGTGTGGGCAAGGACGTCGGCGGCGGCTTCGTCGTCGCCAACCTGGCCAAGATGCCCCACCTCCTCGTCGCGGGCTCCACGGGATCAGGAAAGTCGAGCTTCATCAACTCGATGATCACGAGCCTGCTCATGCGGGCGAAACCGAGCGACGTGCGCATGGTCCTCATCGACCCCAAGCGCGTCGAGCTGACCTCATACGCCGGGGTCCCGCACCTCATCACGCCCATCATCACGAACCCCAAGAAAGCGGCGGAAGCGCTGCAGTGGGTCGTGAAGGAGATGGACATGAGGTACGACGACCTCGCCAGCTTCGGCTTCAGGCACATCGACGACTTCAACAAGGCCGTCGTGAACGAGGAGATTGTGCTCCCCGTGGGCAGCGAACGGGTGCTCAAGCCATACCCGTACCTGCTCGTCGTCGTCGATGAGCTCGCCGACCTCATGATGGTCGCCCCTCGTGATGTCGAGGACTCGATCGTGCGCATCACACAGCTCGCCAGGGCATCCGGGATCCACCTCGTCCTCGCCACGCAGCGACCATCGGTCGATGTCGTCACCGGGCTCATCAAGGCGAACGTGCCTTCACGGCTGGCGTTCGCCGTGACGAGCGTCACCGACTCCCGCGTCATCCTCGACCAGCCGGGAGCCGACAAGCTCATCGGCCAGGGCGATGGCCTGTTCCTGCCGATGGGCACGAACAAAGCCATCCGCGTGCAGGGCGCGTGGGTGTCAGAGGCCGAGATCGAGAAGGTCGTCAAGCACGTCACCCAGCAGGCTCGCCCCGAGTACCGCAAGGACGTCGCCGCCGTCATCGAGAAGAAGGAAGTCGACGCGGACATCGGCGATGACCTCGACCTGCTGCTCGCGGCGACCGAGCTCGTCGTCGGCACCCAGTTCGGCTCGACGTCGATGCTGCAGCGCAAGCTCAGGGTCGGTTTCGCCAAGGCGGGACGCCTGATGGACCTGATGGAATCGCGCGAGATCGTCGGCCCGTCTGAGGGCTCGAAGGCGCGCGACGTGCTCGTCACCGCCGAACAGCTCCCAGGACTCCTCGCCAAGCTCAAGGGCGAAGACGGCCCGGCGTTCTCCGCGTCGTCGCACAGCGACGAACGGTACGACGGCGACCAGGTCGACCAGCAGTTCGACGGATACGATGTTGTGGAGGGCGAATCCGACGAGGACGCCTGGAAGCTCACCGGCAAGGAGGAGTAGCAAGACATGACTCTTCCCCGTGCCGGAGGATCGCGATCCGCGAACCTCAACCTGCCGAACGCGATCACCGTCGTCCGCATCCTCCTCGCTCCGGTCTTCATCTGGATGCTCCTGGCCGACGACGGCGCGGACGGCTGGCTCCGCTGGGCGGCCGCCGTCCTCTTCATCGTGGCCATCGCCACTGACGGGATCGACGGCGCGATCGCCAGGAAGCACGGGCTGGTCACCGACCTCGGCAAGCTCCTCGACCCGATCGCGGACAAGATCCTCACCGGCGGCGCACTCGTGGCCCTCTCCATCCTCGGAGAACTGCCCTGGTGGGTCACCATCGTCGTTCTCGTCCGTGAGATCGGCATCACCGTGCACAGGATGATCGTGGCGACCGACCACGTCGTAGCTGCCGCGTGGATGGGCAAGCTCAAGACCGTGGCGCAGTCGGTCGCGATCTCGATCGCCCTCCTCCCGCTCTACCTCGTCGTCGGTGACTGGATCTTCTGGGTCAACGGCATCCTGATGACCGCCGCGGTTCTCCTCACGGTCGCCAGCGGCATCGACTACGTCCTCACCGCGCTCAGGGCAGCCAGACGGCCATGAACGCGAACGGCGGGAGCGACGTGGATCGAACGGCAGCACTGATCCGCCACCTCACCGCGCGGGGCCTCACCATCGCCGTGGCCGAATCGCTGACCGGCGGGCTGCTGGCTGCCGAACTGATCCGGCCGGCAGGGGCATCCGCCGTCGTAACCGGGGGAGTGGTCGCCTATCACACCGACGTCAAGCGTTCGGTGCTCGGCGTCGACGCCGCGCTCCTGGCCGAACACGGGGCAGTCCACCCGCTCGTCGCGGAGCAGATGGCGGCAGGTGCGCGAACCGTCCTCAGCGTCGACGGGCGACCGGCGGACATCGGCGTGTCGACCACAGGCGTCGCAGGGCCCGACCCCCAGGACGGACGTGCCCCCGGCACCGTCTTCCTCGGTCTGTCGATGGCGGGAGGGACCCGCTCGCTCGGTCTCACCCTGACCGGAGACCGGGACACGATCCGCAGGGACACCGTCGCAGCGGCGGTCGATTTCCTCACTGCGATCACCGGCGTGGGAGCCGGCGGATCCTGAGAGTTGGCCCTGACAGATTTCGGGTGGAATATCGCGTGTTGCGCTCCGGTTACAACTCTCAGACTCACAAGAAAAGATCAGTCAGAAACACTAAGGTTTGAGTACGGATGGGTGTAGTACTGTATCCATCCACAGACTTACCGACGGTGAGGCTGACCGGCAGAGAAGGAGGGGTCAAATGATACTTGTTCGTCAAGAAATCGGCGACGTGCTTCGTGACTTCCGGCTGCAAAAAGGGCGGACTCTTCGCCAGGTTGCAAGCAAAGCGAGTGTGGCCCTCGGCTACCTCAGCGAAGTCGAACGCGGACAGAAGGAAGCGTCGAGTGAAATCCTCGCCTCCGTCGCCGACGCCCTCGAGACACCGATCTCGGTGATCATGCGCGAAGTCGGAGACCGCCTCGCGGTCATCGAAGGAATCGAACCGATTCCGGACACCGTCCCAGACGAATTCGTCGCGGAACTGGATGCCGATCTCGTCGCACGCTGACGATCGACCATCGACTGATACCCCGGAGCGCACACGCGCTCCGGGGTATTCCTCTGTCTGCGGCCCGTTACGCTTGATTCCGTGAAACTCAGCGAATTCAGGACGGCGATGACCACCGAGTTCGGTGGCGCATACGGGCGCGTGCTCGCCAGCGACCTGGTGTTGAGGGAGCTGGGAGGGCGAACCGCGAATGAGGCACTTGCTGCGGGCGAATCGCCGCGGGTTGTCTGGCTCGCACTGTGCCGGGAGACGGACGTTCCTGTCGAGCGTCGACACGGCGCAGGTGTTCCTCCGCCCCGGTCCTGACGGCCGCCGATCCGGCGCCGCGCTTCTTCGGCGAAATTGACTTCGACACGCCGCCGCATCTTTCTCGAACATCTGTTCGGGTTGGGATAGGCTCCATCACAAGGGCCTTTCGAGGTCGGATCGTCCACTGATTTCCTCCCTCCGGCGCAATGTCGGAGGTGCACAATACAGTCGACACCGTCACCGACAGACGCTCCCAGCCTTGTCGTAGCACCGGATCTTCCGGGGCGCGACAGCCTACAGGCGCACCGATATCGACAGAAGAAAGAGGCATGACATGCCATCAGCAGCAGACCGCGAGAAGTCCCTCGAGACCGCCCTCGCCCAGATCGACCGCCAGTTCGGCAAAGGCTCCGTCATGCGTCTCGGCAGCGATGAGCGTGCCCCTGTCGCCGTCATCCCCACCGGCTCCATCGCCCTCGACGTCGCGCTCGGTGTCGGAGGACTTCCCCGCGGCCGGATCGTCGAGATCTACGGTCCTGAATCCTCCGGTAAGACCACCCTGACACTTCACGCGATCGCCAACGCACAGAAGGCAGGCGGCATCGCCGCCTTCATCGACGCGGAGCACGCACTCGACCCCGAGTACGCCAGGAAGCTCGGCGTCGACATCGACGCGCTGCTGGTCTCCCAGCCAGACACCGGTGAGCAGGCACTCGAGATCGCCGACATGCTCGTGCGCTCGGGTTCCATCGACCTCATCGTGATCGACTCCGTGGCGGCACTCGTTCCCCGTGCCGAGATCGAGGGCGAGATGGGCGACTCCCACGTCGGCCTCCAGGCGCGGCTGATGTCGCAGGCTCTGCGGAAGCTGACCGGTGGACTGAGCCAGACCAACACCACCATGATCTTCATCAACCAGCTGCGCGAGAAGATCGGTGTGTTCTTCGGCAGCCCCGAGACCACCGCCGGTGGTAAGGCACTCAAGTTCTACGCGTCCGTGCGCCTTGACATCCGCCGCATTGAAACCCTGAAGGACGGCACGGATGCCGTCGGTAACCGCACCAGGGTCAAGGTCGTCAAGAACAAGATGGCCCCGCCGTTCAAGCAGGCGGAGTTCGACATCCTTTACGGCACCGGCATCTCCCGCGAGGGCAGCCTCATCGACTTCGGCGTCGAGCACCTCATCGTGAAGAAGTCAGGCTCGTGGTACACCTACGACGGTGAGCAGCTCGGCCAGGGCAAGGAGAACGCGCGCAACTTCCTTCTCACCAACCCCGACGTCGCCGAAGAGATCGAGCACAAGATCAAGGTCAAGCTCGGTATCGGTGGTGCGGTTGCCGCGCCCGTCGCAGACGCAGCGGTCGAAGCAGCACCGGGCAAGACGGCCGCCGCAGGCAAACTGTCCGCAGACCAGCTCGCCGCCCGGCGCGGCGCGTAGGGCGGGGCACGGTCGTGGTCAGGTTCATCGACCCGCACGAGAACACCTCTCCTGACGGCGGCTCAGGCGCACACGACGCCGACGGAGAGAAGATCGCGACCGTGACCTACCTTCCCGGTGTGGTGCCCGCAACAGACGTCGCTGACCCCGAGTTCCCTGACGCCGACCCGGAGGCCATCGAGTCGGCCCTGGTGCGTAAGCTTGCGCGGCGCGCGCTCAGTGAAGCCGAGATCCTCGCCTTCGGAGTGGCTGAGGGCCTTACCGCCCACCAGGCTAACTCGATCCTCGACCGGCTGCGCGAGCTCGGCTACGTCGACGACCGCGTGCTCGCGGAGCAGATGAAGCACGCACTCTACGAACGCAAAGGGCAGAGCAGGGCAGTCGTCGCGCGCGCGATGTCCGGGCGCTCGATCGAGCGCGACATCATCGACGAGGTGCTCGACGACATCGACCAGGGCGATGAGCTCAGCGCCGCGAAAGAGCTCGCTGCAAAGCGTGCGTCGCAGCTGACCGGGCTCGACAAACAGACGCTCGAACGCCGGCTCGTCGGGTTCCTGGCCCGCCGCGGCTACCCGGGCAACATCGTCCGTGAAGCGATCGCTCCGCTCCTCACCGGGCGCAACGCAGGAGGAACCTCCAACGTCCGGTTCCGCTGACCGCTCCGAGATCCGCGTCTGAACGTAGACTGGACCGATCATGAGCACGCTGCAGGAAACGCCCACAATCATCACCCCGTCGGTCGCGGCCGTCGACGCATCCGGGCACGCGCGCACCTATGAGGTCCGCACCTACGGTTGCCAGATGAACGTGCACGATTCCGAGCGTCTCGGCGGTTCGCTGGACGCGGCCGGCTACGTCAAAGCGGTCGGCGTCGAGCCCGATGTCGTCGTCATCAACACCTGCGCGGTTCGCGAGAACGCAGACAACAAGCTCTACGGCAACCTCGGCTACCTCGCGTCGGTCAAGAAGCGTCACGCCGGCATGCAGATCGCCGTCGGCGGGTGTCTCGCCCAGAAGGACAAGAACGTCATCCTCGAGAAGGCGCCGTGGGTCGACGTCGTGTTCGGCACCCACAACATGGGCGCCCTCCCGAGTCTGCTCGAACGCGCCAGGCACAACGACGAAGCCCAGATCGAGATCCTCGAGTCGCTCGAGACCTTCCCGTCCACCCTTCCGACCAAACGGGAATCGACGTACAGCGGCTGGGTCTCCATTTCCGTCGGCTGCAACAACACCTGCACCTTCTGCATCGTGCCGGCGCTCCGCGGCAAGGAGAAGGATCGCAGGCCAGGCGAGATCCTCGCCGAGATCCAGGCCCTCGTCGACGACGGCGCGATCGAGGTCACCCTCCTCGGCCAGAACGTCAACTCGTACGGCGTCGAGTTCGGCGACCGGCAGGCGTTCAGCAAGCTCCTCCGTGCGGCGGGCGCGATCCCCGGGCTCGAACGGATTCGCTTCACCAGCCCACACCCCGCCGCCTTCACCGACGACGTCATCGACGCCATGGCCGAGACACCCAGCGTGATGCCGCAGCTGCACATGCCCCTCCAGTCAGGCTCCGACCGCATCCTCAAGGCGATGCGCCGGTCGTACCGCAGCGAGAAGTTCCTCGGCATCCTCGACCGCGTTCGCGCCCGGATGCCGCACGCCGCGATCTCCACAGACATCATCGTCGGGTTCCCGGGGGAGACCGAGGACGACTTTCAGGAGACGCTTCGCGTCGTCGAGGCGGCGCGGTTCGCGACAGCGTTCACCTTCCAGTACTCGATCCGCGCGGGAACCCCGGCGGCCACGATGCCTGACCAGGTGCCGAAGGCCGTGGTCCAGGAACGCTACGAGCGCCTGACCGCCCTCCAGGACAGGATCAGCCTCGAGGAGAACCAGAAGGTCGTCGGCCGAGACGTGCAGCTCCTGGTCGCCGTGGGTGAGGGCAAGAAGGACTCCCTCACACATCGGATGTCCGGGCGTGCCGAGGACTCTCGCCTGGTCCATTTCGACGTTCCCACCGGGTCAGAGATTCCGCGGCCAGGCGACGTGGTCACGGCACGGGTCAGCCAGGCAGCCCCGTTCTACCTGATTGCCGACACCGCAGACGGGCTGCCGCTCCAGGTCCGCCGCACGGCCGCAGGCGACGCCTGGGACCGGGCGCAGGCCGAATCCTGCGGCGTCCCGACGTCTCCGTCCTCATTGTCGGCACCCGGCCGGGTGTCGCTCGGCCTGCCGTCCCTCCGGGTCGGCCCACCGGCATCCGTCGCAGGGGCGACCACCCCGATCTACGACCAGCTGGACGGTCAGCGCTGAACCCCGCAGCGGCCGGCGTGATCGCGATCATCGGTCCAACCGGCACCGGAAAGTCCGACCTGTCACTCGACCTGGCCGAGCGCCTCGCGCAGTCGGGACACGGTGCGGAGATCGTGAACGCCGACGCCATGCAGCTGTACAGGGGCATGGACATCGGAACGGCGAAACTCGCGCAGGACGAAAGACGCGGCATCCCGCACCACATGCTCGACGTGCTGGACGTGACGACAGAGTCCACGGTCGCGGCCTACCAGGAGGATGCCAGGGCCGCCATCGACGGGATTCTCGCGCGCGGAGCGACGCCGATCCTCGTCGGCGGGTCGGGGCTCTACGTGTCGAGCGTGCTCTACGACTTCCAGTTCCCCGCATCGGACAAGGCGGTCAGGGCGAGACTGGAAGGCGAACTCGAGGCCGAAGGCCCCGGCGCACTCTACCGGCGGCTTGCCGCGCTCGATCCGGATGTCGCGGCACGCATCGGCTCGCAGAATGCGCGAAGGATCGTGCGGGCACTCGAGGTCGCCGAGATCACCGGCTCACCGGTCGCAGGTATGCTCCCCGGCGAGCCGGTCTACTGGAAGCCCACCCGCATCCTTGGTCTCACCGCCCCGCGCGATCAGCTCGTCGGCAGGCTCGACGAGCGCGTTCTGCGGATGTGGCAGGGCGGTCTCCTCGACGAGGTACGTCGGCTCGTGCCGCTCGGCCTTGAGCGCGGCGTCACGGCGTCGCGGGCGATCGGCTACGCGCAGGCACTTCGGCAGCTCACCGGTGAAGCGACCGAGGAGGAGGCCATCGCTGAAACCCAGCAGCTGACGAGGCGGTATGCGCGCAGGCAGGTGAGCTGGTTCAGGCGGTACGCGGACATCGTCTGGCTGGACTACGACGCTTCCGATCTCGTCGACCGCGCGACGGCATCCGTTCAGGTCTGATTCCGCGCGAACCGTAGACTGGGGCAATGGCACTCACGCTCCCGTTCACCAAGGGCCACGGCACCGGCAACGACTTCGTCCTCTACGCGGACCCCGACGGGAACTCCCCGCTGACGGCCGAGCAGATCACCGCGATCTGCGACCGGCACTTCGGTGTCGGGGCAGACGGAGTGATTCGCGCCGTCCGCTCGGCGAATCTCGATGCAGGAGCGGCAGCCCTCCATGAGGACGAGAACGCGGAGTGGTTCATGGACTACCACAACGCCGACGGATCCATCGCAGAGATGTGCGGGAACGGCATCCGAGTGTTCGTCCGCTACCTCATCGACCAGGGCCTCGTGCAGCTCGAATCGGGCGACACGCTGGCCATCGGCACCCGGGCAGGCGTCCGCGACGTGCAGAGGTCGACGAACGGATTCCAGGTCGACCTCGGCCGGTGGGCCCTCGACGGCGGAGAACCGCTCGTGCGCGCCAAGGAACTGAAAGTGGCGCGCCCCGGCCTCGGGATCAACGTCGGCAATCCTCACGTCGTCGTCGCGCTTGCCGACGAGACCGAACTTGCGTCAGCCGACCTCAGCTACGTCCCCCGGATCGAACCGGAACCGATCGAGGGGGCGAACGTCGAATTCGTCGTGCCCCATGACCCGCTGATCACCGACGGCGTCGGGCGGATCACCATGCGCGTCCACGAACGGGGCAGCGGTGAGACCCTCTCCTGCGGAACCGGTGTCGCGGCGGCTGCACTAGCCACCAGGCACTGGGCCGGATCGACGGCACCCAACCAGTGGCGCGTCGACGTACCGGGAGGCACCCTCGGCGTACGGATGTTCGCCACCCAGGACGGCGAGCACGTCGGGCTGAGCGGACCGGCAGAGCTCGTCTACACGGGAACGCTCGAACTCGGCTGACCTCAGCCCTTGTGGCGAGCGGCCCGCAGGATGCGATAACCCTTGCTGATCGCTTCACGAGTGACGTCGAAGTCGTCGGCGAGGCGTTCCTGCAACCAGCGGTGAAGGCTGTCCGCCCCGAGGTTCTTCTGCACAACGAGCCACGCATCCGAGCCGGGCGCCAGTCGGGGAAGCCAGTACTCGAGCATCTCGTGCAGTGCCTGCTTACCGATCCTGATCGGTGGGTTGGACCACAGCGCGTCGAACGCGATGTCGAGGGGAACCTGGTCGGGCAGCACGGCGCGGACGTTCTCGAGCCCGAGCTTCTCCGCGTTGAGCCGGACGAGGTCGAGCGAGCGCTCGTTGACGTCGACCGCCCACACAGTGGCATCCGGCGACGCCAAAGCCAGGGTGAACGAGATCGGTCCCCAGCCGCAGCCGAGGTCGAGGATGTCGCCGGCGGCCGGAGGGGCCGGTGCCTCGGCAAGCAGGATCTGCGTGCCGGGGTCGATCCGGCCGGGGCTGAAAATGCCGTTGGCCGTCGTGAGCTCCCTGTCGGCACCCGCGAGGTGCACCGTGACGGTCCTGAGCTTGAGCTCGGTGCCGGGCACGCCGGAGAAATAGTGATCGCTGGCCATACCGGAACGTTACTCGACAGCACGCGTTAGGGTTAACTCTGATGACCACTCCGAGCGATACCCCCGACCTTCCCGACGGCGACGACGCCGTGACACGCGTTCTTCGGAACGCGGATACGCGCGCGTCCGGATACTCGCTGTTCGGTTCAGGGCAGGCGACTGCCCTCGGCACCGACTCCGACGGTGACACCGGCCATGACGGCGACCAGTTCGACCGCGAAGACCGCCAGGCACTGCGCCGCGTCGGTGGACTCTCGACGGAACTCGAAGACGTCACAGAGGTCGAGTACCGGCAGCTGCGCATCGAGAACGTCGTCCTCATCGGCATCTACTCGCAGGGCTCGCTGCAGGACGCCGAGAACTCTATTCGCGAACTGGCGGCCCTGGCCGAGACGGCCGGAGCAGTCGTGCTCGACGGCATGCTCCAGCGTCGTCCGAACCCCGACCCGAGCACGTACCTCGGCAAGGGCAAGGCCGAGGAACTGCGCGGCATCGTCGCCTCGCTCGGGGCTGACACGGTCATCGCAGACACCGAACTGGCGCCCAGCCAGAGACGCGCGCTCGAGGATGTCGTCAAGGTGAAGGTCATCGACCGCACCGCCGTGATCCTCGACATCTTCAGCCAGCACGCGAAGAGCCGAGAGGGTAAAGCCCAGGTCGAACTCGCCCAGCTCGAGTACCTGCTGCCGCGTCTCCGTGGCTGGGGTGACTCGATGTCCCGCCAGGCCGGTGGCCAGGTCGGTGGCACAGGCGCAGGAATGGGCTCGAGGGGCCCCGGTGAGACGAAGATCGAACTCGACCGTCGCCGCATCCACACGCGGATGTCGAAACTTCGCAAGCAGATCAAGGGCTTCGGCCCGGCTCGCGAGGCCAAACGGGCCAACCGGCACCGCTTCGAGGTGCCCTCCGTGGCCATCGCCGGCTATACCAACGCGGGCAAGTCCAGCCTGCTCAACCGCATCACCAAGGCGGGTGTGCTCGTCGAGAACTCGCTGTTCGCGACGCTCGACGCCACTGTCAGGCGGACACAGACAGAAGACGGCCGGCTCTACACGATCTCCGACACGGTCGGCTTCGTTCGGAATCTTCCTCACCAACTGGTCGAGGCGTTCCGTTCCACGCTCGAGGAGGTCGCCGAGGCGGATGTCATCGTCCACGTCGTCGACGGCTCCCACCCGGACCCCGCTGCCCAGCTGATGACCGTCCGTGACGTCATCGGGGACGTCGGGGCCCGTGACATCCCTGAACTCGTCGTCTTCAACAAGAGCGACCTGGTCGACGAAGACGGTCGCCTTCTGCTGCGCGGACTGGAACCCAACGCGATCTTCGCCTCCGCCAGGACCGGCGAGGGCATCGACGAGATCCTCCAGGCCCTCAGCGACTTGCTGCCGTCGCCGACCGTGCACCTCGACCTGCTCGTCCCGTACGACAGGGGCGACGTGATCTCGATGCTGCACCGCCGTGGTCGCGTCGAGCACCTCGACTACCTCGAGGAAGGCACCCACGTGCGCGCCCTCGCCTCTGAGGAACTCGCCGCCCAGGTGGCCGAGTTCGCTCGACCGGCCTGAAATCGCCGACTGTGACGAAATGTCACAGTTCGTCACGTATCCCTATCCCGGCCACAGGCTGCATACGCTCGTCGTGATCGTTGTCCCACCGCGCCCGCAGCGGGACATGGAGCGACAGCCGAGCCCGGCACCCGCCCGCGACACCCAGTGCACAGCCGTGTGGGGTCGCGGCTGCCCGGCACACGTACCGCAGGCAACCGCAGAGTCCCACCATCGCCGAAAGCGTTGCCATGACCTCTCCGGACCCTCAGCCTCGAACCGGCGTGCCGTTCTCGTTCGAGCTGTACCCCCCGCGGACAGCCGAAACCGGTGTGGCACTCGAGACGACGATCAGGCGACTCGCGGATGCCGGTCCCCGCTTCATCTCGGTCACCTACGGAGCCGGAGGATCGTCTCAGCGGTCATCCCTCGACGTCCTCCGTTTCATCCGTGACCACACCGACGTCGACCCGCTCGCCCACCTCACCTGCGTCGGATCGACCGCCGCGGGCTCCAACCGCGTGATCCGTGAGTTCCTCGACGAGGGCATCACGAGTTTCCTCGCCCTTCGTGGTGACGCCCCGCATGGCGGTGAGGACGAGGTTCCGCTCGGCGACCTCCGCAGCGCCGCCGAGCTCGTCCAGCTGATCCACGGTGTCCAGGCCGAACGCGAACCGTACAGCGAATTCGACCTGCCAGGGCTGCCCAGCGCGAAGCGGGTGCAGCAGCGCCACAGGGTCAGAATCGGCGTCGCAGCCTTTCCCAACGGGCACCCGCGATCCAGGGGGACCGGTCAGGACATCGACACCCTCCTCGCCAAGCAGGCGGCAGGAGCGACGTTCGCGATCACCCAGCTGTTCTTCCACGCCGACGATTACCTCACCTTCGTGGAACGCGCGACACTCGCCGGCGTCCGGATCCCGATCCTCCCCGGAATCATGCCGATCACCGGGCCGGGCAGGCTTCGTCGCGTTCTCGAACTCACCGGTGAGGAGATCCCCGCCGATCTCGCGGTTGCCATCGAGATCGAGCCGACCGAAGAAGGCAGGCGCCGGATCGGCATCGACCACGCCGTCAGTCTCGCGGCAGAGGTTCTCGACGGGGGAGCCCCAGGGCTCCACCTCTACGCGTTCAACCAGCACAGCACTGTCCTGTCTGTCCTCTCCCACCTCGGCATCCCTCTGTCCCCATCACCCTCACGCAAGGAATTCGCATGACCGAACACACCCCATTCCCCACAGGGACGATCCTCGGCTATCCGCGCATCGGCGGGCGCCGTGAACTCAAGAAGGGCGTCGAGGCGTTCTGGGCGGGTCGCATCGACGCCGCCGAACTCGAGGCCACGGCCGCAGGGTTGCGCCGTGTCACGCGGGAGCGCCTCGCGGCGCTCGGTCTCGGCCGCACCGACTCCGCGATCCCTGAGAGCTTCTCGTTCTACGACCAGGTCCTCGACACCGCCGTCACCGTCGGTGCCATCCCGTCCCGTTTCTCCGATCTCGCGGATGCCGCCGGTCGCGTCGATCTCGCCGGGTACTTCGCCCTCGCGAGGGGCGAAGGCGACAGGGCCCCGCTGGAGATGACCAAGTGGTTCGACTCCAACTACCACTATCTGGTCCCGGAGATCGGCCGGGAGACGGCGTTCACACTCGCATCGGACCGGCTGGTCCGTGAGGTCGAGGAAGCCGTCGCCGCCGGGTTCGTGACCCGCCCTGTCCTCGTCGGCCCGGTGACCTTCCTGCTGCTCAGCAAGCCGAGCACCGACGCCCCGGCTGATTTTCGACCGTTGTCCCGTCTCGCCGAACTTCTCCCGGTGTACGCGGAGCTGCTGAAGCTCCTCGCCGCTGCCGGTGCCGAGTGGGTCCAGCTCGACGAGCCGGGTCTCGTCTCCGAGAGTTTCCTCGACGAGAGGACGGACATCCTCTCAGCGACCGAGGCGGCATACGAGTACCTCGGCTCCGTCGCAGGCAGGCCCTCCCCTCTTCGTTGCCGCACCCTACGGAGCCCTCGGTGACGCGCTCGCGCCGCTCGCGGCCTCCCCGGTCGAAGCGCTCGGACTCGATCTCGTGCGTGCCGGCGTCCCAGGGCCCGTCCCCGGCCTCGAGCGGAAGATCCTGGTCGGTGGTGTGATCGACGGCCACAACATCTGGCGGGGCGACCTCGCCGGCGCCTTCGAATCGCTGACCGCCCTCAGCGCGCTGTCTCCGGCCGTCTCGGCATCCACGTCGACGTCGTTGATCCACGTGCCCCACGACGTCGACGATGAGCCGGGCCTGGATGAGCGGCTGGCAAGCTGGCTGGCCTTCGCCGACCAGAAGGTCGGCCAGGTCGTCACGCTCGCAACGGGGCTTCGTGACGGTACCGACGCCATCCGCTCAGAAGTCGACGCGGCGTCCGCCGCTCTCGCCGACCGGCTGGCCGCCCCTGGAGTCCGGGACGGAGCGGTCAGGGGGCGCGAGACAGCGCTCACCGCCACCGACTTCACCCGGGGTGACTATGCGGCCCGGGTTTCCGCCCAGGCGGCAGCACTCGACCTTCCCTTCCTTCCGACGACGACCATCGGTTCGTTTCCGCAGACGGGCGACATCCGGCAGGCTCGGGCGCAGCACGTGCGCGGGACGCTGAGTGACGACGCGTATGAGGAGCGGATGCGCGAAGAGATCCGCCGGGTCGTCGACCTCCAGGAAGACCTGGGGCTCGATGTCCTCGTCCACGGCGAGCCAGAGAGAAACGACATGGTCCAGTACTTCGCCGAGAACCTCGACGGATTTGCGGTCACGACGAACGGCTGGGTGCAGTCGTACGGCAGCCGCTGTACGAGGCCCTCGATCCTCTGGGGCGACGTTTCACGGCCGAGGCCGATCACCGTCGACTGGAGTGCATACACCCAGTCGCTCACGGCGAAGCCGGTCAAGGGGATGCTGACCGGCCCGGTGACGATCCTCGCCTGGTCGTTCGTCCGCGACGACCAGCCGCTGGGCGAGACCGCCAGGCAGGTCGCACTCGCGCTCCGAGACGAGATCGCCGACCTCGAAGCCGCGGGTATCGGCGTCGTGCAGGTCGACGAACCAGCCCTGCGCGAGCTGTTGCCGCTGAGGAAAGCGGACCAGGCCGCATACCTCGACTGGTCGGTCGGGTCGTTCCGGCTCGCCACGGCAGGCGCGGCGGACGCCACCCAGATCCACACGCACCTCTGTTACTCCGAGTTCGGCGCGGTGATCGACGCGATCCGGAAGCTCGACGCGGATGTCACCAGCATCGAAGCGGCTCGGAGCCGGATGGACGTCGTCCACGACATCCGGGATTCGGGTTTCGACCATGGAATCGGACCCGGTGTGTACGACATCCACTCACCCCGCGTCCCGTCCGTCGACGAGATCCGGGAGCTGATCGAGCTCGCCGTCGCGGAGATCCCCGAGCGCCAGGTCTGGATCAACCCGGACTGCGGTCTGAAAACCCGCGGATACGACGAGACCGTCGCCTCACTGGCCAACATCGTCGAGGCCACACGCGTTGTGCGCGCCCACGCAGGCACTGCGGTCACCGCGTAGCGCGGACGCACAGAAGGGCGCCCCGGCAGATGCCGGGGCGCCCTTCTGTCGATGCCGAAATCAGACGGCGCGCAACACGGCCACGATTTTGCCCAGGACGTCGGCTTCATCGCCGAGGATCGGTTCGAAGCTGGAGTTGCGGGGAAGCAGCCAGGTGTGGCCGTCCCGCTGCCGGAAGACCTTCACCGTGGCTTCACCGTCGAGCATGGCGGCGACGATGTCGCCGTTCTCCGCCGTCTGCTGCTGGCGGACGACCACCCAGTCGCCGTCACAGATGGCCGCGTCGATCATCGACTCGCCCTGGACCTTCAGCATGAACAGGTCACCCTTGCCGACCAGCTGGCGGGGGAGGGGGAAGACTTCCTCGACCTGCTGGTCCGCCGTGATCGGCACACCGGCAGCGATCCGACCGACGAGCGGCACCATCGCCGCGTCACCGACAGGTGTCGTGTTCTCGAAGTCGACCTCTGAGGACTGCGAAGGAAGGTCGATCAGGATCTCGAGGGCCCGGGGACGGTTGGGGTCCCGACGGAGGTAGCCGCTGAGCTCGAGCTGGTTGAGCTGGTGCGTCACGCTCGACAGCGACGCCAGTCCGACCGCGTCGCCGATTTCGCGCATACTCGGCGGGTATCCCCGTGACGTCACCGAACGCTGGATGACGTCGAGGATGGCCAGCTGCTTCTCGCTCAGGCTCTTGCGTCGCCTGGTCGTCGGCTTGTCCGCGAGCACTCGCTTCGGCTTGGCAGGTGTGCCGGCGGCACCGCCTGCTTCCCTGTTGCTGAGCGTCATGTCACTCCCGTCTGGCGGGCGGCCCCGGCCAATGTCAGTGGTCGCTGGTTGGGTACAACCAGTAGCGAAACTCTAACCGCAGCACAGCAACCGGACAAACATTTGTTCGAGTGTGTCGGCAAGAAAATAGCGAAAAGTCCGAATACGGACTTGAATGTTCGAACAATCGAATATATATTCGGAACACAGCTTCGTATCCGGCCCTCCCGGCCGAGGGCCGGATACGAATACTCCGAAGCACCGCAGACGCAGAACCAGCAGCAGGAGGCACACCATGAGCACAGCAGTCGTCACCCCGATCCGCCCGGCACTCTCACACCGCCCGGCCCCGGCACGACCAACAGCGGTGCCGACCATGGGCGCCACCTCCGCTGCCCGGTCAAACGGAAGGCTCCGCCTGACCCGTCGCGGTCGTGTCGTCTTCACCTCCCTCGCTGCGGCCCCTTTGATCGCTCTTGCCGCATACATCGGCATCAACGCGATGCCGGCGGTCGCCACGTCGAGTTCGAGTGCCGTCGTCTTCGAGTACGCGACGATCGAATCCGGCCAGTCCCTCTGGCAGCTCGCGTCGAGCATCGCCCCGGAGGCCGATCCCCGCGACGTGATCGCCGACCTCATGCGCCTCAACCAGCTCGACAGTTCGACCGTCTCGCCCGGCCAGCGCATCGCCATCCCCGAGCAGTACTCCACCAACTGACCTGGCCGCCGGGTCCGGCAGGGAGAGACGCTCCACGCCGGTAAACTCAGTGGGTGAGTTCTCTCGAGTCCCTGCCCATCCGCGATGATCTTCGCGGCAAGTTCCCCTACGGGGCACCGCAGAAGAGCGTGCCGGTGGCCCTCAACGTCAACGAGAACACGCATCCGATCCCTGAGGCCGTCGCTCGCGACATCGTGACCTCGCTGGCTTCGGCCGTCCTCCGCGCAAACCGCTACCCGGACCGCGAATTCAGCGCTCTGCGTGACAGCCTCGCCGGCTACCTCGGGCACGGGCTCACCCGAGACAACATCTGGGCCGCGAACGGGTCGAACGAAGTCCTCCAGCACGTGCTCCAGGCCTTCGGCGGACCGGGTCGCACTGTGCTCGGTTTCACCCCGACCTACTCGATGTACTCGCTCCTCGCCTCAGGGACCGGCACGACCTGGCTCGATGCCGGGCGTGACGCGGAGTACGAACTGACGCCGGCGACCGCCGAAGCCGCCGTCACCGTTGCTCAGCCCGACCTCGTCTTTCTGTGCTCACCGAACAACCCCACGGGCACTCCGCTCTCGCTGGAGACGATCGAAGCCGTCTACGACGCGACAGACGGCATCGTCGTGGTCGACGAGGCGTATTTCGAGTTCGCGCCCCACGACATCCCGAGTGCGTTGACGCTCCTGCCCGGCCGTGACCGGCTTCTGGTCTCGCGGACGATGAGCAAGGCGTTCGCGTTCGCCGGCGTCCGCGTGGGCTACCTCGCAGCGGACCCGGCGGTGACGGATGCCCTCAGGCTGGTCCGGCTGCCGTACCACCTCTCCGCGCTGACGCAGGCTGCGGCAACAGCGGCCCTTGCCCACAGCGCCGAAATGCTCGCGATGGTCGACGACATCCGTGAGCAGCGGGACCGGATCACCGCCGGGCTCACCGAACTCGGATTCCACCCGTACCGGAGCCACAGCAACTTCGTCCTGTTCGGCGGAGTGGACGACCCGCACGCCCTGTTCGAAGCGCTGCTCGAACGCGGGATCCTCATCCGTGACATCGGGCTGCCTGGCCAGCTGCGCGTGACAGCGGGAACCGAAGCCGAGACCACCGCGTTTCTCGACGCCATGGCCGCGATAGGCTCGAAAGCATGAGCACGCCACAGCGAACCGCCCGGATCCAGCGCGAGACGAGCGAATCGAGCATCGATCTGTCGATCAACCTCGACGGCACCGGCGTCAGTGACATCGACACGACCGTGCCGTTCTACGACCACCTGCTGACGGCGTTCGCGAAGCACTCCCTGACCGACCTCACCGTGCGGGCGAAGGGTGACATCGAGATCGATGTGCACCACACGGTGGAGGACATCGGGATCGCCCTCGGCCAGGCCATCAAGCAGGCCCTCGGTACCAAAGCGGGCATCTCGCGCTTCGGCGACGCGCTCGTCCCGCTCGACGAGGCGCTGGTTCAGGCGGTCGTCGACATCTCCGGGCGCCCGTTCCTCGTGCACACCGGTGAGCCGAGCGGATTCGAGTACCACCTCATCGGCGGCCACTTCACCGGTTCGATGGTCCGTCACGTGTTCGAGGCGATCAGCTTCAACGCGGCTCTGACCGTTCACGTCACCGTCCTCGGAGGACGCGACCCACACCACATCGCCGAGGCCGAGTTCAAAGCCTTCGCCCGTGCCTTCCGCCAGGCCAAAGCACTCGACCCCCTGGTCTCAGGCATTCCGTCGACGAAGGGCGCGCTGTGACGGCAGCGTCCCTCCCTCGCGTCGTCGTCCTCGACTACGGCAGCGGAAACGTCCACTCGGCGGTAAAGGCCCTCGAAGCTGCGGGGGCCTCGGTCGAACTCACCGGTGACCACCGGCGCGCGCTCGACGCCGACGGTCTCGTCGTGCCGGGTGTCGGAGCTTTCAGCGCAGTGATGCAACAGCTCGAGAAGTCCCGCAGCGCCGAGGTCATCGACCGCCGGCTCGCGGGGGGCCGCAAGGTGCTCGGGATCTGCGTCGGTATGCAGGTTCTGTTCGAGCACGGCGTCGAACGCGGAACGGACACCGAGGGTCTCGGTGAGTGGCCGGGAGCCGTCACCGAACTCGATTCACCTGTGCTGCCCCACATGGGCTGGAATACCGTCGATGCGCCCGAAGATTCGGTGCTGTTCGCGGGGCTGCGTGACGAACGCTTCTATTTCGTGCACTCATACGCCGCACAACACTGGACGCTCGACGTCATGCCCCCGTTCCCTCAGCCGCGCGTGACCTGGTCCGAACACGGCGCCCGATTCATCGCGGCCGTGGAGAACGGGCCACTGTCCGCCACCCAGTTCCACCCCGAGAAGTCAGGGGAAGCCGGCATCCGGCTGCTGTCGAACTGGATCGGCACACTGACCACCGACTGAATACCCTGCGGCATGCAGATGCCACACCCGATCGATCAAGGACAATCATGAGTGAGTTCAACACGACCCCGAAGCTCGTACTGCTTCCAGCGGTCGATGTTGCCGACGGGAAGGCCGTCCGGCTGACCCAGGGCGAGGCCGGAACCGAAACCAACTACGGCGACCCCGTGGACGCAGCCGCTGACTGGGCTCACCAGGGCGCGGAGTGGATCCACCTCGTGGACCTCGACGCCGCGTTCGGCCGTGGCAACAACTCCGGGCTCATCCGGAAGGTGATCAAGCAGGTCCGCGGCGTGAACGTCGAACTCTCCGGCGGTATCCGCGACGACGCTTCCCTCGAAGCCGCTCTTGCGACCGGCGCGAAGCGGATCAACCTCGGAACAGCCGCTCTCGAGAACCCGGAGTGGGCCGCGAACGTCATCGGCCAGTACGGTGAAGCCGTCGCCGTCGGACTCGACGTTCGCGGAACCACGCTCGCGGCACGGGGGTGGACCAGAGACGGCGGCGACCTGTGGACCGTCATCGACCGTCTCGAGCAGGCCGGCTGCGCACGATACGTGCTGACAGACGTCACCAAGGACGGCACCCTGCAGGGCCCCAACATCGAACTGCTCCGCCAGGTCCTCGAGCGCACGAACCGCCCCGTGGTCGCGTCCGGCGGTGTGTCCAGCCTCGACGACCTCGTCGCGCTGCGCTCGCTCGTGCCGCTCGGCCTCGAAGGGGCGATCGTCGGCAAGGCCCTCTACGCCGGCGCGTTCACACTGGCCGAGGCGCTGGATGTCGCATCAGATTAACCCGGCGGATTCGGCCGGGCAGCCCTGGGAGGGGCGATCGTTCGAGGAGAATACGCACGCCTCGGATGACGGGTCTGCGCCGCAGCACCTGATCGACGCCCTCGCGCGTTTCCGCGGGGGAGAGGCCGGTGAGACGGATGTCGTCGACGCGTTCCGCACGGCACGTCTGCTGATCCCGCTTGTCGCCCATGCCGGCGAGGTCGGTATCGGTCCGTCGGGGCAGAGGGTCGACAAGACACAGGAACTCTCGATCGTGACGGTGGCCGGCCCGGACGGACGCAACGTGCTCCCGGTGTTCTCGTCGGTCGGAGCGATGTCAGCGTGGAACTCGCAGGCGAGACCGGTACCCGCCGACGGCATCCGCGTCGCCCTCGCGGCGGCGAGCGAGCAGACCGACCTGGTCGTGCTCGACCCGACGAGCGACACCGAGTTCGCGATCCGGCGACCTGCCCTCTGGGCGATCGCCCAGTCCCAGCCATGGCTTCCCGGGTATGCGAACCCGGACGTACTCGACGCCTTCCTGACGAGCGTGAGGACCGAGCTGGCCGTGCTCAACGTTCGCCTCGCCCCCGGAGACCCGTCCGCACGACTCGGCGGGCCTGAGGTGGTCGTTCGGCTCGAACTGGTCGATGGCCTCACGCGCGCCGAGCTCGACGCCACGTTGAACCGGCTGGCCCAGAGGTGGGCGGCCAGCGACATCATCGCCACCCGTGTCGATTCGCTCCGAGTGACGCTCGAAGCGTCGCGCTGATGCATCCCGCTCAACTCGCCGCCGGATCCGGCAGCGCAGCCCCCTGACGCCGCAGGACGCGGATGCTACCGTGACATCATGACCCCGCAGGAGCTCGAGAACCTCGCTCACCTCAGGCGTGCGCGGGATCTGATCGACCGTGAGTACGCGAAGCCGCTCGACGTTCCGACTCTGGCGCAGAAGGCGCTCATGTCGCCGGCGCACTTTTCCCGCCAGTTCCGCGCCGCATACGGTGAGACCCCCTATTCCTACCTGATGACACGGAGGATCGAGCGGGCGATGGCCTTGCTGCGGGCGGGCGCGAGCGTCACCGATGCCTGCATGGCCGTCGGTTGTACCTCCCTCGGATCATTCAGTTCACGCTTCACCGAGATCGTCGGCGTGACACCGACGGCATACCGGGGCGGAACGCACGATGCGGTCAACGCCATGCCCGCCTGCGTGGCGAAGGCGCACACCCGGCCGGTGCGGAACGGATCGAGCAGGATCGAAGAAGCGAGCGACCAGACCGCGGCGTAATGTCTCGGTCATGACAATCGCACTTCAGTACACAAACATCACCGTCAACGACGTCGACGAGTCGCTCGCTTTCTACCGGGACGCACTCGGCCTCGCCGTGCAGAACGACGTGTCCTCAGGTGACTACCGCTGGGTCACCCTCGGCAGCGATGCCCAGCCGGGCCTCGGCATCGTCCTCTCCGAACCCCACGCCGGTCGCTCGCAGGCCGATGGCGACGCCATGCAGGAGCTCCTCACGAAGGGTGTGCTGCCGATGCTCGTCTTCCGTTCGGACGACGTCGACGCCACCTTCGAGACTCTGCGTGCCTCCGGCGCCGAAGTCCTGCAGGAGCCGATCGACCAGGGCTGGGGTCCCCGCGACTGCGCGTTCCGTGACCCGTCGGGAAACACGGTCAGGATCTCGCAGGCGCCGGCGGCCTGATCGGGACCAGGCACCGAGACGCGTTGGAAACGCGCGCCCCCCGGAGTGCCGCTTGATCTTCGTCCCCGTCGGTGGTCCCATGGAGAAGACCGAATGGAGCCAGGGCATGCCGCAGCCAACAGGACGAGTGACCAGAGGGCCGGGCGAGTTCTTCGAGCTCACCCTCACCCGCACATTCGACGCGCCACGGGAAGAGGTGTGGGCGAGTCTCACCGAGTCCGACCTGACCGCAGGCTGGCTCGGCCTCTGGCGGGGTGAGCCAGGGGCCGGGCGAACGATCGAACTCCAGATGACTTTCGAAGAAGGGGATGCCTGGAGTCCGGCTCGCATCGACGTGTGCGATCCGCCCGAACGGATCTTCGTGACCACGCTGAACGAGTCAGGGAACTGGCCGCTCGAAGCGCTCCTCGCCGAGAGTGACGGTCGGACCACGCTCACGTTCATCCACCATCTGTCCGATGCGGCGCTTGCGGAGTTCAGCGGGCCGGGGTGGGAGTACTACCTCGACAACCTGGTCGCGTACCGTGCCGGCCAGCCGCTGCCGGACTTCGCCGACTACTACCCGGCACAGGCCGAGTACTACCTTGCTGAGGCAGGTCGGGTCGCACCGCAGGCCTGACGCCTGCGGCAGGGATCAGGCGTTCGCCGTCAGCCAGTCGGTGAGTGTTGTCGGCGCGCGGGGCCCGTCGACGGTGGGCACGAGGGTGTCCTCGGACATGTGCGCGCCGAAGTACGGCGCCTCGGGGTCTGCCACGACCGTTCGCGGGTCACCGCGGAACTCGAGCGCGCGGGCCACGATCTCGTCGAAGCGGCCCCGCTCCGGCCCTGCGACGTCGACGATCCCGTTGAGGGGCGCGGATGCGGCCGTCCGTGCGACGACGGTTGCGACGTCTTCCGCCGCAACCGGCTGGAAAGCCACTGGGGGAAGTGAGACGGTGTTCCCCGATGTGGCCGTGGCCGCGATTCCCGCGATGAACTCGAAGAACTGTGTGGCGTGCACGATCGAGTACCCAAGGCCGGACTCCGTGATCAGCTTTTCCTGAGCAGCCTTGGCTGTGAAGTAGCCTCCCTCTGACGGACGCTCGACCCCGACGATCGAGAGCGCGACGTGGTGCCCCACTCCGGCGACCTTCTCGGCGGCGAGGAGGTTCGATGTGGATGTGGTGAAGAAGTCCAGCACTGCCTGGTCTTCGAACGATGGCGAGTTCGAGACGTCGACGACGACATCGGCGCCGACCAGCACCTCAGCCACGCCTTCCCCTGTGATCGTGTTGACCCCAGTGTTCGGAGAAGCGGCGACGGCGTCGTGGCCGTGCGCCGTGAGCTTCTGGACGACTTTCGAGCCGATGAGCCCGGTTCCGCCGATGACGACGATCTTCATGATTGCTCTTTTCGTGTGGGTGCCCGAGGCGGGCGCCACCGGGTCATCAGCTTTGACCGGTCCGCCCTCCCGTTTGTGACGGCGGCTCCGGATCGACCGTCATGGCGTGTTCCAGCGGCGCAGCTTTTCCGGGTTCAGGACGATCCAGATGTCATGAACCGTGTCACCCCTCGCATCGAGGCTGAGCACACCGATGACGCTGTCGTCGCGTCGGAAGACGAGGCCGGCGTGGCCGTTCACGGACTGAGGGGTCGCAACCATGTCTGGCGCTGTGGCCAGAAGCCTGACGAGGAGTCGCGCCGACCGTCTGCTGCCGTTGACCGGTTCGACTGGCACACGCACCTTGCCGCCGCCGTCGGTGAGGACCGTGACGTCCGGGTGCAGCAAACCGGCGACCGCGTCCTCGTCGCCGGTTTCGCAGGCGCGCAACAGCGCGAGCACGGTCTCGTCGTGCCGGACGGCGGGGAGTTCGCCTCTGCGACTGGAACGAATTCGCTGGCGGGCGTGACGGGCGAGGGACCGGGATGCGTCCGGGCTCCGCCCGACGACGTCGGCGATCACGTCGTAGGACACACCGAACACGTCGTGGAGGATGAAGGCGACGCGCTCGGCAGGCGCGAGCGACTCGAGGGTGACCATCAGCAGCATATTGAGCGAGTCGTCGAGCGTGATCCGGTCCTCGACGTCGATCCGAGCGCTGGGGGCCGAGGCATGCGGGACCGGCTCGGGGAGCCATTCGCCCGGGTACTGGCTTCGACGGGTGTCCGCCGAATCGAGCAGGTCGAGGGCCAGTCGGGACACCTCCCGGGTGAGCCAGACGCGCGGTTCGGGAATCGCTGCTCGTTCAGAGGCCGTCAGTCGATGCCAGTGCGCGTAGCACCTGTCGACAGCGAGCTCTGATTCGGCCGACGAGCCCAGCAAGCGGAAGGCGACGTCGAGCAGGTGCCTGCGCTCGCCGACGATTGCGCTGAGCGACGTATCGTCCGGGTGGTCGTCTTGCGGCGTCATCGCTCACCGCCACTCAGGCGATGTCTGGCGGCGATCCTGAAGTACGGGTCTGGATGGCGATCGTCGATGAAATGCACTGTTGCTCCGTCAGTAATGTCATGAGTACTGACAACGCGGAGGGCGAGTTTGTGACGCGGAATCGCAGATCCGGTGCCGATCGCCGTCGATCGAGTCAGGCGACCGTCGCGGAGACGCGAGTCAGCTTGTCAGGATTCATCATCCACATCAGCTGAAGGATGCCGTCGGGCGACGCCGTGAGGGTCACAGCGGTCGAGACCCGCCCGTCCTCCGAGAGCGTTACTGCCGGTTGTCCGTTGAGCTCCACCCAGTCGATCGTCTTTCCCTTCCAGAAATGGCCGGAGAACGCGGCGACGAACTTGGCGACGCGCGAGCGTCCGATCACAGGAATCCTCGCGGCGAGTTTGACGCCGTTTCCGTCGGAGTAACTGACCACGTCTGCGGCGAAGAGTTCCTCGAGGGCAGTGACGTCCCCGCTCTGCGCTGCGACCAGGAACGCTTCGAGGAGACGTTTCTGTTCGGACGACGCGACCTGCGCGCTTCGCTCGGCGAGCAGGTGCTTGCGCGCCCTGCTGACGAGCTGGCGTGCCGCAGCCTCGTTGAGCTGGACGATGTCCGCGATCTGGCTGTACGGGTAGTCAAAGGCTTCGCGGAGTACGTACGCAGCGCGTTCAGTCGGGGTGAGTTTTTCGAGCAGGAGCAGTACCGCGAAGCCCAGCGCCTCACCACGCTCGGCCCCGAGTTCCGGGTCGTCGTTCGTGTTGACCGGTTCGGGAAGCCACGGGCCGATGTACGTCTCGTGCCTCGACCGTGCCGACTGGAGGAAGTTGATCGACAAACGGGTCGTCGCCGTTGCCAGGAATGCAGCAGGCTCGAGCACGGTGTCCCTGTCGTACCGCTGCCAGCGGATCCACACCTCCTGAACGATGTCTTCCGCATCCGACGAACTGCCGAGCATCCGGTATGCGATGCCGAACAGCCTGCGCCTGACTCCTGCGAACACACTGACCGCGTGTTCCAGGTCTGAGGGGTGGTCATCCTGTGGCGGCACGGTGTCGGTCACTGTGGTTCCTCCTGCGCGAACGGTGTGCGAGGCACGAGGGGCGCTGTGCCCCACAAGGTTAGACCGCGTAGCCCGTCGAACTGTGACAGGTCGGGCGAACGGAATGGGGGATCGCGTCACGAAACCTCCCTCCGTCCGGTCAGAGCTGACGACATCCCGCTCGCCGAGCGGGACTCCCCATCGAGAGGAAACACGATGCGAATCGTCGTCATCGGAGGCACAGGCCTCATCGGAACCAAGGTCGTCGCGAAGCTTGCCATCCAGGGACACGACTCCGTGGCCGCATCCCGCGCCACCGGGGTCAATTCGTTCACAGGTGAGGGACTCACTGCCGTCCTTGAGAACGCCGACGTCGTCGTCGACGTGTCGAACTCGTCGTACACAGATGAGAGCGGAGCGCTCGAGTTCTTCTCCGGCTCCACCCTCAATCTCCTCACCTACGGTGCCGCGGCAGGCGTCCGCCACCATGTCGCGCTCTCCGTTGTCGGCACCGACCGGCTCGCGCAGACCGAACGCGGCTACTTCTTCGCCAAGGACGCCCAGGAGACCCTCCTCAAGCGATCGTCGATGCCGTACTCCATCGTGCACGCGACCCAGTTCTTCGAGTTCGTACGCAGCATCGGGGACGCCGCAACCCGCGACAACCGGATCCATCTGGCACACGCTCTCGTCCAGCCGATGGCCGCGGACGACGTCGCTCTCTTCGTCGCAGGAACCGCCATCGGTGAGCCGACCGGCGGCACGACCGAGTTCGGCGGACCGGAGCAGTTCACGATGGCCGATCTCATCGCCCTGGAACTTCGCTCGAGGCGGGATTCGCGCCAGGTCGTCGCCGACCCACTGGCCCGCTACTTCGGCAACACGCTGAGCGAACGCGAACTCCTGCCGGGTGATGACGCGATTCTCTCGACCACCCGGTTCGAGGAATGGCTGCAGCTCGCGGACGTGCCGGTGTGACAACTTTTACCACCGTGGGCACTGGTCGGTTTCAGCCTCGTTCGTGGAGTATCGGCGCTCGCCGCCTGTGCGACATACTGACCACATGACCACAGCACCGGCACCAGCCCGGCGGACATTGATCGTCCTCCTCTCCGTCATCGCGGTACTCGTGATCGTCTCCCTCGTCGTCGTCTTCACGCGCGGCGCCCCAGAGCTCCTCGACGAGTCGACCCCGGAGGGCGTCGTCCAGCGCTACTCCACAGCAGTGCTCGAGGGAGACGAGAGCAGGGCGATCGGCTATCTCTCCAACGACGCGAAGGAACAGTGCGGGACCGTAGAGAGCACTGTAAGCGACGACGTCCGGGTCACGCTCGTGTCGACGGATCTGCGAGACGATTCGGCAACCATCGCCGTGCGGATCACCCGGCATGACGGGGGACCCTTCGGCTCGGAATACAGCTACGAAGACAACTTCCGCCTCATCTCGTCCGGCAACGGCTGGCGGGTCGAGTCAGCACCGTGGGAGCTCATGGTGTGCCCGACGGACGGAACCGTCGAATGAGCGCCATGCAGGCGCCGTACGCCCCGGCCCCGGCGTCGTCCGCCGGTCAGACGATTCGTCGTCTCATCGTCTACACGCTGCTGTTCGCACTCGTCGTCATCACTGCCACTGGCCTGGCGGGGCTGCTCAGTCTCCTGCTCGCAGCGGAGCCGATCCTCGCCGGCGAGAACACGTCGAGCATCGCGCAGGGGCTGGCCTTCACACTGATCGGTGGACCGCTCGCTGCGCTCCTGTGGTGGTTGGTCTGGAGACGGCTCGCCGAACCGGCTGAGAGAGGATCGCTCTCCTGGGGCCTCTACATCGCCGCCGTGTCGATCGTGTCGCTCGTCAGCTTCGTGGCGTCGCTTCTCACATCCTTCTCCTCGCTCGTCGACGGCGACTGGGATAGCGTGAGCTTCGCCGGCGGGCTGGTCTGGGCGGTCGTCTGGGTGTTCCATCGCTGGATGTGGCGGCACGCCTCGAAGGGACCGCTCCGGCTGGCGAGCGTTCCGGCTGTCCTCGGTGCTGCGTTCGGCCTCGTGGTCGCGGTCGCCGGCGCCGTGTCCGCCCTCACGATCGTGTTCGACACAGCGATCGACGGTTTCGCGGACACCGCTCCGATCGGGGCACCGTGGTGGACGGCCGCCGTGCAGGCTCTCATCTGGGCGGTCGGCGGCATGGCGGTCTGGGCATGGCACTGGTATCGCGAGCGCGGCAGGACCGTGACCACGGTCTTTGCGAACGTCGTACTCATCGTGATCGGCGTCCTCGGCGCGACTCTGCTCACCCTCGGCGGAATCGGTACGGCGTTGTTCGTCGCGCTGCGGCTCCTGTTCGACAACACCGACCCGATGCGTGAGCTCGTCTCCCCGCTGGGCGTGGCCATCGCCGCTGCAGGGGTCGGGTCGCTGGTCTGGGTGTATCACCGCGGGATCGCCCTCGGCCGGTCGTCGTCGACTCGGCAGGCGAGCATCCTCGCGACGAGCGGAGTCGCGCTCGTCGCCGCCGCGTCGGGTCTCGGCGTGATCGTCAACTCGGCCCTCGGCATCCTGGCCACGCCGCTGGCGGGGGAGGACACGAGGACCCTCCTGCTCGGCGGCGTGAGCGCACTGATCGTGGGTGGCCCGGTCTGGTGGCTGACGTGGCGTCCACTCCAGCCAGCGGATGCCACGGCTCCACCCACAGGACGGCGCATCTACCTCATCGCTGTCTTCGGGCTGAGTGCCGTCGTCGCTCTCATCACCCTGCTCGTGATCGGCTTCCGGTTGTTCGAGTTCGTCCTTGACAGCGGCGAGAACGTCATCGACTCCGTCCGTGCTCCGATCGGACTCCTGACAGCAACGGCTCTCGTGGCGGGGTACCACTTCAGCGTCTGGCGGCATGACCGTGACGACGCCGCGACATCCGCCCCTCCGCCCCGCGCCCGCACGATCGGCGAGGTCGTCCTGGTGACCGGGGGAGACCCTGCACCCCTCGCGGAGGTCATCGAATCCGTCACGGGCGCATCGGTCACCGTGTGGAGAACGGCGTCGGCTGTCCCGCACGCGCCGCCGGCCGCGCTCGACACGTCCTTGCCGGGCGCCGCCTCGCAGGCGGTACCGGTACCTCCTCCTGTTGAGGACCTGCAGTCCGACGCGCAGGCGCCGGCCGAGTTGCAGCTCTCGTCAAACGCCCCGGATGTCGAGCGGCTCGCCCGTGCGCTCGATGGCGTCACGGGGAGGCGTGTGCTCGTACTCGCGGGTCCAGGCGCCCGCGTCGAGGTGATCCCCCTGGCCGACTGACCAATTTCTCCTACAAAAGTGGGAGGGGCCGGAGCCAGCGGGGCGACGACGTCGCGTGCCGAGGGTGTGGTCGGGCGCTCAGCCTTCCAGCCGCTCGTGAACTGGGCGCGGAGGGGGAGCGACGACTTGTTGTGCCGAGGGTGTGGTCGGGCGCCCATGGGCGCCGGTGCAATAAGTCGCCGCTCCACCGACCAAAAGGAGAGCTAGTTAACCGGCCCCGTCCATTTTTCTCCCGGCCCCTTGCCGATCGGATCCGGAATGACGGATGCCTCCCGGAACGCCAGCTGCAGTGACCGCAGTCCGTCGCGGAGGCTCCGTGCGTGCATGTCGCTGACCTCGGGTGCTCCGGCGGTGATGAGGCCGGCCAGGGCGTTGATGAGCTTCCGTGCCTCATCGAGATCCATCTGGCTCGCGGGGTCGTCGGCCAGTCCGCACTTGACGGCTGCTGCACTCATCAGGTGAACGGCGGTCGTGGTGATGACCTCGACGGCGCCGACATCCGCGATGTCGCGAGTGGCGTCGGGTGCTGCGTCCTCGATGTTGTCGTAAGGGGATTCGTTAGTGCTCAATGCCAACCTCTGCTAGACTGTAAGACGGCTCCGGGACTATGTCCTGGTACGAAAGAGGAAATTTCCCACCCGCGCTTGACCGCTTCACTAAGGTTACCGGGTTGTTGTACTCCGCCAGACGCATGGTTCCCATGCTGAGGTAGTCAGGGTACGAGCCGCTGTGATGGTCAATGGCCTCATGGTTGCGGTGTGTGATTTCTCCTCTCTCGCCCGGTGCAGGCATCCGTCTGGTCCGGTGGCTACGAGATTTGAATTAGAGGAGTTACGCATTAGCGATCCCCGTACAAACGACCGTATCCGCGTCCCCGAGGTCCGCCTCGTCGGTCCCGCCGGAGAACAGGTCGGCGTCGTCAAAATCGAGGTGGCATTGCGCCTGGCGCAGGATGCCGACCTCGACCTGGTCGAGGTCGCCCCGAACTCCAAGCCACCGGTCGCAAAGATCATGGATTACGGCAAGTTCAAGTACGAGGCTGCGCAGAAGGCCAAGGAGGCCAGGCGCAACCAGGCGAACACCATCCTCAAAGAGGTCCGGTTCCGCCTCAAGATCGACAAGCACGACTACGAGACAAAGCGCAAGCGTGCTGAGGGCTTCCTCAAGGCCGGCGACAAGGTCAAAGCAATGATCCTGTTCCGCGGCCGTGAGCAGTCCCGCCCCGACCAGGGTGTTCGCTTGCTCCAAAAATTTGCCGAAGATGTGGCGGAGCTGGGCACTGTTGAGTCCTCTCCGACCATCGACGGTCGAAACATGGTCATGGTGATTGGTCCTCTGAAGAACAAGTCAGAGGCCAAAGCCGAGGCCAACGCACATCGTGCTGCCACTAAGGCAGCGAAGCAGGAGGAAAACAATGCCTAAGCAGAAGACCCACTCCGGGGCCAAGAAGCGCTTCAAGCTCACCGGTTCCGGCAAGATCAAGAAGCAGCAGTCGGGCATGCGTCACAACCTCGAGGTGAAGTCCGGCCAGCGCAAGCGTCGCCTGAACACCGACCAGCTTGTTTCGAAGGCCGACACCAAGAACATCAAGAAGCTTCTCGGTCGCTAGACCAGACCCGTTAGGAATATAGACAAATGGCAAGAGTAAAAAGGGCGGTAAACGCTCACAAGAAGCGTCGGGTCATCCTCGAGCGCGCCGAGGGTTACCGCGGTCAGCGTTCACGCCTGTACCGGAAGGCCAAGGAGCAGGTCACCCACTCCATGGTCTACGCGTACCGTGACCGCCGCCAGAAGAAGGGTGACTTCCGTCGCCTGTGGATCCAGCGGATCAACGCGGCATCGCGTGCCAACGGCCTGACCTACAACCGCCTCATCCAGGGCCTCGGCCTTGCAGGCATCGAGGTCGACCGTCGCATCCTCGCTGAACTCGCCGTTCACGAGCCCGCCACGTTCGCCGCCCTCGTCGAGAGCGCCAAGAAGGCCCTCCCCGCCGACACGTCGGCTCCGAAGGCTGACGCTGCCGCGTAGTTCTCTTTCCTGAGAAGGGCGCCCACCATTCGGTGGGCGCCCTTTTCTGTGCCGCGTCGGGCGGCGGGCCGCCCAGTCGCCACCATGCCTCGCCCCTAGACTGGGGGAGTGCTTGATAACCCACGTTCTCCGCGCGTCCGAGCGGTCGCCAAACTGGCCAAACGACCCGCGCGACTCGAGACGGGCCTGTTCCTCCTCGAAGGTCCTCAGGCCGTCGCCGAGGCCCTGACCTTCCGCCCGCAGCTCCTGGTCGAGCTGTACGCGACCCCCACCGCCCTGGAGCGGTACACCGAGATCGCGCAGACCGCCGTCGATGCCGGCGTCGACATCGAGTTCGTCACCGAGGAGGTCCTCAATGTGATGAGCGACACGGTGACGCCGCAAGGCTTCATCGCCGTCGCACACCAGTTCCCCACGTCGATGAAAGACATCTTCGCCGCGAAGCCCCGACTGATCGCGATCCTCGAAGAGGTCCGCGACCCTGGCAACCTCGGAACCATCATCCGTGCCGCAGACAGCGCGGGGGCGGATGCCGTCATCCTGACCGGCAGGACCGTCGATCTGTACAACCCCAAGGTCGTCCGTTCGACGACCGGTTCTCTCTTCCACCTCCCGATCGCGGTGGGTGCCGAACTCCCCACGGTGATCCAGCGGGCGAAGGCGGCAGGGCTGCGCGTCCTCGCTGCCGATGTGAAGGGCGAGAGCCTCCTCGACGCCCGCGCATCCGGCGCCCTCGAGCAGCCGACGGCCTGGTTATTCGGCAACGAAGCGCACGGTCTCGCCGACGACCAGCTGCCGCTCGCCGACGCCGCGATCACCGTGCCGATCTACGGTCATGCGGAGTCCATGAACCTCGCCACGGCGGCATCCGTCTGCCTGTACGAGTCCGCATTCGCGCAGCGCAGCGCGGCATCCTGAGCTGCCCCTCTTTTTGGTTACAACTCAGTAACGGCAACTCGGCCGTCATGCGCGCGAAACACTGAGTCCCCTACGTTGGACCCATGGAGTCGAACGAGCAGGACGTACCGTCGGCAAATCAACCACCTCGCCCCCGGTATGAGACGACAAGCAATCCCATCGCAGCCGCACCAGGTGAACCCCTCGTGGTCGTGGAGGCTGTCGAGAAGTTCTTCGGCGACTTCCAGGCACTGAAGGACATCAACCTCACGGTCACCAAGGGTGAGGTCGTCGTCGTGATCGGGCCTTCGGGCTCCGGCAAGTCGACGCTCTGTCGTACCATCAACCGGCTCGAGACCATCAGCAAGGGCGAGATCCGGATCGACGGCAAGAAACTTCCCGAAGAGGGCAAGCAACTCGCCGCGCTCCGTGCGGACGTCGGCATGGTCTTCCAGTCGTTCAACCTTTTCGCCCACAAGACCATCCTCCAGAACGTCACGCTTGGGCCAATGAAGGTCCGCGGGCAGAGCAAGGCGGATGCCGAGAAGGCCGCGATGGTCCTGCTCGAGCGCGTCGGTGTCGCACAGCAGGCCAACAAGATGCCTGCGCAGCTCTCAGGCGGCCAGCAGCAGCGCGTCGCGATAGCGCGTGCCCTGGCCATGAAGCCGAAAGTCATGCTCTTCGACGAGCCGACGAGCGCCCTCGACCCCGAGATGATCAACGAGGTCCTCGACGTCATGGTCCAGCTCGCCGCCGAGGGGATGACGATGATCGTCGTGACCCACGAGATGGGCTTTGCCAGGAAGGCGGCCGACCGGGTCGTGTTCATGGCGGACGGCGAGATCGTCGAAGAGGCGACGCCAGAGCAATTCTTCACGACGCCCAAGAGCGACCGCGCGAAGGACTTCCTGTCGAAGTTGCTCACGCACTAGACCTGCACCAGCAGAGAGGGTCCGGCCAGCCGGCCCTCACGGAGAAAGGGAATGACATGAAGAAGAGATTGACGCTTCTTGCAGCAACAGCTGCAGCCGCGCTCGTGCTGACCGGTTGTGCCGGCGGCGAGGGGGAGCCTGGTTCCACCACTCCTGAAGAAGAAGAGGGCACCGGTCAGCTGTATGAGGTGGCGACGGACGTCGACCTCGAAGGCAGCCCGACGTTCGACGCCATGATGGAGCGGGGTACCGTCAAAATCGGTGTCAAGGAGGACCAGCCCAACCTGGGCTACCTCGACGCAGCGACGGGTGAGCGCACCGGTTTCGACATCGAGATCGCGAAGTGGATCGCCGCATCTCTCGGGTTCTCCGAGGACAAGATCGAGTACACCGCGATCCCCAGTGCGAACCGCGAAGCAGCCATCGTGAACGGTGACATCGACTACTACGTCGGCACCTACTCGATCAACGACGAGCGCAAGACCCAGATCGACTTCGCCGGACCGTATTTCGTGACCGGCCAGGGCATCCTCGTCAAGGCGGACAACGACGAGATCAAGAGCGAAGCCGACCTCGCCGGCAAGACGGTCTGTTCCGCGACCGGTTCGACGCCGATCCAGAACATCAAGGACAACTTCCCCGACACCGAGACCGAGGAATTCGACCTGTACTCCCAGTGCATCGAAGCTCTCAACGACGAGGTCGTGGATGCTGTGACCACCGATGAGGCCATTCTCATCGGCTACGCGGCACAGGACCCCGACAACCTCAAGGTCGTCGGCGAGCCGTTCACCGAGGAGCGTTACGGTGTCGGACTGCCTCTGGGTGACGACGCTCTCCGTGCGTTCATCAACGAGATGTTCACCGACGGTGGCGACACCTGGCAGGGCATCTACGATGCCACGCTCGGCCAGTCGGGCACCTCGGTCGACCAGCCCGAGGTCGACGCCTACTAAACCGCGATTCGGCGGCGGGACGTCAGTCCCGCCGCCGAACACGTTTCCGACAATCGACTGACACAGGGAAGAAGGTGGGGCCCGGGTGGATACCCTGATCAACAACATCGACCTCTTCGTCTCAGGATTTCGCAACACGCTGATCCTGTTCTTCTTCTCCGCGATCTTCGCCCTCGTGATCGGCACGGCGGTCGGCGCCATGCGCGTCTCTCCCGTGCCGGTCATGCGCGGGGTCGGAACGGTGTACGTCAACCTGATCCGGAACACCCCGCTGACTCTGCTGATGTTCTTCTTCGCGTTCGGCTACCCGAAACTCGACCTCGGCAACCTCTCATACACGACGCTGGCGATCATCGCCCTGAGCATTTACACGGCGACCTATGTCGCCGAGGTGCTGAGATCCGGGTTCAACACCGTTCCGCTCGGCCAGGCCGAGGCCGCACGGGCGATCGGTCTTCCGTTCGGTCCGACGATGTCCCTCGTGATCCTGCCGCAGGCATTCCGCGCGGTGATCCCGCCGATGATGAGCGTGTTCATCGCCCTGCTGAAGAACACGACTGTCGCCGCCGGGTTCTCCGTCGCCGAGGCCGGCACCATCCGGGCGAACCTGTCCGAGCGTGGCGAGCCGGCCATTGTCGTCCTGCTGTGGGTCGCCCTGATCTTCGTCCTCCTCGTTGGCCTCCTGTCCTGGCTCCAGCGCTATCTCGAACGTCGATGGAAGGTCCTCCGATGAGCAGCGTTCTCTACGACGCCCCCGGGCCCCGGGCCATCCGTCGCAACAGGATCATCGGGGTCTTCACCGTCCTTGTGCTCGCCGTCGGGCTCGGGTTCATCATTTATCAGCTCGCGCAGACCGGGCAGTTCTCGGCTGCGAAGTGGCGGCTCTTCACCTTCCCGCTCGTGCACCAGAAGGTGCTCGAAGCGCTGGGCGCCACCCTGACCGCTTTCGGTATCTCCGCCGTTCTCAGCCTCGTCCTCGGCTTCATCCTCTCGATCGGACGGCTGTCCGACCACGCCTGGATCCGCGTCCCGGTGTCCCTGTTCATCGAACTGTTCCGTGCCATCCCTGTTCTGATCCTGATGATGATCATGTACTACGGTCTTCCGCCGCTCGGCGTCACGTTCATCACGCCTCTCGTCGCTGTCGTCACAGCGCTGACGCTCTACAACGGCGCCGTTCTCGCCGAGGTGTTCCGCGCCGGCGTCGAGTCGCTTCCGTCCGGCCAGAAGGAGGCGGGTTACGCGCTCGGTCTCCGCAAGAGCGGGGTCATGTCGCTGATCGTCTACCCGCAGGCCATCCGCGCCATGATGCCGGTGATCATTTCGCAGCTGGTCGTCGTGCTCAAGGACACCGCCCTCGGCTTCATCGTCACCTTCCAGGAACTGCTCTACCTCGCCAAGTTCTACGGGGCACAGGTGACCTACGGGTCCCCGATCATCCCGGCGACGATCATCTTCGGAACGATCTACATCGCCCTGTGTCTCATCCTCGCGGCCGTGGCGAAGTGGGTGGAGGTCCGCACCCGCCGCAGCCCCAAGATCGCGAAGCCGGTCGGGCGCGGAGACGCGGGCGAAGATCCGACGAATGCGCCGTTCGTCGGTCAGGGGATCGGCCAGGGCGCAGCTCCCATCCAGTAGGACTGCAGAAGGCGGCTGCGCCACTCGGTAGACTTGGGGATCGTGTCCGACTCTCCCATGATTTCCGAAACCACCGTGAACGCTGCGGTGGAGGCGGCGCTCGAGGCCATCGCGGCCGCAGCCGACTCCTCCGCCCTCAAGCAGGTGCGCACCGAGCACACCGGGGAGTCCTCGCCGCTGGCGAAACTCAACGGGTCGCTGCGCTCCGTCGCCCCCGACCAGAAAGCCTCGCTCGGCAAGCTCGTCGGCCAGGCTCGAGGCCGCGTGAACGCGGCTTTCGCGGCGCGCGAGGAGGAGATCCTCCAGGCCGAGGACGCGGCACAGCTCGAGGCTGAAACCGTCGACGTGACCGCGCTTCCGAGCCGCTACCGGGCCGGGGCGCGGCATCCGCTCACCCTCCTGCAGGACCGGGTGTGCGACGTGTTCACCGGCATGGGCTGGGAGATCGCGGAAGGGCCGGAGGTCGAGAGTGAGTGGTTCAACTTCGACGCACTCAACTTCGACGCCGACCACCCGGCGCGGGCCATGCAGGACACGTTCTTCGTCGACCCGCCCGAAGCGCACCTCGTGCTGCGCACGCACACCTCGCCTGTGCAGGTCCGATCGATGCTCGACCGCGAACTGCCGGTCTACGTTCTCGCACCCGGCCGTGTGTACCGCACAGACGAGTTCGACGCGACGCACCTGCCCGTGTTCATGCAGTTCGAGGGCCTCGCCGTCGACAAAGGCCTGACCATGGCGCATCTCAAGGGCACGCTCGACCACTTCGTGAAGTCGATCTTCGGCGACGAAGCGAAGATCCGCCTGCGCCCGAGCTACTTCCCGTTCACCGAGCCGAGCGCCGAACTCGACTTCTGGCACCCGACGTTCAAGCACGGTCCGCGCTGGATCGAGTGGGGTGGCTGCGGAATGATCAACCCGAACGTCCTCCGCGCCGCAGGGATCGACCCCGAGGTCTACTCCGGGTTCGCCTTCGGCATGGGCGTCGAGCGTGGGCTGATGCTCCGGAACGACGTGCAGGACATGCGAGAAATGGTCGAGGGCGACATCCGCTTCTCCCAGCAGTTTGGAATGGTGGTTTAAATGCGGGTCCCGCTGAGCTGGCTGGCAGAATACGTCGACCTCGCCCACGGCACGACCACGGACGACGTGCACGCCGCACTCGTCACGGTCGGACTGGAAGAGGAGGATGTCCACACGTTCGACGTCTCCGGCCCCATCGTCGTCGGCGAGGTCCTCGAATTCGTCGAGGAGCCGCAGAAGAACGGCAAGACCATCCGCTGGTGCCAGGTGCGCGTCGCTCCCGACGGCGAGACCGCCGCCGACGGCGGCCCTGCCGTGCACGGCATCGTCTGTGGTGCTGACAACTTCTACGTCGGTGACAAGGTCGTCGTGACTCTCCCCGGCGCCGTCCTTCCCGGCCCGTTCCCGATCGCGGCGCGCAAGACCTACGGGCACGTCTCCGACGGCATGATCGCATCGACCCGTGAACTCGGCCTCGGTGACGAGCACGACGGAATCCTCCGCCTGTCGACCCTCGGCGTCGACGCAGAGGTCGGCACGGATGCCATCGCTCTTCTCGGCCTTGACGATGCGGCCGTCGAGATCAACGTCACCCCCGACCGCGGCTACGCGTTCTCCATCCGCGGTGTCGCCCGCGAGTACTCCCACGCGACCGGTGCGGCGTTCCGCGACCCGGCGACCCGACCGGAACTCGACGTTCCTCTCGGCGACGGGTTCCCCGTCGCCATCGACGACGCAGACCCGATCCGCGGCCAGCAGGGCGTCAGCGTGTTCGCGACACGGATCGTCCGGGGCGTGGACGCCTCCCGTCCGACCCCGCCCTGGATGGTCTCGCGACTGAAGCTCGCCGGCATCCGGTCGATCTCGGTCCTCGTCGACATCACCAACTACGTGATGCTCGAGCTCGGGCAGCCCATCCACGGTTACGACCTCGACAAGCTCACCGGTGGAATCGTTGTGCGTCGCGCCATCCCCACCGAGACGATCCACACCCTCGACGGGCAGACACGCACCCTCGACCGTGAAGACCTGCTGATCACCGACGGATCGGGAGCCATCGGCCTCGCCGGTGTCATGGGCGGTGCACTCACCGAAATGAGCGAAGACACGAAGAACGTGCTCATCGAGGCCGCGAACTTCGACCCCGTGTCGATCGCCAGGTCGGCCCGCAGGCACAAGCTGCCCAGCGAGGCATCCCGGCGGTTCGAACGCGGTGTCGACCCGCGCATCGCCGTTGCCGCGGTCTCCCGCGTGGCCGAACTCATGGTGTCTCTCGCCGGCGGCACAGCGGATGCCTCGTCGAGCGTCGTCGGGCAGGCGTCCGAGCCCAGCCCGATCGTGCTCCCTGACGGCTATGTCTCCACGCTCATCGGTGTGGACTACACCGACGACGAGATTCGGACATCGCTCCAGGAGATCGGGGCTGCGACGGCGGACGCAGACGGCGGACTGCTCGTCACACCACCGACCTGGCGCCCGGACATCACTGACAAGTCGGATCTGGCCGAGGAAGTCGCCCGCATAGTCGGGTACGACCGCATCCCGTCGGTCCTCCCCGTCGCTCCGGCCGGCCGTGGGCTGACCCGCGCCCAGCGGATCCGTCGTACCGTGGCGGACACGCTCGCTGCGGCCGGCGCCACGGAGGTTCTGTCGTTCCCATTCCTCCGCCAGAGCGCCAACGACCTCTACGGCTCGCCCGTCGACGGTCCGGTGCCTGCCGTCAGGATCGCCAATGCTCTCGACGCCAGCGCCCCGTACCTTCGCACGTCGCTTCTGCCCGGCCTGATCGAGTCCGCCAGGCGCAACCTGTCGCGCGGCCTCGTCGACCTGTCGCTGTTCGAAGTCGGCCTCGTCTTCACCCCGGAGTCCGGCGTGACCTACGGAACGGCCACCCTTCCGTCCGGCGTCGAACGCCCGAGCGACGAACAGCTCGCTGAGCTCAACGCGGGCATCCCGCCGCAGCCACGCCGTGTCGGTGTGCTCATCCTCGGGAACACCGTCGCCAAACAGCCAGGCCAGCCGGCTGTTCCGTCAGGGATCGCAGACGCACTCGACGCCGTGCAGCGGATCGCCCTCGCAACGGGCGGCACCATCGACATCGTCCAGGGCAGCCACAAGGCGCTGCACCCCGGGCGCACCGCCGAACTCCGTGTCGGCGACACGGTCATCGGGTACGCCGGGGAACTGTTGCCTGCCATCGCGGCCGAGGCGGATCTTCCCCGAGTGGTGGCCGTGGCCGAACTGGACCTCGACGCGCTCATCGAAGCGACGGCATCCACCCTGCTGGCTCACCCGATCCGCGCTCTGCCCGCTGCGACGCAGGACCTGTCGCTCGTCGTCCGCCGGTCCACGCCGGCAGCCGACGTGCTCGCTGCCGTCCGTGAGGGCGCAGGCGATCTTCTCGAAGACATCCGTCTCGTCGACGACTACCGCGGACAGGGCATCGCCGAAGACGCGAAGAGCCTCACCTTCGCGTTGCGGTTCCGTGCAGACGATCGCACGCTGACGGCCGCCGAAGCATCGGACGCGAAGCTCGCCGGCTCCGCCCTTGCTGCGGAGCGGTTCGGGGCGGCAATCCGCGACTAGGCATTCATCGAACGTGCACTCGTGGCTCGAAAACCTGACGTTTTCGAGCCACAGTTGCGCTCTCGACGGCGGCGGCATTCGCCGATCCTGAGTGCACGGTTCGCAACTTCGGAGAATCGGCTCCCGCCGGCTCCGTGGCGGCACAAGGTGCGCTCGAGCGGCCTTTTCTCCGAAGTTGGAAACGACTCCTGTGAGCCGAGGGCTACCAGGCGCCCGGCTTGTAGTCCTTGAGGAAGCAGCCGTACAGGTCCTCGCCCGCCTCACCGCGCACGATCGGGTCGTAGACCCTGGCGGCGCCGTCGACCAGGTCGAGCGGAGCGTGGAAACCCTCTTCGGCGAGCCGCACCTTGGTCGGATGCGGTCGCTCGTCGGTGATCCAGCCGGTGTCGACGGCGGTCATCAGGATGCCGTCCTTCTCGAGCATCTCGCCCGCGCTCGTCCTGGTCAGCATGTTGAGGGCCGCCTTGGCCATGTTCGTGTGCGGATGCCCCGGTCCCTTGTACCGGCGGGAGAACTGCCCCTCCATGGCCGAGACATTCACCACGTAGGTGCGCCGAGCCGGGGAAGCGGCCATCGACGGGCGCAGCCTGCTGATCAGCAGGAACGGCGCTGTCGTGTTGCAGAGCTGTACTTCGAGCATCTCGAGCGGGTCGACGTCCTCGATGTTCTGCACCCAGCTGTTCGACGTCTGCAGGTCGGGCACAAGCCCGCCGGCATCGATCGCTGAACCGTCCGCGTGTTTGGCGAGCGACGACGAGCCGGGAGCCATCGCCAGGTTCGCGAGGTCGGCGGCGGTCAGCACGGGGGAGCCCGCCTCTGCCACCGTCCCGGCGAGCGACGCGACGGAGAGCAGCGGGTGCGCGGCCACGGAAGCGACGAGTGCCTCGGGGTGCTGGTCGTTGGTGTGGCCGAAGGTCTCCATCTCGGGAAGGGGGCCGTCCGGCAGCGGCTGCAGTTCGGCATCCGCCAGAAGGGAGTACGACCCCGCCGAGCGGCGAACCGTCTGCGCGGCGTTGTTGATGAGGATGTCGAGCGGGCCCTGGGCAGCGACCGAGTCGGCCAGCCCGATCACCTGGGCAGGGTCACGCAGGTCGATGCCGACGACACGGAGCCGGTGCAGCCAGTCGCCCGAGTCGGGAAGCGACGCGAACCGGCGGACGGCATCCCGCGGGAACCGCGTGGTGATCGTCGTGTGCGCCCCGTCGCGCAGCAGCCGGAGGGCGATGTACATGCCGATCTTGGCGCGGCCACCGGTGAGCAGGGCACGCTTGCCGGTGAGGTCCGTGCGGGCGTCGCGCTTGCCGTGGCTGAAGCGGGCGCAGTCGGGGCAGAGCTGGTGGTAGAACGCGTCGACGAGTGTGTACGGCTGCTTGCAGATGTAGCAGTTGCGCGGCTTCAGCAGTTCGCCGGCGGTGGGGGCCTCGAGTGTCGTCGCCAGGGGAATGCCACGGGTCTCGTCGTCGATGCGATCGGATGCCCCTGTGGCCGTCGCGGCGATGACCGCCTTGTCGGCGTTGGCGATGGTGTCACGGAGCTCACGCCTGCGTGTTCGCTTCACGGCCTTGAACATGGCGGCAGTGGCACGCCTGACCGTGACGTAGTCCGGGTGTTCCTCGTCGAGGGTGTTCATCGAGGCGAGGACCCGGAGGGTGGTCTCGAGGTCTGAAGGGTCGATCCCGTCGCCGAGGGAAGCGGGGTCGGTCGTGGCGGCGGTCATTCGGGCGATTCTACCGGAGCGGATATGCGAGAATCCTGCGCGACGGTGGGGACACCGGTGGAAGGATGACAGCATGAACCCGATCGAGTGGCTCTTCGACGCGCAACTGGTGATCGGCGACCAGGTGATCCTCTGGCGCGAGGTGATCGGCAACGGCTTCGGCATGGCCAGTGCCGTCGGCGGCATGCGTCGCAAGGTCTGGGCCTGGCCGGTGGGAATCGTGGGCAACGTGCTCCTGTTCACCGTGTTCCTCGGTGCGGTCTTCGGAACCCCGAACCCGGTGAACCTCCTCGGGCAGGCGAGCCGCCAGGTGATGTTCATCATCGTGTCGATCTACGGCTGGGTGCAGTGGTCGAGAAGCCGCAACTCCACCACCCACACGGCCGTCACCCCGCACTGGGCGTCGAACAAGGTGAGAGTGCTGATCGGGCTCGTCCTGGTCGGGGGGACACTCGCGCTCACGCCGCTGTTCCGCGCGCTCGGGTCGTTCGAACCGGTGTGGGCGGATGCCTGGATCTTCATGGGCTCGCTCCTCGCCACCTACGGCATGGCGAAGGGCTGGGTCGAGTTCTGGCTGATCTGGATCGCGGTCGACATCGTCGGGGTCCCGTTGCTGATCAGCGCGGGGTACTACGCGTCAGCGGTGCTGTACGCGTTCTACGGCGGTTTCACCCTCGTCGGGTTTCTCATCTGGATGAGGGTGCAGCGGAGAAGCGCGCTGGCGATCGACACCGCGTAAGGCATGATCGAAGGACCATGACACTCTCCCCGACGCTGGACCCGCACGCCCTTCGCGCCACCCTCGGTGAGGACATCGAAGCGGATGCCGTCTACGACGCGTTCTCCGAGTGGGTCACGGCGACAGGCATCCGTCTCTATCCTGCCCAGGACGAAGCGCTCATCGAGATCGTCTCCGGCCAGAACCTCATCCTCAGCACCCCGACAGGCACAGGCAAGTCACTCGTCGCGGTCGGCGCGCACTTCGCGGCGCTCGTCGCCGGCAAGCGGAGCTTCTACACGGCACCGATCAAGGCCCTCGTGAGTGAGAAGTTCTTCGCCCTCGTCGATGTGTTCGGCGCCGAGAACGTCGGCATGATGACGGGGGACTCCTCGGTGAACGCGGATGCGCCGATCATCTGCTGTACCGCGGAGATCCTCGCCAATCTCGCCCTGCGCAACGGTGAGGACACCGAGGTCGATCAGGTGGTGATGGACGAGTTCCACTTCTACGCGGACCCCGAACGCGGCTGGGCCTGGCAGGTCCCGCTGCTCAGCCTGCCGCGGGTGCAATTCATCCTGCTGTCGGCGACTCTCGGTGACGTGACGGCGCTCGCCGAAGATCTGTCGAAGCGCACGGGCCGCGAGACCGCGCTCGTCACCGGTGTCGAACGTCCGGTGCCTCTGCACTTCTACTACGAGACCACGCCGATCCACGAGACCGTCGACGAACTCCTGACCACTGGCCAGGCGCCCGTCTACGTCGTGCACTTCTCGCAGGCCGCAGCCATGGAACGTGCCCAGTCGATGTCGAGCATTAAAGTGGCGACACGTGAACAGCGGGATGCCATCGCGGAGCTGATCGGCGAATTCCGGTTCACGACCAGCTTCGGCAAGACCCTGTCGCGGCTCATCCGTGCGGGGATCGGCGTGCACCACGCCGGAATGCTGCCGAAATACCGCCGGCTCGTCGAACAGCTCGCCCAGCGCGGGTACCTGCGCGTCATCTGCGGCACAGACACCCTCGGCGTCGGCATCAACGTGCCCATCCGCACCGTGCTGTTCACCGCGCTCACCAAGTACGACGGCACCAGGATGCGCCAGCTCAAGGCGCGCGAATTCCACCAGATCGCCGGCCGCGCCGGACGCGCGGGTTTCGACACCGCTGGGACCGTCGTCGTGCAGGCACCGGAGCACGAGACCGAGAACCTCAGTGCGATCAAGAAGGCCGGGGACGACCCGAAGAAGAAGCGCAAGATCATCCGCAAAAAGGCGCCAGACGGGTTCGTCTCGTGGGGCGAGCCGTCGTTCCAGCGCATCGTCGCCGCTGAACCGGAGACGCTCACGTCGAGCATGCAGATCACGTCTGCGATGCTCATCAATGTCATCGGGCGTGGGGGAGACGTGTACCGGCACGTGCACGACCTCGTGTTCGACAACCACGAACCATGGAAGCGGCAGCTGGAACTGGCGCGGCGTGCCCTCGGCATCTACCGCACACTCCGCGAGTCCGGCATCGTCGAGCAGTCCGCGGACGGCACGATCAGGCTCACCGTCGACCTGCAGCCGAACTTCGCGCTCAACCAGCCACTGTCGCCGTTCGCGCTCGCCGCGTTCGACCTGCTCGACCCGGAAGACCCGGGTTACGCCCTCGACATGATCTCGATCGTCGAGGCCACCCTCGACGACCCGCGAGCCGTTCTCAGCCAGCAGCAGTTCCTCGCCAGGGGCGAAGCCGTCGCCGCCATGAAGTCCGAAGGGATCGAATACGACGAGCGGATGGAGTTGCTCGAGCAGGTCACCCACCCGAAGCCGCTCGAGGAACTGCTCACTGTCACCTTCGAGACGTACAGCGCCGCGCAGCCGTGGATCCGCGACTTCGAGCTCAACCCGAAGTCCGTCGTTCGCGACATGTACGAGCGGGCCATGTCGTTCGGTGAGTTCATCGCCTTCTACAAGCTCGCCCGCTCGGAGGGCGTGGTCCTGCGGTACCTCTCCGACGCGTACCGCGCAGCACGGCAGACCATCCCGGACGACGTCAAGACCGAGGACCTGCTCGACCTCATCGAGTGGCTCGGCGAGCTCGTACGCCAGGTCGACTCGAGCCTGCTCGACGAGTGGGAGGAACTCAGCCACCCAGACGCGAAGAAGCACGCCGAACACGCCAACGACATCGTCCCTCCTGCACCCAAGCGGCTGACCGGAAACGTCCGGGCGTTCCGCATCCTCGTTCGCAACGAGCTGTTCCGCCGGGTCCAGCTCGCGGCACTCGAGGATTACGACGCCCTCGGTGACCTCGATGCGGCATCCGGATTCGATGCAGACCGCTGGGCAGACCAGCTCGACGGCTACTTCGGCGAGTACGACCAGATCCTCACCGGCCCTGACGCCAGGAGTTCCGCGCTGCTGATCCTCGATGAGAGCGGACCGGTGTGGACGGCGCGGCAGATCTTCGACGACCCGGCCGGTGACCACGACTGGGGCATCAGTGCCGAGATCGACCTGGCCGAGTCCGACGAGCAGGGGTTCGCCGTGATCAGCGTCACCGGAGTGGACCGGCTCTGACACCCGATTGGCGGATGCCGCACCGCACCCGCTACAGTCGATGCATGGCCATCTCCGACAGCAGTGTTCTCGCACAGGGCTCAGCCCCCTGCGCACTGCGTCGACGCCGTAACACCTCAGAGCGACGATAGGCGACGCTGGGCGAACGGTGCAGGGCACGGTTCCGACGGACGTCGCCGACCTGACCATCGTTTTCCTCATTAAGGTAGAGCCATGTCCTTCTCTGTAGCCGTAGCCGGTGCATCCGGCTACGCGGGGGGCGAGTTGCTGCGATTGCTCGCGGCCCACCCCGACTTCGACATCCGCACAGTCACCGCGCACTCCAATGCCGGCCAGAGGCTGGCATCCGTCCAGCCGCACCTGCGGTCCCTCGCGCATCTCACCCTGTCCGAGACGACACCGGAGAACCTCTCCGGACACGACGTCGTCTTCCTCGCACTGCCGCACGGCAAATCCGGTGAGGTCACCGAGGCGCTCGACCCCGGCACACTCGTCGTCGACTGCGGGGCCGACCACCGGCTCACGAGTGAGAGCGACTGGGCGTCGTTCTACGGTGGCGACTACTTCGGCGCCTGGCCGTACGGTGTGCCCGAACTGATCGTGGCAGCGGACGGCACCAAACAGCGCGATCGCCTGGCCGGAGTCCGCCGGATAGCGGCACCGGGCTGCAACGCCAGCACCGTGGCCCTGTCGCTCGCGCCTGGCATCCATGCCGGAGTGATCGAGCCGCTCGACATCGTCACCGTCCTCGCGGTCGGTCCGTCCGGCGCCGGCAAGGCGCTGAAGACCAACCTGCTCGCCGCCGAGATCCTCGGTTCGGCGAACCCATACGCCGTCGGTGGCAGTCACAGGCACGTGCCGGAGATCGCCCAAAGCCTTCGCGGCGCAGGAGCTTCCGAGGTCAGTGTGTCGTTCACCCCCGTGCTCGTGCCGATGTCGCGGGGCATCCTCGCAACCTCGACGGCCCGTATCGTGCCCGGGACGACTGCGGATGCGGTCCGTGCGGCGTGGCAGGACGCATACGGCGACGAGACGTTCGTCCAGCTGCTCCCCGCCGGCCAGTTCCCGCGCACAGCGGACGTACTCGGCGCGAACACCATGCTGATGGGACTCGCCGTCGACGAGGCCGCCGGTCGCGTCGTCGTCGTGACCGCCGTCGACAACCTCGCCAAGGGCACTGCTGGTGCCGCCATCCAGTCAGCCAACATCGCCATCGGCCTCGAGGAATCGACCGGCCTTCCGGTGAACGGAGTCGCACCATGACCGTCACGACAGCACAGGGATTCGAAGCCGCCGGTATCGCCGTCGGTCTGAAGGCCTCCGGGGGCAAGGACCTCGCCCTCATCGTCAACCGTGGTCCGCGTCACTCCTCGGCCGCGGTCTTCACGAGCAACCGAGCCAAAGCGAACCCGATCCTCTGGTCTCAGCAGGTGATCGCGGACGGGACGGTGTCAGCCATCGTCCTCAACTCGGGTGGAGCCAACTGTTTCACCGGCCCTGAAGGCTTCCAGACCACGCACGCGACAGCAGAGGCCGTCGCTGCCGCACTCGGGACATCTGCCGGCGATGTGCTCGTCTGCTCGACCGGCCTGATCGGCGACCAGCTCGACCGCGACAAACTCCTCCCCGGTGTCGCCACAGCAGCGGAGGCACTCAGCACCGAAGGTGGTGCGGATGCCGCCGAAGCGATCCTGACGACGGACAGCCACGCCAAGACTGCTGTGTTCGAAGGCGACGGCTGGGTGATCGGCGGAATGGCCAAGGGCGCAGGCATGCTCGCGCCGGGCCTCGCCACGATGCTCGTCGTGATCACGACGGACGCAAGCCTCGCCTCCGACCAGCTCGATCGCGCCCTCCGCGCGGCAACGCGGGTGAGTTTCGACCGGCTCGATTCGGACGGCTGCATGTCGACGAACGACCAGGTCACGGTGCTGGCGTCCGGAGCCTCAGGCGTCGAACCCGACGCCGAGGAGTTCGCACACGGACTGCGTGAGATCTGCCTCGACCTGGCTCGACAGCTGCAGTCGGACGCCGAAGGTGCCGCACACGACATCACGATCGAGGTCGTCGGCGCGGTGACCGAGGACGACGCGGTCGAAGTCGGCCGCTCAGTGGCCAGGAACAACCTGTTCAAGGCGGCTGTGTTCGGCAACGATCCCAACTGGGGCCGTGTGCTTGCAGCCATCGGAACAACGCGCGCGCCATTCGACCCGTACGCCGTCGATGTCAGCATGAACGGCGTCCGGGTCTGCCACGCAGGTGCGCCTGACCAGTCACGCGACCTCGTCGACCTCACGGAACGCGCCGTGCACGTCCTCATCGACCTCAAGGAGGGTGTCCAGTCTGCGACCATCCTCACCAACGACCTCACGCACGACTACGTGCATGAGAACAGCGCGTACTCGAGCTAGACGATGCCGACAGTCATCCCAGCATCCACAGCCGAGGCCATCGCCAAGGCATCCGTCCTCATCGAGGCGCTGCCGTGGCTCAAGCGCTACCACGGTGCGATCGCCGTCGTGAAGTTCGGCGGAAACGCCATGGTCAGTCCCGAACTCACCCGCGCGTTCGCCGAGGACATGGTGTTCCTCCGCCACGCCGGCCTGAAGCCCGTCGTCGTCCACGGCGGCGGCCCGCAGATCTCCGCGCGACTCACCGAACTCGGCATCGCGAGCGAGTTCCGTGGCGGCTACCGGGTCACCACGCCGGAGGCCATGACCGTCGTCCGCGACGTTCTCCGCGGCGAGGTGAACAAACACCTCGTCGACCTCATCAACGAGCACGGCGATTTCGCCGTCGGGCTGAGCGGCGAGGATTCGTCCCTCTTCACCGGGCGCAGGCGCGGCGTCGAAATCGACGGGGAAACGGTCGACCTCGGACTCGTCGGCGACGTCGTCGCCGTCGACCCGCACGCGGTCCTCTCATCGATCGAGGCCGGGCTCATCCCCGTGATCTCCTCGATCGCTCCTGACGGCGACGCGCCGGGCCAGGTGCTCAACGTGAACGCGGATGCCGCTGCATCCGCCCTCGCCGTGGCGCTGAAAGCCGACAAGTTCCTCATCCTCACCGACGTAGCCGGCCTGTACAGCGACTGGCCCAACAGGGAATCCCTCGTCTCCGTCATCACGACGGGGGAATTGCGTGACCTGTTGCCGTCACTGGAATCGGGCATGATCCCGAAGATGGCCGCGTGCCTCGAAGCGGTCGTCGGTGGGGTCGTCAACGCCGCCATCATCGACGGTCGGCTTGAACACTCCATCCTGCTCGAGGTATTCACCCAGCAGGGCATCGGCACCCAGGTAGTGGAGGACGAATCATGACCGACTGGCACGACGCGGCTACGGCCGACATGATGCGGGTGTTCGGCGAACCGCAGGCGCTCCTCGTCCGCGGCTCCGGCTGCCGGGTCTGGGGTGCAGACGGCACCGAGTACCTCGACTTCCTCGGTGGCATCGCTGTGAACGTTCTCGGCCACGCCCACCCGGCGATGGTTGCAGCGATCAGCGCCCAGGCCGCTGAGCTGATCCACATCTCCAACTACTTCGTCAGTCCACCGCAGCTGGAGCTGGCGGCCAGGCTCAAGAGGCTCACCGGTGCCGGCCCGGCCGGCCGGGTGTTCTTCACGAACTCGGGGACGGAAGCCAACGAGGCCGCGTTCAAACTGGCGAGGCTCAACAGCGGTGGAGGCGGTCGCACGCGCATCCTCGCGCTGAACAACTCGTTCCACGGCCGCACCATGGGTGCGCTCGCGCTCACCGGGAAGCCAGCGATCCAGACTCCGTTTGCCCCGCTTCCCGGGGGAGTCGAACATCTGGACAGCACGATCGAAGCGCTCGAAGCCGCGATCGACGACACCGTCGCGGCCCTCGTCGTCGAACCGATCAAGGGCGAAGCAGGCGTGGTCGAATTGCCGCAGGGCTACCTCGCCCGCGCCCGCGAGCTGACCGAACGGCACGGCGTCCTCCTCATTCTCGACGAGGTCCAGACCGGGGCAGGGCGCACCGGGGAGTGGTTCGCGTTCCAGCGTGAGGGAATCGTCCCGGATGCCGTCACCCTCGCCAAGGGTCTCGGCGGCGGTTTCCCGATCGGCGCCCTCGTCACCTTCGGCGAAGCATCCGACCTGTTCACCCCCGGCACACACGGGAGCACGTTCAGCGGCAACCCGCTGGCGACCGCGACGGCGAACGCGGTGCTCGGCGAGATCGAGGACGCGGGACTGGTCGACAACGCCCGTGTGCGGGGAGCCGAACTGCGCGAACTCGTCCTGGGGATCGGTTCACCGCTCATCACAGAGGTGCGCGGTGCCGGCCTGTTGATCGGTATCGGTCTGTCCGAACCGGTCGCGGCAGATCTCGTGCGTGAGGCCCTGGCCGCCGGGCTCATCATCAACGCCCCGAACCCCACCACCATCCGCCTCGCCCCGCCGCTCATCGTCGGCGACGACGACGTACGCGTCTTCGGCGAACGCTTCCGCGCCGCGCTCGATGCACTCGACGTGCCGGCCGACTCCCGAACGAAGGAATCCCAGTGACCAGACACTTCCTGCGCGACGACGACCTCAGCCCCGCCGAGCAGTCGGAGATCCTCGACCTCGCGATCGAACTGAAGAAGGACCGGTACTCGCGCCGTCCCCTCGAAGGGCCGCAGACCGTCGCCGTCATCTTCGACAAGTCGTCGACGAGGACCAGGGTGTCCTTCGCCGTGGGGATCGCCGATCTCGGCGGAGTCCCGCTGATCATCTCCACCGCGTCGAGCCAGCTCGGTGGCAAGGAGACCGCGGCAGACACTGCCCGTGTCCTCGAACGCCAGGTCGCCGCCATCGTCTGGCGAACATACGGCCAGGCGGGACTCGAGGAGATGGCCCAGGGCACGACGATCCCGGTCGTCAACGCCCTGTCGGATGACTTCCACCCGTGCCAGCTGCTCGCCGACCTGCTCACGATCCGTGAGCACAAGGGCGAACTGGCCGGTCTCACCCTCACCTTCGTCGGCGACGGTGCGTGCAACATGGCCCAGTCGTATCTGCTCGCCGGGACGACGGCCGGAATGCACGTGCGCATCGCGTCGCCGGAGGGCTTCACCCCGAACCAGCAGGTCGTCGCGGATGCCACCGCGATCGCCGAGACGACAGGCGGTTCGGTCGAACTGTTCACCGACGCCCGCGAGGCAGCGGCGGGCAGCGACATCCTCGTCACAGACACCTGGGTGTCGATGGGCAAGGAAGAGGAGAAAGCTGCGCGCGTCGCCGTGCTCGGCCCGTACCGGGTCGACGCCGACATGATGGCGCTGGCTCACGCCGACGCCGTCTTCATGCACTGCCTCCCGGCAGACCGCGGCTTCGAAGTGACGGCCGACGTCATCGATGGCCCGCAGTCGATCGTCTGGGACGAGGCGGAGAACCGCCTGCACGCCCAGAAGGCGCTGCTCGTCTGGCTGCTCGAACGGGCCTGAACCCGCCCATCCGTGCAGATCACTACACTTAAAAACCACTGCAAATCAAGGAGAAGAACTTCATGGCGGAACGCGTCGTACTCGCATACTCTGGCGGCCTCGACACCTCGGTGGGAATCGGCTGGTTGAAGGATGCCACAGGCAAAGAGGTCGTCGCCCTCGCGATCGACGTCGGCCAGGAGGGCGAGGACATGGAGGTCATCCGCCAGCGTGCGCTGGATTGCGGTGCCGTCGAATCCGTCGTCGTCGACGCTCGTGACGAGTTCGCGAACGACTACCTCATGCCTGCGCTCAAGGCCAACGCGCTGTACCAGAAGCGCTACCCGCTCGTCTCGGCGCTGAGCCGCCCGCTGATCGCGAAGTACCTCGCGTCGACCGCCAAGGAGCTCGGCGCGAACAGCGTCGCCCACGGCTGCACCGGCAAGGGTAACGACCAGGTCCGCTTCGAAGCGGCCGTCGCCGCCCTCGCCCCCGACCTCACCAGCATCGCGCCGGTCCGCGACCTCGCGCTGACCCGCGACAAGGCGATCGTCTACGCCGAGCAGCACAACCTGCCGATCGCGCAGTCGAAGAAGAGCCCGTACTCCATCGACCAGAACGTCTGGGGCCGCGCCGTCGAGACCGGATTCCTCGAGGACCCGTGGAACGCGCCGATCGAAGACCTCTACACATACACGAAGGACCCGGCTGAGGCCGGCGCCCCTACGGAGGTCGTCATCACGTTCGACCAGGGCGTGCCCGTCGCCTACGACGGCAAGTCCATCACGCCGCTGCAGGCGGTCGAGCTGATGAACCGGCTCGCAGGAGACCAGGGTGTCGGCCGTATCGACATCGTCGAAGACCGCCTGATCGGCATCAAGAGCCGTGAGGTCTACGAGTCGCCGGCAGGAATCGCGCTCATCACCGCGCACGAAGAACTCGAGAACATGACCGTCGAGCGCGACCTCGCACGCTACAAGCGTTCGGTCGAATCGAAGTGGGCCGAGCTGGTCTACGACGGCCTCTGGTTCTCCGGCCTGAAGAAGGCCCTCGACGTGTTCATCGACGAGACCCAGAAGCACGTCTCGGGCGACATCCGCCTCAAGCTGCACGCCGGCACCGCCGTGGTGACGGGCCGCAGGAGCGACTCGAGCCTGTACGACTTCAACCTCGCCACCTACGACACGGGCGACACGTTCGACCAGTCGCTCGCCAAGGGCTTCATCGAGCTGTGGTCGCTGCCCAGCAAGATCTCCGCCCGTCGCGACGCCGGCCAGGAGTAAGACGATGACGGGTGACGACTCGCAGAACCGCGCAGGCGAGGCGGGGGCACTCTGGGGCGGCCGCTTCGCCAGCGGTCCGTCACCCGAACTGTCCCGGCTGAGCAAGTCGACGCAGTTCGACTGGCAGCTGGCCGCGTACGACATCGCCGGTTCGCGGGCGCACGCGAAAGCGCTCGCGGCCGCCGGCTATCTGAGCGACCAGGAACTGGTCGCCATGCTCGACGCACTCGACCGGCTCGATGCCGACGTGACATCGGGGGCGTTCAGCGCCGCGGAATCCGATGAGGACGTGCACTCGGCTCTCGAACGCGGGCTGATCGAGCGCGCCGGGGTCGAACTCGGCGGCAAGCTCCGCGCCGGACGCAGCCGGAACGACCAGATCGCCACGCTCGTCCGGTTGTACCTGCTCGACCATTCCCGGCTGATCGGCCACCTTGTCGTTCAGCTCATCGATGCCATCGCCTCACAGGCCGAGGTGCACAGCGACGCGCCGATGCCCGGACGTACCCATCTCCAGCACGCCCAGCCTGTGCTGCTCGCGCACCACCTGCTCGCGCACGCCTGGCCGCTGGTCCGCGACCTGGAACGGCTCGCCGACTGGACGAAGCGGGCATCGGCGTCGCCGTACGGTGCCGGTGCACTCGCGGGCGGTTCGCTCGGGCTGGATCCGCAACTCGTGGCATCCGAGCTCGGTCTCGACCGCCCGACCGAGAACTCCATCGACGCAACCGCCAGCCGCGACGTGGTCGCGGAGTTCGCGTTCGTCACGGCGCTGATCGGGATCAATCTCTCGCGGTTCGCCGAGGAGATCATCATCTGGAACACGCGCGAGTTCGACTTCGTCACGCTCGACGACGGCTACTCGACCGGTTCGAGCATCATGCCGCAGAAGAAGAACCCCGACATCGCCGAACTGGCGCGCGGCAAGTCCGGCCGGCTGATCGGGAACCTCACCGGACTTCTGGCGACGCTCAAGGGCATCCCGCTCGCGTACAACCGTGACCTGCAGGAGGACAAGGAGCCTGTCTTCGACACCGTCGAACAGCTCGAAGTCCTGTTGCCTGCCTTCACCGGCATGGTCGCGACGCTCCGGTTCAACACCGAACGGATGGCCGAACTCGCGCCGCAGGGATTCTCGCTCGCCACCGACGTGGCGGAGTGGCTCGTCAAGCAGGGCGTGTCGTTCAGGGACGCCCACGAGATCTCCGGCGAACTCGTCCAGCACTGCGAGGAACGCGGCCTCGAGTTGCACGAACCCTCTGACGAGGATCTCGCCGCCCTGTCACCGCACCTCACCCCGGCCGTCCGCGACGTGCTCACAGTGGCCGGATCGATCGGCTCCCGCACAGGAGTTGGCGGAACGGCTCCTGAACGGGTCGCTGAACAGCGCGCGAAGCTGACGTCCCGTGTTCGCGTGCTCTCGCAAGCGCTGGTGGGCTGAGCCCGGTGGTCACCGCACTCGACCGGGCGTTCCTCGAGCGGCCGTCGCTCGAGGTCGCCCCGGCCCTGCTCGGTGCTGTGCTCCGCCACACGACGGATGCCGGAACGGTGGCGGTGCGGATCACTGAGGTCGAGGCGTACGTCGGGCAGGGCGTCGACCCCGGCTCGCACGCCTTCCGAGGCAAGACTGCGAGGAACGCCAGCATGTTCGGCGAACCCGGGCACCTCTACTGCTACTTCACCTACGGGATGCACGTCTGCGCCAACGTCGTCTGTTCCCCGGAAGGCGAGGCGTCCGGGTGCCTGCTCCGGGCAGGCGAGGTCGTCGAGGGCATCGACCTGGCGCGGTTCCGCCGCACCACGTCGAAGAACGATCGTGACCTGGCGCAAGGGCCCGCCAGACTCGTCGTCGCGCTCGGCATCAGCCTCGGCGACGACGGCAGCGACCTCTTCGCCCCGCCGTTCGAACTCGAACCGGCGACAGGTCCTGTCGAGCACTCCACAGGTCCGCGTACCGGGCTCGCCGGGGGAGCCGATCTCCCGTGGCGGTTCTGGATCCCGGGCGAGCCGAGCGTCTCACCGTACAAGAAGCATCCGAAGGCTTGACCACGCCGAGCGATGGCGCTTGGCTGACGGCATGGCAACGGTAGAGCATTTCGAGATCCCCGCAGATGACATGGCCCGCGCGAAGGCGTTCTACGGAACGATCTTCGGCTGGTCCATGACCGATTGGGACGCGGACAACACGATGATCGACAAGCCGGACGCCGGCGGGATCGGCGGTGACATCCACAAACGCAATGTGGTGCCGCATCCCACCGTGGTGATCAGCGTCGACAACATCGAGGAAACGCTGGCGTTGGTCGAAGCCAACGGAGGTAAGCGGGTGGGCGAGATCGAGGTGCTCACTGAGACCGACCGCTACGCCTACTTCACCGACAGTGAGGGCAACATCGTGGGGCTGTTCGACACGACCGAGTGAGTCGGGCTTCGTCGCGCCGGGTCAGCTCAGGGCGAAGATGAACAGTGCGGCGCTCGACGACGCCCAGATGAGGCTGGCGAACGTGCCGATGATGAAGCGTTCACGCGCTTCGGCCGCGGCAAGTTCGGTGAAGCGGCCGACACCCTTGATGGCGATGATCACGGCGATGGCTTCGGGGAACCCCGCCATGAGCGTTGCCGCGACGGCGAAGCGTTCCAGATAGCCGATGGTGCGTCCGCCGCGCAGCACCTCGTGCTGCTCACCTGCCGTGGTCCTGAGCGCGCCGCCTGCGGCACGGTCGGGCTCGGTGACGATGATGCCGCCGAACAGGCCGGGCCGGACGAGGCCTCGCGTCGCAAGTTTGAGCACGTAGCTTGTGGCGATCCCGCCCCCGAGAACCGCGATCGCGATGGCGAGGATGCCGAGAGTGACGGTGACTCCGAGCGGAGCGTCAGGCGACGGGATCGCCAGAAGCACGAGGTCGACCCCCAGTAGGGCTGCCGCGATCGAAATGATCTTGTTCTTGCGGCGCCAGTGGGCGATGCCGACCGTTGCGAGGCATCCGGCCGCAAGCACGAGCGCGAACACCCAGTAGAGGGTGGTCGGTAGGGCACCGGTGATGGGGCTCACTGTCGTTCTCCTGCCGTGTCGGCTCAGTCGGCCTGGACGTCGTCGCCGCCCGGCGCTGGAGCCGGATCTGCTGAACGGTTGACCGTGTCGAGAAGCCTAACAAGGGCCTCAGACGACGCCCTCTCGACACGGATGCCGGCAGTGCGGGCGCGCAGGCTGGCCGCTCCGGCCGTGATCCCCAGCCGTTCAGCCGATTCAGACTGGGTCAGTCCGGTGGTCAGCAGGTCGTAGAGTTCCCAGCCGGCGTCGGTCCGGCGTTCACGCAGCACGAGCAGGAGGGAGACGAGTGCTTCGACATCCGCGCCTCGGATGCCGTCCTCCGCGTCATCGGCGGCTGTGAGCGCGAACCGGATCTGTGACTTCTTGGCGCGGGTCACGGCATCCCTCGCCGCGAAGAAGGCCTCGCCTGTCGCCTCGCGGGTCGCGCGGGGGAGCGGCAGTCGCGCCGGTCCGATACCGACGCCGACGCTCCAGGCGTCTTCGCGGGTCAGCTCGAGAACGATGGCGAGCGTGTCTGCGGCTGTGGCCGGGAGGATCTGGATCTCATCACCCGCCGTGCGTTCGGCGGGCAGGAGCAGCGTCGGTCCGTCCGACGCGTTGAGCGAGTCCAGGGCGGATGCCGCTCGGTCCGGCTGGTTCCTGCTGTCCACCTGGTCTGCGGTGATGACGAACATGACTCTCCTCCTTTTTAGCCTGGAAGCATAACTAAGCTGATGTTAGCCAATACCCTAAACATCGTCAAGAGTGAGGCCACAGGCTCACATCGGACGGGAAGCGGCGCTGGTACTCTTGCTCTCGTGTCGCAGCCCCAACTCCAGCCCCAGTCCAATGACCCGTCGTTCGAGGATGTCTGGGAGGAGATCGTCTGGCGAGGACTTGTGCACGTGTCAACAGACGCCGCCGAGCTGAAGACTCTGCTGTCCGGGCCGTCGATCACCTACTACTGCGGGTTCGACCCGACCGCCCCGAGCCTCCACCTGGGAAACCTGGTGCAGCTGCTCCTGCTTCGGCGCATCCAGCTCGCCGGCCACAAGCCGCTCGGCCTCGTCGGGGGATCGACCGGCCTGATCGGTGACCCGCGCCCAACGGCGGAGCGCACGCTCAACACCCGAGACACGGTCGCCGAGTGGGTGGGGTACCTCCAGGCACAGGTCTCCCGATTCCTCAGCTTCGAGGGCGACAACGCGGCACGGCTGGTCAACAACCTCGACTGGACGGCGCCGCTCTCGGCCATCGACTTCCTGCGCGATGTCGGCAAGTACTTCCGGGTGGGCACGATGCTCAAGAAGGATGCCGTCAGCGCACGCCTCAATTCGGACGCCGGCATCAGCTACACCGAGTTCAGCTACCAGATCCTGCAGGGTATGGACTTCCTCGAGCTGTACCGCAGCTACGACTGCGTGTTGCAGACCGGCGGCAGCGACCAGTGGGGCAACCTCACGAGTGGAACCGACCTCATCCACAAGGCCGAGGGGAAGAGCGCGCACGCCATCGGCACACCGCTCATCACCAACTCGGACGGATCGAAGTTCGGCAAGAGCGAGGGAAACGCCGTCTGGCTGGACCCGGCACTGACGAGCCCGTACGCGTTCTACCAGTTCTGGCTCAACTCGGACGATGCCGACGTGATCGCACGGCTGAAGATCTTCACCTTCCTCACGCGCGACGAGATCGAGCAGCTCGAGCAGGCCGTCGCCTCCGAGCCGTTTCGCCGTGAAGCGCAGAAGCGCCTGGCCTGGGAAGTCACCGCCCTGGTCCACGGCGCGGAAGCGACGGATGCCGCGATCGCCGCGTCTGCCGCGCTGTTCGGGCAGGGCGAACTGGGAAGCCTCGACGCTGACACCCTGGCTGCCGCACTCCGCGAACTGCCGAACACGACCGCTGCGCCCGGCGCCGCGATCACCCAGCTCCTCGTCGACACCGGACTCACCTCCAGCCTGGGCGAAGCGCGCCGCGCGATCGCACAGGGTGGGGTGTACCTCAACAACGCCAAAGTCGGCGACGAGTCGGCCGTGCTCGAGAGCACTCTGGCCGGGGGAGTGGCGGTCCTCCGCCGCGGCAAGAAGACCCTCGCCGGCGTCTTCCCCGGCTGAATTCCGGGCGACACGCCCGGGCCGCAGCCGCAATTTGCGGGGCCTCCGGGATGTGCGTAAAGTAATCACTCGTCACCCCAAAGGTGCGGCGGAGCGGAACAGCTCGCCGGCCTCATGCGGGACCAAACCTCCCTTCAGAATTACCCCGATTATTCGGAGTTTCGATTCGGAAGAGAGGATGATCCTCACTCAGGATCTCCCTCGTATTCGAGACTCGGACTTCGGTCCGGAGCGCGTGCGACACCGGAGAAAATGGGTGCTAGGATAGAGAAGTTGCCCTGCGGAGCAGCCCGGAAGGGTGAAAAGTGGGAGCATCCGATCCTTGAGAACTCAACAGCGTGCACAATGTCAAATGCCAAATACCCGTCGGCTTGATCTTTTTGGTCAGGT